>NZ_LODI01000009.1:0-26495 GCF_001468485.1 Pseudoalteromonas sp. H71
GGAAGACAGGTTCTACCCTCGGAGGGTCAAACCCAAACCAAGCAAATACCCCACAAAAAAGAAAAATACCAGTCAGCTTAACTGACTGGCATTAGTGAAATACACCCCTTAATGTTATTTTTTTGCGTAGGGAAGGCGCGTTAATTTATTGGCGGTGTGGTAGCTGTCAAGGCCCGTCACAGCCACAGTATCAATGGCTTGTAAATCTAGAAAACCATCGCTTTGCAAAGCGGTTTCATCTAAATACACGTCTACAATTTCACCGATTACCAGTTCAGTACCATTTATTTCAAGATGTTTACTTTCAACAAATTTAACAGAGTATTTTAATCGGCTTTCTTCAACAAAAGGAGCTGAGAACTCATTTAAATACTCAGGAGTAAGCCCCGTAGCATCAAATTCAGATTCGTCTTTGTCGTAGCGTGCAGAGGTTTGATGCGCTTGTTTATAAATGGCTTTATTAACCTGATTAATAGTGTAAACACCTGTTTGTAATATATTTTCAAACGTGTGGCGCGGTACACTGTGTGGTCGCATTATCATGCCAACCAGAGGAGGATGAGCCCCTAAATGAATAACCGAACTGACAATCGATAGATTAGTGTTGCCTAGTAGGTCTTGTGTGCCTATTAAGTTTGCACTTTTAAACCCAGATAACGAGTTTATTAAATGTGTACGAGTACGTTTTTCAAGTGCGTCGATGCGCGCTTTAGTAAAATGCATTTTAAATCCTTACCACGGTATAGTTGAGCCTTGCCAATCTAAGTAGGCCGGCTCGCCATTTAGTTCTAAATCAGGGTTATTATTTGTTAAATCAAAAAGTTGGTGTGCTACAAATTCGGGTGTAAACAACTTGCCTTCGGGTACATTTTTTTGAAATGGCTTAGACAGCTCGGTATCGGTTGTACCGGGGTGGAACAGCACAAGTTTGGTGTTCTTTGCACGACGAGCGAGCTCTACTGCGGCAGTTTTAAATAGCATATTTAGGGCTGATTTAGATGCACGGTAAGTGTACCAGCCCCCCATTTTGTTGTCGTTGATACTTCCCACACGTGCACTGAGGGCTGTTATTGTACAATGCGTTTTATGATTAATTAAAGGTAAAACGCTTTGCAAACAAAGCAATGGGGTGAGCGTATTAGCGTTTAGTAACAAGTTAAAATAATCAGCGTTGATATCCTCAAGCTTTTTTTCTGGCATGTGTTCGGTGTTATGTAACTTACCGTTAAACATAATTACTTGGTGTATGTCGGCTTGTTCATCTTTTAAATGCTGAGTCAATCCAGATAAGCTATCCGCAGAGTAGTCAGTATTATAATAACTAATGTTGTCACTATTTTGTGAAACTGTGTTGCTTGAACTTACACATACAATGTTAAATTTATTTGCTTGGTTTTGAAGGTGCTTTACGTAGGCTTTAGCTATCGCGCTACTAGCACCAAAAAGGATGATGGTTTTCATTTTTTACCTTTTGATTTTATGGCGCACTGGCCGTTATTGCATTGGGTGTTAGGCATTAAAAACTGGCTAATAGAGTGCCTATGCTTTGCAAAAAAAACATACCCCCAATCTGCAAAAATTCGAATAACGGGTAGGCGAAGTAGTTTCAGCCACCTGTGTTTACCAACTGTTTTCCAAGACTGGTACGTTACATCTAGCCCATAAATCATCTCACCAGTGTCTAATTGTGCTTGCAAGTAAGTAAGTGCTTGAGTTTTATTCACATGAGCATAACGATGGCTAAAGTCGTTTGCATTTAAGTCTTCAAGCGTGATGAGATTGTGCTTGTCGGCTTGCTTTAGCTGCTGCATCTCGGTGCTACAAAGGGGGCAGTTGCCGTCGTAAAAAATGATCATATCAATGCTTTGTGATTATTTTATCTATATTTTTTTACGACATGACATTGCAAATGGATCTATTAAATATGCGCTCTTAATGATATTAATAGTCTTCCATGAAACAAAGGAGACTGAGAAATGAGTGAACAATATGCCGCCCTGCGAGGTAATGTAGGTCTACTTGGACAATTATTAGGTCAAACTATAAAAGATGCCCAAGGCCAAGCAATTTTAGATAAAGTAGAAGAAATTCGGGCTTTATCAAAATCCTCTCGCAGTGGTAATGAAGACGATCGCAAGGCGTTAATTGAAGTACTACATGCGCTTAGTGATGAAGAGCTTTTACCGGTTGCCCGTTCATTTAATCATTTTTTAAATTTAGCCAATGTGGCAGAGCAGTTTCATACTGTATCGCGTTTTAATGACGCTGGTCTTGGCCAGCAAAACCCTCTCACTCAAACATTAAAAACGTTAGCCGCTAAAGCACAAGAAGGTCAGCTAGATTCGAACCACCTTGCTGACACACTCTCAAAACTCCACATTAATTTAGTATTAACTGCTCACCCCACTGAGGTTACTCGTCGTACAATCATCAATAAGCACGTAGAGTTGAGCGACTGTTTAGCATCGCTGGAACGAAAAGATAACTTGGAACATGAGCGCGAAGCTATTTTAAATAGAATTGCCCAGCTAATAAGCCAAGCGTGGCATACCGACGATATTCGCCGCTCGCGCCCAACGCCTGTCGATGAAGCTAAATGGGGCTATGCAGTTATAGAAAATAGCCTGTGGCATGCAGTACCTCGGTTTTTACGTGAGTTTTCGGAACACGCAAAAGAGCAGCTTAGTTTAGAGCTGCCCATTGATTACAGCCCTATTGAATTCACATCTTGGATGGGGGGAGATCGCGACGGTAACCCATTTGTTACTGCGCAGGTTACTTCACAAGTACTTGACCATGGTCGTTGGATGGCGCTTGATTTATATGGCCGAGATATTGATACGTTATGCGCTGAGTTATCTATGTCTGATGCTAGCGAAGAGCTTATTGAGTTAGCTGGCCAAGACTTTGAACCCTACCGCACAGTGCTCAAAAAGCTTAAAGGCGAAGTGTCTGAAACAGTGGCACATTTAGGTGCAAAAATTAAACACAAACGCACTGATGCACAAGACCTTGTAACTGATATTAACCAACTCAAACACCCAATTGAGGTGTGTTATCGTTCGTTATTAAAATGTAACATGAAAGTCGTTGCTGACGGGTTACTGCTTGATTTAATGCATCGTTTAAACAGCTTTGGCCTGCGTTTGGCAAAATTAGATGTGCGCCAAGACTCATCGCGCCACAGCGACGTTTTTTCTGAACTTACGCGTTATTTAGGGTTAGGGGATTACAACCAGTGGCAAGAGCAAGATAAGCAAGCCTTTTTATTAGCAGAGCTTAATTCGCGTCGTCCGCTTATTCCTAAGCATTGGCAACCAAGCCCTGATGTACAAGAAGTGCTCGACACCTTCGATGTAATCGCACAGCAAGATGAAAAAACATTTGGTTTGTATATTATTTCTATGGCACGCACTGCATCCGATATTTTAGCTGTTCAGCTTCTTCTTAAAGAAAGTGGCTGTAGTTTTGAATTGCCGGTTGCCCCATTATTTGAAACATTAGACGATTTAAATAACGGTAGCGACGTGATCACTACATTACTCGATAATGTGTGGTACCGCGGCCATATTCAAAATACGCAAAATGTAATGATCGGTTATTCCGATTCGGCAAAAGATGCCGGTATGATGGCTGCCGGTTGGGCTCAATACGAAGCCATGGACAAACTAGTGCAACTTGCCGATGAGCGTGGCATTGAGCTTGTGTTGTTTCACGGCCGAGGAGGAACCGTTGGTCGAGGTGGTGCACCGGCTGCGCAAGCATTGCATTCGCAACCACCAGGCTCACTTAAAGGTGGCTTACGGGTAACAGAGCAAGGCGAAATGATACGCTTTAAATTTGGTTTGCCAGATGTTGCACTGCAGAGCTTAAATATATATGCAGGTGCTGTACTGCAAAGTAACTTATTACCACCGCCAGAGCCTAAGCCACAATGGCGCGAAGTCATGAAGCTTATTAGTGAGCAGTCGTGTGAGCATTACCGCAATGTTGTTCGCCATGATGAGAATTTTGTTCCTTACTTTAGAATGGCAACGCCAGAGTTGGAGCTCTCTAAACTTCCGCTTGGCTCTCGCCCTGCAAAACGCAACCCTAATGGAGGCGTTGAAAGTTTACGTGCTATTCCGTGGATTTTTGCATGGAGTCAAAACCGGTTAATGTTGCCTGCTTGGTTAGGTGCGTTAACAGGCTTAAAAAAGGCACTAGATCAATATGGCTTAGAAACACTAAACGAAATGAGCCTCAATTGGCCATTTTTTAGAGCCCGTTTAGAAATGCTCGAAATGGTATTTAGTAAAGCCGATAGCTGGTTAAGTGAGCATTATGATAATGCGCTGGTGGAAGACATGTACAAGCCATTGGGTGTAACTTTGCGAAAAGAGCTTGAAGAAGCCATTGAGCTTGTGCAGTCATTAAGTCCACAAAAAAGTTTACTTGCCGGTCAGCCTTGGATCAAAGAGTCGATTAGTTTACGAAATCCGTACACCGATCCGCTTAATGTATTGCAGGTTGAATTGCTTCGCCGTGCTCGTTCTAACGAGGAGCATAACGAAGGGGACATCGATAATGCATTAATGATCACTATGACAGGTATTGCTGCAGGTATGCGTAATACTGGTTAATCGTTAACGTTTATTATTTAGCAAGGGAACACGCTGTGTTCCCTTTTTTTATGTTTAATAACCGAGGGCCTGTTTATCTTTTGAGGTTAAATTTGCAGCAGTGTGTTTGGTACTTAGGCAAGGCAGAGCCTATGTAGTGTGGTTATTCCCCATAAATAGGCGATAACGCAGTATGAATACCAAACACGCGCTGCCAGAAGGTTCGTCCTAGGAACGATTAACTCTTTGTTGCCTACATGGATGTAGGTAAGGGGCGTGAGCAGGACGCGGTAGCTTTGCTCGGTTTTTATTTAGCCCACTAGGTTACAAACCTCGCGCCACGATCAAATCGTCCATAGTTAGAACAAATTTTAATCCTGAAAGGTCAACAGGCCCTAGCAATTTGGGTCTTAACCTTTTAAACTACTTAGCCATTGAATAATTAAAAAACCTTATGGCTTCATCAACTTTTACTGTGCAACAAGACACAGCACTTATTAATACACACATCTCTTTAAACGTAGCGCAAACAGCGTCTTTACGTAGCCAATTAAAGTCGCAACGCGGCATATTAAACGCAAACAATATTGAACAGCTGTGCAAAGAGTTTAATGTTTCAGTCGATTCATTATTACAAGGTTTAGTGCCTTTAGCGTCTGAGTTTTCGGTGGCTCCAGTATCACATTTTCATGTGGGTGCTATTGTCAAAGCCATGGATGAGCAGCAACAAATCAGCTTTTATTTTGGCGCTAATGTAGAGTTTGATCACCAAGCGTTGAGTTTAGTTGTTCATGCAGAACAGTCTGCCATTAATAACGCTTGGTTAAATGGCGCTAAAAAAATTCTTAAAATTGCTATAAGCGATGCTCCCTGTGGTTACTGTCGCCAATTTATGAACGAATTAGCCGATGCGAAAGAATTTGATATTTTACTTCCAAGCCAACATTTTAAATTAGCAGAGCTATTACCTCACTCGTTTGGGCCAACCGATTTAGGTAACGAATTTAGCTTGTTTAATCCAAAACCTCAGTGTGCGGTTTTTGATGATGAACAGATTGAAGAGACTTTTGCTGGCTTTGCGTTAAATGCATATGTACCGTACAGCCAAAATTTTAGTGCGGTAAAAGTAAGTACATTTAATAATGGGGATTTTTACGGCAGTTATGCAGAAAACGCAGCCTATAGTCCAAGCTTATCGCCTCTACAAAGCGCGTTGAGTCAGTTCTTTTTAGCTGGCCTTAGTTTTGATAAGGAGACAGTGAAAGGCATCACACTGTTAGAAACGAAAGGGCACGAAAATCAAGCGGGCGTATCGAAAGCGGTACTATCGGGATTTACTGATTTGCCAGAGCTACAAGTAATTAGCGCTGCGCTTAAATAGAGTCATAAAAGCACAGCTAATAAGCTGTGCTTTTACATATCAATTTACTTATAAATAAATACTAACCGAGTAACACTTTAGCGGCTTCTAACACAACAGCCACTGATTTCCTTTCTATTTCACCGTGGTCAACGTTAGGGATTTCTTGACGAGTACGGTTAACTAATACACCGGCAACACAGGCAGCTTGCAAGCCAAGAGCTGCACACATAGTGAATAATGTAGCCGACTCCATTTCGTAGTTCATTACCCCTAGTTTTTGCCATTCTTCACAGCTACCTTGAAATGCTTTTGGCACATAACCAGAATGTGTATCGTAGCGTTCTTGGCCTGGGTAAAAAGTGTCGCTAGATGCAGTAATACCAATGTGAAAATCAATGTTTAAATTTTTACATGCTTCAACCATGGCCTGTGTTGCATAAAAGTCAGACACAGCCGGGTAGCTAAGCGGTGCAAAATGTTGGCTTGCACCGTCTAAGCGCACAGACGCTTGGCTAATTAATATTTCACCTTCATTAATGTGAGGCTGAATAGCACCCGTAGTACCAATACGTAAAAATTGACGCACGCCTAGTTGAGCAAGTTCCTCTACTGCAATCGATGTAGATGGGCCGCCAATACCTGTAGAGCATATAACAACTGAATGGCCATTTAATTGACCAAGATAAACATGAAACTCACGTGTTTGAGCAAGACAGGTTGGGTTGTCTAGGAATTTTGAAATGCGTGCAGCGCGATCTGGGTCACCGGGTACTATTGCAAGTTTTGCACCTTGTAGATCGTCAATACATAGTCCTAAGTGAAATACCTTTTCCATATCTAAGCCTTTTTAAAATAATTTTTTTCAATCTAGCATCTTTGCTAGAAACCTACCTTAAGTACAGGACGTATGTCCGTATTTATAAAATTGAGCGCGTGCCTAGGCCAGTAAAACAGGGCTGTAGCGTATTTTATGCACCAACTATGAATATTCAAGCACACTCATAAATTTATGGTTTACGTGTGCAGTTGACTTGTGCGCGTAGACATTATAAGTATCACTCAATCAAGTGGTTAGTCATGAATGACAATCGCCAGTATTAATTAAAATTTACTAACTATCAGTGTGTTATGTTTTTATTTTAAGTTTTTTTAGAATTAATTTTAATGATACATACGTTAAAAAATTCCGATTTTTAATTTTTTAAAGTTTAGGTCTGTTTAATCATTTTGCATAAATAATCACTAAAATACGCACAGTACAATTCATAAGGATTTATTATGAGTCAAGAAATTCAAGCATTTAATAGTAAAGTAGAGCACTGCTTATGTGCTCCTGGCGATGGTGTTTTTACTGTTAATACTGCAAAAGAGCGAAAAGCGGCACTTCGAAATAAACTGTACGGTCAAACCGAAAATGTAGAGACGTTATGGCGTGAATCGTTAAATGAGTTGCCACACTCTCCTTATAAAGCGGTAATGCTTGGAATTAGTTCTGATTGTGGTGGCGGTATTCTACGTGGTGCTAATTGGGGTCCTTTGTTTGTTCGTTCAGCATTAATTGACCAGCACCCCGAATGTCATTCGTTTGACTTAGGCGATGTACGTGTTATCCCTCATTTATTGCACGACAAGTACCTAAACGACGCAACTATCTCTAATTGCCAAAAAGCGCTATACGGAAACGAAAATAACGATTACTACGTCAGTCCGCTATCAATTACCGAAGATGTGTGCGATAGCTTTTACGCGACGTTTAAAGATAAAGGTATTTTTGGTATTGGTGGCGACCACTCTATTAGTTACCCATTAACCAAAGCCTATTTAAAAGCTAAGCGCGAGCAAGGGAAGCGCACGGCTATTATCCACTTTGATGCGCACACCGATTTACTTGTGGAGCGTCTAGGCATAGATTTATGTTTTGGGTCTTGGTGTACACATATTTTAGAGTTTTTACCTGCACCACATCACTTAATTCAATTTGGCATACGCTCAAGTGGAAAACCAAAATCACACTGGGAAAACACATTTGGGGTTAAACAACATTGGGCGCATGAAATTATTGAACGTGGTGCAGCCGCTATTGCCGCAGATACTATTGCACAATTAAAAGCTGATAATGTTGACGAAGTGTATGTTAGTTTTGATATAGATGCCCTCGATGCTGAATTTGCTTCTGCAACCGGTACTCCTGAGGATAACGGGTTAACACCTCAACATGCATTAGATATTTTATCGGCCATTGCAGATGAGTTTCCTATTACAGGCGCTGACATGATGGAAATAGCACCATTTACCGACAGTTCTTTAGTTGGGCAAGCAAGTTCTGAAACAACGTTAAAAGAAGGCGCAAAAATTTCAGCCTTTTTGATTAATGCGATGAACAAATAAAAATTAATACTATAGGCTTAATCGTGTTTAATTGACTACTCAAAACTAGCAGTCTACTCAGCCTCAACTATATTAATTGAATAATTACACTAATTTAGTTGAGGTTTATTGAATGAAGGGATTCGTTTTTTTACTTTGTCTTTTATACCCTGTTGCTCATGCTAACGAAATTAATATAGTGACGGAAGTTTTCCCTGACTTTCAATATCTCGATACAAACAACCAATTGGCAGGTCGCTCTGTAGACAAGGTAAAAAACGCCCTTAATGCTGCTGGTATTAGTTACGCTATGTCGGCTAACAATTGGAGTGTGTCTTATAATGCAGCCCTTCGAGATAGAAACACCTGCATTTTTTCAATTGTTCGTTTGCCACCAAGAGAAAATAAATTTGTGTGGATAGCTGAACTTGAAGAGTTTGAGTCAGCGATTTTTGGACTAAAATCTCGTGGTATAAAATTAAGGACCTTACATGATGCCAAACGTTATAAAATAGCAGTATTAAGAGATAACTTTAGCCATCATTATTTACTTGAGCGCGGTTTTAACGAAAGCCGACATCTGTTACTAATTGATAACCTAGATAAAATAGATAAGTTAATTAGTGCACGCCGTGACATTCTTGATTTTGTTGTCCTAAGTAAAAAACAATTTAATTACCGTCTCAAAACATCACCAAAATTAAATTTACTCGAGCCAGTGCTTGATTTAAATACGGCTCAATCTCCGTTATATTTTGCGTGTAATATAAATATGGATGAGTCGTTAGTTGCACAGTTACAGCTTGCATTTAGACAAACCTCCTCCCTTAATTAATGGCTAAAATCCATTTAACTAACTGAATAATAAAAACTTAAACATAAATTAAAAATATCAATTGCTGCGATTAAAAAAGCGACTATAATCAGCTGCTTTTTATATAAAAAGCGCTAACTTTTTGGAGCGTTAAATGGGTGATTTAATCGGGATTAGTCTATTGATCTTGATCAGTGCGTTGTTTGCTATGTCGGAAATAGCAATTGCAGCGTCACGAAAAATAAAACTTCGCGTAATGGCAGACGAAGGCAGTTTAAATGCAGCCGCAGTATTAAAGCTGCAAGAAAACCCGGGCGCGTTCTTCGCCATGATACAAATAGCACTTAATGCTATCGCTATATTAGGCGGCATTGTAGGGGAACAAGCGTTATCGCCATACGTTGAAAAAGTATTGGTTTTATTTTATCAGGGTGCATATGTAGAGAAAATTAGCTTTTTATTCTCATTTTTTACTATTACCTCGTTATTTATTTTATTCGCCGATTTAATGCCAAAGCGATTAGCGATGATCATGCCAGAAGCTGTTGCTGTTAAGGTCGTTAATATAATGCGTTGGGTTACATTTGCCTTGACGCCTTTGGTTATGTTTTTTAATGGTGTGACTAACTTTGTGCTGCGGCTATTTAAAGTTCCCGCAGAGCGTGAAGATAACGTAACCACAGAAGACATTGTTGCCATGATGGAAGCTGGCGCTGAGTATGGCAGTTTGCAAAAACAAGAGTATGATTTAATTGGCAATGTGTTTGATTTAGAAGCACGTTTTTTATCAAGCGTAATGACACCGCGCGACCAAATTGTGTACTTTGATTTAAACGAAAGTAGCCATGACATTGCGACCAAGATTATTGATCATCCGCATAATCATTTTTTAGTTGTGACGGGTAACCTAGATAAATTACATGGCTCTGTTGAATCAAAAGATATTTTACGTCAAGTGCTCAAAGGTGAAGCTGCTAACATCAATGACGAATTAGTTGATACCGATGTATTTTACTTACCAGAAACCTTAAGTTTATCAGAGGCGTTAAATGCATTTAAAAGCGCCGCTAAACCATTTGCTATTGTGGTAAACGAATATGCATTACTTGTTGGTATTGTTACTGTAAAAGATTTGATGAAAGGCTTTATGGGAGATTTAATAACTCACCAAGGGGATGAGTTAATAATCGAGCGAGATAAAAGCTCGTGGTTAGTTGACGGGCTGACGCCAATTAGCGATTTAGCTAAAGTACTCGATATAGAAGAGTTCCCAGAGCAGATGCATTACGAAACGGTGGCAGGCTTTTTAATTTACACAATGAAGCGTATACCAAAACGCGCTGAACACATAAGTTATGCGGGCTTTAAATTTGAAGTGGTTGATGTTGAAGGTATCCGTGTTGAGCAGTTGCTTGTATCTAGGTTAGCCTCAAATTTGTCATCCTAATCACTTTATAAGCCGTTTTAATAGGCGCTTAACTTCATCATTTTAAACAAAGCCAAGCTTGCCTTGGCTTTTTTGTTAATAAAAGTTTATTAGTTTGTTTATTACATAAACTATGTATGGCTATACTCAGGCTGTTACGTAGCAGAATGGCTTTTATTTTTAATTATATGAAATATAACATTTAAATCTCTTCACTATCTACTTTTAGGCTTTACTATGAACAAGCAGGCTTTTGCGTAAGTCATCTTCGATTTTAAGATAACTCTTTGCAGTGAAGGCGATAGCTAGCTTGTAGGTGTAAATATATTTTACAAAGAACGTTATTAACATTACTTAGTGTTTAAGTATGAGACTGAATGGTTGAGTGTAATTTTGTGTAAAGATCTGCTTATTAAGATGTATTCTCACTAACATTTAATTTAGAATGATCGTTCACTCTAAATTAAAGGTATTTAACATGCAGCGTTCTCGCACCGCTTTATTTGTATTTTCAGTTCTCCTAGGCTCAGTTGCGTTGACTGGTTGCGACCAAGTGGCAGAGCAGTCGCAGGCATCAGCTCCTAAAGCTGTGCCAGTCGGGGTTATTACGCTAAAAAAACAAACGCTAACTTTAAGGCAAGAGCTGCCTGGACGTATTAGTGCATTTCAAATTGCAGAAATCCGCCCGCAAGTGAGTGGTATTGTGCAATCTCGCTTATTTACCGAAGGGTCTCAAGTAGAAAAAAATCAAGCGCTATATCAAATTAATCCAGCTACTTTTGAAGCAAACTTAGCGGCAAGTGAAGCAGCTGTTGCCCGCGCTCAAGCAAGCATTGCAAGTAGTAAAGCTAAAGCGTCTCGTTATAGTGAATTATTAAAAATCAAAGCGGTAAGCCAGCAAGATTACGACGAAGCTGATGCAGCCTATAAACAAGCAAAAGCAGAACTTCTTACTGCCCAAGCGCAGCTGCAAACCTCAGAAATTAATTTAGAATACAGCCATGTATCTTCGCCTATTAGTGGGCAAATTAGTAAATCGAATGTCACCGTAGGTGCATTAGTGAGTGCTAACCAGGCCACTTCTTTGGCAACAGTGACACAACTTGATCCTATTTATATTGATTTAACGCAGTCGAGTAACGAATTAACCAAGCTCAAAAAAGCGATTGTTTCGGGCGATTTAAGTGTAGATTCAACCAGTCAAACCGATGTTGAACTCACTATGGAAGATGGCTCTGTTTATTCCCATAAAGGCACTTTACAGTTTTCTGAAGTGACAGTTGACCCAAGTACAGGGTCGGTTACATTACGCGCTAAATTTCCTAACCCTGAAAAGTTACTACTTCCGGGGATGTATGCTCGCGCCTCGATTGTTGAAGGTGTTAAAAACGACGCTATTTTAGTGCCACAGCGTGGTGTTAGTCGAAATTCAAAAGGTGAACCTACAGCAATGGTTGTTAGCAAAAGTAACACAGTAGAGAGCCGTGTTTTGAAAACAGACCGCACCATTGGATCTAATTGGCTTGTCACCGATGGTGTAATGGAAGGTGATAAACTGATTGTAGAAGGGTTACAAAAAATTCGCCCAGGCGCACCGGTTAGTCCATCTGAAGTTCAAACCGCTAAAGCGCAATAACGGAGAATTTACATGTCACGATTTTTTATCGATAGACCTATATTTGCTTGGGTACTTGCCATAGTAGTGATGCTAGCAGGTATTTTAGCTATTAAAAGTTTGCCTATTGCACAGTATCCATCTATTGCACCACCGGCAATAAGTATTACGGCAACCTACCCAGGTGCATCGGCTCGTACGCTTGAAGATACCGTTACCCAGGTTATAGAGCAAAAAATGAAAGGCTTAGATGGCTTGCTTTATATGTCGTCAACGTCAGAGTCTAGCGGCTCAGCAACGCTCACACTTTCGTTTAGCGCTGAAACCGATCCTGATATTGCTCAGGTTCAGGTGCAAAATAAACTAGCTACTGCTACACCACTTTTACCAGAGGCCGTGCAACGCCAAGGTGTTGTGGTTGCAAAGTCAGCTCGTAACTTTTTGATGGTTTACGCGTTTATGTCAAAAGATGGCAGCATGACCAACATTGATATTGGCGATTATGTGTCATCAAACGTGCAAGACATTGTTTCGCGTGTTGAAGGTGTGGGTGAAGTACAGTTATTTGGCTCGCAGTATGCGATGCGTATTTGGTTAGATCCTGCCAAGCTTCAAAACTATAAATTGACGCCTGCAGACATTAGCGCGTCTATTAGTGCACAAAACGCGCAAGTGTCAGCCGGGCAATTAGGCGCTATGCCAGCAGTTGCAGGTCAGCAACTCAACGCAACTGTGACCGCGCAAAGCCGCTTACAAACACCTGAACAATTTAGAGACATTTTAGTTAAAACAAATGCTGATGGCTCTTTTGTAAGGTTGAGTGATGTTGCTCGGGTTGAGTTAGGTGGTGAAAGTTACCGGGTTGTTGCGCGTTATGATGGAAAACCAGCCTCAGGCTTGGGTATTAAATTGGCCAGTGGCGCTAATGCGCTTGATACTGCGCAGGGCGTAAAGGATGCAATTGCAGAATTAGAGCCATTTTTTCCTGAAGGGCTCGAGGCGGTTGTGCCTTATGACACAACACCGTTTGTGGCGCTTTCAATTGAAAAAGTAATTCATACGCTTATAGAAGCTGTTGTGTTGGTGTTTGTTGTTATGTATTTGTTTTTGCAGAACTTTAGGGCAACGCTTATTCCAACAATTGCAGTGCCAGTGGTATTGTTGGGTACGTTTGGTATTTTATATACTTTTGGTTACTCAATTAACACATTGACTATGTTTGCCATGGTTCTTGCCATAGGATTACTAGTTGATGATGCCATTGTTGTTGTAGAAAACGTAGAGCGTCTGATGACCGAAGAGAAACTCTCAGCGTTAGAAGCAACTCGTAAATCTATGGATGAAATTAAAGGGGCGCTTGTTGGTATTGCAATGGTGCTTTCTGCTGTATTTATCCCTATGGCCTTTTTTAGCGGCTCTACAGGAATAATCTATCGTCAGTTTTCTATCACTTTAGTATCTGCTATGGGGTTATCGGTTCTTGTGGCGCTTATACTTACGCCGGCATTGTGTGCAACTCTTTTGAAGCCTAGCCATGTTCATAATGATAAATCGTTATTTGGTAAGTTTTTTATAGGCTTTAACCGTGGGTTTGATAAAACAAATTCGGGTGCACAAAGCTTTGTAAGCCGCATGATCAAGCATGCTAAACGTTACCTTGTTATATACTTCTTAATTGTGGGTGGAATGGCTTATGTGTTTTCAAATTTACCTACCGCATTTTTGCCTGACGAAGACCAAGGCATACTGTTTAACCAAGTTTCATTGCCTGCGGGCTCTACAACTGAGCAAACACTTGAAGTGGTTAAAAAAGTAGAAAACCACTACTTGAACGAACAATCTGAGGCAGTAAACGGTATTTTTACTGTTACCGGGTTTAGCTTTGCAGGTTCTGGGCAAAACTCAGCCATAGGGTTTGTTAATCTTAAACATTGGGATGAACGACAACGTGATGATTTATCTGTGCAAGGTGTGGCAGGTAAAGCTATGGGGTATTTTTCCAGTATTAAAGAAGCGTTTGTGTTTGCTTTCCCACCGCCTGCAATTGTAGAGCTGGGTACAGCGAATGGTTTTAATATCTTTTTACAAGACAGAGTAGGCTTGGGCCACGATGCGCTTTTAGCTGCGCGTAACCAGCTATTAGGTTTAGCAAGCCAAAGTCCTGTATTGGCTGGTGTGCGCCCTAATGGGCAAGAAGACATGCCTGAAATACAACTCGATACTGATTTAGCTAAAGCACAAGCATTGGGTGTCTCGCAAACCGATATTAATAACACCCTTGCTACTGCTTGGGGTAGTAGCTATGTCAATGACTTTATTGACCGTGGGCGAGTTAAAAAGGTGTATATGCAAGGTGATGCTAAATCGAGAATGGTGCCTGAAGATTTAAATAAATGGTATGTGCGCAACAAAGATGGCGATATGGTTCCGTTTTCTGCCTTTGCAACTGCATATTGGACTTACGGCTCGCCTCGTTTAGAGCGCTACAATGGTTTTTCTGCAATGGAAATACAAGGGACCGCTGCGCCTGGCTACAGTACAGGGCAAGCAATGGATGAAATGGAGCGTTTAGTAAAGCAGCTGCCAAATGGTATTTCGTCAGAGTGGACAGGTATTTCATTTCAAGAACGCTCTAGTAGTGGCCAAGCACCTTTGTTATATGGTTTGTCGTTGTTATTTGTATTTTTATGCTTAGCGGCACTTTATGAGAGTTGGTCGGTACCGTTTGCCGTCATGATGATTGTTCCGTTAGGTATATTTGGTGCTGCTATGGCTGCATTAGCTAGCGGATTATCAAACGATATTTACTTGCAAGTGGGCTTATTAACTACGATAGGGTTAGCGTCTAAAAATGCCATATTAATTGTGGAATTTGCCATACATAAAATGGATGAGGGGCTTGGTTTAGTTGAAGCGGCCGTGGCTGCAGTAAGACTGCGTTTACGCCCAATTTTAATGACTTCAATGGCCTTTATTTGCGGCGTTATCCCTCTAGCTATTGCATCAAGTGCGGGTTCTGGTGCGCAAAATGCGTTAGGTATTTCTATCATTGGTGGAACACTTGCCTCTTCTATATTAGTTGTTGTTTTTGTGCCGTTATTTTTTGTATTAGTACGCCGGGTTTTTCCTGCAAAAGAAAAAAGCACTAACGAGGAGGCTGCATAATGGCTATAAAAACGTTTTCGTTAAGTGCACTGGCTCTCATTGTTTTAAGTGGGTGCCAGTTGGCACCTGAACAGCAAAATTTAGTGTTGCCAGTGCCAAAATCGTATGCAGCTCAGACAGAGCTGGCAACAGTTAATACGCTAAAGTGGCAGCAGTTTTTTAGCGATAAAAAACTTCAGGTGCTTATAAATCAGAGCCTTGAGCACAATAAAGACCTACAAATTGCGATGCTTAATGTGCAGCGGGTACGTGGGTTATATCAAATAGAAAACTCAACATTGTATCCGTCGTTAAGTGTAAATGGCTCGGGCACGCGTCAGCGCCTGCCAGCAAGTTTGACAGGTACTGATGAGGCGAGTATTAGTTCGCAATACAGTGCGACTGTAGGCATTACCTCTTATGAATTAGACATATGGGGTAAGGTTCGAAACCAAACACAACAAGCGCTACAGAATTTATATTCCTCTGAGCTGACTCAATATAGCTCGCAAGTATCGTTGGTGGCAGAGCTTGCAAATGCATGGCTTAATTATGCAACAGACCAACAATTACTTGGGCTTGCTGAAGAAACGTTAAAATCGCAACAAGCGTCGCTTGCGCTTACTCAGCAAAGCTTTGATTTAGGCGCAGCATCAAAAATTACGTTAGAGCAACTTAAAAGCACCGTTGCCAGCGCTAAGGTTGATATTGCAACGTATAAACGTTTACTGAAACGCGATAAAAATGCACTTGATTTATTAGTAGGAAAACCAGTAAGCCCTGAACTCCTGCCAAATAAAGAGTTAGACTCGTTATTAGCGTTGCCCAAAATACCGGTTGGTTTACCCTCCGATTTATTAACTCAACGCCCAGATATTAAAGCAGCAGAGCATCAGTTACTTGCGGCTAACGCTAATATAGGTATTGCCCGTGCAGCATTCTATCCAAGCATTAGCTTAACGGCTAATGCAGGCACTGCCTCTAGCGATTTAGGTGGTTTATTTGATGCAGGGTCGGGTACATGGAGTTTTGTTCCATCAGTAACTTTACCTATTTTTAATATGGGCAGGAATCAAGCTCAGTTAGATGTTGCTAAAGCTGACCAACAAATTGCGGTAGTTACTTACCAGCAAAAAATTCAGCAAGCATTTCGTGAAGTGTCTGATGCGTTAGCCGATAACGAAGGCTATCAAGCGCAATTAAATGCGCTTGATATGTTACTGCAAAGCCGTGAGTCTACCTTTTCGTTATCAAAGGCGCGTTATGAAAAAGGCGTAGATAGCTATTTACAAGTCCTTGATGCGCAACGCAGCTGGTACAGTGCACAGCAACAGCAAATTTTAGGTCAACAAGCGTTGCTTGCTAGCCAAATTAGCTTGTATAAAGTGGTTGGTGGTGGCTGGGAGAAAAGCGCTCAAGCCAATTAAGTAAAGGTTTATAGCTGTAAACACCGTGTTGCAGCTAGTTAAAGTTAACGAGATTTTAAAAGGGCTGAATACTTATTTTTTAGTGGCAGGTTTGTTTAAAAATGAGTAAGTATTTGCCCTACTGTCGAGTTTAATAATTCGACAGGGGAGCTTTGTATGAAAACTAAAAGACAAACAGATCCAGCTATAGCAAAAGCGCGTCGTGATCAGGTTTTAACTGCGGCGGCAGAATGCTTTCGTCGTAAAGGCTTTCATGCTGCAGGAATGGCAGAAATATCCAGAACAGCAGGGATGAGTGCGGGCCATATTTACAATTACTTTGAAAGCAAAGAAGCCATTATAGAAAGTATTATTGAAAAAGATATGGAAGAAATGTTCTCTATTTTTGAACATTTTGAAGGACAACCAGAAGACACGCTCACTGTATTGTTGAACGGCTTAAACATAGGCGTACAAAGGCACATGGATACTGGGGAATGTGCGGTCGATTTAGAGATGTTAGCCGAGGCCGGGCGAAATAATAAAGTTGCTAAATTATTACGTGATGCAGATACGCAAGCACGTAATAGAATGCGCCAGCTTTTAATAAGTGAACGCAGCGTGATAAAAGACATAGATGAGGCAGAACTAGAAAGCCGCATAAATGTTATTTTTTCAGTAATGGCGGGCTTACTTTTACGAAAAGTACTTTACCCCGAACTTACCGAAGAGACCGTTTTAATTGCGCTTCGCCCTGCAATGAGAACGTTATTAATGCCCTTTAAAGATTAAAGTTATGCTATTAAAGTGTAGATACTATACACCTGCAATATTAGCGGGTTTATAGTATTAACGGCCGTTTAAGGTAATACCAATTAGCAATAATACATAATCACTATACGGGCTAAACGTATCGCTATTTGCGTTAAAAATTCTCATTTACGACTGCATGTATGCAGAAGGTAGAGCAATGCAGGAGCAATTACCGAGAACAACTAAATAGCGAATTTTTTGCACAGCTATCAACACGTTTTTATCCTCAAAATAGATCACTTACATTAAGCTAATTGGTATAATTATGTTTAAAAGCGTTCTATAGACCATTTTAGAGCCACAATGGCAATGCCTATAGACCCTGTAGGCATTAACCATTTTACATACCAAGTGGTTTTTCTAAGTGCCATTAACACAGGTAACGCCACTAATAAAATACTCAGTTGGCCTATTTCTACCCCTAAATTAAATGCCAGTATGCTCATTAATTGGTAGTTACTCGATAAACCTAATTCTCCAAGTACACTCGCAAAACCCATACCGTGTAGTAATCCAAAGGCAAATGTTAACCAGCCTAGGCGAAGTATGAGTGGCCATACATTATTCAGTGCCGCAAATAAAACGGATATAGCAATAGTTAGCTCAACCCAGCGAGTATTGAGTGATATTAAATCAAGCGCTGTTGCTGTAAGCGTTATAGAGTGTGCAAGTGTAAATGCTGTAACAATCCATGCAGTGTGTTTAATGATGTGTTGTTTAGATCCAATGGCCTGCCACGTGTTTTTATCACGGGTTAAAACACAGGTAAGTAATAGCGCAATTAAAAATAAAATATGATCAATGCCTATCCAAATATGCAGTACGCCTTGGTATACATATTCTGTAAAGGTGTCTAAATAGCTTGATTGCTTTGTATTAAAGGTTTGGTTAGGTTCATTTATACTAAAAACACGTGCTATGTCGTCTACATTAACAATAACTTTATGATTAGCGTCGTCTTGAAAAAAAGCTGAATACTTAAGAGTAATAGGGCCATTTGTGAAACATGAAAATGACACGGGCAATACCAAGTAAGGTTGATTAAAGTGCTCATTTAGCTGGTAATTATTATTTACAGTGAGTGCACACGTTTGCGTGTTTTGTTCCGCGATAAGATTGTTTTTAATAAATGTGTTAATTGCTACACGTTTTGCTTTTATTTCAGCCCAAGTAATGTTGGCGTTTTGGTCTAAGTCGAGTGCTATAACGTGCTCTAAATCAGCCACGTTGATTTCCCAATTCCCGCTGTATTGAGTTGTATTGTTGCTATTAAGCGTAATGTAGCCAGTACTTAACTGGTGTGCAAAAGCTGCTGTTGTAAAAAATAAGCTTAACAACATAATCGAAAATACGCGTATTAATTTACTCATATTATTTACATCCTTTTAGCTTGAATAATAAGCGCTTGGTCGATATTCATCTTGGCCTGTTGCCAGTTAATATTGGCCCAATACAGCGCTTTTGATTTGTTAGGCTGCACATGAATATAGTAGTTTGCTAAATCACTGGCATGAAAACTGTCGTGGCGCACTTCTCTTAGCTCTACTCGTTGCTTCATGGTGTTTTGCCATGTGTATTGCGTCATGTTTAGTTGTTTTTCTGCAATGGCTAAGCGAAGTAACAGCGCGTCTTCTAAATCGTGTGGTTCTTTTATTAAGTTACTTAATTTGTTTATTACTTGCTGTGGCTTATTTAAGCCCAGTTGTATGTCTGCCCATAACACAATAAGGCTTACTGGCGCGTTTACTAAGCTTATATTTTCAAGATGCTTTAATGCGTTTGTGTAGTTTTGTAATCTAAAGCTCATTTCAGCTAATACATGTTTTGTGTTGAGGTCAATAGGCTTTTTATTCGCAAGCTTCACTAAAGACTGATAGCTACCTAATAAATTACCGTGCTGACTTTGCACATCTAGTACACAAGTACTTGCAGTTAATGTGCTTACTCTAGTTATAAGAGCTAAACAATGCTGCTTGGCAAGTTCAAATTGGCCTTGTGTCATGTACAAGTTTGCGAGTAATAGATGAGTATTACTGTGATCAGGCATTATTTTTAAAACATTGTTTGCTACGGTGATAGCGTCATTAAATAAATGCTCTTTTTGCAAAACGCGTGCATATAAGTAGCCTATGTCAGGGGTTGGCTCGCTAATATATAATTTAGACAGCTTATTTTTTAATACGCCCTGCATATTTTCTGTTTGCCCTACAAATTGGCTTTGCTCCACCGCGGTTTTTATTTCACTGAGCGATAAAGACGCTGTTATATTTGATTTAGTAACAGCAATTACGTCGTTATCTTTTGGGGTGTAAGCATTTGCAAAAAGGTTAAATGAGCATACTAAGCTTAATGCAATAATGAATTTAATGAGCCCTGGTTTCATATTCGTATCCTTAAAATAGCCATCCATGGCCGGTCAGCTTATTTACTGATTACTATTAATTAAATTATTAATATCGGTGTCTTTGTTCGTGAACTCACGTCCATTGATAGAGAGTGGCTCTGCATTAGGTGCTTGGTTAAATGCATCAGTAGCAAACTGAGCAAAGTCAACTTGCAAGGCTTCAATAGTGATATTTACTATTGCACTTACTTGGCTATTTACGCCATCAGATACGCCAAATGTAAAGCTATCTATGCCTGTAACCTCTTTATTTGGTGTGTAAGTAAAGGTGCCATCAGCATCAATATTTACCATGCCTAAAGAGGGCTCGCTGACTAATGAATAAGTAAGTGAATCACCTTCTTTATCAGTGGCTGTCAGTGAGTCGGTGATATTTACCTCCGTTTGTGTTGTTAACATAATGTCGCTCACAGATGGGGCTGTATTAACCACAGGCAACGGCTTTTTATTGTCGTCGTCATTGCTACATGCTCCCAACGTTAATGCGCCAAGTAATACACCTATATGCGTTAATTTTAAATGTTGCATTAGTTTACTCCTTATTTAGAGCCCGCAAGAGGGGTAGCTAAGTACGGAAAGGTTGAGTTCATCATTGTTGCATCAACAGGTGCACCATCAGTAAAAGGCACGGTGCCAACGCTTGCATCTTCAGGCGCACACAAACCTAGGTCAGTATCTTCGCCTGCTACAGGAATAGGGTGACATAAACGACCCATTACTACACGCAGAGCAATATCAACAACGTCATCGCCAGGGCGTCGACCGTTTGGAAAGCCAGCTAAATCGTTTCCTGCAACACCAAATGCAGATTGCTCATTTTGCGGTGTTGCCGCAATGTTTGTGTTTAAACGGAGCATTTCAGACGGCGTCACCATGGCTTGTTGATTAACACCCGCAAAACCGGTTAAAAATGCTGTAATTAAATCGGTACGAGGGAAGTTTGTTGGTGCTAATGTTTCAAGGTTAGCGCCAAGTGTCGTATTAACAGCATCTTTAAATAATATGTTTAACAGTTCAGGAAGAGCAGGATGCGACACGTAATCTAAAAACTGACCATCATTCTTAGGGTGTGCTGTAGAGAACGTATCTTTATCTTTTATACCAATAACAAGCTCATTAACCAGTGGATTACCCAGACGTGATACTTGGGTAAGTGCACCACCATTAACTGCATTATTAGCAAATTTAGCATTCGGGTTTAGTATGCGAGCTTGCGGCAAGCTTGCAGTGGTCCACGAACCAACAACGCCATTACCTTCGCCTACAATACAGCTTTTTGGAACTTCAATCGCAATCGATGTTACGTTTTTATCTGCCAAGTCGTCATTGTCAGCCGATTGAGTAATGCCTCCAGGAAAACCGCCTGCATCGCCAGCACCTGGAGCACTGTCGCCCTCTACCGGTACGTAGTTTACTAAATCGAACGTTTTACCAAGGTTAACGACAAAGGCGTCTTTTCTTTGGCCAACAAACACTTGTGCCATACTTTCACAACCGGGAATAGACACGTTATATACAAATTGATCCGCATAAGTTTGATAGTCAGCTTCAGAGGTAAATGTTTTATTACCAATATAATCAAGTGGTTTGCTAAATGTAGATGTGCCAGTGGTTGTATTATTTAATAAGGTTGCAGCGCCTGTACGTTGTGGCCCATTAATCATACTCAGTGTGTAAGATTCACTAAAATTAGTTGCGCTGTTATCACCCGCGGAAACGCCGCCCACATTTTTCAGCGGAACAGAAACGGTACGCTTGTTGCCTTCAGGACCTACAGCTAACTGCACACCTTGATTATCATTTGGTAACATGCTTTGAAAATTAAAAGCAAAGGTAATGTCTTCAATTGCATCACCATCGTTATCTATGTGTATGTTGTAAGTTGCATCTGGGTCCATAGCAAAATAATTAGGGCCGCCGTAGGCATCCTGCAATGGAATGTAGTTAGCAATTAGTGTTACGTACTCTTCTTTTCCTTGTTCATAGCTATTAAATACATAAAAATCGGTAGAGTCTAACGTTGGGAAGCGACTGATATTAGGTGCTTCTCGGTGGCTTGATGCGTTAATTGGTGCGCTTATAAAAGTGCTGCATATTACTACTGCGAGTATTGACGGTGTTAAAGCTTTCATGACTTTTTCCTTTAGTTGTAAATAGAAGTCATAGCTAATAACGGCGGGCAATTTAGATTGGATGCAAAAAAGTTAAATTTTATTTAAATAAAAAATGGCTGCTTATAAAAGCAGCCATACAGGAGATTATAGTAACACCAGCTCGGTCGCATAAAGTACCTCGGTAGGTAAGCCGTTCGGCGAACCACCTAAAGGCTCTAAACTGACTGCTAGCAGTGAGATATCATCCGCATTAAAGCGTTTATCTTTTAACAAAAATTTACCACCTTGTTTAGGTAATATCCCCAACGAAACAGGTAAATCTTGTCCTTTTAAGATCATCCATAGTTGATAATCTTTGTCTCTTTGGGCAACTAATTGATTGCTGGCTTTTATAGTTAGTGCATCTTCGTTTACTTCAATAACCCATAACGACTGTTTATCTTGGTTTTGTACGAGTGCAATTTGCTGGTATTGCGATGCCTCCTCGGTCGGCTTAACGACTAAAAATGCTATTACAATGCACGCGGCGGTCGCTATAAACGACCATGTCTGCCAAAGCGACGGCTTAGTTTGCACCACTGTTTTACTTGGCTGTGGTTTAGACTCAATACCTTGTAAAATGTTTTCCCAAACAGAATCGCTAGGTGCTTGAGGTGTAATTGCACTGGCTAAATTATTGAGGTTTTGTTCCCACATAAATATTGCCTCACGTGCTTTGCTTGAGCTAAGTAATAAACGCTGAAAACGCTTTCGTGCCAGCCCTTTAAGTGTGCCCAATACGTATTGCCCTGCGAGCGCATCTAATAAGTCGGGTTTTGTATAATTCATAATGTTAAACACCTTTGAAGTTGCGAAAGCCCGCGCCTGATCCAACTTTTTACTGTGCCCAATGGCGACTCTATATGGTCAACTAGCTCACTGTGACTAAGCCCCTTGTAGTAAGCTAAATGAATAGCCTGCTTTTGTTGAGGTTCAAGCTGCTCTATACAGTTTACTAATTTAGTACTTTCGTCGTAGTTAACATCGACGCTCTGAATATCGAAGTCATCATCTCCCATTGCTTGCTCTTTTCTTACTTTATGGTAACGCAACGCATCAAGACTTCTATACCTGACTATACTTATCATCCAACTAATAACGGTGCCTTTAGAGGCATTGTATTCTGAGGCGTTATGCCATATTTTAATGAAGGCGTCTTGCAGCACTTCTTCGGCATGGGCTCGATTAGAAAGCATATTTAAGCTAATGGCAAAAAGCTTTCCGCTTGTTTGTTGGTACAAGGTTGAAAATGCATGCTTATCGCCTTGCGACGTATCGTATAACAAAGACAGTAAATTATCGTTTTCCATAAATATCCTATTTATTCTCTTTTTATAAACGTGTGTAGCCTAAATTTGGATGCTAAAAAGTTAAGTAGCATGTAACAGTATACTTTTTGTCCTTTTTTGCAATAAATGTATTCGTTATAGTAAAACTGATTGAGTCTTTAAATCTTCTGAGGGTAAACATGCGAGGCCCTTTGAGCTCAATCGAGAAGCGACTTATAAATTATCAAAAAGGGTTGATAAGGAGCTAAGCAGGACGCGAAAGCTTTGAACAGCTTTTATTTAGCTCACTAGCTTATAGATCACGCGCCGCAATTAAGTTGTTTTTAGGTAGTATAAATTGAATCCTTAAAAATAAACAAGCTCTAATTAGTTCCTTTAGTAGTCATTATAAAATCAGATAAGTTTAATATTCTAAGTGTGAAAAATTAACATGCTTGTTGTGTAAAAAACGCAAAATAAAGTAATTTATAATACGTAAACAAAAATAGCTATATAATTCAATGTATTAAAAGTGTTGCGAGTGCCTTTTTATGGCGTGTTAATTGCAGCTATAACTATAAAAGCTGCTTGCTATAAAGTGAACAGCAATAAATACAAATGGAGATTTTATGTGGGCTGCAATTAGTTATTTGATACTGGCATGTATATTGATTTTGATAGGGTGGGAAATAAACTCGATTTATTTTTCACTCTTTTTTTACTGGACCGCGCTTTCGCTTTTTTTGGTCAGTGGGGCCTACATTTTTAATAGAGGTAAAATTTTTAGAAAACGTGAAAGTGGTGTTATTCCATTTTATATACGTTGGGCGTTCATTCCTTTTCTATTAGGTGCACAAGTTTATAACGCGTGGTCACGCAAGCACGATAAGGTACCGCCTATCCAGCAAATTAACGATGACCTTTTTTTAGCATGCCGTTTATTTCCCTCAGATATAGACACATTAAAAAGCAACGATATAACCGCTATTTTAGATGTTACCTGCGAGTTTGACGGTTTAGAATGGAGCTCTACGCAAGAGCGTATTAATTATTTAAATATTCCAGTGCTTGATCATAGCGTACCAACACATTCACAGCTCAATCAGGCAATAAATTGGATCCATCATCAAATTCAAAAAAATAATAAAGTCGTTGTCCATTGTGCGTTGGGTCGAGGCCGCTCTGTGTTTGTTATGGCCGCTTACTTGCTAAGTCAAAACAAACACGCCGATGTACACGATGTGCTTGCCCAAATTAAAGAAACGCGTGAAACTGCTAACCTAAATAAGCGCCAATTACGTCACTTGGCAAAGCGACATAAAAATGGTGAATTGACGATTAAAAATCGTGCATTTTTAATTGCCAATCCCGTATCGGGTACAAAAATATGGCAAGACAAAGAACAATTTATAATTGCCCGTTTGTCTACTTATTACGATTTAACCGTAATGACCACAAGTCCAGACATTAACGGGATAGAGCTTGCCAAACAAGCGATTGCAGAAAAGCCTGATATTGTTATCGCTTGTGGTGGCGATGGAACAGTAGCTGAAGTCGCGAGCGTATTAGTTAATACATCATGTAAATTAGGTATTATTCCACTGGGGACCGCAAATGCGCTAGCCCATGTATTGATGGGAATAAGTTCAAAATTTATACCTGTAGAGCAAGCATGTGATTTAATTATTGATGGTCAATCTACGTTAATCGACACCGCTTATTGTAACGACGAACTAATGCTACTTTTAGCAGGCATAGGTTTTGAACATGCGATGATTGAAAAAGCAGACCGTGAATTTAAAAATAAATTTGGACAACTCGCTTATTTAACTGGGTTTTTTCAGGCATTTTCTGAACAAAAATCGCAACAGCTTAGCGTTAAGTTGGACGATAACGACCCGATGACTATAACCACAAGCAGCTTTGTTGTCGCTAATGCTGCACCATTTACAACGCTACTTGCTCAAGGGGGAGGGCAACCCAATCATAGCGATGGACTGCTTGATATAAATTGGCTTATACCCAATAAAGAAAATTCCACCACGGTATTGAGTATTGCGGAGCTTATGTTCAGCAGCATAACGCAAAGTCATTTAGCAATTAACTCCCAACATACTAATGCTAAAAAAGTCGAAATATCTTCAGATAATGGGATTAAATATGTCATTGATGGAGAGGTGAAAACAGCTAACAGGCTTGTGATTGAAATACAGCCAGCATCACTTAATGTGATCAGTAAAGAAATTTAGCGAAACTAAAAACATAAAGGCGCAATAAATTGCGCCTTTATGTTTATTTTTTTATTGATGGCCAAACAAAGCCCGTTGTATCAGGTGGGGGGCTTGATGCCTTGCGTGGTGCGCTTTTCGGTTTACGAAGTGGTTTGTTATTTATTGTATGAATATATAATGCTTCAACTTTGTCTCTTGCCCAAGGCGTTTTTCGTAAAAATTTTAAACTAGATTTTATGCTAGGTGACTCTGTAAAACATTTAATTTTTACTTGTTCTCCCAACGTTTTCCAGCCCAGTCGCTGCTCTAACTCGACCAAAATTTGTTCTAGTGTGATCCCATGTAATGGGTTTTTAGGTTGATTATCCATAGCCATACTGCTTATTTAAACTGTGTGTATTGTAGCTTAAATAAAATTTGTAGGCTAATTCACTGTAATTTTTTTAGGTTGCTTAGGGTAAATAATTTTCCCTTGTTCGTTAAGCTTAAGCCACATTAATGCGCCATTGGTCTGATTGGGATTTTTAGCACTGCATAGTAAAGTGAACGTCTTAACGCTAATTAATGCGCCTTCACTAAAACGTTTGTCATCGTACCAACACGTTGTTTGATGTTGAGTCAACTGATTGGCGTTTACAAATGTGCGGCTGTTATGTGGCTCTGCATTACAAAATAACGATAGTGATAAGCTTAAAAAACAGACGCATAGAATAATTAACGTACGCATAATATTCTCCTACAATAGACTCTAAAAATAGTACGTAATGCTAAAAAACATGCTAGTGTAATATTACACACTAAGAAATACACAGAACAATAAGAAGGTGAACACACATGAAATTTAACCAAATGATGATAGATGAATTCACATTACTTGCAAAGTTTCCGCT
>NZ_LODI01000009.1:26670-80212 GCF_001468485.1 Pseudoalteromonas sp. H71
ATCGGGTTGATTTTGCGGTGCGGCGTCATTAAACGCAGCTAATTTATTACATCGCTCATAAATGGCTGCAATTTTTGGGTAGCGACTCATATCAACATTAAAACGAATAGCATTAAATACTTGCGGTACTAAGCAAACATCAGCAAGGCTTGGCTCGTCCCCAATACAGTAATCATCGTCTGTGAGCATTTTTTCTATTTTATCAAAACCAACTTCAATCCAATGCCTGTACCAGGTGTTTTTAGCAACATCGCCTACGTTTAATTCATTAGATAAATACTTGAGTACACGCAAATTATTAACAGGGTGTATATCACACGCTATTGCAAAGCTTAAATTTCTAATTTGTGCTTTTCGCCAAGCTGAGCCGCTAATTAATGGTGAGTGTGGGTATGTTTCATCAAGCCATTCTAAAATAGCTAATGATTGACCAAGCACGCCTTCGTCTGTTTCAAGGGCTGGTAAAAGCCCTTGTGGGTTTAATGCCAAGTAGTTCTCATCAAGCTGTTCTGATTTTAATAGGTTAACAATTGCCAGCTCGTGATCAATTTTTTTTAGGTTTAACGCAATGCGTACGCGGTATGCAGCAGATGAGCGAAAATAACTGTATAGCTTCATAATTAATCCTTGTTGCCTGAATAGTGTTTTTCGATTGTTCGCCAGCAATCCGTGTAATTATGCTGACGTTCTTCACCATCTAACGCGTGTTTAGTCGGTGAAATGATGTAGCGCGATTCAAACATGAAGGCGAGCGTATTTTCATATTTTTGTGGAATAAGCTCTGCGTTTGACGCTTTTTCGAATACGTCAGCTTCTGGACCGTGTGGCGACATACAATTATGTAAACTAGCGCCTCCTGGTACAAAGCCATGCTCTTTAGCATCATATACACCTTCAATTAAGCCCATGAATTCACTCATGATATTTCTATGGTAGTAGGGAGGGCGAAAAGTGTTTTCAGCGACCATCCAACGGGGTGGAAAAATAACAAAATCAACATTAGCCATCCCTTCTGTGGCTGACGGCGAGGTTAAAACGGTGAATATAGAAGGATCCGGATGGTCAAAGCTGACTGTATTCATGACATTAAATCGGGATAAATCGTATTTATAAGGGGCGCTATTACCCGTCCAAGCGACAACATCGAAAGGAGAGTGTTTTATTTCACAGCTGAATAAGTTGCCATTAAATTTTGATATCAGTTCAAAATCACCTTCTTTGTCTTCAAAAGCAGCAACTGGATAGTGAAAGTCACGGTCGTTAGCATAGCCGTTTGCACCAACCGGGCCCCGCTCTGCAAGCTCCAAAGCATGACCATAGTTTTCGCATATATAACCACGGGCGGTTGATTGTATTAAATCAACTGAAAATTTCATTCCTCGCGGTATGACTGCAATTTCACCAGGCTTTACAAAAAGCTTACCGCACTCTGTATGTAAGAGCAGCTCGCCTTGTTGTGGTACAAATAGCATTTCACCATCAGCGTTATAAAAGTAGCGATCAACCATCGATTTATTAGCAACATAAACATGTATACCAATGCCAGATTGTCCATTAGCGCTGCCGTTTGCAGCCATTGTTATAAGGCCATCGATAAAATCAGTTGGCTTTGTGGGAATAGCAATTGGATTCCAGCGCAGCATGGTAGGAGGTGTTACGGCTTCTGTAATAGGCGCGGTTCTTATCAGGCCGTTATCAATTGCTTGGTAGTCACCTTGCACTACCGAAGGGCGTAAGCGGTATAGCCAAGTTCTGCGGTTAGCTGCCCGAGGCGC
Source organism: Pseudoalteromonas sp. H71 (assembly GCF_001468485.1). Lineage (GTDB taxonomy): Bacteria > Pseudomonadota > Gammaproteobacteria > Enterobacterales > Alteromonadaceae > Pseudoalteromonas. The sequence continues at coordinate 28,446 of NZ_LODI01000009.1, forward strand.
GGTAAATGCAGTAGAGCTAAATTGTTCAGTATAAAGATCATACTTAACTTTTTGAGGAGTAAATTGCCCTATTGGCAAGGCACCGGGTAGCGCTTCGGTTTCAAATTCATTACCAAAACCGGTCATATATTTTAATTGTTCTGCCATTGGTGACTCCTGTGAGAGAAGGCTAGTTTTATGTTTTATTTATTTCAGCTAAGATACTCTCAAGTGAGAGTAATTTCAAATTGCTCTCTGGAGGCGTTTGTAAATAAAAATGAACAGTCAGTAAACCTATTTAACGGAACAACAATGAAACTCAATTTAGATACTTTTTTAGCGTATCAACTAATTAATGTTGCAAGTTTGGTGAGTAATGATCTTGCAAAGGTATATCAAGCTAAATTTGACTTAACGATACCTCAATGGCGAATTTTGGCTAACTTAGCGCAATTTGGTCAAAGTAATGCTAAAAACCTATGTGAGCAGGCAAATATGGATAAATCGACCGTGTCGCGTGCAATAAAAATATTAGTAGAAAAAAAGTTGTTAATAACTCAAATAAATTCAGAGGATAAGCGCGCAGCAATACTTTCATTAAGTGAATCGGGAAAGGAGTTATATAAAAAAATAGTACCCGAAGCGTTAAAGTGGGAAAAAGAATTATTGGCATCGTTAAACACACATGAACAAAGCTTATTAGTAAGTGTACTTAATAAGCTAAAAAATAACTTACAGGCATAAAAAAGCCCATCAAATGATGGGCTTTTATAATTTTGACTAATCTAACAAATTAGATTAGAAAGTGTAACGTACACCTACACGCATTTCCCATAATGACGCACCAGTTTGCACTGAAGTATTTGCGTTATTACCGTTAAAGCCTGAGTAAACGTAACGACCTTGGTCATCAATAGATGTTGAGATCATGCTTGCGCCTACGAAAGGACCTTTCTTAAGTACGCCCCAGTCATCATTTAGCATGTTTGTAAGGTTGTCGATTACGAAGAATGCTTCACCTTTATGGCCTTCCATAAAGCCTGGTAGTTCTTGTGTAACTTTAAGGTTAAACTTAACAAACCAATCTGAATTTTGCTGGTTACGGCCTGCAATTTCACCGCGTTTAAGTCCTTCAGAAGCAATGAAGTCGTTGAACTCATTGATTTCATCAGCCGACATGTTGTAAACAACGTTAGGATCGTTTTCAAGTGGAACGTACATTAACTGACGGTTGCCATTCCAGTTGTTATCACCAAAGGTAGTGTTGCGGTTAGCATCTGTGTTATCGCTACCATCAAACGTGAAGCTGTAGGGTAGGCCTTTGTATGCTTCACCGTAAAGGTTAAAGCGTGTTTCATAGCCGTCTACAAATTCGTGTTTGTAACCAAGCGTCATAGTGAAGCGATGCGGAATTTCATAATCTGAAGACGCAACACCTGGGTTACCTGGATTAGTAAGTGCGATGTTACCGTAGTTAGAACCGGCTACAGAACTAGTCATTGGGTTTACATCGTCTGCATCTGTATATGCATAACCAAAGCTAAAGTTAATGCCGTTGTCGTACATTTTGCTGATTGCAGCAGAGATAACAGAAGAGTCACCACTATCACCACTAACATTCGTTAATAAATACTCATTACTACGTCCTTCGATTGACTCGTAAATAGGACGGCCATCAAACGTAGTTTCACCGCTTTCTCGAAGTGCGATATCACGCATCAATGCAGCGTCTTTTTTCTTCGAGTATAAGTAGTCTACAGAGATTACGTATTCGTCTTCAGTTGTGTATGTAGCACCTAGTGAATATTTCCACTCTGAAGGAATTTCAAAATCTGGGTCTACAGCATTAACTGTTGCATCGCCTACACCAATTTCTGTATTTGCAACAATGTCAAACATACCTTGTGGTACGTCAAAACCAGGTGTACCGCCGTTTACGTTAGCTGTATTGAATAAATCTACACCACGGAATTGCGTACTAATGTTTGTAATACCGTCGTTAGAGTACGAATTAGACAACCATACGTTCGGGTTACCACCAGAGAACAAGCCTAAGCCAGCACGAACTTCAAGCTCATCTGTTGCATACCATTGGAAACCAACACGAGGTTGCAGTAAGTCAATACCGTCAAATGTAGACTGATTGCTGAAACCATAACGGTTAGTGAAGTTTTGGTTAAAGTTAGGAACGTCATCACTTGTGTACTTGTCGTAACGTAAACCAAACTGAATAGTTGCATCTAAGTCAGTGAATGCGTATTCATCTTGAACATAGAATGTATGCTGTGCATATTTAAAGCTTGCAGCCGCATCATTCGGGTTATTAGTACCTGCAGCATTGTTGTAGTAGATACGCGCTGCTTGACCTGCTTCAAAGTCGTCAATTGAGTCAAAGCGCCACTCACCTTCTGTATGCTGTACGAACAAGTTGAAAACAGATAGCTCTTCGAACTCGTAACCAGCAGTAATAGTGTGTTGATCTAAGTAATAAGTACCAGCAACTTTAAATGTAGTTGTGTCGTAGTCTAAATCGTTTGATTGACGAGAGTCATCAGGACCAATGTAAACCGTACCACCATTATCAGTACGAATTTGCATTTCACCAAAGCTACTTGCAGCATCTAATGACTGAACCGTTGCGTCTAGCTCTGATTTACCTAGACGAATTTCAGTAGAAAAATCGTCTGACCAATCAGAATATACAGAACCAATGATTGAAGTAAATTCAGCGCTTTGATCATAGAAGTGGTTTGATAAAGAAACGCGGCTAGAACCTGTGTCCGACTGAGAAATTGTATTACCGTCGTTGTAGTTATAGATTAAGTTTGCACGGTGATCTTCGTTGATGTTCCAATCTAGTTTTACTAAGATTTTTTCATCTTCAACAGGCATGCTTGATGGCATACCGCCAGCATCGTAGCCGTAAACTGATTGAGAAATACTTTGAATACGAGATACATCATCAGCTGTCACACTACCACTGCTAAGGCCGTCGTAGTTAAACTGGCGAACACCTTCAAGCTTTTCGTATGAAGTGAACAAAAATAATGTATCTTCAACAAGCGGAAGACCTACGTTGAAACCGTAACGCTTTTCAGTGTAGTTACCATTATCAACTTCGTTACCTTCAATTTCATCGCCTTTCATTGAATCATTTGTGTAATCGAAGAAAACACCACCATGAACGTCGTTGCCACCAGATTTAGTTACAGCGTTAATGTTACACGATGTAAAGCCACCGTATTGAACGTCAAAAGGGGCTAGTTCAGCTGAAACTTGTTCAATAGAGTCGAAAGAGAAAGGGGCACGGATAGTTGGGTAACCGTTTGAGCTTAAACCGAAGTTATCGTTCATGCGAACGCCGTCAAGCGTTAAGCTGTTGTAACGTGGGTTACCACCACCACAGTTGATTGAGCCACGGCTATCATCGATTGTGATACGTGGGTCAATACGAATAATATCTTTTAAATCACGGTTAATAGCTGGTTGGTTTTCAAGGTCAGTCAGCGTAAAAGTAGACGCAGGACCTGTACCACCAGACATAGCACTGATAGGAGCACCTGTAACTACAATTTGCTCAATGTTAGAGATATTCTCTAAAGAAGCATTTACAGGGTAATCGTTACCAATATTAAGAATAATATTATTGAACTCTTGGTCTGCATAAGTGTCAGAATCTACAACTACTTTATATGGACCACCAACACGCAGGCCTTTAGCTGTGAAATAACCAGCGTCATTAGTTTCAGTTGTTTTAACTGAGCCTGAAGGAACGTGTAAAATTGTAATTTTAGTGCCAGCAGCAGGGTTGCCGTTAGGACCAGTGATTTGACCTTTAATTGCAGATGTTGTTTCATTTGCAATTGCAGCGCCACTAACACCAACACATGCTGCAATAGCAAGTGATAGGGCCGTTTTGCGTATTTGAGTTTTCATTTAATTTTCCCGTGTAGTTAATAATTAAATTTTTATATTTTTATTTTTTGGTTTTCAAAAAATAAACTAAATGCAGGTTTATATTTTAAAAACCATTGCTATTGTACCCTAATTGTTTGTTACAAATAAAATACAACTGCAATGTTTTTTTAATAAATAGTACAAATTTTGACTATTTTTTACCTTTTTTTGAGTAATCACTCTATTAGCGAGCTCATACTACCGATGTTTTATGACAAACTTGTGAAATGTAAAACAAGCCTTTACAAAAAATCCCCGTGTGTAGGTTTTATGTGTCACAAATTACATAGATACTTTTTTTAACGCTGTTTCCAGCTCTTTAGCTGAAGGATCAAACAGTGCGTTTAACAAGCCAGCCAATCGAACACCTGCCTGCAGCAGGCGTGTTTTTACGATAGGTGTGTTTTTATAAACATAGCTGTAGCCAACTTCTTCATTTGTAGACTTATAAAGTGCGTTTGCTAAATTGTGAGACTCTTCAATCCAGGTAGTTGGTGTACTTTCTAAATATTCTGCGATTAGTTCGCTGTTGTTGGTGTTTATAAACTGTGCGTATTCAGTAAATGATAAGTTTTCGTTTTCAACTAACTTAGTATCCCACAAGCTGTGTAAGTTTGTATCTTGACCAAAAAACGACACATTAATACGGTTTCCGCCTCTATCTTCGCTTCTTCCTGCATGGAAGGGTTGATGGCTATCACCGACCAAGTGAACTAAAAAACGTAAACTGAACTGTTTTGAGTCTAAACTACTGTTTTCGTCTTTGAGTGTTTTTATAGAATAGTGGATGCCTTCAAGAATATTGCTAACCGATTCTTTATTATTGGTATGGTCGTGATTGATTGTGAAGGACTTATTAGGTGCGGCATTAATATAGTGCCAGCGAGAAGATTGCTTTTGCCAAAACTTGCCTGGATTTGAGCGCATTTCATCAGGCCAAGTTGAAACTTGTGCGAGTGATTCTCCCGCTAAAAATGGTTGAATAGCTGATTTTGTGGTTTCTGTTATATGGCATTCAGCAATTTTACCTACAACACGGTGACCATTTTGGCCCCAAGCAAGTGAATCGCTACTTGTAAAAATGGCACTTATTAAAAGCGCTGACGTTACCGAATATTTTACATTGCTACGCATTAAATATCCCTTAATGATTTTGTAGTGGTGTATTGCGTTGTAATGAGGTCAATTGTCCTTACTTTTTATGTAATTAGGAAGGACTCAATAAAATTCATAATTTCTTATTCATATTTATTATTAATCAATAGTTTAGCAGTTATAGGTAAAATTACTTGTTGTAATAAGTAATTAATATTGTTCAAATGAGAGAGTGTTTTACTTTAGGGTGTCTTTAGTTTGGATATTAAAAATAAGCTGTTGCATAAAACTTCAATTGTTACATTTTTGTTTATAGTGATGGTTTTTGCTTGGATGAGTGGTCAATTAATTGTAAACGATGACGAATTAGTATTTCCTATACTTATTGAAACATCAACAGTATGTAGTACCTCGGCGACCGCAAACGACAATGAGCTGATTGTATTTACACCGTCTAAGAACATTGCAGCTGAGCTTTCACAGAAGTTATGTGATGATAGTGTGGTTGCTAAACAGTACGGATCGGTTATTGGTTATTGGGGATACAAAACATCAGACAGCTTAGAGTTTGTAGGTAAAGGAATTGCAGACCTTATTCTCGCAAAAAACAACATCATGACGGCATTTAAGGCTGAATCTACCTATAATTATATGCCAGTTGTCGGCTTTTCTGATTACACCGCATTTTTCATATCTTCAAAAGAAAAACCCATCATTTCAAAATCGTATTTTTTAGACAAAAAAATAGGACTGCTCGATTACCCAACGAGCCGCTCTGGGCATATTCTTCCAAAGCAAGTGTTTAAAGATCTTGCTATAAATATTACAAATTTAAATATAACATACGCAAGTTCTCACAATGAACTGCGTGACTTATTAGCCAATGGTAAAGTAGATGTTATTGCGTCGTTTTGGAAAGAAAGCGATAAAGACCGTTTCTCAAAAAACTATATAACCCCACTTAGCAATAATATAACAGGCACACGTTGGTATTTAAAAATGCAACAAAATAATACTGATTTGTTGTGTTCGGTGCAAAATCACTTAATGGATATGTCTAAAGGGCAAGCCCTACATTACTATCAAAATGTAACCGCATTTTGGCTGTGTGAAAATAATACTGCTGTTTTTAAAGTAGGGGAAAATAATGAGTAGGCGAAAGTTTTTATTAACGTTCTCGTGTATATTTTTAATATTATCGTTTGTGTTTTATATATCTGTAGTGAATAAAACCGAGCGCGCAACTAAACAGCAAAAGGCTCAAATTGAAAAACAAATTGCACTGGATTTAACATTACTCGATTTGCCCAATGAGCTTTATAAGCATGCAGGAAATAAAGAGGCGGTTGTAGCTTATATAGACTCGCTGAATAGTTATTTAAAAACAAGTAATTTGAAAGTCGACAACATTACCTCAGGCTTAATCAGTGAAAACGAGTTAAAAAAAACTCAATTTACAAGCCGTTTAGCGACAAGCGAAGGTCCTGTGATAATTGTTTTTAGTATAAACGAGCATTACTTCACGCCTAAAAATAAGATGTTCTTTTTATTTTTTTTACTTATCAGTCTTTTTGTAACGGTGTGGTTAAAAGTTGTAGAGAGTAAAAAAAGCAGTGTAAACTTAAATAAGAGCATTAACCCCGTTGCATCAACGCCGATGCCTTTAGCGCTCATCATTGACTTACGCAATAAAACACTTTCACATAGTTATGATAAAGAGCAAAGTGTTCAATTAGCTAATAAACCATTGTGTTTTTATCTCGCCCTTGTTGAATACTGTTCAGCGAATAGTGAGGTTACGTTGAATCACAACAAAAATGTCCCTGATGAGCTGATTGAACTTGCTAACAAGTATTTCTACCGTTTAACAGAGCTTGGACATACGATCAGGAAACGCCCGAACTTTAATAATAGCCTTGAGAAAACGTTGAGTGAAATAAGAGCGGGGCTTGACGAAGTATTAAATGAATACCCTGAGGAAAAAGAAATTTACTACCCACCTAAAGCGTATGGAGAAGGTTCACGCTCTCGTTTGCATAGTTACGGGCTTATAAATATAGCGAAGGGAAATATTGAAATAATAGGGAAGTAATTTTGCTTCCCTATTATTATGGGCGTTTATTTAGGGGCAAACTCAGCCGCTTTTATTGGGCTGTGTTGCGATATAAACGTTTTAAGTGCTTGGGCGTCTGTTTCGTCAGTACTTACAAAGCCTTTTAACGTATTTATAGTAGGATAACCATCACCACCAGAAGCGTTGTAACTATTTAAACTCATACGGTATGTTTTGTTTTTATCAAACGGTTTACCATTAATAAATACGTTTGTAAGCTTGCCATCTTTGCGTTCAAACGAAAGCTTGTGATATTGCAAGTAAGCGCCAGCATCAGCAGGAAAGCTTGTAACTGTGTTTAAGTAATCCCATAGCTCAGCGCCTTGCCAGTCCATATAGGTTATACGATTTTTAAAAGGGTGAACTTTTAATATGTCTTTATAACTTATTTCACCCGCATTGATTGAACTGCGAATACCGCCACCACTTATTAACCCAAAATCTGCACCCACAACGTTCATCTGTGCTTGGATAATAACGCGAGCAAGGTTAGTTTGTTGATAGCGTACTTTGTTTCTATCGCCTTCTAATCTAGCATCTACCGAGCCAATAGTGCCTTCAATTTGCTTTGCGCCAATCGCTTGGTACTTAGCTAAAAACGCTTTTAATGCAGGGTCTGGTTTTATATATTCGTTCGCAAGGACTTCTTTTGATGTGCCGTCAGTTTGTGTTTTTTCAACATATAAATTAACTGGCATTAACTTATAATCCAGTAGGCTCAATTCACCATTTTCTAATTTGAACTCAGCTTTACCAACGTACTTACCCCATTCATGAGCTTGCATGATCCACGTGCCATTTTGCTGATCGGGTTTACACGCTAGACCAGGTTTAAAATTATCATCGTTTACATTGTTTGATGCCATACAGACGGGTTCTTGAGAGTGACCACCGATGATCATGTCAAGCGTGTTAGTAGGTAATGAGCGGGCAAGTGTTACATCCCCTGGTGCATTGATACCATGGTTAGCATCAATAAAATGGCCCATGTGCGTTACAGCAATAGTAATATCTGGGTTGTGCTTTGCTTTTATTTCTTCAGCTAATTTGGCAGTTACTGAAACGGGGTCTATAAATTCTAAATGACCAATATATTGAGGGTTACCTATTTTGGCTGTGTCGGTTGTTGTTAGGCCAATAACAGCAATTGACAACCCATTTTTTTCAAATATTTTGTAAGGGGTAAAGGCATTTTTACCAGATGATTTTTCAATTATATTTGCTGATAAAAGAGGGAAGTTAGCCCAAGTTTGCTGTTTTTCTAATACGCTTAGCGGGTTATCAAACTCATGGTTACCCAGTGCCATTGCATCGTAGCCAAGTAAAGACATGCCTTTAAAGTCAGGTTCTGCATACTGCAGGTCGGACTCGGGTATGCCTGTATTTATATCACCACCAGAAAGTAGTAAAACGCCATGGCCTTTCTTTTTAGCTTCACTGCGCAATTGATCCAGTAGCGTTTTACGAGCGGCCATGCCGTATTCGCCTTTTTCGTTATGCCAAAACCGCCCATGGTTATCGTTAGTGTGAAGCACGGTTAAGTATTGAGGAGAAGATGTTTTTTCGTCAGTTGTTGCTGATGTACATCCCACCACACTCAAAATGATAGAAATAATAAAAATTATGCGCATAAAATACCTATGAATTAAGTTGTACTTAATGTTTTAGGCGGCTAGTTTAAACTAGTTTTGCTTATAAAAAACCTAGTTACTTATATTTTTTGGTTAATCACGGGTTGTTGCTGCAAGCTCCCTTCGCTTTAGTTCAGTGCGAGCGTAGTGTGATTTTTCATGCTTTGTAGCAACCATCCAATTTAAAAAGCTTGCTGGGAGCTTTGTGTATGCTTCACCTTTATGTAGGCCAAAGTCGCAAATTGTGTGTGGTGTGTGTGTCATGTGTGTATCCATCATCTATGTTATTTAATAATTAACAATGAGCAAAGTTAAACATTTACTCGGTTTACATTTTCATAGAAAATATAAATCAATAGTGTGTAATTGAAATGTTACCAGAACGGTCTAATTTGTATCAACTGCCTTAAAGCTATCGATTTTTTGAGTCAGTAACCTTAACCTAAACAAAACTTATTTTAAAAAATATAATAATAGGATCTAACATGAAAAAATGTTTACTGGGTTCATTGCTCGCTTCACTAAGCTTTGTTAGCCATGCAACCATAGTCGAGATGCAAACCAGCCAAGGTACAATCCAGATTAATTTATTTGATCAGCAAACACCAAAAACTGTAGAAAACTTTTTAAGCTATGTACAAGACGATTCATACAATGAAACCGTTATTCATCGTTCAATAGACAATTTTGTTATTCAAGGCGGTGGATTTACGTTTTCAGACACATTAGACCCTATCACGACCAAACCTGCAGTTATTAATGAACCTGTATTTTCTAATGTTAAAGGTACCATTGCCATGGCTAAGTTAGGGGGCAACCCTAACAGTGCCACTAGCCAATGGTTTTTTAATATGGCTAATAACAGTGCGGGTAGTGCGGCACTTGATACACAAAATGGTGGTTTTACCGTATTTGGACAAATCACTGCGGCGAGTCAGTCAACGCTTGATAAAATTGCAGCGTTAGTTCATTGCGGTGAAACACCAGTAGTCGATATAACAGCAGAGCAATGTGCCAGCAGTGATGTGTCTATTAGCAGTGCTAATTTAGTAACAATCCAAAGCGTTACAGTATTAGATGACGATCCTAATTCGGCAGCCGGATTAACTGTTGTTGAAAATACGCTGATTGACGCCGATAACTCTGATGGCTCAGGCGGTAGCTCGGGTGGGGCTTTAATATGGCTGCTGGGTGCTTTTTTGTTAGCTGTACCACGCCTTAAAAGAAAGAAGTAATCTCATTCACAGCAATTTAAACTGCGCAGCTATTTTATAGCTGCGCTTTACATTAAATAAATAGTCGCCAAATCATCGCAAGCCACATCGCAAATACAGACACGCAGCCAATTAAAAACACGTTAAATCGAGCTCTTACGTTATTTGTTCCTAAATGAATAATGCTATGTAAAATGCGTGTTGCTACAAATGCGCAGGCCAAAATTGCAACCACTACGCTTGCACTGTTTAATTGCAAAGCTAATAAGCAACCTACATAAAATAAAACCGGTATTTCAAATTGGTTGGTAAAGTTTCTATCGGCCACCCTTACATGGTCACCTGCGTTATCTAATCGCATCGTTGCAAAATCTTTTAAATTGAGCTGCTTATTTTTAGCTGCTGCAAAGCGTCTTCTCCCCATAATAATCATTACAGCTAAAGAAAGGGTGACTTGCACAAACATGGCAAGTATTATTATTTTTTCCATTGTAGTTCCTTGTTATTGTTTTAATTAGTAAGTATGCAGGCATTTTTCACAATGTGTTACACAAAATAACGCTAATTGCTAGAAACTGATCAGCACAAAGTGTTAGTTTATACTATTAAGCTTGCTTTTGAATTAGCATAACCTATTTTGCATCATGCCTTTAATGGAAATAAAATGAAAAAAATTATTTGTCTAAGTGCCATTGCAATCGCTGTTCTCAGCGGTTGTTCGAATACATCTTCACCGGTAGCAACCTCGCCAAAAGCATCATTATTGTCAGACACCTTAGTGGTAAGCCCAAATGATAATAGAGAATATAAAACACTAAAGCTTGCTAACGAAATTGAGGTTATTTTGGTTTCTGATCCAAGTGCCGAGAAGTCAGCAGCATCGTTAAGTGTTGGTGTGGGTTTACTGCATGACCCTATGTCTCAACAAGGTATGGCGCATTATTTAGAGCATATGCTTTTTTTAGGTACAGAGAGATACCCTGATACAAAAGGGTATTCAGATTTCATGACCAAAAATGGTGGGGCGCATAACGCCTATACATGGCTTGAAATTACAAACTATATGTTCAAAATAAATAACGATGCCTTTGATGAAGGGCTTGACCGTTTTTCTGACTTTTTTAAAGCCCCTAAGTTATACCCAGAATATACAGAAAAAGAAAAAAACGCAGTAAATGCTGAGTGGTCAATGCGACGTGAAATGGACTTTTTTGGCCAATTTAAATTAGCACGTAAGATGATGAGTGAGCATCCAGCTAATCGTTTTTTAATTGGTAACCTAGAAACACTAGGCGACAAAGAAGGCAGCTCGCTTCATCAAGAAACTGTCGACTTTTACAATAAATATTACTCGTCGAATATTATGAAGGTGGCGCTTATTTCTAATTTGCCAATTGCAGATATGGAAATAAAAGCGCAAAAGTACTTTGCTGATATAAAAAATAAAAATATTGAAAAACCAACTGTTACGGCCGAACTTGATTTTGATAAAGCCGGTGGTAAACGCGTATTTTACTCGCCAAATGAAGATGTAAAACAGTTAAAGCTTGATTTTACTATTACCAACAACAGCGATGAGTTTGCCGTAAAACCAAACCGCTTTGTTTCATACTTACTTAGTAATGAAATGCCGGGTAGCCCTGCGCAAATACTCAGAGATAAGGGCTGGGTTTCACAGCTATCGGCATCAGCTTCACCAACACAGTATGCAAACTATGGTGCGTTGACGGTTGATATAGAGCTTACTGATTCAGGTATGCAAAACCGCGAAGCAATTGTTGCAGTTGTTATGCAATATATTGATTTAATTAAAAAGGAAGGGGTCGATAGCAAGTACTTTAACGAAATACGTACGTCGCTCAATAACCAATTTAAATTTTTAGAAAAGGGTGACGAGTTTAACTATGTAAGTGCTCTTACGGGTAGCATGCAGGTTTACCCACTTAATCACACGATTAACGCACCTTACCACTATGCAAAATTTGATGCCGACGCTGTTAACAATGTGCTAAACCAGCTTAATGCAGATTCGCTGCGTATTTGGTACATTTCACAGCAAGAGGAAACAGACTCTCAGTTATATTTTTACGACGGTAAATATCGCATAAACGACATTAGCGCTGATGAAATAGCAAGCTGGAAGAAGCCAAGTGAGTTTAAATTAGCGCTCCCTAGTGTGAACAACTTATTACCTGAAAGTTTTGCAATTAAAACGGCTGAATTTAAAGAACAAAAACACCCAGAGCTTGTTTACGATAAACAAGGCATAAAAGTATGGCGTCAAGCTAGCCAGAAATTTGCCGAACAACCGAAAGGGTTAGTTGAGGTATACATAAATACGCAACAAGGTCTGAGCGATATCAGTGCTGAAGTACTCTATTCTGTGTGGGCAGATTTATATAACATTCAGCAAAGCCAATTAAGTACTGAAGCTGCGGTCGCGGGTATGGGCGTAAGGCTTGCACCAAGTAATGGGCTTGTATTATCACTTAATGGATTCACTGATAAGCAAGATGTATTGCTTAGACAAGCATTGAGTGGATTAAACGTTGAGGCTACTTCGCAAGCATTCGAGCAAGCTATTGACCGCTACACTCGTGACTTGTTGAATCAACAAAAGCAATTTCCTTATGCTCAAGCCTTTGGTGCTTACTCTAAGTTAACACGCACGGGTAGTTTTGATACCGATGAATTAATTAAAACTGCAAAATCATTGCGTGTTGCTGACTTAACAACGTTACAACAAGCCACATTCTCTAACAATGATTTACGCGTATTTAGCTACGGTAATTATAACCAGCAAGATATAGAGTCAATAGCAGGCGAACTCACAGCTGTTTTACCTAAAAATCATACGGTGAGCGAGTTTGCTCGTAGTAAAGCGTGGTTGCCACAACCGGGTGAAACGTTAGTACTACAAAAGGATATAGATGTAGCCGATGTTGCTGTGGTTGATATGACCGTTCACCCAATACCGGGTTATAAACAAAAAGCTCAAGCTGCTGTATTACGTGATCACTTTAGAACGATCGCATTTGACAAAATGCGTACTGAAGAGCAACTAGCTTATGCAGTAGGTGCTATTGCAAGTCCAATTGAAGATTATTCAGCGGTTGGTTTGTTTATTCAAACGCCTGTAAAAGGCCCTAAGGAAATTCAAGCTCGCTTCGACCAGTTCAAAAAAGAGTACGCGGTAGAGCTTGATAACATGAGCACTGATACATTTTTACAGCTTAAAAATGCGACTTTGGTGTCACTTAAAGAGCAACCTAAAAACTTAAACGATGAAATGGGTCCTTTGATCAGCGATTGGTACCGAGAAAACTTTAATTTTGATTCCAAACAAAAGCTAATTGATGAAGTAGAAAAAGTAACGCTTGCAGATATAAAACAGTACTACAAGCAAACCATGCTAAACCCACAAGCAGCGCGCTTAAACGTGCAGCTGCGCGGTACTAAGTTTATTGAAAGTGACTTTGCTGATTTACCTAATCAAACCAAAATCACTACGCTTGATGCTTATTACAATGGTATTAAGTTACAAAAATAAGATTGATAAATAGATCAAAAAATAAACCCCCAATGTATTGCTACATTGGGGGTTTTATTTATTTCATTCTACCTATAAGTATTTATGCCATAACAATAAAGCCAATAACCGCCAATGAAGCCGCTATTAATGTGTACGGCAATTGCGTTACTGCATGGCTCATTAAGTTACAGCCAGAGCCTTGGGCTGCAAGTACAGTAGAGTCTGAATAAAAACACGCTTGGCTACCAAATGATGAGGCCGATAATAACGCGCCAATTACTAATGGAATATTTGCATCAACCGCCGTTGCCAGTGGCATAACGATAGGGATAGACACTGCAAAAATACCCCAGCTAGAGCCTGTAGCAAACGCTAACACTGCCATCGCGATAAATACCACTGCTGGTAAGTATTGCGCCGTCATGTAAGGGCTTAAACTGCCTATAACAAATTGCGGTAAGCCTATTAAATCGCACACATCTTTAAAAATAAAGGCGGCAATTACAGTGCCAATAGCCGGTATCATACTCTTAAAGCCATCAAGCATACGTTCAATCATTTCGCTAACGCTCATTAATTTTTGTAGTGCATAAAAAGGCAAAGTGACCGCCATGGTTGCCAGTAAGCCTTTATATACATCTATTTCAAAGTAAACGGTAAAGGCTACAAGTAAAATTATCGGCAGTAAAAAGTTATGTAATTTCCCTTGAGGATCGGCATCTTCAAAGTTTTCTTCTACTGCTTTTACTGCGTATTCGTCAGCTGTTTGAATATCACTAAACTGAGCTGGGTCTACGCTGGCTTGCTCTATTTGTGCTATTTTTTCGGCTTTTGTCATGGGCCCAATAGCAGGTATAACACCTAATACCACTAACAAAACCACCAATACTGCAAACCAAGCATAAAACATATAAGGAATTGCTTGAATATATACAGCAATCCCTTTGCCTTCTTCGGCAATGCCGTTATCTACTAATAGTCCGCCAAAAAATACTGCCCAAGTAGATAAAGGGACAAGTACACAAATCGGTGCTGCAGTTGAGTCGACTACATAGGCAAGCATTTCTCGGCTCACTTTAAACTTATCGGTAATGCGTTTCATGGTTTCGCCAACGGTAAGCGCATTTAAGTAATCATCAATAAAAATAACTACACCTAAGCAAAATGTCATAAATAAAGATGAGCGTTTACCTTTAGTGTATTTTAGTGCCAATTTTCCAAACGCTGACGCACCGCCAGTACGCACTAATAAGGCTATTAAAGCACCAAAGCCACCGCATACGAGTATTAACCAACCTATGGTTTCGTCGGTCATGACTTTGAGCGATGTGCTGGCAAAGTTAGCAAGTACCTGAGCCGGGTCGGCTATTACTAACCCAACTAAAGCACCAATAAGTAAAGATAAAATAGGGCGGCGTAAAACAACAGCCAACACAACCACCACCGCCGGTGGCAGTAAACTTAACGCAGAAGGTTCGAGCATTTAAGTGTTCACAAAATTAAAAGCATATTTAAAAATTTAAATTGCTTATACAAAAACAAAGAAGATGATAGTTTGTTGTTAAATCATTTTCCAAGTCACTGCTTTTGTACGCGAGAGGAGTATTTAAACGGTTATGTTAAATTAAAGGTTTAAATAACACGCGTTGGCTTTGGCGCCAGACGGAGCAAGGAATGCATACCGCTATTGTTGTGCCTGTAAAAACATCGGTGCAAAAATAATCTGGTTTTGTATTTCAGTCAATAAAATTTACGTGCAAAGTAACTTTTTAAAGGATAAAACGTGGTGACCGTATTTAAAACCAAACGCTTATTTCTTCGCTATGCAAACCAGCACGATGCAGCAATATTACTCACTTTAGTGAATCAAGTTAATTTTAAAAAGTATATTGGCGATAAAGCAATTTATACACTTAGTGATGCCAAAAATTATATTGAACAATCATTTATAGCCACGCATAAACACCAAGGGTTTGGCCCTTATATTATTACGTTACACAGTGGTGAAGTGGTAGGAATAGTGGGTTTTTACAAACGGACAGTGTTGCAATTGCCAGATGTAGGTTTTGCCTTGTTAGCGCATCATGAAAAAAATGGTTATATTTTTGAAGCGGCTAAAACGCTTTTACAAAATAGGCACACACTGGGTATTGATCGAGTAAGTGCTATTGCTTCGGAAAATAATAAAGCTTCGCAAAGTGTACTGCTAAAATTAGGTTTTAAAAAAGTGGGCAAGGCGGTTATTAGTGATGATAAAACCGCCATTGATATATATGGTTATTAAAGCTGTGCTTGCTCTATCGCTTTAGCCACATCTAAGTTTATGTTTAGCCAGGTTTGTTCAAGCGTGGCAACTAAACTATCGTAGCCATCGTCTTTTATGGGGAGCACGCTAGAGAAATTATGCACACTAATCAAGCGGCGGCCGGTTTCTGGGTGAGTATAATATAAGCGCCAAAGGCCAGATATATCTGCATTACCTTGCATATCACCATTAAAATGGTGAATTTCGTACTCCAGCTCGTAAAACGTTTGCTGATCTAATTCAGTTATTACAGGCAGCCCCTTAATCACCATCCAATTTGGCATGTTTTTGAATAAAGTTTGTTGGGCAGTGGCAGTAAGCATAACGTCAGGAGACTCGCCCCATAAATGATAATTTGCAGCATGAATTTGATTATTATCAATTTTCATCGCTATACCTAAATTATTTAATGCGCCTCTTAATACCACAGTTTGTACTCTCAGCTGTGCACTGGTTTCACTAACATTACGAGACGATGATTCAATAGGCTGTTCAAATTGGTAGTACTGCGTTGTTGTTTGTATTGCTGAACTACAGCCCGACAATACTAAAAGCACACTTGTTATTAGTAATAGCGTTTTCATTATTGCTTCCTTGGTATTGGATCTGCGGGCAGCGCTTTGTCAAAAATCAGCATGTTTGGTTGCTCATTTAAACCACGTGTCAAAGGTTGTATTTCTTCACTTAAGCGCTTAAATTCACGCAGTGTTTGTTGCAATTGGTGGTGAAATTCAGACCCAGCTTGATAACTTGCCATAGTTTTGTCAAATTGACGCATAGTCACTTCAAACTGCTCCATGCTTTTAGTCATTTTTGCAAAGTTGCGATTTATATCACCAGGTAAGTTTTGAGTATCTTTTTCATTTAATAGCGTGCGCATTTCATTAGCAAGAGACTGGTAGTCGGCAAAGGCAACTTGTATTTGCGCTAAGCTTTCTTCAACTTTTAAATTATTTACTTTGTTTAATACATCAGAAACTTGGTCGGCAAGAACGGTAATCCCACTTGATACACTAGGAAAAACGGTGTACTGGCCCAGTTTTTCAAAGCCAGCTTCTGGTGCGTCGGGGTACATGTCAAAATCAACATAAACTGCACCGGTTAGTAAATTACCGGGCTTTAAAGAGGCGCGCATACCAATGTTTATCCAGCCCTTTAAGCTATCTTTCCAAAAGTCTTTAGCGGTTGCGCTATGGTGATAAATACGTCCATATTCTATTTTTATCAGCACAGGCACTGATGTATTTGCACTTTTAAAGTGGGCTGGTTTGCCATTAACAATTATGTTTGCAGGGGCTTCAACCACTGTACCAATACGGATCCCTCGGTATTCAACAGGGGCGCCGGGTCTGAGTCCTCTAATAGATTGTTCAAAATCTATTATGTAATAGTCAAAGTCGTAAAAGCGTTCTTCGAGTGCTTCTTTATAGCTTTGACTGAGTGAAAAGTTGTGGCCATCGTTAGCTATTTCACCCGGTGTTTGGTTATCGGGTAAGCCAACTGAAATCCCCCCTTTTAAAAGCTTACTCAAAGAACCCGTATTAATATTTATGCCATCGGCAGATAAATCAATTTCTATACCGGCGTTGACCCAAAAAATCGAATTGTTGGTAATTAAGTTTTGGTACGGCGCTTTTATAAAGATACCGTATTTCATTGCTTGGTTTTCCCAATCAAATGTAGCAGTCTCTATTTGGCCAATTTTATAATTTTTAAAAAATATCCCGGTGCTAACATCAAGTACCTCTGCGTTATAGCTAAGTAGTTGGAAGCGACCGCCTTGCACGTCTTTGCCAATGAGCGCAGGCTCTTCTTGGAGGATGAAATGTTCTTTTAGGTTTTCACTTTCACCAGGTGCAAACTCTAAGTAAACTCCAGATAATAAGGTGCTCATTCCACTTATACCGGTTTCATCAATACGTGGCTTTACCACCCATATTTTAGCGTCGTCGGTGAGTAGGTCATCATAGTTTTTATCTATTTGAGCCCGTGCAATAACACTGTCTTGAGAGTCGGATAAACGTACGCTGTCAATTTGCCCTATTTTTACACTGCGCACTTTTATCTCTGTTTTACCCGCAATAATACCCTCGGCTTGCGGCATTTCTATATATATAGTGGGGCCTTTATTTGCTTGATATTGATAAAGCATCCACACACCGACAAAAAGCGCTATGGCTGGAATAATCCAGATAGCAGAGATTTTTGGTTCATCTGTTACTTGGGCGGTTTCGGTCATGTTTTGGTCTCTGATGATTTATTTTTAGGTGAATCCCATAACAGGCGTGGATCAAATGAGTGAGCAGCCATCATTTGGCATATTACCATAACGGTGAAAAATGCAATGCCTAAACCTGGTGTCACTGACATTAAATTACCCAGCTGCACTAGCGCTACTAAAATGGCGACAACAAAAACGTCTATCATTGACCATTTACCAATAAACTCAGTGAGTTGGTAAATTCTAGTATAGCTTTTAGTATGCCTGTTTGCGGGTTTTGTTACCATAATACACAAAAAGCTTAGTACACATGCTTTGGCTAAAGGAACAACAACACTCGCAAAAAAAATAATACCCGCAATAGGGTAAGAACCACTTTTCCAGAGTAAAATAACCCCGCCGATAAGTGTCGATGGGGTTTCATCACCCAAGCTCGTGGTATTCATAATGGGCAATACGTTTGCTGGTATAAAGCAAACAATAGAAGTAATGAGCCAAGCGGTTGCTTTTTGAACGCTATAAGGGTTACGTACATGTGTTTTAGTGTGGCATCGCTGGCATATGTTACTGGTACAAAGCTGATGACACACATGGCAGGCTTTAATATTTTCGTCGATTGCACGCTTAGCATGTTCAACACCCTCTAACTTCTTTTCAGGTTTAATTTGTGCCCATAGCCTTGGGCGATTTAAGTGCACTAAAGCGGCAATATATAAAAAAACAAAGGCAGCGTAGGCCCAAAAACTTGCGCCAAAGCTTATATCAGCTAAAGACATAATTTTAACCATGCTGACTAACACACCAATTAAAAATATCTCAGACATAATCCATGGCTCAAGTGCCAAAGTAAACTTAAGTAACCGACGAGCAATACCCTGTGGCAATGTTTTTAAAATACCTAAGTGAAGCGGGATCAAAATAATTAATAAACTCATTGGCAACGCAATAATGCTTAAATCAATAAAAAGCCCCAATAATTCACTATCGTAATTGAACAATATTCGGGCTGCATCGGGTAGGGTAATCGTTTGGGTTATGCCATTACTACTAAAGGATAAAAAAGGGTAAAACATACTGCTTAATAGCATGAGTAGGGCACTAAAACTCAAGGCCACTATGCGATTATCGTGGTTTACGTTTGCTTCGCACAATTTATGATGACAATGCGGGCATATCGCCATTTGCTTAGCAATAACTCTTGGTATATCGATGATCAGGTCGCAGCAGGGGCAAACAGTTTGCAAATTAGTACCAACCAACAAGGCATTTACTTGATTTTGCAATATTTGGGGCTGTAATACAACGCGAACAATTAACTTTTGTATACAGGCCAAGCAATAAAGTATCTGATTGGATTACTTTTTTATATATGGGTTTGTTGGCCTTTCAAGATTAAGTTTGTTGCACCAGCCTGTTTGGTGTTCAGGCAAGGCAGAGCCTATGTAGTGTGGTTATTCACCATAAATTGGCGATAACGCAGTATTAATACCAACAGGCGCTGCCCAAGGTGGGCTTCCTAGGGGCTATTTACACTTTGCTGCCTGCATAGATGTAAGCTAGAAGAATAAGACAAGAGCAATTACCGAGCCCACTGGGTTACAAACCTCGCGCCGCGATTAAATAGCCCCTAGTTTGAACACATTTTAATCCGCAAAGATCAATAGACCCTAATCAAAAACGGCAACCGTTTGGCGTGTAAGGGCAATAAGCTCACCTGATTGTGACCAAATACACCCATCTTCTAAACCATACCCATCTTTAGAGTGATGCGTGATCGCTTCAAAACCAAGCCACTCGCCAGGCGTTAAATTGGGGGATTGAACAAACTCTAAATACCACGACATACTACTTGCAGGCCCGGGTTGCTTAAACATTTGTAATAACGTGGGCGGCCATGCATCGGTTAATGCAATGATATGCGCCTCTGTAATGGTTTCGGGTGTGTGTTTAAGTCGCATCCATCCACCTAAATGTGATGTGTCTGCCCCTGTAAAAGGCATTGCGCCTTGTTGCGGGCATAAATCCACGTGTTGAAAAAATTCAGGCATTTGGCCTTTTATAAAGGGTAACGTATGGCGCTCGTTAACGGGGCTTAAACCTAATGTCTTTGAAACAGGAACATCAATAGCTGACTCTCTATTTTTAGCAAAACAAGCCTGAACAATGACGGCTACTTGCTCATTTTGAATAGCTTTAGCGAGTACTTGTGTGCTGTTTTTACCCTCACGTAATATTTCAACGTACAGTGAAAAAGGGGTATCGGCCAATAAAGGCCCCACAAAATTGGTACTCAATGAAAGAAGGCGGCGGTCATTACTCACTTGGCCTCTAATAGCTTGATATAACAATGCAGCTGATAAACCACCAAAAGCGGTTCTTCCTTGACACCAATTTTCAGGAAATTGCATGGTAAGCGTTGATTGTTCGATTTTATCTGATTGACCTATTTTAGCGGCTTGCTCAAGTAGTTGGTCAAAGTGCATGGGAAATATCCTTTAAAAGTGCAATTTAATAAATTTATAACACAATCAAACTGGTCAGGCCAGTAATTAAAGGCGTGTCAAACGCTCTAAAAATCATCATTCCTTACAATAATTAGGGTTATTTTGTAAATAAATCATAAAAAATGAATTTTTTTTCATTTTTACAGTTGAATTAGTTTTATGGCATCCCTATTTACTAGTCATCGAACGTATTAACGAATTTTGAAGTTGGAGAAGTTTCATGGGTAAAATTATCGGAATCGATTTAGGTACTACAAACTCTTGTGTTGCAGTACTTGATGGTGACAAAGCACGTGTTATTGAAAACGCGGAAGGCGATCGCACAACCCCGTCTATTATTGCTTACACGCAAGACGGTGAAACATTAGTAGGTCAATCTGCTAAGCGTCAAGCGGTTACTAACCCTACAAACACATTATTTGCAATTAAGCGTTTAATTGGTCGTCGTTTTGAAGACGAAGAAGTACAACGCGATATTGGTATTATGCCGTTTAAAATCATTAAAGCCGATAACGGCGATGCGTGGGTAGAAGCAGGCGGCGAAAAACGCGCTGCACCGCAAATCTCTGCTGAAGTACTTAAAAAAATGAAAAAAACAGCTGAAGACTTCCTAGGTGAAGCCGTAACTGAAGCTGTAATCACAGTACCTGCATACTTTAATGATTCACAACGTCAAGCGACTAAAGACGCTGGCCGTATTGCGGGTCTTGAAGTTAAACGTATCATCAATGAGCCAACAGCTGCTGCCCTTGCTTACGGCATGGACAAAAACAAAGGCGAAAACATTGTAGCTGTATACGATTTAGGTGGTGGTACTTTCGATTTATCAATCATTGAAATTGATGAAGTTGAAGGCGAGCACACATTTGAAGTACTAGCTACAAATGGTGATACTCACTTAGGTGGTGAAGATTTTGATAACCGCGTAATCAACTACTTAGTAGCAGAATTTAAGAAAGACCAAGGCTTAGATCTAAAAACAGATCCACTTGCAATGCAACGTGTTAAAGAAGCTGCTGAAAAAGCTAAAATTGAACTGTCATCTGCACAATCTACAGAAGTTAACCTTCCGTACGTAACTGCTGATGCAACAGGTCCTAAGCACATGAACGTGAAACTAACTCGCGCTAAGCTTGAGTCACTTGTTGAAGATTTAGTAACTAAATCTTTAGAGCCGCTTAAACGTGCACTTGCTGATTCTGATTTATCAGTAGGCGACATCAACGACATTATCCTTGTTGGTGGCCAAACACGCATGCCTTTAGTACAAAAGACAGTTGCTGACTTCTTTGGTAAAGAGCCACGTAAAGACGTTAACCCTGATGAAGCTGTCGCTGTAGGCGCGGCAATTCAAGGTGGTGTACTAGCAGGTGATGTTAAAGACGTACTATTACTAGACGTTTCTCCATTGTCTCTAGGTATTGAAACAATGGGTTCTGTAATGACAGCTCTTATTGAGAAGAACACGACGATTCCTACTAAGAAATCGCAAACTTTCTCAACAGCAGAAGATAACCAGTCTGCCGTAACCATTCATGTGTTACAAGGTGAGCGTAAACGTTCAAGCGACAACAAATCTCTAGGTCAATTTAACCTAGAAGGTATTCGCCCAGCACAACGTGGTACACCACAGATTGAAGTAACATTTGATGTTGATGCGGATGGTATCTTACATGTATCTGCTAAAGATAAAGATACAGGTAAAGAGCAAAAAATCACGATTCAAGCCTCTTCTGGTTTAAGCGATGAAGAAGTTGAAAAAATGGTTCGCGATGCAGAAGCACACGCTGAAGAAGACAAAAAGTTTGAAGAGCTTGTAGCTGTTCGTAACCAAGCTGATGCAATGGTTCACGGTACACGTAAGCAAGTTGAAGAAGCGGGTGATGCACTACCAAACGAAGACAAAGAAGCCATTGAAGCTGCAGTTGTAGACTTAGAAGCTGCAATTAAGAGCGACAATAAAGAAGAAATTGAAGCTAAAACGCAAGCACTTGCAGAAAAGTCTCAAAAGCTAATGGAAATTGCTCAAGCTAAAGCGCAGCAAGGTCAAGCAGATGCAGGTGAGCAACAACAATCAGCTAAGCAAGATGATGACGTTGTTGATGCAGAGTTTGAAGAAGTAAAAGACGACAAGTAATTGTTGCTGACGCTTCTAGCTAACCAAAAACACTTAACTCGGTTAGGTGTTTAGGTTAGGATGAACAAATGAGGCGCGCGAGCAATAGCTTGTCGCGCCTTTTGCATGTATTTAAGGTTCATAATTCAATGATAAATCGATGAGATTTATCGGTTTATCCCGCAGCTTACGCTGCAAAATAGAAAGAGTAGTGTGATAGATATGTCAAAACGCGATTATTACGAAGTCCTCGGCGTAAGCAAAGATGCGAGTGAGCGAGACATAAAAAAAGCGTATAAACGCTTAGCGATGAAATATCATCCAGATCGTACCGCAGGCGATAAAGAGCTTGAGACCAAGTTTAAAGAAGTTAAAGAAGCGTACGAAATACTAACTGACGACCAAAAACGTCAGATGTACGACCAATATGGTCACGCAGCCTTTGAACAAGGTGGTGGCGGTGGTCATGGCGGCTTTGGCGGCGGCCATGGTGACTTTGGTGATGTATTTGGCGATGTGTTTGGTGATATTTTTGGTGGCGGCGGTGGTCGACGTCAATCTCGTCAACAACGCGGATCTGATTTACGTTACAACATGGACTTAACGCTTGAAGAAGCGGTTCGTGGAAAAGAAGTAGAAATTAAAGTACCTACATGGGTAAGCTGTGATCCTTGTGATGGTAGTGGTGCAAAAGCAGGTTCTAAACCTAAAACGTGTACAACCTGTCATGGTGCTGGCCAAGTGCAAATGCGTCAAGGTTTCTTTGCCGTTCAGCAAACGTGTCCTACGTGTCAGGGGCAAGGTCAAATTATCTCAGACCCTTGTAACAAATGTCATGGTCAAGGGCGTGTTGAAAAAACTAAAACGCTGTCGGTTAAAATACCTGCAGGCGTTGATACGGGCGACCGTATTCGCTTATCTGGTGAAGGTGAAGCCGGTGTGCATGGCGCACCAGCAGGTGATTTATACGTACAAGTGTCAGTGAGAGAACACGAGATTTTTGTACGTGAAGGTAATAATTTATATTGTGAAGTCCCAATCAGCTTTACCACATCAGGCTTGGGCGGTGAGATTCAAGTACCGACCCTTGATGGTCGTGCAAAACTTAAAATACCGTCAGAGACACAAACGGGCAAAATGTTCCGTATGCGTGGCAAAGGTGTTAAGTCTGTTCGTAGCGGTGCGCAAGGCGATTTAATTTGTAAGGTGGTTATTGAAACACCTGTCAATCTAAACGAGCGCCAACGTGAACTACTTAAAGAGTTAGAAGAAAGCATGGGCGCAGATAGCTCAAAAAACCGTCCTAAAGAGCAAGGCTTTTTTGATGGTGTTAAAAAGTTTTTTGATGACTTAACTAAATAAACATGATTATTGTTTAAAAACGGTGCTTTACAGCGCCGTTTTTTTTGCTTTAAATTTGCTAACTCCTCAGTGAAAAGTGAAAACGAAATGACGCCTGCAATCGCACTACTAGAAAAACAAAAAATAAAGTTCGAAATACTGAGCTATGAGCACGATGCAAAGAATGGTCACTATGGTTTAGAGGCGGTTGAAAAACTTAATTTAAATAGCGAGCAGGTATTTAAAACACTGGTACTAGAAACACATGAAGGCCAGTTAATAGTGGCTATAACACCCGTATCTAAACAAGTTAATCTTAAGCTGCTTGCTAAAGTAGTAAAGACAAAAAAAGTGGCCTTGGCTGCGCCTCAAAAAGTAAATGCAAGTACCGGTTATATACTTGGAGGTGTAAGCCCGCTTGGACAAAAAAAAAGCCTTCAAACCTACATACATAATAGTGCCAGAGAGTTTGATATTGTATATGTAAGTGCGGGTAAGCGTGGCTTGGAGTTAAAGTTAGCCATAGACGATATTGTTCAATTAACACAAGCCACGTTTGCATTGTTTTAATTGTTTGTAGTTATTTAAGTGTCGGTTACATTTTAGTATTTGCTGCTTTAGTTAATATTAACTACATTAAAAAGACGTTAGGATTCAGGAAACTTCAGTGCAGTATGAATTTCTCGGATATTAATTTCATTTCAATACTAGTAGCCGCGCTTTCATCGTTTACGCTAAGTAATGTTTGGTATTCAAATATGTTATTTAGACAAGCATGGTTAGAAAGTTGTGGACTAACAGAGCTAGACTTTCAAGGCGCTAGCAAAAATAAAGCATTTGTGGGTACGTTTTTGTTCTCGTTTGTATCTGCGTTTTTATTATCGATATTTTTAGGAAACGATTCAGATTTAGGTTTAAGCGTGGTTACTGGATTTTCTATTGGGTTATTTTGGGTGAGCAGCTCTTTGGGTTTAAGTTATATTTATGAGCAGCGTCCAGTGAAACTTTTTTTGATAAACAGTGGTTACTATGTAAGCCAATTTTCGTTAATGGGATTAATTATAGGTGGTTGGCCATAATTGATTTATAAATACAAAATTTTTTATCTTTTTATCTATTCAGGCAACTAAATAATATGAAAATACTTGTTGTTGATGATATGCCACTGATGCGACATGTATTAATTAACATGCTTAGAAATTTAAAATACCTTGATTTAGTTGAAGCAACAGATGGTATTCAAGCACTTACATTATTAAAAAAGCAGCCGTTTGATTTAGTTATCACAGATTTATATATGCCAAAAATGGATGGCAAAGATTTACTAAATAGAATAAGAAATGACGAACAGCTTACCTCAATTCCTGTCTTAATGGTGACATGCGAAGATAACTCTAAAGCTATAAAAAATGTAATAGCAGCTAAAGTATCAGGCATTATTGTTAAACCTTTTAGTCTTAAAGTGCTGAGTGACCACTTAGACCGTGTTTTAGCCGCAGCCCATAAGCCATAAACAAAACAACTTAGGTACGCCCTAGCAATTACATCTGTTTTAATTCAAGGACGACTAAATTAAACTTACCGTATTATACCTAAAATATAATCGTTCAATTACGGAGGTGTTTTGGCACAACCAAACAAAAAAGGCCCTACAAAAACCGTTGATATTTTTTGCTCTTCATGCAAAACGCAGCTTTTTAAATACCGAAAGGGAGGCAAAGGAGCACTTGTTAAATGTTTTAAAGAACGTATATCTCAAGACTTCACAAAAACCCCTTGTATTTGCCCAAGTTGTGAGCGGGCTTTTGCAAGGCCCGCTTTAATTCGCGGTGCCCCTGCCTATAAAATGATTGGTGGAAAAGTTACATTTAAATAAGCTAAAAACATAAGCGGACATATGCCCTTGTTTGAATCTACTTTGTTGTTATGATCGCCCGGTTTTGCTGTTTCAATGAATGAAAATATACCCTCCCCATGGATTGGGCCAGTTTTTTGGGTTATTTAAAAAATGGATAAAGGATAGTTTCGTGATAGCACTCTTATTTGACATCATCGGTATGACAGGTACTTTTTTAGTTGTAGGGTCGTTTTTTTTACTTCAGTTAGGTAAAACAACACCAACCAGCCTGACATACAACATGATGAACTTAACAGGAGCGATTTTATTATTAATTAGCCTCTGTTATAACTTTAATTTGGCAAGCTTTGTGATAGAAATATTTTGGATCGCAGCCTCATTAATTGGTTTATATAAGTACCTAAAAAATAGATCAGCATTAGCGACTAGTTAATTTTGATATGTTCGCCGTAGGCCTTTTGTTTACGGCGTTTCTTTAAATCCCCTTTTTGATTTTTTTATTGCTTAGATCTTTACACTCTCACTAAACGCTTTAAATATTTTACTTTGTATTTATTGTGTTGGGTGATGTGTATCCATTTGACAAGTCCTCACCATCTTATTTACTGTAACGTCTGTTAAAAAGCTTTTGGCGCAGTAATGTTAAGCAATCTAAACAATATTAATCAAACATATTCAATTATGCGAAGCTTGTGGTTATGGCTTGGCCCCATTGTCATGCTGTTAACCTGTTTATTAGAGCCGCCAAGCGGCCTGTCTAATACAGCCTTTAAAACAGCCGGTTTAGCGTTTTGGATGGCCTCTTGGTGGGTAACTGAGGTTGTGCCTATTCCTGCGACTTCATTGTTGCCGCTCGTCATAACGCCACTTGTGGGTATTGCACCTATCAAAATTACAGCAGCACCTTATGCACATCCACTCATATTTTTATTTTTGGGTGGTTTTTTAATATCAATAGCTATGGAGCGTTGGGGGCTACATAAACGAATTGCGTTAACCACTATGCTCTATGCGGGTAAAAAGCCTAGCTTACAAATATTAGCCATGATGCTAGTAACAGCATTTTTATCTATGTGGATGTCAAACACTGCAACAACGGTGATGATGTTGCCCATCGCGTTATCAATTATTCATTTAGTGAGTAATTCTGATTCTAGTGAAGATGAATTTGCAAAAGCATTACTGTTATCAATTGCCTATGGTGCCAGCATTGGTGGTATTGCTACGTTAATAGGAACACCGCCTAATGCCCTTATGGCAGCTTACTTATCTGAAAGTTACCAAATTGAAATTGGCTTTGGGCAGTGGATGATGGTAGGTGTACCTTTGGCAATTGCCATGTTGTTGGTGTGCTGGATATGGCTTACTAAATTTAGCTATAAAGTTGATAAAAATGCAGAAAACATACTAGACAGTAAAACCATGTTTGTTGATGAGCTTGCAGCACTCGGTTCGTTGCAACGCGCAGAAAAAGGGGTGTTTTTAGTATTTTCACTCGCAGCGCTCTGTTGGATTTTTAGACCGCTATTAGCTGACTTATCGGGTCTTGGTATTTCAGATACAGCTATTGCGATTGCAGCAGCCCTGGTGTTATTTGTTTTGCCAGCTAAAAAGGGCAGTGACGAGCGTATTTTAGATTGGGCGAGTGCGTCTAAAGTTCCTTGGGGTGTGTTATTACTTTTTGGTGGGGGCTTATCATTAGCATCACAAATTAAATCTTCTGGTTTAGCGCAATACATTGCACAGATGATAGAAGGTGCGAGTGCTATTCCGTTCGTTATGGGAATTCTTGTGGTTGTTGCGCTCATTACTTTTTTAACTGAAATAACGAGTAACACAGCCACGGCAGCTGGCTTTTTGCCGTTATTAGGCCCTGTTGCTGAAAGTGTTTTTGGATCGCCCTTAGTATGGGTTATTCCTGCTGCTATAGCATGCAGTTGTGCGTTTATGATGCCTGTTGCAACACCACCAAATGCCATTGTGTTTGGCTCGGGGAAAATTAAAATTCGCGATATGATCAAAGCAGGCTTTGCACTTAACCTAGTCGCTATCGTGTTAATTACACTTGTAACCATAACGCTCGCAAAAACAGTATTTAATTTTTAAAATGGAGTCCCTTTGTACCTCAAGCAAAGCGACTCTTAATCAGTATGTATGTTGTTGTAATAGGTAAATTAGTGTTATTGCTCGAAAAACAGAACAAGGTTATAGTCGACAATAACTTTAAAAATCGAGTAACCTATTTTGACGACAGACACAGTACAAACAGCTTCTTTATCAACGCAGTTTAATAGTTTGCAAAATGCGTTTTTAGATAACCCTTATCCTACAGTTCATTCTCGATTAGCCATTTTAAAAAAATTACGTTCGCGCATTGTAGAGCTTGAAGAAGAACTTATCAGTGCGGTATCTAAAGACTTTGGTTACCGTACTGCGTTTGATACCTTACTGGGGGATATTTTACCTACCGTGCAAGGGCTTTCGCACATTATTAAAAAGCTACCTAAGTGGTCAAAGCCTAGTAAACGTTCTGTGGGGCTTAGCCTATGGCCTTCAAAAGTAAGTGTTACCTATCAGCCAAAAGGCGTTGTAGGCGTTATCGCACCGTGGAATTATCCAATTCAACTTGCAGTTGTGCCAGTGATCACCGCAATTGCTGCGGGTAATAAGGTTATGTTGAAGCTGAGTGAATTTACTCCTCATACCAATGCTGTTTTAGAAAAGCTTTTTGATAATAAAATGAGCCAGCACGTATGTGTGGTCCAAGGTGGTAGTGGCGTTGCAAGCGAATTTTCGTCCCTCCCTTTTGCACACTTATTATTTACCGGCTCTACAGGGGTTGGCAAATTAGTAATGAAAGCCGCCAGTAAAAACTTAACCCCCGTTACTTTAGAGCTTGGCGGCAAGTCACCAGTTATTATTACCGAGCAAGCTGATATTAAAAAGGCTGCGCACGCACTTTTATTTGGAAAAATGGCGAATGCCGGGCAAATTTGTGTTGCACCAGACTATGTATTTGTGCCTAAAACCTTAGAAAGCCAGCTCATCAAACAGCTATGTGAGCTTTATAAAAAGCACTTTAAGCAAGGTGTTGAAGGTAAAAATTTAACCTCTATTATTAGTGATTCGCATTATGCGCGTTTATCCGAATATTTGGTACAAGCACAAGCACTTGGGGCAAATGTCATTAAGCCACTTGAGCAAAATCAACAAGATGCAGATAAGCATCG
This sequence comes from Pseudoalteromonas sp. H71, assembly GCF_001468485.1. Classification (GTDB taxonomy): domain Bacteria; phylum Pseudomonadota; class Gammaproteobacteria; order Enterobacterales; family Alteromonadaceae; genus Pseudoalteromonas. The sequence goes on from NZ_LODI01000009.1 coordinate 57,542, forward strand.
TATGGGTCTGCATTTAGTCACAAACGTGACTGATGACATGCAACTTATGCAAGACGAATTATTTGGGCCTATATTGCCAATTAAGAGTTATGGGAAGTTAGAAGAAGTTCTTGATTATATTAAACAGCATCCTAACCCACTTGCTCTTTATATTTTAGGTCAAGATAAACAAGCGCAAGAGTATATTATTAAACAAACGCTCAGTGGCACCGTTGCCGTTAACGATACTCTGGTGCAAGTAACTGCTGACGACGCGCCATTTGGTGGCGTAGGTCACTCAGGTATGGGGCACTATCATGGTAAAGAAGGGTTTTTAACGTTTAGCCACGCTAAAAATACACTGGTTTCTGGTTCTTTTAACCCCCGTATAGGGTTGTTACTCAAGCAAAGCAAACTGCTAACTAAACTATTAAAGTGGCTATATATTAAGTAATACAAATTAAAAAAGCTGAACTCGTTATGCGCAATGACACTAAGTTCAGCTTTATTTGTATTGCTTGACTTAAAACAGACGCCCTTCGCCTGCATATGTGCCTGCAAGAATTTTAGTGTAAATTGCGTCGGCTTTTTCTTTTGCTTCTTCAATTTCTTTTGGTAGCATGGAACGCTCATCCAGCTTTCGGCTGTGGCTTGCTTGCATGTTGCCATTGTATTCGGCAATCGTATTCCATATGTATGACTTTTCGAGGTTTTTTGGCATTCCTAACCCCTCAAAGTACATAAGCGCTAAATTAAATTGCGCTAAAGAATAGTTATTACCTGCGGCTTTTTCGTACCAAGTTTTGGCAAGTTTGTAATCGTGACTAACACCGTCACCATTTGAATACATAACACCTAAGTTAAACTGTGCGGCAGGCATGTTTTTTTTGGCTGCTTTTTCGAATAGAGATAAAGCCATTTGTTTGTCTAATTTAACGCCTTTACCTTCATCGTATAATACCGCTAATGCAAACATTGAGTCTGCGTGGTTCTTTTTTACGCCTTTTTTGTATAGGTCGGCTGCTTTGTAATAATCGCGTGTAACGCCGTGGCCTTCTTCGTATAACTTAGCAAGTTCGTAAATACCAGGTGCAAACCCTTTGTCGGCAAGGTACTCAAATTCTTTTAAAGCGAATTCAAAGCGACCTTCGTTTGCCGCAATAATACCTTCTTCAAGAGTCGCATTGGCAAAAGGGCTAGCAATTAAAGCACCCGTAAGTAATAACGTTTTTAAATTAAACTGTGACATAGCGATATCTCCAACAAGTAATCGTTTCACTGTGAGTTAAATAAAACCATTTTCTTTGCAATACTATTGCACTCACACGTAATGAAGGGCGTATAACATTGCTGTATTTTAGGTTTATTGTATTGCTACAAGAAAATTAGCGTGCATTTAGGTTTAGATAAACACTGTGTGCCAATATAGCATAGCTCAAATCGAGGTTGTTTTACCTAACCCGTTTGATGTAATAAGCGTAAGATACAGATATAACAGAAAATTTAAAAGAAATAACTAGGTCAAAGCACGGCTAAAAACGTGTTACTTTAATTTTATACTTTTGAGCTTACGTGCGATTAAAAAGAGCGTGTTCGTAATACGCAAGGTCATTATGGAAGTGCTTAGCTACGTTAAGCGTTCATGTTTGCAGAGGTGAAAATGTTTAAAACAATAAAAAATAAGTTGTCACATATAACGATTGCGTTAAGTGTATTGCTATTAACGAGTTGTTCTGCTTCGTTTACTTATAATAATTTAACATGGTTATCGTCATTTTGGGTTGATGACTACGTCGATTTAAACAAACAACAGAACAAACAACTAAAAGAAATTATTAATATCACACAGCAATGGCACCGCGACACACAATTGCCAGCATACAAGCAAGATATTGAAAACTTAAAATTGCTGTTTAATCAACAACTCAACCATGCCCAATTAAAAGAGCAGGTGGTATTTGCCAGAACGCATTGGAAAAACCTTCTTGAACATGCGCATTACCCCCTTGCACAGCTAGGGTATACGCTTTCTAAAGAGCAACGCGACGAATTTATACAAAATATACAAGATCAAATTAACGAAGATCGTGAGCAATATAACGAACAATCTAGTAAAGAGCGCAAAACTAAACGCCTAGAAAACCAGCTAGACTACTATTCAGATTGGCTTGGTAAGCTCACTGACCAGCAAAAACAACTCATTGCAGACGCAAATAATGAACACACAGAATCAGGGGCTCTTTGGCTAGATTACAAACAAACTCGCTTAGATGCGGCTAAAGTAATAATGCATAATAAAAGCTTACCAAAAAACGAGTTTGTGAATAAACTGAGCCACGTAATAAAAGAACGTGAGGCCTTTATGAGCGAAGAACAATTAGCCATAAATGCAACCAACCTCGATTTATATGTCAATTTATTAATCGAACTCGCTCCTACATTGAGCAACAAACAGCGCGAAAGCGTTAATGATGAATTTGACAGCCTGATTGAAACTCTAAACGATTTAATGGAATCGTAAATAGTAAACCTTTACAGTGGCTGATAATGCTTTATTTTATATAATATAAATATGATCTTATCGATTGGGTTCAACGTAAGTAAGGCGTTTTAAAGTTAGTCAGTTATTCACAGTAATATTTGTATATTTTGAAAAATACATAATTAAAGGACTCTAATGGCACATATATGGTAACTGACTTAAAAAGCATGCTGGCTACGTGGCACCCTTTGCGAGACGAACAGCAATGGGTATTGGCAACATTGTACAAAATTGAAGGCTCCAGCTACCGCAAGCTAGGCGCTATGATGCTTATTTCTAGCCTAGGCCAGCGTTTAGGTATGCTTTCGGGGGGGTGCCTAGAGGCAGATATTCAGCGCCACGCCAAACAAGTGATGACCTCTTTAAAATCAAAAACCATTACTTATGACGCAACTGACGAGGATGATTTAACTTTTCAATTAGGCATTGGTTGTGGTGGTATTGTTCATATTGTTTTACAGCCAGTGAATGATGCCAATGAATACTTAAATCTCGATTCAATTTTTAATGCTCTAAAAGAAAAAGTGTCAGGTTACTATTTACAACCCGTTAAACCTGTTTGTGCGTTGGGGCAGGGCGTTTTTTCAAAACGTAATGTTTCTGATGGCCTTTCTGTTAATCGTAAAGCACAAGTCATTGAAAAAAATAATCAGCATTGGCTACAAGTAGCCGTATACCCAGCCCCCCATATTTTAATTGTGGGGGGCGGTGCCGATGCTGTTGCAGTTTATTCGATAGCAAAGCAACTAGGTTGGATCGTGACCGTATGGGATCCGCGTGCAGCTAATGCTAAAAGGCAATATTTTCAGCAGGCAGATACAATTTTACGTTGTCCCCCACAAGAGCTAACTCAATATTGTGAAATGCAAAAGGTAGATGCCAGCATATTAATGGCGCACAGTGTTGAGCTTGATGCAAATGCACTTTTTGCGTTGAGCCAATCTAATTTAAAATATATGGGATTGCTGGGTCCAAAGCACCGACGCGCACAGGTTTTTGAGCAAGCCAATACAGCTATTGAGGATGTTAAAGCACCTGTTTTTGGTCCTGTAGGACTTAATTTGGGTGGAGACTCGCCAGAAAGTATTGCATTGTCACTTATTAGTGAAATACATGCTGTGCTTTCTAATAAAGATGCTAAATCCCTCAGTAATTGGGGCCAATAAAGTATGCGCATAGCAAAAGTATTGTTAGCCGCCGGGCAATCGTCTCGTTTTAATGGGTGTAAATTAATAGCTAATGTTGGCAACAATAAAAGCATGATCGCGCGTGCAGTTGAAGTTTTACAGCAGTTAGACGCAAGCCCTGTTTATATTGTTTCTGGTGCGTGGCATAGCGAAATTACTCAAGCGCTTAAGCACTCAAATAACATTGAAATTATCCATAATTTACATTGGCATCAAGGTTTAGGTAAATCAATTGCGCTTGCAGCCAATCATTTAAAGCATAGTGGCGATTGGGATGGCATTTTATTTATGCTAGCAGATCAGGTTGAATTAGAAACTTGCGATATTCAGCTTTTAGTTACTCAGTTTCAGAAAACCCCCACCCGATGGTGTGCTAACTATGGAAAGCGCTTAGGTGTGCCAGCAATATTTCCTCATGATGATTTTGATTTACTCACCACTTTAACGACTGACAAAGGTGCGCAACACTTACTTCGTGGCTCGGGTGATATTGTAAACAGCATTTTAATTAGCCAGGCAAGCACAGATATAGACACCGTTGAGCAGTTAAAGCGCTATGCCTCTAAAGTAGGGACTTAGTTACTAACGTGCACTATAGCTAATAAATCTATCGCAAGCAGGTTCGGGTTAAATAGAAAAAACAAACTAAACTTTAATTGAAAATTTTTAGATGCCTTGCAAATATAAGACGTCATTAATATTTGTAAGCGTAAAGGCATACTGCGCAGCGTGTAAACTTGCGTGCACTACTTAAGAGCAATGTTGAAGGGTCAGTTGCTTTAATTTTAATGATACTCCAACTGTTCAGCACAACTCGCGGTGCAGTTGATTGAAAGCTTATTCAAGGGGCGAGTTATGGTAACGTTTACAATTAATGGCAAAGTGATTGAATCACATGCAAGTGAAGATACACCTTTGTTATGGGTTATTCGCGATGAAGTCGGGCTAAAGGGCACTAAGTTTGGTTGTGGCATAGCAATGTGTGGTGCTTGTACTGTGCATTTAGACGGACAGGCCACGCGCTCATGTGTATTACCTATTGCTGCTGTAGCAGGTAAAAATATTACTACTATTGAAGGTCTTAATAACGAACACCCGCTGCAAAAAGCATGGGTTGATGAGCAAGTACCGCAATGTGGATATTGTCAGTCTGGCCAGATTATGCAAGCAGCAACATTGCTTGCAGAGAATCCATCACCAACTGATGAAGAAATTGTCAATCATATGAATGGTAATTACTGTCGTTGTATGGCTTACAAACGTATAAAGTCGGCAATAAAACGTGCGGCTGATGAATCACAAAGCGCAGTACAAATGTTTAACCCAAATGAGCAAGACGTTTAATTGGAGCGGATAATGAAAAAATTATTTCAAAAAAATAGCGAAACCGTAAACTTAAATCGTCGTTCATTTATGATTGGCAGTGCGAGTGCGGGCCTAGTGATGGCATTTGCACCTGCGTTATTTACAGGGTCTTTGAGCGCCAAAGAATCAATTTCACAACAGGCATTTTCACCAACTATTTGGTGGACTATGGGGGTCAATGGTGAGGTAGAGGTTAGTATAGCTAAAGCGGAAATGGGCCAGCATATTGGCACCGCATTGGCGAGAATAGTGGCCGACGAATTAGAGTGTGATTGGGATAAGGTATCGATTACTTACGTCGACACCCATGAAAAATGGGGATATATGGTTACCGGTGGTTCGTGGTCAGTGTTTCAAAGCTTTAAACCGCTATCACAAGCTGGTGCCGCAGGGCGCTTAGCGCTTATTGATGCAGGGGCTAAAATGCTAGGGGTTAAACCAGAGCAATGCATTGCACAAAAAGGGCAAATTATTGCGGGTGGACAATCAGTAAGCTACGCCGATATTGTACAAAAAGGTGAGTTTAATCGTACCTTTACAAGTGAAGAGGTCGCACAGCTCCCTTTAAAACCAGCCAATAAACGTCATTTAACGGGCTTAAATCAAGATTTTAAAGCATTAGATATACCAGCTAAAACAAACGGTACAGCGGTGTATGGTATTGATGTTGAAATAGAAGGGATGGTGTATGCACGTCCGGTTATTCCTCCAACACGATATGGAAGTAAAGTAACAAGTGTTGATGACAGCGGCGCGAAAGCAATTAAAGGTTACCGCGGTTTTGAAATATTAAACGATCCGAGTAATACCGTTGAGGGATGGGTGGTTGTACTGGCTGATAATTATCACAGTGCAATTAAAGCGGTTGATGCCTTAAATGTTAATTACAAAGTAGGTAACACAGCTAAAGTTTCTGAAGCCGATATTCAAGCGCAAGGCAAAAAATTATGTGACGATAGCGCATCTGGTACTTTATTTGTAGATGAGGGTAACACGCCTAAGGTCCTAGCTGATGCAAAAAATAAATTTGATGCAACCTACACCACCGCAACAGCAAGTCATTACCAGTTAGAACCACTTAATGCCATAGCTGAATTTAAAGACGGAAATTGGATTGTGCATACGGGTAACCAATGGCAATCACTTACGTTACCGGCGTTAGCTAAAGCCCTTGATATAGAACAAAATAACATAATAATTCGTCCTTATTACTTGGGGGGCGGTTTTGGCCGTCGATTATTCGGCGATTGGACGGTACCCGCTGCGTTAACAGCTAAAGCAATAGGTAAACCGGTTAAGCTCGTGTTTACTCGCGCCGATGACAGTTTATTTGATCAGTCTCGCTCGGCATCTACGGCTAAGTTAACAGCCTCGTTTAGTGAAACGGGTGAGCTTAGTGCGTTAGAACATGCCTTTGCTGCAGGTTGGCCAACCAAAGCAATGGCGCCAGGCTTTTTAGCTCCGGGTGTTGATGGTAATGGTAAATTTGATTCGTTTTCTGCCTCTGGTGCCGATCACTGGTACAGCATGAGCAACCATCGTGCTCGTGCTATTAATAATGAGTTAGCGCAGAGTACATTTACACCAGGTTGGTTACGTTCAGTTGGGCCTGGTTGGATTGTTTGGAGTCTTGAGTCTTTTATAGATGAAATAGCTCATAAGCAAAGTGTTGATCCGGTTAAGTTTCGATTATCAATGCTTGACGGTAAAGGCAAACAAGCGGGTAAAGCACCAGAAAGTGTAGGTGGCGCGCGCCGATTACATGATGTACTCAAAAAAGTGTCAGACAAGGTCAGCTCAATAAAACTCAATGAAAACGAAGGCATTGGTTTTTCAGTTAGTTCAGGGCAAGAGCGCCATATGCCAGCATGGATTGGCACCGCAGCGCATGTTCACGTTAACAAAAGCGATGGCAAAATTACCCTTAAAAAGTTATATGCTGTTGTTGATGCTGGTTTAATAGTGCATCCTGATGGCGCATTAGCGCAATTAGAGGGGTCATTATTGTGGGGAGCCAGTATGGCCTTACATGAGTCCAACTCTTACAAAAACGGCCAAGTAGCTGCTACAAACTTTAACACTTACCTGCCGCTAAGAATGCAAGATGTACCAGAAATGGACATTGAGTTTGTGCAAAGCGACGAGTTTCCTGTAGGGTTAGGGGAGCCAGGTGTTATTGGCGTTGCGCCAGCAATTGGTAATGCTATTTTCAATGCAGTAGGTGTGCGTTTACGCGACTTGCCAATGAAACCAAGTGCAGTTTTAAAGGGGTTAAAAGCCTAATTAAATGCTTAAAGCGTGTGAACTTATGATTTACACGCTTTTGCAGTGCGATTTATTAGAGATGTTTAATTTTGAGAGGTATTTGCACCCTCAGAATTAGTTTAAATACGAGTCAACCCATGTGGTACTGTGTAAGCATAAAGCAATTCAACGCTCAAGGCTCTACGGGCTCTGTTTAAAAAAGTAAGGTTAAGGTTTATTTATGCTCATCGACCCAGCAGGGCGAAAATTTAGTTACTTACGTTTATCGATCACCGATGTGTGTAACTTTAAATGTGTTTATTGTTTACCCGATGGCTACCAATGTGACCATGATAGAGAGTTCCTTTCACTGAATGAGATCAGTAATACGATCAGTGCTTTTGCACATCATGGTATTACTAAGCTGCGTATTACCGGGGGTGAACCCACCCTCAGGAAAGATTTTATAGATGTTATTCGTGCAGCAAAAGATACCTCAGGCATTACAAAAATAGCGGCTACAACAAACGGCTTTTCGATGCATAAACACATTAACAATTGGGTAGATGCAGGCCTTAATGCGATTAATGTGAGTATTGATACACTTGATGCAAGAATGTTTAACACCATTACTGGTCACGATAAATTTAATACAGTGATGAAAGGCATCGACACCGCGTTAGATAGTGGCATTGAATCGGTAAAAATAAACAGTGTACTAATGAAGCAATATAACGGCCAAGAGCTCGATACCTTTTTAGCGTATTTGAAGCACCGCCCAGTTACTATGCGCTTTATTGAGTTGATGCAAACAAATGACAACAAAGCATTTTTTGATGCAAACCATATATCGGGTCAGTCAATTAAAGCACGATTGCGTGCAGCGGGTTGGCAGCCAATCATTAGAAGTGTTACAGCGGGCCCAGCTGAAGAGTTTTATCATCCTGATTACCAAGGCCGAATTGGTTTAATAATGCCCTACAGTAATGATTTTTGTAATTCGTGTAATAGGCTAAGAGTGTCGTCTTTAGGTAAGCTACACCTTTGCCTGTTTTCAGAGCAAGGCATCTCGTTACGTGAATACATGAATGAAAGCTCAAGCCAAGCACTTATAGATCAGCTCTCTGTTTATATTAAAACTAAAAAGCCAACACATTTATTGCATCAGGGTGAAACCGGGGTCACAACAAACCTTTCTATGCTAGGTGGTTAGCGGTTAAAATTACTACAATATGGCCGAATAACACTCAGTTACACTTGTTATATATTTATTACACGGTAGAATAATCCCTTAGTTCGACATTACTGAGTTAATTGAATGGATATCACTGCTCTAAATAGTACCAAAGCATTAAGAAAGCATGTTCTTGTATGGATGTGTTTGTTTTTTGGCTCTGTATCACTGTTTTTTAGCGTTTTAAACGTATTTAGTGGTGTGTTCTTCCTCGGTTTTTTAGAACTGTGTTTTTCAGTTTATTGCTTATATACCATTTATCACTTAAACAAACATGCATTACGGTTTTGGCAATCAGTTGTCATGTGCGTGTTGGTGTGCATTATAGTTCTTTACGCTAACCTTATATCAGCCCCCAAATATGGATTATTTGTTTGGTCTTTTGCCATACCCGTATTGTGTTATCTGTTGATGGGTAAGCGTTACGGTATCTTTTTTTCAGGCACAGTACTTGTTATTCAATCGTTAACTCTATTTAGTAAATATACTGGCGAATCAATTGTTAATTTTAATATGGCAATTAATTTACTATTAGCGTACGTCAGTATTTGGACTGTATCGCATATTTTTGAGGGAAGCCGCGCGCTTTCATCTAAACGTTTAAAAAATCTAGCACTGCTTGACCCACTAACGGGGGCGGGTAACCGGTTATCAATGAATCATTATTTTGAAGTGGAACTTATTGATAAAACAAATACCTATTTATTTTTACTCGACTTAGATTACTTTAAACAAATAAACGACAAATTTGGCCACGACGTAGGGGATAAGGTACTTACTGAGATTGCTACGCTTTTAAGGGTAACGTTAGCAAAGGGTTACGTGTTTAGGGTGGGTGGTGAGGAATTTGCCGTTATTCATTCGTTTGATTCAAAAGAAAACGCTTTACTTGCTGCTGAAAAACTAAGAGCGACTGTAGAGAAAACCCAGTTTAATATAGACGGTAAAAAAATAAAGCTCACCATCAGTGTGGGTGTGGCAAGTCATCAGGTTAACTCTTCGCTCGAATCCATTTTTATTGCAGCCGATAAACAACTTTATAAAGCAAAACGTTTAGGCCGCAATAAAGTGTATGCTAATTCGAAAGAGCATAAAAATTCTGAACTAATACCTGCCTAATACATTTGCTCAAAGTTTGGAATACCGTGCTCCCATATTGGTTTATCTTTTCCTAAATATTCGCGTACTGCATCAAAAAATAATCGTGTACGTACAGGTAAATCTCTGTGCGGATAAACAGCATACATTGCACTGTAATCCATTAACTTTACATCCGTTAGTATAGGTATTAATTTACCGTCGGTAATTTCGTCACCGATTATAAATGCCGGCGCTACAAAATAAGCTGTACCAGAGATTGCTTTCATAAGTAGTGCTTCAGCATCGTTAGCGCGATATACACTTTTTATTTTTTGCTCACATGGCTCACCCGAACTGTTGTAATAGTCAACTGTTTCAACTCTCATCGAGTTACTGGCATAACTTGCGGCAGGTAAATCGGCTAATTCTTCCATTGTGGCTGGCATACCATACGTGCTGATAAATTCGGGAGCGGCAACAATTAACAAGCGATTACGGGCAATTTTGCGGGCAATAAGGGATGAATCCTTTGGCTCACCAATTCGAAATGCTAAATCGAACCCTTCAGATACAATATCAACTAATCTGTCATCAAGTCTTAATTCAACCTCAACTTGTGGGAAACGCTTTTGAAAGTCATTAAGTACAGGTTGTAAGTAGCGCCTACCAATGAGTGTTGATGAGGTTATTTTAAGGACGCCACGAGGCTCTAAATGGTAGTTTTCGGCCATTCGCACGGTTTCGCCTAGTAGTTCTCGGAGCTCACCGGCTTTTTTTATCATTTCTGCGCCGGCGGCAGTAAGTGAAAATGAGCGGGTAGTGCGGTTTAATAATCTAACCCCTAGTTCATCTTCTAAACGACTAATCTGTTTTGAGATCACAGAACGGTCGATATTACGTAATTCAGCAGCTTTAGCAAAAGAACCTTGCTCAACTACTTCAAGCAACATCAAAAGCCGACTTGTCGTATCCATAAAACCACCATAAAAACACTATTGATGCCATTTTGGCATTAATGAATTTAAAAATCTATGGTTTTTGTCCGCAGGTATAACCCGTAGTATGCGTCCTTAATCAATTAAAGGAGCGTCTTCATGAAAAAACACCTTATCGCTGCTGCATTTGCAGGCGCATTTTTAACACTTGCCGGCTGTGCAGATGAAAGCACACCGCCTTCGGCTCAAGCGCAATTTCTTCAACCTATCGATGTTGCTAACGTACTTGTTAAACCAGTACAAAGCTGGCACACCTATACAACTCGCTTAGAGTCACCGCAAGAAGTTGCACTCATGCCTCGAGTGTCAGGTGTTATAGAGGCGATTACATTTAATGAAGGCGACCTAGTTAAAAAAGGCGATGTATTATTTAAGTTAGATGACCGTCCGTTTGCGGCAGTGGTTGCCAGTTTAAAAGCGCAGGTTAATAGTGCGCAAGCTGCACTTGAACAAGCAAAAAGCGAGGCTAAGCGCGCTGAGCGATTAACTGAGCGTAAAGCAATTTCAACGGAACAAGCAGAGTCACGCACGTCTGTATTACGCCAACGCGAAGCACAACTTGCAGCATTACAAGCGCAATTAACCTCAGCCAAGCTTGATTTGGAATTCACAGCCATAGTGTCACCAATTGATGGTGTGATTTCACGTGCCAATATAACTAAAGGTAACAACATTATTGCAGGGCAAAGTGTGTTAACCAGTATTGTTTCTAACGAAAAAATGTATGCCTACTTTGACGTAGATGAGCGCACATGGAACAGCGATTTTAGCAATGTAACCGCACAAAGCCGTCAACCGGTAGTAATGCAAAAAGTAGGCGAGCGTGGGTTTGCTTACAAAGGTTACATTAACTTTATTGATAATCAAATTAACTCATCAACCGGTACGCTGCGTGTACGCGCCGTATTTGACGAAGATAACAGTCACCTACGTGCAGGTTCATTTGCGCGCATTAAGCTTGCTGCTAATTCAGTAACAGAGCAAATAATTGTCCCAGACAGAGCGATAGGGACTGACTTAAAAAACCGATTTGTACTCACTGTGGGTGAAAACAATGTGCTGCAGTACAAATTAGTGATAGTGGGTGAGCGTTATGGCTCTCTTCGCGCGGTCACGTCAGGCCTTTCAGAGGGCGATGTAATAGCAGTAAATGGCCCCGCTCGCGTTGGGCCAGGCATGCCAGTGGCACCTAATAAAGTAACCATTGATAGCAGTGATGTTGCATTCACATTGGCCAATGACGATTCAAGCTTAGTCGCAAAACAATAAGGTTTTTAGATGAAATTTTCACACTTTTTTATACAGCGACCCATATTTGCGGCCATGCTGTCGTTGGTCATTTTAATTGCTGGTGGTATTTCGTTATTCCAACTGCCGGTCAGTGAATACCCAGAAGTAGTACCGCCTACCGTGGTTGTGACTGCAAGTTACCCAGGGGCTAACCCAACGGTAATAGCACAAACCGTAGCAACACCACTAGAGCAAGAAATTAACGGCACAGAAAACATGCTATATATGTTTTCGCAAGCAACCAGCGATGGCCGTATGACACTAACGGTGACCTTTGCATTAGGCACCGATTTAGACCGTGCGCAAGTACAAGTACAAAACCGTGTAAACAGTGCATTGCCTCGTTTACCCGAGGAAGTGCAGCGCTTAGGCGTAGTCGCTGAAAAATCATCACCCGATTTAACTATGGTGGTGCATTTATATTCTCCTGAAAAATCACACGATACTGCGTACTTATCTAACTATGCAGATCTCTATATAAAAGATGAAATTGCTCGTTTATCCGGGGTGGGCGACATTCGCTTATTTGGCGCCGGTAAATACTCCATGCGTGTGTGGTTAAACCCCGATGCACTTTCTGCACGAGCGCTGACCGCGACCGACGTGGTAACTGCGCTTCGCTCGCAAAACCAACAAGTTGCAGCGGGTAGTTTAGGTGCTCAGCCTGTTTCTAACGAGAGCCAATTTCAAGTATTGTTAAATGTAAAAGGCCGTTTAAACAGTATTGAAGAGTTTGAACAAGTAATTATTAAAGTGGGTGATGAAGGGCAAATAACACGCCTTACTGATATTGCCCGCGTAGAGCTTGGCCAAGACAGCTACTCACTACGTGCTGAGCTTGACTCGCAACCCGCATTAGCTATGCCTATATTTCAGCGCCCAGGCTCAAATGCAATAGAACTTTCAGACCAAGTACGAGAAACCATGGCGCGTTTATCACAAGACTTCCCTGAAGGTGTTGAATACGACATTGTTTACGACCCTACAGTATTTGTTCGTGGCTCTATAGACGCTGTTATTGCTACTTTGCTTGAAGCTATTGTACTGGTTGTTATTGTTGTTATTGTATTTTTACAAACATGGCGAGCTTCTATTATTCCACTTATTGCGGTGCCTATTTCACTCATTGGTACTTTTGCGGTAATGCAGTGGTTAGGCGTATCTATTAACACTTTATCGTTGTTTGGGTTGGTACTTGCTATTGGTATTGTGGTCGATGACGCCATTGTAGTGGTTGAAAACGTTGAGCGTAACATTGAGCAAGGGCTTTCGCCACTTGAAGCAACCCGCGTTGCTATGAGCGAAGTAACAGGGCCAATTATTGCCATTGCATTGGTATTATGTGCGGTATTTATTCCAACGGCATTTATTACCGGACTTTCAGGTCAATTTTATAAGCAATTTGCCTTAACAATTACTATTTCAACTGTTATTTCGGCGATTAACTCCTTAACGCTGTCGCCAGCATTAGCAGCACTATTGCTAAAATCTCACGATACTAAACCAGATGCATTTACGCGTTTGTTAAATAAATTGTTTGGCCGCTGGTTATTTAAACCCTTTAACCGTGTATTTGACCGAGGCGCCAAAGGCTACGAAAAATTAGTTAAAAAACTAATTGGTATGAGCTTTATTGTGATGGTTGGCTATGTGGCCTTAGTTGGCGGAACCATTAAGCTGTTTGACGCGGTGCCAGGTGGGTTTATTCCACAACAAGATAAGCAATATTTGGTTGCCATTGCACAGCTACCCGATGCAGCAAGCCTTGACCGTACAGAAGATGTGCTTAGACAGATGCAGCAAATTGCACTTGAAGTACCGGGTGTTGCTAATACGGTTGCCTTTCCTGGTTTATCAGTGAATGGTTTTACTAACAGCCCTAATAGCGGCATAGTATTTACCCCATTAGACGCATTTGAGAACCGTACAGATCCAAGTCAATCTGCCATGGCGATTGCCGCGCAGCTAAATCAGCGATTTGCAGCAATTGACGAAGCGTTTGTCGCGGTATTTCCACCGCCGCCAATTCAAGGTTTAGGCACTACAGGTGGCTTTAAACTACAAATTGAAGACAGAGCAAACAAAGGCTTTGAAGCGTTATTTAATAGTTTACAAACAGTGATTGGTAAAGCACAACAAGACCCAGCACTCATGGGGCTTTACTCAAGCTTTAGAATTCAAGTACCACAAATGGATATTGATATTGACCGCGAACAAGCGTTAATTCAAGGTATTGCGCTTGACGAAGTGTTTAATGCTTTACAAATTTACTTAGGTTCTGTGTATGTAAACGACTTTAATATGTTTGGCCGAACATACCAAGTAAATGCGCAAGCAGATGCTGATTATCGTCTAGACCCTGATCAAATTCTTAATCTTAAAGTAAGAAATCGCAAAGGGAACATGGTGCCATTAGGCTCAGTGCTGACGGTGACGCCAACAATAGGCCCAGATCGTGTAATGCACTACAACGGCTATCCAAGCGCTGAGTTAAATGGTAGTCCAGCACCCGGGTTTAGCTCAGATCAAGCACAGCTAGCAATAGAAGCTATTTTGGCCGATAACTTACCCACTGGGATTGAATATGAGTGGACTGAAGTAACCTATCAGCAAGTATTAGCAGGTAACACTATGGTATACGTGTTCCCATTAGTTGTACTCCTTGTGTTTATGGTATTGGCTGCACAGTATGAAAGCTTGCGCTTGCCATTAGCAATTATATTAATTGTTCCAATGACTATATTTTCAGCATTACTTGGCGTGTGGTTTGTTGGTTCAGACAACAACATCTTTACGCAAATAGCGCTCATTGTATTGGTGGCTTTGGCCTCTAAAAATGCGATATTAATGGTTGAATTTGCAAAAGATAAAAACGATACCGGGTTATCCCATATAGATGCCATATTAGCGGCGTGTCGTATGCGTTTACGCCCAATTTTAATGACATCAATTGCGTTTACCGCGGGTGTTATACCGCTTGTACTTGCAACCGGTGCAGGAGCAGAAATGCGCCATGCAATGGGTAATGCCGTATTCTCAGGGATGATTGGCGTAACCGTATTTGGCTTATTATTTACACCTGTGTTTTATATGCTCGTTGTAAAGAAAAAAAACGACGTACAGGAGCTGTCAAATGACTAAACCAATAGCTAAGCAATTTAAAACACAGCTAACGGTTGCCACTGTGTTAATGGCTGCATTTTTGTCTGGCTGTGCAAGCAAAATTGATACACGTAGCGAGCAAAATGCAATTAACGAATTTGTTGCAAATGCTGCAGTAGCTGAACAAATAAGCGGTGCAGACGAAACTAACTGGTGGCTGGGGCTTGAGTCTAAGCAACTCAATCAATTAGTAACAGATGCTTTGGCTAAAAACTTCGACTTAAAAACAAGTCAGCTTGTGCTTAAAAGCGCATTAGCTAGGCTGGGTGAGCAAAAAGCACAATATTTACCGCAAGGTGGTATTGAAATAGGCGCTCAAAGAAGTGGCTTAGGTAATACAAATACACGCCAATCAAGCGCTAATTTTGCGCTTGATTGGCAGCTTGATTTATTTGGGCGAATTACTGCTTTGGTTGATGCAGCGAATGCATCAGCCATGAGCCAAGCAGAGCAAGTTCGCTTATTGCAAATTGAAGTTGTCTCGTCGGTTGTAAAAGGGTTTGTAAGCTATCAAGGTAATGTTGAAAAACAGCGTATTATTAGCCTGCAAATAGAAGCACTTGAGCAAAGTATTGATGTGCTACAGGCACGTGTAGATGAAGGCGTTGCAAGCGAACTTGATTTAAATCGGACTATGGCGCAATTACGCCAGCAACAAGCGTTAATTCCCGCCATTGAGTTTGCAAAGTATAGTGATTTATCAACCCTTGCAGTGCTAACAGGTCGTTTAACTCAAAACACTAAGTTGACTAACGAACAGAGCGTTTTAACTAACAAGTTTAACGTAACACTTGCTAAGCCAAATGCCGCTATTGCATTGAGGCCAGATATTAGCCGCGCACTTTATGATTTTAGCCAAGCGAACAGCTTAAGTGTGGCTGCAAGTAAAGCATTGCTTCCAGATGTAAGTTTGAGTGCTTTTGCAGGTGTGCTTAGCTTAGGCAGTAATGGGTTTAGCGACACACAGCAGCAGTGGCAAATAGCGCCTCAATTACAATGGTCATTATTAAGTTACCCTGCTCTTTTAGCACAGCGCGATGCGCAGCAATTATTAAGTGAAGCAGCCTACAACGATTATCAAAACGTTGTTCTTAAAGCACTTAGTGAAAGTGAGCTCTCGTTGCAGGGAATGGTTAATCAGGCACAGCAAAAAAACTTTGCAGATGAGCGTTATGACTTTGCTAATAAAGCCTTTTTACAGGCAGAGGCCATGTATGAGGAAGGTCAAATTCCTTATCTAGAGTTGTTAGATGCCCGTCAGGATGTTTTAATAGCGCAAGAAAATGCAGTTGAAACAACCATTTTATCGTTACTTGCAAAGGTCAATGCGTACCAGTCATTTAATGGGCGTTGGAGCTATGCATTAAGTAACACAAATAAGTAGAGTTTAACGATGTCTGATACTGATATTTTAGCGCAAAATACTATGCCGCAAACAATGCGTGCCATTGTATTAGAAACGCCTAATGAGCAAATAAGTTTAGCTGACATTGAGATACCCGTACCTGAGTGTTCAGATAACGAGCTACTGATAAAGGTAGAATATGTTGGCTTAAACCCTGTTGATGGGCATTTTGCAAAATCAGGTTTTTGCTTGTGGCAGTACCCGCATATTTTGGGACTAGATGCGGTGGGTGTTGTTGTAAAGGCAAGGAAAGGGATTTTTCCTAATGTGGGTGAGCGTGTTATGTGGCATGCAAACGTAGGTGGACAAGGGGTATTAAGTGAATACACCAAAGTACCTAACTTTGCAGTATCTGTTGTACCGTCAACTTTAAACCCAGCCGTTGCTGCCGTACTGCCTTGTGCCGGAATGGCGGCGCTTATTAGCCTCGATAAAATTAGTATCACAGAAGGTCAAACTGTATTTATTGACGGTGGTGCTGGCGCTGTGGGCCAGTTTGCTATTCAGTATGCTAAACAGCGAGGAGCCGATGTATTTGCAACTGCTTCTAAAAAAAATCACAAACTTGTTAAACAGCTCGGCGCGGATGTTGTGTTTGACTACAACGATAAAAAGTTGTGTGAAAAAATTCGTAGGGAGCTGGGCCCGCAGGGGTTTGATGCAGTTATAGATACTGTGGGTGGCGAGTCTACAGCGCGAAATATCGAACTAATGCGATTTTGCGGCAAAATAGCTTGTTTAAATCCATTGCCATGTTTTGACCAAAATTTAATGTATAAGCGTGCACCTAATATTAGTGTTGTGTCGCTTGGTGGTGCATGGTTGGCTAATAGTTTGTGTGCCCAACAGCGTTTAAGCTTTATGGGCAATTTGTTAATAGAGGGAGCTAATAATGGCGACATTAAAGCACCGACCCTAACGCCTGTTGAGTTTAACGCAAGCGCGGTTTCAAATGCTCTAAATACACAGTTAGCGGGTGGATTTACCGGCAAGCAAGTCGTACAAATAGGCTGTTAACACGCTTTAGTTAATACAAAACGCAGCGTATTTAAGCTGCGTTTTTTTATGCCCTTTTTCTTGTATATTTATTTTAATAAGCCCAACCGTGCTGTGCATTTTTATAAAAAATGAATGATCTCATAGCACATAATTAACGTGTTAACTCTCCTTGTTTCATTCAATAAATCAGGCTTATATTTTTAAAACTAAAGCGCGCTCTATTTCAGAAAACAATTCAAAAAAGCGGGCGTTATCCTCATGATCTATTATTTGATGCCTTAGCGCGGCGTTTTATTCATCAATTTTTAAAAAAATACTATTTTCAGCGTACAAGTGTAAGCCTTTGTGTTTCAACAGTTTACGTTCGGGTAAAGAAAATAATTTGAAAAAACTGTTAATTAATTGGATAGAGTAATTGATCTAAAGCGATTTTTATGACGTAATGTAGGTATTATTTATCTGGTCGGATGAGTTCAATCATGAGTTTACGTACAAAGTTAAAAAAAGTTTTACCAAGTATTTCTATCACTGAGCAAGAAGCGCTAGACGCGGGTGATGTATGGCTTGAAGGTTCTATCTATCAAGGTAAGCCTGATTTCAGTGCATTACGTGATGTTCCAGCAGCTACTTTAACAGCTGACGAGCAAGCATTCCTTGACGGCCCTGTACAAGAGCTATTAGGCATGATTGATGATTCAGTTATTCAAAATGGCATTCATTTACCAAATGACATTTTAGAATTTTTGAAAAAAGAGCGTTTCTTCTCGCTTATCATTCCTAAATCGTTTGGTGGTTTAGAGTTTAGCCCTTACGCTAATTCAACAATTGTTGGCACAATTGCGACTAAAAGTTCTGCGGTTGCCGTTACGGTAATGGTACCTAACTCGTTGGGTCCGGGTGAACTACTTCTTCATTTTGGTACACAAGAGCAGCAAGCGCATTACTTACCACGCTTAGCAAACGGTACAGACATCCCATGTTTTGCATTAACTAGCCCAGAGGCGGGTTCTGATGCAGGCGGTATTCCAGACGTTGGTAAAGTTACTAAAGGTATACACAACGGCGAAGAGGTACTTGGCCTTGAAATTACATGGGACAAGCGTTACATCACACTTGCACCAATTGCGACTGTTCTTGGTTTAGCTTTTAAAGTTGTTGACCCTGATGGTTTACTAGGTGGTAAAGAAAACTTAGGTATTACCTGTGCACTTATTCCAAAAGAGCACCCAGGTGTAGAACTTGGTAACCGCCACGATCCAATGGGTATCCGTTTTTATAATGGTACTACACGTGGTAACAAAGTATTTGTACCAATGGATTTTGTTATCGGTGGACAGAAAAACATCGGCCGTGGTTGGCAAATGCTGGTTAGCTGTCTAGGCGCTGGCCGTGGTATTTCATTACCTGCGCTAGGCGTAAGTACAGCGCAAGTTGCACTTAAGTCTGCATCTGAATACGCAGCAGTGCGTGAACAGTTTGGCTTATCAATCGGTCAGTTTGAAGGTATTCAAGAAAAGCTTGCTGACATTGCGGGTAAAACATACCTACAAGAAGCAATGCGTGTACTGACAACTGAAGGTTTAGGCATGGGCTTAAAACCATCGGTAGTAACAGCAATTGCTAAATACCACATGACAGAGCTTGGCCGTGATGTGCTTGATTCAGCGATGGACATTCAAGCAGGTAAAGCGATTCAAAATGGTCCGCAAAATACACTAGCAAGTGGCTATGTTGCACAACCTATTGCAATTACTGTAGAAGGCGCAAACATTCTTACTCGTAACCTGATGATTTTTGGTCAAGGTGTTATGCGTTGTCACCCATATTTACAATCTATGGTTGAATCAATCCACAGCGACGACAAAGGCGCTGATGCAGAATTCAACGGTATTTTACGTAAAACAATTGGTTACAGTACAGCAAACAGCTTACGTGCATTTCGTTTAGGTGTATTACCATTTACAGCTGGCGCAAGCTCAGCATTACCAGAAGTACGTGACTACGAAAAAGCAGTACACAAACTATCTGCAAAACTTGCAGTATACGCTGACTTCTCGTTGTTAGTACTTGGCGGTAAATTAAAGCAAGCTGAAATGCTATCAGCACGTTTAGGCGATGTAATGAGCTTCTTGTATGCAGCTATGGCATCAATCAAATACTACGAGCAAAAAGTAGCGAGCAGCGAGCGCGAGCAAGCAGCACCTTACTTCCACTATGCAACTCGCTTTGCACTACAAAGCGCAGAAGAAGCATTGCACAAGTTCTTAGATAACTTCCCTGCAAGTGGTACTCGTAAGTTTATTCGTTTTATTACGATGAACTACTCAACTAAAATGCCAAAAATCAGCGATGATTTAATTCGCGAATTAGCTGAACAAGCACAGCTTGATACAACCTTTAAAGCGCAAATAACGCATTTAGTTAAGCCTATCGAAGGTGACGGTCATCACATCAATGAGCAAGCTTACAAAGCTAAAATTGCATCACTAGCTGAACTTGCAAAAGTTAAAAAAGCACTACGTGCAAGAACTATCAAGCCAGGTGCTCGCTTTAGCATCACCCTTGAAAACGCACTTGCTGCAAACGTAATTACAGACGCTGAGTTTGCTCAGTTAATTGATTACAACAAAAAACGTGAAAAAGCGATTCGTGTTGATGAGTTTGATTTTGATATGAACATATTAGATGACAACGCACAACCAGTTAACCCACTTAAAAGTGTTGTTAACCAGTAAGCTATAAAGCTAATTCAATGATGCAAAGCGCCAGCAAAATCGGCGCTTTTATTTTTGAGCAAATAATTAGTGTGGAGCCCCGTTTGATTAAAACTAAACGGGGCTTTTTTGTGTGTTATTCAAAGTAGCAATAGATAGCGATATTGGTTTGAAAGCAAATATGTAACGGTAGAGGATTAAAAAGAGGCGCTCATAATCTTGAAAAAGGGCTAACAACCCCATTAGCAGCTTGTGTTTTAGCTGACATGTTACGTTTTAATAATATGTTCTAAAAACGCTTCGACTTCTGAATTTCCCATTAAGCTTGGGTGATGTTTGTTGTGAAAGTGAATAAAGTTTGGACCTAACTCAAATAAGCATTAATAATTATTAATGAATACTGTCGAGTGAGCATATAGTCCGCAATGTAATTTAAATACGCATAGCGAGTTTTCATTTTCAATCCGTCGAATTTGTGCTGTGTATATGTACAGCTATGGCTTGGTCGCTCGCATAGTCAAGAAAACGACCCAGTCGCTCGTTTCATACTATGAAAAAAAGCGAGCACAGATGAATTTTAATAACACTGGCAATTAGTTGACAAGTTTGTTAAAAATAAACTAATAAGAAAACGAGCTGCGCAGTGGTAGAAATACGCGCGATTAGCTCGCTATAAACATGTTATGTGCCAAGGCGCTTAAGGAGTCTATGAGCAAATTAAGACTTGTCCAAAATATTGCATTTACTATGTTAATTCTTAGTTTAGCTGTGTTTGCTTTTAGTTCATACCGTATGGAGAGTTGTGGATATGACTGCGGGCTATTTGTAGTCGGTAGCGGTATCTCAACAATAGTTTATTATGTACTGTCTTTTTGGATAAGTCTGATTATGGCCGCGATTGGAATATATTGTTTGTTGCGCCTTAGAAGATACAAAAAACTGGATTTAAACGAGTAAAAAGGAGCTTTAAGTTTGGGTGTTGATTTAGCACATAACAAAAAAATTCAAGCGGACATTGCCAAGAGCGGGCAACGCCGCTTAATTTGGTGTTAGCAGGCAGAGCTAATTGTTATGTAAATAAGTTTTTTACATTCATCGCTTGTTAAAATATTCTTGGTGCGTTGTAAGTAAACTATGCAATGAATTTAAGCGGGGCTGCATACTTTCAAGTAGTAAAGTTGGTTAGCTCGTTAAAGTTTTTAATATGGTAAACATTGTTCAGGTAATCAAAAATTTCAGTGTTTACCTAAAACATAATGTTACTTAATAGTGTGGTATAAGCTGCCAGCTAACAACACGCCCTGAGGTGGACGACTAGAAAAATTTAGCTATTAATTGCAAATTTTAAAAGTGGTGAGCCTCTGCGTTTCAATGCTGCTAAATACGTCGATTCATCGTAGGGTGTATTCGTTTTCCAACACCTAAATACAATCCTTATCCATTTAAATGCCAGTGATCTAATAATGCTGTTATGCGGCTTACCCTTGGCTTTTTGTTGCTCATAATACGCTTTAGCCCAAAATGAATAACGAATAGAAAAGCCTGCCCATTCTACAAATGTTTGCCTTAAAAAAAACAAAGATGACACCAAAAAAACAAAGATGACACCCATCCTAAAGTTTGTATTTTTCGTTTTTTTTACTAACTTTCAATTAGTGCAAAATATAATCAGGGTGTCACATGGCAATTGCAAGAAAGCGTCAAGTAAGTTTGGTTGATACAAAGTATTATCACTGTATTTCACGTTGTGTTCGACGTGCTTTCTTGTGCGGTGAAGATCGTTTTACAGGTCAATCTTTTGAGCATCGCAGAGGGTGGGTTGAAGATAAGCTGCTTGAATTAGCAAAGGTATTTTGTATTGATGTATGTGCTTATGCAGTCATGAGTAACCACACCCACTTAGTCCTGTATGTAGATGATAAAAAAGCGGATCGGCTAAATGATAAAGCAATTGTTATTCGTTGGCACAAGCTATGTAAAGGCACCGCACTTACGCAAAAATACATACAAGGTGAGAAGTTAAGTAAAGCTGAGCTTATCTTTTTTAATCAAACAGTAAAACAATACCGTGAACGGCTAGCAAGTATCAGTTGGTTTATGCGGTTATTAAATGAAGATATTGCGCGTAAAGCGAATAAAGAAGATAACTGCACAGGGCGATTCTGGGAAGGCCGCTTCAAGTCACAAGCGCTACTTGATGAAGCAGCATTGGCAGCCTGTATGGCATACGTTGATTTAAACCCAATTAGGGCCAAAATGGCAAACACGCCAGAAGAGTCATCACATACGAGTGTGCAAACACGATTAGAAAGTGCAACAGAAGGCAAACAACCAAAAAAACTATTACGTTTTGCCGGAATACCACGTCAAATCATGCCAAAAGGGTTACCGTTTGAACTTAAAAGCTACCTTGAACTGGTTGAATTAACAGGACGTTGTATACGAGAAGGTAAACGCGGGTATATTGAAAGCACA
>NZ_LODI01000010.1:0-39820 GCF_001468485.1 Pseudoalteromonas sp. H71
ATCTCTTGGGGACGCATTTACTTTTCTAAAGTAGGTCAGTGTTATTAAGATTTAAACATACCTCACAAAGCATTTCCCATAGTCATATATAAATTACCTTTCAAAGTTAAATATTTAGCTCTATCAGATCACAGCTCTAAAAACATTTATATCAACCCGCAATAATACTTAATCATTTTGCTGAGCTAAACGTGTCACAACCCACGTTAAAAACTCTTATTTAGAAAAAATAAAGAACGATTTTTTGCCTTGCTACTAAAACATTTTTCTACCCTCAAAATAACTCAATAAATTAAGCGAATTGGTATTAATTAAAGTATCTGTATTTTTTATTCAGGGCTAATAAATATTCTACTTGTTAGCATGTATAAAACTTCCAAAGAATGAGGAGGATTTATGGCAAGTGGATGGGCGCGTGATGGCGCAATTCAAGATCAAATAGATGCTAGTGTTAATGATGCAGTGCAATACGCAAGAAGTAACCTAATTTCAGGAGCGAGCGCTGAGCTTTGTGATGAGTGTGACGAGACGATACCACAAGCAAGAAGGTTAGCGTTGCCAGGCGTGCGCTACTGCATTTCATGCCAAGCGGAATTAGAAGGGCTACCAAGTAATTCTAACGCGTTTAATCGCCGTGGTAGTAAAGACAGTCAATTACGATAAAGGTGCTCAAGGCACCTTTTTTTATGGGTAAAATACCACCCGTGATTATTTATGACTTTTTCTGAATAAGCTCTATTGAATACCCATCAGGGTCTTTAACAAATGCAATTTGAGTTGTTCCACCTTTAACTGGACCGGGCTCTCGGCTTACATTACCACCAGCAGCTTTTATGTCATCGCATGCTTTGTATATATCATCAAATTCAATTGCGATGTGTCCGTAGGCATCACCTTGGCTATAGTTATCTTGATCCCAGTTATATGTGAGCTCAAGTACCGTTGTATCTTTTTCATCGCCATAACCAACAAAAGCCAAGGTGTAGCGGTACTCTTCATTTTCAGAGCGTCTAAGCTCTTTCATGCCGAGAATGTGGGTGTAAAACGCGATAGATTTTTCTAAATCAGCAACGCGAAGCATAGTGTGTAATAAGCGCATTTAAGGAACCTCAGGCTTTATTTTGATGTAATTCATCGGCTATATCGATTTCTAAAAACATATTTAGAGACAGCTGATTATTTTATAAGTTTTAAATTATATGAGGGCAGGAAATGTGTATTACAAGCAAAAAAGCTTTCTTTAATATTAAAGTCTGTCGAATTGAATCATCTGTTGTTGATATATGGGTTAACAGTTTAACTTAATTACCAATTTGGGCTTTTCATATGGCTGGTTAGCCAATTATTTGTGCTTATTGGTCAACCTCCCAAGGCCTATTCGTTTAAATATTATTTAAAATTGTTTTGATATGAAAATTTAATTTAATAGTTTTTATCATATTGTATTTATTGAATTATATTATTTCTATTAACTTTTGGTTGTAACTCCCCAGCTTACAAAAATAACTTATTGGTTGACAATAAAGGCGTTTGGTAATAATGTTTTTACATACCAATTGGTAACCTCCTAAGCGTTGTTGCTAAATGGCTTAGTAAATAATCAGAGTTACACATGATTATATAAGTAAATAAGAGGTAAAAAATGCTGTGTTTAATGAGAGTTAGACAAGCTATTTTACTTACTTTAAAAAGTACAAACCTTATTTTATTTATCTAATAAAGTGGCTCTACTGAATTAAATAAAGACAGAGCGTACCTATTTTATGGGGTAAATAATTACTCACTCACTCTCATAAAAGTTTGCGCCATCATATCTAGGAGTTATTCATGTCAAAACCTGTAATCGGTTTCATCGGTCTAGGCCTTATGGGCGGCAATATGGCCGAAAATTTACAAAACAAAGGCTATGAGCTGATTGTTATGGATTTGAGTAAGGATGCAGTTGCTGCATGTGTCGCTCGAGGCGCAAAAACAGCAAGCACAGCAAAGGAACTAGCTTCAGGTGCAGATATTGTAATGCTTTGTCTAACAACGTCAGCTGTTGTTGAAAAAATAGTTTACGCTGACGACGGTATTTTAGCGGGCATTAAAGAAGGCGCAGTACTTGTTGACTTTGGTACATCAATTCCATCTTCAACTAAAAAAATTGGCGCTGATTTAGCTGCAAAAGGTGCTGGTATGATTGACGCACCGCTTGGTCGTACACCTGCACATGCAAAAGATGGTTTATTAAATATTATGGCTTCTGGCGACATGGCAACTTTTAACAAAGTGAAGTCAGTGTTAGAAGATCAAGGCGAGAACGTTTTTCACTTAGGTGATTTAGGTGCTGGCCACACGACAAAGCTGATCAATAACTTTATGGGGATGACCACAGTATGTGCAATGTCACAGGCATTTGCAGTTGCAGAACTTGCAGGTGTTGACCGTCAACAGTTGTTCGACATTATGTCTACCGGCCCGTCAAATTCTCCATTCATGCATTTTTGTAAAAACTATGCAGTAGACAACGTAAGCGACCTTGGCTTTTCTATTGCTAATGCAAATAAAGACCTTGGTTATT
This sequence comes from Pseudoalteromonas sp. H71, assembly GCF_001468485.1. Classification (GTDB taxonomy): domain Bacteria; phylum Pseudomonadota; class Gammaproteobacteria; order Enterobacterales; family Alteromonadaceae; genus Pseudoalteromonas. The sequence continues at coordinate 2,564 of NZ_LODI01000010.1, forward strand.
TTTTACAAATGGTTGAAGACTTAGGTACTCAATCAAAAATTGCTGAAGGGTCGTCTGCTAACTTACAAGCAGCATTTGACGCAGGTATGGGCCAAGGTAACGTGCCAGAAATTTTCGATTACTTCAAAAAACTAGAAAAGTAATTTTTAGCTCTAAAGCGCTTTAGGTTTTTAATTTAAAGCGCTCAAACACACATGACACCAATCGATTTAAGTCTTTATGTATTGTCAGCACAGTAACCCCTGACAGCGCATTTACTTAGTCACAACGAAAAAGAGTTAACTATGCGTTTGATTAGTACAATAAAGCTTAGTCTAGTTCTCATCGGTTGCCTATCTACACAAATAGCGGCCAAAGATTATTTTGTAGACAACAAACAGGATTTTAACGATATTGCGGCAAACTTAGTTGCAGGCGATAACGTTGTTCTTAAAGATGGAACTTGGCTTGATTTCGAAATTTTATTACAAGGTCAAGGCACAAAAAATGCACCTATTACGTTAACAGCCGAAACACACGGCAAGGTTATTTTATCAGGCCAATCTAATCTTCGTCTTGCGGGCCAGTACCTTGAGGTTTCGGGCTTAGTTTTCAAAGAGGGTTATACGCCAAGTTCAGCGATAATAGAGTTTCGTCGCAATAAAAAAGAGTTAGCTTACCATTCACGAGTTACCAATGTTGTAATCGATAATTATAATAATCCAGATAAACGAGAGTCAGATTACTGGGTAGCGTTGTATGGCCAACACAACCGATTTGATCATAGTCACCTAGTAGGTAAAAGAAATAAAGGTGTTACGGTTGCTGTAAGATTAAATAGCGAACAAAGCCAGCAAAATTATCATCAAATAGATCATAACTTTTTTGGTTACCGTCCTACTTTTGGCTCTAATGGTGGTGAAACCCTGCGTATTGGCACCAGTCATTACTCACTAAGTGATTCATTTACAGTAGTTGAAAACAATTATTTTGAACGCACTAACGGTGAAGTAGAAATCATCTCGGTAAAATCAGGTAAAAACCAAATTCGTAATAACGTATTTTTTGAATCTCGCGGTACGTTAACCCTTCGCCATGGTAATGGCAATGTAATTGAAGAGAACATTTTCTTTGGTAATGGCGCAGACCACACTGGCGGTATTCGTATTATCAATAAAGACCAAGTTGTAAGAAATAACTACCTTGAAGGGCTCACAGGTTACCGATTTGGTAGCGGGTTTACCGTGATGAACGGTGTACCAAACTCGCCAATTAACCGTTACCACCAAGTTGAAAATGCAACCATAGAAAACAACACCTTTGTAAATGTAAGCCATGTACAACTTGCTGCAGGTAGTGATGCAGAGCGAAGTGCAGCACCTATTAACAGCGTAATGAAAAATAACCTGATTATTAATCAAAATGGCGAGCAGCCATTTACTGCATTTGATGATGTAAGTGGTATTGCTTTGACCAACAACGTTGCAAATACCACGGTATTAAAAGAGCTTGCTTATGGTGTTAAAAAGCAAAATGTAACACTTAGCAAAGCAAGTAACGGCTTACTTTACCCTAAATCAAGTAAAATGAAAGCAGGTGCGAAACGTGGTTTAACGGTGCTAAAAAAGGACGATACCGGCGTCAGTTGGTATCCAAAAATAGCGCAGGTTGTTGAGTTTGACTCAGGTAAAACGCATCAAGTTAAAGCAAATGTAAGCGACTTACTTAATGCAATTAATAACGCCCAATCTGGAGATGTGCTAGCGCTTGCTGATGGCCAATACGATGTATCAAAACTTATTAAGATTAGTAAAGCACTTACTATTAAAGCTAAAAACCCAGGTAAAGCTAAGCTTACTTACCAGCGTTCTACATTATTTGAAATTCACGATGGCGGTAGCTTAAAGTTAGATGGTTTAGTTATCTCTGGTGAAAGCGCACCCGATGCCATAGGCAACAGTGTAGTTCGTACTCAAAAATGGGGTATGGTCGATAACTACCGTTTTGAAATCCGTAACTCGCAGTTAATTAAGTTAGATATTAATCACTCGTTTCACTTTTTTGTAACGGGTAAAGGTGCAATGGCTGATGAAATTACACTAACAAATAATACTTTTAACAACGTAACCGGTGACATATTACGCCTTAACACAGAAATAGAAGACCTAGGTATTTATAACGCTGAATACGTTACTGTTATTGGTAATAACTTTAATGATGTAAAAGGCGGCTTGCTAAAGCTATACCGAGGCGGCTCAGATGAGAGTACATTTGGCCCTCACTTTGAAATGAAAAACAACACGCTAAATAATGTTGGCCTTGGAAAACGCAATAAAGAAAAGGCCAGTATTTATGTTCATGGAGTGCAGGTAACTGAAATTGAAAATAACGCATTTGTTAATTCAGCCCCCGTTGTAATTGAGCACACTGTTGGCGAGCCAATCACTGAGGTATCGCGCAACACATTTGATGCAACATCCGCCCCAAGTGTTAAAGAGCTTAGAGTCGCAGGCCCTCACACCGCAATACTTGAAGATAACAACGTGATAAATAAGGCGCTTTGAACTAATGAATTTATTTAAACGAAATACACACATACAAGCCGCTATTTTAGCTTTATTTTCATTATTATTGTCGTCAGTTGTGAGTGCAGCATCGCATCCAAATCTGGTTATTACTGTTGACGACGTAAAACTTATGCGCCAAGCAATAAAGGGCGAAGGGCAGTTTACAGCGGCATATAAAAATTTAAAAACGCAAGTAGATAAGCAAATAACGCAACCTATTACGGTGCCCGTGCCTAAAGATGGTGGGGGCGGCTATACGCACGAACGTCATAAAAAGAACTACCAGTTAATGTATAACGCTGGGATTATTTATCAATTAAGCCAAGATGATAAATACGCAAATTATGTGCGCGATATGTTGCTTCAATACGCTGAGCTTTACCCTACGCTAGGGTTACACCCAAAACGTAAAATGAATTCTCAAAACCCAGGTAAGTTTTTTTGGCAAAGCTTGAATGAAGCAATGTGGCTTGTTTATACAATTCAGGCATACGACTTAATTCATGATTCGCTAAGTGATGAAAATAAAAAAGTGATAGAAGGCGATTTATTACGTCCTGTTTCATTGTTTACGTCAGTAGGTCAGCCTTCAACATTTAATAAAGTGCATAACCATGGTACCTGGGCTACTGCAGGCGTGGGTATGGCAGGTTATGTGTTAGATGAACCTGAGTGGGTAGAAAAATCACTCTATGATTTAAACAAATCGGGCAAAGGTGGTTTCATTAAGCAATTAGAAATGCTGTTTTCTCCACAAGGCTATTACAACGAAGGACCTTATTATCAACGTTTTGCATTACTGCCGTTTGTTACCTTTGCAAAAGCAATTGAAAACAATGAGCCACAAAGAAAAATTTTTGATTACCGCGATGGCATTTTACTAAAAGCAATTGATACCACTATTCAGCTTAGTTATAACGGTTTGTTCTTCCCGATTAACGATGCCATAAAAAGTAAAGGTATTGACACGATTGAATTAGTACAAGGCGTAACGGCTGCTTATGGTTTAACTAACGATGCGGGTTACCTAGACATTGCTAAGTATCAAGATCAGGTAGTCCTTACAGGCGACGGTTTAAAGGTGGCTCAAGCGCTAGATGATAAGAATGAAACGCCATACATATTCAAATCAGTTGCCTTTGGCGACGGTAACGATGGAAAGCAAGGCGCTTTAGTGGTTATGCGAACTAAGGTAGGCGGCGATCAAGCCCTTTTGTTTAAACCTGCTGCACAAGGTTTAGGTCATGGTCACTTTGATAAGCTTACATGGCAGTTTTACGACCATGGTAACGAAATTGTATCTGACTACGGCGCAGCACGTTTTTTAAATGTAGAGGCTAAGTATGGTGGCCGTTATCTTCCAGAGAACGAAACCTATGCAAAACATACTGTTGCGCATAACACTGTTGTTGTAGATGAAACATCTCACTTTAATGCCAATGTAGAAGTAGGAAATAATAACTATCCTAAGCTTAACTTTTTTGAAACCAATGAGTTTGGCACTGTCGCAAGTGGGGAAATAACCACAGCCTACAAAGGGATTGAATTAAAACGTATTTTAGCACTTGTTAACTTACCAGGGTTAGAAAGCACTGTAGCACTTGACGTGTTCGATATAGATGCAAATAAAGCGCATCAATTTGATTTGCCTTTACACTATAAAGGCCAATTGATTGATACCAACTTTAGCTTACGTGCTAATACAAATCAGCTAAAGGCTCTAGGTGAAAGCAATGGTTATCAACACCTATGGTTAAAAGGACAAGCAACGCCTGAAAAGGGGTTAGCAAAGGTAACATGGTTAAATGATAATGGCCGCTTCTATACACAAACAAGCCTAGTTAACGGCGACGAGTTATTTTTATTTACTCAAATAGGCGCAAATGACCCTAACTTTAACCTACGCAACGAAAACGGTTTTATTCGTCGCGTAGAAGGGCAAAAACAACACACGTTTGTGTCTGTTCTAGAGCCTCATGGTGAATATAACCCAAGCAAAGAATACACATTAGAGGCTGTTAGCCGTGTTTCAGAGTTAACGTACAGCACACAGGGTGACTTAATACTTGTTGAACTAAACGTAAAGAATACGCCATATTTAGTTGCAATTAATAAGTCACAAAGCGCAGCTAAAAACGATTTCACATTTAAAAATAAGTCATTCACCTTAAGCGACCGACTTGGCGTTTATGCGTTGAAGAATAATTAGGAGTAATTAGGATGCAAAAGCAAAGTGCACATTTTTCATTTGGTGACAAAACTGAAATTGAAGATCTAGGCAATGGTTTAAAGCGTCAAATGTTAGGATTTAACGAAGAACTAATGGCCGTTAAAATTTGGTTTGAAAAAGGCGCAATTGGTTATAACCATGCGCATAGACACTCACAAGTAACCTACGTAGTTGAAGGCGAGTTTCACTTTAATATTGACGGTGTAACTGAAATTTTGAAACCGGGTGATAGCTGTTTTATTCCTCCATTTGCCGATCATGGCGCTACGTGCCCAACAGGTGGTATTTTAATCGATACCTTTAGTCCAGCCCGTGAAGACTTTCTTGAGGAATAATTATGCAACTTAAAGGCTTACGCTGGTGGGTTATTGCGTTAATCGCGTTAGCAACCATCATAAATTACATTGACCGCCAAGCACTAAGTGTACTTTGGCCAGATATTGTAGAAGAACTATTTCCTGATGAATCTGCATTAGAACGTAAACAAATTTACGCAAACATTTCTATAGTGTTTGTATTTGCCTACGCATTTGGCCAAGCCATTTTTGGTAAAATATTCGACTGGGTGGGTACCCGTTTTGGTTTTGTGTTATCAATTGGTGTGTGGTCGTTGGCAACAATTGCTCATGCATTTGCGCAAGGTGTTTTAAGTCTAAGTATTTTTCGTGCCATTTTAGGTGTAGCTGAAGCCGGTAACTGGCCAGGAGCAGCCAAGGGTAATGCTGAATGGTTCCCTACTAAAGAACGTGCCCTTGCACAGGGTATTTTTAACTCAGGTGCTGCAATTGGTGGCATTATAGCAATTCCATTAATTGCTTACTTAACGGTATATTTTAGCTGGCAAATGGTGTTTGTTTTTGTTGGTGCCTTGGGTTTTCTATGGTTAGTTCCGTGGTTGATTTTAGTGAAAGCGCCACCGGGCTCTCACCCTTGGATAAGCGAAGAAGAGCGCGAATATATTTTAACCGGTCAAAGACGTGTTGATGACAACGGCGACGTAACGAGCGAAGACGAAGAAGAGTACAACCCTTCTACTGGCGAGTTGCTTTCTCGTAAACAAAGCTGGGGTGTCATTATTGCATCAGCAGCGATAGATCCTATTTGGTGGTTATTTGTTTTTTGGATACCAATTTACTTAAACGAAGTATATGCAATGGACGTTAAATCTATTGGTATATATGGTTGGGTTCCTTACGTAGGTGCAATGTTTGGCGCATGGTTTGGAGGTCTATTGGCTCAAAACAGACTTAAATCGGGTTGGAATACAGATAAAACCCGTAAGCTGACAATTACGATTGGCTGTTTAATTATGCTCCCTGCATTATTAGCTATGGCAAACCCAGGTGGCCCAACTACGGCTGTTCTTATAATGGCTGTTATTCTGTTCGGTTTTCAAACCGCTATTGGTAATGTCCAAACTTTACCAAGTGACTTACTAGGTAAAAAGGCGGTCGGTACCTTGTCTGGTTTTTCAGGCATGGCTGCAAAACTGGGTGCGGTAGGCCTTACTTCACTGGTACCAATATTAACTGCTGATGGTAATTATGCTCCGGCATTCATAATTGGTGCATCACTTGCCATTATTGCTATGGCGGCTGTATGGATTTTAATTCCTAAAATCGAACCCCTTAAAAAGCCTGATTAATCTGCTTCAACTGCTATGCCAACACGCCAGTGTCTGCGCATAGCAGTTAGTTACAAAGGATACTTTCAAAAATGAATACTATTTATTTTATGGGTGAATGCATGGTAGAGCTCAGGGCTATGAGCGCTGCTACGTTACATCAATCTTTTGCAGGCGATGTATATAATTCAGCTGTATATTTGAAACGCTGTTTTCCTGAAGTAGGAACATCTGTAATTACGGCTTTAGGGCAAGACAACCTAAGTATAAAAATGCGCGAACGCTTTGAAAGTGAGCAACTTGATACACAGCTCGTATTTAGTCACGAAAGCAAAGTGCCTGGTATGTATTACATTGAGACAGATGAACATGGCGAACGAAGCTTTATTTACTGGCGCAATGATTCAGCAGCAAAAAAAACCGTTGAATTTTTAACCCCCGATTGTGTTAGCCAACTATGCCAAGGTGACATGTTCTTTTTTTCAGGAATATCTTTAGCGATTATAGATAAAACATCACGCGACCAGTTTTGGGATGTTTTAAAGCAACTTAAAGACGATGGTGTAAAAATTGTATTCGATCCTAATTACCGACCCCGTTTGTGGGAGAGTGTTGAAGACACTAAAGCGCAGTACCATTTAGCGTTTAGTATTGCCGATGTAACCCTTCCAGGGGTTGAAGATTTAACAACACTCTATAATGTGCATAGTGTTGAGGCGGTCATCGAATACTTAAAACCATATCAAATTAATGAGATCGTTGTTAAAAATGGTCCTGAGTCTGTTATTACACAATTAGACAATACACTTCAAAGTCACACAATAATACCTGTTACTACAGTTATAGATACAACATCCGCGGGCGATGCCTTTAACGGAGTCTATTTAGGCGCTCGACTTTCAGGTAAGCCAATTGCAGATGCAGTGCAATTGGGCGCCAAAGCAGCCGGAGCTGTTATTCAACAACCGGGTGCCATTGCACCAAAAGATGTTTTTCAACAGGCGATGGTTGAAGCTGGCATTTAATAAAATTTAAGGCCTCCATACCTCGGCCAAATTACTTAAAATAAAGGAACAACGTTATGACTCGCTTTTCTGAACTTATGTCAGGGCAAACACTGCTACCTATAATTCAAGCTGATACACCAGAGCAGGGTGTAAAAATTGCAAAAGCAATGGCTAAAGCAGGCCTTACTTTGGTTGAAGTTGTGCTGAGAACAGACGCCTCAATTGATGCTTTAAAAGCGATTAAAGAGCAAGTCCCAGAGCTTAAAGTTGGCGCAGGTACCGTTATTAACGAAACTATTTTGCAGCAAGCAATTGATGCTGGTTCTGATTTTATTGTTACCCCAGCAGTATCCCCTAAATTACTTAGCGCGTTAGCAAAGTGTGGGGTGCCTGTTTTACCTGGCGTATCAAATACCGGTGATATTTTAATGGCGTTAGAATATGGTTTTGAGGAGCAAAAGTTATTCCCAGCTTCACTTGCTGGAGGAGCGCCATTTGTATCAGCTGTATCAAGTGTGTTTAGAGCAGTTAGCTTTTGCCCAACGGGTGGGGTAAGTGAAAGTAATAAAATGGATTATCTTTCTTTAAATAACGTATTTGCAGTGGGTGGAACTTGGGTTGCTAAAAAGGAATGGGTTGCACAAGAAAATTGGCAAGCTATTACTGATTCATGCATTCAAGCAATCAAATAGGAGGGAGCGCTAAAATGAATGATTTATCTCCAACTATTTTACCAGGTGTAATAGTGGGTGACGAGGTAAGTGCAATATATGATCATGCGCGTGCTAATCAGTATGCACTGCCTGCGGTTAATGTGGTTAGCACAACCTCTATTAATGCAACTTTAGAAACGGCTAAAAAAATGAAGTCGCCAGTTATTATTCAACTTTCTAATGGCGGAGCACAGTTTTTTTGTGGTAAAGGGCTTTCATTGCCTGAACAACAAGGTGCAATTCTTGGTGCTGTGAGCGCGGCAAGATATGTTCACAGTGTTGCGGCACATTACGAAGTGCCTGTTATGCTTCATACCGATCACGCCGCTAAAAAACTATTGCCATGGATAGATGGTTTGTTAGATGAAGGCGAAAGGCATTTTAGATTGACAGGCAAGCCGCTGTTTAGTTCGCATATGATTGATTTATCTGAAGAGTCTTTAGAAGAAAACATAGAAATATGTGAGCGCTACTTAGCACGCATGGCTAAAATCGGGATGACACTAGAAATTGAGCTTGGTTGTACAGGCGGAGAAGAAGATGGTGTTGATAACTCACACCTTGATAGTTCAGCGCTTTATACTCAGCCAGAAGATGTGGCTTACGCATTTGAACGCTTAACTGCTATTAGCCCTAATTTTATTATTGCTGCGTCTTTTGGCAATGTTCACGGCGTATATAAACCAGGAAACGTTGTACTCACACCTACTATTTTAAAAGACTCACAAGCTTACGTGTCTAAAAAATTCAATTTACCAAGTAATTCAATTAACTTTGTGTTTCATGGTGGCAGTGGCTCTGAGGAAGAAAAAATTGCGGAGTCATTAACGTATGGTGTAGTTAAAATGAATATTGATACCGATACGCAGTGGGCATGTTGGAAGGGTATTTTAGATTACTACAACACCAACCAGGACTACTTGCAAGGTCAAATTGGTAACCCCAGCGGTGACGATAAACCAAATAAAAAGTACTACGACCCACGCGTGTGGCTTCGCCACTCTGAGCAGCATATGGTTTCTAGACTAACCCAATGCTTTAAAGATCTTAATTGTGTAAATCGGTATAGCTCATGAAAAGACTAAATACAGTATTAAAAGAAGACGGTGTAAGAACGGATTTAATTTTGCTTATCCGTACCATTTTAGCCACAAGTAAAGAGATTGCGTTTAGGGTTGGTCAAGGTGAACTTGCAGGGGTGCTAGGCTCCACAATGAATGAAAACATTCAGGGTGAAGTTCAAAAAAAACTAGATATTATTGCCAATCAATTGCTTAAAGATATTCTTCTTGAAGACAGTTCGGTCAGAACAGTGGCCTCTGAGGAAGAAGATCACGCGGTAGGTGGCCACCCTGATGGTGCATTTATTGTTGCCTTTGATCCGCTCGATGGCTCCTCTAATATTGATGTAAATGGTCAAATAGGCACAATATTTACTATTTACTTGGCAAGAGATGACGTACCTTTTGACAGTGATGAGCAGTTTAACCAAAAGGGTGTAAGCCAAGTGTGTGCAGGTTATGTATTATACGGCCCTTCATCATTGCTTGTAATGACCACCGGTGGGCCAACACGCTGTTATACGCTTGACTCAACACATGGCGGGTATTTACTAACAAACCAACAGTTACACATTCCTTCTCAAAGCCGTGAGTTTGCCGTAAATATGGCAAATTACCGTTATTGGGATGAGCCTACACAAGTCTATTTTGACAAGTTGCTTTACACATCTGAAAGCTTTGAAAAAAGTTCAATCCGTTGGAATGCGGCAATGGTTGGCGATGTACACCGAATCTTATGTCGCGGTGGTTTATTTTTATACCCGCAAGATAAGCGGGTAGGCAATGATAATGGCAAAATTAGACTTTTATATGAAGCCAATCCACTTGCAATGCTTGTAGAAAATGCAGGCGGTAAAGCCACCTCACGTGGCGCTCGAATTTTAGAGATAGCCCCTGACGATTTACATCAACGAGTACCCGTTACTCTAGGTTCAACTGAACCGGTTGATTATTTTAACAAGTCAGCGCTAAATTAATTCATTACCCTTCACTTCGGTTATTTAGTAACAGAGAACGCTTTTCTCTGTTACTTTCCTCCTCAACTAATTACAAATCTTCTTGTTCTAGGAACTCTTTATTATACAAACTCGTTCAGTATTCGTTTGTATTTTTATATGGCTTTGTAAAACCAATTGGTAAATACCTTATTTCATTTCTACTTTCACCACCTATGTTTTATTTATGCAAAGCCGCACTTAATTCAGTAAATAAGCTGGAAATATCATACTTATTATGGTTATATGACCAAGTTGGTTAACAATTTATTTTCAAGTAAAGTAAATTTGGTAACAACTAGTACGATTATTTGGTAACACACACAATAGCTGGCCAAATATTTAACCTATAAAATGGAGAATAGAGGCATCATGAATTTAAAACACTTTGCACTATGCGCTATTGCAGCTGCAATAGTTGGTTGTGACACTGACGCAAATAATAATGACAACGAATTGGGCGCCATTGCTTTGTCAGGGACAGCCACAAGTGGTCAAACATTAACAACAAACGTGTCAGATCCTGATGGTATATCAGGAACTGTTTCTTATTTTTGGTATGCAGATAACGAAGTAATAGAAGGTGCTAATAGCGCATCTTTTACCTTAACAGACGATCAAATTGGCTTAGCTATTACAGCTCAAGCTAAATACACCGATGATGGGGGGGTTAACGAGTCGCATATTTCAGATCCTACCTCAGATGTTGCCGCCATTGCATTTCCAGCAAGTGTAACAATAACAGGGGATGCACTTATTGGCTCTGAGCTAACAGCAAATGTTGAAGACGAAAACGGCTTTGATAGCTTAACTGTTGTGTACGAGTGGTTAGCAGATGACGTGGTTATTGAGGGAGAAGTGCTTTCTTCACTCATCCTTACAGAAGCACAGTTTAACCGTGTGATTACAGTTACAGCATCGTTTGAAGACGAACGCGGGTTTGCTGAGTCTGTGACTTCAGCTGCTACAACGCCTGTTGCGCGCGTTAATGCGCAAGGTGATGTAGCAATTAGTGGCACACCGACAGTCGGCAATACGCTTAGCGCCGATATTACAGACATGGATGGCGTATCCGGAGAAATTACTTATCAATGGTTCGCTGATGATGAAGAAATAGTGGGTGCAACCCAAAGCGAATATATTGTAGAGGCTGCATTAATTGGGCAAGCTGTATCAGTACAAGTAACTTATACAGATGACAATGGTTTTGTAGAAGATAATACATCAGAAAAAACAATTCCCGTATCTGCCGTTGCGGTTGATGAAGCGGGTAGTATTGCAATTATAGGCACGTCACCTTACTTAGTTAGTGGTGAATTGACAGCGCAACTAACAGATAATAATGGTATTGAAGAAACAAATGTAACCTACAGCTGGTTTGCCGATGGAGTTGAAGTAGCCGATACAAACAGTAACACGTTTTCACCTGCGGCATATTCAGGTGCGATTATTTCTGTGAGTGCTTCTTACACCGATAACGACGGATTTGAGGGTTCTGTAACTGGTTCACTAGAAACGGTTATTTATTCTCAACTTGTTAGCTCACCAACAGAGCTACTAAGTGCGGTAAGTGGCGGCCTTGCTGATGGTGATGTTGTTGGCCTCAATACCGGTGTTTACGCTGATATGGATGAAGTTTTACTGACTAGTGGTGTAACGCTTCGCACTGTTGAAGAGCAAACGCCAGTGGTTAGCGGGGAAGTATGTATTCATGTTGCCGCAGGGGTAGAAGGTGCTGCGTTAACAGGGCTTACGTTTAAAAATATAGATACAAAATCAGGCTCATTTTGTGAGACTGAAGAAAGTGCAATTATTTATTCTGAAGGTAATAACTTCGAGTTTACTCAAAATACAATGGATGGCGATGAAGCCGAGTTAAATAATTCGACTTACCACTGGTTAATGATCAAAGGTACGGGCGCGCTAATAGAGCGAAATACATTTAGTAACCGTGATAATGCTGAAAACGGTTCCGTTATTAAAATTGCTTCATCAGGCAGCGACCATGTTGTTCAATACAATTTATTTAGTGGCACCAGTGCGAATCCAAATTTTGGTAACTCAAGCCTTCATTTAATTAATGCGGGAAGTACTACTGGTTCAGATGCAGCTGACGATGCAAACTTTACGATTCAATATAACCGCGTAGAAAACTTTGTAACTGGTCGTCGCTTAATGCGTGTGCAAACTTCGGGTGCAACTATCAAAGGTAACACTGTTATTAACCCTAATGGCGGGATTTCACTAGAGGATGGTGGTTTTAATAGCGTTACAGATAACGTTATTATTCGTACTACTGATATTGCAAGCTCTAACGATCGTCCTGCTGGCGTATTAATTACGCCTCTTGGGCATACTATTAGCAATAATTATATTGCGGGTATTCGCTCTGGTAACAAAGAAGCAGGTGGTATTGTATTTACTGCAAATCCATTCTCTCAAGCTGATGGTGGTGTTCCAAACTCTGGCAACCAAGCTGTATTAGACGCGGCGGGTGACTTTACGTTGACGGTAACAAACAACACGATTTTGAACTCTCAGCAACCAATCGTGTTTAGTACTGAAATAGGTTCTCGTGCCCCAGTGGGTGATTGTGATGAACTTACAGTGGATAATGCACCTGTGCTTTATGGTTTAACTAAAAATGCATTTGTTATTAACTTTGATGGCAACCTTATTGCTAATGGCTTAGGTGATCAAACTGATGCAGATACCATTGAAAGTAGCGCCTTAACACAAGGGTTATTTTATCCAAATACGCTTGATAGCGACCATGCATTTGAATACGACTGTGATTTAATCAAGCATGATACGTCGGTATTAAGCAACAACTTTGGTTACATGGACAGCCGGGTATCGGGTGATACAAGTGGCGATTGGGTTGCAATCAGAAACTTAAATGGTAACGGCTCGTTTGATACAGATGGTGCGATTGACCAAGATCCAGCAGCAAATGGGAAAGAGGTGCTTGAATATGTAACGGCTACAAGCACTTTACTCGAAACAGATCCTGCTGGCTTACAAGCTGTGGCAGGTGCTAAATCGCTTTACTACATTCAAGCAAGTGATGTAGGTGTTGGCTCAACATGGGTTGTTAGCAACGACTAGTATTTAGAAAAAACTTAAATTAAACCCCTTTTCTAGGGGTTTTTTTATGCCAGTTATCCAAATGCTATCGAAGAAAATACATGCATTTCTAATTATTTTTCACTACAAAATCGCCTGACCCCTTGGTAATGCTGATTCGCTGGAATTGGTATACCTTATGGTCATGTTGTTTGTGTGAAATTGGTTGATCATCTGTATGTACTTGAGTATATTAACAGCAGTTGTCACATAACATATACAGATGAATAACAAGTCAACACACAACACTCACACAACAATAAACAACGGAGCATAAAAATGTCGTTGAAGTCTTCAAAGAATAATAAAGTACGCTCAGGCCAATTCGCACTGAGTCCTGTAGCTAAATGGGTACGAACAGCCGCAATTGCGAGTGTAGCAAGCTCATGTGTATTTTCAGCGCACGCACAACAAGAACAAGCAAAAGCGACTGAGGTCGAGCCTGATGTAGAAATCATTAGTGTTACAGGCACACGAAGAACAATTCAAGATCAAATAGCCATAAAGCGCGAAGCCACAACCGTTGTTGACGGTCTTTCATCTGAAGATATTGGTGATTTACCCGCTTTATCGATAGGTGAAGCATTAGAGTCTATTACAGGCGCAGCATCGCATCGTGAAAATGGCGGGGCAACAGAAATTACCATTCGTGGCCTTGGCCCATTTTTAAGTGCAACACACATAAATGGCCGAGAAGCAACGAATGGTAGTGGTGACCGCTCAGTTAACTTTTCACAATTTCCATCTGAGCTTGTAAAAAAAGTAGCTATTTATAAAACCCAAGATGCTTCAATGATTGAAGGGGGGGTTGCAGGTGTTATTGCACTTGAAACTGTAACCCCACTAGATTTTGGCAAGCAGCGCTTGCAAGGTGAAGTTAAACTAAACTATAACCCGGATGAAAGTAATGTAGATAACTCATTACAAAGTGACTTAGGTTACCGCGGAACATTTAGTTATGTTGACCAGTTTGAATTCGACAATGGCCAAGCAGTTGGTTTTTCTTTTGGTGTACAGCGCCAAGATATTTCACAGCCAGAAGCAGAGTATCGTAGTTCTAGCCCATCTGGTTCGTCACTTTGGGCGTGTTTAAACGATCCTACTAATACCAATGAAGGCTTTTACAGAAGTAGCGCTGGGGATTGTGAGGATCAAGTAAACGGCAGTAATAACCAAGGTTATGACACTGAGATCGATCCAGATACAGGAAAAGCGGTTAGTGATGGTACTCCATACGCATGGACTGGCAGCAGTCGAAGCTTTCGTCAAAACGAAACGTCTGACGAGCGTGATGCGGTATTTTTTGCATTTCAGTATCAACCGTCTGCAGAATGGGATATTAATTTTGATAGCCAAATTTCTGATAGAACGCAACGAGAAGCACGCCATGATTTAATTTTTTTACAAAAGCGTGCAACGCCAGGCGTTACAGGACCATCACTTGTCACTAACGATGTAGGGGGTATTTTACATTGGGAAGGTGAAGAGCGTATTGAGTCAGCTGGTGAGCAATTTTCTCGTGAAGAAAATTACCGTGGTTACGGTTTAAATATCGAACATACGGTCAATGATAGACTGACCATTGATTTAGATTTAGCGTATTCAAAAACGTCGCGTGAAGAACTGCAAATTTCTAACCGAGGCAGAACCGCTGGCCGTAATTATTTTTCGTGGGATATGGGCGAAAACATCCCACATTTTACGCTTACTGATTTTGACGTAACAGATATATCTAACTTTACTGACAGCTTAAGAACACGCATAGACCGCGAAAATGTTCGTGATAATAAGGTAGTGTCTGCTCGTTTAGATTTTGACTATTTAGTTGATAGCGGTATGTTCACCACAATTCAAGGTGGCGTTCGTACCTCAGAGCTTAGCTTTACACAATTTGGTGGTACTAACGGTAACGGCTCTCGTAACCAGTTTACTTTAGGTTCAGGCGCTGAGGCACTCGATGTACTTCAAGGTTGTCAAATTGATTTTCCTGAATCAGGCTTTTTGTCTAGCGTGTCAGATGGAAATATCATCACGCATGTAGATAGCGACGGTAATGTTGTAGATTCAGGTACGGGCTCTTCATGGGCGACTTACGATAACGAATGTTTTTCTCGTGCAGTTGTCGCGTCTAATGAGGGTGGCGTATTTGAATACCCTGAGGTTGAATACCAAAACGCAGGAACCATTGATGTAACTGAAAAAACAACCGCTGCTTACTTAATGGCTAACTACGATACAGAAATGTTTGGTAAGTTTATTCGTGGTAACTTTGGTTTGCGTATTGTAGATACTGAAGTAACATCAATTGGTTTTAGAAATAGTTTTGATGTTGTTACCAGTGATACAGGGGTTCTTTCTCTGGTTGAATCAGACACTGGCACACTAGATAAAATAAAGGGTGGCGGTGATTACACCAAGTTTTTACCTAGTTTTAACTTAGTGGTTGATTACAGCGAAGATATTTTATTACGTGCGGGTATTTACCGTGGTATGTCGCGTGCAGATCCATCTGATTTGGGTTATAGCCGCTCTTTTCAAGAAGACACATCTGATACAGCCACTACAATTAGTGACTTGTTAGTGGGTGTTAACGGTTCTGGTAACCCAGATACACAGCCTCTAATGTCGTGGAACTACGATGCAGCATTTGAGTGGTATCCTAATGAAGATTCAATTTTTGCATTAAGCCTTTACTATAAGCAGTTCCAAGGCGGCTTCCAACAGCGCACAGTTATTGAAGATTTTGTTGTTGGGGGTGAAACCGTTTCATTGCCTATTACAAATTCAGTAACAAACGACGAAGAAAGTGAGATCTTAGGTCTAGAAACTTCCTTTTCATACCGTTGGGATAGTGGCATTGGTGTTAAGTTTGGTTATAACTATGCTGACACTGATTTTGAATTTGAAGACAGCTTATACGGTGATACATTTGTAACAGACGTTGATGGCAATACGACGCAGCTGCAAGAGGGTATTGTTGAGCCAGGCTCTGTCCCAGGGTTTTCTAAACATGTATTTAGTAGCCAACTTTATTACCAAATAGGTGGCTTTGATACTGCGGTTATTTACAAATACCGTAGTGAGTATTTCCAACCTTATACAAGCAATGGTACACGCTTACGTTATGTTGATTCGGTAGGTGTATGGGAAATGCGTGCATCGTACAAAATTAATAAGCACTTTAGAGTTAAAGCAGAAGCAATCAATTTATTTAGTGCTCCTAAGTCGCAAGATTTCTTCGTTGAAGACAACTTAGGTGAAGTAAACGACTACGGCCCACGCTTATTCTTAGGTTTAAGTTATAAACTGTAATAGTTTATAACTTAAAAAGCCCCAATTGGTTTTTACCCATTGGGGCTTTTTATGTTTAGTTATACCAATAAAATAAATAATCCAAACTTTGGGTAATAAATCTATTTTAAGCGGCTATGTTAGCGCCAACGGCATTGAACCTTTCTGCCATAGACTCGTTACTGACGTGCAAATTTGCTTTGTTTTTTAGTTAAAATGCTAACTAGAAAACATAATTAAATATCATCAATATTTAACTGGTTATTAAACCTCTTAAGCAGCGTTTAGGTTAAGAAGTATCAATGCGTAATAGTGCTTTACCCATTTTAGTCACCCCACTTGATGCTAGGCGCACAATAACCCTCATTTAGCATAATCAATTAATATATTTTCACTCTTTCTAGGCATGTTTTCCTACCTCAAGACAAATCACTTAATTGAGCTAGTTATTATAAGAAGGGTCATTATCTAATTTAATTGCTTTTTTATTTAGCCAAAAGTCTAATAGATTTTTAATTGGTTAACCAATCACTTCGGTTTTTTCACTTTTATACTCAAAAAAACACAGTTTATAGCTAAATAATATAACAGACCAAGTGACCAAAAAACACCTGGTGTGTAGTAATATAGTGCTTATTTATTGTTTTAAAAACCATTTAAATTACAGTTAGTTGTATTTTTGTACTATGATTTTGTAATTAATAAGTTTAGAAATATGATTTTTGGTAATAACTGTTTTGAAGTATTTTACATTTTTTGACTTACAAGGTGGTTGACCTTTTTGGTTTTGGGTGTAAATATTCAGTTAACCTTTTGTAATACACTAATTCACTTTTTGTATGAAAAGTAACAAGTAGCATAGCGTTTCACACACACAGGAAAAAACTATGAATTATAATTTATCAAAAATCACACTGGCGGTTATATCTGCAACAGCTATGAATATGTCTCTCTCTGTTCATGCGCAAGAAGAGACTAAAAAGGTTAAGGATGATCTGGAGGTAATTGAAGTTTCTGGTATACGTCAGTCTTTAACTAATGCACTTGCTGAAAAGCGTTCAGCAGATAGCCTTGTAGAAATTATTCAGTCAGAGGATATTGGTAAGTTACCTGACCAAAACTTAGCTGAAGTACTTGAGAACGTAACGGGTATTCAAATTACACGTCAAGCAGGTGTTGGTACCGGTGTTCAAATTCGTGGTACCGATGCAAACCGTACTGAAATAAACGGTGTATCAACAGTCGGTTCAGGCTCTGGACGAAGTGGCATTAGCTTTGAAGATGTGTCAGCGTCGATCATATCTAGTTTAGAGGTCATCAAATCTCCTGAAGCTAAAACAATTGAAGGTTCTGTAGGTGGAACAATAAACCTTAAAACAATTCGCCCACTTCAACTGGGTGAACAGTTAGCCACAATTAGAGTGCAAGGCGAGAATAGTAGCCTAAGCACTGATAGCGGTTTACAACCTCGTTTTTCAGGTACCTTTGCAGATAATTGGGAAGGTGACTTTGGTAAATTTGGTGTTTTAGTCAGTGGCAGTTATGCCGAGCAAGATGTCACTGCATTTCGCCCTCGTGCAGATAGAGATAACATAATTACCGCTGATAGTGGGGTCGCGAGTGCACAGTCTTTCGACTTTTTGCCTATTCAGTTCTTTGTGCAAGATTACGATAACTACGAATACGAAACTAAAAACTTTGTAGGTACGCTTGAGTGGGCACCAAATGACAATACTAAGTTTTATTTTGATGCGGTTGTAAATGATCAAGAACGTCGTCAAGAGAGCTCTCGTGTTCAAGCTTCGGGTGTCAGTGCATTGAATGACATTTCGGTTCCTGATGCTTTTGAAACAGTTAACTTAGGTTCGCTAGGTGGCACTAATTTAGGTTCAATTCAAGCGGCTTTACGCGGTGTAATCCCAGTTAATTTAGCAAATGACGACGACGATCCAAATTTACGTTTTTCGAGTGATACAAATTCTCGCGTTACCGATAGTAATATATTTAGACTAGGCGGTGAATGGCAAGGTGACAAATGGTTTGTAAGTGCTGAAGTTGCATCGTCATCTTCTGATACTACAACACCAAGCTTTAATACTACGCTTAACTTCATTAACCCTAATGCCCCTTTAGATGCTGGTGGCGGTAATGATAACAGTGTGCCTTTTGAATACGACCTGTCAGGTGGAGCACTTACTTTTGGTATTGCACAAGGTGCTGAATATGCGCCTACGGTTGAGCAATTACTTGACCCTGCGAATGTAGTACTACGCGACGTAAACATCGGTCAAGATACCGTTGAGAACTCTGAAGATGCGTTCCGTATAGATTCAACATATTACACAGATTCAATTGTTACTTCTGTTGATTTTGGTTATCGCTACAGCAAATCCGCGAGTAAGCAGAATGAGATCACATCAAGTGTGGGTTTGCGTTCAATGGCAGATAGCCCAAGAGGTGATTTATTCGCTGACCTTTTAGTAGCTGGCCCGGATAACTTTAATGAGGCTGATGGCCGCTCGTTATATATTGGCGACTTTTTACTTATTGACCCAGAACTCGTGGCTTCCGACCCAGATGCAGTACTTGCAACACTTCAGCAAGCATTACAAACTCATGGTTCTAGCCGCACGCTAAATGCACCAACGTCAAGTTCTTCTGGCTTTTTTGACATAGAAGAAATTACCCACGCTTTTTACGCGCAAGCTAACTTTGAATACGACATGTTCCGCGGTAACTTTGGTTTACGTTATATTAAAACCGATGTTGAATCGACAGGTAACTCAGTAACACAAGATGGCAGTGGTAACGAGCTTGTAACGCGTATTACCAATGAATCAGATTATAGCTTTGTATTACCACGTTTAAATTTAGTTGCCGATGTGTCAGAAGATGTAGTGGTTCGTTTTGGTGCAGGTAAAGATATTCGTCGTCCAGATTATAACGACCTATCGACCTCTATCACTTACAGCACCAGCCCAAATGATGAAGTTGAATTTGGCAACCCCGGGTTAAAACCTGAAGAAGTATTATCTTACGATCTATCAGCTGATTGGTACTTTACTGAAGCGAGCGTATTTAGCGTAGGTATATTTCATAAAACACGTAAAGAACTTCATGTTAATCAGCTAACTTCGCCGGTAGAAGACCCAGTAACAGGATACAGAGATTTAACAGACCCATGTGAAGGTGGGGGTATTTTCAACCCGATTGCCGACATTAACGTATTTGGCCCTGAAAATGGTCGTGGTGTGTGTGTGGGTACTGAAACTAAAGTAAACGACACTGGCGAAACAACCCAAAAAGGGATTGAGTTTGCGTTCCAGTATGACCTATCTAGCTTTGAAAAAGATTTAGGTTGGGCGTCGGGCTTTGGTGTATTGGCTAACTATACCATTCAAGAGTTCTCTGGCGGTGAAACAGTCAATAAGGCCACTTCAAGAGCAAGCAATGTATTTGCTGCAAGTACCGGTACTCCGGGTATTGAAGTAAGCGAAATACAAGGGCTACTTAACTTATCAGAAAATGCCTATAACTTTACTCTGTACTATGAAAAATTTGGTTTATCAGCACGTATGCGTTACACATGGCGTGAAGGTTACCGTTCTAATGATTTCGGTAGTACATCTAGCTTCCCATGGGGCTTTCCAGTGGTGCAAGAAGACCGTGGTCAGCTTAATGCAAGTATTAGCTATGATGTAAACGAGCAGCTTAATATTGGTTTAGAGGCCGTAAATATCACAGAGTCTGAAATTAGTCAGTCATGTGTTAACGAAGGCTCGCTATTATGTTTCCAAGGCCTTACTGACCGTCGTATTACGTTTGGTGCTAGTTACCGTTTTTAAAATTTATGTTGAAAGTGTGTAGCCTTTGAACGGGCGTAAAAAGCAAGCCATTACGGCTTGCTTTTTTTTACAATTAAATTTGATGTTAACAGTGCTAAAAAATGTATTGAAGAGGGCAGCCGCATAGCAAAGCATTTGCCTGGTTACTGATCAGGTTTAGGTGTCTTAAAAATAACTATTTAATTGAGGAGGGTATTAAAAGTTTAACTTGCGAAGTAACGCATCATTTATTTAGTACGAATGGTTTTTAATTACTTTTATTTTTTTAGTTTTAACCTATCTTTTTATTATGAACTTAATTTTTATGAAAAAATTATGAAAGATATTAGTGATTTAAATTTTAAAAACCTACTTGAATACGCTCAGGTAGGCGTGGTTATTCATAACTGGGATACATCGATTGTTTACATAAACCCGACGGGGTTAGCGTTATTGAAATTAGACTACGAGCAAGCAATTGGAAGAGATATTTACGATCCTCATTGGACACTCATCGACGAGCAAGGCAACCTCATGGCCGTTGAGGACTATCCCGTTAATGTTGTTAAATCAACAAGAAAGAAAGTGGTCAATAAAGTTTTAGGTGTTGTTGGCGGGTCAAGTAAGGAAATAAGCTGGTTTATGGCTAATGCTTATTTTGAAGGGCATGACGATGATAAAAATTTTATAGTAGTGACTCTTAGTGATATTTCTGATGCTAAGCAGCAAATTTCGTTTCACGATGTAGTAGAAAATACGCAAGACATGGTGGTTATTACCGATGCAAAAAATATTAAACACCCTGAAGGGCCTAAAATAATTTATGTAAATAAGGCTTTTGAAATTCTTACAGGCTATAGTTCGTCAGAGATAATTGGTGAAACACCCCGAATTTTACAAGGCAACTTAACCGACCCGCAAGCTAAGCAAAGAATTTATTCTGCATTAGAGCGTCACGAAGAAGTAACTGAAACACTGTTAAATTATGACGTGAGAGGGAGGCCTTACTGGGTTGAAATGAATATTATCCCGTTGAAAAATAAGTTTGATGAGGTTACTCATTTTGCAGCGATTCAACGGGACGTTTCAAAAAGTAAATTTCAAACAGAACAGTTAGAAAAAAGAAATAAAGATCTAAAAGAATTAAAAATTAACCTAGAAAACTTAGTACAAGAAAGAACATTTGAACTACAACAAGCTAAATCGCAGCTTGAAAAAATAGCGTTTTTTGATCCGTTAACCAGTATTCCTAATCGTCGCTTTTTTTCAGATCAAGTCAATAAACTGGTTAGGTCTAGTATTCGACACGGGGGGCCAGTTGCATTTGGAATATTTGATGTTGATAACTTTAAATTAGTGAATGACACCTATGGCCATAATGTGGGTGACCGCTTACTGGTTGAATTAGCAAATATATTAACGCACATACTGAGAATTGATGATGTTTTTTGCCGCTTTGGTGGTGAAGAGTTTGCTTTTGCTGTTATTTTAAAAGAAGTTGACGATGCTGAACGCGTTGCCGAAAAACTTATAAATGCAATTAGAAATCTTAAAGTGCCAGTTGAAGGTGAAAACACAATAAATGTAACCGTAAGTATGGGGCTAAACGTGGTATCACCAAGCAATAGCACTGATATAGACGATCAAATTAAAAAATCTGATGCCGCAATGTACCAAGTTAAAAAGTCTGGCAAAGATCGTTATAAAATTATTTATGAATCATAAGGTGCACTGAGTTATATTGTATAACTAAGCCAATAATCTTAAGTTATCACAAGTTAAATTTTTGCTCTTTTGCTAGTTTATGGCGATAAAGTATTGCCTTTATTGTGCTTCTTTTTGCTGACTTCATTGCTTGGGTGACAAGCCATACATTCTTTTAAATTCTCTGCTGAACTGAGAACTGCTTACATAACCCATTTCCATGGCCGCAACGTTGACGTTGGTACCTTGTGTTATTTTCATGGCGGCATGGTTAAGCCTCATTGATTTAGGGGGCATGTTAGTTGCTTGCTTAAATTTACGATGAAATACTGCGCGGCTCATACCTATTTGGCTAGCTACTATCAAAAAATACTTCAGTTTATTTAACCTTATCAGAGAGGTTAAAAGCCACCGTTTAAATATTAAACCCACTTAATTAAGACTCTTCAGCAATGTTTACCATCGACTAAAAATAGAGAGATAACAACGCGTTTAATACTTCAATTAAATTTTTTTATTTAAACTTGTGATTATTTCGCAGTTGCTGCGAATAACTAGGTAATAAATTAAGCAGATATTACTTTAGGGTTGTTGTTTACATTTAAATAGTATTTAAAGCATTTCAAAGGCATACCCGTAAATAGGGCTAGGGTGCTTTATGCTATTAGATAAATAAACTTTAAAGCCTCAATATTATGAAATTAAGAAAAAGTGATGGATTTACCAGTAAATGAACTCAACTAAAAAAACGCTATTTGCTCAAGCAATGGAGCAACATAAAGGCATTATTTATAAAATTGTGAATTCATACTGTCAAAACAAAGATGATCGAGAAGACTTAGCCCAAGAAGTATTAACAACAATGTGGCTAGCTTATGATAATTACAATAGCGCTTATAAGTTTTCAACGTGGATGTACCGAATTGCGCTGAACGTAGCCATATCTTATTACCGCAAAGACAGTCGGCGAGAAGATAAAGCAAATGAAGAGTGCATAGTAAAGATTGCTGATTTATCGCAAGAAGATGAGAGCAGTGAGGCAGTAAAACAGTTATATGACTTTATTGGCCAACTCGATAAATTAAATAAGGCAATTATGCTCCTTTATTTAGAAAGTGAACCTTATGAAGGTATAGCTAGCAGCTTAGGGATTAGTAAAACCAATGTTGCCACGCGAATTAGTCGAATTAAGCACACATTAAAACTTCAATTTGAAACACAGGATTCTTAATATGAATGTAGATAACTTTAAAAGCGCTTGGCAACAACAAAGCACGGGTACACATAGTGCTATTGAAATTAATCAAGCAAAGCTTGCTGAAATAAAAATAAATAAACAGATGAAAGCACTTAATAAAATGAAATGGGCACGAATAATTGAAAGTGTTGTTTTTTTAGTCATCATTATTATGTTGTGGAAATACATTGCAGCAGGCTTTACTTTTTCAGCGCCAATAATTTCAGCTTTTATTCTCACTGTGTTTGCCATTATTGGGCTTGCAGGCAATATTGGCCAAATTGTTTTAATTTCAAACATTGACTACTCAAAACCGATTAGCCAACTACAGACTGATTTTTACCATGTTTGCGCACATAAATTACAGCTAACCAAGTTGCTACTTATGTCAGTTCCCTTTTATCTTGCCTATGTGTTTATAGGGTTTGACCTATTTTTTGGCATTGACTTATATCCGTATTTAGAGCAGCACATGATTTGGTTTTACTCTTTGTCGTCATTATCACTTTTTATAGTTACAGTGTGGTTACTGGCTAAATTAAATTATAAAAACATTTCTAAGGAGTGGGTTAAGGCCAGTATTCAATTTATAGTTGGCGAGCACTTGGTTAATATGGCTGAGATTCTAAATAGCTTTGAGCAGATAGAAAGTTAGTTACTAAGTGTTGTATGTGTGCAGCTAGCCATTAATGTTTTAATGGTCTTTATACATAAACTATTTAGATGATTGATTTTTTTGTAATTAAGGTGCCATATCTTTTCATCGCTTCTATACTAAGTAAAACGTGTTGTTAATGGGTTAAAAGCAGTGCCTGCTGGTAAAAATAATTTTGAGCAAGAAAACAAAAAATTAAAGCAAACAATTGCTGAGCTAACCAAGCAACGAGATAAATACAAAAAAATTTTTGACGTATCAGCAGATGCCTATTCAATTATTGATTTAAGTTCAGGCAAGTTTATAGAGTGCAATCAATCGGCTATTGACATGCATGGTGTTAATAGCATGAACAACTATTTAAACCTTAGCCCCGCTGATTTGTCACCAGAATTACAGCCCTGTGGTAAACGCTCCGATATTTTAGCTAAAAACTATATAGAAAACGCTGTACAACTTGGGTCTCAGAGTTTTCAGTGGACACACTCACGATTAGATGGCTCAACGTTTAATTGCTTGGTTTCTTTAACCGCTATTTTTATTGGTAATGCCCAATTAGTTCTGGCTGTAGGGCGAGACATATCAGACTTAGAAACGATAAAAAACCAAGTTAGTACAGAGGCACAAGAAAGACAACGTTTTGAACGCGCATACCTGGGTGAAAAGGAAAAGTTTGAAAAGTTTGTGGATTTAGCCCCAGTAGGCATCGCGATTAATTCAATATTAGATGGTAGTTTTGAATTTGTTAATGAAGAATTTAGCCATATAACTGGGTATAGCGTTGAAGAGCTAAATAAAATGGATTATTGGCGACTAACTCCACAGAAGTACAAAAAACAAGAGCATGAGCAATTGGAGTTGCTTGCTAAATATGGCCAATATGGGCCTTATCAAAAAGAATACATTCATAAAAATGGAAATGTATATCCCGTTTTACTCTCTGGAATAAAAATTACAGATAGTAAGGGGGAAGCATTTATTTGGTCGGTTGTTCAAGATATTACTCATCAAAAAGAAAGCGAACAACAAATTAAAGAGGCAAAAGAAAAAG
Organism: Pseudoalteromonas sp. H71; assembly: GCF_001468485.1. GTDB lineage: Bacteria > Pseudomonadota > Gammaproteobacteria > Enterobacterales > Alteromonadaceae > Pseudoalteromonas. The sequence goes on from NZ_LODI01000010.1 coordinate 27,628, forward strand.
CAGACTCTTTAGCACTGCGAATGCAGTTAGCCAATGATTCTGCGGGTATTGGTGTTTGGGAGTTGGATCTAATTACAGGTCAGCTTGTGTGGGATAGCTGGATGTACAAATTGTATGGTATTACCGAATCTCAGTTTTCGGGTGCGTATGATGCATGGTTGAGTTGTGTGCACCCAGATGATCTAGAAGGTGCAAAAAAGAAGTTAGAAAATGCAATCAACGGGGTGGGAACGTATGATCCTGAATTTAGGGTTGTTCATTCTAACGGTAACGTCAGAACCATTAAAGCCAGCGCCGAAATATTAAAAGACTCGCATGGAGCCGCTATTAAAGTAGTTGGTGTGAATTACGACGTGACTGAACAAGTTGATGCGATAGGTGTGTTATTTGATGCAAAATTAGCTGCTGAAAATGCAGCACAGTCAAAAAATGACTTTTTGGCCAATATGAGCCATGAAATTCGTACCCCCATGAATGCAATTTTAGGCGGCCTACAGCTGTTAAAAAATATTAATTTACCTGACGAATTAAGTGTAATTCTCAATAATGCATCCTTCTCAGCACAAAGCCTTTTGACCATTATTAACGATATTTTAGATTACTCTAAAATAGAGTCGAACCAGTTAGAATTAGAAAAAGTGAGCTTTTCATTAACTGAAGTATTAGATTCTATTACTTATGATTTAGACTCTTTAGTGAGTGAAAAGCGAATTGATTTTATTATAAACAAAAGCAAAAGTTATAATGAATACTGGCTTGGTGATTTAGTTAGGGTAAAACAAATACTATTAAATTTAACCTCAAATGCAGTTAAATTTACCGAAAAAGGCAGTGTGATAATAAACGTAAGCAGTGAAGTATTTGGAGAAAAAGAGGCTATATTTTTAGAGGTTGTGGACTCAGGAATAGGGATGAGCAAAGAAGTCACCGATCATATTTTTGAGCGGTTTACTCAAGCAGACTCATCTACAACTAGAAAGTATGGTGGAACAGGACTTGGCATGTCTATCACTGTTAGTTTAGTTAAAATGATGGGCGGCGAAATCGATATCCAAAGTAAGCAAGGGCTTGGCACAACTGTCACGATTAAATTACCACTACCTAAAGCAAATAACATAGCAGATAAAGCCCCTAAAAAATCTTTTAAAGCGCCTAATTTAAAGGGTAAAAAAATACTTATTGCTGAAGATAACAATATTAACCAAGTGCTGATTAAAGCCATGATGGCTAAAACGAATGCCGACATCACAATTGTCGAAAATGGTTTACTTGCGTTTGAGGCAGTTCAACTAGAGTTGTTTGATTTGGTGTTTATGGATATTCATATGCCGGTTATGGATGGGATTAAAGNCAATCAACGAATAAAAGCAATACTGCCACACATACCCATTATTGCGTTAACAGCCAATGTAATGGATAAAGACGTAAAACATTACTACCAGCAAGGTTTTATCGCTCATGTTCCTAAACCAATCGATATCAACGAGTTATATGGCACACTCAGGCGTTGTTTGTATTTAAACGGTTAATTAATGTTGGCTATGTTAAATAAGGCCTGACCAAGATAGAGTATTTGGTATTGAAAATAACGTCAGCAGTATTTAAAAACTGCTGACTAATTCCTCGAAAAATATTGTATAAAATACCAATCCACAAAATATTTAATCATCTTTGGGGCTAGACGTGTCGCTACTTGCGTTAAAAAACGCTCATTTAGAGCAACTAAATAGCGATATTTTTGCCTACCTATCAACACGTTTTTCAAACCTCAAAATAGATCACTTAATTAAGCGAATGGGTACACTACTCGTTATTTTTCTACTTTACCTTTTAAAACATAAATTTCACCATCAAAGCTACCTTGAATAGTTAACCCTTGCCCGGCAAGCTCTTTTAAGTATTCGATATGTTCTTCAGTGATGTGTTGCCCCGGAACTAATAGCGGTATACCAGGAGGATAGGGGGTAACTAAGCCAGCACAAATACGATTATTGCTTTTAGCAATAGGCACCGACTCGCGTTCGCCATAAAAAGCATCGCCTGGAATACACGCTAAATCGATGGCTGGTAAACTTTCTGGCAAGCGAGAGCGCCTTGTTGATTTGGCTAGTTTTACTCTCCCACTATCAAGTTTTTTTAATGCATTGTATAAACGAATGATCTTTGAACGAGTACCACCAAGCGTTAATAATACCAAAATTGTACTGTGAGTGTATTTTTCTATTTCTAGGCCAATTTCATCTAATAAAAACTTATGAATGTCTTTTAATGAGTAGGGTAATTCACTAATATCGATAAGGATTTTTAGTGGATCGTGACCCATATTATCTTCACTAAAGTGTGGAAATATTTCCATAAAATCGTCTTTACCTAGCACTTTAATGTATTTCAACGATGCCATTTGTTGTTTAAATTCGTCGACATGGTTTAACAAAGCATTAAGTAATTTATAGCCTTCCATTTCCAATTGTTTTTGGCATACGTCAAGCGAGGCAATAAGCTGATACTTGGGCGATGTACTGGCGTAAATACTGTAAATTTCTCTAAAAAAGTCTGCATCGAAGTCTGGATCATTCACATGAATATAAGAGGCCTGTGAAAACGCCGATACCACTTTATGTGCTGAATGAGTGACATAATCGGCTCCAGCATGAATGGCTGAGTAGTAACGCAGGCTCGGGTGAAACAAAGAGTAAGCAAACCAGGCTTCGTCAATAAATACTTTAATACCGTGTTGATGGGCAAAATCCACAACTTGTTTTAAATCGCTTAATAAACCATCGTAAGTACAACCGGTAAGCACCAGTAGTTTTGCATCGGTATTTTGCTCTATTGTTTGTTTTATATCGGCTAACGAAGGTGGCGCAAAAATACCATATTTAGGGTTTAATATACTCGATAAATAAATGGGTAAACTGGCTGATTGCAAAATGCCATAATGAACAGATTTATGACAATTACGGTCAATGATGACCTTATCGCCTTTGCGTAGCAGGGTTTGTAAAATAATTTTATTTGAAGTAGAAGACCCGTTAGTTACAAAGTAGGTATGCTTTACCTCAAACGTTGCCGCCGCAGATTCTTGAGCACGACCAATAGTATTGGTGCTATCAGATAAAGAGCCTAAGGAATCGACAGATACCGATAAATCGCCAACAAACACATTGCGGCCATAAAATTGATAGAAGTCTTTAATATAAGGCGAGTTTCTAAAGCTAGAGCCACCGCTATGGCCCGGTGTGTGCCATGAATCGTTCGACTCGCCAACATAACGGCGATACGCAGTCCAAAACGGGGTTTCTGAACGGTCGTCAAAGTCATTGATCATATAGCCTAAAATAGCTTCGGGGTCAGAAATAACCTCGTCTTTAAAGAAAAACGATTCAATTTCTTCTGACTCGTTAACTATTTCAAGTCCTTTAGTATCATCGCCAATTACATAAACTGGAAGTTCTAATCGAATAGCCTTTAACTGCTCAATAAAGCGACTATACGTTCGCTCCCCAACCTTATTTTGTAAATCCCAACTAAGTACAACAGCTTGAATATCACCATCTTCTTCAACACTTGTTATCGCATCTTCAAGCGTAAAACGCTCAAGAATATCGATATGGATATCATCGCGCTCAAAATTTGGTATCGCTTTAGAAAGGTTTGTAGACAACTCTTTTAAAGTGGCTTGGTCTTGCTCAATTAATAATATACGCAGTAAAGGCAACATAAGGGTTTTTCGTAATAAAAGCTTATAATACTCAGTAGCATAACCAATGCATTGGCACTTGTGAAATTAATACTTTGTAAATGTGCATTAATTGTATTTTATGCACGTCCATGTTTAATGTTTCATTCTCAATAAAAGTTCACGCAAGCGAATGTCCTACAACTGTTTTAAAGTAAAAAGTTGATCACTATGCGTAAACTTATCTTTTACTCTGTTTTATCTTTAAACTCACACAAGTCTTCAATAATACAACTACCACACTTAGGTTTACGGGCGGTACACACGTAGGGGCCGTGCAGAATCAACCAGTGGTGGACATCAACTTTGAATTAAGCAGGTACTACGGTGAAGCTCTTCTGTAATATTAATCCACCCAACGTTTAGGTTTGATTACTACTTTCTTTGGTCAAATAGTTAGCTAAATGGAGAAGTTAATTACTTACGTCGATCATTATTTCTGCTACAAAGCAAAGAAGGTTTTAGGTCAATTAAGAAGGTTTTAAAGTTTATGTAAACTAGAACAGCATTTGCGGTGATGATCTTGACTGGCATTGTTATTGTCATATTATTAAATACAGCATAAATGACATCAGCGCGCCATGCAGCTCAATTAACAACCGAGCATATGAAAGAGATTTAATTAATCGTACACAATTTGGAGAGGTCGAATGAAAGATACTCAGTACACTGAAGATTTTACTTCTGACTATTTTAAAGAAGTATTAACCATCTTTTTCGATGCATTGCCTGATCCGATCTTTGTCATCAACCAAAACGGTTTAATTCTTAGTGTACTTGGCGGTAGTTCACATAAAGTTAATTGCTTCCCCAATGTTAGAGAAAGCCAATACTTACACGATACACTTCCATTAGAGGTTGCTGACAAATGTTTACATACGATAAATAAGGCGATTGAAGATGAATCCCTAATCTGTATAGATTATGAAGTAGAAAAGAAATATCTTTCACCTGAATTTTGTAGCAATCAGTTTTATCAAGGGAGAATATTCCCACTAAAGCAGTATAAGTCTGAGGGCTGTTTTATGGATAGCAATTAATACTACCGAAAAAGTATTATTCACTAAAAAATTAAATGAACTTGCTATTAATGATGAATTAACAGGGATTAACAATAGAAGGTACTTCAATGAGGTAATGAAGAGAACTTTTGATATGTTTCAGAGAGATAAGGTTTCTTTTTGTATCCTTATGCTCGACATAGATTTTTTTAAAAAGGTGAATGACAGATACGGTCATGATGGTGGTGATGCATTATTAAAAAGCTTAGCCTGCACTTTAAAAGAGTCTTTAAGAGACATTGATTTTTTAGCACGTTACGGTGGCGAAGAATTTATTGCCTTACTTCCCAATACTGAGAAGTCAGACGCGTTTATTGTTGCTCAAAGAGTTCGATTAGCTGTTGAAAAGAGTATTGTCCAGCATGGCACTCAGAAAATAAGGGTAACAATGAGTATTGGGGGCGGGGAAATATCGCCTGGCGATAAAGACTATGAATCAGTAATTAAAAGAGCTGATGTTGCTCTATATGAAGCTAAAAACTCTGGTCGAAACAAAGTCGTTATAGCGTGAATGATTTGTTTTTAATCGATTAAATAAGTAGTAAGGTAGCAAAAGTTAAACTGAAGGCCATAACGATTACCACTGACTGTAAGCGTGTATCATAGAAGGTTCAATAGCAAAATTTCAATGGCTGTGATGAGTGCAAAATTTTATTCTGGTTATTTGTTTTTATTGATTAATATTATTTGCTCTAGGCTAGTCAGTTTTATCTTTAAACTCACACAAGTCTTCGATAATACAACTACCACATTTAGGTTTACGGGCGGTACACACGTAGCGGCCATGAAGAATCAACCAGTGGTGCACATCAACTTTAAACTCTTTCGGTACCACTTTTTCGAGTTTTTTCTCGACCTCAACCACATTTTTACCCATGGCAAACTTAGTGCGATTTGAAACGCGGTCGATGTGTGTGTCCACCGCTATGGTCGGCCAGCCAAAGGCGGTATTCAGTACAACATTAGCTGTTTTACGGCCCACGCCGGGCAGTGCTTCTAAGGCTTCCCTGTTCTCTGGTACTTCACTATTATGTTGATCTACTAATATTTGGCACATCTTATATACGTTAGCGGCTTTTGAATTAAATAAACCAATTGTTTTTATGTAATCACGGAGTTTATCGTGGCCAATATCTAAAATGGCTTGTGGTGTATTTGCTACAGGGAATAGTTTTCGGGTGGCTTTGTTAACACCCACATCGGTAGCTTGTGCTGAAAGTGTAACAGCAACAAGCAACTCAAACGGACTTGAGTATTCAAGTTCTGTTTCTGGGTTTGGGTTGTTATCGCGTAAGCGTGTAAGTATTTGATAGCGTTTTTCTTTATTCATATAACTTAAACGTACTTACTATTGAAAGTAGTACGTTTCCCCTTAAGTTAAGCTGGTAACACGTGCACGAGGGCCTTTTTCGGCTTCTGGTGGTGCAGTTTGTTTTGATTTTATTTGTGCATCAATCATATTTTTAGCGGCTATGAGTAACCCAAGCCCCAAAAATGCGCCAGGTGGTAAAATAGCAAGCAAAAACTGATTGTCAAAGTTAAACACTTCAATGCGTAAGCTTTGTGCCCAAGGGCCAAGTAATAAATCGGCGCTGTCGAATAACGTACCTTGGCCTATAAGTTCTCGCATCGCACCCAGTACAACGAGTACAAGCATAAATCCAAGTCCCATCATTAATCCGTCAAAGGCAGATAAATGAATTGGATTTTTTGAGGCGTACGCTTCGGCGCGGCCTATAATTGCGCAGTTAGTTACAATTAGTGGAATAAATATGCCCAGCGATTGATAAAGCCCAAATGTGTAGGCGTTCATCAGTAACTGAACGATGGTTACAAAGCCTGCAATGATCATGACAAAAACAGGGATACGAATATCTTTTGGTACCCAGTTTCTTACAATTGATACGCTAACATTAGATCCAATTAATACCAGAAGTGTTGCAAGCCCCAAGCCTAGTGCGTTGGTAACCGTTGACGTTACAGCAAGCAACGGGCAAAGCCCTAAAAGTTGTACAAGCGCAGGGTTGTTTACCCACATTCCATCTTTATACAGTGTTTTTAATTCACTCATTGCGTTACCTCTTCACACCGACTACTTGGGGTTGTAAAAATAGTATCAAACTCATTTTGCGCAAATAATACGGCGTTTTTAACTGAATTTACAACTGCACGAGGTGTAATAGTTGCTCCAGTGAATTGATCAAATTGGCCGCCGTCTTTTTTTACAGCCCAGCGGTTATCGTCTTCACTGTGCACCGTTAAGCCTTTAAATGTGGTGATCCATGATGACTTTTTAACTTCTATTTTATCGCCTAATCCCGGTGTTTCTTCGTGTTTAGTCGTACGCACACCTGCTATGGTTCCATCGCGTAATATGGCGGTTAACAGCTTTATATCACCGCTATATCCGTTTGGTGTTACATGCCTAACAACGAGGGCGACGGGTTGGTTATTTTTTCGTGCTCGGTAAATAACTTGCGTATTGTATGGCCCTAGCCGCTCATCCGTAATAACGATACAGTCTTTGGATAAGTCATTGTCGTAGGTAGTTGGATCAAGTACTTCGTGCAATTGTGATGTGAGATATAGTTGCTCTTGCTCTGCAATTTTATCAGCTGTTAATGCATCAATAGTTGCCACTAGCCCGGTAGTTACCAGGGCAAAGGCGGTTAAAATAGCGCCATTTTTTGCCATAGATGAAACAATCATTTTACCGCTCCATGGCCATAAGTACGTGGCTGTGTGTAATAGTCAATAAGGGGTACGGCAATATTTAGCAGAAGTACTGCAAAGGCAACCGCATCAGGGAAACCGCCAAATGTACGAATTAAATAAACAAATAACCCAATTAGTGCGCCGTAAATCAAGCGACCTTTATTTGTGGTTGAGGCCGACACGGGGTCTGTTGCAATAAAAAAGGCACCCATCATAGTTGCGCCACTTAATAAGTGAAATACCGTACCCGGCTCTGTGCCAGGCGCTGCTATGTAACCAATTGCACTGCATAAAGCTAAGCTGCCAATAAAACTGACAGGAATATGCCAGTTAATTACTTTTTCTTTTAGTAAATACAAGCCGCCAGCTAAAAAGCCAAGGTTAACCCACATCCAACCTTGGCCTGCCCATTCGTTAAAAATAGGCTTTTGCATGCTTTCGCTCACTGTTAAACCATGAGCTACATCTGTTTTAATCATGTCTAGGGGCGTTGCCATTGTAGTGCCATCTATACCAGCACGTACTTGGTCTAAACTGTAACCAATAGAGGTAAAGTCCGTGAATATAAGACGTAGTTGTTCTGTAAAGCCTATGGGATTATTGGCTAGATCTGTTACAGGTAACCACGCTGTCATTTGCACAGGAAACGACACGAGGAGTAAAACATAAGCTGCCATTGCTGGGTTAAATAAGTTAAACCCAAGACCACCATAAAGTTGCTTAACAATAACAATGGAAAATAAACAACCAATAATTACAATCCACCAAGGTGCTAATGGCGGTATGCTTAGGGCTAATAAAACGGCGGTTAACCATGCACTACCATCACTGAGTGCTGGCCATACTGCTCGCTTACGTATCAGCATTACTGCAGCTTCAAAAACAGTGACTGCCACTAAAGCGAGTACAAGCTGAATAAGTACGCCGCTACCAAAAAAAAGTATTTGGGCAACAAGTCCAGGAATACACGCAGCAATAACGGTTAGCATTAACCGAGTAACCGATTTATGGCTATGATTATGCGGCGAACTGGCCATGGTTAATTTCATGACTGATCATTTCCTTCTTTTTGTAACTTTTTTGCTTTGGCACGAGCAACGGCGGCGGCAATAGCGGCTTTTTTCTTATCTTCACTTGTTTGTGCTGGTTGCTCTTCTGTTTCGTTGTGCGTTTCAGCGGCTTTTGCAGCCTTTTTAGCTTTAGCACGAGCAATGGCAGCGGCTACAGCCGCTTTTTTGTCATCAACCGGTGTGTCAGTATTTGCATGCTTTTCAGGTTCGTTTTGCGTCTCTGCGGCTTTTGCAGCCTTTTTAGCTTTAGCACGGGCAATGGCGGCGGCTACTGCCTCTTTTTTGTCATCAACCGGTGCGTCCGCACCTGGGTGCTTTTCAGATTCGTTTTGCGTCTCGGTGGCTTTTACAGCCTTTTTAGCTTTAGCACGGGCAATCGCAGCGGCTACNTTTTGCAGCCTTTTTAGCTTTAGCACGAGCAATGGCAGCGGCTACAGCCGCTTTTTTGTCATCAACCGGTGTGTCAGTATTTGCATGCTTTTCAGATTCGTTTTGAATCTCGGTAGTTTTTGCAGCTTTTTTAGCTTTAGCACGGGCAATGGCAGAGGCTACAGCCGCTTTTTTGTCATCAACGGGTGCGTCCGCACCTGGGTGCTTTTCAGATTCGTTTTGCGTCTCGGTGGCTTTTACAGCCTTTTTAGCTTTAGCACGGGCAATCGCAGCGGCTACGGCCGCCTTTTTGTCATCAACAGGCATGGCTGTTTCAGTATCATTGGTATTAGCTTGTCCATCTTGTGATTGTGCCGCTTTTTTAGCTTTAGCGCGTGCAATCGCGGCGGCGACTGCAGACTTTTTGTCATCAAGGGGCGCAGTATCTTCAGAATGCTCTTTTTGTTCTTTGTATTTGCGAGCTTGCTCTTTACGCAGTGCTCGCTCTTTAGCTACTTCACTATTATCTGGCTCAATCTCTGAGTTTTGACCTTCACGTTTTTTTGCTTTAGCGCGAGCTATGGCCGCAGCGACTGCTGACTTTTCATTGCCATCGCTCGATTTATTTTTAACTCGAGCAAGTGCATCGGCTACTTTTTGCTTTTCATCATCAGACTTAGCTGGTGGCTTACGCTTATGGCGGTTTTTACGCTCTTCTTGCTCACGGTCTAAGCGTTCTTTACGTGCATCGAAACGCTCTTTTGCTCTATCAGCTTTTATTTTTTCAGCTTGTTGTTCTTTTATTTCAACTTTGGCTACGCGGTAGTATTGAACAAGCGGGATCTCACTCGGGCAAACATATGCACAGGCTCCACATTCAATACAATCAAACAAGTTATGCTCTTGGAGTTTGTCGTACTCTTTAGACTTTGCAAACCACTGTAGTTGTTGGGGTAATAACGAAGCTGGGCAGGCGTCTGCGCAGGCACTACAACGTATACAGGCTTTTTCAGGGCCTGGCTCTGCAAGTTCTTTGTGGTCGGGCGCTAAAATACAGTTTGTCGTTTTAATGACACCAATACGCACGGTGGGTAATGTAAAGCCCATCATTGGGCCGCCCATTACAACGCGTTGCTGTGGGACTGGTGAAAAGCCTTGGCAATCGAGCAAGTGTTTTATTTCTGTGCCTAATAAAGCCCATACATTACCCGGTTTGTGTATGGTGTTACCCGTTACGGTCACCACTCGTTCTATAAGTGGCTTGCCTTCGTAAACAGCTTGCTGCACAGCATAAAGTGTACCCGTGTTATGCATAAGTACACCAATATCAGCAGGTATCCCCATACTGGGTACTTCACGGTTAGTTAGCAATTTTATAAGTTGTTTTTCGCCACCTGAGGGGTAAACTGTTGGCACGGTTTGAACAATAATTTTATTGTTATGTTCAGCCGCTTTAGTCATTGCTGCAATAGCTTCTGGCTTATTGTCTTCTATACCCACAATGCAAACTGTTGGATTTAACAGTTGTTGCATTAATTCAACCCCTTGGATAATTTCTGCAGCGTGCTCTCGCATGAGCGTGTCGTCGGCGGTTATGTATGGTTCACATTCAACAGCGTTAACAATAAAGAAGTCGATAGATTGTTTAGTATCGGCTTTTATATAAGTAGGAAAACCTGCGCCCCCCATACCACTAATACCCGCTTGATGGATGATATCAACAAGTTCTTGGTGAGTAAGTGATTTTGGCTCGTTTACAGGTTTAAGTGTGCACCATTCGTCTTTACCATCAGGCTCAATAACGATACTCAACTCAGGTAGTGCAGACGGGTGAGCTGAAGGTTTAGGTGCTATTTCTGTAATAACACCCGAGCTAGGAGCATGTACTGGTACAGACCAGTTAGCAACGGGTTCTGTTAATGCTTGGCCTTTAAGTACACGTTGGCCTTTTTCTACAAGTAATTTACCGTTGGCGCCAATGTGTTGCTTTAGCGCAACCACAAGTTTGTCAGGCAGAGGAAGGCGAGCAATATCTGCACCGTTAGAAAGTGATTTTTGCTGTGGTGGATGCACGCCGCCAGGAAATTGCCAAACGGTGCCTTTTTGTATTTGTTCAAGTAACTTATCCACTCAAACCTCTAATCTATTTGGGTAACAGGAATAGCATCTAACTGCCATTTCCAGTTTTGTTTTGTTTCAGCAACCGGCAGCATATCAATACAATCTACAGGGCAGGGCTCAACACATAAATCGCAACCAGTGCATTCGTCGATTAAAACGGTATGCATTTGGCGAGTAGCACCGACAATGGCGTCTACAGGGCATGCTTGGATACATTTTGTGCAGCCAATACATTCATCTTCACGTATGTATGCAACGGTTTTAATTGGTTCGGCTTGCTCTCCGCCGGCCAGTGGCTTTTCATCAACGCCCATTAGGTCAGCGAGCTTTTTCATTGTAGCTTCACCGCCAGGCGGGCACTTATTAATTTCATCGCCGTTAGCGATGGCTTCAGCATAGGGGCGACATCCCGGGTACCCACACTGGCCACATTGTGTTTGTGGTAAAATGGTATCAATTTGCTCTACAATGGGGTTACTTTCTACGCGAAAGCGTATTGCAGCAAAGCCTAAAATTAACCCAAAAACCAGCGCGAGTGAGCCAAGCGCAATTAAGGCATAAAACAAGGTCATATTAAAATTTCACTAATCCGGTAAAACCCATAAACGCCATTGACATCAAACCGGCGGTTATCATAGCAATTGAGGCACCTTTAAAAGGTGTTGGTACATCAGCAGCGGCGAGGCGTTCACGAAGTGCTGCAAATAATACTAGCACCAACGAAAATCCAACGGCAGCGCCAAAACCGTATACAGCTGATTGTAAAAAAGAGTGATCTTCTTTTATATTAAGCAAAGCAACACCTAGTACGGCACAGTTGGTAGTAATAAGTGGTAAAAAAATGCCGAGTAAACGATAAAGGGTAGGGCTGGTTTTACGCACCACCATTTCGGTAAATTGCACCACAACAGCAATCACTAGTATAAAGCTCATGGTGCGTAAAAATTCTATATCCAAAGGGATTAAAATATACTGGTTCACCAAGTAACTAGTTACTGAAGCAAGTGTGAGTACAAAGGTGGTAGCTAAAGACATGCCAATTGCCGTATCAAGTTTCCCCGATACACCCATAAATGGACATAAGCCTAAAAATTGTACTAACACAAAGTTATTAACTA
>NZ_LODI01000010.1:39845-80248 GCF_001468485.1 Pseudoalteromonas sp. H71
TCCAATCAATAACAATACATATTCAGTCATGCGAGCCTCGCGCTTTTAAAATCCCGTGTATTATCCTTTTTTCTGCCCTGATTAACAACATGTGCAGTGATTATCATTTAAATAATCACTATTAAATTAACCAGCAGCAGTACTGATGTAATAATACGATGATGTAGATGTGTTTTTTGCTTTAACAAGATGACTTTATCGATACTAATTCAAGAGTCATAATGATCACTATAGGCCAATACTGATAAGCAAAATACTTGATCAATTTGAAGGGTTAAACCTAAGGTTAACCGCTTTAGAATTTCAATAGTGAGTTATTACATGAAATGGTTTGGCTAAATGAGGGCCAGATTTAATTGCCCTAAAATAGGTCGCCACATCAAGTACGTTAATATAAGTTATCGCTATAAATAGGGTAGGTGTTACTTAAATTGGTTACATAAACAAAAAAGAGCAACGAGTGCTCTTTTTTTTAATGAGGAATTAAATATCTTTCGGTTTTTCTATGTAATAGCCTTGTACGCCATCTAAACACAAAGTTTCTATTATGTGTTTTTCTTCTTGGCTCTCTACACCTTCGGCGAATACACTCACCCCAATTCTGTGTGCTAGGTCTACCATTAAACGCATAAAGTATTGATTGTTTTTATCGTCCTCTAAGCCGCGAGTGTAACTGGCATCCATTTTTATAAAGTCAGGCTTTAAGTCTCGGAAAAATTTGAACGACGTTAAACCAACACCAAATCGTTCAACGGTAATACGTGCACCTACTCGGTGAATCATATCAATAAAGCGCTTACTGGCTTTAATGTTTTGTTGTAAACCAAATTCGCTTACTTCAAAAACGAGTTTAGAGGCAATGTGCGTATCTTTTAATAGGCGGCGTTCTAACCAAATAACAAATTGGTCGTTATGTGCACTTGAGGCCGTTACATTTAAACCAAAAAACTTTTCAGACAAATTACGGCTTTTTACTTTTTCAAGCGATGAATCAATAATAAGGCGGTCAATTTCAATTGCCATATCGAGTTTTTCGGCCATAGCTAAAAACGACGCTGTAGGAAGCATTTGGTTATCTTCAGTTTTAAACCTCACCTGAATTTCGGCGTACGCCTTAATACTTTTCCCTAGGGGCATTATATTTTGCATGACTAAATGCACACGTTTTGACTCAATAACTTCATTTATTACTTTACGCCAGTTTTGGTTACCAAAGCCTGCGCTTACATTATTAACTAAGTCGGTTTCGCGTTGTACATGCCACGCATTAGTTTGTTTAGACTGGGCCATACTCATTGCGTTATCAACCACCGAAAGTAGCTCGCCTAATGGTTTGCCTTTTTCATAACCCACAATGCCAGTATTAGCCACAGAGCTTAGTTCTTGGTTTTGTTGATATTGAGTAAAACGAGACTGTAAGTTTTCACCAAAACGCTCAGCTTCTTTAAGAGGGGTGTGAGGTAAAATAACTGCAAAGTCTGAGCTGTTTAGCCTAAACAATTGGCTGCCTGTATAAGTACCACTTAAGTGTTTAATTATATCAGCAACACCCCTTACGTACTCGTCACCTTTTTGGTAGCCACGGCTTTGGTTAATTGCTTGTAACTCGCTACAGCGCACCATAGCTAACGAACCAAACGTACTTTGCTCGCAATTTTCAATGTGTTTTTCGTAATACTCAACAAACATATTGCGGTTACCTAAAGAGGTAATGACATCTTTGTAGGCTTCTTGTTTTATGCTCATTGCTGCATTTTGTATATCTTGGGTTTTCGACTTTAAAAAATGCGATAACCGATTAAAGCTGGGCACCAAGTCTTTGCCTAATTTTTTAAGACTAGAGCTATCAAGGGCTGTTTGCAGGTCATTATCAATTTGGTTTTGATTAATATATATATCAATAATATCAGAAACGGTGGTGCTGATATTCTTATTAAGCTGATAAAAAATCGACTTAAGTAATATAATAGGGATGATCACCAACACGGCAGAAATAAGTATAACTATAAAGAGGGCGGTTTGAACTTGTTCGGCTAACTGTCGGATGTTGAGTGTAAACTCTACTTTGACGTCTGCCGCATCATTTACTGCAAATTGTGGGCGTAAAGAATTAAATTGAGACTGAATAAACTCTGCGAACGCTGGTAGCTCTGACGACGAATTGATACTAAATATTTCAGCGCCTTGGTAATCTCTAAGCGTAAAGTTTGAAAAGGTGTTGCCGTTAGCAATTGACTTTTTTAAGTTTTCAGCAGAAATGTCGTCTATGGAAAGCTCATTTATATATTTAGTTACAGTAACCTGGGCATCTTTTTGTGCTTCACTAACAGCATTGTCAAAGCCGACCGAAATAAAGTAGCTTCCAGCTGCAACACACAATAACCAAGATATTATTTGTATTAAAATAAGTTTTTTAAATCCAGCCATTTTTTTCAATCTTTTAGGTATTACAGAAGGAAAGGAATCAAGTCCTTGATTATTTAACTAAATGCAACATTTAATAGTTTTTAATCAATGTTTTAGTTCTAGGGTAGAAGGGTAGTGGAAATAGGAATAAATGTCTATGGAATTCTTAGAATTGGCTCCCCCTCCCCGACTCGAACGGGGGACCTGCGGATTAACAGTCCGTCGCTCTAACCAACTGAGCTAAGGGGGAACTACATCATATACATAAACTTGGCTCCCCCTCCCCGACTCGAACGGGGGACCTGCGGATTAACAGTCCGTCGCTCTAACCAACTGAGCTAAGGGGGAAGCGTCTTGCCTTTCAACGGGGCGAAATATTAATGACCGCGCTGCAAAGTGTCAACATATAAAAGTCATAAATTAAAAAAAGAGGTTTATTCGTTGTTTTTATGTGCAATCTGCGTGTTTTATAGCTTTGTTTTAAGCACTTCATTGGCATTTTTATAAAACCGTTACTAACAAAATAACTTTTTGTGATCGTTTAGTACTGTTGGTTGAGTAAATAAAATACAAAGTTAAAGTGATTTATCACGCGTAAAACTCAAAAAACAAAATTAACTGTTTAGGCCTATTAGTTAATTAATTCTGTAATATTAATGTTAGGGTATTTTTTATTCGGTATTACTTTACTGATAAACACGTTGTTTAATTGTGTGCAATTATGAAGTGTAAACATTTAAATAAATAAAGTCCTGCATGTTCATAAAGAACACAATCAATAACTTGTAACTACATACGCATGCGTTAATGCGTGGTCACAGGGCTGTCGAAATTTAAAAATATTAACCTAGGTTAATTTGTCGGCTAAGGTTACAAAAGCATTAAAATGTAAATCCTTCATTTGGTCAGACCTGCACGTAAAATGTATGTCGCTTGAAGCCTTTATAAATGCGGCCTTGAATGAGTTATCCACGGTTTCTGTGGATAACTCTGTTTATGAAACTTTAAGAACATCAGCAGCACCAGTATTTTAGAGTGCTACAACGATTTCAAGCTTTTAAATCATTATTTTTATTTTAAATAAAAACAGTAGCTTAGCGTTTTAGGCTTGCAGTGTGTTATTCGATGAGAGTAACTTTTCGTTACGATAAATCAAAGTGTCGAATTGTGTAAAAAACCGACAGGTAAACCGTGTGTTTTGTAATAAAAGTAGCAAAAATGTGTCTTAATTGTTTTTTGATGCATTAAGGCCTTGTTTTAGCAAAAACGTATAAAAAGTGATGTTTACTCCATACGCTCTTTTTATTGGGTGTGCCTGTGTAAAATGTAGTGATAAATCCGTGGCTTGAATTGCCCTGATGCTTTAAAATGATCAACTCAGTAAAAGAGGCCATTTATTCCATGCGCGCAATTTCAAATACGAAGACTCGCCCAGATTTACTCAACGATCCCATTATGCCAACGTTGAAAATAATGACTGTTCCGATGATCTTCGGCATGATCATGTTAATGATGTTTAATATAGTTGATACCTTCTTTATCAGTTTGTTGGGTACAGAGCCTCTCGCTGCAGTGAGTTTTACTTTTCCAGTCACCTTTACCGTAATTAGCTTAGCTATTGGTTTAGGCATAGGCACTTCAGCTGTCATTGCAAAAGCGTTAGGCAGCAACAAGATAGATGAAGCTCGTTTTGACGCCAGCATCTCTATATTAGTGGCTGTTGTGTTGGTGCTTATATTATCGTTTATAGGCTATTTACTTATTGACCCGGTATTTACGTTACTGGGTGCAGGACAGCAGGTGCTTCCTTTAATACATGAATACATGAATGTGTGGTTTATTGGCAGTGTATTTTTAATCACACCCATGATTGGGAACTCTGTATTACGTGCCAGTGGCGATACTAAAACTCCCAGTATTGTAATGGGAGGAGCAGGGCTTATAAATGCAATACTCGACCCCATGCTTATATTCGGTTTTGGTCCTATACCTGCAATGGGTATACAAGGCGCAGCCATTGCAAGTGTAATAGCTTGGGCTGTAGCTGTTGTCATTATTTTATATATTTTAATAGCAAGAAAACGGTTACTTAGTTTAAAAGTTGGCTCACAAACAGTTATGGGGTCAATCCGCAAAATATTAAAAATAGGTGTACCTGCCGCAAGTGCTAATATGCTTACACCAATTGCAATGGCGGTAATGACGGCACTTGTTGCTAATCATGGTCCTGAGGCCGTTGCCGCGTTTGGTGTTGGTAGTAGAATAGAGTCTATTGCAAGTATTTTAGTGCTTGCCTTATCAATGACACTCCCGCCATTTGTAAGCCAAAACTTCGGTGCTGGAAAATTATGTAGAGTTAAAGACGCATACATAGGGACGTTGAAGTTTGTGATGGTTTGGCAATTTATTATTTACGTTTTGCTGATTATTTTTTCTGGAGTAATAAGCCAGATATTTGGTAAAGAGCAGGCAGTAATAGATGTAATTAAGCTCTTTATTTACTCCATACCATTAAGTTATGGTTTTCAAGGTGTGATCATATTATCAAATTCATCGTTTAATGCTTTGCACAAACCAATGAATGCATTGTTTTTAAGTATTATACGTTTATTTATTTTTTATGTTCCGTTTGCTTACTTAGGCAGTCATTTTGCAGGGTTGACGGGGTTATTTATTGGTGCGGCGGTAGGTAATTTATTTACCGCGTTTGTAGCGTATAAATGGTTTATAAAAGAGCTTGAGTCATTGAGCAGTCAGTCATTACAGGAGTGCAATAATTGAGCGATCATTTTCAGTTAAAATCACAGTTTCAACCAGCAGGGGACCAACCTACTGCAATAAAGCAATTATGTGAAGGTTTAGAAGCCGGGCTTGCTCATCAAACATTGTTAGGGGCAACAGGTACGGGGAAAACCTTTACCATGGCTAATATAATTAACGATTTGAACCGCCCGACAATTATAATGGCGCACAACAAAACGTTGGCTGCGCAGCTTTATGGTGAAATGAAAGAGTTTTTTCCTAAAAATGCCGTTGAATATTTTGTTTCTTATTACGACTACTACCAGCCTGAAGCGTACGTTGTATCGAGCGATACCTTTATTGAAAAAGACGCATCCATCAATGAGCACATTGAGCAGATGCGATTAAGCGCAACCAAAGCATTACTTGAACGCCGTGATACTATTATTGTTGCGTCGGTTTCGGCTATTTATGGTTTGGGTGACCCCCAGTCATACATGAAAATGATGTTGCTTTTAAAAGTAGGTGAAAAAGTTGATCAACGCGATATGCTTCGCCGTTTAGCCGAAATACAATATACTCGTAATGACATAGAGTTTAGTCGTGGTACTTACCGAGTTCGCGGCGAAGTGGTCGACATATTCCCGGCAGAGTCAGAAACATACGCAGTGCGAGTAGAAATGTTTGACGACGAGATAGAGCGTTTAAGTATTTTTGACCCGCTAACAGGGGCTGTTGAAAAACATATTGTGCGCGCCACTATTTACCCTAAAACGCACTATGTAACTCCGCGTGAGAAAATTCTTGGCGCAATCGAAAATATAAAAATAGAACTAAAAGATAGAAGAGCTCAATTACTCAGTGCCAATAAATTAGTAGAAGAGCAGCGCATTGCGCAGCGTACTCAGTACGACATAGAAATGATGACCGAGTTGGGTTATTGCTCGGGAATAGAAAACTACAGTCGTTATTTATCGGGGCGTACCCCCGGCGATCCGCCGCCAACCTTGCTTGATTATCTTCCTGATGACGCATTAATGATTATTGATGAATCGCATGTAACGGTATCGCAAATTGGCGCTATGTATAAAGGCGACAGAAGCCGTAAAGAAAACCTTGTAGAGTATGGTTTTAGAATGCCCTCAGCTATGGATAACCGACCCCTTAGGTTTGAAGAGTTTGAAGCCATTGCACCGCAAACCATTTATGTATCGGCAACGCCTGGCGACTTTGAAATGGAGCGAAGTGGTGGGGAAGTTGCAGAGCAAATTATTCGTCCAACAGGGCTTTTAGATCCGCTTATTGAAGTGAGACCCGTTGGCGACCAAGTTGATGACTTGCTGTCAGAAATATATCAATGCGTTGAAAAAGGTGAGCGAGTATTAGTTACTACACTGACAAAACGCATGTCAGAAGATTTAACCGATTATTTAAGCGAACACGGCGTAAAAGTGCGCTACCTGCATTCAGACATCGATACCGTAGAGCGGGTAGAAATAATTCGCGACTTACGCGCCGGTGTATTCGATGTGTTAGTGGGTATTAACTTACTAAGGGAGGGCTTAGATATGCCAGAAGTGGCATTGGTTGCCATACTTGATGCCGACAAAGAAGGCTTTTTACGCTCAGCCCGTTCGCTCATTCAGACCATTGGTCGAGCTGCGCGTCATTTGGATGGGCGTGCTATTTTATATGGCGATAAAGTCACAAAATCAATGGCAAAAGCAATAGATGAGACAAGTCGCAGACGCGAAATTCAGCATCAATACAATTTAGACAACGGCATAGAGCCACGTGCATTGGCTAAAAAGATTCTTGATGTGATGGATGTAGGCGAAGAGGCTGGCCCTAAAGATAACCTTCAGCTTATTCGCAAAGAATCTAAAAAGGTACTTAGCGCGAAAGAAATTGCAACGCAAATTAAGCAACTTGAAACTAAAATGCACGCGTATGCGAGCAACTTAGAATTTGAAAAAGCAGGCTCTGTGCGCGACGAAATACACGAACTACAACAACAGTTGATTAATTAAAAAATGACTACAAATTTTACGCCTCTGATTATGGCACTTGAAAGCGCCCCTATTTTAAATAACGAATTGTGTCGTGTTTTTCATGGGCGAGGCCATAGTGTTGAGGCATTAAGCCACTTAAATTTAGATTTTTATCCACCAAGCTTATTTTTAGTATCGTACGATGAGATAGACGAAAAAACGCTTCATCAGTTAACCGAAACGCTTTGGCAATGGGCGCAAGCACACCACCCAGAATTAATTACCTCGCTTGTTTATCAGCAACGCGCGGGTGTGCAAAGTCAAAACACAGTCATGTTTGGAACGCTCCCTAATAAGCATACAGTAACCGAAAACGGAATTCGCTTTTTAGTCGATTTGCAAAGCCGCCAAAATACAGGGATTTTTCCTGATATGCGAAGCGGCCGCGAGTTTGTAATGGCTAATAGTAAGCATGGCAAAGTACTTAATTTATTTTCGTACACGTGCGGTTTTTCGTTAGCAGCAATGCAAGGCGGTGCCGATCATGTAATGAATATGGATATGAGTAAAGGGGTACTTAAAGTAGGTAAGCAAAACCATCAGTTAAATGGTTTTGACAAAGGGGTGAGTTACTTACCTCACGATATTTTAAAGTCGTTTGGTAAATTAAAAAAAGCAGCCCCGTTTGATTTAATTATTGTCGATCCGCCAAGTTTTCAAAAAGGCAGCTTTATTTTAACCAAAGACTACCAAAAAGTGCTTCGCAGGCTTCCAGAGTTACTTAATCAAACAACAAAATTGCTTTTATGCGCCAATAGCCCCGAGCTCTCAGAGGATGCATTTAAAGCCCTGATTGACGAGCACACACAAGGTGCGATTACATTCGTAGAACGCCTTGCACCTACCGACCGCTTTATTGAAATAGACAGTGATAAAAGTTTAAAAGCGCTCGTCTATAAAATGTCACATTCGCCTGATTAAATGAAACTCAGTAAACGACTGACTGCGATTGATGCGCTTATAACACGCCAGCAAAACACTATTTGGGATTGTTGCTGCGATCATGGTTATTTAGGTATGGCTTTGTTGAAGCGCTCAGCTGCCGATAAAGTCATGTTTGTTGATATTTTGTCTAATGTGATGACCGATTTAGAAGCGCGATTAACCCATAATAAAAAATTTAGGGTGCCTGGTAATAAAAAGCCAGAATGGCAGGTCTTGTGTCAGGACGTTGGAAGTATAAAGCTGGATGATGTAAAAAATCAGGTCGTTGTTATAGCCGGTATTGGTGGTGAATTAGCGCTGCGTTTGGTGAAGCAAATAATAGCGAATAACTCACCAGAGCGTTTACAGCATGTGCGTTTTATTTTATGCCCAATTCACCATACTTATTTACTGCGCAGTGGTTTACACTCGCTTAATTTGGGTTTGCATAGCGAGCAAATTATTAGTGACAAAAACCGTGTTTATGAACTCCTAGAGGTTAGCTTTAAAAGCAGCCAACCGGTGAGTAAAACAGGTGATGCCATGTGGGACTTAAATGATAAACAGCATACGGCTTACATTCAACGACTATTAAATCATTATAATAAAATGCTCAATAAAGATGAGCTTTATTATCAAAAAGTTATAAGCGACTATCAAAGCCTTTACGATAGTTAAAAAAGCCCAATTTTGTCGGGCGGCTGTGATCTAATTACATAACAAAACACGTAATGTAAACACAGTTAATATCTTGCCCAGTGCGAGTTTATTTGGTTTATTTATGTCAGATAAAAATAGTCACCTAAATACGTTACTCAGTAACGACAAAAAATGGCAACATAGTTACGAGCAGCCAATCCCGTATGCGCCGCTTGTACAATTAGCGAATAATAATTGGGTAGTTCCACAGCATTTTTTACGTTACAAACATACGCTTGAAAGTGTGAACGAAGTGCTCGAAAGTATTGAGTTTTCAGCGCATTTTAGAGTGCTTGCCGCTCAAAAAGGTGATGAGATATACCTTCAAGTTGCGGTGCTCAGCCCTGACAACTACAAAAAAAGTGGTCATCAAAATACCGACAAAGCAAAAAAACTGCTTTTTGGTAGACGCTGGATTGTAGAAGAAAACTTACCTACGTCAGAACTTATTCAAACGGCATTTTTGGCTTTAAAAGTGGCGCGTGAGCACGAAGTGAGAGAGTTATTCCAGTTAAAACAAAATGGTGCAATAAGCACACCGTTTAATAACCATCACGATTTACCCGTCATGGCGCAAAACCCAGAGTTAGTTTTACACACGCACCATAGCGATAATATTAGCGATTTGGTGAGCCGCATTGTGTTTGCTGATTCGGCTGTTGAACTAACAGGTTATCAAGCCATTACTGACGAGCAACATTTGTATACAGTAAAATTGCATTGTGATGGCGCTCAGTTGAGTGAGTTTAACAATAAATCCATCGCGTTTTTGACTACGGGGTCGTCAAGTAACCATTTTTTACACGGTTTTATCACCGCTTTAGTTAACACGAGCAATGACTATGTGAGCGAGCAATTTAAATATCAAGGGTTTGCCCGATTTAGTAAAAACGTGGCAGTAGAGAACATTGGTAAGTTAAGTATTGCAATGCGTTCCCCCAGTACAGTTGATTTGTGCTCAATGGGTAAGCAAGAAGCCAATCAATTAAACTTTGAAATAGACAGTGGGCGTGCACCTCAAGGGTGTGGACAAGCTATAGGTGGGTTTTTAGCAGCCCATGGAATAGAGCAACCAGAAAATGCCCATCTGTATCCAAATTACCTTTAACAAATTTAGCTAACGAGTAAGCGTTTAATAACGCTTACAGTTTATTGATCTCTTGCTTAACGTTAAAGCTTGAGTCAGTCACAATGGCTTCAAGTGTTTGTACACGTTCTCTTAGTGCAACCACTTCTGCTTTTGTTTCGGCAAGTTGTTTATGAGCGTCACTATTATTGTTTTGCATTTTATGTTTAAACTCTAAATGCTTTTTATACATATCGTAAACCACACCCGAACCCACAGATATAAGCACAATAAGTACAATCATCGTAGTACCAGACATAACTATATTCCTTTTTAATTTTATTTATTAAAGTATACGCTTTCCCCACTTTAGTTAAAGCTGACAATTGTAACTTTATTTGTAAAGAGCTGTACGGTGAAATTAACCGCTTAATACTATGGCTAAATACGCATACACAAATACTTACGTGTGGTGTTCATACTTTATACAGTAACAGGGTTGTTTAATATGAAATTAATCGCCATATAGTTATTAACATATTATTTTATAAACTAATTTTATCAGTGAGTTATTATGCTAAATAATAAAATTCCCCCGGTTATCGTTGTTCTATTTTTTGCAGGCATTATGGCGCTCATAGCGCATTACAGTGTCATAGACTTCACTGTGTTTGTTGCCTATTTAGCGGCAAGTTTAGTTATTATTGGGTGCGTAAGTTGTGTTGCAGGTGTAGTGAGCTTTAAGTTAGCTAAAACCACAGTGAATCCCAGTAAACCAGAACAGGCATCAAAATTAGTTACCAGCGGTATTTACCGTATTTCACGTAACCCAATGTATTTAGGGTTTGCATTTATTTTAGCTGGCTGGGGCGTGTGGTTAAGTTCAGTTTGGGCAATGCTAGGTGTTGTTGGCTTTATTGGTTATTTAACGTTGTTTCAAATAATACCAGAAGAACGTGCGCTTACTAAATTATTTGGTGAAGAATTTACTGCCTACAAAGCACGCGTAAGGCGCTGGTTGTAATTTTTAAAAGGTTTTTTTAATTTTACGCTGTGTAATTAAATGCTATGCAATAAAAAAGGCTACGTAACATAGCCTTTTTTATTTAACCCTAAATAACTATTTATTTGTTGCTTATTCGTATTCTAATGGGTCTGTAATATTATTAAGTGCAAATGCTTCTAAACGTTCTTGGCACGCACCGCACTTTCCACAGGCCTTTTCACGGCCGTTATAGCACGTCCATGTTTGGCTGTAATCTAAACCCATTTTTATGCCATCGGTTAAAATATCAATTTTGGTATTATTTAAATACGGGCTAAAAATTTCCACTGCATCGTAGTTTGCAATACGACATACATCATCCATTTTTTGCACAAATTCAGGACGGCAATCGGGGTAAATAGCATGATCCCCAGAATGAGCACCGTAATAAACTTGGCTTGCTTTAAGTGATACCGCGTAACCAACAGCAAGCGAGAGCAAAATCATATTACGATTTGGCACAATCGTGCTCTTCATGCTTTCTTCTTCGTAATGACCTTCTGGCACGTCAATGTTATCGGTTAACGACGAACCACCAATAAGCTGATTGATAGCCGAAATATCCACAATTTTGTGCGGAACATTAAGTTTTTCACACACTTGCGCAGCCACTTTAAGCTCTTTTACATGACGCTGACCATAGTCAAACGAAAGGGCATATACATCATGGCCTTGCTGCAGGGCTTTATTTAATACGGTAAATGAGTCCATACCGCCGGAATAAATAACAACTACTTTTTGCGTCATATCTGTTTTGCTCTTAGTTTTAATAGAGGTTTATATCAGGGCGCGATATACTACACGGCCGCAGCTTAAATAACAATTTTTGCACAGCGCTTTTTCGTCTTTAATAGTAGCAATTTGGCTACTAGGTAGTAAGTGAGATCTCTTTTGTACAAAATTAATGAAGTGTTTGAAACCATCCAAGGTGAAGCAAGTTTTACTGGCACACCCTCAATATTTTTGCGCTTGCAAGGTTGCCCAGTCGGTTGCTCGTGGTGTGATACTAAACAAACCTGGGATGTAGACAACGTATACAAAGTATCACTTGATGAAACCGTAGAAAAAAAAGCCGACTCAGATCACTGGGCCGATGCCAGCGCAGAGCAAGTACTCGCGTTATTTAAATCACGTGGTTATACCGCAAAGCACGTAGTAATTACCGGCGGCGAGCCATGCATGTTTGATTTAAACCCAGTATGTAACTTATTACACGAACACGGTTTTAGCACCCAAATAGAAACCAGCGGCACGTTTGAAATACTTGCCCCTGAGCAAACATGGGTGACAGTATCGCCAAAGATAAACATGCGCGGCGGTTACGAAGTACTTACCAGCGCTATGAAGCGGGCTAACGAAATTAAGCACCCAATAGCCATGCAAAAGCACGTAGAGGAGCTTGAAGCATTATTTGCTAAAACAGGGGTTAACCCTAAGCTTGTTTACTTACAGCCAATCAGCCAAAAAGTATCAGCAACCAAATTAGCCATCGATACCTGTATTGCCAAAAACTGGCGCTTATCAATCCAAGTGCATAAGTATTTAGGAATTAGTTAAAGCGCAAAGGCGGCTTTAAGTGGTTAGCTGTAAGCGATAAGCTGTTCGGCGTTAAGTTATATTCTGTAGATAAAAGGTTGGGTTGAGTGAAACGAAACCCAACACAGCAACTTCAATGCTCACTCTTTCCAAGCACTCTTTATATCAAACTCTAACAAGCTTATTTAAACACGTAGGTCGGATAAGCGAAGCGCCATCCGACAAGGCTAGTTAATTTCTTCCTCGCAGTGATAGCACTTATTTGTTGGAAGGCGATAGCCTTTAGCCGATTGCATTACTTGGTTTTTCTTACACTTTGGGCAGAAGTAATTAATAACATTAACAATTAGTACGATTGCAAAAATAAAACCGCCAATATAAAACGGGTTTGCATAAAACTGATTACTTGCCGGCGAAAACTGAAACCCGATAATACATGTGATTAAAGCCACTAAATACGCTTTAAACCTAACTGCCTTTTTCAAATTTAAATCCTTATATTTTATTCTTAATATGTTTTTATCAAATAGGTTGGTGTTTAGCCATTTAAGTTTAAATAAAATTGAGAGACTGTGTTACGGTTTGTAGTAAATTTAATAAAAGGATTTAGACATGGAGCTTCTTATTTCAATACTCGCATTTTTAGTTTTAATCATTTGTTTTAGTTGGTATAGCATGATTAAAAATCTAAAACAGCAATCTAAAAAAAATATAGATTCATTGAATGATAAGCTTGATGTGTTAAGAGCAGAAGTTAAGAACACATCAATGAAAAATAAAGAGCTACTTGATAAATATAGCCCAATTATTCAAGCAGAAAACTATATTAAAGACCTTTTAGAAGAAGCTGAGTTGAAAGCAGAGACTATCAAACAAAATGCAATGAATTTAGCAAATGACATTGAAACAGAAGCTGCTACTACAAGAGAAACACTGAAAGGGTACAAAGCCGAAGGGAAACAAAAGCTTAAAGAAGCAAAAGAAAAAGCTGAAAAAATTCGTTTCGATGCAAATCAAGAAGCTGACCGAATTACATTATTTGCAGCTCAGCAAGCTAAAGAAATCGCAGGTGACGCTTATGAAGCAAAAGAGAAAGCTGATATCTATGAGCAAGCAATTAAAGCTATGCGAAACACTATAGATGGGTATAAAGATGATTATATAATCCCAAATCACTCAGTTTTAGATGACTTAGCTGATGAATTTAGCCATAAAGAGGCTGGAGCCGAGTTGAAATTGATACGGCAAAATATCCGTCAAATGGTTAAAGATGGTTTTGCAGGTGATTGCGATTATGTTGAGCAGCATAGAAAAACTTACGCAATACATTTTGTGGTTGATGCATTTAATGGCAAAGTAGATAGTGCATTGTCAAAAGTAAAACACGACAACTTTGGCAAGATAAACCAAGAAATTTTAGATGCCTTTGCACTAGTAAATCACAATGGCGTACCGTTTCGAAAAGCTCGGATTAATGAAAAGTATTTAAACGCACGTTTAACAGAGCTTAAGTGGGCGGTAGCTGCGAGTGAACTTAAAAGAATTGAGCGAGAAGAGCAGGCCGAAATTCGAGCACAAATTCGTGAAGAAGAAAAGGCTCTACGAGATATAGAAAAAGCAAAAAAAGAAGCCGAGAAAGAAGAGCGATTAATTCAAAAAGCACTAAAAAAAGTTAGAGAAGAGCTTTTAGCTGCTAACGATGAGCAAAAGGCCGATTACGAAGCAAAACTATATGATTTAGAAAATCAATTAAAAGAAGCTGAAGAAAAAGGGCAGCGTGCGCTATCAATGGCACAACAGACTAGACGTGGTCATGTTTATGTTATCAGTAACATCGGCAGTTTTGGTGAAGAGGTATTTAAAATAGGTATGACGAGAAGGTTAGAACCCATGGACCGTGTTAAGGAGCTTGGTGATGCATCGGTTCCATTTTCTTTTGATGTTCATGCAATGATCTTTAGTGAAGACGCACCAACCTTGGAAAAAGAACTTCATCGTCGTTTCGATTTATGCTCAGTGAATAAGGTTAACTCAAGAAAAGAGTTCTTTAAAACAACGATATCTGAAGTGAAGCAAGCGGTAGAGGTTAATGGTATTTTAGATGTTCATTGGACGTTGAAAGCAGAAGCTGCCGAGTATCGTGAAAGTCTATCCATAGAGAATAATATGCGAGAAAAAGTAACCCTATAAAACTTTTACAGTAGAACATATTGCTGTATTTAGAAGCTTTAATTCGCGCTTTTAATT
The DNA here is from genome assembly GCF_001468485.1 of Pseudoalteromonas sp. H71. GTDB lineage: Bacteria > Pseudomonadota > Gammaproteobacteria > Enterobacterales > Alteromonadaceae > Pseudoalteromonas. The sequence continues at coordinate 54,562 of NZ_LODI01000010.1, forward strand.
ATTGCTTAAAGCATTATGCACATCGAATATGAGCACTTGGGGGCTTATAAATTATTCAGCACCATTTGTTTTATTTTATGAGCTTTTACAAAGTGATCTAATTGATGGGTTTGAATCCACCAAGTAGCAGCTTCCATTAAAAGTTCAGGATTGTTGTTTTTATTAGCAAAAAAAGCATAGAAAGATAGGCCTACATTATCACCTTTACTGGCAATTTTTTTATCACATACTTCAATAATTTTAGTTCTTAATTCTTGTCTCATAAATAAGTAACCTAATAGATCGTATTGGTGAAAACAAAAAGGGACAAACTGTAACTTCAAATTCAAAACTAGCAATTGTTTATTTATCTCTCGAAGATACTTTATTTAACCTGGATATTTAGAAAATAACATAAAAAAGCGCTGCTCTAGGGCAACGCTTTATGTATTTTTTTGGTAGTAATTAGCTAGCTTATTCTGCTGCCAAATAATCAAGCACCACTTGGTGATGATCTTTGGTTTTAAACTTATCAAATAAGTGTTTAATTTTACCGTCTTGGCCTACTAAAAATGTTAGGCGGTGAATGCCATCGTATTCTTTACCCATAAATTTTTTGTAGCCCCATACACCAAATGCTTCTGCAATGGCGTGATCTTCATCGGCTAATAAATCAAAGTTAAGCTCTTTTTTAGTTTCAAAGTTTTTAAGGCGCTTAATTGGATCTGGGCTAATGCCTACAACACGCGTGTTAAATTTAGCAAGCTCGTCTTGTTGGTCGCGCAGGTTTTCTGCTTGTACGGTACAACCCGGAGTAGAAGCTTTAGGATAAAAGTACACAAGTACTTGTTGCTCTTTTAACAATTCACTTAAAGTGATTGTTTCGTCGTTTTGGTTTTGTAAGCTAAAAGCGGGTGCTGTATCACCAGCTTGTAATGGACTAATTGTGTTCATGCTATTTCCTTAACGAATGCGTTTAAAAATATAATCTACGTTTAGGGTATGAGAAAGGCTCTCAAAACTAATTTTAAATTTATCTATGTCTACATCTATTGGGATATTAAATTCTACTTCACAGCGCATTTTTGTGTCAGTTTCTTCGTTAAACGTATCTGACTTTAAGGAACAAATGCTGATGTGGTTATCGGCAAAAAAGCGTGTCACTTTGCTTAGTGTGCCCGGGGTGTCTATACCTGTGTATTCGAGCGTATAGCCGGCACAAAACTCGCCAGGGGTATGGCTTGTAGTGCGTTTCATCATGGTTAGCAGGCCAAGTTCCATTGCTTTGGTTGGTAACACGTGTTCAATGCGGCTTATGGCCGACATGTCACCATGCAATAACATTATAAAGGTAAACTCACAGCCTAAAATGGCAATGCGGCTGTCTATAATATTACAATGGCAGTCGCTGACTAATTGCGTAAGCTCACTGACAATACCCGGCCTGTCTTCGCCGATAGCGGTTAACACAATTTGATGATTTGAAAATGCAGTCATGGGTTAAAATACCTAAGTTACAAGGGTTATAACAACGCAATGGATAACACTACTAAATACACTCGAGGACGTGCTCGGCGGCGAAGTTTAACACAAAACGATGTGTAAACTATAATGCGGGCTAATTAAGCGCGTTTAAAGTACGGTGTTTCTTGTTTTTACTGGCACAGGAAAGTACCATAGCTAAAATTTGCTTATTTGCCCTTAGTTTTTTTCTAAGTTGAGGTGCTGAACTTTATTGCAATTAAGTAGCCAAATAAAAATGTAAAGTTAATATTGATTTTACACTGAACCAAATCGGCATAACCCACTCATATATTTGTTAAAACAATTAAAGGGTATGCTAAGGAGAAATATCTGTGCAGTATTGGATCCCAAAAGCACTTGCAGTAAGTGTATTGGTAAGTTTATCAGGGTGTAGTGTATTTGTTAACGATGCGCATAATGAACGTAATTACCGCGCATATGAACCAGTAAAAGCGCCAGCGTCTTTATCTCAGCCGGCTCAGGATCCAGTTTATAAAATGGAAGTAGGTCAATATAACAATAATCCAGACGCAACCAACTATCGTCCACCAGCTCAAGTACTCACTGTAGCAAAAGGCAGTTGGGTCGAAGAGGCGGATAATTTAGCACGCGTATATTTTGATAAAAACGATGGCATTGTTGATTTAGATGACTTTATTTGGGATTCAATAAATGCTGTTTTAGCTGAAAATAACACCGCTACAACCAAAGAAGACAAGTTACTTGGTATTATTGAAACCGATTGGTACGCAATTATTAAAACCGAAGAAAGCTGGTTGTGGGGCGATGAAAAGAACGATGACCTCCAACGTTTTAGATTTTCTATTGAAAAAAAATCGCATGAACGTACAGCCTCTTTACGTGCTGAATTAATAGATTTTAAAGGTGATACAACACTTACAGACTTGCTTAAGCAGCAACTAGAAGTGCGTGCACTTAACCAAGTTATTACTGAATTTGATTACCGCTATCGCCAACTTGAAGTTGATATGCGCAAGCGCCAAGGTATTATTTCTTTAGAAATGGGCTTTGACAATAAAGGCAATGCAGCACTGGTTACTGAGCAATCTTACGATGCGGTATTTGATCGTTTTTCAGGCTTTTTAGAGCGCTTGTCGTTTACTATTGTTGAAATAAATCAAGACACAGGTTTAATTACCGCCGATTATAAAGCACCAGAGAGCAGTATGTGGGATTCGATTTGGGGCGACGATGTTGCGCAATTACCAATTGATGAAGGCCAATACCAAATTTTAGTGAGTAAAACCAAGCAAGGTGGCACAAGCTTAACCTGGATGGACGATAAAGGCGAAACGCTTGAGCCAGGTACCATGAATGGTTTACAGCAAGCACTAGAAGCAGCACTTATTAAGCGCGGCATTAAAATATAAATAATAATACGTTTTACCACAAAAAGAGCGCTTAGCTCTTTTTGTGGTTTTTATAGGTTAAAAATATGTCTCAATTATCAACTTCACCTCAGTACGATTGGCGTACTTGGTTTGCGTTTCTTGTGCCTTCGCTAATTGGTGTGTTTTTGTTTATGACGCCGGTGTCAAGCGGTGAAGCAATGACCATACCTATTGCAATGATGGCTAAAGCCATGCAAGTATTTTTTGCAGATACAGCACAAGCCATTATTACTGCCATAATTTGTATAACGGGTTTATCTTCACTCATTGTCAGTGTTTTTAAGCCTCAAGTGATTTGTAAAGTATCACTGTTAAACCACTTATTTAATGTTAGTTGGATTTGGTTGCTTACACGTTTATTTGGTACTGCATTTGTATTAATGACCTTTTTGGGCGTGGGGCCGCATGCTATCACGTCTGAAAATACAGGGGCACTCGTGTTAAACGACTTACTTCCTGTGTTGTTTTCGGTGTTTATACTGGCAGGGCTTTTGCTCCCTTTGTTACTTAACTTTGGTTTGCTTGAGTTGGTAGGCACGTTATTAACTAAAGTAATGCGCCCGTTATTTGGCGTGCCAGGGCGAAGTGCCGTTAACTGTGTGGCATCGTGGTTAGGTGATGGCAGTGTAGGAATATTAATGACTGCGCGCCAATACGAAGATAAATACTACACACAACGCGAAGCCGCTGTTATTGGTACTACATTTTCTGCTGTTTCAATTACGTTTTGTTTAGTGGTTATTGGCCAAGTAAAGCTTGAGTATTTATTTGCTCCGTTTTATTTAACGGTGTGTTTAGCAGGGATTACGGCTGCTATTATTGTGCCGCGCTTGCCACCGCTTAGGTTTAAAAAAGATTTACTTATTGATGGCTCAGAGCCTGACGCAAACGCAGAGCTGGTGCCTTTAGGTAAATCATTAGTGGGTCATTCTTTAGATATAGCGCTGGCCAAGGCAGATAAATCGCCGGGCGTAGTGGGGACATTAAAAGAAGGCGTACACAACGCACTTGATATGGTATTTGCTGTGTTACCCGTTGTTATGGCCGTGGGTACATTTGCATTAATTATTGCAGAATATACGCCGCTATTTCAATATTTGGGTATGCCGTTTATTCCATTTTTAGAGTTGTTGCAAGTACCTGAAGCTGAGGCTGCAGCACAAACAATCATGGTTGGTTTTGCCGATATGTTTATCCCTTCTATCCTTGCAGCTGGGACTATTGAGAGTGATGTAACACGCTTTATTATTGCTGCTATGAGTGTGACTCAGCTTATATACATGTCTGAAGTGGGCGCGTTGTTGTTAGGAAGTAAAATTCCAGTAAACATCGTTGAGCTGTTCGTTATATTTATTCTCAGAACGCTAATAACATTGCCGATTATTTCGTTAATGGCACATTGGCTAGTTGGTTAAGCTTATTATTTAAATTAAAAGCCCTGATTTATCAGGGCTTTTTTGTGTCTTGCTTGTTTTTTAAGTGCGTGTCTGATTTCTTAAATTCCATATTAGCACTGTGTTTTATTAGGGCAATATTGCCTATCACAACGCCAAATACCATCACTACAATGAGTACTATTTGCCATGTTTGCATATTAATTTCTCATTTTTATTTTTTGGCTATTCTACTTTTTTAAACTGTAATTACCAGCAAAAACATCAGTTGGGTAGTTTACCTATTCGCTATAAAATTTAATGATTGTGAGCGGCTAAACGTGTCGCTAACTGCGTTAAAAACTCTCTTTTAAAGTAACTATATAGCGACTCTTTTGTTTAGCTATCAACACATTTACCCACGGTTAAAATAGATCATTTAATTAAACGAATGGTTATTAAAAGCGCTTGGCAACCGATAAGGTCATAAAATCAAGTCCGGGGTTAGGTTTTTGAAAGCCCGCATTAGAGTAATGAATAATTCGTAAAGCAATGTGTGTATCGCCTAAGTCAGCAACGAGTCCAATACGATCTTCAAATTGATAATGGCTATTTAGGTTTTTACCACCAAATTGTGTTTCGTCAATGAGTGATACGCCAATGCCAGCTTCAACATAAAATGGGGTGTTATTAAAACTAAACGCTGGAAACTGCAATACAGGCGATATCGCTAATACTAAGTTGGATTGTGAGTGGTGGTTATGCGCAAATTCCCACAGGTTTACACTGGTTTCGATTTAAAAACGGGCATCTCCAACTAAGTTTTGCATTTTTGGCATATGGTACTAATAGGCTAATTTTATGCCATTTATATTGCCAGTGCCTTTAAGTACATCGACTGCGTAGCCATGGCTTGATTGTGCTAATACTGTGTTATTAATAAAAAGTGAGGCGATTAATAAAGTAATTATTTTAAAGGAGGTTTTCATGGCTGCTCGCTGATAGTTGATTTATCGAAAAAACAGATGATGAGGGTGGGTAGGTTGTAAATTCAAGACGAGCGAAAACAGGGATGTATACTGCGTGTTAACAGGTTTTATTAACTTATTGAAATTTAGTCACTTAATTTATTGGTGCTTTTTAGGCATTAATAAATTGCTTATTTGTGCCTGTTTTATTGCGTATGAATGACGTAAATTAGCGTTATCTTAATCACACAAACAAACATATTATGAAACTTATTAAACCATTTTTAATTGCTATCGCACTTTTAAGCACATCGCTTTATGCACAAGCTCAGCAATCACCAGATATACTTTTAGAGTCTGTTGCAGACACCCTTTTTGCCGATATAGGTAAGGTGAACAGCAAAGGTAATGCCAGTAAAATTGAAATGTCGGGAATTGTTGAAAAACGTTTAATGCCACACATTGATATTAAGTTTGTGTCTTTTAAATTATTAGGCAAACACATTAAAGGCATTGAGCGCCAACAAGCGGTTGATTTTATTGACGCGGTTGAGCATTACTTGACTGGTACATATGCCGGTGCATTAATGAAATACACAGGCCAAAAAGTGGTGTTTGAGCACAATAATGCACAAAGCGACTCAGAATATGCCACGGTTAATACGCAAATTATAGAGCCTAACGCCCCCACAATTGATTTAAGCTTTAAGTTACGCCTAGGTAAAGACAACCAATGGAAAGTGTACGACATTGTGGCTGAAGGTATTTCGCTTTTAAGTGCTAAGCAAAAAGAGATCATCCAGCGCATTTCAGATGTAGGCATTGACCAAGTAATTAGTGAGTTAAAGAACAAATAATTAATCTTTTTGTGTGAAAAAGATCAAGCCCAGCTCCAACCTAAAAAGCAGCCAAGTAATTAGTTACTTGGCTGCTTTTATATTTTTGATTATTCATCTACTTTGTTCTAGCGTGGCGATCTGGGTGTGCTAGAATATCGCCTCTTTGATTAAGCGTGGTGTCAGCTGAAAGCTGTTATAACCTGACCACTTACCTAAGCTACACTGGAGTTGTGTTGTTTTAATGGAAAATGTACTGATTTGGCCAAAGGAATATCCGTTACTTATTAAAGGCCTTGTAGAGCAAAACGGTGCCTTTATTTTAGATGCATTAGAAGCTTGGCCTGCTTGTCGTTCTACCAATGAAGACGATGGTGTGTGTACCACTGTTTTGCCCCCTATTTATTATTTGGCCTGGTTAACCCCGCTTGAGCCTTTTGAAGAGTGTTATTTCCAACATATTTGTGAATACGACGAAGATGCACAAGCCTATATTGGCGCAATGAAAACTCATTTTTACGATAATGAATATACACCAGAAAGCTTAGTGCTTTTGCTGTGCCAACGTTTAGAAAAATACGCAAGTGTTGCTGCACAAAATGCCGTTGAAACACCACTTTCATTATTAAGTTTATTTTTTAGTAAACGCTATTTTACATTGATTGAACATGCGTTAAATAATGGCAGTAAGCTCAGTGCTGTTGATGCGTTATCGCTTTGGAAAGAAGTTGATTTTAGAGATCGCTTAAGTCACTTTATACCAGAGTCAATTGCTGACCTAGCCGTGTTAAGTGAACTTGCAAGTGACAAAGTAGCAATGGGTAAAGACTATTTTACTTTATTAAAACAAGTGTCGCCTGATGTTGATTCTGTAGTTTTACTTGAGCAAGCATTACTAACACATTTGCGTAAAAAAACGGCTAAGCAAACAATGGCTATGCGTTTTATTGAGCAAGGAGCAACAGGCACATTAGCTGATGAAAACGGTAAAACTGCATTTATGTGGGCGGCAGAGCGTGGTTTTGTAAACGTGGTGCAAACCTTATTACCTCAGCAAGATAAAAAAGCGTCAGATAGCTTGGGTAACACTGCATTGCATTATGCTGTACTCTCTAAAAATGAATCGTTAATGGTGATGCTAATTAAAGCCGGGTTTGATTTTAGAGCGCGTAATAACGAGGGCTTAAGTTGTTATAGGTTGGCTGTGAGTATCAAAGCGCAAAATTTAGTTAAATGCCTAGAGCGTGACTTTGGTATTAAAGAGTTATCGCCAGATGGGCAGTTTGATCGCATTAAAAAAGTACATGTGTTACATGCTATTGTGACGTTATTATTACCTTTGCAGTTATTTTTCTTCTTTGACGAAGCGCTGACCATAAAAAGTGAACTTACGCTTGGTTTAACTATGGTAACGGTGATTTGTTTTTTCTTTGCTATGAGCTTAAAGCGCTGCGCTTTGTATCCACATATAAAACACCCTTGGGGTTTATTTGTATTGAGGGGCTTTTCACTTTTGAGTTTATTAGCTCAGCTTGGTTTAGCGGGTATCGTGACCTTGGCCGCACTGAGTGAATTGGTGTAAGTAGTTTATACGCAATTAAGTAATGGTTGAAAGCGCGTTTACTAGAGAGTAAACGCGCTTTTTTATTTTATTTATTAAATTCGTTTGCGGCTTTTTCGTCGGCTAAATCTTCTTTCAATTTGCGAATTTTTAAGCCTAACTCTTGCCCGCGGTGTCTTGCATAATAAGTACATCCAATAAACATGAATGATGCAAATAATAACTCTAGCAACACCCAAATTAGCTCATTAGGTGCAACCCAAAGCATGGTTAAGCCATGAATAAAATAAAGCATAACAACAAAGTTTGCCCAAGCGTAGGTATATGTACTGTCTTTAATAATCCCTCTAAGTGGAAGCAATAGAGGAATAATAGGTACAAATAACGACATAATATCGAGCGGGCCTTCTTGAGGCGGAACAAAATACATCCACAATGGCATTAAAATAAGTAGGCCAACATAACCAATTAAAGCAGTACGCTGAAACTTTACGGTTATTGGCTTTTTTGCAGGATGGGTCACTGTGTTCATTGAAGTTTACTCGCAATTTTTGTCAGGCGAATGCCAACGCTTTGGCATATTTTAATTTCGTCTTTACTTAACTGAGCACTATTGTTACTACCAGCAACATGCGTAGCACCATACGGAGTACCGCCAGTTTGTGTGCCTAATAATTCAGGTACATCGTAGGGTACACCAAGTAACATCATTCCGTGGTGAAGTAAGGGTAATGATAAATTAAGCAGTGTGGCCTCATTACCCCCATGCATACTGCTTGACGATGAAAATACACACGCAGGCTTATCAATTAGTTGACCTTTTAGCCACAGTTCGCTGGTGGTTTCCCAAAATGCTTTTGCCTGAGACGCCATCATACCAAATCGTGTTGGTGTGCCAAAGGCCAGGCCATCACACTGTATAAGGTCATCTTTGGTAATAACAATGTCGTGCGGATTTTTAGCTACAAACGTTCTCAGTAGGGCTGTTGCCCCTTGTTGCTCTATTGATTCAGCTATTTCATGGGCCATCGCTTCAACTGAGCCATGGCTCGAGTGGTAAAGTACCACTATGTTTGTGCTCATTATAAAACGCTTAATACGTTTTCTGGTGGGCGACCAATAGCTGCTTTACCATTGTGCTCAACAATAGGGCGTTCAATTAATTTTGGATGCTCAACCATTGCGTTTATAAGCGTGGTTTCGTTTGTTTCATCTTTAAGATTGAGTGTTTTGTACTCGGTTTCTTTTGTGCGCATTAAGTCACGAGCAGAGCTAAAATCAAGTTGGTCTATCAGTGTGCTTATTTGATCATGAGTTAAAGGCGTTTTTAAGTACTCAACAACGGTGGGCTCTATTGACTTGCTTTGTAAAAGGGCAAGTGTTTCACGCGATTTAGAACAACGCGAATTATGATAGATAGTAACAGACATAAAAGTTTCCATAGTGTGAATTGCCTCTATTTTAGGGCAACAGCTTGCAGACTTAAAGCCTTGCAAGCTCTTTTTGTAAACGGCGATACTGGGTAAGTAATGCCTTTAATCGCTGCTGTTTTATTAGCTCTGTTGATTCTACGAAGTTAAGCGCTTTTTGGATTTCATCAGCGGCTTTCATGTAGGCACCGTATTGCGATAGCACGTCAGCGTTTGCCTCGTGATAGGCCGCCAATTTGTCTTGTTTTTTGTAGGCGTCAGCAAGTAGCTCCTTACCTAAGCTGTGCTCTGGTTTTTCTAATAAAAAACCTTTAAGCACGTTTTCGGCAAGTTCGTATTGCTTTGCCTCTAGTGCTGCATTTGCATAGTTGAGCGTAATTACTTGATTGTTAGGACGGTAATTATGAAGTTCAGCTAAAAATGAAACGGCGTCGTCTGCTTTTTTTTGCGCTATGAGTAAATCAGTTTGCGTATCAATATAAAATAAATTTTTAGGGTCGTTTTTTAATAGCTTACTTAAAATAGAGTCTGCTTCGTCAAGTTTTTCTTGGTCAAGTAAGCTTAACGCTAAACCATAATTAAGGGCTGTATTACTGTAGCTGTTTTCACGAAGTAATTTTCTAAATAAGGCTTCAGCGTTTTCTGGTTTGTTGTCGTAACGCGCGAGTACTCGGCTTTTAGCAAGGTTAAATTCAAGGCTTGCGGGTAGGCGGCGCATTGGATACTGCTCTGCACGAAGGCGCACGTCAGACACTCGGCTTTCTGGAAGAGGGTGAGTGAGTAAGAATGCAGGTGGCTTATACTTATAACGAATTTGTGCAGCCAGCTTAGTTAAGAAGTCGCTAGATGCACGTGCATCAAATCCTGCATTGTTAAGTGTTTGCATACCAATTCGATCAGCTTCTTGTTCAGCAGAACGGCTGTGCGTTAATTGGCTAAAAGCAGATTGTGTTTGGCTTGCTGAAATAATGGCAATACCAGCATCTGGGGCAACAATAGTCGCTAAAATGCCGGCTATCATCCCCGCTATGGTCATTGCACTGTTATCTTGCTGTTGCTGGATCCTACGTGCTAAATGGCGCTGAGTAACGTGGGCGATTTCGTGACCAAGTACAGATGCAAACTGACTTTCGCTATCGGCTTGTGCAATTAGCCCTGTGTGAACGCCTACATGTCCGCCGTAAAAGGCAAATGCGTTAATATCTGAGTTATTGATCCAAAAAAATGAAAACGGAAAACGAACATCGTTCGCGTTTGCAACGAGCTTTCTGCCAATGGTGGTTAGGTATTCATCTAATACGGGGTCGTTAATAATTGGTGAGCCGCCGCGTATTTGCATCATCATCACCTCCCCAATCGCTTGTTCTTTTTCGAGGGGGAGTACTTGTAATGCAGAGGTTCCTAAATCAGGAAGGTTAAAATTAGTTTGCGCCTTTAATGGCTCACTTACTAAAAGGCTAAATGTAAGGACGGCACTGCATAAAGAGATAAAGGCTGATTTTAGCTGCATCTTATTCCTTGTTTATTGGCTCGCCAATGGCAATTTTGGCAATATCTATTTCGTCACTGCTTGCACGGATGTCTTTTTCGCACAATTGGTAGAGTTCTTTTATTGAGACTCCATCAACCTTTATTACGTTCAACTCTCGCTGTAAAAAAGTAATAATTTTATGAACAACTTTATGCGAGTGCAAAATAAGGGCTTTATCGGCTTTATCACCGCGTTCAAAGTAAGAACCAATAAACTTATGTAATTGATTTAACCTCAAAAGTACTTTCATTGAATGCGGATCCCACACTCTAAATTCCATAAAGCGGTTATCTTTTATGTATTGGTCAACAACAATATCTTTTGCATAAGGCAGTGCCCACAGCTCAAAGCCTCGGTCTGTAAATACCTGATGTAACGCTATTCGAGGTTTATGCTTGGTGTGGATCTCACCTAAGTCGTCCTCAAAGCCGTCGAGTATGTCTAGATTCCAGTTACGTCTGTCTATAAGTTGTTTTACGGCGTTATCAAATCCATGCTCTAAAACACCTTCAGACTCGCTAACCGAAGAGGCAACTAAATGATAAAAAGGAGGAAGCTCCCCCCAATTTATTTGTTTTTTAAACCAATTAATCTCTTTGAGTGTTGGATTACTTGGTAGATGCGCTTTATTATGCGTGCGAGACATTAACCTGTCCTTACTGCTAACTATGTATTACAGAATAAACCATTGCAGGCGTTGTTTTAAGAAAAAGTTACATTTGTTGATGTTTTATAGACTATTAACACACAGCAATGCGACTTATTATTCATTTTAATAAATCGGTAAAGCGAGTATGTTACACCAAGATTTAAGAATTTATAGATGTCCTCAGCAGTTTATTCAGTTTAAATTAGGGCTACGTGAAGCATTATCTTCACAGCAAGCCATCACTTTTAGTGTAAATAGTGATGAGAGCATGGATGATATTGAGCGATATTTAAAAAAATATGCTTACAGTTACAACTTAGATAAACAACAAGGTTTATTATTAGTGGAGCCATTACGTGTTTGAATATATAAAAACATGGTACGAAAGAAAATTTTCTGATCCTCATTCGGTCACCTTATTATTTTTACTGCTCGTTTCTGTTGCCTTACTTTACTTTTTTGGCTCGTTAATTGTGCCGGTTTTAGTGGCATTAGTTATTGCTTATTTACTTGATTGGCCCGTTGTTCACCTAGAGCGTCTTGGTTTACGCCGTTTTACTGCTACGGTCATCGTAATGCTTATATTTACAGGTATTATGCTCACTTTAATTTTAGTGATTGGTCCTGTTCTTTGGAAACAAACCAGCAATTTAGTGCAAGAAACCCCTCATATGTTAGAGCAAGGCAAGTCATATTTGATTGCCTTACCAGAGCAATACCCAAGTTTAATTAATGCCGACCAAGTACAAGGGATTGTTGCTACAGTGGAGGCTAAAGTTATTGAGTTTGGCCAAGTGGTTTTATCGTTTTCGTTAACGTCGTTAAAAGATGTTGTAGCGTGGCTAATTTACCTAGTGCTTGTGCCGTTGCTGGTGTTTTTTATGCTTAAAGACAAGCTGGAATTAACGGGCAGTGTGGCTAAATTAATTCCGCAACAGCGTCGTTTAATATTGCAAGTATGGAACGAAATGAACCAGCAAATTATGAATTACATTCGCGGTAAAGTGTTTGAAATTTTAATTGTAGGCGGTGTTTCGTTCATTGCGTTTACTTTTTTAGACTTACGCTACGCGGCCTTGTTAGGCGTTTTGGTTGGGTTTTCTGTGTTAATTCCGTTCGTTGGTGCTGCGCTTGTGACTATTCCGGTTGCTGCCGTGGCGTTATTCCAGTTTGGATTAGAAACCCAGTTTTGGACGGTTTTAGTTATTTATGGAATTATTCAGGCACTTGATGGAAATGTGTTAGTTCCCTTATTGTTTTCAGAAGCCGTTGACTTGAACCCGGTATTTATCATTGTGGCTGTGCTATTTTTTGGTGGCTTGTGGGGCTTTTGGGGCGTGTTTTTTGCTATTCCTTTGGCCTCGTTGGTTAAAGCATTGATTACAGCGTGGTCTTCAACGCAAGAAGAGCTAAATAATAAACTGACAGAAGGTTAGTTCAAAAAGGCATAGAAAACGCACCGTCAGTACTAATTGATTATTACTCAATACGTCTAAAGTTATGTAATATTGGTAATAAGATATATCTTTTAGTAATAAGGTGCGTTTTTAGATGTCTGACTCTTTATTAAACTCTGAGCAAGTTTACCTTGATGCAAACGCAACAACGCCTGTGTTGCCATGCATCGCCGATGTGGTTTCTCATACAATGCAAATTTGTTTTGGTAACCCTTCAAGCCCTCATATTACGGGTATTCAGGCCAAGCATTTATTAGAACAAACCCGCGAAAACGCACGTACTGTGATTGGGGCAATAGAGGGAGATATTTTATTTACCTCTGGCGCGACCGAAGGCATTCAGACCGCTGTTGTATCTACGCTTATTAACGCTAAAAATCATAATATTGCTAAACCCGTATTACTTTACGGTGCCACTGAACACAAAGCGGTTCCTAACACATTAAAGCATTGGAATAGTGTATTGGGCATTCATGCTCAAGTTTTGGCTATTCCGGTGGATAATAATGGCATTTTAGACTTAGCGTTTATCGCTGAACATATACCTAATGCGCTAATGATATGCACCATGGCGGTTAATAACGAAACGGGAGTTTATCAAGATTTAGATGCCATTGAACATACTATTCGTTTTCGTAATACGAAAGTGTCTTGGATGGTAGATTGTGTGCAAGCGCTGGGGAAAAAACAACTCGACCTGAGCGCCACCACAATAGATTACGCGCCTTTTTCAGGCCATAAACTTTATGCCCCTAAAGGTATTGGTTTTTTATATATTCGTGCTGGCAGTGCCTATACCCCTTTTATAGCGGGTGGAGGGCAAGAAAGCGGAATGCGCTCTGGCACCGAAAACTTACCTGGTATTGCGGGTTTAAATAAATTGTTTAGTTTATTGCTAGATAAGTCAGACACCACATTTAAATCAATCGATGTGCTTAGTAATTACCGGGCTCAAATAAAAAACGCTATTGAAGAAACATTTGATGAAGTAACCTTTAATCATAGCTTTGAACACTCGGTACCAACAACATTAAACTTTGCTGTAAATGAGTTAACAAGCAAAGAAGTAATTGATTTATTTGATGCCGCTGGTATTCGTGTCAGTGGAGGCTCTGCATGCAGCACGGGCTCTTCAACGAGTTTTGTGCTTGATGCGATGGGAGTTAACCAATGGCAGAGTGAAAATGCAATTAGGCTATCATTCGGTCCCGCTGCCACTGCCGCTGAAATAGCAAATGCGTGTGCATCTATACGTTCATTAAAAACCATTTTGCAGGCTAATTGTTTAATAGTCTCTGATAGTACAACACCTCAACAAGATGTGTGCGCGCTCGGTTTAACGCAGTTTAGGCACCAAGGAGCGTGTTGTTGGTTATATGTAAATGCCGATAAACAAGCAGTTATTATAGATCCTATTGTAGAGCTCATACCGCGTATAGAAAAAATAGCCAATACACAAAACCTGACTATTAAAGGAGTACTTAATACGCACGTTCATCAAGAGCGAAGTTGTGCTGTAACTTTATTACGCAGTGTATTAGCAAGTCGATGCGACGAGATTGCAGTAGATAAACTAGGTTGGCCGAAAAATGCAGCTAATATCGACCTAAATAACGAACGACTAGAAAAAATAGCCACACCGGGGCACAGTGAAGACAGTGTAAGTTATGTTTTAAAAAGTGAAGATAACCACATTAATTATTGCTTTTGTGGTGATCTAATATTACCCGGTGGCTTGGGTAACACTTCTTTAGCTGGTGGCAATGCCAAGGCTATGGCTTATTCTATTTTAGCACTTGCTGAGCAATTAGATGAAACGAGTGTGATATGTTCAGGGCACGATTATTTGCAATGCTTTGCAATGAACTGGGCCGCAGAGCAACAACAAACACCTTTATTAAACCGATTAATAAATCGCCAAATTAGTATTGATGAATTTGTAATTAAAAAACAGCTTAATGATGAGGCAAAAGAAAAATCAAGGTTACAATTATGTGGTTATGTTACTGCGTTGCCTGAGTTAAATATTCAGCAATTAAATTTTGATAGTGCAAAAGCCATGCTCAGTGATAATGACACTTATTTGATTGATACCAGAGAGCCTTACGAGCATGGTGCACATAATGTATCGCAACTTTTTCACACTAGTGAAACAAAAACACTTAACATACCGCTTAGTCGTATGGCTAACGCGTTGATGGAAGGTCAGCTAGGTAAACGCGGTAAATACATATTGTTGTGTCGTAGCGGTAATCGCTCAAGGCTTGCTGCTGCTAACCTAATGCAGCTAGGGTATCGAACAGTGTATAATTTAGAAGGTGGTTTGGCATTGAGCCTTTAAAATACAATACTTATAAGGTTTGCATAAAATCGGCTTCAGTAGCCGATTTTTTATTTATTCACATAAATGTCATAATTATTAAAAAAGTACTGAACGTTTAGTAAAATTCACGAATACACCAACTTAACCGATTAAGCTTTGTGGGTGCCTTTGAAATTGCGGGGAAAATAATTTGCAAAATATTTATGATACCGGTGTCAAAAGGTGAAAATTGGGTTATCATCTGCGTATAAAATAGTTAAAGCAGCGCTTATTTTTCGTTTATGGCTACACTATTGGCATTTTATTTTAGTGTATTTAGAACGTGTTAAGCAGTTTTACAACATAAAAAGAATATATAAATCAACCGGTTAAATTTTTTAGAGGATATTTAAATGTCGAACCGAACGCAATTAGCAAGTTGGCAAGCCCTTGAACAAAGTGCTGCTAAGATGAAACAAACACATCTTAAAACGTTATTTGCACAAGACGGTGGCCGCTTTTCTCAGTTTTCAACTCAGATCCCTGGTGTTTTATTCGACTACTCTAAACAATTAATTGATAACGATGTTTTTGCTAATTTAGTGTCACTTGCTAAAGAGTGCGAGATTGCTTCTTGGCGAGATAAAATGTTCAGCGGCGAGAGAATTAACATCACCGAAGAGCGCTCTGTTTTGCATACTGCATTGCGTAACCGTGCGCATACTCCATTAATTGTTGATGGAGAAAATATAACTCAAGCGGTTGATAACGAGCTTGCTAAAATTAAAGTATTTGTTGAAAAAGTGCGAAGCGGCCAGTGGCTTGGTTATACGGGCAAAGCGGTAAAAGACGTTGTTAGTATTGGGGTAGGCGGGTCGAACCTAGGTCCTCAAATGGCAACTGAAGCATTAAAAGCATTCGCAGATGACACTTTAAAAGTGCACTACGTATCAAATGCCGACGGTGTACAAATTGCTTCGGTACTTAAAAATATTGATCCCGAAACAACATTATTTGTTATTTCGTCAAAAACATTTACTACATCAGAAACTATGACGAACGCTAAAACAGCGGTGGATTGGTTTTTAGAAACAACAAAAGATGAAAGCACAATTGCGAAACACTTTGTTGCAGTAAGTACAAATTTAGAAAAAACAGCTGCCTTTGGCATTGCTGATGAAAACGTATTCACTATGTGGGATTGGGTTGGTGGTCGCTTTTCATTATGGAGTGCGATAGGCTTACCCATTGCGTTGTACCTAGGCTATGATGCATTTGAAGATATACTAACAGGTGCTTTTGAAGTTGATGAACACTTTAAAAATGCGCCGCTTGAGCAGAATATTCCTTTAATAATGGCTTTGTTAAGCGTGTGGAATACCGGCTTTTTAGGGTACACGTCGCAAGCTATTTTACCTTACGACCAATCTCTTCACATGTTACCTGCGTATTTACAACAAGGTGAGATGGAAAGTAACGGTAAGCATGTTAACTTTGCAGGCGAAACAGTACCGTATACCACGGTTCCAATAATTTGGGGTATGACTGGCATTAACGGTCAGCATGCGTTTTATCAATGCCTGCATCAAGGCAACGTGATTGTGCCAGCAGATTTTATTGCATCTGTTAAACCACAAATACATGTTGATAAGCATCATGATATTTTATTATCAAACTTTTTTGCTCAAACTGAAGCAATGATGAGCGGTGTTGATGCAGAACAAGTTACAGCCGATTTAATGGCTAAAGGTAAATCGCAGGCACAAATTGATGAATTACTAAATCACAAAATTCATCAAGGAAACCGCCCAACAACATCAATGCTGCTAGACACAGTAGATGCTAAAACGGTAGGGCGTTTAATTGCGTTATATGAACACAAGATTTTTTGCCAAGGCATAATATTAGACATTTGTTCATTTGATCAGTGGGGTGTTGAACTTGGTAAAGGTTTGGCATCTAAGATTGAAAGTGAGCTGACCGATGATAATGTAAATCACGATCACGATAGCTCCACAAGTGGATTAATGGCGTACTACAAGCAACATCGTACGCAGTAAAAATTTAGCCTACGTAATAGTAGGTAAACCGAGTACCTTTGAACGGGTAGCGCTGGAGTGCTTAGGGTCTGTATTTTTGTGAGAGGAGATACAGAGTCCTAAGGCTCATTTAATAAAGCGTAGATGATAAAAAAACAATAATACATCATCAATAAAGAACAATTCAGCAGGCTTTTTTAACACATTATAAAAGCTATCATAATCCAAGTAATAAACAGGCATACCCACGAGCTTATTTTAGGACGGGGTATCACAACGTAGAGAGTAACTATGCTTAATCCTTTTGATATCATAATTTTTGGGGGCGGTGGTGATCTTGCGTTACGCAAATTACTACCTGCAATGTATCGAGCATATCAAGAAGGGAATTTACCTGAAGGCTCACGCATCTTGCCAACAGTTCGTGAAGAAAGCAAACGTGCTGAATACATAGAAACAGCGCATAAAGCACTCCAAGAGTTTTTAAGTAAAGGTGAATTTAACGCCAAAGATTGGAAAGCATTTTCAAATTATTTAGTGCCAGTGGTGAGTAATGTTACTGAAGCTGACGATAACTGGGATGTGCTTAAAAGTATTTTAGATGAGCACGATAGCACTAAATCTCGTGTCTTTTACTTATCTTTACCACCAGCCGTTTATGGCAAGTGCTGTGAAATTCTCTCTATAAAAGATTTGATTACGCCAACATCGCGTGTAGTCGTTGAAAAACCAATTGGTTACTGTGGGGAATCTGCAGAAGTAATAAACGCTAAAATTGCTGAGTTTTTTGAAGAAGACCAAATCTTCCGTATAGACCATTACTTAGGTAAAGAAACTGTACAGAACTTAATGGCACTGCGTTTTTCAAACTCATTATTTGAAAATATGTGGGATGCTAAGTCGATTGATAATATCCAAATTAGCCTTTCAGAAACAGTAGGTCTTGAAAGCAGAGCAGGGTTTTATGACAAAGCCGGCGCACTTCGTGACATGGTTCAAAATCACTTGCTACAGCTTTTATGCCTTGTTGCAATGGAAGCGCCTAATAAGCTTAACGCTAATAGCATTCGTAATGAAAAACTAAAGGTGCTAGAAGCACTTCGACCACTTATTGACTCTGACGTTGATAGTAATATTGTGCGTGGTCAATATGTACCAGGGGATTTAAACGGTAAGATTGTCCCTGGTTACTTGGAAGAGTTAAACGAGGGCGCTAGTAAAACAGAGACCTTTGTTGCTATACGTGCACACATAGATAATTGGCGTTGGGCTGGCGTACCATTTTACCTTCGTACAGGTAAACGTATGGCAAAACGCTGTGCTGAAATTGTGGTTGAGTACAAAAAAGTATCGCACAATATTTATGAAGAAAATGTTGGCAACATAGAACCAAACCGCTTAGTTATTCGCCTTCAGCCAGAAGAAACTATTCAGCTAACGCTTATGTCAAAGCGCTTAGATAACCTTGAAATGCAATTAGAGCCGGTAACTATGAACATTGAGTTATCACAAGCTTACAGCAATGGTTTTCATTCTGATGCATACAAACGTCTAATGCTTGATGCCGCTGCGAATAACCCATCGTTGTTTATTCATCGTGATGAAGTTCGCCAAGCATGGAAATGGATTGATCCGATTGTTGAGCGTTGGCAAGAAAAAGGCAAGCCTGCACTTTACCGTGCTGGTACGTGGGGTCCAGATGATGCCGATGAGTTATTAGCAGAGAACAACCACCTGTGGTTTAACACAGGTGATAAGGCATAATTATGGCTACATTAGTTGAAAAATTTTTTGATGATAAAGATGCACTAACAAAAGAGTTATCGGCAACTTTAGAGCAATCATTATTAGATGGCATTAAAGACGATGGTCGCGCTGTACTGATGGTATCAGGTGGTTCATCACCTGCTGCAGCATATAAGCATTTATCAACCCTTGATTTAGATTGGCAGAACGTTGATGTAGCTATGGTTGATGAACGCTGGGTTGAGCCAAATCACGAAAAAAGTAATGAAGCATTTATTAAAAGTACGTTGTTGCAAAACTTTGGTAATGCAGCCAACTTTATAACAATGAAAAACGACGCTTCTACTGCACAACAAGGTGCTGAAAAGTGTGAAGCCGCATACAGTGCGCTGAAAACGCCTTACGATGTGACTATTTTAGGTATGGGGTCAGACGGTCACACTGCGTCTTTATTCCCACATGCAGATGGGTTAGAGCATGGTTTAACAACCACTCAAACGGTTTGTGCGATTAACGCAATTCAAAGTGACGTAACAGGTAGTATTACCGAGCGAATGACGCTTACTCTAAATGCAATAGCCAACTCTAAAGTGGTTAAACTACTTATCAGCGGCGATGAAAAGCTTGCTGTGTACAAGCAGGCTAAAGCCGGTGGTGATGTTAACGATATGCCACTGCGTGCAGTACTTAATCATCCGAGCATCAATATCGAAGTTTATTGGGCTCCATAATTTAAGTAAATTTGCATTGCTTACCCCATTTTATAAAGGCAGCTAAATTAGCTGCCTTTTTGTTTGCCTAAATATTCTTCACTATGAGCGTGGTTGTAGACAGAAGTCTGTTAACTTTTGTAAATAAGCCACCTCCCTTTGTATGCTAAATAACCGTGTAACGCTTTATTTTTAAGCATGTTTTAAAATTATTACTTGTATGTTTTTTGACAACATGCAGATTTATTTAAATTTTATTTTTAGATGGCTTGTGTCATAAAACTTTCCCTTCCTTTTTTACCTCAAAAGCATTAGCCTTAAGGCATTAACAATGAAACTTATAAATTTAAAAAACGGAGCAGTAACATGGCGGAGCAACAAGTACAGCCTTTACACAACGAAAAACATGCCAACATTAAAATTCAAAACGGCATCAATGTAGATTTCATGAAAACTCAACATTTAGTGCCTGTAGTTGCACATGAGTTTGCACGCGTAGCAAATGAGTTTCCTATGTCGTTTGTTAAAAATAACGAAGCAGGTACTTTCCAAGCAGTTGCAATGTTTGGTTTAGAGCCAGGCGAGAACTTATTTGTTGAAGGCGATAAGTGGACAGCTTCTTTTGCACCAATGGCCTCTACACGTTACCCACTTGGTTTAGTTAAACACCCAGATCAAGACCAATTTGGTATTGTTATTGATGAAGCAAGCCCGCTTGTAAGTGAAACTGATGGCAATGCATTATTTGAAAACGGTGAAGAAACAGATTACTTAAAGCGTCGTAAAGAGTCGCTAGTGTCTTTCATTGAGTTTTCTCAGGTAACCGATGCATTCACTAAATTTCTTGCTGATAAAGAGCTACTAATTGCTCAAACGTTAACAGTAGACATTAAAGGTGAGAAAAAAGACATCAACGGTATCTACCTTATCGACGAGAAAAAACTAAATGAGCTAAGCGATGAAGACTTCTTAGAACTTCGTAAGCGCGGTTATTTAGCACCAATTTATTCTTTCTTAACGTCTACTCACCAAGTAGCACGTTTAGCGCGTTTAAAAGCTAAACAAGCTTAATTTTAAACACGTTAATAACAAAAAGCGCCTTAAGGCGCTTTTTTTATGTCTTTAAACTTACTTTAGTTGAAATTTGCTTTTTAACCGTTCACATTAGTTTTAATACTTTGATGAGAAAGGCAGTCATGAAAAAAATAATCTTATTATCTATTTTAGCCAGTGCATGTATAGGATTTACTCACAGTGCATTAAGTAAAGAATCTCCGCTTGCCATTGCAATTCATGGTGGCGCAGGAACAATTGATAAAGCAAAGTTTACCCCCGAACAAGAAAAAGCTTATCGTGCTAAATTATCCGAGGCCGTTGAGGCAGGTTACAACGTACTAGAAAAAGGCGGGGAAAGCTTAGATGCGGTTACTGTTGCAATTACAGTATTAGAGCAATCTGAGTTTTTTAATGCCGGACGCGGCGCAGTATATACCTACGATGGTGGGCACGAGCTTGACGCGTCAATTATGGACGGACGTAACCGTCAAGCAGGGGCTGTTGCAGGTGTAAAACATGTAGAAAGCCCAATTAAGCTTGCCCGTTTAGTTATGGATAACTCAGTGCACGTTATGCTCAGTGGTCAAGGTGCTGAGGAGTTTGCAAAAGAGCAAGGTATTGAACTTATCGAAAATAATTTATTTGATACCAAACACCGTTACGATGCACTGCTTAAAGCAAAAGAAAAACTTGATAAAGCCAAAGCAACAAGTAAATTATATCAAGCCGCGCACAATGCGCTTCCTAATAACTTTAAAATGGGCACCGTTGGCGCTGTTGCCCTTGATAAAAATGGTAACTTAGCCGCTGGTACATCAACCGGTGGAATGACTGCAAAACGCTATGGTCGTGTTGGAGATGCACCCGTTATAGGTGCAGGTACGTTTGCTGAAAATGAATCATGCGCGGTATCGGCGACCGGCCACGGTGAATATTTTATTCGCTACAACGTGGCAAGTGATATTTGCGCTCGTGTTAAATACCAAGGCAGTACAATCGCCCAAGCCGGTGATGAAGTAATAAACAAAGTATTAAAGCCAATAGGTGGCACAGGCGGTGTGATTATTATCGACACGCAAGGCAACATTAGCTTACCGTTTAATACGTCGGGGATGTATCGCGCAAGTAAATCGAATACGCAAGCAACTTATGTAGGCATTTTTAAAGGCGAATAGAAATACAGCCTTGTACATGTGATTAAATGTCAAACAACTGAGCGTTTAATGATTTGTAGGATTAACCCCAGCCGTTAATTTTGATACAATTACGGCTCTTTAACATATTTTATAAGGTATGCGGGTGGTTAACCTAGGTCAGTTGTTTGGCGAGCTAAAAACGTGCTTAAAAAAAGATCAATTCATCTTTAAAAAACGCCTTCACGGCGTTAAAAAAATCGTCGACGAGACTAAACAAGCCAATGCGCTTGAAAAAATTGCCGCAGATATAACCCGCAGCCAACAATCAAAAGAAAAACGCTTAGCAAATTTGCCACAGGTAACATACCCAGAACAGCTGCCTGTAAGCCAAAAAAAACAAGCCATTAAAGACGCGATAGCAAATAATCAAGTTGTTATTATTGCTGGTGAAACAGGATCGGGAAAAACGACACAAATACCTAAAATGTGTTTAGAGCTTGGCCGCGGCGTTGATGGTTTTATTGGCCACACGCAACCGCGTAGGTTAGCCGCTCGCACCGTTGCAAACCGTATTGCCGATGAGATGAAGTGTGAACTAGGTCAACAAGTGGGTTTTAAAATCCGTTTTAGCGATCAGGTTTCTAACAATACATACATTAAACTGATGACTGACGGTATTTTACTTGCCGAAATTCAGCAAGATCGTTTTTTAAATCAATACGACACTATCATTATTGATGAGGCCCACGAGCGTAGTTTAAACATTGACTTTATTTTAGGGTACTTAAAAAACTTGCTGCCTAAGCGCCCTGATTTAAAAATTATTATTACTTCAGCAACCATTGACCCAGAGCGCTTTTCTAAACATTTTAACGATGCGCCAATTATAGAGGTATCGGGTCGTACTTTCCCCGTTGATGTTCGCTACAACCCAATTAGCGATATTAAAAAAGACGATATGGAAGCCGAAGGCGACCAGTTACAAGGTATTTTTGATGCAGTTGATGAGCTATGTGCAGAAGGCCCCGGCGACATACTCATATTTTTAAACGGTGAACGTGAAATTCGCGACACTGCAGATGCTTTGAGCAAACGTAATCTTAAGCACACCGATGTATTACCGCTGTACTCGCGTTTATCAAATACAGAGCAAAACAGAATATTTGCGCCGCACTCTCGCCGTCACATTATTTTATCGACTAACGTGGCTGAAACGTCACTGACCGTGCCTGGCATTCGCTATGTTATAGACCCAGGGACTGCGCGCATTAGCCGCTATAGTTACCGCACAAAAGTACAGCGTTTACCCATAGAGCCTATTTCACAAGCAAGTGCTAATCAGCGGATGGGCCGCTGTGGGCGTGTTGAAGCGGGTATTTGTATCCGTTTATATTCAGAGGATGATTTTTTATCTCGCCCTGAATTTACCGACCCTGAAATACTGCGTACAAACTTAGCTTCTGTTATTTTACAAATGCTTGCTTTGGGCTTGGGCGACATGGCGCAATTTCCATTTGTTCAAGCGCCAGACAGTAGAAATATCAGCGATGGCTTAACTCTGCTTGAGGAGTTACAAGCGGTAAAGTCGGCTAAGCGTGATAATAAAACCGCGTTAACGCAATCGGGTAGAGAGTTAAGCCGATTACCCGTTGATCCGCGTTTAGCTAAAATGGTTTTAACAGCGCATAAGCTAGGTGCACTGCGTGAAGTTATTATTATTGTGGCTGCTTTATCCATTCAGGACCCACGTGAACGCCCTCAAGAAAAACGCGCGACAGCGAATGAAAAACACGGTCGCTTTGATGATCCTGATTCAGACTTTATTGCCTTTTTAAATTTATGGAATTACTTAGAAGAGCAACAAAGTGAGCTGACAAATAGTCAGTTTAGAAAGTTATGCCAAAAAGATTTTTTAGCTTATATGCGCCTGCGTGAATGGCAAGATATTGTTTATCAAATAAGTACTGTGTGTAACGAAATGGGTATGAAGGCAACAAGTGATGCTGCTGATGTCGAAGCAGTACATAAAGCCTTACTAAGCGGTATGCTTAGCCATATTGGTTTTAAAGACGAAAAACAAGCTTATAAAGGTGCGCGTAATAGTCAGTTTCATATTTTTCCGGGTTCGGGTTTATTTAAAAAAGCGCCTAAATGGATTATGTCAGCAGAGCTTGTTGAAACGAGTAAATTGTATGCGCGCACTAATGCAAAAATCGATATCAATTGGGTTGAACCCTTAGCCCAACACCTGGTAAAACGCAGCTATTCTGAGCCCCATTGGGAGAAAAAACCTGGAGCTGTTATTGCCTTTGAGCAACAAACTTTATACGGATTGTTAGTTGTTAATAAACGCCGCTGTGTTTATAGCAATATAGACCCTAAGGTTAGCCGAGAGCTGTTTGTGCGAACTGCATTGGTTGAACAAGAACTTGGTTTAAACGAGCGTTTTTTACAGTTTAATCGTGAGTTAATTGAAGATATACAAGTCCTTGAAAACAAGTCGCGCCGCCGTGATATTTTAGTTGATGAACAAACCTTATTTGAGTTTTACGATAAAAAAATACCAAAAGAAATTAATAATCGAGCCGCTTTTTTAAAGTGGTATAAAACCCAAAAACAACAAAACAAACACTATCTTCACATGACTCGGGATGAGTTAATGCGCCATGGCGCAAACAGTATTACAGAATTTGATTATCCAGATACGTGGCAGCAAGATAATTTAATATTACCGCTTACGTATCACTTTGACCCAGGTCAAGCGGTTGATGGTGTTGCTGTACAAATCCCTGTTGCATTATTAAATCAAGTGCAAGAAACCGGCTTTGATTGGCATATTCCTGCCTTCAGGCACGAATTAATAAGTGGTTTGATTAAATCACTGCCAAAGTCACTTCGTCGTAACTTTGTACCGGCTCCCAATTATGCAGACGCTGTACTTGCAGCGGTAGAGCCAATGCAAGGCACTTTACTTGACGCACTAACCACACGCTTATTGCGAATGACTGGTGTGCGCGTTGACCCTGAGGCGTGGGATTTAACATCACTTGCTCCTCATCTACGTTTACAATTTGAGGTGCGCGATGAGCACAATAAATTACTGGCTCGCGGTTTAGACCTTACGAAGCTCAAGGCAGAGCTTCAAGGAGAGGTAACCGAAACACTTTCAAAAGTAGCTGATGATGGCATTGAAAAAGCAGACCTAACACAATGGAACTTTGGTGAACTGCCTAAGTCTTACGTTAAAAAGCAAGGCCAGTATGAAATAAAAGCATACCCAGCGCTGGTGGATAAAAAATCAAGTGCCGCGGTTGAGCTATTTGATAACGAAATAAAGGCACAGGTTGCTCACCAACAAGGTCTTCGCCGATTGGTACTGTTAAACGTGCCTTCACCAATTAAATATTTACAGCAGAATCTACCTAATAAGGCTAAGTTGGGATTGTACTTTAATCCATTTGGAAAAATAGCCGACTTAATTAACGATTGCATTGCTGCAGGCGTTGATAGTTTGTTACTTAAGTATGGTGACATCAGAAAAAGCGCTGAGTTTGAAAACGTTAAAGAAGAGATACGTGGCGAGCTAGGTGATGCCGTAGTCGACATAGCAATACATGTTGAACAAGTTCTCAGTATTGCACATGCGCTGCATAAAAAAATGAAAGGGCGGGTTGATTTAACCATGATCACCGCTCATGGCGATATTAAATCGCAACTTGAGTCGTTAATTTTTAAAGGGTTTGTTAGTCAACATGGCGCGACTAAACTCACTGATTTAATTCGTTACTTAAAGGCGATTCAAAAGCGATTAGAAAAACTTCCGGTTGATCCTAATAGAGACAGGTTGTGTGTACTTGGGTAATCCCCCCATTTTTAATGGAGGCTATCTGTAGAATTTTCGTTGTTTAACTTTTCCAGTTTTTGTATGGGTGTTATGCCACCTATGCCCATGTTAGGGCGTTCATTATTATAAGTCCA
>NZ_LODI01000011.1:0-13638 GCF_001468485.1 Pseudoalteromonas sp. H71
ATTATTTATTGTATTCATAATAAGCTGACTCTGCCTTGCTATTCGGGCTCGAGGCCCCGTTGACTATCCGAGTTTAATGCTTGGAGTTTATACAGCGTTCTAACTTGTTACCGGTCTCTCAATAGAGGAGCCTACGCTCAATCGAACTACTGTATAAAAGGCTTTGGTTGCAGCCAAAGCTTGGGCCTCACATTACCCGAACTAGATTAAAGTATTAATTAATTTATGGGTTTATTATCCATACAAGCCAATCAAGCGGGACTAAAAACAGTTTGCTCAGTTTCGCTTCGCTACACATTTTAGCAAACAATTTTTAGCCCCTTATTGGGGCGTTAGAGGTACTCAGAGGTTTTGTGAAAAATAAGATTTTAGAGTGTGGTAATTCAACAAATACTATTGAGGTTATAAACCTTAATTTTGATGTTGATCTCCTAACAATTACAATATCTATTGACGGTGATAAAATTGATATTATTTTCGAAGAGCCTGCAGGTTTTCGAGTCTTAGATGAAGGTGACTTGTTAGAGTTTTGGCCTGAATGTTCCTTACAAGCAGGGTGGCTCCACGAAATAATTTCTGGTGGCTGGTTCGACTTAGAAAGTAAGCGTAATGGTTTTTCGTCGTGTGGTAATTCAGAAATAACGGAATATCTAGTGGTTGGTGTAAATTATTGCGTAAGCATTCTTGGTTGGGAAAAGCCAAGCATTCAGCAAAGCACGCGCTAACAAGGCATTAAAAACGGAACTAAAACAGTTGGTTAGGTTTCGCTACACTACACATTATAACGAACAATTTTAGTCCGCTTAATGCGGCGTTAGGTGCTCTATGAATCCAGTCGTTACATTAGGTAGAAAAACTGTCGATTTAAAATTTAAAGCACTTGGTTTAAAAATAATTCAGGATATTCCGACGGACGACTTCAACCATATACTAGATTTTCACCTTGAAAATGGCTGGATCAAAACCTACGAGTACGATGGCTTTGACGCATGGATTGATTACGGTAAAATTAAGCTATCAAATGCAGGTCGTAAGATGAAATTTGAGTGGGATAATTGGAGTGAAGGTGAAATATCAGGTAAAGCAAAAGACATTTAAACTTTAGCTGTTAAATTTAAGCTTACTGCAAGAGAAACACCAAAGTGGTGGCCTTAAAGCACCTAACGAAGCGTTTAAAAGCGGACACGTAACAGTTGGCTCGGTTTCGCTTTGTTTCACATTTTAGCCAACTATTACTTATCCGACTATTCCGGCGTTAGGTGTACATACAGATGCAACCCAGATTGGAGATCGAATTTTTACGCGATGACCCCTCGAAAATATGGGTAAAGGCATGCAATGAATCCTTCGCTGGTGAGACGGAACAATATATAAATGCTCAAATATTGGAAAAACTAACTGAACAATTATCTGCCTTTCCTCAATCTAACTCAGATGAAGTTATCTTTAAAGTTGGTGAGCTTGGCTCGTCTTATGGGCATTGTGAGTTTAAATTTTATTGCTTCGACTCTGCTGGTCATACTGCTGTATTAGTTTCTCTGTCAAATGACAGCGCATGTATTGCAAAATTTACCGTTCAATTTGAAGCTTTATCATTGGATGCCTTTGTATCCGATATCAAACTAGCTTTAAAATCGGGATCAGGTGTTTCCGATTTAATTGGTATAGAATCATATACACAAAACGTGTAGATACACCTAACAAGTGGCACTCTTCAGTCATCCGAAAACATAAATTTTATAATGGCTGGCAAGATATTTCACTGTGTCAAATGGCACTTAATTTATCGGACCTACACTGCCAATTGGCTAACAATGGTAACTTTACTCCCACTTACACTCTCGCATCTTTACTTTGTCGTTTTTAAAAAGCACACCTTCTGATAATAACTTTTGGCGCTGTTCTTGGTATTTGTCACTGCCCACAGGAAACGATATTTTACCTTGGCTATTAACAACACGATGCCATGGAATAACCGAATCACTTGGCATTATTTTTAATAAACGCCCTACTAAACGTGAGTTTTGTGGGTAGCCCGCAAGAGTTGCAACTTGCCCGTAACTTGCTACTTTTCCAGCTGGGATGCCTGTTATAACAGTATAAATAAGGGTTTCTTTATCAATATCCATTTTTATTAGCGTAAACCTTACTCAGTTGTTTAAATTGGTCCCATACAGTGCGTGCCACTGGGCCATGATGAATGGCGTGTTGCCTAAACGCTCTTATTTGTGCGCTAAATTTATGCTCGCGGTCGGTAATAAGGATTTCTTGTAATAAATCTGCTTTTATTTCAGGCGCGCAATGCTCTAAGCTCATCATGGCCCAACCAGCTCCTGAGAGTAAAAACGATTTTAAGGTCGCCACATCGTCTATTTTCATCATTGCGGAGCCTTTGGAATACGAAAGCCTTTCGCTGTCTATACTTAAATCGCTTTCAAACATGGCTAAGCAGGGGTAGTTTTGTAGTTGAGTATAAGTGAGCTGTTTGGGTAAAACCCCTTTTGCGCTTACTATTCCAATATCGAGCTTGCCTATGGGCAAGCTTTCTAAATCGCCTGTGGCATGGAATAAATCAAACCATGGGCCAATGCCTAGCTCTGCTTGTCCATTGTTTACTTGCTCTAACGACGCAAATCGTTTTCCGCTGCTAATACAAAACTCGGTACTGGTAAACTGTTTAAAAGTATTACTTATGATCTGGTTGTAGCTTTGCTTATGACAAAGCTGCTCGTAACAAATTTTATATTGCGGTTCATTCCCTAATGAGAGCTCTTCTGCCAGTTTTGCAAGCTCGTCGTTTGCATGCAGTAGCTGTTGGGCTTCACGATGGAAGATACGCCCTTTTTCAGTCAGCTGTAATCTATACTTAGTTCTGTCTAAAAGCTCAAACCCTATTTGCGATTCTAGGTTTTTAATAGCCAATGTTAACGCAGGCTGCGTTTTATGAAGCCTTTGAGCAGCCCCGCTTAAGCTTGCGCTTTGTACTATGGCATCTAAAATTACCAATTGATTCAGCTTCATATTGTGCCCAAAAACATCATAAATAAAACTTATTAAGTATGTAAGATTTAATGAATTTTATTTTATATGTTTGCAGCGTATTCTGCACTTAATTAATTTGCCAATATTGCAACGGAGAAGACATGAAACTCTTTCGTCTAT
This sequence comes from Pseudoalteromonas sp. H71, assembly GCF_001468485.1. GTDB lineage: Bacteria > Pseudomonadota > Gammaproteobacteria > Enterobacterales > Alteromonadaceae > Pseudoalteromonas. The sequence continues at coordinate 3,163 of NZ_LODI01000011.1, forward strand.
GTTTATTAACAACGACCTTACTTAGCTTAATAGCGTGTTCTGAGCCAGAACAACAAGTTAAAGAAGAGCCTATCCGCCCTGTTAAGCTTTTCACTATAGGCCACGACTCACAAATTAATATTCGTAGTTTTCCAGCTGAAGTGGTTGCAAACCAGGGCTCATACCTTGCATTTAGAGTAAACGGAGAACTTATAGAGTTTCCGGTTCTTGCCGGTGAACACGTTGAAAAAGGTGATTTATTAGCAAAATTAGACCCTGAAGATTTTCAACTGCAGTTTGATGAACGAAAGGCACGTTATGAGTTGGCAAAGTCGCAATTGAGCAGAATAGAACAGCTATTTGAGAAAAAAATCACCAGCCAATCTGAGTTAGACCAAGCTTTAGCTAATATGCAAATTGCTGAATCGGCCTTCAGAATTGCTGAAACCAACCTCGAATACAGCGAGCTGCGTGCGCCATTTGCAGGTACCGTTGCAAAGGTATTTGTAAAAAACTTTGAAAACATTCAGGCAAAGCAAAATATTTTGCGCCTAGAAACTCGCGATTTAATGGACGTAGAAATCCAAGTGCCTGAAAAAATAGTAGCGCGTTTTAAAAAAGGGACTGATTACCATCCAACGGTTAAATTTGATGGCTTTGAAGATAAAGAATACACCCTCGACATTAAAGAATGGGACACCCAAGCCGATCCTGCAACACTGACCTATAAAGTGGTATTTTCGCTACCCGTCCCTGATGACTTTAACTTACTAGCCGGTATGACTGGCCGTGTTTTAATTGATTTAAGTAAAGTAACTCGCTCGCAGGTTGCTTATACCATATTGCCTATTGAGTCGGTTTTTTCTGATCCTCAAAAAGCGATTAACAATAATGCCTATGTTTGGCTTTATGATGAAAATACCGGCCAAGTTCATAAGCAAGCTGTTGAAGTTGGACAATTACACCATGATGGCATAGAAGTACTTAGCGGTATTAAAGAGGGCCAAATTGTGGTGTCTGCGGGTGTTCATTCGATTGAAGAAGGCATGAAAGTTCGCCCATGGAATAAAGAGCGAGGCTTATAATTATGAGCTTTGCACAACTTTCCATAGAAAAAAAAGTAATTAGTTGGATGTTTGCACTGCTGCTTTTAATTGGCGGAAGTGTATCTTATTTTGATCTAGGCCAACTAGAGGACCCTGAGTTTACTTTAAAGCAAGCTATGGTTATTACCATGTACCCGGGTGCTTCGCCGCAACAGGTTGAAGAAGAAGTTACGTTTCCTTTAGAAAATGCAATTCAACAATTACCGTATGTTGATCATGTCACGTCTATTTCGTCAAATGGCAAATCTCAAATAGCCGTAGAAATGAAGAGCACCTAGCGAAAAGAACAACTTCGTCAAATTTGGGATGAAATGCGTCGTAAAATTAATGACCTTTCGCCATCACTACCTAGTGGTGTTTACCCAAGCACCATTTTAGATGACTTTGGAGATGTATATGGTGTTTTATATTCTGTTGTGGGTGACGGCTACTCTTACGATGAGCTAAAAGACTATACCGACTATTTAAAACGTGAATTGGTATTAGTAAAAGGGGTAAGCAAAGTAACCATTGCCGGTGAGCAACAGCCACAAGTAATGGTAGAAATATCTACCCGTAAATTAGCCCAACTTGGTATAGCCCCTAGCCATATATTTGCTTTATTACAGTCACAAAACACGGTATCTAACGCAGGTAAAATTAGAGTGGGCGACGAATCAATTCGTTTTCACCCTACCGGCGAATTTAAAGATGTTAAAGAGCTTGAAACCCTGCTGATTTCTAAACCAGGTGCCAGCGAGCTTATTTACTTAGGTGATGTTGCCGAGGTATTTAGGGAATACGCTGAAGTACCTACTAATGTTATTAGATACAATTCTGAACAAGCACTATTAATTGGTGTGTCGTTTATGAATGGCGTTAATGTAGTTGATGTGGGTAAACGTATTGATGCTCATTTAGCAGAGCTTGAGTACCAGCGCCCCCATGGTATTGACGTTAATGCTGTTTATAACCAACCAAAAGAAGTAGAAACCTCCGTTGACGGCTTCATTGTAAGCTTGCTAGAGGCTATTGCAATCGTCATTGTTGTTTTGCTTATTTTTATGGGTCTTAAAAGTGGCATTTTAATTGGTGGTATTTTATTACTAACTGTTTTAGGCACCTTTATTTTTATGAAGCTGTTTGCCATAGATTTACAACGTATATCACTAGGTGCACTGATCATTGCGCTTGGTATGTTAGTAGATAACGCTATTGTAGTGACCGAAGGCATATTAATTAACTTAAAACGGGGTCAAACTAAACTTAAAGCCGCTGTTAATATTGTAGAGCAGACCAAGTGGCCATTATTGGGTGCGACCATCATAGGCATTACTGCGTTTGCGCCAATTGGTTTGAGTTCTGACGCAACGGGTGAGTTTGCCGGCAGCTTATTTTGGGTGTTATTCATATCGTTGTTACTCAGCTGGATAACCGCTATTACCTTAACGCCATTTTTTGCAAACCTTATGTTTTCAGAAAATGAGTTTAAAAAAGATAAAAATACCGGAGACGATTCAGATAACGACCCATACCAAGGATTTATTTTTACAGGCTATAAAACACTCTTAGATTTAGCAATGCATTACCGTAAATCAACTATGATCCTCATGGTTGTATTACTTTGTAGTGCAGTAGTGGGGTTTGGCTCGGTTAAGCAGTCGTTTTTCCCAGCCTCTAACACACCTATGTTTTACGTAGATTACTGGCAACAACAAGGTTCAGATATACGCGCAACAATAGACGGTATTAAAAAGCTTGAACACTATTTGCAAAAAGAAGAACTTGTAGAAGAAGTAACAAGCACGACAGGCCAAGGTGCGCCGCGCTTTATGCTAACTTATGCGCCTCAAAAGTCTTATTCGTCTTATGGACAACTTATCATAAGAGTAAAAGACCGCGAAGCTGTTGCAGTCGTCATGCAAAAAGTACGAGATTATTCACAAAACTCAGCGTTATCAGCCGAGCTAAAGATAAAACCAATGGAAATTGGTCCTTCAACTGATGCAAAAATAGAAGCTCGTTTTACCGGCCCAGATCCTGTTATTCTGAGAAAACTCGCTGCAGAGGCTGAAAAACTAATGTCGCAAGACGACGGCGCGTTTAATATCCGAAACGATTGGCGTGCACGTACTAAAATGATTCGCCCACAGTTTAACGAGCAAAAAGCGCGACGTTTAGGGATCAGTAAATCAGACCTGGATGATGTGCTGCTTACAAGCCTTTCGGGTAAACAAGTCGGTGTATATCGTGATGGAACCCAGCTTTTACCTATTATTGCTCGCTCACCTGCGAATGAGCGCCTAAATGTAGACAGCGTTCATGATTTACAAATATACAGCCCTGTTTTAGGTGTATTTGTGCCTGTAACGCAAGTAGTTGATGAGTTTATAGTTGAATGGGAAGATAGCCTAATAATGCGTCGCGATAGAAAGCGAACAATTACGATAATGGCCGATCAAAATGTATTAGGCGACGAAACAGCCGCTAAATTATTTGCCCGAGTACGAGGCCCCATTGAATCTATAGAGCTTCCTCATGGCTACTCTTTAGAATGGGGCGGCGAATATGAATCATCTAGTAAGGCTCAAAAAGCAATATTCGGCTCTTTACCGCTGGGCTATTTAGCTATGTTTGCTATAACTGTTTTACTTTTTAATTCTTTAAAACAGCCTCTTGTAATTTGGGCTACGGTACCATTAGCAATTATTGGTGTAAGTGCAGGTTTATTAGCTATGAACGCACCGTTTAGTTTTATGGGCCTACTTGGGTTATTAAGCTTAAGCGGCATGCTAATTAAAAACGGTATAGTGTTAGTCGATCAAATAAACCTTGAGCTTCGCGATGGTAAATCGCCATATCAAGCAGTGTTCGAATCTGGCGTAAGCCGTGTGCGTCCTGTCGCAATGGCAGCTATAACCACAATACTGGGTATGATCCCATTACTATTTGATGTGTTTTTTCAATCAATGGCGGTCACTATTATGTTTGGTTTAGGCTTTGCCACTATATTGACACTAATAGTAGTGCCTGTTTCATATACTATGATTTTTAGAATTGAATACGAACCAAGTAAATAACGACATATTAAGTGTTTATCTAAATAAAAATGCCACAGCGTAAACTGTGGCATTTTTTATAACTTAAACAAATATAATGGTAATTGTTTAGCTTATTTTTTTAAACTTAGCTTTGTTCGTGCGCCTGCTTTATTGCTAGATGCACTATTTGCTTTTACCGTTTTTGGTTTACCGACATAGGTTGTAGAGCGCTTTTGGTAAGATGCTTTAGCGCGATTATTTTTTTGCTCGCCCCCTGGCTCTTTTTGTTTATTACGGCGCGGGTTTTCACCCTGAAAGTCACGCTTGGGCGACACCCCAATGTTTTTATCCACAACCTTATTAGTATCTAAAGAATGCTCTTGAGTTTTTCCTGAGTCTGCAATCGAGTCGTTAATTTGCGCCATTTCAACATCTGATAAATGACGCCACTGCCCTACTTTTAAGCCTTTTAACGTTACATTCATTATGCGAGTGCGCTTTAAAGTAACCACCTCGTAACCTAAATACTCACACATTCTACGAATTTGGCGATTTAATCCCTGGGTTAAAATAATCTTAAATTCTTTAGGGGCAGTTTGTGTAACCTTACACTTTTTGGTCACAGTATCTAAAATAGGAATGCCGTTGACCATTTTAGATACAAATTGGCGATTAAGTGGTTTGTCTACGGTGACTACATATTCTTTTTCGTGGTTATTACCCGCACGCAAAATTTTGTTAACAATATCGCCTTCGTTGGTTAAAAAGATTAATCCTTCAGAGGGTCTATCTAATCGCCCAATTGGAAATATACGATCGGGATAATTAACCGCTTTAACAATATTGCTTTGTATTTTTCGCTCGGTTGTACACGTTATACCAACTGGTTTATTGTAAGCAATATAAACGCGTTTAGGTGGCGTTTTTAATGGTTTTCCATCGACCAATACGACNTCGGTTGCTGCAACCTTTACGCCCATTTCTGGCGAATTACCATTAACTGACACACGACCTTGCTCAATATATTTATCGGCTTCACGGCGTGAACAAAAACCTGTTTCACTAATAAATTTATTTAAACGTTTTAATTCGGTCATATCACTTAATGGTATTAATTTTTTAGGGTCGCTAGTGTATACCCAAACCACCTAAAAATGCGAGTTATGCCGCCGATTTAATGTCGGTTAATTTACGCCAAAGCACTTCAAGCGGCCCTTGTTTAAAATAACAACTGTAAAATAACGTAAATAATAACTGCGCAGCAACTAAGCTAGCGGCAACTAACCAGTAATCTATTCTATTAAAGCTAAGTATCCACTCTGGAAATAACACTCTATAAATAAGCAATTGCATAACGGTTTGGCTTATATATAGTGTGAATGCCATGCGACCCGCCTGCTGTATTAGTTTGCCAAACTGTGGGCTATTGCCACAAAACTTAACGATTAAATGAATATAAAGCCCAGCCATAAACAGGGCGGCGAACATGTTAGAAATTTCTTGTAAACTAAAACCCAAGCCACCGGTAAGCGTTGATGTGTTTAATCTTATAATACAAGAAATAAGTACACCTACTGTACATATCCGCAACTGCTGAGTTGATAAACCTTTGCTAAAAACTCCCTCTTTGTACGCGTAAATACCTATTAGCATAATGCCAACGCACATCCACATCGTCATTAGCGGTACTGTTATTAGCATAAGAATATTTATATAAAGATTTTCATTAAAATAGTCACTGTAATGAGGGCTAAATAACTCGATAAACTTGGCAGAATCACGATAAGTCTGATCGTCAGGAATACTCAATAACACTAAAAATGTAACTACTGCTGAGAGAGCAGTAAACTCAAGCCCTCTTTGCAATAGCTTGGGGTTGTCGGTGTCTAAATATTTAATAATAAACCAGCCAGATACACCATAAACAAACAAAATATCACCAGCCCAAAGTAAAAAGCCGTGTATGAGGCCAAAAATTATTAGCCAATATAATCTGCTCTTTATTTGAACTGATGACTTATAGCGCTGCCATTGAATATATAAACCTGCGCCAAAAAGTAGGCTAAACAGCGTTCTAAATCGGCCTTCTATAAACAGTATATTCATATATTGAATGAGGGTGTCGCTTACAGGGGGGGTGGTTAATGGCACATAACCAAATTCCATAAAACCAAAAGCATAGCCATTCATAAACACTAAGCCAAGCACGGCAATGCCGCGAATAAAGTCCATATTATAATTTCGCATTAAAGCTGTTTTCCGTTAAATATTATTTTTATAGCTGTCGGCCCAGTCAACCGACATTTGGTAAAGCTCTGGTAGTATATCACTTTGTATATTTAAAAATATAACTGCTTGTTCGAGTGCCCACCAGCTGCCGGTTTCGTATGCTTTAACAACTTTTAAAATGTAATACAGTGTGTTTTTTTCTTCAAGCAGGGCTGCTTTTATATCATCTTGAAAAGGTAACTTTTCAACCAATAAGCTCATTGGTTCATCTAAAATAGCATCAAGGAGTGAAAACAAGCCGGTTAAAAAAGCCTCTCCTGACTGATGCTTGGCCACTTTTTTAGCAATCAATTCACAAAAACGGGCACGCACCACGCACACTTGCATTAGCTCTGCAGGCTTTTTACCGGCAGTGTGAGCTGTCACGATTAAACTAACAAACTTTTTTAAACGCTCCTGTCCTAAATAAACAAGCGCTTGCTTTAACGACGCAATTTTACTTTGTATTGGAAACACACCGCTATTAATTAAACGCAGTAATTTATAAGCTAATGCTGCATCAAGTTCAAACAATTGTGCTATTGCCGTTAGGTCTGGATTAGGTTTCATTATCTCAGCGTAAATAGCCACGACTAACCCGTAGTTATAATCGATGTCGTTATGCTTCATCATGGTGGGTTTTGCAAAAAAATAACCTTGAAAGTAATCAAAGCCCATACCAGCGGCAACTTCATATTCTTGTTGTGTTTCTATTTTTTCCGCCAGCAACTTAATTTGTTTGTGATCTTTAAGCTTTTTTATAATAGGGTGAATTTCGTCTAATGGGGTTATGGTTATATCAAATTTTATGAGTTTAACGAGCTTTAAAAAACGATCCCATTGCGGTTTATAAACAAAATCATCAAGGGCGAGATTAAAATTACTATGAAATAACTCTCGGCATAACTCGTAATTTGTATCGGTGGGCTCTATGCTCTCAAGCAGCTCTATTACAACGTCTTGGCATGGTAAAAAGGCACATAGGTCAAGCTCTAAAGATTCTGGCCCAATGTTGATAAGTGCTTTTTTACCTGAGGTGATATGGCGTGTACCCAAATTAAGCTGATTTTCCATAATAAGCCGCGCAGTTGCCTGTCCCTCGGCTATATCTGGAAAAAAGTTTTTAGGGCTGTCCCTAAAAAGCAGCTCATACGCAACTACTTTTTGACGCCGATTGAAAATTGCTTGCCTTGCAACAAATACAGACACTTTACCTACTTTATTTAAATCCATTAATACCAAGTTATTAATAGCGTAAATAATCTAAAATGTCACTTCGCTTAAGTTAAATTACATAAACTTTATCGGTACAAGGTTGAAATGTAATCACTTGCAACCTGCGACCACGAAAAGCGTACTGCTTTTGCATTAGATTTTATTTGCTGCCATTTTTTTGGATATTGTTTATAAAATGCTAGCGTTTCAGCTAGGCATACGTGCAAACTATGTGTTTGCTCAAGTAATGTTGCGCCGTTAAAACTAAACCCATTTTCGTTGTGTTTTACTGTATCTTTTAATCCGCCAACGCTATGCACCAAACAAGGTTGACCTGCACGCATTGCCAGCATTTGGCTAATTCCACACGGTTCAAACGAACTAGGCATTAAAAATAAATCACCTAATTGATACATTAAGTCGCCTACTTTTTGTGCATAACCTTTTAAAAATAATAAGTTTTCGTTACGCGTCATAGCTTTTGTGAACACGGCTTCTAACACTTTATCGCCAGAGCCTAATATAATTAAACGCCCACCGTACTCATTAATACTATTACATACTGCGTCTATAGCAAGTTCACCATTTAAAGACTGGCACAATAGCAATACTTTTTGCTCTGTAAGTCTACCTACGCTAGTTACTAGTGGGCCGTTATGTGGGGTTGCTTTAAACTGTTTCAATCGTTGGTGTGCAATGTAGTGACCGCTTTCAAGCTGTTCGCTATTACCCATCCAACTAAATAAACTTTTTTCAGCCTCGCTGTACAGCTCATTAATATCTGCCTTTATTACTTCAGGCCCAGGGTATTCACAGCCATTCAAAATGCCGACGACTTTCCCTAGATTAGCTGCATTTTGGAGATCGTGCTCAAGCCCTTCACCACCAAAAAAGCCATCGTTATAATTACTTGGCTTAAGTACTTCTTGGCTATAGGTAGGCGACACTAAATGAATTTTATCTGCTAAATTAATAGCGCTTCGCATTGGGTTAAAACAATTTGTGTACCTTGGATCACACAAGTGTTGGCCGTTATAACTTAGTGATGGAAACCAAGCCTCTAAGCTCGACTCATCGTGCTTAAAAGGTCTTATTCCTTGTAGTGCTAAATTGTGTACTGTATAGGCTAAATGTATATCAATTAGTGGGCTGTAACGCGGTTCAAACTTTAAGAGAACAGCAACACATGCACTATGCCAATCATGCAAATGCAACGTATTAGGGTGTTTTAGTAACCCTTGCAATAATGCTTCGCAAACCGCGGCATTAAATAGCGCAAATTTTGTTGCATCGGTTGCAAATGGCCTGCCCGGTGCATCATTACAATAAACACTACCCGATTCACTAAACATTGGATGACTTATCACAATTTGGGTTATGTTATTTTTTGTTTGATCCACTTTAAACAAGGTCAATACATGAGATTGAGCATTAAAGGCTACCGTTACTTCACCTATGTAATGCCTATTTAATGGCTCAAATCCATAATCTGGGATCACCACATCTACCGATACGCCTTGCTTTGCAAGAGCTTTAGGTGCATCACGAACTACATCTGCTACACCCCCTACTTTAGCGCCAGGTAACGCATCGTTTTCTGCACCCACCATTAATACATGCATTAATTTACTGCTTCCTTTGTTTTAATAAGCTCGCCCGCTTCAGGGCAAGCTTGTTTTTACCTAACTCTGTATTAAGCTAGTTTCTTATTTTCTTGTGTTTGACGTTCTAATTTTTTAGCAAGTTCACTAAGCATTTCTCGCGTAACAAGTACAATGCCTTTTTTTGATACCCTAAAGCCATTCTCTTCATCTGTTTTGCGATCAAAGCCTATTTCAAGCCCTGCTGGTATTTCACAACTTCTGTCTATTATTGCACGTTTAATTTTACAACCGCGGTTAATAATAGCACCCGGTAAAATAACCGATTGCTCAATTTCACAAAATGAGCGCACATGCACGTTAGAAAACAACAATGATTTTCTTACTGCCGAACCCGAAATAATACACCCACCAGAAACAGTAGAATCAAGGGCCATTCCTCGTCTGTCGTCATCATCAAATATAAATTTAGCGGGAGGTAATTGCTCTTGGTATGTCCAAATTGGCCACGCTGGGTCGTATAGGTCAAGTTGAGGCTCTGGCATAACAAGCTCCATATTAGCCTCCCAAAATGAGTCGAGTGTTCCTACATCGCGCCAATAAGGTTGACCTTCCTGTTGAGGGTCTCTAAATGGAAATGCAAAAACGTTATGCTCTTCAATAATTGCAGGGATTATATCATGCCCAAAATCGCGGCCTGAGCCTTCATTTTCTGCATCTTTCTTGAGTTGCTCAAATAAGAACTCAGTATTAAATATGTAGTTACCCATGGATGCTAAACATGTACCCGGCTTGCCTGGCACTGAGCTTGGCATAGCTGGCTTTTCATCAAAACGGCAAACACGGCTTTCTTCATCTACCGTCATCACGCCAAAGGTATCTGCAGCTTCTTCAACGGGTACTTCAATACAACACACGGTCATATCGGCCCCTTTTTGAACATGCTCAGCAAGCAATGCACCGTAATCCATACGATAAACGTGGTCGCCTGATAAAATCATTACATATTTAGGCAACTCATGACGAATAATATCCATATTTTGAAAAACAGCATCGGCGGTACCGCAATACCATTCATCACCATGGCGTTGTGATGCAGGTAATATTTCAACCGATTCACCCAATTCCTTTTTAAAGTGTCCCCAAGCTCGATTTACGTGGCGAATAAGTGAGTGAGATTTATATTGTGTTGCTATACCCACACGCCTAACACCCGAGTTAATACAGTTAGACAAAGGAAAATCAATAATTCTGTGTTTACCACCAAAGTATACGGCTGGCTTTGCA
>NZ_LODI01000011.1:13648-52389 GCF_001468485.1 Pseudoalteromonas sp. H71
TCGGTTAATTCGTGCAGGCGAGAACCACGACCACCAGCAAGTATTAACGCATACGTTTCTCTAGTTAGGCTACTTATGTAGCGATTTGCATAATTAGGCATACTTTTCTCTCCATTTATCTAACTTTTAGTGGCTTTACTGGTAGCTGTCGTTGAGTCAGTGTCACTAGTATTGAGTGGGGTTAAATGCCAAATGTCGTCACTGTATTGGCTTATGGTCCTATCACTTGAAAATATGCCACTGGCAGCGGTATTTAAAATACTCATTTGCGTCCAATAAGCTTGATCAGCATAGGCTTTATCTACTTGCTTTTGTGCAGATACGTAGCTTTCGAAATCGTGTGCAACAAGCCATGGATCGTGTGGGCTCTTAATTGCGTTAATTACATCGTCAAATAGGCAAGGTTCAAATAAATTAAAGTGTCCGCTTTCTAGCAAATGCATGACATTGGCTAAATCGCTATTTTGCTCAATTAAATGTGCGGGGTTATAACGCGATTTAATATCATCAATCTGATGCGCTTCAGCGCCAAATAAGAAGAAATTATCAGCACCAACAGCATCTCTAATTTCGATATTGGCACCATCTAACGTGCCAATAGTTAATGCACCATTCATCATAAACTTCATATTGCCTGTGCCTGAAGCTTCTTTACCGGCTGTTGAGACTTGCTCAGACAAATCAGTAGCGGGACAAATAACTTCCATGGCTGTGACATTATAATTAGGTAAAAAAGCCACGCGTAAGTACGATGACGCTAGTGGGTCTTTATTGATTACATCTGCTACATTATTGATTAGCTTAATTATTTTTTTAGCCATGTAATAACCCGGTGCAGCTTTACCACCGAGTAAAACACAACGAGGCACGAGTCCTTGCGTGTCGCCACGACGAATGCGGTCATATAAATGGATAACATGGAGGATATTTAGTAGCTGACGCTTGTACTCATGAATACGTTTAACTTGTACGTCAAACATCATAGACACATCAAACTCTACACCACAGCGCTCTTTAACTAAATCAACTAAACGTTGTTTGTTTATTACTTTGGCGTTTTGCCACTGTGTTTGAAATGATGTGTCATCATAAAAACGGCGTAACTGATTTATTTGAGCAAAGTCGCGTATCCAATCGCTGCCTATTTTCTCACTAATCAATTCACTCAAGGTTGGGTTACAATGGGCAAGCCAGCGGCGAGGTGTAACCCCATTGGTTTTGTTATTAAACTTATTTGGCCATAGTGCATAAAACTCTTTAAATAAACCGGCTTTTAATAGTTCTGTATGCAGTGCAGCAACACCATTAACTGAATAGCTACCCACAATGGCTAAATAAGCCATGCGAATTTGCGGTTCGCCACCTTCTTCTATCAGTGATAGCTCTCGCTGTTTATCAACATCACCAGGCCAATGCTGTGCAACGTCTGCTAAAAAACGTGCGTTTATCTCAAATACTATTTCTAAAATGCGTGGTAACAATTTTGAAAATAATGAAACTGACCATTTCTCCAACGCTTCTGGCAATAATGTATGGTTTGTGTAGGCCATTGTTTTTGTAGTTATTTGCCATGCATCATCCCAGTCGAGCTCGTAATCATCAACTAAAACACGCATGAGTTCTGCAACTGCAATACTTGGGTGTGTATCGTTTAATTGAAAAACATGGTAATCAGCAAAGTCAGTAAAGCTTTCACCATGATCATTCACCCATTGATCAACAATATCTTGAATACTTGCTGATGATAAAAAGTATTGTTGGCGTAGTCGTAGCTCTTTACCATTTTCACTGCTGTCGTTAGGGTAAAGTACCATGGTAATTTGTTCGGCTAAGTTTTTTTGTGCAACCGCTTCGGAGTAACTACCTGCATTAAATTCGGTTAGGTTAAATTCGTCAGTCGCTTCTGATTTCCATAAGCGTAGTGTATTTACTATATTATTTTTATAACCAGGAATGGGCACATCGTAAGGCACTGCTAACACATCATGGCTACTAACCCACTGGCGGTGCTCTCGACCCTGTTTATCGGTATAACTATTTACATAACCACCAAACTTAATACGCTTAGAATGCTCGGGGGCACTCAGCTCCCAAGGATGCCCTTCGCGTAGCCAATTATCGGGTTGCTCTATTTGATTACCGTCACTGATTGATTGGTTAAACATTCCGTATTCATAACGAATACCATAACCAACAACGGGTAGAGCTAAACTTGCGCAGCTATCTAAAAAACATGCCGCTAAGCGCCCTAAGCCACCGTTACCAAGACCCGCGTCGTGCTCTGCATCTTCAATTGTTTCAATTTTAGTGCAGTACTCTTGCAATGCCGATGAAACTTGATCTTCTAAATCAAGATTTAATACCGCATTGCCCAGTGCGCGCCCCATTAAAAATTCAAGTGAAAGGTAACTCGTTTTTCTGCTTTTTTGCTGTTTTATTTTTTTATTAGTTTCTCGGCACCGCGCAACCAAACGATCGCGGATCGTTAATGCTAATGCATGGTATAAATAAAGCTGCGATTCGCCGACTTTATCTCGACCTAGGGTGTAATAAAAATGGCGTGTTAAATCATCTTTTAAGGTGCTTTCGTCAATCACAGGGCCTTCTTGCCACCCTTTTACAACACATACTTGTTCAACTTGCTTAGCCATTAGCTACGTCCTCTAAGTTAGCACTAAAAACCCAACTACTCTGTGCAGAAATTTCAACGGTTGCATCTTGGTGAGTTATTAAAGATGCATTATTTACACTTGATAAAACCAATTGCCACGGTGCATTAATAGGTGATGCAGGTAGCTGGCAAAAAATACTTTTTTTACTGGCATTAAATACAATAAGTAACGCATGCTTATTTTGCTTATCAAGTAAGCTGTACATTAAAAATTGACGCGAATTTTCATGCCAATGCGAATCTGTCATGGTTTTTCCTGTTTCGGTAAACCATTTAACGGTAAAACGCTCATCTATGTCTTCTAAAAATACACTGTGTTTGAATGCGCTGTGCGCACGCCTAATTTTAAGTGCATCGTCTATAAATTGAGTTAATGAATGATTAAGTTGTGATTCTTTCCAAGCAAGCCAACTCGTACGATTATTTTGACAATATGCATTGTTATTGCCTCCTTGCGAGTGCCCTATTTCACTGCCAGCAGCAATCATAGGAACACCTTTAGAAAGAATTAATGTAAGCAAAAAGTTTTTTTGTTGTTGTAATCTTAATGCGGTTATTTTTTCATCATTGCTAAAACCTTCTACTCCGCAATTAAATGAGTAATTAGCACTGTGGCCATCTCTGTTATTCTCACCATTTGCTTCGTTGTGTTTATGCTCGTAACTCACTAAATCTGCCAGCGTAAATCCATCATGACTGGTTATGAAATTAATACTGTTTAATGGGCCACGTTGGCTGTGCTCAAATATATCAAACGATCCATGCAAGCGTTTAGCTACACTGGCTATAATGCCTTCCTCACTTTTCCAAAAACGACGAATTACATCTCGGTATTGGTCATTCCACTCTCGCCAAGGTGGAGGAAAAGCCCCAAGTTGATAACCGCCCGGGCCAATATCCCATGGTTCACTAATTAACTTTACCTTGTTTAAAACAGGGTCTTGAGCAATGGTTTGCAAAAACGTATGCGCTGAACTAAATCCTGATTTAGAGCGACCGAGTATTGTTGCTAAATCAAACCTAAAGCCATCAACACCCATTACTTCAACCCAATATCGCAAGCTATCGAGCACTAGCTGCAACGTTTTTGGGTGATCAATATTAATAGTATTGCCACACCCCGTATCGTTTATGTATACATTAGGTTGTGCTTCTGCTGTGCGGTAGTAAGCAAGGTTGTCTAACCCACGCAATGACAAAATAGGACCATCGTTGCCCGCTTCGGCTGTATGGTTATAAACAACATCTAAAATAACTTCGATATCTGCAGCATGAAGCTCCTTAACCATCTGTTTAAACTCGTTAATATCGTCGTTTACTAAATAGTCTTTATGAGGAGTAAAAAAGTTAAGCGTGTTATACCCCCAATAATTTTGTAGGCCTTTGCCTGTTAAAAATTGCTCGCTAATAAAAGCATGCACAGGGAGTAGCTCTATTGCTGTTACTCCAAAGCTTTTTAAATGTTCAATAAAAAACGGATGGCTCAATCCTAAAAACTTACCTTGCAAAGCTTTAGGTATTTGAGGGTGACGACACGTAGTCCCTTTTACATGACACTCATAAATGACTGTTTGCGACCACCTGTGATTCGGTTTTTTATGTTCATATGAAACAAGTGATGACACTTTTGATTTTGGTATATCAATGGCATTGTTAACCGTACTTTTGGTGCCTATCGGCATTTGTCCATAATGGCGCTCACTCCATGTAAACTCACCAAATAAATCTTTTGCGTAAGGGTCAATTAATAATTTATGTTCATTAAATAGCATCCCAGTATTTGGATTGTATTCACCCTCAACCCTAAACCCATACAGTGCCCCAGTATTAAGCGGTGCAATATGAACACTCCATATACCGCCTTCGTTTATATTCATAGCCACTTTAAGTATTTCAGAGTGGCCACTTTTATCAAATAAACACACATACGCTTGTGTCGCATTTGGCGCATACAATGAAAAATTAACACCATTTGCATGCAAGCTTGATCCGAGGGGCTCAACAAGGCCGTGAGTGACTTCAAATTGATTACTCATCTTGTACCTTTTGCAAATATATTGTGGTTAAGCCACCCATAGCAATCGTGATGCTTTGGTTAAAACCATGTTGAGGATTATCGTTAGTGACAACTGTATTTGATTGGTTATGCGATACTTTAATACCCGAACCAAAAAAATCGCTTTCATCGGTGTTCATGATTACTTTATAAACGCCTTTGCTCGGAACGCCCAAGGTATATTCTTGATATGACATAGGCGTAAAGTTTGCAATCACAACTATAAAGTCATGGGCATTTTTAGCATAACGTACAAAACTTAAAATGCTTTGCTCGTTATTATTGTTATCAATCCAATCAAAACCTGCGGCACTTGAATCAAGTTCATAAAGCGCGGGTTGATTTTTATAGACCTGATTTAACGTTTTTACTGTCTGCTTTATACCTTTATGACTTTCATGTTCTAGCAAATGCCAATCAATAGAATGATCATGCCCCCACTCAGCCCGTTGAGCTATTTCACCACCCATAAATAATAACTTTTTGCCTGGGTGTGCCCACATAAATGCATAATAAGCACGTAAATTTGCGAATTTTTGCCAATCATCGCCTGGCATTTTTTCAATTAGCGCGCCTTTCCCATGAACAACTTCGTCATGGCTAAGCGGTAAAATAAAGTTTTCACTAAATGCATACACCATCGAAAACGTAATTTCATGATGGTGATGTTGCTTAAAAAGTGGATCACGCTGCATATATAATAAGCTGTCGTTCATCCACCCCATATTCCATTTATAGCCAAAACCTAAGCCATTATGCTCTACACTTTGTGTGACTCCCGGCCAAGCAGTCGACTCTTCTGCCACCATCATAATGCCAGGGTTGTTTTTATAACTGCGTAAATTAACTTGTTTGAGGCACTCAATGGCACCGAGGTTTTCGCGACCGCCATAACAATTAGGTATCCACTCTCCCTCTTTGCGGCTGTAATCTAAGTACAGCATTGACGCAACGGCATCAACCCTCAAACCATCTAAGCCAAATTGATGAAGCCAATACATTGCATTAGAAATTAAAAAGCTCTTAACTTCTGGGCGATCATAATTATAAATATACGTGTTCCAATCTGGATGAAAGCCTTGGCGCATGTCGGCATGTTCGTACAAGTGTGTACCATCAAATCGATGTAAACCATGGGGATCGCTTGGAAAATGCCCCGGAACCCAATCAAGTAAAATACCTACGTTGTATTTATGGCATTGCTCTACAAAATACTTAAAGCTGTTGTAATCACCAAAACGACTGGTCGGCGCGAATAATCCGACTGGCTGATATCCCCATGAACCGTCAAACGGATATTCACTTATGGGCATAAGCTGCAAGTGGGTAAAGTTCATTTCAAGCGCGTAGCCTACGAGTTTGTCGGCAAGCTCGATATAACTCAAATAACGATTATCTTCACCACGCTGCCACGACGCTAAGTGCACCTCATAAATACTGATTGGTGCGTCTATATGATTGCGCTTTTGCCTATTGCTGATTGCTTGTTCACTTAGAGTTATTGCTTCTGGTTTGAACTGCAGAACACTTGCGGTACCTGGTGCCTGTTGCATTTTAAAAGCATAAGGGTCTGCTTTCTCTATTACCTCACCACTTTGCGCTGTGATAGCAAATTTGTAGCACATGTCTGCTTTGAGTCCGGGAACAAATAATTCCCAAACACCACTGGCAGGATGAAAACGCATGAAATGCCGGTTTGCTTGCCAAAAATTGAACTCGCCAATAACAGAAACACTGGCGGCATTAGGTGCCCATAAACAAAAGCGAACGCCATCTACATCTTGCTGGTTAGTGAAATGTGCACCAAAGTGCAAGTATGCATGCTCTAAGCTGCCTTCGTTAAATAAGTACATGGCATCAGTATCAAGCTCACTTTTAAAACTATACTCATCAAAAAACGTACTCGAAGTGTCGCTATATTGGGCAGTACATAAATAAGGCGAGTCAGGTAACTGGCTTATATAGGCTATAAATAAGTCACTTTGCTTATATCGTTGTGTTTCGACTAATTTGTTATTTATTGTTAGAGAAGCGCTTTGTGCATCGGGTAAATATAAACGCACCTCTGCATTTGATTCATTTACTTTATGTGCACCTAAAAAGCTAAATGGGTCTTTAAATCGTCCCGTGCTAAGCGCATTAACTTGCGCATCGTAGTCAGCGTTTTGAGATTTAGATAATACCGAACTATTTGAAGCTGTACTGCTCATTTAACCTTTCCTTATTGAATCGATTGCAGCTAAAAGCGTGGCGTTGTTTGCAAAAATTTCTTCACATGTATGTGTTAATACACGTCGCCAATTTGGATACTCTTTGTCTGTACCAGGAATATTCACCGGGTATTGCTGTTCATCTAAATCATCTATTTGTAAAGCAAACAACCGAGAGTCTGAGCCAGCTAAGCACTGACTAAGTGCACCATAAACCGACTTAGCATCGCTGTGTATGGTTAATTTAAGCCCAGCGGAAGCATTAATAAAACGCAGCAACCGTATTTGTTCATCAGCTCTTTGGTCGGTTAATTGCGTTGATTGTGCGTTGTCAATTAATTGGTATTTTAGCTTTATAGCTATGTCATCGTGCTGCCACCAGCCTGTAAATGGAGGTACATCGTGGTTTGCAATCATTAATAAACATTGAGCGGGTAATTTGTGTACCGGTAAAAAGTCACCGTCGTTATGCTTTTCAAAATAAAATAAACTGTTTGAAAAAATACCACTGCATGACAAAGCATGCTTTACCTCTGGTGGAACAATGCCTAAATCTTCGCCTATAACTATACTTTGATTAATATGCGACTCTATTTTCAAAATAGCCAGCAAATGTTCAAAGGGGTAATAAATATAGCAACCATCTTGCTGGTCATTATTTTCAAAACACCACCATAAACGACGAATAGCCATAACATGGTCGATTCTTAACCCGCCTACATTCTGCATATTTTCACGAATTAATGAACGGTAAAACGAGTAGTTATCATGTGCTAAACTTTGCGGGTTTAAAGCCGGCAACCCCCAATTTTGACCACCTTCAGCCCAAGGGTCAGGTGGTGCGCCCACACTGGCATTATCAGCAAATAATGATTGTTGTGATTTGAACTCAACACCGTCGCCGGCGCACCCAACAGCTAAATCATTAATCAAACCTATTTTCATACCCCCCTGCACACAACGCGCTTGACATAAACCAAGTTGTAAATGCGCTTGCCACTGAAGGTAATAGTCGAAAAGAGGATTTTTTGATTCTAAAGTTTGTAACGTTGGCTGATGTTTGTCGCAAAAAGCATTAAATGCGTCACGGCGTAGTTTGCTGGCTGTTAATTCGAAGTGGTTATGCAGTGCCTTAAACAATTTGTATTTAACGCAACTAACATTCTCGTAATTAATAAACTGTTTACTGTTATTTAGAAGTAAAGTAGCTTCATTACTTTGCATAATTTTTGTGATTTCAGCATTATTTTTACTGTCTTCACATAAACCAATCGATATATATAAAGGGTTTAGTAAAGCACGACTATTAGGGCTGTATGGGCTTGCACGCTCAGGCATGTCGCAGAACAACAAATGCAGAGGGTTGAGCAAAATGTAATCCATATTATGCTCACTGCATAAATCTACAAGCGTAAGTAAGTCTGAAAAGTCTCCAATTCCTAATCTTTCATTGTTTTTAAGCGTATATAACTGAATCGACAAACCCGTTTTTTTTGTATCTTCAACCTGAAAAACACGCTCAGGTACAGACCAAATTTCGGTGCTTGAATGGTGTTCGCCTACATTAATACTCGCTTGGTAATACCCTGCAGGCATGACTGGTATAGGAAGCGCAATTTCAATGTAACGGGCACCATTGAAGTGGTATTCACCTGTGACTGTTAAATTAGTAAGGTCAGTAAACTCACACTGTATACCCAGTTGTGCAACACTTACTGATGCAGTTTGGCCAAGTTGTCTGTCATCTATTTTAACTTTTAAATAACAGTCTGTTTGTTCAACTAAGCTTACATTTGGCAACAATTGCATCCAAGGCAGTACATCAAGCTTGTAATTTAATTGAGCTATTTTGTTATGATCGTAAGTATTGATTCCGCAGCATTGCAAGGCACGCTTACGGGTATCTTCACTAAAAAATATTTGCTCGCCTGTGTACTTGGTAAATTCATAACCAATGCCATGTAAGTAAAACAACTGCGAAAGTTCATTCATTTACAGGCCTTAATTGATACGTTGGGTATTTACAATACTATTTTCAGTGCCAAAACTGTTAGCCTCATAAGCGTCCGCTTTATGATCGTTATCCCAAAATTCGCCATTTATCAAATAACGAAAGTGGTACTGTTGATCCAGGGGAAGGCGTTGTTTGCATTTAAACACACCTTGTTTTTTATTAAGCTTCATTGGCACGGGTTGCCAACTATTGAATTCACCAATTAAACAGACTTCTTGCGCGTCCGGGTGAGCAAATTCGAAGGTGATTTCCGCTTCATCTTTTGTTTTAAAAAAACGTTTATGCAACATAGTAGGCTCCAACTAAACAGTAAAAGGTATTTAATTATTGCCACAGGGCCTGTTTTAAAGTTGGCGATGTGGGATTGTATTCATTCAAACTTTGAGCTTACCGTAGTAAAGCAAATTTTTGTTTACGCTTTATTACAGTGCAAGCAATCTTTTTATCGCACTTTATTAGTGCATAAAATATGAAAACATAGACATTAAGAATGACATACACAACATAGAGCAATTTTTAAACCAATTAGAGCAATTGTAGGCATTTAATATTTATCTCTAATACTCTGATAAATCAATTCAAGCCGACCAAATAACTTGTTTGATAAACTGCTTTAGTTACGTATTCACTTAAGTGATAATACACAGCAAGTTAACACTCTGAAATATCGTAAATTTCATGTTGAAAAAAAGCATTTTATTAACTATGGCTGTTATTTTTATAGTTGCAATAGTGTCTACCC
Source organism: Pseudoalteromonas sp. H71 (assembly GCF_001468485.1). Taxonomy (GTDB): domain Bacteria; phylum Pseudomonadota; class Gammaproteobacteria; order Enterobacterales; family Alteromonadaceae; genus Pseudoalteromonas. The sequence goes on from NZ_LODI01000011.1 coordinate 23,342, forward strand.
TTAGTTCAATTTATACCCTATACAGTAAAAAAGAAATCACATTCGATCCTAAGCTTAAAGAAATATCAGGCATTGAATTTGATAAGCGTAATCGCTTGTGGGCAATTAACGACGGTGGCGACGAACCTAAGCTTTACCGCTTGAATAAAGATGGTTCGATTGCGCAAGAAATTTTAGTCTCAAATGCTAAAAACATTGATTGGGAAGACATGACGCAAAATAAATTTGGTCATTTCTTTTTAGGTGATTTTGGTAACAATAAAAATGATAGACGTTGGCTAACTATTTATAAAATAGAGAATCCAATCGATATTAAAACCGACTCAACAAAGGCCGAAATAATAAAGTTTACCTACCCTGAAATGGATGGCAGCCCAATAAAACCAAGCAATCGTAATTTTGATCTTGAGGCGTTTGTAGCTCTGGGTCGCCACCTATATTTATTCACAAAAAATCGCACTGAGCCTTTTGATGGCATTACAAATCTATACAAAGTAGGCGACCACGCAGCTAACTTTAAAGCGCAATTAATTGGATCTTTTAAAACCTGTACAACAATGGAAAAACTGTGTTGGATCACGTCGGCAGCGTTAAGTCCAGATCGTAAAAAACTCGTGCTACTCGACTCTACCAGTATTTGGTTATTTGAAAACTTTGAAGATGATCAGTTTTTCTCTGGTGATGTATCTAAAATAGATTTAGGCATCATTACACAAAAAGAAGCCATCACCTTCTATGACGACAATACAATTGTATTCACAGATGAGGAGTTTAAGGGCATAGGGGGTAACGCCTACTTCATAAAACTTGATACAGCAAAAAAAGTAATTGTTAAACGCGCTAACCCTATACTTAAATAAGCTATAAATTCATAAATGAAATACATTAACGCTTAAACTTGGTCTCTAAAATAACCGAAGAAGTTGTGCGTTCCACACCATCTAAATTACCAATATCATCGAGTAAATGACTCAACTTTTCTAAATTCTGTGCTTGGACCACTGCAATTAAGTCAAACTCACCACTAATAGCATAAAGCTGCGATATGGCATCAATTTGCTTTAATTCAATATTCGTTTTTGTAGTCAGCTTTTGAATCACTTTAATTGATACATGTGCCGATACCATTTTACTTAAAAAAGCATCGCCATAATCAACGCTATAACCTTTAATCACACCCGTTTCTTCTAATTTAAGCATCCTACTTTGTACTGTAGATCGAGATAAATTAAGGAGCCTAGCTAAATCAGAAATACTCGCTCTGGCGTTTGTTTTAAGTATAGAAAGTAGCTTTTCATCTTGAGGTGTTATCATATTGGCAATTAATTTCGTTATTTTGATTTTTATTTTAGTCATTTTTCACAAAATAGCACTACAATTTTAACTTCCAACCTTCGATAATGAGTCTCAACATAAAATAATTATTAGTTTGCTAAGGCGTAATGGCTTAACTCCTCTTTACATTAGCAACTAACATTTCAATCTAGCCCATATAATTTAGGTGTAATGATGCAAGTAACAAGAGATTTATTTAACGACGTAATGGTACCGAACTACAATCCTTCAGCTGTTATTCCAGTACGCGGTGAAGGTTCTCGCGTGTGGGATCAAAATAACAACGAATTTATTGATTTTGCTGGCGGTATCGCAGTTAATTGTTTAGGCCATTGTCATCCTGCTCTTGTTAATGCACTTAAAGAGCAAGGTGACAAAATTTGGCACTTATCAAATGTAATGACTAATGAACCAGCACTTCGCCTTGCAAAAAAAATGGTTGATGCGACGTTTGCCGAAAAAGTTTACTTTGCAAACTCGGGAGCAGAAGCGAACGAAGCAGCACTTAAATTAGCACGTCGCTTTGCACTTGATAAATTTGGCGCAGAAAAATCACAAATCATCGCATTTAATAAAGGTTTTCACGGCCGCACTTTCTTTACCGTCACGGTAGGTGGTCAAGCAGCCTATTCAGACGGTTTTGGTCCTAAACCGGGTGACATTGTCCATTGTGATTACAATGATCTAGCAGCATTTGAAGCACTTATTAGTGACAAAACATGTGCTGTAATGATGGAACCACTTCAAGGTGAAGGCGGTATTATTTCTCCAACAAACGATTTTGCTAAAAAAGTACGCGAGCTGTGTACTAAGCACAACGCATTACTCATTTTTGACGAAGTACAAACAGGTGTTGGCCGAACGGGTGACTTATATGCGTACCAAGGTTTAGATGTTATCCCTGATATTTTAACAAGCGCTAAAGCATTAGGTGGCGGATTTCCTANCGGTGCAATGATCACAACCACAGACATTGCTGCTCATCTAAAAGTAGGGACGCATGGGTCAACTTATGGTGGTAACCCACTAGCGTGTGCAGTAGCAGAAGCTGCCTTTGATACTGTTAATACTGAAGATGTATTAAATGGCGTAAAGGAACGTGAGCAACTATTTCGAGAAGGCTTAAATGCAATAAACGAAAAATACAATGTGTTTAGCGAAGTGCGTGGTAAAGGTTTATTAATTGGTGCTGTATTAAACGAGCAATTTGCAGGACGTGCACGCGACTTTTTAGTGGCCAGTGCTAACAATGGTTTAATGAACTTAGTAGCAGGTATGGATGTGATTCGTTTTACACCTTCTCTAGTGATCCCATTTGAAGATATTAAAGAAGGCTTAGCACGTTTCGATAAAGCAATTAACGATGTTGTAAACGGTTAATAAAGTTAAATTAGCACGGCTTGCCGTGCTACTGGAGCATGCACTAAATGCAAGTATTACGTCCTATTACAGCCAACGATTTCGATGCGCTTAAACAAATTGCTATCGAATCTGGCCATGGGTTTACTTCTTTACCTGTTGATGACGAACAGTTAAAAGACAAAATTAGCCGCGCTGAAAAAAGCTTTGCTAAAAATATTAATAAGCCGATAGATGAAAGCTATTTATTTGTCTTAGAGGACAGTGAAACCGGTCAAGTGATTGGTACAACGGCAATTGAAGCGGCGGTCGGATTAACAGTGCCCTTGTATCATTATCATTTGGGTAAAACGGTTCATCACTCCCCTACGCTTAATGTTTACAACACGGTAGATATTTTGAGCATGTGTAATGATTACACCGGTTGCTCTGAAATATGTACGTTGTTTTTACGGGAAAACAATCGCAAAGGTTTAACCGGCCGCTTTTTATCACGCTCACGCTTTTTATTTATGGCCCAGCACAGCGAACGTTTTGCCGATACCGTGATTGCTGAAATGCGCGGTGTGAGTGACGAACACGGCCACTCACCATTTTGGCAATGGTTACAAGAACATTTTTTCAGTATTGAATTTCCACAAGCCGATCATTTAGTCGGCCTTGGCGATAAAGTGTTTATTAGTGAACTCATGCCTAAGTATCCTATTTACGTAAACTTATTAAGTAAAAAAGCTCAAGCAGTCATAGGCCATGTGCATGAAAAAACTAAGCCAGCCTTAAAACTTTTAGAAAAAGAAGGGTTTGAACACAGAGGTTACGTTGACCTTTTTGATGCAGGCCCAACTGTAGAAGCAAAGCTAGGTAATATTAGAAGTGTTAGAGAGTCGCAAGTTTGCCCAATTACTATTGGCGAGCTTGAGCACATTAGTGAAAAAAGCTCAGATACACTTGCTGTATGCAATCAAGGAGTGAGTGGTTTTAGAGCTACATTTACTCAGCATGCACATTACAACCATGCCAAACATACATTGGTGATCAGCCAAGACGTTGCTGACGCCCTCAATTTAAGTCAAGGAGATGCAGCCCGATTCTTTCGACTGTAAATACACTTATGAACACACAACTAATTAATAACCAGTGGCACAGCGGCAAAGGGCCAACATTTACATCTTTGAACCCAAGTAACGGAGAAACTGTGTGGCAAGGCAATGGCGCGAATGCAGACCAAGTAAATAGTGCTATTAAAGCAGCAAGAACTGCACAATTATCATGGGCCGATACACCGCTGGAAGCACGAATTGCCCTACTAGAAAACTTCGTACAGCAATTAAAAGAAAACAGCGAAGAATTTGCCACTATTATAGCCCGAGAAACAGGAAAGCCACTTTGGGAAACGCGCACAGAAGTGGGCGCAATGACGGGTAAAGTGGCTATTTCAATTAAAGCCTACAATGAGCGCACAGGCACAACCGAAAACCCAATGCCAGGTGCAAAAGCTTTTATACGCCATAAGCCTCACGGTGTTGTTGCTATTTTTGGCCCATATAACTTTCCGGGGCATTTACCCAACGGCCATATAGTCCCGGCTATTTTAGCGGGAAACACCGTAGTATTTAAGCCCTCTGAGTTAACACCACATGTGGCTGAGTTTACATTATCACTTTGGTTAAAAGCAGGTTTACCAGCAGGTGTTATTAACCTTGTTCAAGGTGAAATAGAAACCGGTAAAGCCCTTGCTTCTCATCAAGACATTGATGGGCTATTTTTTACCGGCAGCTCTAATACCGGACATTTACTACATAAACAATTTGCTGGCCATCCGGGTAAAATTTTGGCACTTGAAATGGGCGGTAATAACCCATTAATAGTTAAAAATGTAGCCGATGTAAGCGCTGCAGTACATGATATTATCCAGTCAGGTTTTATCACTTCAGGTCAGCGCTGTACCTGTGCACGCCGTGTGTTTATAGAAAATTCAGCCAATGGCGATGCCATTTTAGAAAAACTTATTAGCGCGACTAAAAATATTGTGGTTGACGATAGCTTTGCAACAGAGCAACCATTTATGGGCGCAATGATAAGTGAAAAAGCAGCCCTTGGTATGGTTGCTGCGCAAAATGAGCTTATTAAAAAAGGCGCTAGCCCTTTAGTTGAATTGAAACATTTAAAAGGTGGAACAGGCTTTGTTAGCCCAGGTATTATTGATGTAACACACATTACAGATATGCCGGATGAGGAACATTTTGGCCCTTTAATAAAAGTATACCGATATACTGAGTTTAATAGCGCCATTGCCGAAGCTAACAACACTAGCTTTGGATTATCAGCCGGGTTACTAGCTGACAACGAAGATGATTACGCACACTTTTTAAAACGTATTCGTGCAGGTATTGTTAACTGGAACCGTCCTATTACTGGCGCTTCTAGTGCCGCACCATTTGGCGGTATTGGCGCCAGTGGTAACCACAGAGCAAGTGCGTATTACGCAGCCGATTACTGTGCATACCCTGTAGCTTCTGTTGAATCAGATAAAGTGAACCTACCGCAAACCCTCGCACCGGGCTTAATAATAGAATAAATAAAGTAACCAAATTTAAGGATTGACCATGCATACAGATGTAAACACATTATTTGAAAATCTTTGGCAAAATTATGTTGAAGTAACCCCGTCGGCTGACAAAATTCATTCACTGTTAGGCTCAACGCAGCAAAACGATATTATTAACGACCACATCGCACTTCGTACATTCAATATTGAAAAAGTAAACCTTGAAAAGTTAGCTGCGCACTTTTTGGCAATAGGTTACAAAGAGTGTGGTGAATACCATTTTGAAGCAAAAAAACTGTACGCTAAACACTACGAACATACTGATCCATCGCAACCTAAAGTATTTATTTCTGAACTTTTAGTAGAAAAGTGCTCACCAGCACTTCAAGCAATCGTTACTGACATGGTTGAGCAAATAGATGAGAGCGCCGTTACAGCTGATAATTTTCTATATTCAGGTACGCATTGGCAAGTGTCTACAGATACTTACAAACAACTACTTGCTGAGAGTGAATACGCTGCATGGATGTCAGCTTGGGGATACCGAGCTAACCATTTCACTGTAAACATTAATACGCTTGCTAAGTTTGATAACATTCACGATGTTAACCAAGCACTTAAGAATGCCGGCTTTACGCTTAATACATCAGGCGGTGAAGTAAAAGGCTCGCCAGAGGTGCTACTAGAGCAATCATCAACACTGGCTGATGAATACGCTGTCAGTTTTAGCGACGACGACATGCGCATTCCTAGCTGTTTTTATGAGTTTGCAATACGTTACCCTAAAGCTGATGGTGAACTTTACACAGGCTTTGTTGCAGCGTCTGCAGATAAAATATTTGAAAGCACCAACGCACGATAATTTGATGAAAACAAAAAAAGCCCTTACGGGCTTTTTTTATGCACACTAACTTAAGCATGCAGATAAAATACCTACATCATAAAAACAAGGGTTTATAATCGTTTTCTAGTTGCTCAAACGATAAGTCACCAATAAAGCGGCCAAAACTCAGCCATGTTGCTAGCCCGCGTAAATCTTTAAAATGCGGGGGAACAAACTTAGGGCTTTCGATCACACCTAAATCATGAAGCTGAGAAATTAACCTAAAATCATCAATAGACAACTTACCGACTAATAACAGCGGTAACTGATCGATGCGTCCTAACTGAATTGCCACGCGTATTAAGTTATACACTAAAACAAAGCCTTTTATGTAGGCAATGTCTTTCGTAAACGGTAACCCTGTTGATGTGCTGCCTCTAAATACACGCTGAGCCAACGTATAACTATCCTCTTTAGATACTCCTTGAGCTACGTAATCTCGGTATATATCAACAAATTCAGCACCATCAATCACTTTGGTGACCGCTTGAATTCGATTAACCAATTTCGATAAGCGCCTAGGGGTAGATTTTAGGGTAATAATTTCAGTTAATACTGCTAACCCCTCTTGTGTCACTGTTGAGCTTGGTGTGCCCTTACTTAAACACGTTAAATAAGGTTGGGCTAAACCATTTTGAGTCGTGCCCACATGAATCCACCCTTCATGTACTTCTAATATATCTAATTCACGTTGTGAGAATTTCACATCTTGGTTTAGCTTTATATTATTAGCACCTGCTGCTGCGTCGCTTACAATCCCATCGCTCAACATAACCTCTACATTTATGCCTGGCATACTAGCATTAACTTGCTCAGATAAAATTCGCACCGCGTCGCTAGCAACTATATTTTTAGGATCATCGGGTAAAATGTCGGCCATTAATAAATTTTGCAGTGGTTGCTCTAACATATTCGCAAGCTCAGAGAGTGAAGGCTCACCCGCATGAAATAAATCTTTAGGATGACCAAAAAGCTCGACTGATAAATCGTGAAATTCTGGTGTACCCCGGTACTCCAACATACTTAATACCGTTTTATATTCGCCACACATTTTACCCATATATTGAGAAATAGGGTTTAACTGACCTAACTGGTTAATAATGTTTCGGTGTAATGTTGAAAAGGCCTGGCGTAACTCACTAGGCACAAAGCCTAAATCGCGCTGTTGGTAGTATGCACGATCTATAAGGGGGTTTTTTTGACACTTTTGCCTAAAAAATTCCTCCTTGATCTGTTTATCCCAATTTATTGCATCAAGAATTCGAATAGGTGTTTGAAGTGCAATTAGTTGATCTGATAACTCACGAGTTTTAAGCAGTAACGCCTTGTCTATCATGGTGAAAGCTCAATAAAAAATGAACCATGAGCATAATTTATAAACAGTAAATCGCAAAGCATTATCAATCAATTTTATCTGTTGTTTTTATGCTGATCGACCCTCATAACAAATACGTATTGAATCTTAAATTAAAGGTGCAAAATATGAAAAATGAACTCGACAACAAACAAATACTTGCCGTATATGAGCGAATTCAAAAGCGCGGAGAGATAAACGACGTAGGTAAGCATTATCAGGGCGTTACAGCGTTTTCAGATATTGATGGTTACACAATTTATCTCCAAGGTAGTGGCGTACTTTTACGCTTTGGCTTTCATAATACCTATCATCTTGATTACGAACACGATAAACATAAAGATGATTTTTTAAAAAAATTAAACAACATTTCTAACGAAGACTAATGTATCCACGAAAAGTAAGAAAGCGCAGCGACAGCAAGCTCAACACAGCCTTTATAAACCAAGTTATAGCTGCGCTTAAGTCAGATCCATCAAAACTCACTATCATTCAAAAAAATCTTGAACAGTACAGATGCCAACGCCATTTAAAACGCGGGTTTTTACTTGCTATAGAGCGCTTTGATTGGGTTTTTGAGGCAAGCGATGATGTTAATTTTATCTGTGACCAAATCTTAGCTGACGACTATATAGGAAATCGCCTGAGACGTTATCCTCTTTTATTCAAAGGTGTTGTTGGCGAACAACAATAGCAACCTTGTTTATACAAAAAGAAATTTATTTGCAATTCATGTAACTAATACCAAGCGGTTTTGTTTATTAGGTTTGAAATTAGCGTGGTTAGTAATACTTAGCCAGAGCTAACTATCTTGTCGTGTCTTATTTAGAAACATAAGCAACACTTATCTTGAGCAGTTGCTTGCCTAAGTTATTAGTGCACTAAGTAATTGTTGAGTTTGCGCCCACTTGCTGTAAAAAAATACTATTAGTACTCTAATTATTACCACTCAATTAATTTTATTCATCTTTTATTTAAGAACAATAAGTAAAGAAATAATTACACTTTCAAATATTTAAATCCAAGAACTTAAGTTACTGTTTTAAATTAAAATTAATCAACTACCACATCCTCTAGCATCCCTACTCCTTATGTTAGTTTTATTAATAATTCATCTACATTTTAGTATCTGACTATTTACTTCACCCTTGAATTGTTAGAGCTATTACCTTAAGCTTATCTTTATTGAACGTTCAATTAATAAAAATTATGCCTAAAGTTGGAATGGAACCTGTCAGGCGTCAACAGTTAATTGACGCAACAATTGAGTCAGTGGCGATGCGTGGGTTACAAGCAACCACCATTAACAGCATCAGTAAAAATGCAGGTTTATCGTCAGGCATTATTAGTCATTACTTTGGTGGTAAGCAGGGGTTGATAGAAGCAACTGTTCGTTATTTGCTTTCTAATCTTAAAAAAGACCTTATTGAAAAAGTTAGCCATAACACCAGCGCTACACAGCGCCTAATGTTTATTGTTGAAGCTAACTTTGCGCTTGTACAACAGCGCAGTGATACTACCAAAACTTGGTTGAGCTTTTGGGCGCAATCAATGCACGATGATGAACTTCACAGACTGCAAAATGTAAACAGTAAACGCTTGCAAAGTAATTTAGCATTTTCGTTTAAGCAATTAATGCCTATTAAGCAAGCAAAACAAGCTGCTGAACTTAGCGCCGCTATGATCGATGGCCTATGGTTAAGAGCAGTTCTTAGTAAATCAGACAAAAACCAGTTTAAACACAGTGAAACTTTAGCAAAGAGCTATGTAAATTCACTCATCAAGCAATATGGAGCCTAGCGTGAGCACACCAGTCTATCAAAACTTTATTAATGGCCATTTTCTTGCTAACCAAAGCGGTGAAACTTTTGATGTAACTAACCCTGCAACAGGTGAAGTTATTTACAGTGTTGAAGTTGCCGATGAATTTGTTCAAAACGCAGCGATTGAAAGCGCAAAACAAGGTTTTGCACAGTGGTCTAAAATGGCCCCGATTGAACGCAGCCGTATTTTATTAAAAGCCGTTGCAATACTTCGCGAGCGCAACGATGAACTAGCCTTAATAGAAGTGCTTGATACCGGTAAACCAATGCAAGAAGCAAACTGTGTTGATATAGAAACCGGCGCTGATGTAATCGAGTACTTTGCAGGCCTAGCACCGGCACAAGTGGGTCAACAGCAAATGGTGGGCGAAGACTTTTACTACACTCGTAAAGAGCCACTAGGAATTTGTGCCGGTATTGGTGCATGGAACTACCCACTACAAATAGCATGTTGGAAATCTGGCCCTGCCCTTGCTGCTGGCAACGCATTTATTTTTAAACCATCTGAAGAAACACCACTAGGCGCTATTAAACTGGCCGAAGTATTTGTTGAAGCAGGTATACCTGCTGGCGTATTTAACGTTGTACAAGGTGCAGGTGACGTAGGCCAATGGTTAACCTCGCACAGTGAGATTGACAAAGTGTCGTTTACTGGTGAAGTAGGTACAGGTAAAAAAGTAGTAGCAAGTGCTGCGGGTACCTTAAAAGACGTAACAATGGAGTTAGGTGGTAAATCGCCGCTTGTTGTATTTGATGATGCAAATATAGAGCAAGCAGTAAGCGCAGCCATGCTAGGTAACTTTTATACGCAAGGCGAAATTTGCACTAACTGTACACGTATTTATGTTCATAAAAATATATATCAGCAATTTATTAATGAGCTTAAAACGCGTACAGAGCAAAATATTATTGCTGGCGATCCGCAAGATTTAAACACTAACTTTGGTGCGCTTATCTCTAAAAAGCACCAAGACTTAGTAATGAGTTATGTTAATAAAGGGATTGAAGACGGCGCAACGCTTTTAACTGGTGGTACAACGCTTTCACCAGAATCTGCCCCTAATGGCTACTTTGTTGCACCTACCGTGTTTATTGATTGCAACGATGATATGACTATCGTTAAAGAAGAAATATTTGGCCCAGTAATGAGCGTACTTGTTTTTGAAGACGAAGACGATGTTATTGCACGTGCCAATGGCACTCATCTAGGCTTAGCTGCAGGCGTATTTACGAGCGACATTAAACGCGCACACCGTGTTATTCATCAATTAGAAGCGGGTATTTGTTGGATTAATGCCTATGGTAACTCACCTGCTGAAATGCCTGTGGGTGGTTATAAGCAATCAGGTATAGGCCGTGAAAACGGAATAGAAACACTTGATCATTACACGCAAACCAAGTCTATTTATGTGGGCATGGCCGACATAGAAAGCCCGTTTTAAGGTGGTAACTATGAGTAATCATTACGACTATATTATTGTTGGTGCAGGCTCTGCGGGTTGTGTTTTAGCAAATCGCTTATCTGAAGATTCAAGCAACAAAGTGCTACTGCTTGAAACTGGCGGCAGTGATAAAAGTATTTTTATAAAAATGCCAACGGCGTTGTCTATTCCTATGAATACTGACAAGTATGCTTGGCAGTTTCACACTCAGCCAGAGCCATACTTAGACAACCGTGAAATGCATTGCCCTCGCGGTAAGGTACTCGGTGGCTCATCATCGATTAATGGCATGGTTTACGTACGCGGCCACGCAAAAGATTTTGATGAGTGGCAACAGCACGGTGCTAATGGTTGGGACTACCAATCGTGTCTACCGTATTTTCAAAAAGCGGAAAGCTTTTACCTTGGTGAAAACACATACCGAGGTGGTAAAGGTCCACTTGGCGTTAATAACGGTAACGAAATGCAAAACCCGCTGTACACCACATTTATAAAAGCCGGTGTAGAAGCAGGTTATGCTAGCACAGACGATTATAACGCATCGCAGCAAGAAGGCTTTGGCCCAATGCACATGACCGTTAAAAACGGTGTGCGCAGCTCGGCTTCTCGTGAATATTTAGACCCTGTAAAGTCACGTAATAATTTAACTGTCATTACCGGCGCACTTGCTCAAAAAGTGATTCTTGATGGTAAAAAAGCCACAGGTATTGAGTACAAAGTTAAAGGTAACATTCAAACAGCTCACGCGGCAAAAGAGGTTGTTTTAAGTGCTGGCCCTATTGGCTCTCCGCATATATTACAGCTCTCTGGTATTGGCGATAAAGACACCCTTGAAAAAGCGGGCGTTGCAGTTAAACACCACTTACCGGGTGTGGGTCAAAACTTACAAGACCATCTTGAATTTTACTTTCAATACAAATGTAAGCAGCCAATTACACTAAATGGCAAGTTGGGCCTTATTTCTAAGGGCTTAATTGGTGCTAAATGGTTCTTTACACGAAAAGGCTTAGGCGCAACTAACCACTTTGAGTCGTGTGCATTTATTCGCTCAAAGCCCGGTGTTGAATGGCCTGATATTCAGTATCACTTTTTACCAGCCGCTATGCGATACGATGGCCGTAGTGCATTTGCAGGTCATGGTTTTCAAGTTCACGTAGGTCATAACAAACCAAAAAGCCGCGGCAGCGTAACTATTCAATCAGCTAACCCTGAGCAGCCACCACAAATTTTGTTTAATTACTTACAGCATAAAGACGATATTGAAGGCTTTAGAGCCTGTGTGCGTTTAACTCGCGACATTATTGAGCAAAGTGCCTTTGACGATTACCGGGATGAAGAAATTCAACCAGGTAAACATATTCAAACAGATGAAGAAATAGATGCTTTTGTACGCCAAGCCGTAGAAAGCGCTTACCACCCTTCTTGTTCATGCAAAATGGGGGAAGACGACATGGCCGTAGTTAATTCAAATACGCAGGTGCACGGTATTGAAGGTTTACATGTTGTTGATTCGTCAATATTTCCGACAGTACCTAACGGTAACCTGAATGCCCCTACAATCATGGTTGCAGAAAAAGCGGCAGACATCATTTTAGGAAACGTTGCTTTACAAAAAGCAAATGCTGATGTTGCTATGACTCAAAACTGGCAAGAAACACAGCGTGCAGCAAAAATTTAATCAGCTACTTATAGAGTTAGTCTCGTCAGACTAACTCTATGAGCCTTGCAGTGGCGAACAACATAAATTGGTTATGTTGTAATAATGCAAGATTGAACAATAAAAAACGGAGTGCTTATGAATAACTCACTATTGGAGGGTACCAATGACCATTTGGCTTAATGCTGGTATTATTTTTACCCTACTTGCAATTACGATCATTTTATTAAAATGGGGTAATGTACGTGTTGTTGGTGTTACACCAGTTAAAACACTTACCTTTATCGCAATACTCTTTACCTCAGGCCTTGATGTTGGCCTTATAATGTTTCCTTTAACTGAGTTTGCAGGTTATGCAGACATAAAAGCAAGCCCAGAATACGCGTTTGCAAATCCACTGGCCATTGAGTTTGGTTATTGGGGATTTTTAATCTGGGGATTTTACTTTCTTACGTGCTTTTATTTCTGTGTAATAGAACCTAAAGTTAAATTTTTCGAAATACCTTGGGTAAAGTTCATTAATAACGTAGTTATTATTGGTACATGTGCTTTTACCGCTTACCTCTTACTTTCTAACCTTCCATGGTATTTGCCAGAAATTGGCGATGGTTCAAGTATTGTTTCTGAGTTTTACTTAATTGTATTTGCAGCAATTTGTTTTGCCGTATATTCAAGTACAGACATTAAGTACGTACGATTTTTAAGTATTGCTACTACTTGGTTATTTATAGCACTAATTGGCTTTATGTGGGCAGGTGCGTTTGTATTAAGTGACAGTGAAATGTCAGCATTCACTGATAACTTAGCCTCTATCGGCACATACTTTGCCAACATAAATGAATTTGTTTTACCGCTTAACGATTACCATGAGTTTTACTTATTTTGGTGGTTTGCTTGGAGCATTATGATTGGTCAGTTTACCTCTCGTTTTGTAGGCGGTTTAAAAACTTACCAAGTTCTAGGCGCTATGTTAATTTTCCCTTCAATACCAATTGCAATCTGGTTTAGCGTACTTTACCACTACCACGAAGCGGGTATTCCAACGCAAGGCATTAAAAACTTTGCCATGGTATTTGTAGGTATTGTGTTTGTAATTAACTCACTCGACTCGTTAGTGCGTTTATACACAGACAACTTAAACATTACTGTAAAACGCTTTGGTAAAGCGAAGTATATGATTGGAAACATACTTGCGCTTTCATTATTAACATTATTGTTTAAGCTAGAATTTTTACAAATACAGTGGGTAGGTGCATTAGTGATTGCCTTGTTCTTCCTGTGTGCTGGCTTTATTGGCTACAGTAAGTTTAAAACAGTTAAGAATATTGATAGCTCACCAAAAGCAAACAAAATTGACTACACTAAAATTGAAACACAAAGCTAGGAATTTATAATGAACAATAAACTAAAACAACTTGCAGTAGCAGTGCCATTCGCTCTTTTATCAACAACGGCAGCTGCCGACTGGTCAACAACTATTACAGCAGCATCAGATTACACGTTTAACGGTGTAAGCCAAACAGATAACGATCCTGCATTACAAGCAAGTTTGGATTATGCTTTTGATAATGGCGTGTATGCCGGTGTATGGGCGTCAAACGTAGACTTTGGTGATGATACCGATTTTGAACTAGATGGATACGTTGGTCGCTATGTACAATTAAACGATAAGTTTAGTGTTGACTACGGTATTGCATACTACACATACCAAGGTAATAACAGTGATGGAAATTACCCTGAGGTTTACACAAAATTTGGTTACGCCAGTGATTACGGCCAAACAGAGCTTAATTTTTGGTACAGCTGGGATTATTTTGGAACAAGTGCGGGCCATGTAGTTTCAATGATTGCTCATACTTATGAACTTGTACCAAATCATGCAATACGTGCAAGTTTTGATATTTCTAATTCACTTGACGGTGAAAAATGGGCGTGGGATGTAAACCAAAAGAAATCGTACAGTCACTACCGTCTTGCTTATCAAACCAGTTACGAAGGCTTTGGTATTGAAGTAGCCGCTGAGAATACTAGCCTTGATTACGACTACGCCGATGAGCGCATCGTACTAGCAATTTCAAGAACATTTGATTTATAAAGATTAATTAATTTTAACTTTGAACATTAGCGTGGCGAACCACAACTCAGGTTCGTCATACTCAAAAAGCCTCCTTATGAGGCTTTTTTATTATTTATATACTCAATTAATGCGCTTGAGGTCAGCGGCCTTGAAAAGTAATACCCTTGTAAATGCGATACGCCTAGTTGAGTAAGATTCTTACACTGCAAAGGTGTTTCAACCCCTTCAGCAATAACATTAAAATTAAGCGAACTTGCCATTTGCACTACTGCGTTAACAATGCTTAAGCCTCTTTCATCCTCATCTTGAACAAAACTTTTATCCACTTTTACAATATCGACACCTACATCAAGCATGCTCGATAAAGAAGAATACCCTGTACCAAAGTCATCTATTGAAATTCTTACACCCAGTTCTTGTAATGATTTAACCACATACAAAAATGTATGCTTATCGTTTGCAAATACAGATTCAGTTACTTCTAAATGAAGCTTATAGGCAGGAAAATTCAAATTCGCCAAAATATTCTTAACCTTCTTGGCAAACTCTATTTCTTTAAGCTGCATCACAGATACATTAATGCTGACTGATAAATCTGGGGAGAGTTGTTGAAAAGTAAGTGCTTGTCGGCACGCCGTTTCAAGTACCCAAAAGCCTATTTTTGAAATTAACCCATACTGCTCTGCAATTGGTATAAATTCGTCAGGAGGTATGTTTTCTCCTTTTAATTGCCAACGAATGAGCGCCTCAATCGCGTATATATCATGTGTTTTAGAGTCAATAATGGGCTGGTATACCAACGAAAAACAATTATTGGCAAGCGCGGTTAAAAGCTCTTCGCTAAGTAGGCGCTTTCTTTCTAATTCAGAACGAAGGGACTCGCTAAAAAAACTAATTTGCCCACGATTCATTCTTTTTTGGTGATACATTGCCATATCGGCATTTAAAATTAAGCTATCCAGGTCTTTACCATGCTCTGGGTAAAGTGCAATGCCTATGGTCGCCCCTACCCGTGCGCCGTGCTCTGTTTCTGGATGATCCTGTGTAATTGCATCAATAATTTCTTTAGCAAAATTGTAAGTATTTTCTTTGCATACAAAATCACTTAAAATTAAAAACTCATCGCCGCCCCAGCGGCACTTTTGCTGATTATGAGCACACACATCAGAAATACGTTTCGCTGTTCTTTTTAAAACGTTATCACCGACCTTGTGACCCATCACATCATTTATATTCTTAAACCCATCTAGGTCTATAAAAAGCAGCGCAAAAGGTGGATCTGGATAATGTTTAATTCGATTTTTTGCATCATTTAAAAATGCATTTCGATTTAATAATTGGGTCAGAGAGTCAGAATTTGACAGATGCATTATTTCTTCAGTACGCGCGTCAACTCTTAACTCCATTTTTTCAAGTAAATCGCTGTTTTGATTTTTTAAGTGTATTGCTTGCTGTGTAAATGCAGATGCTTTATTGAGAGTTAATAAATTAATTGAGCCATAGCCTATACCTAAAAAGCCAAGTACATTTTCGTAATAATGTGAAGACATTATTAACACTAATGCGTAAGGAAATAATAGGATAAATGCATAAGCAAAACAGGTCAGCTTATGTGCAGACAACACATTAGCAGAACCACCACCTAAAGCAGATAATATAATTATGATACTTGTGGCTTCTAAAGGCTCGAAAGAAGTGTGAAAATACAAAGCATAACTGGACCATACAATAGCGGTTATGATAACCCCTGATGAAAATTTTAAGAGGTCAAATTGAGTAGCACGTTTGTTTATTTTTAAAAATGTGCGGATATCTAAAAAACGAATCCCCAAAACAAACAGCATAATAAGCCACCAAGCTAGCTTATCGTTATAACTTAATAACTCGCCTTTATTAAAACTAAAAGCAATACAGGCGCTCGCAAATAAAGAAACGAGTAAACCTGAATAAGCGTTCTCGTAAAGTAATCTTACGGTATCATTAAGGTTTTCTTCGATTAGGGAGCTTCGATGCATATTATCTAAGCCTTAACATCTCGTTTTTATTATTTATGTAACTAAAACTATGTCTTAATTAAAAAATTGTCCAGTAAACGCCCAAGTAACACATTTTTATTTAGTAATTTCCCAGGCACTAGAACCCGATGCAGATAAATTAGCGTTATTATTACGTAACACTTTATTTCCAACATTAATAGAAGACTCTGGACGACTCACTAAATAGCCTTGAACTGAGCTCACACCTAACTTTTTTACAAGCTCAAATTGGGCAATTTCTTCCACACCTTCTGCTACTATTTTTAGCCCCAACCTCTGGCCTAGCTCACTAATGGTATTGAGTATGTCATTATATTTTTTACTTTTATTGGCTTGAGTTATAAACGAGCGATCAATTTTAATAACATCAATAGGTAAATCTGCTAGGGTGCTTAAAGAGCTAAATCCGGTACCAAAATCGTCTATAGCAATAGTCACACCGTCTTCTCTTAGCTTACTAAGCTCATCAATAATTCGAGTACTTGCCTGAATAAAGGTAGACTCTGTCACCTCAAGCATTAAAGACGTTGCAGGTAACCCCGTACTTTTGAGTGTTTTTGTGATCCAATCATATATATCACGGTGTTTTAACTGAATACCTGAAATATTTACCGATATTTTTACTTTACGCATACCTGCATTGTGCCAGGCAGCCATTTGCCTGCATGACTCAAGCATAATCCAATCACCCAACTCTAATATTAAATTTGACTCTTCAGCAATAGGGATAAATTCAGCAGGTGAAATCATGCCTTCAACTGGGTGGTTCCAGCGTGTGAGTGCTTCAAAATAGTCAATCATGCAATCTTCTACGTGCACGATGGGCTGAAACGATAGATAAAAGTCTTTACATGCAATGGCTAAGCGAAGCTCTTCGAGTAAATAATGATACCGGCGCATTTTGTTACCCATTTCAGGGGAATACACTTTAAAAATACCCTTGCCGTCACTTTTAGCTCGATACATTGCTACATCTGCTAACTGCAACAATGCTTGTGGTGTAGATGCGCTTTCTGGATAAGTAGCAATACCAATGCTTGCACTAATTTTTACAATTTTATTGCCAAGTACAAAGTCTTTTTCAAGCTCACTAAGTACTTGTTTTGCTATGTCGACAACCTTATCGCTTTCGTCCAACGACTCAATAAAAATAGAAAACTCATCCCCCCCTAAACGCGATAAATTTTGTTCTAACTGATTAGCTGAGTTTATATTACTTAATTTATGGTGACGCAAAACATTAGCCAAACGTGTTGCCACTTGTACAAGTATCTCATCACCAAAGCTATGCCCAAATGAGTCGTTAACTTGCTTAAATCCATCTAAATCAATGAATAATAATGCACAAGTTAATTCCTTTTGACCTGTTTGGTTTATGTGCCTACCAATATGCTCAATGTAGGCATGTCTATCGATGAGTTGGGTTAATTTATCTTGGCATATGCTTGTTTGTGTTTGTTTTACATAATTGGCTACATGCATATTTAGGGTGGTAATAGATTTACTTAAATTGCTAATACCATCAGGGTTTTGAGCAGGTTCAATCTCTAAATTAAACGACTCTAAAAGTTTATTAGCCTGCTGATTAAGTTGACTTAACTTATGTTTATGATTTTGTTTCCTGCTTTGTTTTTTTATGTACACAGCAAGCAAAAGTATACAAGAGAAAAAAATAATGATGTTTTTAGGCGACGTTAGCACCATCAAAATGAGTACATTGGCATCAGCCGCAATAAAAGATTGTTCCGTTGTTTTAACAAGGAGTAATGTTTGAGAAGCACTGTCAATTGTATAATGGCCGCTCAGAACTGGGTTGTACCAAGGGGCAATATCTAAATTGGTGCTGCTTATATCAAATTTTTTAACGCTAAAATTAGACTGGAACAGATTGGTGCGGCTTATCTGACTCGTCAATTCAGTATTTAGGTAAAAGCAAAATAGCAAAATGAGTAAGGAAATTAATCCAACATGCTTTAATTTTTTCATGAAAAATTCCCTAACAATACTGATCCTTAATAACTAAATGTTCATTATATCTCCTATTTTCATTTGTAAGCAATTATTTATCTGATATGTGTCGATTTTTTGTGCGAGAAAAAGTGTAGCGATGACTGAAAAAGAGCTGGGGTTAAGGTTTTAAGTAAGGCTAAAATACAAAACTTAAATGTGCGCCCATAAACAGACTCTATTTGACGCCTGGTTATGAGCCCATATTTACATTACCTTGTTAGAGCTGCCATGCATAACTCACTTTTGTGAAAAAGGTGCGTTGGTCACGCTCAATATTTTCGAGTGTATCGTCCTGATACCCTCTATCTGAGTAACCTAAATAAAATAAAGTTTGTGCGTTAATCTTATACGAATAAACCAGTTGGCTACCATAGTCTTTATTTGTTTGGCTTACTTGATAAAAATAAGCCTCTTTGTTTCTGTCTATATCTTCAACTTGTAAAATCAGTTTTAACATTGATCGCATGTTAAATTTATAATGCAGTCTAAAGTCGACCAAATTTGCTGTATAAACGCGGTCATCCCGTGGGTTATCTAACTTGCTGTAACTGTGTCTTATATCCACTTGCCAATGATCGTTTATATCCCACACTGCTTGAGTTTGTGTATTAATTACATCGCCAAGCTCAAGATTTGTATAGTCAATACGGCTTGCATATTCTAGATAAAACGATAGATTCAAGTCTTTAGTGGGTTTAAGTGAAGTATAAAGGTAACCTATATTTTGATTGTAAAACTCATCGTAATAACTCTCTTTACGATGAATAAAGCCAATATTAAATAAAGACTGCTTTTGCCCCTTAAAACTTAAAAAGCCTTCATATTCTTCCTCAAGCAAGTCACCACTTTGCGCCCAGGTTTTATCCCAATCAGCTTCATAAGACCATGACGTAATTAAATCCAACTCATCTCGATACCACGTTTGACCGCCACCAATCAGCACTTTTTCATAATCAACCTTGGCTTGGTATCCTAAATCGGTGCGATAATCCTCGCCAATATTTTCATAAGATGTGAAAAGTTTATAGTCTCGCTTGTCACGGGTTAATTCAATTGCATATGCCTGATCTGATTGTGTTTTAGAGAGACCGTAGTTATCAACTAAAAAGTCAGAGTTTCGCGTATCAGCTGACGAAACTTGATAAAGCAATGTATCTGACTGATTAAACCAATAACTGCCATCAACTGATAACACCGTATTACGATAATTATTACTTTGTCGGTGTGTACTTGATACGCCCAACGTTCCCTGCTCACCTAAATCATATTGATAACGACCGACTGCCGCCTGTGTTTTCTCATTCAGTGAGGCAAAACCAGAACCTTGGTTTGTTGGTAAAAGGATATTACTGTTTTCGTCATCAGCTAGCATAAGTGCATAGCTATGCCATCGGTTTTACCAGTTAGCTTTGCCCCTAAAGTTGGCTCTGCAATGGTTCGAGTGTATAAAAGCTCAAACAAGCTACTTTTAAAGTAAGAGGCACCATCTAAAAAGAAAGGTCTTTTCTCTGCATAATAGATTGAGTACGTTGTGTTCACGTCAAGCTCAAGAGAATCGGTCTCTACCTGCGAAAAGTCAGGGTTAATAGTCGCATTTAACACCGCGTCTTTTGTTATTCCCCAGCGTAAATCTAAACCGGCCTCAGTGTCTATGCTACCGTTCTCCCAGTCGCCAGGGAGTTGGGCTTTATCATCGTGGCGAAGTGCTGTGAGCGTTGGGGTAAGTTGAACATTTTTACTTGATGCTAATTCGCTCAAGCCCGTTAACTTATCAAACTGACACAAGCTACATTTAACATCGCGGTCAAACCCCATATTGGATATTTGATAAAGTACATCCCTAGGGTAGTTTCTCATTAATAAAAACCCCCACGTTAAATCTTTTTTATTTTCTGGAAAGCGCAGTGCTTTAAAAGGAATACGCATTTCAACTACATAACCTTCATGGGTGATTTTTCCGGCACTATCCCAAATTGCATTCCAAGATGGATCTGATTGCCAACCATCGGTATCGCTCATGCGTAAATCGCCTTGTGCACCTAACGGATTAACAAAAAACTCATAGCCTGAGCGCTCATCATTAAAGGTGTCTATTACAAGTATTACAGTATCGTCTTGCCAAAGGGTATCTCGGTCACGAAGTGAAGCGCGTATTTGATCCGGGTCAGAATCGTAAGCAATGAAACCAACATACAAATTTGTGCCATCTTCATACATGTACGCATCGGTTTTTACAGGAGGGGTGCCTCTTTCATTAGGCTCATCTTGAACAAGCAAAGGGACAGAGGTCGCTTTTTGCCAATGCGCTTCATCAAGTACGCCATCAACACTGATATTTTGATTTATTCGAGCCAGCGATATCTGCTCTTTTTTAGCAAATACACTGTAGCTATTAACTAGTAGGAAGAACGATAAAAGTAAAAACGTGAGTGGTTTTTTTGTAGTTATAAAGTACTGCATAAACATCCATTTAAAACAACTTTACTCAATATGAGTAATTTCTAAACCGGAGTGTAATTTAAGCGGGTACATTTGTTAATACCTTGCAAACATAATTTGGCAAAATATTAACTAATTAATAATAAAGGATTATTTGTTCTATTCTTAGGTATCAAGTAGCTTTAGCTTATTTTCAACACCGTTCCATGTGTCAGCATCTTTAGGGGCTGTTTTTACCTGTGTAATACGAGGCCAAATAAGAGCAAGTTCTGCATTGAGTTCGGTAAACTCTTTTTGAGATTCAGGAAGTTCATCTTCTTGATAAATTGCTTCTGCTGGGCACTCTGGAACACATAGTCCACAATCAATACAGTCAATTGGGCTAATTGCTAAAAAATTAGGGCCTTCAAAAAATGCATCCGCAGGACACACTGATACGCAATCGGTGTACTTACATTTTATGCAATTTTCGGTAACTACAAACGCCATAATATTTTTGTACCATAAAGCTAATTTAACAGTGGGCGATCATACCCTTTCACCTCAAAAACACAATAAATAACTGCCATATTTTGCCAATTTAACGTAGTATGTGCGCCCTTAATGTAAAGCCAATTCGTGCCCTACACTTTCTTATTGTGAGCGGAGAAACACCCGCTAAGACACCAGATAGAGATAATAATGATACGTTTAACTGAAATAAAATTGCCACTTGATCATGATGAAAATGCCATTGGCCAAGCCATTATCAACAAACTAAAAATACAACCTGCACAATTACACAGTTATAACGTATTTAAACGCGGTTACGATGCTCGTAAAAAAACAGCCATATTACTCATTTACACCCTTGATATAGAAGTTGATAACGAAGCTGAGCTTTTAGCCACATTTGCAAAAGATCAACATGTAAAAACAGCGCCCGACACATCTTATAAATTTGTAGCGCAAGCAAACGAAAATATCACCGAGCGTCCTGTCGTTATCGGATTTGGTCCATGCGGTTTGTTTGCAGGCCTAGTGCTTGCCCAAATGGGCTTTAACCCAATTATTGTTGAGCGTGGCAAAGAAGTACGAGAGCGTACCAAAGACACCTTTGGGTTTTGGCGTAAAAAAGCACTAAACACCGAATCAAATGTACAGTTTGGTGAAGGCGGCGCGGGTACATTCTCAGATGGAAAATTATACAGCCAAGTAAAAGATCCAAAACATTATGGACGAAAAGTTATTACTGAATTTGTTGAAGCCGGCGCACCTGAAGAAATTTTGTTTGTAAGCAAACCTCATATTGGTACTTTTAAACTCGTCACTATGATTGAAAAAATGCGCGCTCGTATTATAGAACTTGGCGGAGAAATTCGTTTTAGCACGCGTGTAGACGATATCCACTTAGACGACGGCCAAGTAACAGGCCTTACCCTGTCTAACGGTGAACATATTGAAACACGTCACGTTGTTCTTGCTGTTGGACACAGCGCACGCGATACCTTTAAGATGATTCATGACAAAGGGATATATATTGAGGCCAAACCATTTTCAGTGGGATTTAGAATTGAGCACAAACAATCAATGATTGACGAGTGTCGTTTTGGGCCAAATGCCGGAAACCCAATTTTAGGCTCTGCCGATTATAAACTTGTGCACCATTGCAATAACGGTCGCACTGTATATAGTTTTTGCATGTGCCCTGGTGGCACTGTAGTTGCTGCAACATCTGAAGAAGGCCGTGTTGTAACCAATGGAATGAGCCAGTATTCACGCAGTGAGCGCAATGCAAATAGTGCTATTGTTGTAGGTATTTCACCTGAAAAAGATTTCCCAGGTCACCCTCTTGCGGGTATTGATTTGCAGCGCAAATTAGAAGAGCAAGCTTACAAGTTAGGCGGCGAAAACTACGATGCACCAGCCCAGCTTATCGGCGACTTTTTAAAAGGCAAATCTTCTGCTGATTTGGGCGATGTAAAGCCTTCATATACGCCCGGGATTAAGTTAACCGATCTAGGTAATGTATTGCCTGCTTTTGCAATTGAAGCGCTTCGTGAGGCTATCCCTGCTTTTAACAAACAAATACGCGGGTTTTCTACTAATGACGGGTTACTAACGGGTGTAGAAACACGCACGTCATCACCCATTAGTATAAAGCGCGACAGAAGCTATCAAAGCATTAATACTAAAGGGCTTTACCCTGCAGGTGAAGGCGCAGGCTACGCTGGCGGCATATTATCAGCGGGTATTGATGGCATAAAAGCAGCTGAGGCTGTTGCGCTATCAATGCTTGAAAACACTTAAACGCTATATTTAGTTAATTATCGTAAAGCCTCACATTGTGGGGCTTTTTTGTGTTAAAAGTAACCAAACAACTATTTGCGTGCTTTTTATGATAAAAACATTACTAGGATTATTAACCTGTGTTATTGCTTTAAACACTTCAGCATACGAACTAAAAACAATAGATGAAATTCACTCGGCGTTTAAAAATAATACAATTAGTGCCCAGCAACTTACCCAACACTATATTAATCGTATTAATAAACTTAACCCTCAATTCAATGCGGTCATTAATATTGAGCCTAGTGCTATTGCGCAAGCTAAAAAAATTGATGAGCTTAGTGCTAAAGGGCTGTGGGCTGGGCCTCTTCATGGAATACCGGTACTTTTAAAAGATAACATAGAAACCACAGGCTCATTACCAACCACAGCAGGCTCGTTAGCACTTAAAAATAATATTACTAACAATGATGCCTTTGTGGTTAAACAGTTACGTAATGCTGGTGCCATTATTTTAGGTAAAACTAATTTAAGTGAGTTGGCTAATTTTCGGTCGTCTTACTCATCATCAGGATGGAGCGCCGTTGGGGGGCAAACACACAATGCGCATGACATTACTCGTAACCCTTGTGGTTCGAGCTCGGGATCAGCTGTTGCCATCGCACTTAACTTTGCCCCTGTAGCCCTTGGCACAGAAACCGATGGCTCTATTACCTGCCCAGCTTCTGTGAACGGTGTTTATGCGATAAAACCAAGCATGGGCCAAGTATCGCGCTCTGGTGTGGTGCCACTTTCAAGTAGCCAAGACAGTGTTGGCCCAATGGCACACTCATTAAAAGATGCCCGCCTTGTATTATCAGTTCTACAAGGTCGCGATACGCTTGATACCTCAACGCATAGTTTTCAATTACAAGCATTGCCAGATGCTAAAAAGTCATCATTAGTTATAGGTGCGCTACCAAGTGATAAGTTTACAGTAGAAACACAGCGTTTATACCAAAATCAACTTTCAGCTCTCCAACAGGCTGGTCATAAAGTAATTAATATTGATATAACAGATGATTTAACTTCGCTATTTGTCGATGAATATTATGTATTGCTTTACGACTTTAAAAAGGAAATAAACCATTACTTAGTAAATACTTCTGCCCAAGTGAAGGTAAAAAGTTTAAGTGCATTGATTGATTTTAATAAACAAAACAAGGCAGCTGAAATGCCCCATTTTGGGCAAGACATTTTAATACAAGCAAACGCTATCGACTTAACGCAAACAGACAAATACCAAAAAACTAAACAGCGTTACCGCACATTAGCCACCGCCGCCATTACTAATTTATACAAAAATAATAATGTGGATGTAGTCATTGCTCCAACCACATCGCCTGCGTGGAAAACAGACTTGGTAAATGGTGATAACTTTAAAGGCAGTAGTAGCTCTTTATCTGCCATTGCCGGCACAACTCATATTACCCTTCCCGTTGGTAAGGTAAGTAGTTTACCCGTTGGATTGTCTATTATTGCAAATAAAAACCAGCCACAGGCAGCCTATCAACATGCTCAAATAATCGACGAAGCTTTATTTCGACCATAAAAAAACCTGAGTAAACTCAGGTTTTTATTAATTCTTATATTAGCTGTTATTTCTTAAGTGACAGCTTTGCACCTTTTAAGCTTTTACGCACGTTAGATATACGCGAACGGTTTACTGCGCGAGCTTCACCCGTTGCCTGTCCTGATAGTTTATTAGAACGAGTACGGCGTAAATGAGCCGGTTTTTTACCTATCTTATCAATAAGTACTTCACGGTTACTTACTTCATAGCCTTCGAGGTAAATACGCTTAATTTTTTGACCAATTAATGTTTCTATTTCAAATAGTGTATTTTCTTCTTCACGGCTTACAAACGATATTGCCTGACCTTGGTTACCAGCTCGGCCTGTTCGGCCAATGCGGTGAACGTAATCTTCAGCAAGCCAAGGTAAATCAATATTAATTACACGGGGTAATCCATCAATATCAATACCACGTGCAGCAACTTCAGTGGCCACTAGCACACGCACTTTACCTTCTTTAAATTCACGTAAAGCTCGGCGTCGGTTACCTTGTGACTTATCGCCATGGCAAACTGTTGCAGGAATACCATCAAGGTTTAGTTCTTTAACTAGCTCGTCCGCGGTGTCTTTCATATTTACAAACACAAGCACTTGCTGCCAGTTCTTTTTACCAATCAGCTCTGAAAGAAGTTCTTGCTTACGGCGCTCTTCGACTGGGTATACAACGTGCTGAACGGTAGATGCGGTGCTGTTAGTTTGGTCAACACGCACAATTTCTGGTTGCTTAAGTACTTTAGAGGCAAACTGTTTAATCGCAGCTGGGAATGTAGCCGAAAACAATAAAATTTGACGATCATCTGCACAGCTTTTTATCACAGTTTGCATGTCTGTGATAAAGCCCATATCAAGCATGCGGTCAGCTTCATCTAATACTAAATGCTTTACATTCGCTAAGCTTAAGTTACCTAGGCGAATGTGATCTAATAAACGGCCCGGAGTTGCGACTACAATATCAACACCTGCTTTTAATGCGTTTTCTTGACCTGTAGTATTCACCCCACCAAATAAACTCACTACTTTTAGCGAGGTATGCTTTGCATACTCTTTGCAGTTATTGGCAATTTGCTCTGCTAATTCGCGTGTAGGCGCTAATACCAGTGCACTAGGTGCGTTGGTTGTACTTAAGTCTGACTCAATTAATTTTTGAATAACAGGTAAAGCAAACGCGGCAGTTTTGCCGGTACCAGTTTGTGCACTGGCTAAAACGTCTTTACCTTTACGAACAGCTGGAATAGCTGCGCGCTGAATGGGCGTAAGAGTGTGATAGTTAAGTTCGTCTAATGCCTGGATGATTTCAGGTGCGAAACTAAAAGATTTAAAATTCATGCTGTATAACCTACGGCCACATTATCAAGGGTCGCAAATTATACAGCAAAAATGAGCCAACAGTTAGTTTTAAGCAATATTACTATTTAAATATTTTGTTTTATTAAAATTGCTTACCAATAAATCAATAGTTTCTCTCACAAAGTGTTCAGAGCCTCACTTATCGAAAATATTTATCCCATAAAATTTACAAAATATACTTATTATTAATTTTTTTAAAACGGGTTATTGTTCTTAAGCTTTCTTATGTATAGAATTCAAGCCCCATTTAAGGGACATATAAATAAGGATTTAATAATGATAAAAAGA
The DNA here is from genome assembly GCF_001468485.1 of Pseudoalteromonas sp. H71. Lineage (GTDB taxonomy): Bacteria > Pseudomonadota > Gammaproteobacteria > Enterobacterales > Alteromonadaceae > Pseudoalteromonas. The sequence continues at coordinate 49,821 of NZ_LODI01000011.1, forward strand.
TGTTTAGCTGCAGCAGTATTAGCAAGCGCTTTCGTAGTAACACCAGCGCAAGCAGATGTTAACCCATGGCAGCAATGTGGTATTGGTGCAATGGTTTTTCCTGATAATGGCACAGCCGCTGCTATCTCAAATGTTATTTGGGATTTAGGAACAACTGCTGTTTCTTCAAATGTTTCATCTGTAGAAAGCTGTAAAGGTGCAAACGTTAAAACTGCACAATTTATACAACAAACATTCCCAATCCTAGAGCAAGAAATTGCACAAGGTGAAGGCGAGTACATCTCAGCAATGCTAAATGTACGTGGGTGTGATAGCTCAGCTCATTCTCAAATGATCACAACGATACGTAATGATTTTGCACAAACATCTGTAAACGATGCTCAGGCTCTTTACACACTTGTTGAAAGCAATATTGCTAGCCAGTTCTCAGCTAACTGTTCTGCAATATAATATATAAAAGGGCTAATTTTAGCCCTTTTAGCCTTTTCTACCCCAAGCCTGTTGGGTATTTATGAAAATTTATTCTTTTATAATTTTTATCTTTTTCATTGCTTCGTTTAATCTTCAAGCATCTGCAACATTAAAACAATTAGCCCAACATCCCACGTGGTTAAATTTAGGCCATTACAAAAAACCAGCGTTTAATAAAAGCTATATTACGAACACATCATTTTTTATATCTTCTCGCGGAGCAACAAGCCCTTTTGAAGAGCTAAAAGCGACAGTGCAAAGCTTTAACAAAGACCCACTAGCGCAATGTAAATATCCTGCACGATACACCTGGCTACAAAAACAAGGGTTAACATTTACGCAGCCTAAGTCCTCCTGTATTGAACTTGAACAATGGCGAGATGCGCAACCCATACATTCTATAAGCCTAATATTTGCATCTGGTTATATGAGTAATCCGGCATCACTTTATGGGCATTTGTTGTTAAAACTAAATCGGTCATCGGCCAAAAATAATAAATTACTCGATTACAGCATAAATTATGGTGCTCATGTACCGGATAACGAAAATGGTCTAGTTTATATAACAAAAGGCTTGTTTGGCGGTTATAAAGCAGGGTTTTCGGATCAATTATTTTACCGTCATCAACATAATTACGGTGAAATAGAACTTAGAGATCTTTGGGAATATAAGCTTGCCTTAAAAAATGACGATACAAAGTTTATTGCTAATCATTTATGGGAAATACTCGGTGCGCAATTCGATTACTATTTTGCTGATGAAAACTGCGCGTTTCATATTGCGCAACTAATAGAACTTGTTATAGGAGAGCAGTTAACAAATAACAGCTCGCCATGGATGATCCCGACAACTGTTTTTTCAAAGTTAAATCAGGCTACTTATAACAATAAAAAGCTGGTTCAAGAGGTACGCTTTACGCCATCTCGAAGTACTGTTTTTATTGAGTATATGAAAAAGCTGACTAGCAACGAATCAACCATTGCAGAGCAAATATACAAAACACCTGACTTTCTTGAGCAAGATGATTTCATCTCACTCAATATAAAAAGTAAAAAGCGAATTATTGAAACATTATTTGAGCTAGCCCAATTACAGCAAATAAAAAAACACAATATTGAGCATATTAAAAGCTTAAAAAAAGCACTAATTAAAACGCGTTTAACGCTCCCAATTGGCAATGAAGTGCACGTTTCATCATATACCCAGCAAGCGCCTCATAAAGGACAAAAACCATCAAATATGTCTGTTTCGTCAACCCAGGTAAACAAGCAACACAACTTTGGTTTGGGATTTAGACTCAGTTATTTTGACTCTTTAGCGTCAGATGTTGCACGCATTGCGTTTTCCAATTTAGAAATGGTTGATACTGAAGTCTCTATCTTAAACTCTAATTTGTATCTAGATAAACTGCACTTACTGGATTTAGAGTCATTTTCACCAGCCTATGTTAAATGGCCAAAAGAAAATAACCTTTCATGGAAAATCAATGCTGGTTTTGAAAGGCAGAATACACTTTGCCAAAGCTGCACAAACACGTTTGTAATGGGTGGAATAGGTAAATCTTATCTGACCAATAATAATAAAACCCTGCTCTTTACGCTTGCTAACGGGTATATTGGAGATCTTGCTGCTACAGACAATATTTATGATGCATCGTTAGAACTAGGTCTAATAACAACACTATACTCAGATATTAAATTAAGAACTTCTCACGAACAATTTATATTAGGAAATGATGATAAGTCATCAACCCAAGCTGAAATATCAATTCCTATAAATCAAAATTTTGACATTCGCGTTAGTTACAAACATTCAAACCTAACAAGCTGGAAACTTAAATTAAATTATTACTGGCAATAAAAAAGGCCAAGAGTGAAATTATTTACGCTTCACTTTTAGCCTCATACCTTAATTAAGAAAGAGTTAATACTTCATCGCTGTTAAGTAAACTAGCCTTGCCACCAACTACATCGGCTTCATTTAACTGATTAATAAGTGGCAACCCTATTTGTTGCTGCTCTTCATTTAAAGGCAAATACGGTAATCTAAATACGGGATTTACTGCGCCTGTCATCATCATTGCGGTGTTAATTGCAA
>NZ_LODI01000011.1:52394-67672 GCF_001468485.1 Pseudoalteromonas sp. H71
CGGGTTTGGCTCGCAGAACAGCCAGTTCATTAAAGGTTGTAATGCGGTATTTAACGAATCATTTTTAGTATCCATTAATTGGCGGAGCAACCCAGGAATAAGATTAGAGGTAACCGAAATAACACCGTGTGCTTTGTGTACATGGCGCGCATCGTGGGCTTCGTCATCGTTACCTGACCAACATGCAATTCCCTGCTGCTCGTAATGGGCAATACGTTCATTGCCGCCACATTCTTTTATACCAATTAGGTTAGGATGCTGTGCTAATGGCTCAATAATATCAGGGGTTAAATCTTGCCCTGTACGCCCTGCAACGTTGTAAATAAACGCAGGGCCTATATCAAGTACACGTTTAAAATGCTCGTTAACACCTGCGATAGACGTGCGGCCATAATATGGGTTAATTTGCAGCGCTGCATGCATACCACTGGCAAAGCCGTATTTAGTGGCTTTTATTGCTTCACGTGTATTGTTGCTACCTGTATTACCTACAATCAGTAGCTTATTGCCATACTTGTTTGCACTATGCGCAATAAGCATTAGATGCTCTTCCCAGTTCATTAACTGGCCTTCGCCGGTTGTACCACCAACCACAATGCCATCTACTCCTGCCGTTATTTGTATTTCAACGAGTTCGTCGTATTTTGCTAGGTCTATTTCACCATTGGCTAAGTACGGGGTTTTAATAGCGGTAATTAAGCTTGCTTGTTTAATTTGTTCTAGGGTGCGCATAAAAATTCATTATTTATAAAACTTGCGCTATTTGTAACATACTTGCACGCATTTTTGCAGGCCTAAGCTAATAATAAACGTAAAATGGCTTGTGTTATTTAGTTTGATAATACAAAATATAAACACTGTGCATTTAAACAGTGTTTTGTTTTTAACTTTAAGCGAGCCTTTATGCGTTTATCTAACTACTTAGCCACTCATTTTTATAATACTGATGAGCTTTGCCATGCTTTAAATATTGACGCCGAGCAGCTAGATACATGGCAGCAACACAGCGTATTTCCTAAACCAAGCTATTGCATAAAAAGTCAACTAAGTTGCAGTTCGTATTCTGGATTGTATGAGTGTGAAGAGTACGATGACTATTACCCGCGTGGTTGTGTAAATTGGGGGCAAGGGCTAATTAAACAAAAAATTGAATCATCAAGTAATGCCTTTAATTATTTTGCGCAGCAATACACAGCAAGCCTTACTAAGCTTGCTCAGCAAGGCTTTACCTTTAACGAAGAATTGTTCGGTTGTGAAATAGAAGAACACCTACAGCAAGTATGGCAACAGTTTTTATGTAGTAAATATGGTGTGCTTACACAAAACGGGTTAATTGATGAAATAGTATGTGTAGATATTGGCCGCCTATTGGTAGACGACATCACTGAACTGCGCACTAAAGCGACCTTAAATCAACAAGAGCGTACACAACTACACCCCGCTATGAAACTATTAAACAAAGCACTAGGCCACGGGGCCGATCACGAAAAACAGCAAACCCTACGCGCTCGCTATATTGATGCGCTTATTTTAAAGTACGACTTATCCATAAAATAAAAAACAGCAAAAGCTATACCTTAGCAAGGTAATATAACTTTAAAAGGCGATGTAGATTTACGCCACCGTTTAAATTTATTGAATCAATTAGTTATTCTTAGCCAATTGATTTATATACATCAATATTACTGCTGGTTACTAGGCCCGTCACTTGTGTGCCAAAGGCTTTAAAATGCGGCTCATTTTTATGTGCTTCAAAATGCTCATCAGATGCCCACTGCTCACTCACTAAATAAGTTGTTTGCTGCGCATCACTTTTAACCGATAGCTCATAACGCAGGCAGCCTACTTCTTGGCGCGAGTACTTTTGCAGGTTTTCGAGTGCGGTTAATACAACATCTGCATCCATATTTTCACTCGAAATAGTGGCAATTACCGTTAACATACTGAGTCCTTTTAAAATAAAGGTGCAGTTTTTCTGCACCTAATATCGTGTGACGTATTTTATTACTGATCCCACTGCGGGGCAAAATCTGGCGTTGCTTGGCGGTCGCCGCAATCAAGGCCATCAATACGGGCAATGTCCTCATCATCTAATTTAACATGATCGTTAAAGTTATCTTCTAAGTTTTTACGCTTAGTTGATGAGGGGATCGTTGTCATGCCATTGGCGTTTACCCATGCAATAACCACTTGCGCTGGCGACGCATTATACTTATTGGCAATATCAATAATCGTTTCATCTTTAAGTACTTTGCCTACTACAAATGGCATATACGCTGTTACGTGTATATCGTGCTGAGCACAAAATGCGCGCAATTTAGTATTAGTTAAGTATGGGTGAACCTCAACCTGATTGGTAAAAATTTCACGCGAGTCGAGCGTTTGCATTGCTTCGTTTAAATTTGCAATAGTGAAGTTTGATACACCAATATGTTTAGTTAAACCAAGCTGTTTAGCTTTTAAAAGTTCAGTAAGGTATTCGCTCATTGGTTCATCATTTGCTGGTGATGGCCAGTGAATAAGTAGTAAATCAACAGACTCTACTTGTAGCTTTTCAAGCGATTTTTTTACACTGGCAATAAAGTCGGTTTTATTGAGCTTATTGTTCCACACCTTAGTGGTTAAAAATATTTCGCTACGCGGGATGTTGCTGTCTTTTATGGCTTGGCCTACTTGCTCTTCGTTACCATAAATTTGCGCTGTATCGATATGACGAAATCCTACTTCTAACGCCATTTTTACTGAATTGTAGGCGGTGTCGCCTTCTAAACGGAATGTTCCCATACCTAAATCTGGCATTTCAATTACACGTTGTGTCATGGCTCTATCCTTATAAAATAATCGGTTAAAAACAAGCTTTTTATAGCTTTACAAAATACACCTTTTACTTCTTTTGTGTCGTCACTTAAAAATCTATGACCTCAATACAGGTAATGAGGCCATTAATTTAAGTTTCAACCTTAACAGCTTACACTTTATACGCGCTGAATTTCCCGCTTATCAAGCATGCCACTGTAACGGGTTACAATTAATGCTAAAGCGGATATTGCTGCGCCAATCCAAGCGGTATCTTGAAGCGACATGCCCTCCACTACACTACCACCAATAATTGAGCCCAGTGCTATACCAATATTAAACGCCGCTATGTTTAAGCCCGATGCGACATCTACCGCGTTAGGCGTATGCTTTTGTGCCTGTTTTACAACATAAAGCTGCAATCCTGGTACGTTACCAAATGCAAATGCCCCCCATATTAAAATAGTTAGTACTGCGGCTACTTTTGATTCCATGGTAAAGGTAAAAGCCAATAAAATAATTGTTAACGCGCTAAATATAATACTCAGTGCGCTAATTGGGCCCCGTTTATCAGCCAATTTTCCACCCCATATATTACCAACCGCTACCGACACACCATAAACCAGCATTATTAAACTAATAGCCGAGGGGACAAAGCCAGTTTGTTGCTCTAAAATAGGTGCTACGTAAGTAAACGCAGTGAACGTGCCGCCGTATCCTAAAATTGTCATTAAATATACGAGCAATAAGCGCGGCTTAACAATAACCTGAAGCTGCTCTTTAAACGTAGCCGGGATAGACTGTTTTAAATTCTTAGGCACTAAAATAGCGCTTCCTAGCAAAGCAATTAAACCCAACAGCGATACCACTAAAAACGTTGCACGCCAACCAAAGTGTTGGCCAATCCAAGTACCTAACGGCACACCCGTTACAAGTGCAACCGTAAGGCCTGTAAACATAATCGCGATAGCACTGGCTTCTTTGTCTTTACTTACTAAGCTTGTGGCAATCATAGAGCCAATTGAAAAAAACACACCGTGAGCTAGGCCTGTTAGTATGCGAGCCAATATGAGTGTTTCATAACTCGGTGCTTGCCATGCAAGTAAGTTACCTACTACAAATAAGCCCATTAAGCTTATTAATACAATTTTACGGTTCCATCGCCCAGTTAATGCTGTTAACACGGGCGCGCCAATAGCCACGCCTACTGCATACAAACTCACTAACAAGCCTGCTGAAGGCAAGCTCACACCTAAGTCGTTCGCAATGCTAGGCACTAAGCCTACTATTACAAACTCGGTTGTTCCTATTGCAAATGCGCTTAAGGTAAGCGCCCACAAAGCCAATGGCATAATTTTATCCTCATTATTTATTAAGGCGTGTAGTTTGACTAAAAATGTGTTTGCAAAAAACAGCAATAATGACAAAATACTTTTGTAGTAAATGCAAAGGTAATCGAGGGGTTTATGTCACAACATGCCAAAACTGAAGACTTAGAAATTTTTATTACGGTCGTTGATAGCGGAAGCTTTTCAGCAGCAGCTAATTTACTTGATCAACAAGTAGCTAAGGTGTCGCGTGCAGTATCTCGCCTTGAAAATGCACTGCAGTGCACTTTATTAAACAGAACGACACGCAGATTAGAACTTACAGAAGAGGGTCATACTTTTATTAAATATGCGCGTGACGGCTTAAATACTTTGCAAACAGGTGAGGAAGCAATCAAACTCTTAAAACAATCTCCAAGTGGTAAACTTAGGGTAGATGCTGCAAGCCCATTTGTTTTGCATCAACTGGTACCTTTAATTGAGCAATTTACTCAGCAATATCCGCAGATCACACTGGATATAACCTCCCATGACAGCATTATTGATTTACTAGAACATAAAACTGATTTAGCTATACGTATTGGTGATTTAAAAGATTCAAACCTACATGCTAGAAAACTAGGCACGAGCGAATTACATTTAGTTGCAAGCCCTGAATATTTAAAAAAGGCACCAAAGCTCTCTCAAGCAAGCGATTTGAGGCATCATAAACTCATCGGTTTTACCGACTCACCTAGCCTCAATAATTGGCCACTTAACATCCCCTTAAAGCTCTCATTTGGGGTCACAGCCAGTAGCGGCGAAACAATTAGGCAACTCTGTATTGCAAACCAAGGCATTGCATTACTCTCGCATTTTATGGTTACCGACGATCTAAAAACAGGCCGGTTAGTAACCGTTTTACCAAAGAGTATTAAAACGCCAAACCATCGTGAGGACATACAAGCTGTTTATTACAAAAACAGTGCCGTGTCGTCGCGCATTTTGGCATTTTTAGACTTTATAAAACCTAAGCTTAAACTATAAGTGACGTTTTTTAATGGTTTCTCAGTATAAACAACATCATAAACAATAAGGAATAATATGGACTCGTTAACGCAGGTGGTGTTAGGCAGCGCTGTGGGCTACGCCGTTCTGGGAAATAAAATTGGCCATAAAGCCGTGTTGTGGGGCGCGGCTCTTGGTACCTTACCTGATTTAGATGTGTTTTTGCCTTATGGCGGGCATGTAGAGTCATTCACTTATCATCGAGGTTTTAGCCACTCTTTTTTTATTCACTTGTTAATAAGTCCACTTATTGTGTGGCTTATCTTAAAAATACATACCGGCATGCAAACCTATAAAATGAGATGGTTTTGGTTGGTGTTTTTGTGTTTATCAACTCACGCATTACTGGATAGTTTTACGGTATATGGTACGCAACTAATGTGGCCATTTACCGAGCATCCGTTTGCGTTATCAAATATGTTTATTATAGACCCCCTCTATACACTTCCATTGCTGTTGGGGGTGGTGTGCACGTTATTCCCTAAAGTATCATCAAGCACCGCTTACAAAATAAATAGTATCGCGCTTGGATTAAGCTCACTCTACTTATGCTCATCACTCATTTTAAAAGTCATAATTGACGGTAAAGCACAAACTGCACTTAGTGCACAAAATATAGCAGTTGATCGGTATATAAGTACGCCAGCCCCACTTACTACATTACTGTGGCGTTTTGTTGCTATGTCTGATGGGCAATATTATGAAGGCTATGCATCTGTATTCGATAAACCAAGTGAAGTCACTTTACACGCTTACAACACAACCCCTGCGTTATTAAATGACATTAAAAATGAATGGGGAGTAAAACGATTGCAATGGTTTACCAAAGGGTTTTATTCAGTACATGAACAACAAAATAACGTGGTGCTTTCGGATTTGCGTATGGGGATGGAATGCCAGTATGTCTTTAATTTTAAAGTGGGTGAAATAAACTCAAACGGAGTAAGTGTTGCTAGTTTTGAAAAGTTTAGCCAAAGACCGAGCTTTAATGATATTGATAAAATATGGGATCGGATTTGGCAACCCAGCAATTCACTTATTAAGAATACGTGCGACAACTAAAGTAGCTATTAAAGGTGACCCTTGTCGCCATATAGCTGCGTTCTATTTTTACCACGTGCTTTGGCTTCATATACTGCATTATCGGCTTGTGTAAATAAATCAAGGAATGACTTAGCATTGTTACTTATAGTCAAACCAATACTCACAGTAACAGGGTTGTCATTCACTAAAACCGTAGCAATAAGTGTATGCAGCCTATTACAAAATAGCACAGCACCTTTTTTATCAGTGTCGGGGAGCATTATTAAAAACTCTTCCCCGCCATAGCGCGAGATTAAATCTGTTTGACGACCAAAGTTTTTAAGTACTTGCCCAAGCTCTTTTAAAACTCGGTCACCTTCTAAATGACCAAAAGTATCGTTAATTATTTTAAAGTCATCTATATCTATAACAAGTAACGCAATTGTTTGCTTTGACCTTAACGATTGGTCCAATAACAACCCACTTCGGTAATTCATTTCTCTTCTGTTTAATAAGCCTGTTAGCTCATCGGTTGCTGCTAAAGACTTTAGTTTTTCAGCTTGCTCTTCTAACTTTTCTCGTGTTTTTATCAACTCATCGTAAAGCTGGTCTTGCTTAGTTGCATTAAACAAACTCCAGAACACCAATCCCTCTTCATTTATCTGCGCGTTAATAGTCATCGGGGTTTTTCGCCCTTGCCCATTAAAAATAATCAACTGCATTTCTTCAGACTTTTTCTCATGAAGTACGGTGGGAATAAGGTAGCTTTGAAAAAAAATTCTTGACGATTTTGTCAAAATTTTATTTATATTTTGACCCACTAACTCGTCCGGCTTCCAAAGTAAGTGGCTTTCAAAATAGTTGTTTACGTAAACAATTGTATTTTTAGAGTCAGTTATTAAAGCACCGCATAGAAAGCAGTCAACTGAATAAGTTGTTGGTGTTACATTATTTGGGTTGAATTTACTCACACCAATTACTGTATGTAATTAATAATAGATTCACTTACAATCTCGGGATGAGTCATTTGTAAACAATGACCTTGGGCGGTTATAACAATGAGCGAGCTGGTTTCTATCTCTTGTTTGACGTACTCACCAACAGATACATCCGCTAAAGCATCATCTTGGCTTTGCAAAATTAGTGTGGGTTGTTTTATTTTCTTTAATAGAAAACGATAGTCAGAAAAAAAAGTCGCCTCTGCAAAATTTTTGGCTATAACAGGATCGGTAGAACAAAAACTACCTGAAAGCTCGCCAATCAACTCAGCCGAGTTAGCATTACCTACAACTAAAGGGGCAAGGTAATCAGCCCAACCGATATAATTTTTATCCATTAAGCTTAATAATTCTTGCAAGTCTTCTTTATCAAAGCCACCTTGGTAATCTGGCGGGAAATTTAAAAAGCAAGGCGAGGGGCATACCATAATTAACTTACTAATTAAATCAGGCCTTTCAAAAGCAGCCAAGGCACCAATCATACCACTGACAGAGTGACCAACAAATACAAGATCAGATAATTCCAAAGCAGTACATACTTCTATAACATCTAATGCATAACCTTCTAGTTTCTTGTATCGCTGTTTGTCGTATTGAGATATATCCGAATTACCTGACCCCACATAATCGAAAAGCACAATCCTAAATTGCGTCTCTAAATAAGGGGTTAAAAAACGCCACATGTTTTGGTCACAACCAAAACCATGTCCGAATAATAATGTTTTAGGGCCGCTACCAATTATTTTTACGTTATTTCTAGATTTTATTGTTTCTGAATTTAGCACGTTAAAGTACGCCTTTATCACAAGTAACTAATCAATGTTGTCGCTAAGCTATTAAAAGTTAACATGTATTCACTTTTAATAGCTTAGCAGCCATATAAAATACTTTTAAACATACTTACAATAGTACAGAATTAATTTTGGTGTTCGTATTGGCCTCTGTATACTTCAAAAACTTTTAGGACTGTGAGTTGTTCTTTTAACAAATTATCGTACCAATCATCAAATAATTCGTCATTATCTTGCTCACTCAACGCCATATAGTGAGCCAGCAACTCAATAATATCGTTGTGGTTGCATGCAAGATGGTTAACTTGCAGTGCTAAGGCACTATGGTCGCGCTCTCTTAGGGTTTCCATTACCCCTTGATCTATTTGTTCTTGTTGTATCGCGTCGCTCATAAATTACCTCAGTATCTACTGTATATATTGTTTAACTATTTTTATTATATTATTTATAGTTATAACAGCCTAAAAATGAATAGCCAGTATTTTTGATCTAAGTGATTATTTTTTGATTTGTTTGTTTAAATAGTCAACAAATTTACTGTTTAAAGCAAGAAATCGCAGATATTACGAGTAATCACCAAACTAGAAACACAATAAGAAATGGCTATGGCGCGAGGATTTGTAATAAAGGCATTGGTAAATTTGCTAACTTTAGAACCAAAAGCGCAAGAGGTAAATTTTTAATAAAACAGGCAACACTTTAAGTGCTACCTGTTAACACTTTATTTTACTACGACAGAAAACTCAGGCGCGGCTTGAATTACTTTTTTTACCGTACACGTATTCACTGCTGCAATAAGTGCTTTTTTGTACTTTTGAGGAAAACCATCATAGAAAATAGTTTTTTACCGTTCTCATCTACATTTTCATTATTTTGTGTAAGTGTCATTCCCTCTGTAGAAATATCACGTTGCTCACAAAATTTGCGGGCATAAAACCCGGCGCACAACACCATACTTACTAAAAAGTAATCAAATGGTTCTGGGTGCTCTGCACCACCGCCGGCAGCAATACTTTGATCGCTAATTACTTCTAAATCACCAAATTTTGCGCTTTGCTTTTGGCCATCTAATAATGAAACTGAAATTTCCATAATTGTTCCTTACTTTCCAAACAATAATTCAAAAAAGCCGGGAGGCTCATGTAGTTTATGATACTTTTTACGTAGATTATCAATACTTTTTAGCGGTACTTTCGCTGCTGCTAAGCCTTGTTCGTTTGCCACTTTTTTAGCAAGCTTTGCCTGAGAGAGCACTTTATCTAGACCTTGCACAGATTTTTCAGGTTCTTGATAAAACTTGGCTGTTTTACTTACTTCAACCAGGTTAATAAACTCGTCAATTGCTGCATTAAAATCTGTAAGCTGAGTAGCTTGCACTGCCTTTTTATATGCAAGACCCGTGTTTTTCATATTTAACTCTAGGTCTACAGGCTCGCTTGCATTACTTAATGTGCTCAATAATAAAATAATAACGAAGTAACAATATTTCATGAAAAACCCTATATTTTTAAGTCTGTTAATTGTATCAAGTAAAGAGTTTAAAGTAACGAAGCAACAACAACTTAATACTGTAAAGGGGGTTTACATTTAATTAGTAAAAAATAAATTAGCGCACAATCACAACAAATAAGCATCATTTAAGTCACTGGATAATGAAATTTACTCAACCTAAAAATTTTTTTAAATAGCGCCGCTAAAACATACGCTCATTAAACATTCAAAAGCACACTTTTATTTTACATTTAAGCTTATTTAGTAAGCTAAAAAAGAAGCCATTACTAAAATTTACACTCGCATCCACCAGCCGAAATAAACAACAAAAAGATCAAAAATACGACGTTAAATTTAATTTTACTCACCCAATGTAAATAGCATAACTAAAGACGGTAAATAAAATAGTAAATAGCGATCTATTTATCAGCAAAACTTAAACAAAATTTACAAAATAAAACAACATAAACAAAATTAACCAAACAAGAAAAGCCAATAATAGCAAGGCCTGCAGAGGGTTTATTCTTATTTATTAGCATGTAATAATCGATAATTCTTTAGCTAAATGTGATAACAACGTTGTCTATTAATAGCAGCGTTGATAAACATTTTTAAAACAAAAACCCATCAGGGAACACATGAAACATTATTCTTTAATTTCTAACAGCATAAAATGTGCACTACTAACCGCTGCTGCAACAGCTAGTAGCACAGTATTCGCTCAAGAAGAGCAGATAGCAAAAAAAATAGAGCGTGTTGAAGTAACCGGCTCTCGCATATTACGTGAAGGTGCTATTGCACCGGCTCCCGTAACAGTAATTACTGGCGATCAACTAATAAATAGTGGCGCCGTTAATATTGGTGAAGCATTAAACAACCTCCCTGCACTGGGTAGTACTTACTCAATGGCTAATTCTGGTCGCTTTATAGGTACTGCAGGTTTAAACATTCTTGATTTACGTAATATGGGGACAGACCGTACACTTGTACTTGTAAACGGTAAGCGCCACGTATCAAGTTCTGCGGGTTCACAATCTGTTGATACCAATACAATACCAAGTGTATGGATTGAGCGCGTTGAAATTATTACTGGTGGCGCATCTGCCGTATATGGTGCTGATGCTGTAACGGGTGTAGTAAACTTTATTTTAAAAGACAACATTGAAGGCATGGACTTTAGTGTTACACGTGGTTTTGCCGATTTAAATAGTTACAACAACGAAAAAGCAACGTTTTCTTACGGCTCTAACTTTGATAACGACCGTGGTAATGCCGCTTTTGCTATTGAGTACTCTGGCCAAGATTCGTTGAATGCCCTTGACCACCCGTGGACTAGCACTTCGTTCAGTAACTTACCTAATCAAGCCCAAACGGATGAGAACAAAAATAGCGCGGACTTCCCAGACGATATTTTAACACCTAATGCGGGTTATTTCGCTATCAATGATGCTGGTGTTTATGCACTTGAAGATCCAACTAAGTATATTAATAGCTTTAACCCTGATAGCAGCGCGCGCAACTTATACGTAGGTAATAACGCAGATTTATATTCATGTGCAAACTGTGACTTTTTTAACTTAGGTCAATTTGAAGAAATACAGCCTGAGTTTGAGCGTTACAACGTAAACTTTAAAGTTAACTACGATGTGACCGACGACTTAAACGTTTACTTTGATGCAAAATACGTCAACAGCCAAGGCGAAAGCATTGGCCAACCAGCGTTTTTCTTTTTTGATAGCGACAACAGCATTAAAATTGACAACCCATACCTAGACCCAAGTATCAAAGCCCGTATGCAAGAAGAAGGCGTTGATTCAATCATGGTTAACCGCATGATGAGCGACCTAGGCCGCCGCGTTGAAAACAATACCCGTGAAACAACACGTTTTGTTACTGGCTTAAAAGGTACAGTGTTTGAAGACTGGGAATTAGATACCTCTGTTGTTTACGGTCAAACAGATTTAGAGCGTGAAAATGGCGCAAACATGATTTTAGCCAACTACTTTAACGCCCTAGATGCCGTTGAAGATGCAGATGGCAATGTTGTGTGTCGTAGTGCGGCTGCACAAGCTGATGGCTGTGTACCTGTAAATATTATGGGTTTTGGCGCGCCTTCTCAGCAAGCTATTGATTACATAAATACGGTATCAGTTGGCACATCAACTATTAAGCAAACCGTGGTTTCTGGCTCGCTTGCTAACGGTGCTATTTTTGAATTACCAGCAGGATATGTAGGTGTTGCATTTGGTGCTGAGTACCGTAAAGAAGAAAGCGAAACAAAAGAGCCAGATAACGCAGAAGGTACCTTCTTTAATGCTTTAGGCGAAGATAAAGGCTCGTTTAATGTTCGCGAAGTATTTTTTGAAGCGAGTATGCCTATTTTAACAGATTTACCGCTTATTCAAGACTTAGTATTTGATACCGCTGTACGTCATGCTGATTACAGCACCATTGGCGATGCAACTAGCTGGAAGCTTGGTTTAGATTGGACGGTAAACGACGAGTTACGCGTGCGTGTAACGCAATCTGCTGCCCTTAGAGCACCGAATATTGGTGAGGTTTTTGGCGCACCTAGCCAGACTTTCTACACGGTTGACGACCCATGTCGTGCAGAAAACATAGCTAATTTATCAAATGCAGCAACACGCACTGCAAACTGTGCAGCGCTAGGTGTAGCGAGTGACTTTAACTCAGGTTACGACTCGGCCTCTTTAGATGGCTTAACAAGCGGTAACCGTGATGTTAAAGGTGAAGAGTCTACAAGCACAACGGTAGGTATTGTTTACCAACCTGAATTTTTAGACAATGCTGTACTGACTATTGACTACTGGGAAATTGACCTTGAAGACGCCATTGATACAATCAGCGCGCAAGATATTCTTGACCGCTGTGTAGACAGTACTACCGGCATCAATAACCAGTACTGTAATTTAATTACGCGCGATACAAACAGCGAAATTTCGTTAATCCAAAACTCTGTATTAAACGTGGCGGGTCAAAAAGCGTCTGGTGTTGATTTTGAACTAGGTTACGATTTTGATGCGCTTGAAGGTAGCTTCAAAACGCGTTTAGTAGGAACTTACCTTATTGAACGTAAAGACTTCCCTTTCCAAGACGATCCAAGTTCATATATCGAATATGCAGGTACAACCGGTGAAGCTAAATGGCAAACCAACCTATCTGTAAGCTACGTTATGGATAATTTTTTCTCAACAGTTGAAACTCGTTTCTTAAGTGAAGTCGATTTATACACAAATGTTGAGCTTGCAAGTAACTCTAACCCTAGTAACCAAATGTCTTACGGTAAATACTTTATTACTGATATGACTGTGGGTTATAACTTCGATAGCGGCTTAGGCGTTAAAGTAGGTGTCGATAACCTATTTAACCGTAAACTTCCGTACGGTTCACGTGGGACAAGCGCTGGTAGCGCAAGTTACGACAACATTGGCCGCTTTGGCTACATAAACTTAAGCTACAGCTTATAATTATTAACAACGTTAATAATTAAATTAAAGGCTCGCAGTGCGAGCCTTTTATATCAATCCACTTCATTAAGTGATCAATTTTGAGGATTGGTATTATTTCACCTTATTTTATATTACTTAGCCAAACACATTGATACGGTTCAAGCTCAATAGTTAACTGCCCTTCCTCTATTGTTTTTCCTGACACTAAGTCAAACCACTGCTGCGTATTAATTAAATTTAAGTCAGCCAATAAAAGCGTTTGCGGTTTATCGCTAATATTAAATACACAAAAAATACTTTGTCTGCGGTCTATACTCTGGCGCCAAAAGCCAAATAATCCTCCAGAAAGATGCAACGTAAACTGAGTGGCATTAGGGTGAAAGGCACTTTGTTTTTTTCGTACACCTAACAAGTTTTTAATTCCGGAAAACACTTTGTGGTGATGGCTGTATTTTTCGCCAATTGCGGCTAATAGTTTTGACTCTTGCCAACGGTGGCGGTTAATTGCCCTATTGTGTTGCGAGTTTTCAAAACGTTCATAATCATTGGTTGTGGCAAGTAAACTATGAATGTATAAGCCCGGTATTCCCTCAAGCGCAAACATAATCGCATGTGCGCACATAAAACGCTCAAAGCCAAACTTATCTGGGCCATTGTGCGTCCCCTGCATTGCATCAAATAATGCAATATTTAACTCATACGGTGTATGAGTACCATCGTTACTGGTTCGCATTGAAACCCGACCACCAAACTGCATAGTCGTACTTACCAATGATGCCACCTCTGTTGGCTGCAACAATCCTTCAATTGGCCTAAGCCCTATACCATCATGCGATGCAATAAAGTTAAAGTATGCGGTACCGTTTTGGGCCGGTGGCATACTCATCATCCAATGCTTAAGTGCCGTACTATCGCCACTTAATAAGGTATGCAGCAGTAACGGAGGTAATGCAAAGTTATAAATGGCATGCGCTTCATTGGCATTACCAAAATAAGATAGGTTTTCTTGGTTTGGAATATTAGTTTCAGTGATGATCACCACACTTGGCTCTACATGCTCAATGAGCGTGCGCATTAGCCTGACAGCTTCATGGGTTTGAGGCAGGTTAATACAACTTGTATTAAGTTGTTTCCATAAAAATGCCACAGCATCGAGCCTAAAAAGCCGCACGCCATTGTCTAGATAATGACGGATAATACCTACAAACTCTTTTAACACCTCAGGGTTAGCAAAATCAAAATCAACCTGATCATGGCTAAATGTGCACCATACATGCTTTTCACCACTAGGTGTTGTGACAGCATTGAGTAAAGGAGACGTGCGTGGACGAACAACTTGGCTTAAATCGTCGCTTAAGCTTGCCGTTTTAAAGTAATCTTTGCCGGGATGCAAATCGTTTAAAAAGTTTTCAAACCACACACTTCGGCTCGAGCAATGGTTAATAACTAAATCAGCCATTAGCTTTACATCTTTAGCAATGCTTTTGATATCTTCCCAATCGCCTAACGACTCATTTACTTGCACGTAGTTCATTACCGCAAAGCCTTCGTCTGAGCTATACGGATAAAAAGGTAAAATATGCAGAGCGTTAATTTGCATATCGCACTGCTCTTTTATAAATCGGTGCAATGTTTTAAGCGGCGCTTCAATTGGATTTGACACTGCAAACTCAGCGTCATCGTGTTTTATAATCGAATCACCATACGCAATAAGTACAATATCTTGCTCATCCCACCGGTTTGTGTGGGGTGTTGGGTCGCGAAGAGGACTGTCACCTAAAATAATTTTTATCAGTCGCTGTGCAAACTCTGGTATAGACAAAGGCAGCTCAACATCTTGATAAATAATGTGTAGATGCTGCTCTACTCGCTGTAAAAATAATTCATTCACTGTACTCACACGCGACTCCTTTAACCGTTTATTATTTCAACTTAGCTATATTCTTCGTTATCGAGTTCTACCGCTTCTTTTAAACGTTCAAATACATCTGGCATAGCCGACACGACACGGTTCCAACTTGGCACAAATGGCGCTTCCATTGGATTATCTAAAAAGTGTTGGCCTGCTTCCATAATGTTTTGTGCAAACATTTCAACAGCTTTTTCTTCTTGGTGAACATCCAGTGTTAAACCATTCATAAGCGCATCGTTGTGGTAAGTTTCTATAAAATCTAAGCCAATGCGGTAGTACGTTGCTTTTAATGAACGAATTGTCTCGCTGGTAAACGTTACACCTTGCGTAGCGAGCTTTCTAAATAATGCTTTAGTAATATCAATCGACATTTTAGACAAGCCAGCGCTTTGGTCGTCAAGCGACAACGCCTGGTGCTTATG
>NZ_LODI01000011.1:67687-74970 GCF_001468485.1 Pseudoalteromonas sp. H71
GTAATTGTCGGCAATATCTACTTGGCACAAACGGTTATGCGAATAGTTTCGATACATTTCACTCAATACGCCTATTTCAAGACCCCAGTCACTTGGTATACGAATATCGTTTAATACATCACGCCTAAACGAAAACTCACCCGCTAATGGGTACCTAAACGAATCCATATATTCAAGGTAGTCTGTATTACCTAAAATTGTTTTAAACGAACGTAACAAAGGCGTCACTAATAAACGCGATACACGGCCATTAATTTTGCCGTTGGCTGTACGCGGGTAAAACCCTTTACAAAACTCGTAGTTAAAGCGCGGGTGTGCAACCGGATAAATAAGACGCGCAAGTAAACTTCTGTCGTAGGTTAAAATATCGCAGTCATGAAGTGCAATAGACTCAACCTCAGCGGTTGCGAGCTTATAGCCCATGCAATACCAAACGTTACGCCCTTTACCGAGTTCACGTGGAGCAACGCCTAATTCTTGAAGCTCTTTGTCAAGTGCTTGCAAGCGCGGGCCATCGTTCCATAACACTTTATGATTTTGGTTCAGCTCTTTAAAAAAGCCGAGTGCGTGGCGGTACTGTTGCTCATCGGCCCGATCTAAACCAATTGTTATTTGTGATAAGTACGGCACTTCTCTTAATTCTTTTATTATATTTTGAAGTGCGGGGCCTTCCAATTCGCTAAATAAAGAAGGAAGTATTAATCCCATAGGGCGCTGTTTACTAAAGCCTACTAGCTCTTCTTCCAGCGCTTCAATGGGTCTGTCTGCAATGTTATGCAAAGTCGTAATAATGCCATTTTGATAAAAATCAGCCATGTGATTTTTGCTCCTCAATAGTATTTAAAATGCTGCTAATGCTTGGCAGTATCGTTATTTCTTCAATCCAGCCTTGCGGCGCGGGCGATTGAGAATAACGCGCCTTGTTATGTGATAATTTAACCGGCTTTTTACTGCTTGGGTTATTGATGATGATGGCGATATCAGCGTGTTCTAACATTTGCTTATCGTTGTCACTATCACCGAGTGCAATTACTGTGAGAGGCTTTCTAAAATGTTGGGTAAATTGTTTAACTAACCACTGCTGAGCAGCGCTTTTATCTGTATTTTTAGCAATATGAATAAATCGGCCCCCTATTTTTATGTCGTAGCCTAATGTCGTTACATCACTTACAAAAGTGTTCAGCAACTCATCACTACCATACCAATATAAAGGGTCTGAATAATCACGGGTTTGAGCTCGCCTAGCCTGCGCGTTGTTTAAACCTGTAAGCTCACTTATCTGCTCACTACTTAGCTCACTAAATAGTTTATAATGTGCTTTGTATTGCGCATCTAATGTGTCTAAATCACTCAACAAGCTTGATAATGGCGACGCTAACGCGTAACACCAATAACCACCGACTTCTTTGCAACCTATAGGCTTGAGCTCAAAGTAGCTTTGCGGAATAAATACCGCGGCGCCATTTTCGACAATAAAAGGCTGCTGAATATTTAACTCATTTTTTATTTCAACCACTTCGCAAAATGTTTTGCTGGTGTTAAATACCACGGGAATGTGTGCACTTTGTAACTGCTGAAGTAATTCGCTCACATTACTTGTGTTGTAATCGGTATGATCGAGTAAAGTACCGTCTAAATCAGTAAAAATAATAGGCTGTAACGTATCGTCACTTGTCAGGTGCATGCTTGCTATGTCGCGATTGCTGTCAAGTTCAATCAATGAGTTTGCTTTGCGACTCAATGTGTTTAAGTTTTCACGAGTTATGCGCTCAAAGTGAGAAATAAAATAAACTAACTGTTCATCGGTCATGGTGCCAGCACCAACACCATTTTTGGCTATTAGCTTTTGTTCTTGCTCTTTTCGCCACGTAAAAACATCAGAAAAGCTAGGTGCTTTTAGCATGACTTTGTAATCTATTTTATTAAAAATAGATTTATATTCGTTTGCTAAGCAGCTATTTATACACCGACGCCACACACCTTCTTTGTCGTTTAATTGCTCTAATTCATTAAGTGGCTCACTGAGAGAAAATAGCGGCTGAGGCTCGCTACCTACGCACCACCCTTCTAAAATCACAATATCAATAGGGGCCGTGGTTGCTACCCAATCTTGCTTTGCAACACAGTCATCTTGATGTTTATTAAAACGCGGTAATGCAACCCCTACCTCACCAGCTAATAGCTTAGTTATTGTTGTGTTCATTAGCTCGGTGTCGTGCGTGCCCGGTACACCACGTGTTACAAACAAAGGATGCACATCTTCGGCTAGTTGTTTGCGGCTTTCTTTACCTAGGTAAAAGTCGTCAATCGATAACGCAATCGTGTTTAATGAGGTGTTGTTACTAAACCAAGTAACTAAAAAGTCAGCTAAGGTTGTTTTGCCTGAGCCTTGACAACCATTAATGCCAACAAAAAGAGGAGTTGATGATTTTTTTGATTCGAGAATATCATGTGCAAGGGGTACAAAGTACTGCTCACTTAAATATTGGTACTTTAAAGGCAGTTGATGCTTTGCTAAAAACGGGGTTATATCCACAATATTGGCCTCTGACATAGTAACTCCTTAAATACATAGTGTTCAGAGTACTAAATGCAGGGACTAGACCAACATTATTTTTATAACCTTTTTAATAGGTTATAAAAAAGGCACGTTTTAAACGCGCCAATTTGGTGCAAATATTTTAACTAATGTGCAAAGTTATGCAGCGTTTTGCTCTACTTTGGGGAGTACTAAATTAAGCACTATACCTAAAACGGCACACAAGCTAACCCCCTCTAAACTAAATTGACTGCTACCTATGTGCATACCACCTATGCCACATACTAAAATAAGGGCAACAATAGTTAAGTTACGAGGGGCTGTTAAATCATCGCCCGACTTAACCAAGGTGTTTAATCCAACGACCGCAATCGAGCCAAATAACAAAATCATAATTCCTCCCATAACTGGCACCGGTATGGTTTGTAATCCGGCTCCCATTTTTGCAATAAACGCCAGAGCAATCGCAATAATAGCGGTCCACATCATTACTTTGGGATTAAAGTTTTTAGTCAGCATGACCGCACCAGTCACCTCTGAATAAGTGGTGTTTGGCGGGCCTCCAAACAACGACGCTGCAGACGTTGCTAACCCATCACCAAACAAAGTACGGTGCAAACCTGGCTTTTTTAAAAAGTCTTTTTTAGTCACTTGGCTTATCGCCATCATATCGCCAATGTGCTCAATAGCTGGCGCAATAGCCACCGGCACCATAAACAAAATAGCCTGCCATTTAAACTCAGGTAAAGTAAAGTTAGGTACAGCAAACCAGTGTGCATTGGTTACAGCTTCAAACTGCACTACACCCAGCATAAGCGATAGTCCATAACCAGATATTACGCCTGCTAATATGGGAATTAATTTAAATACACCTTTGCCCCACACTGCAAAAATAAGCGTAACTACAAGTGAAAACATGGAAATTAAAATAGCACTGTTGTAATCAATTAACTGAACACTGCCATCACCTGTTTTACCCATCGCCATATTAACAGCAACAGGCGCAAGCGCTAAACCTATCACCATAATAACGGGGCCAACAACAACCGGAGGTAAAATTTTGTGAAGTGTAGCGACACCTTTAAATTTAACGAGTAAGCTTAATAACATATAAGCTACGCCGGCGGCCATTAACCCGCCCATCGTAGCGGGTACGCCCCACATTTGTACCCCAGCAATAATGGGTGCTATAAACGCAAACGAGGAGGCTAAAAATATAGGCACCTGCCCTTTAGTCACCAATTGAAATAGTAATGTGCCTACACCTGCTGTAAAAAGTGCAACACTTGGATCGAGCCCTGTTAATAGCGGTACCAATACCAACGCACCAAATGCAACAAATAGCATTTGTGCGCCAGTTAAAATTGTTTTAATTGAAAACGTTGCGTTACCTTTCACTACACACTCCTAAATTTAATTATTGCTTTTTGCCGTTATAAAGTTAGTAAACAAACACGAAAAAGGCCTTCCTCAGAAAGCCTCTTTTATAATTGCGTTGCCTATAACACAAAAACGATTAACGCTTATCAATAGCGACTATACCGTGCCAAATATTTTATCACCTGCGTCACCTAAACCAGGCACTATATAACCTTTTTCATTTAAATGGCTGTCTACCGCTGCGGTAAATATTTCTACATCAGGGTGAGCTGCTAAGGTTTTTTCTACCCCTTCAGGGGCTGCAACTAATACAATCACTTTAATTTCTTTACAGCCTGCTTTTTTTAACATGTCGATTGTGGCAATCATCGAGCCACCCGTTGCAAGCATAGGATCAATAACTAAGCTAAGGCGTTGTTCAATGTTCTCTACCAGCTTCTCAAAATAAGGAATTGGCTCAAGCGTTTCTTCGTTGCGTTGAAGGCCAACTACACTCACTTTAGCCGCAGGCAACAACTGCATAACACCATCCATCATACCTAAACCTGCACGTAAGATAGGAACCACCGTAATTTTTTTGCCTTTAATATGTTGTACGTTAAGTTTGTTACCGTCCCAACTGGTTATTTCATTGTCTTCAAGGGGAATATTTTTCGTTGCTTCGTACGTTAATAATGTGCCAACTTCTGAGCACAGCTCACGAAAGCTTTTAGTGCTAATGCCGAAAGCACGCATTAAACCTAATTTATGTTGAACAAGTGGATGAGTAATAACGTGAATAGCCATGATGAAAACCTACTTAGACAATAATTAGCGATATTTTATATTAAAAATGACCATTTGACCTGTAGTTTTAAAGCAATTCTCATACATTGTGCGCAAATATATGTGTTTGTTTGATATTTATGCACAACACAATACTTAAAATTTAGTTATTTGTTTTAAACCAACGAACAACTTGCTCATGCATATAACTATTTATTTTATAATGCTCTGGACTCCACCCTGCTAAAAAACGATAAAAATCAGCCCATGCGGCAGACCACAACGCTTTCCATTCATTTGTTACTGCGTGCACAGCTATATCTGGTTGATGAAGAGCTAGCGCATGCTCTAGCTCATCGAAATAATATGCAAGTTCGTTTTCTGCATGAGCATATAACTCTTCACAGCTAAAGCAGCTCGTCATAAAGTACATAACATCGACTATACCAACGCCAGCACCTGTGTACTGAAAATCGTACCCACGTATCTCATTATTTAAATTAACAGCAAAGTTTGCCAGTTTAGCATCGCCATGGATTAACGTTTTATACTTAGCGTGCTTTAGCTGATAAGCTAATTTTTTAGCAACTACTTTTATATCAAACTCGTTATTAGTGTTTGACATAAGCGCGTTAAATTCATCTGGCCGAGTATTTAAATGCCAATAACACCCCTGCCCCCACAACTCATCATGCTGCTTATTCAAATTAAACGCATGGAAGTGAGCAAGCCACTTTAATATTGGCTTTATATGCAATGAGCTGGCTTGCGTAAACCCAAACTGAGTAAAATTTTTAAATACTAGCGCATACTCATCGCCACAATTTATAGCACTCACACATGCAATACTCTTAGCTGTTTTAGGTAAATGATGGCTATAAAGCTTATAAAAATGATACTCAACATGGTAAGACTGCTGCTTTCTTTTTAATGCAAACTTACTTTGTTTTATTTTAGGGTGGTTTATGTGATTGGGTATTTTAATCGCCTTAATAACACAAGGCACATTATCAAGCCTGCACTCAACAATACTGCCACACCCACTCCACAGCGAAGTAAGTGTTTCACCTATTTCAATATGTTTAAAGTGAGGCTGTAATAAAGGGAGGTAAAATGTCATAGCTGTATTAAGTTATTAATTTTTTTGTAGTTTAACATTAGACGAAGTTATAGGTGAAAGTACTTAATAAAAACCATACAGTTTGATGGGTTCACTGCTTTCTTTTTCAAATGACACCTATCTTAGTTTTTTTACTGTATTTCTCGTTGTCGCATATACATAGCGTCTATGGTCAAAAAGAGTGCTTTAACATCAACGGTGCTTCCTTGAGATTTAATGCCCCCATCTTTTCCTATTAAAGTAACAGTATTTTTTTTCAGTCGGTACTGCTGTTTAATATTCGACATAAATGACTCGGATAATTGGCCAGAGTAATTAGTTAAAGCCTCACTGTCTTTTAAAATAAACCATACTATATGCCGGTCAACAATGCCCTCTGAGTGATTTTTCATAAGGCTTAATACGTAATCTGGATCTGTTGGTTGATTTACGATGATCAGCCGGTTTTCCCATCGTAAAGTGGAAAAATCATTCAATAGAGCACTTTCACTGGCGTTTGAAAACAAGCCAAGTGCAAGTAAAAAAAGGTATCTGAGTTGTCTCATAGCATAACCTAAAATTAGAATTTAATTATTAAATACGCTCTGTTTAACCTTGTAGTTTTGCTTATTTTATTTTTTAGCGTTTATAACTGTAAAATATTTGTGTGGTTGAGATTGTTGTTTTAACCCGCTTAAAATGCAAGATTTAGGATGGGTGATATGTTGATTTTTACCATCGTCACTTGTTAGTTTTCAATGCCTGCCAACAAACGCCATAATCCAATCATGTTCTTCATCACTTGTTGTTTCAGTATTAAAGAACTCTGATATTTCAGCTTTCATTGCATGCAACTCGTTTACTCCCTCTTCTGGAGTTGATAAATAAGTTGTATGAAAGAAGCACCCGTATACTCCACTTGTTATTGAGTATGGTGCAATATCACCACCTTTTTCCAAAGTTAGACGAGCACCTTTGGAATGCTCCTCGTCCTTAATTATTTCACCACTTTCAGAACCTATTGTTCCAATGGTTTCTCCATTATCAGTTTGATTCCACATAGCTTAACTTTTGAAAACTAACGCCGCAAATAAACGGCAAAAAATAGTTGGCTATAATTTGAGAGGCACGAACAAAGCCAACTGTTTTTTGTCCGTACTTTTTAATTTGCTTTGTTAGGTGCGTAAGAATCCAAATACTCACCTACTCGACCACCAAATAGCGAAGGTGATGTATTATGTATTTTACGTTTAGCATATGAGCAAGACTCTTTAACTCTGATGCTGCTCTCAGATTGCCATAATGCCGCGTCTGTATTTTTTACTATTTCTTTTAATGGTTGCTTGCTGATGATAACTGCTTTATCGATGAGCTGTTTGTTACTTAAGTACCACTCATTTATTTCTTCTTGGGTTGCNCTATCACAGTATTTTTTTAAAGATAATATGTAGCTAAAAACCTGACGAGCTCTAAATGCAGCATCTTCATATGAACAAACAC
>NZ_LODI01000012.1 GCF_001468485.1 Pseudoalteromonas sp. H71
AAGATAAAGCTACCGATTGGTTATGGACTTATAATAATGAACGCCCTAACATGGGCATAGGTGGCATAACACCCATACAAAAACTGGAAAAGTTAAACAACGAAAATTCTACAGATAGCCTCCATTAAAAATGGGGGGATTACCCTATAAGTTAAAGTGCGGCCGCTGGGTGAGAGTAAACCGAAACGAAGTTTCGCAGTTACTAGAAGTGAGTTCATGGATGAACGATGGATATAGCTTCAAGGACGAGTTAAGACTATATGGTGGGATTTGCACTAACGAACTCGAGCGGCACTCAAGATGATATTTTAAAATATGATGCATTAAATTTTAAATGGTCATATCGCTTTGCGTGGGCTGTTTTTGTATTAGTTTTGTAAATGAATCAGAAGGCATAGGGCGGTACATAAAAAATCCTTGCGCCATTTCGCACTGCGCCTTTGATACGTAATCGAGCGTTTCTTGATCCTCTATTCCCTCTGCAATAATAGCTAAATCCAAATTATGACCAATATCGATAATGCATTTGGCAATGGCAGCGCTTTGTTCATCAGTGATTACATTTTGTAAAAACGATTTGTCTATTTTTAAATAATCGATAGGTAACAACTGTAAATAACTAAAAGAGGAGTAACCTTTACCAAAGTCATCCAGCGCAAACGCAACACCATAGTGTTTTAGCTTATGCATGGTTTTACTCATCTTCTCTTTATTTTCCATAAAAATAGATTCAGTCAACTCAATAATTAATTGATTGCCACTAATTGTTGAATTCGAGATGCTTTCAATAATGTAATCAATAAAGTGCTCATCCTGAAACTCAATAATTGATAAGTTAACCGCAAGTTTTAAAGGCGTTATGTTCTCTTTTTGCCATTGCTCTAATAGTGATATAGCCGAGCTAATAGCAAATTCACCTATTTTTTTTATTAACCCGGTTGATTCAGCAATAGGAATAAATAAATCGGGCGGTACAGACTCTCCGCTGGCCGTAAACCAGCGCATCAAAACTTCTGCTCCTAAAATCTGATTGCAGTCTAAACCTATTTTAGGCTGAAGATATATTTTTAATTCTTGGTTATTTATCGCTTTACGAAGTTCGCGCTCAATATCCATTTGTTCACGGGCATGCGCTTCTAGTTTTCTGTGATAAAAACGGTATGCATTTTTGCCATTATTTTTGGCATCATACATCGCCATATCGGCGTTACTCAGTAAGGAGTCGGGCGTGATACCATCTTCTGGGTATAGTGCAATTCCAATGCTTGATGATACATATTGAGGTCGCCCATTTATAATAAACTCTTTACTTATTGTTTCTAACAATGCGTCACAAAGGTTTTCAATATTATTTTTTGACTTAACAAGCTCAACAAGTATTACAAACTCATCTCCACCTATTCGTGCAAGTGTGTCTTGCTCTCTTAAACGGTGGTTAATACGCTCTACCATTTTAATTAGTAGTTCGTCCCCGCCCTTATGCCCCTCAGTGTCGTTAACCCGCTTAAAGTTGTCTAAGTCTAAAAAGAGCACTGCGGTCATCGAGTCATCACGTCTTGCCAGCGTTAATGAATGCTCAAGGCGGTCCATAAATAATTGACGGTTTGCTAATCCAGTTAGGGCGTCATGGTAGGCTTGAAAATGAATGATTTCTTCATGTTCTTTTTCAACGCTAATATCACGAATACAAAATACACGACCAATAAGTTGGCCATTCTTAAGCTGAGGGAGTGAGCGGTAACTATAATGTTTGTCGTCGATAGATTCAAACTCGCCACTCAATGCCTGTTTTGAGTCTGCTTTTAATTGCGCGATAATGTCGGCGCTTTTGTTGCCTTTTTTTATTACTTTATCTATTTGGCTAAAGTAATTATATGCGTCTAAATTAAAGCGCTCGAAGAACTCTCTGGCCATTATATTGGCGCTCACAACGTTACCTTTTAGGTCTAGGACAGTAACTTGTTCGCCTATAGCGTCAAATGTTGCATTAAGCACACTAATTGAATGTTCTAATTGTTGCTGTGTATCTGAAAGCTCATTAAGCTGGTTTTTAAGTAAATCATTGCGTTCATTTAATTCATTGGACGTAATAAACAATGACCGCTCTAAAATATTAATTTCGCGCTCATTCAGTTCGTAAGCATCAGATACCCGCGATATAATATCGGTATACTCTTGAACGAAGCTTTCATCAACCTTACTCCGTTTTAACTGGCGTGCTAGCAGTTTATGCAACTTGTAAACCTCTTAGTCTTCAGTTAGCAAGGTGAGTGTCATGGTTTGATTATGTAAATGACACGGGCCAAAAGGAACATGAGGCGATAACTCGCCGTAAGAGTAAAAACCGGTTCTAGTGCAGTTCTCGGGAAGTAAGTCTGCGATTGTTTCAAGTTCTTCTTCAATTAATTGGTCAAGTATCATTCGTCGACCAACACAGCTCACTAAAAGCGCAAGAGTAGGCTGGTTACTGCCCATCATGTGTATGGCGGCTTCACCCGCTTGTTGTGCTCCATCAATTAGATTTTCGTAGTTTGCGCGCATTAGTTGGCATTTAGCCCCTTCAGGAAGATTACCTGCAAAGGTCATGCTTTTTTTATCTTCATCAATACTTAAAATGGTTCTGACTACGGATTGTTCTTCACCAACTTCTTGCATAGATAGCGGGAATAATAAAGCAGAGCTTGGCAGCCCGTCAGCGTATTCACCTAGCATCGTTTTGTACAATTCCAGTGAAGGACTGTGGTCTATTTCATAAAGGGTATTTTTAGTTGATTTGGTGATTTCGCGTATAGGGCCAAATGGTTTCCACCCGCCCATGGTGCCATGGCTAATATTTAACTTTTCGCCATAAAACCCGACAAGAACAACTAGGCCTTTAGTAACGTTATCATTGTGCCATACTATGGTTTCTTTAAAGCGAGCCTGATCACCCGCTAAGCCACCAGTTACAAGTACGTTTTTAGGTAATGCGCCAGTAATACTCTCAATGAGCTCGCTGCCATTTATAAGCTGTCCATCAGAAACAACAAACACATAACGTAAGCCATTATGATCTAATTGATTTACAAGTGCGGTGCCCAAAGAGCTTGAGTCGGCATAGTTACTAATGTTATCTGACTTGGCAACAACATGACTTTTCTCAAAGTGGACGGCGGTCAGCGCTATACTTTCGTCGTGTATTTCACTACCTTGAATTTCTCCGCTGGTAGAGCACCCTACAATTTCAGCCTCAGGGAAAGATGATTTTAATTGAGACAACATGTGTGATGTTGCCATGGCATGTCTGTCACCAAAAGCAAATACTAATGCAGCATCAGATTTTTTAGGTAGCGACGTTTGCCATTTGCCTTCTTTATAAATAGATTGAAAAGTGTTCATAATTTAAAGGCTTTCCCGTACAACTATGTTATTTATAATATAGATTATAGGGTAAATGCAGGTAAATCCACATTTGTTACGTTTAATTAACGCTTTTTTGAAGTGCTTACCATTTTATATATTAAATATTTAACCCTTTTAGATAGGAAATTAGGCTTAACATTTAAAAATTGATTTTTTGCTTAAATACAATGAAATCCAACTAAAATGTTTTAGCGTATAATGTAATTAAGTATCATGTTTACAACACGGTTTTAAGAACGTTCATATGACTCAGCTAAGTGCCAAACGAAATATTCAAGCAATTGTTAAAGCTATAAAAGCCGAAGAGGCAGTACTTCGCCAAAAATACCCTTTGCTTGCTCATCAAAATACCATTGGGCTTGTTATATTATTGCTCTCGTTGAGTGCTTTAATTGGTGTTGGGGTTTTGTATTACCTTGCCATTATACCTGCATGGGCTTGTATTATTTTGGCAGCTATGGCGGCTTCGATTTCTCACGAACTTGAGCATGACCTCATTCATAAACAGTATTTTAGTAATCAGCCTTTAATTCACAATTTTATGATGTTAACGGTTTGGTTAATGAGGCCAAACACCATTAGCCCATGGTATCGCCGCAAAATGCATTTACATCATCATAAAACATCAGGTACGGAGCAAGATCTCGAAGAGCGCCTAGTGGGTAATGGCATTAAAAATCCATTTATGCGTGCGCTTGTTATTGTGGACGGTTTACTCGGTTTAGTTATTAATACCAAACGTTTTAGTAAAGAAATTAAAGGATTTAGTTTTTTAAGCGTGTTTAATGCGGGCTTTCCAGTAACAACTACATACTTTATTATTTTGTATAGTGTAATTATATTCCATACAGTTAACTTTTTTGTACCCATTGAAGCAAGCACCCCGGCTCTAGCGTTAAAGGTTTTAAATGTGTTTGAATTTATGATGATTGTGTTAATTGTGCCAAATATAGTGCGCTCAAGCTCGCTTAACTTTGTTACCTCAAGCATGCACTATTATGGCGGCGTAAATAATATGCTTGAGCAAACACACGTAATTACAAGCCGTTTGTTTATGCCTTTTCACCTTTTTTGCTTCAATTTTGGTAAAACGCACACTATTCATCACTTTGTACCAAACCAACCTTTTTACCTGCGCCAAATGCTGAGCAAAAAAATCCTCGACGTAATGCGCCAGCACAATGTACGGTTTAACGATTTTAACAGCATAAAAAATGCAAATGCTTACGACCCTCAAGCTAGTTAATACAAAAAGCCTGAGTTTGATTATTAAAACCAATTGTATGCGCGATTGGTTTTTTTGTTTTAATTACATTTAACATTTAAATTCAATTTTAGTATCGCAGAGTAAATCTATGTCGTCTGTGCGGTTTAAGGATAGTGTATTTAAAATGGTGTAGGCTATAACTCAACAGCATTCCTCGATAACACTAAATCGGTTGTTGGGTTTCATTAAAATAATAAAGGAAAATAGGATGAAAAAATCACTACTTTCAGTGGCATTGGGTCTTGCTGCGTTTGGTGCATTTAACGCAAAGGCAAACCTTGATCAGCACGTTGAAAATGTAGAGCAGCAAGTAATAGAATGGCGACGCGACTTTCACCAAAACCCAGAGTTGGGTAACCGCGAAACGCGTACCGCAGGTATTGTGGCTAAACATTTGAAGTCGTTGGGTATGCAAGTACAAACCAACATTGCTTACACCGGCGTAGTGGGTATTTTAAAAGGCGCAAAACCGGGGCCTACAGTAATGTTACGTGCTGATATGGATGCACTGCCTGTAACCGAAAAAACAGATGTACCCTTTAAATCAACAAAAACAACAAACTACCGCGGTGTAGATGTGGGGGTTATGCATGCCTGCGGGCATGACACGCATGTCGCCATGTTGATGGGGGCAGCACAAGTATTGGCTGATATGAAAAGCGAGCTTCACGGTAATATTATGTTTGTGTTTCAGCCTGCAGAAGAAGGCGCACCCATAGGTGAAGAAGGTGGTGCAGAGTTAATGCTAAAAGAGGGGATATTTACTAAATATAAACCCGACGTGGCATTTGGTCTTCACATAACATCGAGCCTACATACGGGAAAAATTGGTTATCGAAGCGGCCCAGCTATGGCAAGTTCTGATAGGTTTGAAATAACGGTTAATGGCCGACAAGCGCATGGATCAGCTCCTTGGACGGGTGTAGATCCTATTGCAGCAGCTGCACAAATAGTAACGGGCGTTAATCATATTGTGAGCCGCCAAGTAAACATAACCAAAGAGCCAGCAATAGTCTCGTTTGGCAAAATAGCAGGTGGGGTGCGTAACAATATAATTCCTGAAAAAGTTGAAATGGTAGGTACTATTCGCAATTTTGACATGAATAATAGAGCACAGATTTTTGAAAAAATAAAAACAACGGCTACACATATTGCTAAGTCGTCGGGAGCAACAGCCGATGTACATATTCACGAAGGCTACCCGGTAACGGTTAATAACCCGGCCCTTACTGCACAGATGCTACCAACCCTTGCAAAAGCGGCGGGTAAAAGTAACGTAGTGGAAATGGATAAAATTACTGGTGCAGAAGACTTTTCGTTTTATGCATTAGAAATCCCCAGTGTATTTGTATTTTTAGGTGGTACGCCAAATAGCCAAGATTTAAAAACGGTACCAAGTAATCACTCACCTTATTTTTATGCTGATGAGTCATCATTTAAAGTAGGCACTAAAGCATTGAGCCAGTTAGCGGTCGATTACTTAGAAAGTAAAAAGTAGACTCCTAAGAATTGAGTTAGTGAAAGTCATAAGCTAACTCAATGTACTTTAAGTACAGTACGTAAATATATGTGAAGGTTTTATAGAACTAAGTTAGAGGGTTACTATATGAAAATTACAGGAAGCTGTTTTTGTGGCGATATAACTTACGAGGCCACGTCACAAAATAATAATGTAGTAGTGTGCCACTGTAGTGATTGCCAACGCATGTCGAGTGGCCCATTTAGAGCCGTTGTAATTGCAGAGCTTAATTCGGTTAATTTTACAAAAGGGCAACCTAAAGAGTATGTAAAAACAGCGCAAAGTGGCAATAAGCGAGCGCAAGGTTTTTGTGCCAATTGCGGCACATCACTTTATGCAACAAATGAGTCACCTATCGATCGCATATATGGGCTACGCATAGGGGCGATTGCTCAACGTGATTTATTTAAACCTTCAATACAAATTTGGACGAAGTCAGCACTGCCTTGGCTTGATGATTTACATCATGTTGATGCATTTGATAGCACTCCACAAAATTAGTCCTGTAAATGCTTGATTAAACGTATGCTTGTAATAAAAAAACAAAACGACTTACAGCGTATATAAGTCGCTTTGTTTAAATAAGCTTTATTTACCAAGTATACGATGCCGATAACATTGCATTGCGTGGTTTACCCGGGAAGTATCTATCGCCAGTAAAACTGGTGTAATCAGCTCGCTCAGCATAGGCTTCGTCGGTTAGGTTAATAATGCGAGCCAAAACCTCAACATTTTTAGTTACTTGCCATTGGGCTCTAAAACTTAAAACTGAGTGGCCTTCGTATTTATTTAAGTTTTCGGGGTCTGTGTAATAGTTTCCAACATGATGCCACTGTAATACAAACCGTGCATTACTAAGCGCTTGCCAAGTAACATCGAGGTTTGCGATGTTGCGAGGCGCCGTATCTA
Organism: Pseudoalteromonas sp. H71; assembly: GCF_001468485.1. Taxonomy (GTDB): domain Bacteria; phylum Pseudomonadota; class Gammaproteobacteria; order Enterobacterales; family Alteromonadaceae; genus Pseudoalteromonas. The sequence continues at coordinate 7,098 of NZ_LODI01000012.1, forward strand.
TGTCGTTGCCATTTATGTTTAAGCCATTAATTATCTGATCATTTGTGTAACTGTGTTTGGCATGTGTGCCTGCAAAGTTAACCGACACATTATTTGTTAATTGATAATCAAGCTCAAGTTCAACCCCTCTATGGCGAGAGCTGCCATCATTTACAGTAAAAAAGTCGCTATCGCGGTAAATAGTATTGTGCTTGCTCATGGCATAGATAGATAAGCCGTAACTAAATTTACTGTATATTCCTTTTAAACCAAATTCGGCGTTGTTGGCTACTTCTTCATTTAAATCAGTCGTGGTTTGCATACGTTGTAGTTGGTACAACTCTGCAGCTTGTGGTGCTCGGTAACCACGAGAAAAGTTAGCGTAAAGCGTGTTATTAGTGTTGTACTGGTAGCTTATTCCAAGCTTAGGCGAGGCATTGCTAAAGCTATTTTCAGTGCTGGCAGGGCGGCTGTACCTACAGCCACCAAACCCACATTCGCTGCCGTCTTCTTTTGTTCTGCCCGCAAGCATATTGTTTGTGTAGTCGTACTGCATGTGTTCGTAACGCACCCCTGCGGTTATCAGCCATTTATTTAATTGCCAATCTAGTGATGCAAATGGTGCATAGAGGGTCGCATTAACATCGTAATCATAATGCTTACCTTGTGGCACGGTAGCCACTAAAAATGCCGATCCTTGCGTTGCCTCATTTTGACTTTGTAAAAATGAGGCTTGAGTATATTCGCCATCTAAGCCTAAGTTTATAGTTACGTTATTATTTATAGGGTGCTGATAAAGCGATTGAATTCCAATACCTGTTTGACTGTTTTTTTCAAGCGGCGTGCCCGGCAAAAAGTGCTTAAAAAAGTCCATGTTTTGATCGCGCATATACACAGTGGTAGAAAGCACATCGTTATTGGCTAATTGCCATGTTGCATTACTCCATGCGCGCAAGGAGGTTGCCTTTCTAAATGCCTCAGGGTCAAAGTTTTGCTGTGCTATATCTTCATTTTTATAGCTTTCGAACCCTGTAATAAAACCAGCCGTTTGCTGATCTAAATGTGTGTATGTGATACCCGACGTAAGCAATACGTTATCACGCTCTAAACGATGACGAATGTTTACTTTTTGCTGCTTAACACTTTCATCATCACGATACCCTGTGTCGTCAGTAATGCTAGCGTTTATGCCAATACCACTGTTGCCATAGTTTTTTCCTGCGCGTAATTTAACGCGTGCGTAACCGTATGAGCCATAATCTAGGCCTAATAAACCGCCACCCTGGGTGGTATCGGGCGTTATTACGTTAATAACACCATGCACAGCGTTAGAGCCATAAAGCGCAGAGCCCGGGCCTTTTAATACTTCAATACGCTTTGCCATTTCGCTATGCGCTTCAAATAGCTCGTTTATATTACAAAAGCCCGCAGCCCGAAGGGCAATACCATCTTCTAAAGTTAACACACCACCACATGCGCCGGCACCTGATAAAACCTGGGAGCGAAGCGCAGGTAAATATTCTTGGCCATTGCCGCGTTGTATATTAGCGCCAGCAACGCGTTGTAGGGCTTCTTCAATATGAGTAGGTGCAATACTATTGAGTTGCGCCTCGGTTAATGTAGAGATCGACAATGGAAGGGGGGCAGAAAGTGCTTCTACCCTTGATGCTGTAGTGGTAATAACTTCAATTGGGTCTGTGTTTTTCTGATCAGCAAAAACAGGTTGGCTAAACGGCAAAATGAGCGGCAAACAATAATATTTCATACATACCTAAAACGTTGTAAAAATAGCTTAGGCTGATGATATGTGGTTTTTGTATGCATTTAAACTTGTTGCGTTAAAGCACATACTAACGCTAACCAATTAGCGGTCATTAAAGCGTTTAATTTGCTCATTAATTATGTTTATGTCAACGACACCTTGTTTAAATGCAATATAAACAGGCAAGCTAGATTCATCAAACTGGCGAGCATAAATGTCTGTATTATTTTTAGCAAACCAAAGACCAGCCTGATAATTGGTGATTACATAATCAACGCGTTTTTTTTCTAATAATTTAAATGAATCTGATGTTGAAAGTGAATGTATTATATTTTTAGGCAATATTTTGTATTTATCAGCTATTTCATTAGGTAAAGCAACGCCTCGGAGCATAGCTACTCTAGTGTGAGAAAAGTCTTCGTTATTTAGCGAATTTTTATCTAAAGCAAATAGTCCAAATTTGGTGACATGTGTAGGGTGCTGAGTAAACTCTAAATGTTTTTCGCGCAGTGTATTTGTCGCCAAGGAAAAATAACAGTCGTAATAGTTTAGGATCATTTCTTTTTTTACACGTGCCCAGGGTAAGTGTATTACTTTAATGTTTAAACCTAAGCTTTGCTTTAAGTAATTTATCAGATCAATGTCTGAGCCTGTAAATGTGTTTTTTTGCTCGTCGAAAATAGTATAAGGCGGGTAGTGAGTTGTAACGCAGCGCAATGTTTTACCTGGTTCGGCAAAGGCTAACGATGACGCCGTTAAAGCGAAGATTAATAAAATAAAGCGCATAACTATCAAATCCATTTTCTTTTAAGTATATAACCTATTTTTTAATTTTAAAGTGACTCATGAAATTGATGATCTATGCGTATTATTAACGCGTATATAAACATTTTTGGAAGGCATTATGTTTGACGCAGAGCAGCAATCACGCATCATAGAAATGGCATGGGAAGACAGAACGCCCTTCGAAGCCATTGAACAATTATACGGATTAAAATACCCTCAGCTTGTCGTTTTTATGCGAGATCATATTTCTAAGGGAAGCTTTAAAGTGTGGCGTAAGCGCCACGCAGGGCGTAAAACTAAGCACTTAAAGTTACGCGATCCCGCTATTATGCGCAGCCACTGTAAAACTCAGTATAAACACCGTTAACACCGTAAGTTTAAATTTAAGGGCTATTTCATTTGATGTTCATCCTAGCTTGTTAGTCTTAGATGACTATTAGCACTGGAGATATCCATGAAAGCAGTTATTTATACCGCACTCATCACACTTGCGCTGGCATCAGTTGGTGCACAGGCTAAACCAAACAAAAATAATTATGGTCAGCACCAAGGTAAAAAGGTTGGCCATAAAAAACACAAGCATCATGATCATAACTCTCTTTCTAAAAAAGAGAAAAAGCAGCTACTTCGTGCAGGGTGGACCCCACCTGGTAAAAGTAAGCGTTACTATACCGGTGACATTTTAGAAGTTGATATATACAAACGTGGTAGAGTTGTTGAACGTTCGAAAAATAATGGTACTGTAAGTATTGAAATCGACCGTAAAATTATTCACTTAGTACACGACACACGAGAAATCTTATCAATTTTGAGTCGCTAAATTAATTTAAAGGGATTTAAGTAATGCTTACATTGTTGGCTGTAACTACTGGCTTTTTTTTACTGGTAACTTTACTACCTATGTCATACAGCCAACACTACTTGGTTAGAAGTTGCGACTTTGTCCGCTTACAGGTGTTTTATATTGCTAGTTTTATATTTGTTAGCGCGTTATTTTTATTATGGTTAAACAGTAATACACACTATGCTTTTATTACGATCGTAGCCTTAATTATTATGATATTACAAGGGAAGTGGATTTTTCCTTATACTTGGCTTGCAAAAAAAGAAGTACAAAGCGCAAGTAAAAATAGCCAGCACAGCATAAGAATAATGTCGGCAAATGTCCTTATGTCGAATCACAATAGCGAGCAACTAATAACGTTGGTAAACCAGCATAAACCTGATTTACTCATTACCCTTGAAAGCGATAGCTGGTGGGAAGAAAAGTTATCGGTGCTTAAAAAAGATTACCCTTACTATATAGAATGCCCGAAAGACAACCGCTATGGCATGCATTTATACAGCAAATTTAAATTACTCGATGCCCAAATATGTGAGCTCATTGAAGATGATATTCCTTCAATTCATATTTTATTTGAAAACGACGAAGGCCTAAAAATGCAGGGGCACTTTATTCACCCCGCACCACCTAGCCCAACTGAAGAAGATTCATCGCGTCCGCGTGATAGCGAATTAATCATGGTTGCCAAAGCAGTAAAAAATCCAACTCGCCCAACCATTGTAGCGGGCGATTTAAATGATGTAGCTTGGTCGCGCAGCACACGTTTATTTATGCAAATAAGTGGCTTTTTAGATCCCCGTAAAGGTCGCGGTTTTTATAACACATTCCATGCTGGTTACTTTTTTATGCGCTGGCCGCTCGATCATCTATTTCATAGCCAAGGGTTCAAAGTAAAACGTATTAAGCGCCTCGCAAAATATGGCTCAGACCACTTTGCGCTGCTTACTGAGCTTTCTTATGAAAATGCCAATCAGCAGTCATTAGAGGACAAACCCGACAAGTTAAAGCAAGAGGAAGTAGCAGAACTGACTATGAGCAAAGCCGATAAGCGAAAGGTGCCAAAGTTTGAGAAGAGCTAGCTGTTAGCTATTAGTTTTTAGCTGTTAGTTGAATACGTTTTAACTTGAACGCTCAGGTTTGATTCATGATACTTCATCAGCTAGTGTAGGTCGGACAAGCGAAGCGCCATCCGACACAGTAAAATACCTTGCCAGTTATAATCAATATTTTATGTTGTCGAGTGGCTCAGGGCGTGGAGTTGCCTTCCAGGTTTAACTCGTTTCTGCCCTAAAACGAGTTTAGGCGACGGTCGCAATTGAGCGATAAGCGATCATTGAGATTGGATAAATTTTAAAAATAACCAATATAGCTTATAAATACAGAAATCCAGACGAATGAACATATCAATAGCGCAATTAATACTGCTGCGGAGCCTAAATCTTTAGCGAGACCTGACAATGGATGAATCTCTAAGCCAACTCTGTCTATTGTTGCTTCTATTGCTGTATTAACAACCTCTGCGAATATCACAAATAAAACAGAGATTAGTAGCATGACCTTTTCGTAAATACCTATCTGCCAANTCGAAATAATAGTTAGCGATAAAGCGAGTAAAAAAAGCTCTTGTTTAAAAGCGGCTTCATTTTTAGCAAGCCATTTAAATGCACGCTGTGAATTTTTAAAAGCTAAAACTACTCGATTAATACCTGACGGCTTATTTGCACTATCAAATTGCATTGGAAACTCTCTTTATAGACTTAGGGCCTTACAGGCGTTAAAAATATCGTATTCAGGTTGGTATTGACTGCTGCTTACTTGAGTTAAGCCAAGTAAAGTGTCAAAAATATTGTCGTGTGAAAATGCTTTTGACCGTTGTAACTCAATACAATGATTAAATTCAGAGTTAGCGAGCTTATTACTCCAAAAAATCATTGGAATATGGGTTTGCTCGCTTGGTGCTAATGCATATGGAAAACCGTGAAGGTATAAACCTTTCTCACCAAGTGACTCACCGTGATCTGACACATATAGGAGTGACTTCTTCGTTTCGTTACTTGTTTGTAATACTTTTATCAACTGGCTCAACACCTTGTCTGTGTATGCGATAGTATTATCATATGTGTTTGTTAGTTCAGTTGTACTACAGTTCTGAATATCGCTTCTTGAGCAATCAGGTTTAAACAAACTTTCGTGTTCAGGGTAACGACGATAATAAGTTGGTCCATGTGAACCTATCATATGCAGAACAACCAATTTATGTTTAGCGTTACTAGTCGCTATTTTGTCTGCTAGTTTCGTAACTAATATTTCATCAAAACAGTAATGACCATCACATAACGGATGTTCTTTATTCGGCTCAATGTTGTCTGATTTGATGCGAGCACACACTCCTTTACAGCTGCTGTTATTATCAATCCATGTTACTTCAACACCACTACGCTGAATAATGTCTAGAGCATTCTCTTGACTACTAGCAAGCCGAGGATCATATTCTTTGCGGTTCAGTCGTGAAAACATACAGGGGACTGAAATAGCCGTCGCCGTTCCACATGATGAAACATCACTAAAATACTTTACGCCTAACTTGGGAGTATAAGCATTCGTTGCTCTACTATAGCCTTGTAGTGAAAAGTTAGCCGCCCGAGCTGTTTCCCCGACAACCATTACAGTTAGCGAAGTGCTCGTTTTATTTTTTAAACTGGGCAATTTATCGAGTACCTTGAAAGGTAATGGTGGATAAAAGTAATTATCCCTCAGGTATTTATAACCCGCTGTATAGAATGAAAACGGGGTGATATAACTTGTTAGCTGTCGGTTGTTGCGGCCAACAGAAGCGTACTCTTTATAAAAGGGTACAGCGATTAAGGCACAACAGAGCAAAGCTGATAGATTTAGCTTCGTAAAACTTTTTAAACGTGCTCTAAAACTCCCAATAATTGTGAACTTGGAAAATAAGTAAGTAGGTACAACTCCCAATAAAAAAATAAATAACACAAGCTGAAAGTTTAAGTATGAAAATGCTTCACCTGAATTTGTTTCAACAATATTTTGTAACATGCTCTTGTCAAAAATAACGCCATAATTAAGTGTTGAATAAAACAACAATGAGCAAACTAAAACACTAAATAGAAGTATAGGTTTAACAAAAGTAATTAAGGACAACCAACTTAAAACTAAAACAGTCAATGAGAATAGCAATAAAGGGACCGACGCGATAAAAAGCCAATTTATATGCCCTGACTGTGTTGCAGCCATAAAAGTATTGTATAAAAACAAGCCATTAAATGCGATAACGATATACATTGAAACTAAGCAAACAAATTGGCTGTAACTTACTTGCCAAGACGAAATACAAAATCTTTTAAAAGCAATTTTCATAATTATTCCTTATCGCTATTTTTATTAGCTAAACGATAAAGCTGCTCGGTGTAAGCTAAGTTGCTAAATAACACATGAGCGAGTGCCTTTTCAGCTAACGTTTGATCTGCGTTTTGCTGTTCATTTTTTTCTTGTATTTTGGTTTGTTTGTTATAGCGCCAATAGCTGGTTTGTTGATTTGGCATTAGGATGACAGCGCGATCATTTTCTAGGTATGCAAAATTGTCGTAGTACTGCATCATTGCACGTTCAACTGGGTAACTTTTAGTTAGATCAAAGCCCAGCATAGGGGTTGCTTGGTCAATTCCTAAAAGTGACAACAATGTAACAGGTAGATCAATTTGACTAACGAGTCTTGGATCGCGTTTACTTTTCATATCGCTGTTTAAAATAACAGCGGGTATATGAAAAGACTTCAAAGGGACAGGTTCAGAGCCAAAAACACGCACATCATGGTCTGCCACAACCAAAAATACGGTGTTTTCCCAGTACGACCGTGTTTTTGCTTTATTTATAAATTTCCCTAGTGCGTAATCGGCATACTTAATTGCAAGATCACGCTTATAGTTTTCAGGGTTATGCCCTTTGGGTAGCGATACTTTGCCTTGTGGTATATCAAACGGATCGTGATTACTAGAAGTAAATACAAGACTAAAAAATGGCTCTGTCGAATTACTTAATTTAGTCAGTTCTTTATCTGCTTGATTGAATAAGTCCTCATCACTTACCCCCCAAGAGGAGATAAACTGGGGATTTTCAATATGGTTGATGTCAACAATATCGTTAAACCCGTTTCCTAGAAAAAAGCTTTTCATATTGTCAAAATGGCTTTCACCGCCGTAGATAAACTGTGTTTTGTAACCTTCTTGACTCAATACATCCGCTAGTGAAAAAAAGTTATGCTGCGATTTAGATAGTTTAACTACCGAGCGAGATGGTGATGGTGTAAAACCTGTGGTAATTGCTTCAATACCTCTTACGGATCGCGTGCCCGTAGCATAAAGGTTGTCAAATCCCCACCCTTGTTGATAAAGCTCATCAAGTTCAGGCGTAATATCTAACCCACCAAGTTCCCCAACAAATCGGGCACCTAAACTTTCCTCAAGTATTATAACTAAGTTTTTTTTAACACCAGACACAAAAGGCTTGTTGTGCGCCAAGGTTGGAATATTTCCGATAAGAAGCCTTTTTGACCGTATCTATAATTTGTTGACGAGGCATTGTGCCATACAAATTACTGGCACTTTTTTCGTTACCCATGTTTTTCAGCGCAAACGCAACACTGTAAGTGGAGTTAAGAACAAGTGAGTTTACTAGTGAATCTTGAGAAAAATAGACTAATGCAGGATTAAGCGGCCGGTGGCTCAATGTACCTCTAGCAGCAAATAAGCAGATTATTAAAGCAGCCATTAGAATGGGTAAATTGGATGCTTTTTTCAGTGACTGTGGTTGTGTGAATGCCCTGCATAAAAGGCGATAGCTATAAACGCTTGTTAACGAGGCCAAAAGCAATGTACTTAGCATTGCAAAAAGATGGCCATGCACTAACATTGAGAAGACTTCTTGTGGGTAATCAAGGTATTCAATATATAATCGGTTAGGCCTTACATCATATTGATTGATGAATGCAGGTGTTGATGCTTCAACAATAACAACTACAGTTACAACGCTGCTACCGTAAAGTGTAAAAATACGCTGGAAAAGCTCTGTTTTATGGCGTGCAACTACATTCAGTATCAGTATAAAAACCCCAATAGTTGCTAAGTATCCAATGCTACTTAAGTCTATTCTGATTGCTCCTGATATGATCGGCCAAATATCACCATCATTTAATCTTGAATGTTGCCAAAACAATAAAGCAATGCGGGAAGTTATAAAGATTGATATCAATATAATAGTAAAACGCAACAAGGGTTTTAAAACGGAAGTATTTGCTGTCATAGTTGTGCTCGATCTTAATAATTGCAGCAATACTAAAAACCGAAACTTAAGAAATCCTGAGTCTAAACTTAATATTGGCTAAACTATGGAAACTTAAGCAAGTCTTAAGTAAAACTTAAGCTATATGGCGTAACCTAATGATGAAGTTGCATTTCAGGTGAATGAGTAACACATGAAGTTATTAATAATTGAAGATTCAGCGTCACTAAGGCGTAGTTTACGAATTGGCTTAGCAAATCTAGGCTTTGCGGTTGATGACACCGGTGATGGTGCACAAGGGCTGAGTATGGCGATGACAGGTGGGTATGAGCTTATAATACTTGATATTATGTTACCGAGTATCGATGGTATTACTTTATTGCAAACCATAAGAACCAAACAGCTTGATTCTAAAGTCTTAATTTTGTCAGCTAAGCAAGAACCTGAAGACCGTGTTTTAGGGCTTTTAACAGGAGCGGATGATTATCTGACTAAACCCTTTTCATTTGATGAGCTCCATGCTCGACTGCTAAATTTAATGCGCCGTGGAGGATTGAAGATGATGAGTGATATCATAACCATTGATAATTTAGCACTGAATTTACAGTTAAAACTGCTAAAAGTTGCTGACAATGTTATTGACTTAACACCCAATGAGTACAAAATCGTCGAATGTTTATTTAGCAATCAAAATAAAGTGTTTAGTGCAGAAAAGCTAAGTACCTACCTTGCAGGGCAATATGATTTGATATCAAAGAACTCGATTGAAGCCCATTTATCATCTGCTCGCAAAAAAGTAAGAGTTGCAGGAGGGGAGCTGCCAATTCAAACCAAACGTGGTTTTGGTTATATTGTACAAGGACAATAATGAAATCTATTCGCAGTAAATTAGTTGTTACACTCTCGGTAACTATAACTAGCTTTGTTTTATGCATTTTGTTGGCAACCGACATTGCTGTTGATAGTTGGATAGATAATGAGTTTGATCGCAGCCTGCAATCAAAAGCAGGTATGTTAATGACCTTAGTACATAAAACTAATGAAGGTTTTTCGTTTAACTTTTCTAGTGAGTTTATGCCTGAGTTTGCAGGGGAAATAGAGCCTGAGTACTTTCAAATATGGAGCAAAGAAGGCACTTTCACTCGCTCCAAAAGTTTAGATTTATTTGAGGTTAAAAACTTACCATTTGAAGACTTGGAGATTGGCGAATCAAAAATACGCCTTTTACAATTACCTGATGGCCGAGATGGTCGAGTGTTTTATAGTCGTTTTATACCAAAAGGAAAAGACAATACATCAGAAGATACACATAAAAAAACAAATGATGAGCCACTGACTTTAGCTTATGCAGCGTCTTCTGAGGAAGTTGATTTTGTACTTTGGTTGATTGACGTTATTTTTATAGTGACCACAATTGCAGTTATTGTATTTATTCGATTATTTGTCAGGAAGGCGATAGATACATCACTTGCGCCATTAATTAAACTCAACCAAGATATTAGTCAGTTAAGTATTACCAGTGAAGGTTCACAGATATTTATACAAGAGCCAGTTCAAGAACTCTTGCCTATTGTTGAAAGTTTAAACGCCTTTATTAAAGAGAATAGACAACTTTACCTAAGGGAAAAGCGACTTACATCCGATATTGCCCATGAAATAAAAACGCCCATTGCCGAATTGATTAATATGGCTGAAGTTGCTATAAGGTTTCCAAATGAGATAGAACTCAATGAGGATTTTAAGCCAGAAGCGTTGAAAATAAGTTTACGGCTTAAAAATATCGTTTCGAACTTATTGCTATTACATAAATACAGTGATGGTAAGCTAATAAAACAAGATGCTTGTGATTTAAATCAAGTTATTACCAGAGTCTTAGAAAACACTGATTTATCGCGTGTAAATTTGGAGTTGAATGAGAGTGCACCAGCAATTATAAGCAACTTGTTTGCCCTCGAATCAATTATTACCAATTTAGTTAACAACGCTAAACAATACAGCCCACTAAATTCAAAAATTTTAGTTTCGACAATGATTTCAAAAGAAAAACTTTTATTTTTGTCAGTTACTAACTCCCTTATTGAACCTTTGAGTGATAATGATATAGACCAATTATTTGACCCTTTATGGCAAAAAGACACTTCAAGAACATCGAATGATAACTTTGGATTGGGGTTATCAATCGCTAAAACGCTTAGTAAAGCAATTGATGCGCAATTAAGTGCAGAAGTTAGTGACAGAAAAATCACATTCTCTTTAGCCTTAAACACTGATTAGTTTATTTAGCTCTACATAGAAATAAAGGCTGGGGAATGCAATTATGTGATGAGGCTCCTAAATACTTAATTGTACTGGCAGCTATCAAACAATCAACTACGTTTCTGCGGCTTAGCAGGGTGTTGTTATCACTATACATTTTACAGAGCCGTCCTTCGGCTCTAACTCGTTTTTGTCCACAAACGAGTTTGCTGACCGTTTGCTCATCACTCTTACCTGCCAAGCCTGGCTTTCTGAAGTGTAAGCTAAGTATCTGTTTTTAATGTCAAAATTAAGATTTATTTTAATTTTTCTCACTGTGTTTATGGCTTTAAATACACTTGTAGGATGGATCTATTCGTGCATAAAACCATGAAGATTCTCCCATAAAAAAGCCTAAAAGTGATTGCTCACCTTTAGGCTCAATAATATTTTTAAAATACGTATTAATACTTTTTTAATACGTGTATTTCACGTGTGTAGCTAAATTAGCTATTAACCATAATACATTTAATATTCACAAATTCGCGCATCCCAAAGCCACCATGCTCTCGGCCGTAGCCGCTTTCTTTAACACCGCCAAACGGTAGGTTTGGCTGCGCTAAACCATAGCCGTTAATGTTGATCATACCGGTATCAAAGTGCTTTTTAGCCATTTCGATAGCTTTTTTCTCATCTTTAGAAAAAATACCACCGCCTAAACCATAGCGAGAGTCGTTGGCGATACGCATGGCATCGTCGTTGTCTTTTGCTTTAATAAGTGAAGCGACAGGGCCAAATAATTCGTCGTCGTATGCAGGCATACCCGGCGATAAGTTATCAACAATTGTGGGCGGGTAGTAGTAACCCGTTTGCGATGGAATTTCACCACCCGTTACAATATTTGCACCTGCTTTAACCGATTGCATGACTTGGTCATGAATACCGTCGCGTAAGTCTTCACGTGCCATTGGGCCAAGGTCTGTATCATCGGCCATTGGGTCGCCCATTTTTAACGCTTCAAACTGTTCTTTAATTTGTGCTTTAAAGTCATCATAAAGTGATTCAACCACTACAAAGCGTTTTGCAGAAACACAGGTTTCGCCGTTGTTAATAATTCGGCCCATTACGCAGGTTTTAACGGCTAGTTCTAAATCAGCATCGTCTAACACTAAGTAAGCGTCGTTACTGCCAAGTTCTAGTACTGATTTTTTGACATGTTTACCGGCTTCTTCAGCTACTTTTTTACCCGTTGCATCACTACCAGTGAAGGTCACGCCACTAATTGATTTGTGTGCAATTAGGCTGCTTGCCGTTTTGCCATCAATTAATAAATTACTAAAACAGTATTCAGGAAAACCAGCTTGTTTAAATAAGGCTTCAATTTTTTCAGCCATGCCAAATACGTTACCCGCATGTTTTAAAACGGTGGTATTACCGGCCATAATGTTAGCCGCGCTGTAACGTATAACTTGATAAAGCGGAAAGTTCCAAGGTTGAATACCTAACAATACGCCTGTTGGTTGGTAACTAATAATTGCGCGGCCTCCGTCCATGTCGCGCTCTTCATCTGCAAGCACCTGTGGGCCGTTTTCAGCGGTATAACGGCAAATGCCCGCGCACAACTCAACTTCTTGAAAACCTTGCTCGTACACTTTACCCATTTCTTCGGTCATTAATTTAGCAATGGCTTCTTTTTGTTCTTCAAAAAGTGTTGCTAGGGCATTTAAATGTTTTGCACGTTCTTCAAACGACGTCAAACGCCATTTTAAATATGTTTCGTGAGATTTTTCGATTACTTGCTCAGCCTCATGTTGAGAAAGTAGCGTGTAGGTATCGATGGTTTGCTCAGTTGCCGGATTAATCGTTTTAACTGTATTGCTCATTCCTATCTCCTTACAATTTATGTAAGCAAGTAGGTGCAAAACAAAGGCCAATATAATCTAATAAATAATCTAAGGTTAACCTTTTGATTAATAATGGCTATTTTGTTTTTAAATTGTTGTTTTATTTTTTTTTATAGCTTTTTTAAATTAGGGAAGGTAAAAAATACTGGTCAGTGCAAAATTTACAAACTTATAAAGGAGTTAAATAGCGTTAGAAAAGTGTTTGTGCAATTTGTTTGAGCAGGTACGTTTCACGTAAAATAGATAGGCCTTGTTTTTCACTATTTGCTAATGTGCGCTCGTTGTGTGCAATTGCATCGTTTATATCTACCCACTTGGCAGTCATGCCATTTTGCTGTTCGTAGTGTTCTAATTTTGCTTTTCCAAACTTATCGGCAATGTTACACACATAGCAATACGATTTTATATGAATAATATCAAAGTCATCTTTATACCAAGGGCGGTATTCTTCGTAGAGACCAAAGTCTTTAATTACCGTGATATTTTGCGCACCGGTTTCTTCATTTAGCTCGCGAATTAAGCCTTTTTCAATACTTTCACCTTCATCTACACCTCCGCCCGGTAGGCTGTAATCGTCATAACGATTGGTGTACATAAGCAGTATTTTATTATCTTTTATTACTATGGCACGCGCTGTGATGCGTGTGAAATGAGTGCCTTGGTTTATATTAATACCTGAGTGGATTAGGGTTTTTAATTGCTGCATTTCATCTCCTTCTATTAAAAAGTGAGTATATCAGTGGTATAAGTATTAGTTGCCAATAAAAATTATTTTTATTGTGATCGTTTTTTTTCAGCTTACGTAAATAGAAGGCTGATATTATGAAACAACAAATCATTTAGGTTTTAAAAGATTAGCTCAATACACACCTTTAAATTAGTTCTTAGGGTGCGTAGAATAAAAAAAAAGAACAGGGATTTATCATGTTAAACATACTTTTAGTAGATGATGACGTTGAATTTAGTGACGTTGTTTGCCACATAGTCGAATTCCTCGGCCATAATATAAGCACCGCAACCAGTTTAAAAGAAGCACACCAGTGGTTTGAAAATAATACCTTTGATCACGTGCTACTTGATTTTATGTTACCTGATGGAAGCGGACTCCACTTGCTTGATCATTTAAAAATAATTGGCCAGTCTCCAAAAATTACACTTATATCGGGCCACCCTTCAGTGAAGGGAATATTAGCCGATATGTGCGAGCCTAATATTGGCCACCTTCTTAAACCACTACAACGGGAAGATTTAGAGCTTGTTTTAAATGGCCCTAAAAAAGTAGCCGTTAAAAAGGCAAAAACCAGTGGTATTACGCGTCATTTTGGCAGCTTAATTGGTGAGTCAGAGCCAATGCAAAAACTTTACAACATGATTGAGCGCGTGGCTAAAACAAACGCTAATGTCATGCTGATGGGCGAAAGTGGCGCAGGTAAAGAGGTAGTGGCTCAAGCAATACATAATGCGAGCCAATGCGAAGGCCCGTTAGTGGCTAGTAACTGTGGCGCACTTTCAAAAGAGCTGATTGGCAGTGAGTTGTTTGGCCATGAGAAAGGCGCATTTACAGGTGCAATTGCGCGTAAAGAAGGGGTGTTTGAGCAATCAAACGACGGTACTTTGTTTTTAGATGAAGTAACCGAAATGCCAATTGATATGCAGCCTAATTTATTGCGCGTTCTCGAAACCAAAAAAGTAACCCGTGTTGGTGGCAATAAAGAAATCCCAACCAATTGCCGAGTTATTTCTGCAACCAACCGTTCGTTAGAAGATTTAGCACAAAATAACGTTATTCGTGAAGATATTTACTTTAGGTTAGCAGTGTTTCCTATTGACATACCGCCACTTAGAGACCGAAAAGACGATATACCACTGTTGGCCAAAGCATTTTTAGATCAGTTAAACGATGAAAATGGCACCGCATTTAGTTGGACTGCTGCACAGCTTAAAGAGCTACAAAGTTATGAGTGGCCTGGCAATGTGCGTGAAATCCGCCATGCAATACACCGTGCTTTTATCATGAGTGACCCTAAATCAGGCGAAGTGACATTACCAGATAATCTTGAGTCGCCATTCTCTCGCGTGAACAATCAAGCCACTGACAACGCGGTATCGGCTGGGCAAACCATAGAAGAAGTTGAAAAAGAGCTTATTCATGCAACACTCGATAAGGTACAAGGAAATAAAACACTTGCTGCACAAATGCTGGGCATTAGTACTAAAACACTTTACAACCGTCTGAATGCCTATGGTGGTATTGGCGAGTATAAATAAGTTGAGAGATAACATGACACAGAGCAATCAACCGGAGCCGCTTAATAAATTAGTTCATGACGCAAGAGCCCCTTTAAATCGCATTTCGATGAATGCAGAGTTAATTAAGTTGGTACTTGAAAACGATATGCCAAAAGAAAAAGCACTTGAGGCACTTAATAAAATTATTGTTAATTGCCAGCAATGCAGTGAAAGCTTACAGCAAATTGTTGATTCTCAATAATTAATGCGTGTTTTATACGCAAACAGGAAAGTAAAATAAGCATGCAAAAACAACAAGGTAAAGCAAACGTTACGTGGGCGGCTTTTATAGTTGTGGTGTTATCTATTATTGTGGGTAATGCATTTTTAGCATTAAATACCATTCAAGGGTTAACTCAAACACAAAAAAGCTTAGATAACACCAACATGCTAAGTTCGGCAATAGAGCAATTGCACTTATCTATTGTACAGGCAGAGTCTGGGCAGCGTGGTTACTTGCTGACAGAGGAAGATGATTACCTCACACCTTACTACGATGCAGTTGGGCAGCTTGAAGCGCAAACCGATCATGTTAAGTCTCTGCACTCAGAAATTGATGGCCAATCAGAGCGGATAGCTCAGCTGCTTATATTGACAGAAAGTAAAATTGAAGAGCTAAAAAACACCGTTAATTTAGCGCTTGATGATAAAGAGCGCCGTGCACTCGCTATTTTAAACACCCACAAAGGCCGAGAGCTTTATAAGCAAATTCGTGAACGTGTTAATGATATTCAAGACCGTGAATTACTGTTTAAGGTAAGCCATTTCTCTAAACTCGCTCAAATTAAAAACGAAGCTAAAATTACGTTTGCAATTACCGCGATTACTAGCGCAATACTGATTATTGGTATGTTTGTAATGACGCGTATGAACCTGAGAAATGCGGCTCAATATCGGTTTGATCTTGAAAAGCAAAACGAAACATTGGCTAGTAAGGTATCTGAGCGCACACAAGAGCTCACTTTGTATTCAGACGAGTTAAGCCGAAGTAACCGAGAGCTGGAGGAATTTGCCTTTGTGGCAAGCCATGATTTGCAAGAGCCACTTCGTAAAATTCAGGCATTTAGTGACCGATTAGAAACCATGTTTAAAGATGATTTAGGTGAAAAAGGCTTAGATTATATTGGACGTATGAAAAATGCCGCACAGCGAATGTCGAACTTAATTAACGACTTGTTAGAGTTTTCGCGTGTTACTACACGAGGTAAGGACTTTGATGATACCAACTTAAATGAAGTAGTAGACGATATTCTTAGCGATTTGGAAATTGCAATAAAAGAGTCAGATGCGCAAATTGAAGTGGCCGAACTACCGGTTATTCAGGCAGATAAAAGCCAAATGCAGCAGCTTTTTTTAAATTTACTGTCCAATGCGGTTAAATTTAGACGCCCAGATGCGAGCCCGCATATAAAAATTAGCTACGAACACGAAGCTATTTTTAATGAAGATCACAATGCAGAATTAAGCTTTCAAGTTATTACTATAAAAGATAATGGTATAGGGTTTTCTCAAGACTATGCCGACAAAATATTTGTACCATTTCAGCGCTTACATGGTCGTTCACAGTATAAAGGAACGGGTATTGGCCTTTCTGTGTGCAGACGAATTGTAGAACGCCATGGCGGTACTATTACGGCTAAAAGTAAAGACGGTGAAGGGGCAACCTTCATTATAAAATTACCTGTGGAAGCTGCGCTTTTCACTTTGCAAGGAGAGGCTTAAATGCCCTACACAAAAGTTAAACCAATTACTATTTTAATGGCAGATGACGACGAAGATGATCGCTTATTAACGCAAGATGCACTCGCGGAAAGTCGAGTGCTCAATGAGCTTCACTTTGTTGAAGATGGTGTTGAGCTTCTTGAGTATTTAGAGCGAAAGGGCAAGTTTGCTGATAAAGAGGTCTCTCCTCGCCCTGGACTTATTTTGCTTGATTTAAACATGCCAAGAATGGATGGCCGTGAGGCGTTAGAAGCGATTAAAGCAAACCCAAATTTAAAAGGGATTCCAGTTGTTATTTTAACTACATCGAAACAAGAAGAAGATATGGTTAAAGGGTACAACTTAGGTGCGGCTTCATACATTACCAAGCCAGTTACCTTTGACGGCTTAGTTGATTTAATGAAAACACTAGGCAAATACTGGGTTGAATTTGTAGAGCTACCAAGTACTTTTAACGATTAATGGAGATTGTATGTTAGATAAAGTGACTCAATTGCTGCTTGTAGAAGACGATGAAGATGATTACATACTCACCTGCGACTATTTGGAACAATTAGACTCACATACGTTTAACGTTCAATGGGTAAGTTCTCCTGAGCAAGCAATTGAAACGCTCAGTAAAAACGAGCACGACATTTGTTTGCTTGATTACCGCTTGGGTGCATCTAATGGGCTTGATGTTTTAAAAGAGGCGACAGCAAATGGCTTTAGCGGGCCTATTATTATGCTTACTGGGCAATCGGATGATGAGTTAGACTCTGCTGCACTTGATGCCGGGGCCGTTGATTATTTGATTAAAGGAGAAATGAGCTCAAGCCGTTTTGCTCGTGCAATTCGTTACGCCCTTGCCCGAAAAGATGTTGAAGGAGAACGGGTAGAGCGATTAAAAGCGGAAGCTGAAAACCGTTCAAAAGACCGTTTTTTAGCACACCTAAGTCATGAGTTACGTACACCGCTTTCGTCTATTTTAGGTTACACAGAATTGTTGATGCAAAGCGACTTTAGTCAGCAAGCTGAAAACGAGCTAGGGGTTATTTATCGAAATGGTAAGCACTTACTTAGCCTTCTTAATGATGTATTAGACTTATCAAAAATAGCCGCAGATAAGCTAGAGCTTACCCTCAGTGAAGTAAACCTTGATAGCATGCTTGCTGATGTATATACGTTAATGCGAGTGTCGGTGCTTGATAAAGGCTTAACTTTACGCTTTGAATCCGACCAAGCACTCCCGCTTGTTACTCGCCTTGATGCGACGCGTGTTCGTCAAATATTAATAAATTTAATTAATAACGCGGTTAAGTTTACCGATAAAGGCGAAATAGTTGTTAAGGCATGGACGCAGCATGTTGATAACAAAGAAATGCTCTTTTTTAGCATTAAAGACTCAGGCATGGGTATTGCCCCTGAAAAACAACAGCTGATTTTTAAACCGTTTGAACAAATAGCGGATGTTGAATCGCGCTCAGTCGGCGGTGCGGGGCTAGGCTTGGCAATCTGTGCAGAGCTATTATCTCGTATGCAAGGTAGTATAAGTTTGCATTCAGAAATAGGCAAAGGTTCTACCTTTACTATTTCGGTGTACCCTGGTGACATTAGTGATGTTGAACGGCAAGTGCTTAACTTTAGCAGTGTCCCGCAGTTACAAAGTAAATTAACGCCGAGTAAAGTGCATGGACGTGTATTGGTTGTTGATGATTTACGCGACTTACGTATGCTCGTTGGGCACATGATCAGTAGCTGCGGCGCGCGAGTAGACTACGCAGAGCATGGCCAACAAGCTCTTGAGAAAGTACGCATAGCCGACGCCTACAAGGCACCTTACGATATCATTTTTATTGACATTCATATGCCTGTAATGGGTGGTAAAGAAGCAACCATCGAGCTTAGAAAAATGGGCTACAAAGGGCCAATAATTGCGCTTACGGCTGCCACAATGAAAGGCATACACGAAGAGCTTGCCGCGCTTGGTTTCAACGATGTGATACCCAAACCAGTAGATAGCAGTTCGCTATATCAATGTCTTCAAGATTATTTAGTGTCGCCGGAAAATGCTCCTCAGGCAAAAGATATTCAAGTTAAAGCGCTAAGTGAAAAAAGGCAGCGCTTTTTATTGGTAGAAGATGATGACGATGCTGCACAAATAACCCAGTTGCTTTTAGAAAGCTTAGGAGTAGAGACGGTTATAGCGTCAAGCTGTGCGCAGTGTTTGCAAATACTAAACCACGATCAGCAATTTGATAAAGTATTGTTAGATATGCATTTACCCGATGGCAGCGGAATTGACTTAGGTGAGCAGGTTAATGAACGTTATCCTGAACTTCGCCTAGTTATTGTAAGTGGTGCGGAACCTGATCCTACAGAGATAAAGGATTTAAATATTGATCGTGTTTTATTAAAACCTATAAATTTAGGCTTATTAGAAACACTTATAAGTTAAAGCATAAGGTTTAAATTATATGCAGTTTATAACACTAGACTCTGAAAGATTAACGCCTTCAAAAGTGGTGTGTGTGGGTCGAAATTACACAGCCCACATTGCAGAGTTAAATAACGAAACTCCCGATGAAATGGTGTTATTTAACAAACCTAATAGTGCCATTACTCACTCTTTAAAAGCGCTTCATAATGATGATGTTTTACACTACGAGACAGAATTATGCTTTGTAGTAAAAAATAAAAAGTTTGTAGGTATAGGATTAGGCCTAGATTTAACAAAGCGTACCGTACAAAGCAAATTAAAAAATAAAGGGTTACCTTGGGAGCGCGCAAAGGCATTTGATGGCTCTGTTATTTTTAGTGATTTTATTGCGCTAAGTGATAGCACTCAACAATTTACATTTGAGCTAAAAATTAATGGTGTTGTTACGCAACAAGGCGATACTCATTTTATGTTGCATAAACCCGATGCAATTTTACAAGAGATTAGCGAGTTTATGCACTTAGATGATGGTGACGTAGTGATGACTGGCACACCTTCAGGAGTTGGTGAGGTTGTTGCAAACAGTACCTTTACCGTTGCTTTATTCGCTAATGAGCAGTGTTTGTTGGAGCAGCAATGGAAGGTTGTTCAAAGTTAATAACCTGCTGTTGATAATGTTTATTAAAGTCAGCAAAATTAGAGTTTAAAAAAATATGCTGGCTTTTAATATATTCAGGTGATTGTAAAATGGTCGCCTTTAATACGTCATTAATTTTTTTTATAGCTTGAGATGCAAAGTTATTTTCTGCTTTTACAGCACAGCCCACAGCACCTCGTATAAAGTCAGTTTCGTTTCCAGCCAAAGGGAGACTAACTATGTTATTAAACCTTTCTTGTTTATTAAAGTAGTCTGCCATAAATGGGTAATCAATAGAGTAATCTATAAAACCATGACTTAAGCGCGCAATGACAGCCTGGCTTTCATTTTCACTACTCCAACTAAGTGACGAGCTATTATTGCTTTTTGTATTGCTAATAATTGTGTTTATTTTATTTGAAAATTTACGCGCAGCAGCTTGGCCGTAAATGTAGTGTTGATCGGCTAATAAATTAATTAAATTGATTGGTGAGCCATATTTTTTGGTCAATTTAGGGGCTAATTCTTTAGTTGTTAATACGGAAAATGGTGGGTAAACCGTTGTTGGGTTTGATAGTTTGAGTATGTGATTATTATTCTTTTTATAAATAACACATGGAAAGCATACATTTTTACCTTCATTTAAATACTTATTAATACGCTGCTGTGGAACAACAAGCCGTGTATGCTTTACATCAGTGATAGTGTTAATTAGTTGCTCTGTCAGGTTATCGCAAAGGCCACCCTGTGGCGCTTTATCGCTTTTAGTTATGTGAAACGGAGGGGTGTAGCTTTGTAGCCAAATTATTTCTTTAATGGGCTCTACTTTCTTAGCAGTGCCAAGCGCTGTAAACGATATAAGTAACAAACTAATTAATAATACGCGTTTTGCCATTGCACAGACTTTTTTTAAAAAGTAATACTTTTAGTATAGGTAATAATTAACAATAATAAACATTCATTTTTATTAGTTTTAAAAAAAAGCAGGTAGTGATTTACCTG
This sequence comes from Pseudoalteromonas sp. H71, assembly GCF_001468485.1. Classification (GTDB taxonomy): domain Bacteria; phylum Pseudomonadota; class Gammaproteobacteria; order Enterobacterales; family Alteromonadaceae; genus Pseudoalteromonas. The sequence goes on from NZ_LODI01000012.1 coordinate 27,975, forward strand.
CTTTAATATTAATTTTAAGGTACAAACTTAAGCTAATAAGGCATAGGGAAGTTTTTAAAAATAGTTCCTATTCCTGCTAAGGTTTCGTCATCTAAAGTAATGCTAAATGCGTCTATGTCTTCTTTTAACTGCGCCATAGTTGTAGCGCCAATGATAGAAGACGTTACTCCATCAACCTGATTACACCACGCAAGAGCAAGTTGTGCAGGCGTTATGTTGTTTGCATATGCGAGCTCGGCATATTGCTTAGTTGCTTGCTGAGCATTGGGCGTATCTCTAAATATTCCGTTTCGCTGTGCAAAGCTCCATCGAGAACCTTCAGGACGAGCACCATTAAGGTATTTACCTGTTAATAAACCAGCCGCGAGGGGTGACCAAGGTAAATAGGCAATATCTTCGTGTACACATTGCTCAATTAAATAGGGCCAGTCTTTAGCATGGGCTAAGCTAAATTCATTTTGAATAGACACCATGCGTGGCAAGTTATGCTCTTTGGCTAAGCTTACAAATTGGCTTATCCCCCAAGGCGTATCGTCAGAAAGCCCGCAATGTTTGATTTTACCCGCTTTAACACAATCGTTAAGGCCTTCTAAAATATCAAGCATGCCAGCTTGGTGAGCGTGCGTATCTACATCACTAAATTTAAGTACTCCTGGCCACTGCCTTGCAAAATGTGGCGTTGAACGATTAGGCCAATGCAGTTGGTACAAATCAATATAATCGGTTTGCAAGCGCTTGAGGGAATTATCAACCGCCTCTATAACTGCTTGGCGCGTTATATCGCCACCACCTCGTACCCACGATAGGCCATTACCTGCTATTTTTGTTGCCAGTACTATGTCGCTACGTTTTTGTTGATTACGAGAAAGCCAGTCGCCAATAATATGTTCTGTTTTACCGTAGGTTTCGGGTGAAGGAGGAACAGCGTACATTTCAGCTGTATCAATAAAGTTTACGCCTCGATCTAATGCATAGGCTATTTGCTCGTCTGCATCGCGTTGGGTATTTTGAACGCCCCAGGTCATACTGCCTAAGCAGACTCTTGAAACATCAACACCGCTGCTACCAAGTGGACTGTATTGCATAAAAATTCCTTATTACTCGTCTTGGGCGTATTTAACTAAGGCTGATAAAAGTGGCTCTGTAATAGGCGCTTTTGCACCCGTTTTAAAATCAAACATGACTACTTTTGATGTGCCTGTAGTGGTTATGGCATTTTGTGCGTGACTAAATATACTGTAATTCATAACAAATCGGTCGGTTTTAATATCTGAAATAGTCACGCCAACAGTCAGGGTGTCTGGAAAGGTAACCGGGCGTTTATAGCGAACCGTATTTTCACTTATTACAGGGCCAATACCACCGGGTTTAATGGTGTCGAATAAGTTTAGTTTATTTAAAAAGTCTATTCGGGCTATTTCAAAATAACGCAGGTATACCACGTTGTTAACGTGCTGAAGGGCGTCCATGTCGGCCCATGCTACAGTGATGTCGGTATGAATTGGGTGATTATCTTTGAACCTTTGCATGTACTTATAGCTCTTAACTTTAAAGCACTTAGGTTATCAATATGAACTAGCGAGCTCAAGGGAATTTATAATTAGGTGGTTTTAAAAAACTTTGTAACCAATTGATTTTGGTATACAGTTAAAACACACACACAGGAGCACACACATGCAAAATATAATTAATTGGTTATTAGCTAGTTTAGTTTTTATAGCGTCGTTTACCTGTTATGCAATGGGTAACGCCTCTGGTGCTATTATTCTTATTTTGGCAGGGTTCTTTTTTGAAGTTTTGCTTTGGTTACGAAGCATGAAAGAGCAAGAAAACAATAAACGTCTTTTTTAATTGCCACTAAGCTTGATTATCAATAGTGATTACATGATAATAACTGTATAAATAAACAGTCTTTATTGTGGTGATGAAAAAGTTTATACACATAGATATGGACTGCTTTTATGCGGCGGTAGAAATGCGAGACAACCCAAAGCTTGCAAATGTACCGCTTGCTATTGGCGGCAACAGTCGGCGCGGCGTGTTATCTACTGCCAACTATATAGCCAGAGAGTTTGGCGTGCGCTCTGCGATGTCTAATTACCATGCAAAGCAATTATGTCCTGATTTGGTTATTGTGCCCGGACGTATGGCTGTTTATAAAGAAATATCGAGCCAAATACGCGAAGTGTTTAGTCGCTATACCCACTTTGTAGAACCACTTTCTCTTGACGAAGCTTACCTTGATGTTACTGACAGCCAAGCCTGTAAAGGCAGTGCTACACTTATTGCTCAGCAAATAAGGGCTGACATATATAACGCTACAGGATTAACAGCTTCTGCGGGTGTGGCCCCCGTTAAATTTATTGCTAAAATAGCCAGTGACGAAAATAAGCCAAATGGCCAATTTGTTGTACTACCTAATGAGGTTGACCAATTTTTGGAACAGCTGCCGCTAGGGAAAATTCCCGGTGTGGGGAAAGTGACATTAGAGAGGTTAAATCTTAAAGGGCTTTATACTGGAAGGGATGTGCGTGAAAAAGGGGTGAACTGGATGCAGCAGCATGTGGGTAATTTTGGTGTATCGCTTTATCAAAAATGTGCGGGAGAATACATTGGTAGCGTTTCAACCGAGCGGATACGTAAGTCGCTAAGTGTTGAACACACCTACGAATACAATAAAACCAGCCTCCAAGAATGTTTGNATCAGATCCCTAGCTTAATTGATGAATTAACGCGTAGGCTTGATAAGCAACAATTACAAAGTCGTATCAACAAACTGAGTGTAAAAGTGAAATTTGCTAATTTTGTGGTTACGTCAGCCGATCAGGCTTATCACCAATTAAATACCGAAATTTTTGTACAGTTACTTACTAAGGCGTACCAACGAGGGTTGCAGCAGCCTGTTAGGTTATTAGGCATTGGCGTCGGTATTAAAAGCCAGCCAGAGCGTAACTTACAATTGAGCATTTTGGATTAATGCGTAAAATTTTTAACAAGCGTTTTAGATAAATTAAACGCTTATCGCATCTTACTGGTCTTCAATATACAAATCGACGATAATAAAGGTCTATGTTTTTAACAGGACCTGTATTTATGGCATACCCTAAAGCCGTGTTAGCCCAAGTAACAAGCGCTAGCCTTGAATGTGCATCACATGACGCACTGATCATCATAAGTGATGACTTTTCTCAATTACCTAATAATTCGCTACGCGATGCAGTTTTAGCTCAGTCAAAAATTGATGCGCGTATTGGCAAGGAAGTAACCTTACTTGTTATTGACAATAAGCGCGTGATTTTAGCACCAACAGGACCATTAAATAGAGATTACGACGATGTGCGTCGTTATTTTGATGCAGCTAAACTTGCAATTAATGAAGCTAAGTTATCAGGTAGTGTAAACCCAGCCTTATTTTTACCTAGCTTGTCAGGTGATAGCCGTTATCAGCATGCGCTAGAAGTTGCATTTTTAGGTATGTGCCAAGCGCTTTGGCAGCCATTAGAAGCACGTGAGCACCATGGCGAGGGCATTGAACCGATAGCCACTATTGGGTTAATTAATGCGAGCTCGCAAACTGTTAAAGCCGTTAATGCGATTGCGGCTGGCCAGTATGCTGCTCGTGATTTATGTGGTACTGAGCCTGAGCGTATGGCGCCCCCTCGCTTTGCAGATTATTGTGTTGATTTATTTAAAGGCACAAATATAGCTGTTGATGTTATTGACAATATTGCTGACATTGACAAAAACTACCCCATGTTGAGTACTGTTGCGCGTGCATCTTATGCGGTTGAACGCCACCACCCACGCGTTGTAAAACTTGAGTATGTACCTGAGGGCGAAGTGACCCGTACACTTATGTTTGTTGGTAAAGGCCTTGTTTACGATACCGGCGGTGCTGATTTAAAAGTGGGTGGTTACATGGCTGGTATGAGTCGTGATAAGGGGGGGGCAGCGTCGGTTGCAGGCTTTATGAAGGCCGTTGCTGATTATCAACCAAAAGGTGTAAAGGTTATTGCTTACTTAGCGGTAGTGCGTAATTCAATTGGGTCTGATTGTTTTGTACCTGATGAGATAATTACCAGCCGTGAAGGTGTGCGCGTACGCATTGGTAATACTGATGCAGAAGGGCGTTTGGCAATGGGTGACCTATTAAGCGAAATGAAAGATTTAGCTAAAACAGAAGTTAATCCTACACTGTTTACCGTGGCAACGCTTACAGGTCATGCTGCACGAGCTATGGGACCTTATGGTGCCTATGTAGAAAATGGCCCAGCACGGCTTGCTAAAGTGTCTCGCCAAATTGCTGATTGTGGTGATTTATGGGCAGATGGTGCTGAAGTATCGCGCTCGCGCCGTGAAGATTACGATTTTATTAAGCCACGTACCCTAGCAGATGATGTACTTTCAAGTAATAACGCCGCTTCTGCGGTTACTGCACGTGGTCACCAGTTCCCTATGGCGTTTTTAGCTGTTGTTGGTGGACTTGATAAACACGGAACTGACGCTGCACAGCCATTGCCATACGTGCATATGGATATTGCTGGTAGCGGTGTTGAAGGCGGTGATTGGCAACATGGCAAACCAACAGCGGCTTCTGTTGCTAGTTTATTTGCCTGTTACTGCTTATAAGTAGTTAACTGCTTAGATTAAAAAGCCCTGTTTAACAGGGCTTTTTTTATACTCAATGTAATTTAAACCGATTAACAATAGATGAAAGCTCTGTACTACTTTGCTTGAGCTTGTCACTTGCGCTGTTAAGTTGCTTGGTGTTATCTAACGACTGTTCAGTTGATTGAGATAAATCGTTTATGCGTAAGTTTACCTCATCTGCAGCTTGAGTTTGCTGCTCTGTTGCACGTGCAATTTGGCTGTTCATTTCAGTGATAATAGAAACGAGTCGTTCTATTTCATTAAGTGAGTTATTAGCAGAGGACGCCTGTTCAACAGTTGATACAGAAAGTGTTTGGCTAGCTTTTACTGCGTCTACAGCCGCACGGGTACCTTCTTGTAGCTTACTGATCATTGATTGAATTTCATCCGTGCTTTGCCCCGTTCTACTGGCAAGTGTGCGCACTTCGTCAGCAACTACTGCAAACCCCCGGCCATGTTCACCCGCTCGTGCGGCTTCAATTGCAGCATTCAGTGCGAGTAGGTTTGTTTGCTCCGAAATACTTCTAATTACATCAAGTACAGAGCCTATGTTTTGGCTTTCATTCGCTAAATCTTCAGTTACACGGCTTACTGTTTCAATGTTTGCTGAAAGTGTTTCTATGGCGGTTATTGTTTCTGCGACGACATGTTTACCCGTTGATGCATTTTGTGCTGCATCGTTAGCTGCTTGCTCTGCGGCTTCTGCGTTGCTACTCACATCATGTATTTGGTGGGTCATTTGCTCCATTGCCGCTGCAACTTGTGTCGAGCTGTCGTTTTGTAGCTCTATGAATGATTGGCTAGTTTTTGTTGAATCGTCAACGGTGTGGGCGTGTTCGTTAACATCGTTTGCACTTTTTGATACGTGTTCCAAAGATTCACGCATTTTAGAAACAAATAAATTAAATGAATGCGATAGCTTCGAAATTTCATCGTTACCTTCTTCATTTAAAGTACGTGTTAAGTCGCCTTCACCCTGCGAAATATCTTTCATCATATTGGCAGCAAGTCGCGTCGGTAGTAACACACTTCGCCCTATAAAGTAGCTAAATGCAATAACAGCTACAATCATCACCACAGCATTTAAAATAATAAGATTACGTTGAGAGGAAAAGGCCGCATCAATGGTGTCTAAGTAAACACCTGAGCCAATTATCCATTGCCATTGGTTAAACCCTTTTACAAAGGCGATTTTATCAACGGGTTGCTCTTCGCCGGGTTTTGGCCATTTGTAAGGGATAAAGCCTTCGCCGTCTTTTTTAGTAATGTTTACCATTTCAACAAACAACGCTTTACCGTCTGGGTCTTTATTGTTTGTTAAATCTTTACCCTCAAGGGCAGGTTTTATTGGGTGCATTACCATTTCTGGTTGGTAGTTGTTTATCCAAAAATAATTAGTTTTATCGTAGCGAAGGGCACGTATTGCACTTATTGCCTGCGTTTGTGCCTGCTGCTGTGTGAGTGTATTGTTTTGTTCGAGTGTGTAAAAGTGTTCAATAATACTATAAGCGGTTTCCACTACATTTTGTGTTTTTAGGTATTGTTCGTATTTAAGGGCTTTATATTGGTTATTTAAGCTAGAAACACTCAACACAATTAAGCCAAAAATAACAATGCCAACCAACATAGCAAAACGCTGAAAAATACTAAAACGTCGAAGATTAAGCATGTGCGTATCCTTTATTTATTTGCACAAAAAAGTGCATCAAATAAGTTTAGTAAAAATATGCATTTAATCTAGGGGATGTTTATCTTTTGAGGGTTAATTTCGATCTTTATAGGAACCATTGAACAAAGGCTGAGTTTAAGATTGGCTTTAAATAAAAAAGGCTGATTAAAAATCAGCCTTCATAAGTAAGTTACTGTTTGTTATTTAACATCAAAATGACGGTTAAAGAAATTCGTAATAGTTTGATGTAAATGAGTTTGAACCTGTTTACCGCGTAAACTATGCTTTGAACCTGGGTAGGTCATCATTTCAAACTGCTTTTCACTGTCTTGCAGTTGTTTGAATAGTTTAGTTGCATGGGTAAATAATACATTGTCGTCTGCCATACCGTGGTAAATCATCAGTGGCCCTTTAAGGCCATCGGTGTATGGAAATACTGCGCTGGCTTCATACCCTTTTGCATTCGTATCAGGGTGACCCAAATAACGCTCGGTGTAATGGGTGTCATATAATGCCCAATCTGTTACTGGCGCACCTGACACACCGGCATTAAAGTAGTCACCAGCTTTAAACATGGTCATTAATGCCATGTAACCACCGTAACTATGGCCATATATGCCAATGCGCTTAGCATCTACGTAGTCAAGTGTACGTAAAAATTCGACCCCTTTAATTTGGTCTGCTACTTCAACGTCACCTAGGTTTTTGTATATAGCGTCTTCAAACTTTTTACCACGGTTGTACGAACCACGGTTATCAAGTTGAAAAATCACATAACCTTGTTGCGCCATATATTGAAAGTATAAATTTTTGCTACGCCAGCTATTTGTAACGCGCTGAGCATGTGGACCGCCGTATACATTTACAATGACAGGGTGTTTCTTACCCGCGCTCATATTAGTTGGTTTGAATAGGCGGTAATGCATTATTTGACCATCTTCAGCTTTAATTGTCCCGTATTCAGGTTTAGCTAAATTACTAAGGTAAGGAGTAAGTGGATGGTTGTTATCTAGCTTGTTTTCTTCAAGCCATGTAATAAATTCGCCGTTAACTTTGCGCAGTGCCGCTGAGTTTGGTTTGTTCACTGAAGAACTTGTATCGATGAACGTTTTACTATCTTTTGCAAGTACGACGTTGTGGTACTGGCCTTTTTCAGTGATTCGTTTAGAGTCGCCTTTTTTAAATAAAGGCGCGCTGTATAAATGGCTTTCAAGTGGTGTATCTTTTCTGCCTGCAAAGTACACTATGCCTTTTTTCTCATCAACGCCTTTTAAGCTATCAACAGCCCAGTCACCCGATGTAATTTGACGAACTAACTGTCCATTTGTGCGGTAAAGGTACAGGTGCTTAAATCCATCACGCTCAGACGCCCACACAAAGTGTTTTTTGTCTTTTAAAAAAACGAGGTCAAAATGCAGGTTGATCCATGTATCGCTGTTTTCGGTTAGGGCTACTTTTTGCTTTTTAGACTCCGAGTCATAAAAACGTAGTTCTAAAGTTTGCTGTGAGCGGTTTTGCCATTGGTAAGAAAGCGTTTTGCTGTCTTTTAACCATTTAGCACGGGCAATGTATATGTCTTGATTTTTACCTAAGTCAATCCAATCAACTTTTTGATCGTTTAATTTAACGACACCTAACTGAATTTTTACGTTGTCGGTACCGGTAAAAGGGTAGCGCTGATTAAATAATTTTACTTCGTCGGCATATATTTCGTTACGAATAGCTTCTTTAACAGGGGATTCATCAACACGGGTGTAAGCGATTTTAGTTTCATCACCAGACCACCAGTAACCTGTCATGCGGCTCATTTCTTCTTGCGCTACAAACTCAGCCATGCCATTTTTAATAACGCCGCCGCCATCTTGGCTTAATTGAATTTCTTTACCTGAATGAAGTTCTAACGCATATAGATTTTGCTCTCGTATAAACGATACGTAGTTACCTTTTGGCGAAAAGCGTGCGTCGGTTTCAAATGCTTCTGTGTTGGTCAGCTTTTTACTTTTAGCTGAGGCTAAGTCGTAGTAATACAGATCACCATTAAGCGGAAACAAAAGCGCTTTGCCATCGGTTGACCATGTGTACTCTAGGATGCCTTTGCCAAAAATACGTTGGCGTTCACGGCGTGCTTTTTCTTCATCAGATAGGTTTTCAGGGCCAGAAAATAATTCGGCTGAATCGACTAATACGCGATTAGTGTTATCGTCTAGGTTATATTCCCACAAATCGTAACGGTTGTAGTCGTCAGTTTTACCTTGTAAATAGGTTACACGACTTCCATCTGGCGAAAATTTAAGTTGAACGGGAGATTTACCTGACAGGCTTGGGTCATCAAAAATCCGTTCTAGCGATAAAGGTTTTGCTTGAACACTGATAGCACCAACAATAAGTGGTACAGCAAGTGAGAGGTGTTTTATTTTTTTTAGCACAAGGTTACCTTAGCTCAGTATAAATATTATTTTGAATGGTAAAGCCAAGCGTGTGCAACTGCAACTAAATGCTATAAAGTAGCAATTATTAAAGATTAACAAGGATAAACACAATGACTGAGAGTCAATTTGAACTGGCTGTTGAACTTCAACGAGATTGTATCGAGTTAGCCGATTGGCCTCTTTGCAAGGTGCTTTTATTAAACGATAGCCTGTATCCTTGGTTTGTATTAGTACCAAGGCAAGCTGGTTTAAAAGAAATAATCGACTTATCTGAAGACGATCAAGTGGTGTATTTAAAAGAGTCTGCAAAACTGAGTAAGTTACTTATTGAGGTTTTTAACCCAGATAAATTAAACGTCGCCGCTTTAGGGAATATGGTGCCGCAATTACACATTCATCATATTGCACGATTTAAAACTGATAAGGCGTGGCCTGCGCCAATATGGGGTAAGTTTGCGGCAGTCCCTTACACTGAAGAACAAATAGAAAAAATAAAAGCACGTTTTTAAAAGCGAAAACATTTACACAAGTGAGGATTAAAATGAAATTACTTAAAACCCTGACTACGAGCTTATTTGTTATTGCGTTATCGGGCGGTTATGTTGCTGCTACTGAGCAGGTAAATAATACCGAGGTTGTAAAAAAAGCTGATATTAAGAACTTTGCTGTTCATAGCAACCTTGTGTATTCGGCTGCACAGCCCAGCAAAGAGCAATTAAAGCAATTATCTAAAGCAGATGTGAAGCACGTTATAAATTTACGTGGGACAAATGAACAAGATTGGGATGAAGGTGAGTTTGTTCAAACGCTTGGTATGGATTATCACGCATTGCCTATTTCTGGTGCCCAAGATATTACAGTCGCGAATGCACGCAACTTAGCAAATTTACTTAAAAAACTAAACGGTGAGCCGGTTTTGGTTCATTGTGCTAGTAGTAATCGAGTTGGGGCTTTAGTTGCTATTTCAGCCCATGAAGACGGGTTAAGTATTGAAGAGGCGCTTGAAAAAGGAAGGCGCTGGGGAATGAAGAGCCTGGAATCTAAAGTGCGAGATGTTATAAGCAAATAAAACTAAAGGCGTTACACAGTTAATTGTAACGCCTTTTTAGTTTTAGTTAAGACCAAGTACGTCTTTACCTTGCTTAAATGTGACATCTACTGGAATGTTAGCTTGGCTTAGTTTTTCTAAATCTTTGGTGAGTGACTCTTTAATATCACCATGGGTTGCAATCAGCTGGTCGACTTTTTGGTAATCGCCGTCACCTTGCAAAGTTAAAATTAGACGAGAAAGCTTAGCCATAGCAATACTCATCTTTTCCATGTTGACGCGGTACAAGCCTTCTTCATTTTTAGAAAATGCGCCTTCTTGTGCAAAAAAGTTAAAGCGAATCATATTCGCTTTCCCGTGTGCACTTGACGCACCAAAACGCACTGAGCGGAAAATGCCGGCCATAAAGGTAATGTAGTAATCTTCAATAGTTCCTTCGCTGATCTCGCCTTTATTTAATAACTGCTCAACCATGTATAAACCTAAAATGTCGGCTTTACCTTCTTCAAGTGCGCTTGCGTGCTCTTGTAATGATTGGCGAACCGTTCCTTTACCTGTGATCGTATTTTTAATACCTAAACCATGCGCTACTTCATGAAACATGGTGTTAGCAAAAAAAGCATCAAAGGTAATGTGCTTTCGTTGCTCAGGCACAATTAACTGCTCTGAAATAGGCACTAATATTTTATCAAATTTAGCGCGCATGGCATTTTTAAGTTGTAGGCGGCGCGTGCCTTTTTCTAACTGAACTTGCTCATCGTTTGGTAAGTTGATTGCAATGGTTTTGCTGCCGGCATTTGAATGACCAGCATAATAAACAACGTCATACGCGTTTAAGTCTGCATCTGATCCGGGGACTTCATGTTTATATTTGTCATCAACAGGTAAACCTTTTTGAAGCTCAGGTAAAAAGGCTGCAAACTTGGCAAGACGCTCGCTCCATTTTAAATCTTTAATTAATACATAAGATTCATAGGCAGTACGATAACCAAATAATTGGTCTTCGTAGGTTTCAATTGGCCCAATAACCACATCGATTGGGTTATTTTTCATGTCCATCCATGCAAAGTCAGATACCTGAAAGTCATCTTTTTGAAGCGCGTCAGCACGGAGATTTAAGTAATTTGCAAATTCTTTATTGTCGGCAAGTTTGCTGGCTTGGCGAAGTAGGTCAGCTGCTTTTGCCAGTTCTGTTGCGTACTCTTTTGAGTAAGGCACGCTGTAAAGCTTACCTTGTTCGTCGCGTTTAATAATTGAGTAGAGGCCTGTTTTATCTTCTACGTCCGTGTTATTAAGCTCTTCTTTAGTTATATCAGCAGGGTAAAACTGTGCACCCAATGGCTTTTCTTTATAGCCTGAAAGAAACGTTTCATCGCCATTTAAACGGTCCCACGGGCCGTAGTTTATATCGGCAAATTTGCGAATTTGTTGATCAGTTAGTTTTGCTAAAAAGGCATCTTTATCTTCACCAAATGCTTGTTTCCAAAATAAGGCATCCATTATTTTTGATGCGTCTATCAGAATAGCAACCATTGCCTTTTGATTGTCACTTAAGTGTGATAAATCGCTTTGTAAGCTAAAGTCGGTGTATATGTCTAAGCGTTGTTTATCAACATTAATAAGCTCAGGCCCCATTACTTTTACGGGTGTTTGCGATGTGGTCTCTGAAGATGATGACGGTTGTTCTGAACATGCACTCAGAAAAACAACACCAGAGAGTAAAATGGCTTGGCTAATTTTATTTAAGATCATTATTTTGCCTATTTAAAAGTTAATTTAATAATGGGTAGACGCTTGTTTTGGGGCTCATTGGCGGCACGCTACTATATTGTGACAGCATTAAAGCAAACCTAAACAGTAAATAGCAAGTATTAGGCGGTGTATGGTAATTGTGTTGTTGAAAATAAGAGAGCAAAATAAAATTATATAATTTCCTTAACTTTAACGGTAAGTTAGGCAATACTGATTGTAAGTTCATTATTATAAAAATTAACTGTTGTAGCGTGTAGTACTATTACAACTAAAAGGATGACTGCTTTATGTCTACAGAGAATGCATTATTAACAATATTAGTTGATAGAATAAATAACGATACACTTGTATTACCTACATTACCTGAAGTTGCGGTTAAAGTTCGCCAAGCTGCAGACAACCCTGAAGTTAATTTAATGCAAATGTCGGAGGTTATTTCACAAGATCCTTCGTTATCTGCTCGTATGATTAAAGTAGCTAATAGTGCAATTATGGGACGTGCGGTTAAGGTATCTACCTTACATCAAGCAGTTACCCGCATTGGGTTGCGTCAAATTAAAAACATAGCGACAGCAATGGCTATGGAACAATTATTTGTTTCTAACAACGATCTTATTAAAGGCTATATGGGTAAAGCGTGGCAAAAAACATTAACGGTGGCGAGTCATTCAATTACGTTAATGGAGTTTTACTTACAAAATAATAAACGTACGTCGTTAAATCGCGATTCAATTACGTTAGCGGCTTTAGTTTACAACATTGGTGTATTACCTATATTAACTGAAGCTGAGCGCCACCCTGAGGTGTTTGCAAATCCTAGCTTTTTAGCACATGCTATTCAAAAGCTAAGTGGCAAAATTGGGTCATCAATCATGGATGCGTGGGAATTCCCTGTTGAGTTTTCAAATGTGGCATTAAGTTGGGCTGACCCAAGCTATAAACCAGAACAAATAAGTTATGTAGATTTTATTCGAATTGGGGCTATTTTAGAGGGGACTTTACAGGTATCTGATAAATCAGCAGCTCTACAAACTTATATTGATAAAGGTGTTATTTCATCTATGCAGTTGTTCTCAAGCGATGAATACAATGAAATGCTTGTAGACGTAAAAGACATGTTTAGCTAATTAAGCCTTAAATTTAGCGCAATAAAAAAGCACGATTAAATATCGTGCTTTTTTATTGCTATTTAACGCGTGCTTAGGGGGTAACTAAATCGTCAGCATCGCCTAAACCTTGGGTTAGCTCTTCTAGCAATTGTTTAATTTCTTCAGATGCTAAAATAAAATCGGCATCAAGTTTTACTGCCATATCTTCTTTAGGTATGTCAGCGTTTTCTTCTTTTAATGTATCTGAATAACTCAAACGTTTGATTGAACCATCATTTTGCAACATGAATTTAACACGCTCTTGCCAATCGAGGGCTAGTTTAGTAACGCGCTTACCACTTTCAAGGTGTGATTTAACTTCATCACACGACAGATCATGGCCTTTTAATTTAACTTGCGCGCCACTGTCATCAGCTTCTTCAAGTTCAGCGTCAGAGCCAATTGCAAAGCCTTCTGGTGTGGTAAAGTTAGTTAGCCAATCAGTTAAAAATACATCAAGGTCATAATTTGCAAATGCAGGCACGACAGGGAGTGTACCTAATGATTTGCGTAATAGTGCTAAAAGCTCTTCAGCTTTATTAAAGCTTGCACTATTTACTACAACCCACCCATTTTCTTGGTCAATAAATGCAAACTGTAGGCTCGACTTTTTAAATGCTTGAGGAAGTAAGGTATGAAGAATATTTTCTTTTAATTCGTCTTTTTCTTTCTTTTTAACTGGACGATTTTCTTCAGCTTCGATTTGGTCAACTTTTTCGGCAACTAATTCGTTTATTACAGAAGCCGGTAAGACTTTTTCTTCGCGTTTAGCACATACTAATATACTTTTTTGAGAGAAGTGAGAAAGAGCTTCGCTATGCTTTCCAAATGCTTTAGTCCAGCCAAAGGTAGAGAGCTCTTGGCCTGTACAAGGGCGAAATAGGTCTTGTTCTAGTGCTTTATCAAAGTCTTCTTGTGTGTACGAAACATCTTGTTTAAAGCGGTAACAAATAAGGTTACTAAACCACATAGGGGAGATAATCCATCTGAAAAATTTGCTCAATCATAGCAATAAAAGTCGTTCCTCGAAATGACTGATTAACGACTATTTAAATTAACTTTAATTGAATATAGAAAGTGGTTTAGCCATATTTTTAGGAAACTGTATAAAGTAATGCAACCCTTCACCAGGTTCACTTGTTGCCTCAATTGAGCCGCTTAAAGTTTGCTTAACTAAATTAAACATTATATGAGTGCCCAAACCACTTCCACCTTCATCGCGTTTGGTGGTGAAAAACGGGTTAAACAGTTTTTCAAGTTGATCTGGTTGTACTCCATTACCATTGTCTTTGTAGTCTATGGTTAAGTTGTTTTCGTCACTGGTAATAGTGATATCCATTACACCATTGGTTTTACCTTCAAAACCATGAATAAGTGAATTAACTATGAGATTGGTAAATATTTGGCTTATGGCGCCGGCTGGTAAATTTAATACTAGGTCATCGGGGCATTGCAGATTGATAGTGTGCGATGTTTTTTTCAATTTAGGGTGAAGCGAGCGTATTACTTCATTTACATAATCTTTAAAGTTTATGGTACGCACAGCCTCACTGGCTTGGTCTACAGCAATTTGCTTAAAACTTGCAATGAGGTCTGAGGCTCTATCTAAATTTGTTGTAAGCAAGCTTGTGCTTTGCTTAGCTTCGTTAATGAATTCTTCTAATGCTTTAGGGGAAAGTGTTTTTTCAACATAGGCACTTTCAAGCTTATTTAAGCGCTCTTCTAAAAATGATACCGCGGTTACACCAATGCCGATGGGGGTATTTATGTCGTGAGTGATCCCCGCAACTAACCCTCCTAAAGCGGCCATTTTTTCTGTACCAACAAGTCGTTCTTGAGCAAGTTTTAGCTCGTCAATGTAACGTTGCGATTCTGTTTGTTTTGTGAGCAACTCTTGCTCGGTGCTTCGGCGCAAGTCTATTTCATCGGTAAGGACTATTTTTTGTTTTTCTAATTCATATTTTTGCTGTTGTAATTCCATCATTGCTTGACTTAAGTTAGACGTTTTACGGGCAACATCTTGCTCTAGCTGAATATTATGTTGGTCTAATTTTTCGTTGCTCACAATTAATTTGCTTTGAGTTCGCTCGAGCTCTTTTCTGTACTGAACAACCTTATCGATTAGGTTATTAAAAGATTGCTCCATTACTTTAAGTTCATTGTGCTCTTCGGTCTCAATTTCGATGTGTTGCCCTTCTAGCTCATCGAGTTGTAGGTTTTCGATTTGTTCGGTGAGTTGATAAAGTGGGTCGGTGAGTAATTTTCTAAACGCCATTAAGAATAAAATAATTAAAAATGTTGTTTTAATCATGGCATTACCAATCAAAAAGTAGATTGATACCATTATTCTACTCAGTACCACTTCTCTGCTGGAGAATAACGTTACATCACCTACTTGCGTAGCCCGTCCTGAAAATTCAAAAATGAGTGGGAAGGTATAGCCAAATAACCCTGATTTTGAGTCTTCCAACATGGCTTCTTCTTGAACAAGTTGCTGGCTGTAGAGCTTATGGATATCTAAAGAGCGGCCAAGTTGTGAAATAACCTCGCCACTATCATCACGCACAATAATTCCCTCAATCATAGGAATAGCTAGCAGGCCCTCTGCGGTCGTTATTGTTTGCTTTGTATTAAGCTCCCAAATTGCTCGTGTTAAACTGCGGCTAAAAGTTTTTTGCAAAGTGGCAAGTTCATCTTTAATGTAATCTTTAGTATTTATGTACTCGGCAAGTACCTGCCCGCATGTCACTACAAAGGTAAGCAAAAAATAGACCGATAACACACTGGTCAGTAATCTTTTAGAAAGGCTTTTTTGTAGCATGGGGTATCAATAATTCCTTGAACTTTAATTAAGTATTTGCACTACTATTTAAAATCTAGTCAATAAATGCTTAAAAACAAATAATAAATGATTTATTTTATGACAAATAAAGGCTGATTTTTGTTTTTGTTTATTACACACTACCTATATCGGAGTGTTTGTATATTATTGATAAACTAATTGTTGTTTGTTTTTTATGCATTTTCGCAATAGTAAACTATCCCTTTTAGCTTGTTAAGTTTATTCAATAATAGATTGTTACAAAATGTGGACAAAAAGCACAGGTATTTTGTAGTAAATATAGGTACCATTGTACAAAAATACGACCTTGCTACCGACCGTTGTCCTTAACGACATTAATTATGCTTATTTAGTAGTTTTATAATATGAATTTTTCTATTTTAGTGTGTGATGACTCAACAGTTGCACGAAAACAAGTAATCAGATGTTTGCAACAGTGTATAAATGCCGATATTCAGCAAGCTACAAATGGCGCACAAGCGATTGAACTACTAAAAACGAACCGTTTTGATTTGTTATGCCTAGATTTAACCATGCCTGAAGTTGACGGCGTTGGCGTTCTTGAATACATAAAAACAAACAAGATTGAGTGTTTTGTACTTGTTATTTCTGCTGATATACAAGAGAAAATGAAGTTGCGAGTGGCTAAATTAGGCGCTATCGATTTTATAAACAAACCAATAGATAAAACACGAATGAATGGTATTTTGCATAAATTTGGCATTCACTAGGTTTTTTTATGTTAAAAAAGGCTGTTTTATCTTTTAATTTGCGCTTGACAGCATAGCCTTTGTTAGTGCAGTCTTACTCCATGAAAACATTTAATCGCGTACTGACCATTATTATTACAACCACCATTCTTTCTGGATAGTGGCATAGGTCGGTGCAACAAATTTAAAGGCCTGTGTTCACTTAGAACACAGGCCTTTTTTCGTTTTATGGAATGAGGAACATAAACAATGCGCGTTTTAAAATTTGGTGGGTCATCACTTGCCGACTTTGCTTGTCTTGAGCAGGTAGCTCAATTAGTTAAAGCACAATTAAAAGATGAAATGCTATTAGTCTTATCTGCGCCCGGTGGGATGACTGATTCATTGGTTTCACTGGCAAGTGCTGCAGAGCAAGGCCATGACTTTGGCCCTTTATGGGAGGCGTTAACTGGACGTTGTGATGAGTTGAAATCAGCCGTAGAAAAAAAGTATGGCGCAATTGAAAGTTGGCCAGATTTTGACGCGCTAAAAAATAAGCTTAATGGTGTGTCATTAATTAAGTGCTGCCCTGAACAGGTGCGCGCTTATATTATTAGTTTTGGCGAGCGTGTTAGTGTATCGCTTATGCAGCGATTATTAAGCTCATATCAAGCAGTGTATTTAGAAGCGACTAGCTGTGTTGCATCAACAGGTGGCTACATAGATGCAGAGGTTGATTTAGTAACAAGCAAAGCGCGTTTCCAAGCTGTGTTAAAAGAAAGCCCAGCCACGATTTATATTATGCCAGGTTTTACAGCAAGCAATGATAAAGGCGAGCTGACTACCCTTGGCCGAAATGGCTCTGATTACTCTGCAGCCATCGCTGCGGCTTGTTTAGAGGCAGATGTTTGCCAAATTTGGACTGATGTTGATGGTGTTTACAGTGCAGACCCTCGTTATATCAAAAAAGCCACTAAAGTCGATTTTTTGTCTTACAAAGAAGCAATGGAGCTTTCTTACTTTGGTGCCAAAGTTCTTCATCCAAAAACTATTTTGCCGTGCGCTAAAGCCGGCGTTCCTTGTGAAATAAAAAATACGCACAACCCTGACGCGCAAGGGTCACTAATCGGTAATGATTATTCGTCAGAAGAACCGGTAAAAGCAATTTCAAGTCTGCAAGATCTTGCTATGCTAACGGTCTCGGGCCCAGGCATGAAAGGCAAAGTGGGCATGGCCTCAAAAGTATTCAATGCGCTGGCTCATGACAACGTGTCGATTGTGTTAATCACACAATCGTCGTGTGAATTTAGCATTAGCTTTTGTGTACATGAAAGCGATTTAACCCTTGCATTAACAGCATTACAAACTGCGTTTGAGCTTGAATCACAAGCAGGTTTGATTGAACCTGTACAAGTACAGCGTAATTTAGCCATAGTAACGCTTGTAGGCGATAACATGCGCGCGCACCGCGGTTTAGCGGCTAAGTTTTTTGCATCGCTTTGCCAAGCACAAGTAAATATAGTGGCAATTGCACAAGATTCTACCGAAAGCGCTATCTCAGCTGTAATTGATGGAGAGTTATGTAACGACGCAGTAAAAATATGCCATGAGAACTTTTTCACACATGTGCCATCAATCGATGTGTTTTTACTTGGGTGTGGTTTAGTAGGGCAAGAGCTTATATCTCAATTAGAGCGCCAACAAGCATGGCTTGAAAAGCGCAATATAAAGCTTAACTTGTATGGCGTTGCAAACTCGCGTCAGCTACACCTTGATAGTGAAGGGATTGCGTTTAGTGATTGGCAACAAAAATTAGCTGCATCAGAGCAGGCGTTTGACTTAAAACTCGTTGAGCAATTTGTTAAGCAAAACCACTTAGTTAATCCTGTGCTGGTTGATTGCACATCGTCTGATGCACTGGCGGCGCAATATGTTGACTTTTTAAATGCCGGTTTTCATGTTGTCGCAGCCAACAAAAAAGCAACAACTAGCTCGTACACTTACTATCAAGATTTAATAGCAGCAACGCAAAAAAACAATCGCAAATTTTTATATGAAACCAACGTAGGTGCGGGGCTCCCAGTCATCGACAATTTACAGTCGTTATTTGGCGCGGGTGATGAGCTACTTGAATTTAGCGGTATTTTATCTGGTTCGTTATCTTACATGTTTGGTGCACTTCAAGATGGTTTGTCATTGTCAGAGGCAACCATAAAAGCAAAAGAAAGTGGTTTCACAGAGCCAGACCCTCGAGACGATTTATCAGGAACGGATGTTGCGCGTAAACTTCTCATTATTGCGCGAGAAGCAGGTATGAAACTAGAGCTAAGCGATATTGAAGTTGAGTCGGTATTACCACAAGGATTTGCCGAAGGAGACAGTATTGATGAGTTTATGGCAAAACTGCCAAGCTTAGATGCTGACTTTAATACCCGTATAGAGCAGGCAGCAAGTGA
Source organism: Pseudoalteromonas sp. H71 (assembly GCF_001468485.1). Classification (GTDB taxonomy): domain Bacteria; phylum Pseudomonadota; class Gammaproteobacteria; order Enterobacterales; family Alteromonadaceae; genus Pseudoalteromonas. Next base: position 46,658 of record NZ_LODI01000012.1, read on the forward strand.
AGGAAAAGTATTGCGTTACGTTGGAACAATTAAAGAAGGGCACTGTAAAGTAGGTATTGAAGCAGTAGATTCATCACATGCGCTTAATGTTATTCGTGATGGTGAAAATGCACTGGCTATTTTAAGCCAATACTACCAACCACGCCCATTTGTTATTCGTGGTTACGGTGCGGGTTCTGAAGTAACTGCTGCAGGTGTATTTGCAGATGTTTTAAAAACCTTATCGCGCTAGGAGTGAAAAATGATTGAAGTATATGCACCTGCGTCTATTGGTAATTTTGCAGTTGGATTTGATGCATTGGGTGCCGCGCTTTCGCCAATTGATGGCAGTTTATTGGGTGACGTAGCGGTTGTAAGTGCCGCGACTAATGATGAGTTTGTCTGTTCTGGCGAGTATGCTCATAAATTACCGATTGATGCGAAAGAGAATTTAGCATATCAGTGCTTAGTGCATTTCAGAGCGCACGTTGCTCCAGATATGCCTTCAGTAAAGCTTGAACTTAAAAAAAACCTGCCAATTGGCTCAGGGTTAGGATCAAGTGCTTGTTCGGTTGTTGCTACATTTGCAGCGCTTGATAAATTTGCAAAAACACAGTTGAACCAAGTTGAGTTAATTGAGTTGATGGCAGATTTTGAAGCCGTTGTAAGTGGCGGGCGCCATTACGACAACATCACACCATGTTATTTAGGCGGCTTGCAGCTAACTGGCGATTTAATTCCTAATAAATCGATAGAACTTCCGGTTGATGAAAATTGGTATTATGTCGCGGCGTTTCCAGGCTTTTCGCTTAATACGGCAAAAGCGCGCTCTGTATTACCTAAAGAGCTTAGTATGCATGCAAGCATTGAGTTTGCGCAGCGTTTATCGGCCTTTAGTAGCTTGTTACTAACAGCACGTTTTGACGATGCATTAAGCATTATGAAAGATGAAATAGCAGAGCCATATCGAGCGCCACTTATTACTGGCTTTAGTGAGGCCAAAGCAAGTTTACCCGCACTGGGTGCTGAAATAGTGAGTATTTCAGGTGCAGGCCCTACGTTATTTACTGTATGTAAAACACTGGAAGCGGCTGAGCAATGCGCCAAATGGCTAAAAGATAATTATATAAATGAGCAAGGCTTTTGCCATATTTGTAAGTTAGATAACGACGGCACGCGTCAATTAAATGTTTTATAGGAAAAGAAGTCATGCAATTACATAATTTAAAAGATAACTCACAAAAAGTGTCGTTTGTTGAAGCAGTAAAAACAGGACTCGGGCGTAACCAAGGTGTATTTTTTCCTGAATCTTTAGCGCCATTGACTGATGTTGATGCACTGCTTGATATGGATTTTGTTACGCGTAGCGGCAAAATATTATCGCATTTAATTGGTGATGAGTTGCCAAGTGACACCGTTGCCGCCATGGTTAAAAATGCGTTCAACTTTCCAGTTAAGTTAGTCGAGGTAGAGGAAAATATCTATTGTTTGGAGCTGTTTCATGGCCCTACGCTTGCCTTTAAAGATTTTGGTGGGCGCTTTATGGCTGAATGTTTAGCGCAGTTTAACCAAGGCGAGAAGGTTACAATTTTAACCGCAACATCAGGTGATACAGGTGCAGCAGTAGCGCATGCATTTTATAATAAGCCAAATATCGATGTGGTTATTCTTTATCCTAAAGGCAAAATTTCGCTGGCTCAACAAAAGCTATTCACTACTTTAGGCGGTAATATTCATTGTTACGCAGTTGATGGTAGTTTCGATGATTGCCAAGAGCTTGTTAAAAAATCGTTTTTAGATGACGAGGTAAAATCAACACTTGGCCTTAATTCTGCTAACTCAATCAACATAAGTCGATTAGTAGCGCAAGTGTGTTATTACTTTGAAGCAATTGCGCAACTGCCAAAAGAAAAGCGTGCAACAGCACATATTTCTGTACCAAGTGGTAACTTTGGTAATGTATGCGCCGCCATGATTGGTGCTGTAATAGGGTTACCAGTAGGAAAGCTAAGTGCAACTACTAACCAGAATGATACAGTTCCACGTTTTATGCTAGACAAAAACTGGGCACCAAATACAACGCTTGAATCGCTTTCAAATGCGATGGACGTAAGTAAGCCTAACAACTGGCCACGAGTGCAAACTATGTTGGATAATAACTGGTTTAGTTACGACAACTTTTATTCAATTAGTGTTGACGAACAAAACACTCAAACAGTGATGAAAAATATTCATCAAACAGGGTATGTTGCAGAGCCACATACAGCAATTGCATACCAAGGTTTAGTTAATAACCGAGCACCAGGTGCTGCGGGTATCTTTTTAGCAACTGCACATCCGGCTAAATTTAAAGAAAGCGTGGAAGATATATTAAATATCGAGCTTAATATGCCAAAACCACTAAGTGACGCATTGGCTAAACCATGCCTAGCAAGCGATATAAACGCCGATTATGACGCGTTACGCACAGAAATACTGGCTAAGTTAGGTTAAATAAAAAGCAAAAGTTAAAGCGGCTTAGGCCGCTTTTTTTGTATGTTTTAAACCGTGAAACAGCGTTGTCAATTAACTAATTAAATGTAATAAATGAAAAACATTTAAAATAGTTATGTAAGTTATTTAAAAATATCATCTTAAAAGGACTGTGAAATAGTTTCAATCCCTGATTAAATATCCTCAACTTAAGAACGTAGGCAAAGCGCGGTTTTAAGCGTACAATATAGCCTCTAAAAAATACCATACACGTTGCCCAGGAGCCCCCAATGTTAGAACGTAGCATGAATATTTCGGACTTTGATCCAGAGTTATTTGACGCGATGAGTAAAGAAACATCACGTCAAGAAGAGCACATTGAGTTAATTGCATCTGAAAACTACTGTAGCCCACGCGTACTTGAAGCACAGGGTTCTCAACTTACTAACAAATATGCGGAAGGTTATCCTGGCAAGCGTTACTACGGTGGCTGTGAGCATGTAGACGTGGTCGAGCAATTAGCGATTGACCGTGCAAACGAATTATTTGGTACTGATTACGCAAACGTTCAGCCGCATGCTGGCTCGCAAGCAAACGCAGCTGTTTTTCAAGCATTATTAAGCCCGCTAGACACTGTTTTAGGCATGAGCCTAGCGCATGGTGGCCATCTAACTCATGGTTCACACGTTAACTTTTCAGGTAAAACGTACAATGCAATTCAGTACGGCCTAAATGAAGAAACGGGTGAAATTGATTACGCACAAGTTGAAGCGTTAGCACTAGAGCACAAACCAAAAATGATTATTGCAGGTTTTTCTGCTTATTCAGGCATTGTTGATTGGGCTAAGTTCCGTGAAATTGCAGACAAAGTAGATGCTTATTTATTTGTTGATATGGCGCATGTTGCAGGTTTAATTGCGGCGGGTGTTTACCCAAGCCCTGTACCATATGCACATGTTGTTACTACAACAACGCATAAAACATTAGCGGGCCCTCGTGGTGGTTTAATTATTTCTGCATGTGGCGACGAAGCAATCTACAAAAAGCTTAACAGTGCAGTATTCCCTGGTGGCCAAGGTGGTCCTTTATGTCACGTTATTGCTGCAAAAGCAGTGGCATTTAAAGAAGCTCTTCAACCAGAATTTAAAGAATACCAAACACAAGTTGTTAAAAATGCGCAAGCAATGGTTAGCGTGCTACAAGAGCGCGGCTATAAAGTTGTTTCTGGTAAAACAGACAATCACCTATTTTTACTTGATTTAATCGATAAAGATATCACTGGTAAAGATGCTGATGCAGCGCTTGGCAATGCGAATATTACGGTTAACAAAAACTCAGTACCTAATGATCCGCGTTCTCCTTTTGTAACCTCTGGCTTGCGTATTGGTTCTCCTGCAATCACACGTCGTGGTTTTAAAGAGGCAGAATCTAAAGAGCTTGCTGGCTGGATCTGTGATGTACTAGACAATATTGCTGATGAATCTGTACAAGCACAAGTAAAAGAAAAAGTGAAAGCTATTTGTGCAAAACTACCTGTTTACGCTTAACAAAGTAAAACGGTAATTTAGATCACATAAGTAAACATGTTATTATAAAAGCCGCTTTTTAGCGGCTTTTTTGTTTTTAAAACGGATACCTTGATTTATGCATTGCCCATTTTGTACAGCAAAAGACACCAAAGTTATAGATTCGCGCCTTGTTGGCGGTGGTCATCAAGTTCGCCGTCGTCGAGAATGTAACGATTGCCACGAACGTTTTACGACGTTTGAAGGGGCTGAGCTGGTTATGCCCCGTGTTGTTAAACAAGACGGAAGCCGAGAACCCTTTAATGAAGATAAGTTACTTAATGGCTTAAATCGTGCACTTGAAAAGCGCCCTGTTAGCACAGAGCAAGTTGATGAAGTGGTAAATATAATTAAATCACAATTACGTGCAACGGGTGAGCGAGAAATTTCGAGCCATTTGGTGGGAGAATGTATTATGGAGGCGCTTAAAAAACTTGATAAAGTAGCTTATGTAAGGTTTGCGTCTGTGTATCGCTCGTTCGAAGATATACGCGAGTTTGGCGAAGAAATTGCCCGTTTAGGGGAATAATTGTGAGCAGCCAAGTCGTATTTACTGAGCATGATAAACTATATATGGCGCGTGCTATTGAGCTTGCTAAAAAAGGACGATTTACCACAACGCCTAATCCTAATGTTGGCTGTGTACTTGTAAAAGATAATCAAATAATTGGTGAAGGGTTTCATCAATTAGCAGGGCAAGGGCATGCCGAGGTAAATGCCCTTGCTGTGGCCGGTGAAAAAGCAAAGGGTGCAACCGCCTATGTAACACTTGAACCTTGTAGTCATTATGGGCGCACGCCGCCCTGTGCAGAAGGGCTCAAGGCTGCGGGTATTAAAAAGGTGATTGCTGCCATGGTTGATACCAACCCAGAAGTGGCAGGCAAAGGCCTTAAAATACTGAGCGATGCTGGAATAGAAGTCGCTTATGGATTGCTTGAACAACAGGCTCGCGCATTAAATCTTGGTTTTTTTAAGCGAATGGAGCAAGGGCTTCCTTACGTAACCTGCAAATTAGCAGCCAGTATAGACGGTAAAACAGCGCTAAAAAATGGAAAAAGTAAGTGGATCACAGGTCCTGCTGCACGAAAAGATGTGCAGCTATACCGCGCTCAAAGCTGTGCCATTTTAACGGGGGCCGATACGGTTCTTGTTGATGATGCAAAACTCAATGTTCGGCAAAGCGAATTACCGTATTCATTACCGACCAACTTACCGCTTCGCCAGCCAGTGCGTGTTATAATAGACTCGCAAAATAGGTTAACACCCAACCTTGCGCTATTTAAAATAGCGCACCCAGTAATAATTTTTACCACCGAGGTTGATAAATCGACTCTGTGGCCGCATTTTGTTAAGCACATAGCGGTGCGTGAGCAACAGGGTAAGGTTGATTTAACCGATGTATTACAAACACTCGCTAAGCATCAATTTAATAATATATGGCTTGAGGCTGGGGCAACCCTTGCGGGGAAAATGACCGAGCTTGATTTAATTGACGAGTATGTTTTTTATATCGCACCAAAACTGATGGGCTATGATGCTAAAAGTTTAGTAAACTTCCCTGAATTGACGAGTATGCAAGATACTATCGATTTATCCTTTAATGAGTGTGTGCGTGTTGGTGACGATTTGCGTATCAATGCGTTAAAAAAGCACTCACTAAAATCACTTAACAAAGAAGAGTAGCGCTATGTTTACTGGGATAATAGAAGCCACAGGCAAAATTGCTTTATTACAAAAAAAACAAGGCGACTTAGCCATTCGCATTCAAAGCGCCGACCTTGATATGAGTGACGTGAAGCTGGGCGATAGTATTGCAACAAATGGTGTATGTTTAACCGTAGTTGATAAACATATTGATGGCTTTAGTGCTGATTTATCTAACGAAACAATTCATTTAACTGGTTTTGCGCATTATTCAATAGGGCAAACGGTTAACCTTGAAAAAGCCATGCAACCGGTTTCGCGTTTAGGTGGGCATTTAGTGTCTGGTCATGTTGATGGTATTGCAACCATTGCTGCAATTACACCAAATGCGAGAGCGACTGAATATTGGCTTACAACCGATGAAAGTTTAATGAAATACATACCTTACAAAGGATCGGTATGTATTGATGGTATAAGCCTGACAGTTAACGCTGTAGAGGGTAATAAATTTAAATTAACAATTGTGCCGCACACCAGTGGTCAAACAACGATTGCCGACTTTAAAGTCGGCACCCAAGTTAATTTAGAGGTCGATCAAATTGCACGTTATTTAGAGCGTCTTATTAAAGGCGCTGAGCAGCCAACCGGCGCAGACATATCAATGAGCTTACTCGCAAAAGCGGGCTTTATTAAATAACGAAACTGACAACTTACACGAGCGAATTTATGAATTTACACAGCGCACAAGAAATTATAGACGACATTAAAGCCGGTAAAATGGTCATTTTAATGGACGACGAAGACAGAGAGAATGAAGGTGATTTAATTATTGCTGCCGAGCATATCAGTGCAGAGGCAATTAATTTTATGGCCACTCATGGCCGCGGTTTAATTTGTTTAACGATGACACAAGAGCGTTGTGAACAACTTGATTTGCCTCTAATGGTTAAAAATAACGGTGCTGCGTTTTCAACTAACTTTACAATGTCGATAGAAGCGTCAAAAGGCGTAACTACAGGTATATCTGCAGCAGATAGGGCACGCACAGTACAAGCTGCAATTGCTAAAGGTGCTGTCCCTGGCGATATAGTACAGCCGGGTCATATTTTCCCAATTATGGCGCAGCCAGGCGGGGTGTTAACACGCGCAGGTCATACAGAAGCAGGGTGTGATTTAGCGCGATTAGCGGGCCTTGAAGCGTCTTCTGTTATTGTTGAAATTTTAAATGCAGATGGCACTATGGCGCGTCGCCCTGATTTAGAAATTTTTGCCAAAGAGCACGATATAAAAATAGGCACTATTGCTGATTTAATTGAATACCGTAATTTAAACGAAACCACAATTGAAAAAGTAGCTAAGTGTAAGTTACCGACAGAGCATGGTGAGTTTGATTTAGTAACTTATAAAGATACGATCGACGGTCAGTTACATTACGTACTACTCAAAGGTGAAATTAAAGCGCAAGAACCAACGTTGGTACGTGTGCATTTGCAAAGTACGTTTAACGATATCTTACTTTCTGATCGAAGTGCGGATAGAAGCTGGGGCTTATCTGATGCAATGGCATACATTGCTAAAAACGAGGGTGTGCTCGTTATTTTGGGTAAGCAGGAAAGTACTGAAGAGCTTGAAGCAACAGTAAAAGCATTTGCAGCTGCAGACGCGGGTGAAAATGTTACACCGCGTAAATTTCAAGGAACATCTCGTACCGTTGGTGTAGGCTCACAAATTCTTGCAGACTTAGGTATAGAGCAAATGCGCTTAATGAGCAGACCAAAAAAATACCATGCACTTTCGGGGTTTCACTTAGAAGTTGTTGATTACATTGAGCCATAATAGGCAAACGCTTAAACTAGGCTATTTCATTATTATTATGGTATGATGCGCAGCAATTTTTGCGCAATCGCAACCGCTTGAACTTATTTTTAGGGTTATCGAATGAAAATTATTGAAGGTAATAAGTACGCTCCGGGCAAAAAATTTGCCATTGTCATCTCTCGTTTTAATGACTTTATTGGTAGTAGCCTGCTTGAAGGCGCCGTTGATGAGCTAAAACGTACTGGTGGTGTATCTGATGACGATATTACTGTTATTTATGTACCGGGTGCAGTTGAATTACCTTTAGCGGCAAAACGCGTTGCGGCAAAAAAAGAGTATGATGCAATCATCGCTTTAGGCGTAGTGATCAGAGGTGGTACACCACACTTTGACCTAGTTGCTGGCGAATCAAACAAAGGTCTTGCGCAAGTATCACTAGAGTATGATATACCGGTTGCATTTGGCGTATTAACTACTGAAAGCATCGAGCAAGCTATTGAGCGTGCAGGCACCAAAATGGGTAATAAAGGCGGCGAAGCTGCTTTAGGTGCGCTTGAAATGGTTAATGTGTTAGATAAAATTTAAGTTTAAGGAATTTTTGTGAAACCAGCAGCAAGGCGTAAAGCACGTATCTTAGCACTTCAAGCCGTTTATTCTTGGCAGTTAAGCGGCAATGCAATTGCCGATATCGAACAACAAATGTTGATCGAGAACGACGTTACTAAAATTGATGTTGAATACTTTAAAGATTTAGCCTCAGGTGTGGCTGTTAATTATAAGCAACTTGATGAAGCAGTATCACCTCATTTAACACGTCCGTTTGATGACTTAGATATGGTTGAGCGAGCAATTTTACGTTTAAGCAGCTACGAACTTAAGTTTCGTGAAGATGTACCTTATAAAGTTGCTATCAACGAAGGTATTGAGCTGGCCAAAATATTTGGCGCAGAAGACAGCCATAAATTTGTAAACGGTGTACTTGATAAAGCGGTAAAGCATTTACGCAAGTAGTAGTACTTTCTCTGGTTAAATAATCAGAAGATTACTTTATATAACCGTTAAAAGGAGAGCCGGCATAGGTCGGCTTTTTTGTGTATGAAGGAATTTGAATTAATTAACCGCTACTTTAAAGGTCGCGGTATTTCTCGTCGTGATGTTAACCTAGGCATAGGTGATGATTGCGCGCTTGTCACTGTTCCACAAAACTGCCAACTTGCAGTCACAACTGATACGTTAGTAGAAGGCGTGCACTTTTTTGAAGATATTTCTCCTCGCGCTTTAGGGCACAGGGCACTCGCTGTAAACCTCAGTGATTTAGCCGCAATGGGGGCTGAGCCTACGTGGGTATCTGTTGCATTAACATTACCAACTATAGATTCACAGTGGATTGCAGAGTTTACTGAAGGCATGCATGAAATTGCAGAATACTTTAATGTACAAATTATTGGGGGTGATACCACGCAGGGACCACTTACCATTACTATTTGTGCAAAAGGTACCGTGCCTGAAGGTAAGGCGTTACGAAGAAGTGGTGCAAAGGTAGGTGATTGGATTTATGTTACAGGTCCTTTAGGGGATGCTGGGCTTGCTATTGAATCCCGTAAGCAAGACTTTAATATAACCCCAACACATTTAGAGTACCTGAATAAGCGTTTTGATTACCCAACACCGCGAGTGGCTGCTGGGCAAGTGCTTAGAGGGCTTGCAACATCTGCGATTGATGTATCAGATGGCTTACTTGCTGATTTAACACATATTCTTGAAATGTCGCAAGTTAATGCAGAAATAAATATTGAAAGTATCCCTACCTCAGAGGCAATGAAAGCAAGCCTAGATTTTAATAAGCAATTACCGTTTATTTTGGGTTACGGCGATGACTACGAATTAATTTTTACTGTTCCAGATAACAACAAAGGTATGCTTGATTTAAAGTTAAACCAGTATGGTGTTGATATTACCTGCATTGGGCAGATAAAAAGTGGAGACGGTAAGATTGAGCTTTTACACAATGGTGAAATGTTTAGCTTTGAGCAGTATGGCTTTGAGCATTTTACAAAGGAGCAGGTTTGAATAAAAACCGATTATTTAATTTAAAACGCCCGCACCAGTTTTTTGGTTTAGGGTTTGGTACTGGTCTTGCCCCTAAAGCACCAGGCACATTTGGTACGTTTGCTGCGTTGCCATTTATATTTATAACCATGCATTATCCAATATGGTTGCAAATAGTGTTTGCTGTTGTGATCAGTGTGTTTGGTATATGGGCATGTGGTAAAACAGCCGACGATTTGGGTGTGCATGATCATCCCGCTATTGTATGGGATGAAGTCGCTGGCTACTACATCACCATGATAGGTGCAGCATTGAATTGGCAAACTTTATTAGTTGGCTTTTTACTGTTCCGCTTTTTTGATATAGCAAAACCGGGCCCGATTCGAATGCTTGATAAGCGCGTGCATGGTGGTTTTGGTATTATGGCAGATGACGTGCTAGCGGGTATTTTTTCATTGATTTGTTTGCAAGCATTAATAAAAGCAGGTTTACTACCGTTTTAATGTTTATATTTTATTAGTTTAACTAGGTGGCAGCGTATGATGCGATTTTTACTGGTGTGTGTACTTATATTGTGTGCAATGCCAAGTGGGGCTTCGATTACGGATTATGTCGTTAAACAATGGAATATTAAAGATGGTTTGCCATCGCAATCGCTAAAAAGCGTAGTGCAAGATCAGCAAGGCTACATATGGCTTGGAACGCAGTTTGGGTTAAGCCGCTTCGATGGTAATACGTTCACAAACTACAACACCCAAAATAGTTCTTTTTTACCGAGTAATGGCATTAATAAGCTTTTAATCGATTCGAACGGATTGCTGTGGGTGGGTACCAAAAGTGGGTTAGTTGTAATAAACCCAGCTACTTTTTCAGCACAAGCATTTAATATTAAAGGCCCTGTTAGAGATATTTTAGAAGATTCTAAAGGGGGCACGTGGATTGCCGCCAATGGGTTATATTATGTTGACCGTGGCCAAGTTAATTTACGTGGTCAATACAGTGGGACTTTGTCTACTGCAAATGCAACCGTTATAACTCAAATAGTCGGCTCAGTAAGCCAAATGGCACTTTCGCCGGAAGGCATTTGGCTTGTTAATGATCGTCACTTATTACGCTTAACTAAAAACTCCTCTGATTTTGCTAAGCTGCGTTTAGAGCTGACTGCAAAAATTTCTTTGCCCGAGCGTTTAGCTCAAACTATTGTTCATGATCTTGCTTTTTTAAATGGTAATTTATATTTAGCCTCAGAGCTTGGCGCTTATTTTTTAGATTTAGACGATGAGCTAAGGCCTTTCCCATTACCTAATGCGAACAATTCTGCAGTATACAAATTTATGAGTGACAGCGATGGCGGCTTATGGATTTCTACATACGGGCGTTTATTGTTTAGAGATAAAGCGAGTCAATGGCAATGGGTAGAGCCTAGCCAGTTAGATCAAAGTATTTGGTTTGCTGATATTTTTAGAGATGATAAAAATAATATTTGGTTAGCCAGTTTTAGCGAAGGCCTATGGCTTGCTCACGAAGGGCGGGTCGAAAGACACGCGGCGGTTTCAAAAATGACCGAAGCTGTTATGGCGCTTAGCCAAGCGCCCGATGGCAAGTTATGGGTGGCCAATAAAAGTGGTGTTGGTTATTTTGATTTAAATAAAAGTTATATTAATTTAATTCCAAGCAGCCAATATGGCCGTGCTTCAGTACATGATTTGCAGTTTGATGGCGACCGCTTATACATTGCCACAGGGCGAGGTTTATTCGTTTACGAGAACGACACACTGTTTACTGTACCCGGGCGTGCACTGCGTGATAACCCCGTGTTTGCAATTAGTCGTTCAAGTAAAGGCGGGTTTTGGATAGGCACAGGCCGAGGTTTATATAGGCTTAATTTTGCAGGTTTAACTCCTTTTGCTTACAACGCGTTTTTAGGCAGTAAATTTATAACTTACGTGTTGGACAAAGAAAACTTTGGTGTTATTGGGACGAGTAAAGGCGCTTACTATTTTACTGACCGTGGTATTGAAAAAGTAGGGGATCAAACTTCGCTTGAAAGTGCATATATCACTAGTGTTTTGCATATTGATGGCGTGGGTATTTTAATTGGTTCGCTTAATGATGGATTGTTTTACCGCAGTGCGCAGGGTCAATGGCGACAGCTTGATGCGGCAAATGGCTTGCCGTATGGTTCTATATTTAGCTTAGAATACGACGAAAAATTAAATAATGTTTGGGTAAGCACCATGAAAGGGGTTTACAGAATGCCAGCAGGGCAGTTTAAAACAGATATTCAAAGCTTAAAAGTAGAAGAGGTGATTTCGTCATTCGACCGACAGCTTGATGGCAAAGCAAACCAATGTTGTAGTGGATTGGGTCATGATGCGGTAGTCAGTATGGGTAACTCAATGTGGTATCCAAGCTTGCAGGGTGTTGTAGAAATACCTAAAAACGTAGAGTTGTTTGGTGTACTGTCGTTAAAGCCGACCATTGAAACAATTAACACACCTGAGCGAAGCCTCACAACAGCAGCATTGGGTAATAAGCCAACTCTTGAAACCGACGAACGAGATATAACGCTTACTTATACGGCTATCGATTACTACGCGCCTAATAGTATTGAATTTAGATATAAACTAAGTGGCTTAGATAGTGATTGGCGTTATGCAAATACTCGTCGTGAGGCTATTTATACTAACTTACCAGCAGGGGCATTTTTGTTTCAGTTAGAGGCAAAACGTCAAGGTGAAGATTGGTCAAAGGCACAAGATGTAGAGTATGGCTTTATTGTGCCTGAGCGTTTTGATGAAACAATTTATTTTAGGTTGCTGATCACAAGTGGCTTTATTTTACTCCTTTATTTAGTATTTTGGGTGCTTAAGGCGCAAGAGCGCAGAAAACAAAAAGTGCTTGAAGGTTTAATTACAGAGCGGACTTTAGAGCTGCGCCAAGCAAATGATAAATTAGGGCAAGTTAATTCACAGCTTAAGCTCGTTAGTCACTCAGATGAGCTAACAGGCTTGCGTAGCCGTCGCTTTTTGTTTGATCAGCTACCAAAAGACATTGAACACTTTCAACGTAATTCGCAATCATTGCAGGCGCAGGGTAAATCACTGGTGCTTGTAATAATAAATTTTGATAACTTTAGCCGTATAAATGATGCATTTGGTCCAATTGCAGGTGATAGCTGCTTGCAGCAAATGGCAGCTCTACTAAACTCGCGTACCCAAGGCTCTGATTATGTAGCGCGTTGGAGTGGTGATGAATTTTTACTGCTATTACGTGACTTTAAATGCAATAAAATAGACAGTTACGCGTCAGAACTTTGTAAAGCGATTGCAGAGTATTCATTCCAACTACCTAACGGTAATATGACAAATATAACAGCCTCAATTGGGTGGTCTTTCTATCCATTACCATTACTCGGTGGTCAGGTAATTGGTTGGGAAACCTCTATTAATTTAGCTGATATTTCACTTCATCAAGTTAAAAAGCGCGGTGGTGATGGCGTAGCCCATATTACTTTTGACGAGCAGCTAGATGCTTTTGAATTTGAGCAAAACTCTAATGTAGAGCAGCAGCTGAGTATGCTACAGCGAAATGGTTTGGCCGATATAAAAGTGTGGATGCGATAATACCTGACCAACATTGTTGATCAGGTATGGTGAGGTTAACTCTATTGATTAAGCCAAGCTGGTAATATTGCAACTGACTCAGGTGCCGTAAATGCAGTGCTCGCATCGGCGCTAATGTCGCCTCCGGCACTGTTTAAAATATTGTTAAAACGCATAACCACATTATTTGATTTTTCAGCTACGTATAAATCTGTCCCGGTATACATAATATCGACAGGGTTGCCCAGTAGGGTATTTGGACCGCTAATAGTGGTGCTTATGTTTACCAAACCCGACGCCATTGCTACGTTATTCAACACGTATATTTTGCCATCATCGGCAATTGCTGCGCTACCAACATCAGAGAGAATTAACGAGCCGCTTAGCGAGTCGTAGTCGATGCCATGTATATTGCTTGGCGCTTCTATTGCGGCTCCAGCATTTGCAGGTGTTATAAGCCTATCTTCAACGGCAATATTAGTATTACCAGCCATTAGCTTGCTTTTGACTTCGTCGAATACAGCAACGGTTCCATTTGTTAGTGCTACAAAAGCACGGTCAGTGCTTGCATCGTAATCAACATCCCAAGGGCGAGCGCCGTTTGCAAAAGTAAGTGTCATCAAAGGGGACGCATCCCCTGTAGTACACGTTGAAAATATTGAAATGCTCGGCGTATCTGCATTATTTTCTGCAACTAAAATCATACCGCTATCAGAAGCAACATCAAGACCTTTAGGAGATATAAGGCCTGTGTTCGCTCCAGTAATAATACTATCTTGGCTTGTATTATACGTTTGTCCATCTCGGTTTATTGCCACTTTATTTGAAATAACAATACCACCAATAGAAGTTGCACTGTTATCGAACGTTGTGTAACTGTTTCCCGCTTTGTCGAAGGTCGTGCTTTCTATAGTTTGACTCGCGTTATAATTGCCAATTTCAGTATTAAGTTGTGAATTTAATCGACTAATTTGCCCAGTTGTTTCACCTGCACTACCTGGGTTACTGCTTACAGCGACCCCTAAAAGCCCCATATTAGCAGTATCACTATCTGAAATGTCAGCCCTCTCATTTGGCATGCCCAGTTTAGTAATTGACTCAGGTTTAATCGTTGAGGTGACTAAATCAGGAGTAATATCGCCGCTTTCACCTGAAAATATATTGCTAAAGACAAGAACAGCGTCATTTGATTTTTCGGCTACACGCAAATCACTACCTTCAAGGCTAATATCAACGGGGTTACCAAGCATTGTTGCTGGGCCGGCAATACTTCGTGCAACGCTTACTAAACCCTCTGCGGTTGATGCATTATTGATTACAAATAACGATCCATCGGTTGCATCTGAGGCACTACCTACATCAGACAAAACAAGTTTATTAGTACTTGGGTCATAAACAATACCGTGGATATTTACAGATATTTGCGTACCATCATTATTGGCAGGGGTAATTGTGCGGCTTGGCATTGCGGCAAATTCACTATTAACAAAATTATCGTAAACGGCTACATCACCATTTGTAAGTGCTACATAAAGGCGGTCATTAGTTTCATCATAATCAACATCCCATGGTGCAGCCTCTGTAATGGTTATACCTAAAGGAGCTGCATTGCCGGCTGCTGTAGCACCAAAAGTCGTTACCTGCATTGCGCCAAAGTCAGCAATAAAAATAAGACCACTCTTTTGTGCTGTAGCAATTCCCTTAGGGTTTACTAGCGTTGTGTTAGCACCTGTTATTTCGCGATCTGTATTTGCAGCATAGCTGGCGCCGTCAGCACGGTTAGCAAGCTGACAGATAGTTTTAATACTGCCATTTTCATTGTCGCTTGCTTGTAATAAGTTACCTAGGCTATCAAAAGCGACGCCTTCGTTAGCTGTTGTATTAAAGGTTTTTAATTTAGAAGCACTTTGGTTAATTAAGTCAATGGTACCCGCGTTGGTTTCTCCATTGTTAGCCAAAATAAATGTTGCAGCTGCAAAACCTGGGTTGCCATTTTTACCGTCGGAACCATTTTGTCCATCAGTGCCTGCAATACCATCTACGCCGTTTTTACCATCGTCTGAGCTACAACCTGTAATGCCGATTAATACTGCAAGTGTTAAAGCTGAAAAGCTAAGTTTTTGTTTCAATGTGTTTTTTTGTGCAGAGTGAGTTGTTAAATTAACGTTATTCATCATTTTTACCTTTTAAATATTCCATCAAATTTAGGTAAATAAAGTCTTGCTCGTAAAGCGTATACTAAGCAGCACTGATTATTTACATGTTAACCTCACTGCAATAACGGTTAAAAAGTTAAATTGGATGCAAAAAATAATAATAAAAACGAAAAAGGAGCCAATAGGCTCCTTTCTTTAAACAATTAGAATAATTAACTAAGCGGTAAATGACCTAATTGAACTTAAAATACCTTGCTGGCCTAAGCCCATTTCATCGTGCATTTCGTCTTGCGTGCCGTGCTTAATAAACTCATCAGGAATACCTAAGTTAAGTATTTTAACATTGGCCTGTTGGCTAGCTAAGTATTCGTTAACCGCAGAGCCTGCGCCTCCGGCAATGGCATTATCTTCAAGAGTAACTATGGTATCGTGATTTTTAATAATGTCGTTTAGCAGTGAAGTATCAAGCGGCTTTATAAAGCGCATATTAACAAGTGTTGCATTAAGTTCAGTTGCAGCAAGTTGTGCATTTTCAAGTAATGTTCCAAATGACAAAATGGCAATTTTTGAACCTTGTTTTACTGTATTTGCTTTACCAATTTCGAAAAGTTGCATATCGCTTTGAATCTCTGCCGTACCTGCACTTCCGCGAGGGTAACGAACAGCAACCGGACAATTAGCTTTGTAACCGGTGTATAACATTTGGCGGCATTCGTTAGTATCGCTAGGTGCCATAATAACCATATTAGGAATACAACGCATAAAACTTAGGTCGTATGCGCCTTGATGTGTTTCGCCATCGGCACCCACAATACCTGCTCGGTCTATGGCAAATAATACGGGTAAGTTTTGCAATGCAACATCGTGAATTAATTGATCGTACGCGCGTTGTAAAAAGCTGGAATATATAGCAACAACAGGCTTTAAGCCTTCACAAGCAAACCCCGCAGCTAGGGTGACGGCATGTTGTTCAGCAATTGCTACG
This sequence comes from Pseudoalteromonas sp. H71, assembly GCF_001468485.1. Taxonomy (GTDB): domain Bacteria; phylum Pseudomonadota; class Gammaproteobacteria; order Enterobacterales; family Alteromonadaceae; genus Pseudoalteromonas. Next base: position 62,931 of record NZ_LODI01000012.1, read on the forward strand.
TCAAAATACTTATCAGCATGCTCTTTTGAAAAGCGCACCATGCCCGAACCTTCACGCATAGCCGGTGTAATAGCCATTAATTTGTCGTCTTGCTCTGCCATGTCGCATAACCAGTCGCCAAATACTTTTGAAAAAGTAGGTGCGCCTGGTTTTGATTTTGGTAGACTTGATGTGCTTGGGTCAAATTTAGGTACGCCGTGATAGCCAATTGGATCTGCTTCAGCTGGCTTGTAACCTTTACCTTTTTGCGTTTTTATATGAAGAAGTTGTGGGCCTTTTAAATTACGCATATTGCGTAATGTATCAACCAGCATATTTACATCGTGCCCATCAATTGGGCCAATATAATTTAAGCCAAGTTCTTCAAAAAACGTACCTGGTATAACCATGCCTTTAAGGTGCTCTTCCATTCTGCTGGCAAGCTCTTTAACAGGCGGTACGCCAGACAGTAGTTTTTTACTCCCTTCGCGAATATTGGTGTAAAAGCTACCAGATAAAATACGTGCAAAATGATTGGTTAATGCGCCAACGTTTTCAGAAATCGACATTTCATTATCATTTAAAATAATAAGCATGTCTGATTTTACATCACCTAAGTGATTCATTGCTTCAAACGCCATGCCCGCAGTAATAGCGCCATCACCAATAACAGCGACAGTTTTGCGGCCAGCGCCTTCTTTTTGCGCCGCAATTGACATGCCTAATGCTGCAGAAATTGAAGTGCTTGAATGACCAACGCTAAATGTGTCGTAGTCACTTTCATCTCTAAACGGGAATGGGTGAAGGCCATCTTTTTGACGAATGGTGTGCATTAAATCACGCCGACCCGTTAAGATTTTATGCGGATAGGCTTGATGCCCAACATCCCATACTACACGATCTTCTGGTGTGTTATACACGTAATGAAGTGCAACTGTAAGCTCAACCGTGCCTAAACCAGACGCTAAATGACCGCTACTTTGCGATACAGAGTTAAGTAAATACTCACGTAGTTCATTGCTAAACTCGGGAAGTTTATTCTGCGCTAAGTCTCGTAATTGAGCTGGTTTGTCAACCAAGTTAAGTAATGGATACTTGCTACTATCAAGTGTCATGGCTTTTTTATATCCTTCGAGCACATTCGTTTTCAACTAGGAATGAATAACGAATGTTAAGTAATAATGTCAGTGCTATTTGCAATACGCTTAAGCTGCGACTAATGGTCACGTTCAATAAGGTAATTTGCTAGCGACGCAAGAAGCGTTGTATCTGCATCAATAAGTGCTAACGCTTCGTGGGCTTGTGTTATTAAATTTTGCGCCTTTTCTTTAGCGCCTAGCATACCTAATAACGCTGGGTATGTCGCTTTATTCGCTTCTATATCTGAGCCTTGTGGTTTACCTAATATATTGGTGTCACCTTCCACGTCTAAAATATCGTCGTGTACTTGAAATGCCAGCCCTATAGCATACCCAAAAATACTCAAGTTATCTAAAGTTTGTTCATCTGCGTTTTCACTGCACAGCGCACCTAATGTTATAGCACAGTTAATTAGTGCACCGGTTTTTAACTTGTGAATGCGTTCAAGTTCTTGTACCGAAACAACTGTGTCAGTTGCGGCAATGTCTAAGCCTTGCCCCGCAACCATACCTTCAATACCTGATGCATGTGCAAGAGCAGCAATCATTTTTACTTGCGATTGCGCTGAGCAATTAAAGTTGTGTGTGGCTATAAGTTCAAAGGCGAGAGTTTGCAATGCATCACCGGCTAAAATAGCTTGTGCTTCGCCATACACAATATGACAAGTAGGGTAGCCGCGGCGTAAATCATCATCATCCATAGCGGGCAGATCGTCATGTACTAAGGAGTAACTGTGAATGCATTCTATGGCTGCAGCTAAAATGTCTAAGTCACTTTTTTTAGCACCGAGCATTTCACCAACAGCGTAAACCAAAAAAGGGCGTAGCCTTTTACCACCATTAAATAAACTGTAATGAGTGGCTTCTTTTATGGTTTTATCGCTATCGAGCGGCTGTTCAAAGTAGCGGTTGAGTGTAGTGGCTACATCTATCTGAGCACGTTCAATATAGTCTTTTATGCTCACAACTATTCCATATCGTTATTAAAGTTTGTAAGTGCTGACTTTTCGCTATTGCCCATTAAAATAGATACTTTTTGTTCTGCTTGCTGTAGTTTTTCAGATGACGCTCCAGCGAGCGCGATACCACGCTCGAACTGCTTCAATGATTGTTCAAGCGATAAATCACCTTGTTCCATTTCACTAACAATTGTTGATAATTCTTCTAGTGCTTTTTCGAAACTTAAGTTTTCAGGTTTTTTAGTCGCCATCTTTATTTCAGCTTACATAATAAATTTAGGAGCCAATTTTAGGGGGAATGCTAAACTAGGTCAAAGGATGATATGAGTTTTTTACATTTAGGGCGATTAATGGCGTGTTATTTATCAAGAAAACTCGATAATTAGGCTGTGTGCCTAACTTGATATAAAATAATAAATATAACTTTATATGTTTATTTACAAAAACGACTTAAGCAATTCAGTATGTTGCCGATAAGCAGTTAATAATAAAAAGTTTATGATAAGGCATTTAAACATGAAATCTCTGGAGGAAATGTGGATTTAGCAACCATAATAGGGATCCTAGGCGCAATTGGCTTAATCGTCATGTCTATGTTTATGAGTAGTAGCGGTGAAATGGGCATGTTTGCCGATGCACCTTCAAGTGTAATTGTATTTGGTGGCTCGCTATTTATTGTTTTATCAAACTTCACTATGTCTCAATTTTTAGGGATAGGTAAAGTGGTTGGTAAGGCATTCATGTTTAAAATTGAATCGCCTGAAGAGTTAATTGAAAAAGCAGTAGAGCTTGCAGATTCTGCTCGTAAAGGTGGTTTTTTAGCACTCGAAGAAGCTGAAATTCCAAACCCATTTATGCGTAAAGGCGTTGACATGCTTGTTGATGGGCATGACGCTGACGTTGTGCGCGCCACACTTCAAAAAGATATTTCCCTAACCACCACCCGTCATGAGCTCGGTGCTGGCTTATTTAAAGCACTTGCCGATATAGCTCCAGCAATGGGGATGATTGGTACATTGATAGGCCTAGTTGCCATGTTATCAAACATGGACGACCCTAAAGCTATCGGGCCTGCAATGGCCGTGGCACTATTGACCACTCTGTACGGTGCGTTTTTAGCAAACGTTGTAGCAATTCCAATACAGGTAAAACTCGAGCTGCGTAAAGACGAAGAGGCAATGAATCAGCGTTTAATTCTTGATGCTATTTTAGGGATTCAAGATGGTCAAAATCCGAAAGTGATAGAAGGTATTTTGAAAAATTACTTAGCTGAGTCTAAACGTAAAGTTGATACCGAGGAGTAGCCATGTCTGATGAAGAGTGCAAATGTCCCCCCCCAGGTTTGCCTGCGTGGATGGGAACATTTGCTGATTTAATGTCGTTGTTGATGTGCTTTTTTGTACTATTATTGGCATTTTCAGAAATGGATGTACTTAAATTTAAACAAATAGCAGGCTCTATGAAGTTTGCTTTTGGTGTACAAAATAAAATTGAAGTTAAAGATATCCCAAAAGGGACATCAGTTATCGCCATGGAATTCACCCCAGGTAAACCAGAACCTACACCAATAGAAACCATTCAGCAGCAAACCGTTGAAATGACCCAGCAAATGCTAGAGTTTCAGGCCGGCGATGAAAGTTCTGCTGGCGGTAGACAAGAGCAGCGGGGTGATAAGCGCGGTGGTGAGTCTCGAAGCACATCGCAAGAACAATCATCTGAACAAGCAACATCTGCAGCAGATCAAGAACAAACAAATGAACTCGTTAAAAAAATAGCGCAGCAGTTAGAGAAGCAAATAATAGATGGTGCAATAGAGCTTGAGTCTTTAGGTCAGCAAATTATTATTCGTATTCGTGAGAATGGTTCGTTTCCTTCGGGCAGTGCTTTTTTACAGCCTAAGTTTAAACCCATTATTCAGGATATTGGTGTGCTTTTAAAAGACGTGCCAGGGGAAATTACTGTTTCAGGGCATACAGATGATTTCCAGGTATCGAATGAGTTATACGTTAATAACTGGGATTTGTCGTCTAAGCGCGCAGTGGCCGTTGCCAGCGAATTACAAACAGTTCAAGGATTTGATAAAACACGAATGATGGTCGTTGGCCGTGCGGAAACAAGGCCGCTAGTTCCTAACGATACCAATGAAGACAGACGCCGTAATCGCCGAGTTGAAATATCTATATTACAAGGCAAGGCAAAAGAATCTGATCCTATTGATGTAAGATAACTCTTTTAATTATAAAGCTGGGCTTAATTAGCAGCCCAGCTTATAAGCTTTACGAGTCACTACCACTTGATACTCATTAATGCAGACAATTCATTAAAAACTCTCCCTCTTTGAAATTGCTATGCTAGACTACTGTTTATATAACCAGTTGTAGGCGAGTGTATGAAACTCTACATTGCAGAAAAACCTTCACTTGGACGTGCAATCGCTGATGCACTCCCAAAACCACACAAAAAACACGATGGTTACATTGAGGTCGCTAATGGTGACTGTGTTTCGTGGTGTATTGGTCATTTGTTAGAACAAGCTGAGCCTGATGATTACGATGAGCGCTATAAAAAATGGCAATTAGAACACCTCCCGATAATACCTGAACAATGGCAGTTAAAGGCTAAAACAAAAACTCGCAAGCAGCTTAGCGTCTTAAAAAAGTTAATTAAACAGGCTACAACACTTATACATGCCGGTGACCCCGATCGTGAAGGGCAGTTACTTGTAGATGAAGTGATAGAACAAGCCAAAATAAGTAAAACTAAAAAGCAAAGTATTCAGCGTCTACTTATAAGTGATTTAAACTTAGCGGCAGTTAAAAAAGCGCTTAATTGTATGCGCTCTAATCGGGAATTTATTCCACTGAGTGTATCAGCACTTGCACGTTCCCGTGCTGATTGGCTTTTTGGAATGAATCTCACTCGGGCCTATACATTAGCAGGGCAAAAAGCTGGGTTTGGTAATGTGCTATCAGTTGGGCGCGTCCAAACTCCTATCTTAGGTTTAGTGGTTAACCGCGATAACGAAATAGTTAATTTTGTATCAAAACCATTTTATGAGGTATTAGCTAGTTTAGTTACTCCTGAACAGCAGCTATTTACAGCCAAGTGGGTACCGAGTAAAGCTTGCGAACCTTATCAAGATAAAGAAGGGCGAGTGCTAAATAAAGCATTAGCCGAAAATGTGGCTTCGCGTATAACTAATCAAAAAGGAGAGGTAACAGCGCTTGAACAAAAACAAAAAAAACAAAGTGCACCTTTGCCTTATAACCTATCCGCACTACAAATAGATGCAGCTAAAGCATTTGGCATGCCTGCCCAGCAAGTGCTTGATATTTGCCAAGGATTATATGAACGTCACAAATTAATTACTTATCCTCGTTCAGACAATCGGTATTTACCAAAAGATCATCACCAAGATGCCGCCGCTATCTTTAAAGCGATAGCACAGAACAAAGGACAGCCAGTAGAATTAGTCGATGGAGCAAACGTAAAGCATAAGAGTAAATGTTTTAATGATTCTAAAGTGGCTGCTCACCACGCTATAGTACCGACGGCTAAACTTTTAAAAAGCGCATACTTGGCAAATGATGAAGCGAAAGTATACCAGTTAATATGTAGGCATTATTTAATACAGTTTTACCCAGATTATGTTTATAACGAAACTAAAGCAGAGGTAACAATTGCTGGTGGTTTATTTAAAGCCAACGCTAAACAAGAAGTCAGCTTAGGTTTTAAAGTGTTAATGGGTAAATCAGAATTAAAAGAAGAGGCAACGTTGCCTTATCTTGAAAAAGGGATGAACCTGAAATGTACTCAAGGAAGTGTAATAGAAAAGCACACTTCGCCCCCAGCTCATTTTACTGATGCAACATTGTTGGCTGCGATGACGGGGATTAGCCGTTATGTAAAAGATCCACATATCAAAAAAATATTAAAAGAGACCGATGGTTTAGGTACTGAAGCTACTCGAGCAGGCATTATAGAGTTGTTATTTAAACGGCGCTTTTTAAAGCGTGAAGGCAAAACAATTAAAGCTACAGAGACAGGTCTTGCATTAATTAGTTTTTTGCCTGAAGGTTTAGCAAGTCCTGACTTAACGGCAAAATGGGAGTCAAGCCTGGGTGATATTGCACAACAATCCTTGAGTTATCAGCAGTTTTTACAACCTCTACTTGCTGATCTTACTAATTTTGTGGATCAGGCCGCTAACTGTGACAGCCGGGTATTTGCCAAGCTACCTAAAACGCCTGCCAAAAAGCGCTTTGCAAAGCGCGCTAAAAAGCACCTTTTAAAAAATCAGGCTACAAAAAAAGCCCTGTAACAAATTAACCGCAGGGCTTGTTGGTTTATAAGTCATTCACTTTTATTAAATAACGCAACCGCAGCGTTACTCATGGCTTTAATTCCAGTAGGAAGCGCCACTTTATAATCAGGTGCAAATTTACTTGAGTGCAATGATGGAAGTGTTTCGTTGTTTTTTATTGCTTTTTCGTATTGCTGTTGATTAACGCCGCCTAGCCAAAATAATGTTATAGGGATGTTCTGGTCAGTACGGCCATAAAGGCCAAAGTCCTCTCCTGCCATTACTGCTTGTGTTTCAAGTACGTTTGTATCGCCTATGGCATTTTTAATAGCACCTCGTACTATATTAGTTTGTGAAGGGTTGTTATAAGTCGATGGAATTGATTCATCTTCATGAACTACAACAGCAGGATAGTCAGGCTCTTCAAGCCCTGCACTTTGAGCAATTCCTCGGGTTATTCGTTTAATTGCAGCAATTTGCGCATTACGTACATCTGGGTTGTAGCTTCGCAGTGTAAGTTGTAGTTTCACTTCATCAGAAATAACATTATGTTTAGAACCACCATGTATAGAGCCAACTGTTATAACGGATGGTTCAAGAGGAGAAAGCTCGCGACTTGTAATCGTTTGCAAAGCCAGTACTGTATGAGCAGCTATAACTACCGGGTCAATAGTGGTGTGAGGGTATGCACCATGGCCGCCTTTACCTTTTATATTTATATCAACGGAATCCACACTTGCCATGGTATATTCGTTTTTCATGGTAACTTTACCAGCTGGCACGCTAGCACTTACATGTAGGGCAATAATGTGGTCAGGCTTGGCATATTTACTAAATAACCCCTCACTGAGCATTGCTTTAGCTCCGCCTCCAACCTCTTCTGCAGGTTGTGCAACCATCATTAGTGTACCTTTCCATTTACTTTTATGTGCAATGAGTTGCTCAGAAGTACCTATAAACGAGCTCATATGAATGTCATGACCACAACCATGCATAACGCCAACGTTTGCACCATGCTCGTCAATTACTTTTACAGTTGAAGCGTAGGGTTTATTTGTTTGCTCGGTAATAGGTAAACCGTCCGTATCAGTGCGTATCATAACTGTTGGGCCATTGCCATTTTTGTAAATACCAACAACGCCATATCCACCTACATTATCTGTAACCTCGAATCCGAGCTTACTAAGCTTGCCGGCTATTTTTTTACCTGTGTTCTTTTCGCTGTATGAGAGTTCCGGCGATTGATGTAAATCGAGGTAAAACTTTTCAATACTAGGCATTGTTTTGCTTAGGTCTAAGTCGAGCCCTTTAGCCTGTAAAAGCGGGGCTGCAAATAAAAGCGCAGCGCTAAGGTAAGATAGTTTCATGATTTGCCTCATTAATTGATTATGTACGCCGAGTGATTTAGTTATACGACTTGTATTTATTATGTTTATCACCATATAAAACCTTAAATAGATCAGTATGGCAATCAATTCAATGAGCAATATAGTAAGTATTAATGCACAAAACCTTCAGCAAGTCCTTGGAGAAACATCACAACAAAAATTAGTATTACTTAACTTTTTCTCACCTCAAAGTCCTGATTGTATCGGGCAGGCTGCAATTTTAGATAAAATAGCGGCTGAATATACAAGCCATATAGTAATAGCGAATTTAGATTGTGATGCAGAGCAAGCGTTAGCTTCACAATTAGCACAACAAGTTGGCTTACAAACATTGCCAACACTTGTGCTTTTAAAAGACTCAGCCCCTGTAGATTTGCTTGCCGGTACTCAAACTGAATCACAAATACGCGAAGCCTTATCTAAACATCTACCCGCTCAACAGGATTTATTATTAGAGCAAGCTAAACAGGCTTTATTGAAGTCTGACCTTAATGCAGCGTTTAATTATGCAAAGCAAGCATACGAAATAGATAATACTAATGTACGTATTAAATTAGTGCTTGCAGATATTTGTATTCAAATTCACAAATTAGATGAGGCTCAAGCCTTAATAGAAACAATTGACTCGCAAGATCAAGATGCATACTTTAATAACATCAAATCAAAGTGCGAAGCAGCACTAGATGCAAAAGACTCACCAGAGATACAACTAAAGCAGCAGCAAGTAGATAAGTACCCAAACGATCTCGAACTTAAGGAAGAACTCAGTACTTTATTGAATGAAGCAGGAAGAAAAGAAGAAGCACTAGAGCTACTATTTACCGTATTACAAAAGGACCTTAATTATAATGAAGCTAAACCAAGCTTTTTAGCCATTATAGCTTCGTTACCAGATGGAGATGCACTCGCAGCTAAATACCGTAGAAAGCTATACAGCATTTTATATTAAAAGCCGATTCTAAGTACGGCTAGATAGAAGCACCTTTACAAGAGGTGCTTTTTTATTGGTAGTTATTAATTGGCAAGCAGGGAGTTTATGCCGAAAAAGCAAAGTTATGCACAGGGTTTTGTGGGTAACTTGTGTTTAGGGTGTGCGCTTGCTTGGGGTGTAATTTAAATCACTTTTTTAGTAAAAAAAGGCTTGCGTTAAATTCGCGGCTCCCTATAATGCGACCCCACTGAGACGGCAGAGCAGGCAACGCTTAGCGAGCCAAGCAAACCACTTAGTGAGTCGAGTAAAACTTAGGTTTAGATTTTTATAAAGTTTAAAATTAAGTGTTGACAAAAACACAGGAAAGCGTAAGATTCGCTTCCCTTGAGTCGCTAAGGCAACTCAAACGTTCTTTAACAATATAAAGCAATC
>NZ_LODI01000013.1:0-63529 GCF_001468485.1 Pseudoalteromonas sp. H71
GGCTAAAGTCTATGCAAATCGATGATTTGTTAATCACAGAGCGGCAATTAAGTACTCGGTTAAACCAAAGTGTACATGCAGACCGCCGTGGTGAATTTTCATTGCTGCTGGCAATGCTTTCACAAGATGCTTTAGATTTTAGTCAATTTCATTTACCCAAAACTGAAACTGAAGATACAACCGCAGATGAAGCGCAGTTAAGAGATCAATTAGGGGCAGGACCAAAGCAACCATTAGCGCCCAGTGAATTTAATATGCTAATAGGCCAACTTAATGCACATCGCTTGAGCTTGGTAGGTGAAAATAAAGGTATGGCCGATATAAAACTAAACCAGTGTTTAAACCCCGAGCCTTTTTCGATTAGAGATGACGTAAATCACATACCCCTGACCATTATAGATAATTGTGAACTTGCTGTGCGCAGGCGAATACAAAAAAACGAAATTGAAATAGATAATCCGAAGATGGATGTAGCAGGCTTTTATAATGTATTAACAGACGTAAATCAGCGAGAACCATTACATTTGACGATGGCATAATTTACGTTGCCATAAATAATTTCCAACCATTATCGCCATCATTGATAAGATTTTATGGTGACACCAAAGCCCAATTGACTAAAATTTGATTTAATGTAAAAAAAGCATCCAAAAATTAAATGCAATTGCTATAATGGCTATAAATGGTATGACATGAATGCCGTTATCATTAAACCAAGGTAATTAGGAACGTAATGAAGAAAACATTCACGCTAAATCACGAGAAAATCAAATACCCTCGTATGGTTGATGCTGCGAAGCATGAAGTGAAAAAATATTTGAAAAGAGAGCGCAACAAAACTCTACCAGAAGATGCAGATTATTGGGCGTTTGACTGTAAGTTCGGTAAAACGGCCGAAGATGCTCAAGTGGTTCATGTGGCTGAAATCAGCAACTGCATTAGCGATATTGAAAAGCAAGAATTAACGTCTTTCTACTTAGAAATATTAGCGAGACCTGCACAGCGCCAACAGTTAGACCTTGATAACGACGAGTAATAATTAGTTTTGTGCATATCAAACTATTTAAATGGGCCCATTGGCCCATTTTTTATGCCTATAGATTACATTCAACCTTTATGCTTTTAAACCAATGCAAAACATTACATATCGTTTTAAGACGTTAACTTTTTTATTGTTAGTAATACTACTTTTAACACCAGTATAAGCCACTCAATGAATGGAATTAGTATTAAACCTTACGAGTTATAAAGGGAGTTATATTTATAAATATTGCTAAGGCTTTACATTAAATGGTTGTGATTGAATAGCTATTAAGTGAGGTGCCCAGTGCACTTTAATTAAAAGATGATTTTTATGCGCTATGGCATTTTTTATATTTTTTGTTACTACCACATGGGCAATCATCATTTCTGCCCACTTTGATATCAGCTACTGGAAATATAATACCATCGAGGTATCGCCACTGGTCTTGCTCTTTAATAAATTGAGACCGCTCGTGTAATTCACAGTAAAGATTTTGATAAAAGTAGTTTGCCTTGAACTCAACAACTCCTCTATCTCCATCATTGTTTGTATCAATAACAGATAAGCTTATAAATCGACAACTAGTTGCAAACTCTTTAATTTCTTTGACAGGGTTTTCTGCTTGTTTCTCACTCGCATAAGTTTGGTATATATATTTAGCATTTTTTTGTGCGTAAGCTGTAAATCGAGAGCGCATTAACTGCTCGGGTGTGTCTGCTTGTTTATCACCTGATAATAGTGGTTCACAGCAGTTTTTGTAATTCTGTTGACTACCACACAGGCAAGCGTTGTTATCTAATGAGTTCATAAAATTAATAAAAAAATTTAAAACGTTAGTTTAACAAGCTTGCTTTAAAGAAGGTACATCAATAACGTTAGAATTTTTAGTAAAACAATACAACTTCGTTGTTGTCTTATTTAAATCAAGAGATAAATCAGCTAACAGTTGGTTGTTCAACATGTCTGTCCACGTAATTACTGCTGCAAAATTACCGTTATAAAGTGCGCTGCGTAATACATACTCTAAATTCACTAGATGTTTTTGCCTAATAACCAATAATTTACTTGTATCTATTGAGCATGAATCAAGTAAAGCCTTGCTAGGAACATGATCCGGTGCGATTAACAAAGTCCATGCACTTAAGCTGTTGTATTGGTGTAACACCTTTAAAAGCTCAAATGTCGCAGAAATCTCATCTTCAATTTGAATAACATTTACACAATCAGATAGTTCGTCTTGCTGATAGCTCTTTACTGTTCTTACGGTTATAGGCTGTAACATGATATCTCGCTCACTGGGTTTATATACAGTACATGTATACAGTAGTTTATACAGTGTTATGGCGCAAGTGTTTTTTTGCTATTTTTTTATACAAATTCAGAATTTATTTTAAAAAATATTAGAAATAATATTTATCTTATTGATATTTATTGTTTTTTATTTTATCGAAATGCCCGTGTGTGAGTGTTTTTCGTACAGGGTGAAAGATTTTTTCATGGGTTTTTAAATATAAAGTATAGATCAGTACTGTATACAGTATCTTGAGGGGCTCAGTTTTGGAGGCTCTGGCTAAGGTGCGGAGGGAATTAAATGGGCATACTGTAACTGATGAATTTGTTCATATAGACTTGCGGCATAACATTGAGCATCTTTAAAACGTTTTGTTTCTATATATTTTCTTAAATCGGCAAGCGCAACCGTAGCAGGCTCATGACCTTGGGTGCTCGACAAACTTAGCCATGCAACTCCATGAAATACGCTTTGTGGAACGCCTTGGCCTTTTACAAAAAATAAGCCTAAATAAAATTGCCCACGATGATCACCAGACATTGCCGATAAACGCATCCATTTTGCAGCGAGGGCAGGCTGGCTATTTTTTAAATAATAGAGTGCCTTATTAAGCGTAGTTTGTTGAGAGCTATCACTTTCAGGAGGCGAACTAGTATCACTTGGTTGTGTCACAAAAGACAAAATGTTGTCTAATTGCTGTTCTAAATCCTGACCGGTTGGTGTTGTTTTTATCATATGCTGTCATTCGGTATAGTTAATTACTTCAATAGTTTAGTATATCGCAAGGTAAAATGTCCTGAAAAATATACTTTTTATGATAAAATCTTGCTACTTTTTATTGTTGTAAGTTCATTATGCTCGAAGCTTTATTTAAAATTAACGAAAATGGGTCCACGGTTCGCCGAGAATGCGTTGCGGGGATGACTACTTTTATCACTATGGTTTACATTGTATTTGTGAATCCGGCCATGTTAGCAGAAGCAGGAATGGATCAAGGGGCTGCTTTTGTTGCTACTTGTATAGCTGCTGCAATCGGTTGTTTTATTATGGGGTTGTGGGCCAATTATCCATTAGCCTTAGCGCCTGGTATGGGGTTAAACGCCTTTTTTACTTACGGCGTTGTATTAGGTATGGGATACACGTGGCAAGCTGCGTTGGGCGCAGTATTTATGTCGGGCTGTATCTTTTTATTGTTAAGTTTATTTAAGGTTAGAGAATGGATAATAAATGCCATTCCTTTAGTGTTAAAGCGGGCTATTGCGACAGGTATTGGTGCGTTTTTGGCCTTAATTGCCCTTAAAAATGCTGGGATTATTGTGGCAAGTCCTGCTACATTTGTGCAGTTGGGAGACATAACATCTCCGGGACCGCTACTGGCTATATTCAGTTTTTTTATTATTGCGGCATTGTTATATCGTGATTTTAAAAGTGGGGTTTTGATCAGCATATTATTGGTCACTGCTATCTCACTTGGTTTAGGTTTAGTTGAATACCAAGGAATTATCGCAGCCCCTCCTTCAATCCTACCTACTTTTATGCAATTGGATTTTGCTGCAGCTTTAGAACTTTCAATGCTTAGCGTTATTTTTGCATTTTTGTTTGTCGATTTGTTTGATACGTCGGGCACGCTTGTTGCTGTAACTCAAAAGGCTGGTCTTGCAGATGAAAAAGGAAACATGCCACGTTTAGGGCGTGCCCTCAGTGCTGATAGCTCAGCCACTATTGCAGGTGCAATGTTAGGTACTTCAACGACTACATCTTATATAGAGTCAGTTGCGGGTGTATCTGTTGGCGGACGTACAGGCTTAACTGCAGTTGTAGTTGGCTGCTGCTTTTTACTTATGATGTTTTTTGCGCCGTTAGCTAATATGGTACCGGCTTATGCAACAGCGGGCGCAATTTTGTATGTTGCTGTACTGATGCTACAAAACCTTAAGTTTGTAGATTGGGATGATATGACAGACGCAATTCCCGTCGCCGTTGTACTGTTGATGACTCCGCTTACGTTTTCAATTGCCCATGGTATTGCACTTGGTTTTATTTCATACACGGCGGTTAAGCTACTTTGTGGTAAACGCAGCGACATAACAATTAGCGTGTGGATATTAACTGCGTTATTCATCGTTAAATTCGCGTTTTTATCGTAAGTATTAAATTTCTATTTTGATAGATAACTATCAGTGATGTTTAGTTATGTATTTCTGTTGAAGTGTTCAAATTTCGGTTATAAAAGTTAATATAATATAAAAAGCCCATACAATGTATGGGCTTTTTATATTATTCAGTGGAAAGCAGCTGTTACCATTTCTTTTTTGGGGCAAACAGCACATCTAAATCGTCTTGTTCTTGCTCGTTTTTCTTTTTTAGAGCGCTTGCGTTAGACGCTTTTAGCTCAACGCTAATTTCCTCAAGGTAACGTTCTACTTCTTGACGTTTGGCATTTACATATTCGTCTGAATAAGGCACTGCACTAAGCGTTGCATAGGCTTTTTCAAAATATTGTCTAGCAGAGCCAACCATACTAGCAGAACGTGCCGAAATACCTCGTTTAATTTGGCTTTCAATATTTATTTTGAGTTGTAGCTTTTCAAGCTGTTTGTCTTCACCAGTAAAAACCTGGCTATTAATACGCCCTTTGCTGTGTTCAGAGCGTAGTATTACACGTAGTTTTTTTATGCCCTGAATTAACGCAACCAGTTGTTTATCGTTGCTTGGTAACGCCATTGAGTCGCTGTTAGTTCCTTGAACAGGATTAGAAAGGTGCTGTTTCATTTCCTCTAAACGGCTTTTTAATGCTTTTGAAGTTGGAGAATGAGTAACCATTGTTTTTAGTGCTTCAGCAATTCGGCTTTGTAATACTCTAATAACGTTTTCAGATAACGGAATATTAGCCTGATTCATCAATGCTTCTTCAGTTTCTTCTATGATCGCCTTTTGTTTAGTGAGTTCTTTTCGGCGCTCATTTTCTTGTTTTTCTTTGTGTTGCTGAACAGCACTTACCCAAAGTGCAATCACAACCAAAGCAACTATAAGGACAATTATAATAGACACGATCATGGTGTAATTCTCGGATTCATAACCTAATTTTTTAATCTTACATTAAATATAAGCTATCGGGGTAGTTTTGCGCGAATTAACTTTAAATTAGGTAAATTAACTGTTGTTAAATATGCGGACTATGAGATTAATTCGTCTAATCATGGCTACCTCAAGTATATTTATTATGCTAGCCTTGAGCACCACTTCGATAAATGCACGCTATATGCTTAATCAACGCTTCCAGTAAAACTGATTTAGCTTTATAGAATTTGCCTTTATTTATAATAAATTACAACGTTAAAAATGCAGCCATGAAATTACAACAACTCAGATACATCGTAGAAGTACAAAATCACAAATTAAATGTTTCAGCCACCGCTGAGAGTTTATTTACCTCACAGCCTGGTATTTCTAAACAAGTGCGTATGTTAGAAGATGAGTTAGGTGTTCAAATTTTTGGGCGAAGTGGCAAGCATTTAACGCATGTAACCAGTGCTGGTGAAGATATTATAAATATCTCGCGTGAGATACTTTCAAAGGTAGAGGGTATAAAAGCCGTCGCAAACGAACACACATTACCAGATCAAGGTAAACTCAATATAGCAACAACGCATACACAGGCACGTTATGCTTTACCAAGTGTTATTCAAGGGTTTATGAAAAAATACCCTGCAGTATCACTTCATATGCATCAAGGCACACCGCAACAAATATCTGATGCTGCGGCAAGGGGCGATGCCGATTTTGCCATTGCAACTGAAGCGCTTCATTTATATTCAGATTTAGTTATGCTGCCTTGTTATCATTGGAACCGAAGTATTGTTGTTGCTAAAGATCATCCTTTAGCTAAAAAAGCTAATAGTTTAACGGTAGCAGATATTGCCGAATACCCGCTAATTACGTATGTATTTGGTTTTACGGGGCGTTCTGAATTAGACAAAGCATTTAGCGCCCATGGGTTAGAACCGCATATTGTATTCACCGCGACTGATGCGGATGTAATTAAAACCTATGTACGTTTGGGGCTCGGCGTTGGGGTAGTGGCTTCAATGGCAATTGATGAAATTACTGATACTGATTTAGTGTGTATTGATGCAAGTCATTTATTTGAAGCAAGCACCACTAAAATTGGTTTTAGAAAGGGCAGCTTTTTACGTACTTATATGTATGACTTTATCGAACGCTTTGCACCGCACTTAACTAAAGAACGCGTTGAGCGTGCAAGTTTATTGCGCAATCAAGATGATGTAGATAAGTTATTTGAAGATATAGAGCTACCTGTAAAGTAGCGCTGAATCTGAAAACAAAAAAACCGGCTATTTTTAAATAGCCGGTTTTTTTGTTTAGGGGTGGCCTAACACTCAATAATGTTAACGGCTAAACCCCCTCGTGCAGTTTCTTTGTATTTTGTTTTCATATCATTACCTGTTTCAAGCATGGTTTTTATTACTTTATCAAGTGATACCTTTTGCTCGCCACTACCACGAATGGCCAATCGAGACGCATTGATAGCTTTTATCGCTCCCATCGCATTGCGTTCAATACAAGGAACTTGCACTAAGCCGCCGACGGGGTCACATGTCAAACCCAGATTATGCTCCATGCCTATTTCTGCTGCGTTTTCAACTTGTACAACATTACCGCCCACAATTTCAGTCAATGCTCCGGCGGCCATTGAACAAGCAACCCCCACTTCACCTTGGCAACCCACTTCGGCGCCAGAAATAGACGCATTCTTTTTATATAAAATACCAATTGCAGCGGCTGTTAGTAAGTAACGCGTGGCAATGTCACGATCTACTTCTTTTACAAATGTGTGATAATACATAAGCACAGCGGGTAGGATGCCAGCAGCACCATTAGTGGGGGCTGTTACCACTCGTCCACCGGCGGCATTTTCTTCATTAACGGCAAGTGCAAATAAGTCGACCCAATCCATTGCTCTGAGTGGATCGTTGCTCACTTCGATATTCAGTTTTAAGTATAGGCTGGGGGCACGTCGTTTTACTTTTAAACCGCCAGGTAAAATTCCTTCAGTACGCATTCCGCGCTCAATACATGCTTTCATTACTTGCCAAATATGAAATAACTCATCTTTTATAGCGCCTTCGGTTCGAAGTGTGCGTTCGTTTTTCATCATTAAGCTTGACACACTTAGGCCAGAATCTTTACACATTTCAAGTAGTTCTTTTGCGCTACTAAAAGGGTAGGGTGCTGGGTTTTCTTCTCTAATATCGAGCGCTGCTTGTTTTTCGTTTTCAAATTCTTCGTCGGTAACAATAAACCCGCCACCGATAGAGTAGTAGACTTTGCTGTAAAGCTTTTCACCATTATTTGAAGCAATAATCTCCATTGCATTAGAATGCTTTGGGAGCGTTTTACGACGATGAAACACAATAGCACCTTGCTTAGGAAAGTTGGCTTTGTGTGTTTGGTTTAAATAAATAACTTGTTCTTGTTCGATAGTTAATAAAATATCATCGACTAAATCGGCATCGATTGTTTCTGGGTCATAGCCTGCTAAGCCAAGTACAACCGCTTTGCCAGAACCATGGCCTATACCTGTTTGCCCTAATGATCCATATAGCTCTACTTTTATATCGGTAACACTTTTTAATAGCTGTTTTTCATGGAGCTCATTAACAAATAAGCGTGATGCGCGCATTGGGCCGACGGTGTGTGATGACGAAGGGCCAATACCAATGCTAAACATATCAAATGCACTGATCATAGTGTGTGTCTCTTATTAATTTACTCAGCCCGAGGCTGCTCTTTGAACGGTCGAGCATAATAACGCGGAATTGTTAGCATGTAACTATTATTAACGAAGATTTAAACTGGTAAGGCGAGTTGTTTTGTAAAGTTTTTTATAATGCTAGCGGTTGCTCCCCATAGTAACCCGTGGGGGGTAACAAATCCTTGCAGGATAATTTCTTTACCAAAACGTTGAAATGGCAAAGGTTGCCAGTTAGCTTCATTACTTAACTCACCTACAGAAAGTAAAAAGCTGGCTTGCACTTCATTATGATCGTTTATCCACTGCGTATTTTTATTCAAAACACATACGTAGGGACGAATACTAAACCCAGTCAAAGTAGCGTACTCTGGTAAATTGCCAAGGATATTGACATCTTTTTGCGCAATGTTTAATTCTTCTTTCAATTCACGTAGTGCCGTTGTGCGAAGAGTTTTGTCATTCGCTTCAAACTTACCACCGGGTAAGCAAATCTCACCTGGGTGATGATGTAGATAGGTAGGGCGCTTACACAGTAAAATATGTGCATGCCCGGCTACATCAATAATAGGCAGCATAACAGCACTGGCACGTTTATTTCGAGAATCTTTTATTTGATTTGGCGCAGCTGTTGGGCTTAATTGAAAACGTGTTTTAATGAAGTCGCTATTCAAGATCACCAACTCTCTAATAAAGGTAGAATTTTATTTACTTTATCGTATGTCTCTTGGTATTCCAATTCGACTTTAGAATCAGCCACGATTCCGCCGCCTGCCCAACAGTATATATGCTGCTCATAACAAACTAAGGTACGAATAGTAATACTGGTATCCATATTACCGCAGGCACTTAAGTAACCAATAGAGCCACAGTAAACACTGCGTTGGTGGGGTTCTAGCTCCTCTATAATTTCCATAGCGCGTATTTTGGGTGCCCCTGTAATGGATCCCCCAGGAAAAGCGGCTTCGAGTTGATCAACGGCTGTTTTATTCATATCAAGTTCGGCGGTTACTGTACTTACTAAATGATGCACGGCCGGAAAACTTTCAATTGCAAATAAAGAAGGCACTTTTACACTGCCAGGTTTGGCAACTTTACCTAAGTCGTTACGAAGTAAATCTACAATCATCACGTTTTCTGCGCGGTCTTTGGGTGAGTTTGCAAGTTTTAACGCTTGTGCATTATCTTCGCGAGCTTCTGCTTTACGTGCAAGTGTCCCTTTTATTGGTTTAGTTTCTACAATATTGTCTTGAATTGATATAAAACGTTCAGGCGAAATAGACAAAATAGCGCCTGCAGGATGATTAATAAAGCTTGAAAAAGGCGCTTTATTAGCCTCGCGCAATTTAACATACGCTGACCAAGGGTTACCGCTATATTGGGCTTTAAAGCGCTGCGCTAAATTAATTTGATAGCAATCACCGCTTTTTAAATAGTCTTCAATTACTGCAAACTTTTTGGCGTATTGGGCTTGGCTCATATTAGAAAGCCAATCAGACGTTAACTCAAACTTTGCATCATTAGGAGTCGATGCTAGATAGTGTTCGTAAAGCGAGAGTCTCTCAACATCAGGTTGTGAAACATAAAACCAAGTATTTTGCTGTCTATCAAAAATAAGGGCATCTAAATAAAGGCCAACAGCCATTTGCGGTAAGTTTATATCTTGCTCTGCTAAGGTTGGCATTTTTTCAATTGTACGACCCAAGTCGTAGCCAAAATAACCTAGCCAGCCGCCGTTAAACGGCAAATCAAAAGGAGCTTTTGTGGCACTCAGTGTGCGCAAATGGATATTCATTATTTCAAAGCAGGTTAGCTCACTTGGTTCACCATTGAAGAACGTTTTGTTGTCGCTCACTTCAAGCAATTGAGCAGGTTCTATAGCAATTATGTCATAGCGACTATTTACATGGTCGCTATCAGCTGAATCGAGGAGTACGGCATGAGGCAGGTGAGAAAAATGCGAAAATACATCAATACAGTTTTGTGTTATTGATAATTTTACACAATTATTTTTATTGTTTAGCATTTACTACCCCTATAAGAACTGGCTCCAAACGGGCTGGGAGGGTATCATAAGTCAAATTTTTTTGGCAGCGTTTAGTATAAAATCAACGTTGTAATTAAAACAGTACAAACCGCCGTCACCGGTTTGGTATAGATTACGCTTAAGCGTAAAGCTAACTTAAGGAACCATTATGAGTACAATCCGTCAGCAAGACTTTATTGATAGCATTGAAGATGCATTGCAATATATTTCGTTCTACCACCCACTTGATTTTGTTCAAGCTTTAGAAAAAGCTTATAACAAAGAACAAAGTAAAGCTGCTAAAGATGCCATCGCCCAAATTTTAATCAACTCGCGCATGTCGGCTGAGGGCAAGCGTCCGCTTTGTCAAGATACAGGTATTATTACGTGTTTTGTAAAAGTGGGTATGGATGTTAAGTGGGATAATACAGACTTAACAGTTCAACAAATGGTTGATGAAGGTACTCGTCGTGCGTATTTGAATCCAGATAACCCACTTCGCGCTTCTATTGTTGCAGATCCTGCTGGTACTCGTAAAAACACAAAAGATAATACACCTTCAGTTGTTCACATCGATTTGGTTGCTGGTGGCGAAGTAGAAGTCATGGTTGCAGCAAAAGGCGGCGGCTCAGAAAACAAAAGTAAAATGGTTATGCTAAATCCATCAGACGATGTAGCCGAATGGGTTGAAAAAACATTACCTACAATGGGGGCTGGTTGGTGCCCGCCAGGCATGCTGGGTATAGGTATTGGTGGCACAGCAGAAAAAGCAGCCGTAATGGCTAAAGAGTCATTGATGGATCCTGTTGATATCCACGAGCTTATGGAGCGTGGAGCAGAAACGACAGAAGAAAAGCTGCGCCTAGAAATATTTGAACGTGCAAATAAACTCGGTATTGGTGCACAAGGTTTAGGTGGTTTAACAACGGTTGTTGACATAAAAATTAAAACCGCACCAACGCATGCTGCATCAAAACCTGTGGTTATGATCCCTAACTGTGCGGCAACGCGTCATGTGCACTTTACTTTAGATGGGTCGGGTCCTGCTGACTTAAAAGCGCCAAAGCTTGAAGATTGGCCTGAAGTCACGTTTGAAGTAGGCGAAGGCACACGTCGTGTTAATTTAGATACGCTGACGAAAGATGATGTTCAAGAGTGGAAAATGGGCGAAACCGTTTTGCTGTCAGGTACTATTTTAACGGGCCGAGATGCAGCACACAAACGCTTGCAAGATATGATCAATTCAGGTGAAGGTTTACCTGAAGGTGTAGATTTTGATAATAAATTTATTTACTACGTAGGCCCAGTTGACGCTGTGGGTGACGAAGCAGTAGGCCCTGCTGGCCCAACTACAGCAACACGTATGGATAAATTTACCGATATGATGCTAGAAAAAACCGGCATTGTTGGCATGATTGGTAAAGCTGAGCGCGGTCCTGCAACGGTTGAATCAATCAAGGAGCATAAATCAGTTTACCTTATGGCAGTAGGTGGCGCAGCGTACTTAGTTTCCAAAGCAATTAAAAAAGCGCGTGTAGTTGCGTTTGAAGATTTAGGTATGGAAGCTATTTACGAGTTTGAAGTAGAAGATATGCCTGTCACGGTTGCTGTAGATAGCGACGGTGCAAATGCGCATACGCAAGGTCCAGCAATTTGGAAAGCTAAAATTGCTGAACTGGATAGCAAGTTAAAGTAGTTGTTATCATAGATTTCAAAGCGAGCCATGTGCTCGCTTTTTTATTTTAAATCAACCGGTGATGACTAAAAACAGATCTTACCAGTTGTGTGTTAACTGTTTAGCTAAATTAAAAGCAATGTATAACAATAGTTTACGTGTTAATAACGGGTGTATTAAAAACTTTACGAATAAATTCATGGTGACGCGAACGTAAACGTAAAGGGGGAAGTGTGATGCTTTTTTAGTTTTAACATGTGGTTTTATAATTCATTTTGAATTTTTTAGTTGTTAATTTGTTATATTTTAACTATTTAATTTAAGCACTTGGTGTTTGTTAGCTTTATCATCTTGATATGTGGCGAACACCATCTTGAAGTGATAAAGTCTCGACAATTTCCAGCGCGTACACCCTCTCACGGGTCAATTTTTCGGAGTATTTTTAGTGGCTGTGTTTAATCAAGTTGAATTTGATAATCATGAACAAGTAGTTTTTTGTTCGGACAAAGAGTCAGGTTTAAAAGCAATTATTGCTGTGCATAGTACCAAGTTGGGTCCTGCCGTTGGTGGATGTAGAATGTGGGATTACGCTGAAGATGAAGACGCAGTTTATGATGTTTTGCGCTTATCAAAAGGCATGACATACAAAAATGCAGTGGCGCGACTTCCTTTTGGTGGGGGCAAATCTGTAATTATTGGTAACGCCAAAGAAATTAAATCAGAACAACTTTTTCGTGCTTTTGGTCGCCAACTAGAGCGTTTAAACGGTAGTTACTACTCAGCAGAAGACGTCAATATTACGTGTGCCGACGTTGCTTTAATGAACAAAGAAACAAATTACGTACTTGGTCTTGAAGGCAAAAGCGGAAATCCATCTCCCTTTACTGCATACGGCACTTTTTTAGGTATTAAAGCTGCGCTACAGCATCAACGCGGTCACCAAGATTTCTCGGGTATAAAAGTAGCAGTACAAGGTTTAGGGGCTGTTGCTTACGGCTTGTGTAAGCACTTAGCCAATGCAGGTGCGCAGTTGTTTGTAACCGATATAAATCAGGTTGCAATTGATCGTGTTGTTAACGATTTTGGCGCAACAGCTGTTGGTATTGATGACATTTATGACTTAGACGTAGACGTTTATGCGCCCTGTGCATTAGGCGCAACCATAAACGATGACACTATACCGCGTATTAAAGCAACCATTATTGCTGGTTGTGCTAATAATCAGTTAGCCCAATCTCGTCATGGTGAAATTATACGTGAAAAAGGCATTTTGTATGCGCCAGATTACGTTATAAACGCAGGTGGTATTATTAATGTTTATTACGAAACTGCGCCAGAAGGTTATACTGTTGAGGCTTCTAATAAACACGTTGAGGGTATTTTTAATACACTAACAGAAATTTTTGCACGCAGCGAAAAAGAGCAAAAGTCGACGCATTTAATAGCAGATGAACTCGCTCAAGAAATTATAGAAAAAGGACTTTAAATTTAATTCAGCAAAAAAAGAGGGACGCAACTGCGTCCTTCTTTTTGTTATTAATGCTATTTTTATGAAACAACGGTACACTTTATCTTTAATTAAGTGTGGTACGTATAATGACGTTAACTTCGAATATGCAGCCTATAGACCTTGATAGCTGGCCTCGTAAACAACACTTTGAGTTATTTAAAAACTTCACTCAGCCTTACTTTAATGTGTGTGTTCAACTAGATGCAAAAACACTCTTTAGCTATTGTAAAGCGCAGCGCATTTCATTTTTTCAGGCTTATGTTTATTGCACATTAAAAGCATGCCATGCGTACGAACCGATAATGTTGCGCATCATTAAACAAACACCTTGGTTACTTACAAGCACTCGCGCAAGTGTTGTAGAGCTTGATGAGGAAGAGTGTTTTATATTTAGTTACTTTGACTATATGGGCTCTTTTAAAGAGTTTTCAGCCCATAGCGAAAAAGTAAGCAAACAAGCTAAGTCAAACCCGCTATTTAGCGACGCATTTGCAAACACAGAGGGGCAGGCTGACTTAATTCATATATCTGTTTTACCTTGGCTAAATTTTAGCGCTTTTTCACATGCATTTAGCGAAGGGCAAAGTTTAGGGATCCCTAAGTTTGTATTTGGCCAGTACAATAAACACAGTGGCGCGATGCCACTTGCTATTGATGTGCATCATTCTCTAATGGACGGCCTGCACGTCGCTCGCTTTATTAAAATATTACAAACTGAAATTGATAGTTTTAAGTGTCTTTAGGGTTGGTAATATAAGCGCTAAAAATCGTTAAATTTATTATGCCTGTTGAAAACCCATAGCATTGGACCTATTTATAGAAACATAAGCAGGATTAAGGTGTTGCCATGATAAATGGATTGTTAATTAGCGTTTTGGTGTTGTTTGTAGTGATATTTTGGCAATGGCCTTCTATTCAAGCCTACCTTTGGCGCAATAAGTATCAACCTATGGGTTTAAGCTCTCAGCAAAAAGATATTTTACTGCGCTGTATGCCTATCTACCGAAAAATGACAGATGCTGACAGAGCCAAACTTGAGAGACATATTGTTTGGTTTTTAAATGAAAAACGCTTTGTTGGCTGCGATGGATTAAAACTCACACCTGCGATGAAACTTATCGTAGCTGCTGATGCCTGTGTGCTCGTGCTCAATAAGCCGTGGCCACTTTATACCAATGTAAAAGAAATATTATTGTACCCAAGTGCTTACTACGCACCACAAACCACGCGTGATAGTGCCGGTTTAGTAAGCTATCATAATACGGTGAGGCAAGGTGAATCTTGGCCAGGAGGTACGCTAGTATTAAGCTGGCATGATGTACTTGAAGGAAGCCGTTTACCCAGTGATGGGCACAACTTAGTGTTTCATGAATTCGCTCATCAGTTAGATCAGGAAACAGGTAAAACAACCGGTACGCCACTTTTAAAAAGCTCGGCTGATTATAAAGAGTGGGGCAGAGTATTTAGTCGTGCCTTTACGCAGTTAAAAAGTCATGTAGCGTATAGCATGCCTCATGTTATTCATAGCTATGGCGCCACAAACGAGGCCGAATTTTTTGCGGTGATCACCGAAACCTTTATCGAAAAACCTACAGAGCTGCGACGCTACGATCCAGAAATTTATAGACTGCTGGTTAACTACTACCAATTTGACCCTATTTCTTGGCATTAAACGTAATAAACTGCGCTTTATCAAATAACGCTGGTAACTTTTGGTTGTTTTTGTTGCAGGCGGTTAAAACACACAGCAACAATAATAAGTGAGAAAGTTATGAAGAAATTGCTGCATACGGCGTTGGCTTTGTCAGTGTCATTAGCCCTTGGGCAAGCATATGCTGAATCGACCGATAAAAAAGATGAAAAAAAATGGCAAGTAGATTCTCCTAAAGGGCAATTTGTTGACGCTAAAATTAGCGTAGAGCAAGGCACATGGATGAATATTGATATCAGCCCAGATGGAAAAACCATTGTGTTTGATTTACTTGGTGATATATACACAATGCCAATGAGTGGCGGTACTGCTAAACAATTAACTTCAGATATAGCATGGCAAATGCAGCCTCGCTTTAGTCCCGACGGTAAACACATTGCGTTTACTTCAGATCAAGGTGGCGGCGACAATATTTGGGTTATGGATTTAAACGGTGAAAACCAAAGTGCAGTAACTAACGAAACGTTTAGACTATTAAACAGCCCAGCATGGAGCCCCGATGGTGATTTTTTAGTTGCCCGTAAACACTTTACGGCAAGTCGTTCTCTCGGTGCTGGTGAAGTATGGCTATACCATAAAGCGGGTGGTAAAGGCATTCAACTCACTAAGCGCGAGAACGATCAAAAAGACTTAGGTGAGCCAATGTTTTCACCTGATGGGCGTTATGTGTATTTTTCTCATGATGCTACACCGGGTAAAACATTTCACTATTCAAAAGATTCTGTAGCGGGTATTTATAAAATTAAACGCTATGACCGAGAAGCAGGTGAAATAGAAACAATTATTGACGGTATGGGCGGCGCAATTAGACCAACCCCGTCACCTGACGGAAAAACGCTTGCTTATATTAAGCGGGACGACTTTCAAACTAGTTTGTATCTTTATGATTTAACGACAGGTGAGCACACTCAGCTTTACAATAAGCTCGAGCGCGATATGCAAGAAACATGGGCAATTCACGGTGTTTATCCAACCATTGCCTGGACACCCGATAATAAAGAATTGGTATTTTGGGCAGGCGGTAAAATTCAATCCGTTGACGTGACAAACAAATCAGTCAGCCCAATTGCATTTAAAGTAGAAACCACTAAAAAAATTCAACCAGCACTTCGTTTTACTCAAAATTTAGACACTGATGAATTTGACGTAAAAATGCTGCGTAATGTACAAGTAAGCCCCGACGGTGAGACCGCTATTTTCGAAGCGTTAGGTTATATTTATAAACGCGATTTAGAATCTGGAAAAATTAAGCGCTTAACAAAACAAACGGATCATTTCGAATTATTTCCGCAGTATTCTCGCGATGGTAAAAAAATAGTTTACACCACGTGGAACGATGAAAAGCAAGGCCAAGTTCGTGTTGTATCTTCTCGTAGTGGTCGAGGCGACACGATTACACAAGAGCCTGGCAAGTATGTAGAGCCAACGTTTAGCCCTAATGGTAAAACGGTTGTTTATCGCAAAGCCAGCGGTGGCAGTATTTTAAATCCTAAATGGTCATTAAACCCGGGTGTTTACAGCGTTAGCGCAAAAGGCGGCAAAAGTGAATTAATTTCAAAAAGTGGATACCAACCACAATTTGGAGCTAATAACGAGCATGTTTATTTAATGAGCCCATGGCCAAAACCTTCGCTAAGTGTTGTTGAATTAGAAAGTAAAAAAGTATCAAAACTTTATGAATCTGAGCATGCCACTGAATTTAGAGTGTCTCCAGATGGGCAATATATCGCTTTTGCTGAGCGATTTAAAGTGTATGTAACCCCATTAGTTGAAAGCGGAAAAGCTATAAATATTGGGCCTAAAGACAGTAAATTCCCGATAGAGCAGTTATCTGTTCGTGCTGGTGAAAGTATTAGCTGGAGTACCGATAGCAGCAAACTTTATTGGTCATTAGGCCCTGAGCTTTATCATGCAAGTTTAAACGGTGTGTTTGCGATTAACAGTAAAAGCGAGGCTGATTTTAAAGTAAAAAGTGGCGAAAACATCGGTTTTAGTAAAAAAATGAATGAGCCAAAAGGCATGTTCGCTTTAACTGGCGGTAAAATTATTACTATGGATGGTGACAAAGTCATTGAAAATGGTGTAATAATTACTGATGGCAAGCATATAAAAGCCGTAGGCTCAGCCTCTGAGATAAACATACCTAAAGATGCTGAAGTAGTTGATGTTACTGGCAAAACTATTATGCCGGGTATTGTTGATGCCCATGCTCATGGTTCTCAAGGTAGCAGTGAGATAATTCCTCAGCAAAACTGGAAGAACTTTGCAGGTTTAGCCTTAGGTGTTACCACTATTCACGACCCTTCAAACGACACCACTGAAATATTTACTGCCAGTGAAATGCAAAAAGCAGGGATGATTGTTGGTCCGCGTATTTTTTCTACTGGTACTATTTTGTATGGGGCGAATATGCCGGGTTATACCTCGCATATTGATTCTTTAGAAGATGCTAAATTTCACTTAGAGCGTTTAAAGAAAGTAGGTGCGTTTAGTGTTAAATCATACAATCAACCCCGTCGTGAGCAGCGACAACAAGTAGTTGAAGCAGGCCGTGAACTTGAAATGATGGTCGTGCCAGAAGGCGGCTCGTTATTACAGCACAATTTGAGTATGGTTGTTGATGGACACACAGGTATTGAACATTCAATTCCTGTAGAAAACATATACGATGATATTAAACAACTATGGTCGCAAAGTGATGTGGGATATACACCAACGCTTGTTGTTGCCTATGGTGGCATATGGGGTGAAAACTATTGGTATGATAAAACTGACGTGTGGAACCATCCACGTTTAAGTAAATTTGTACCTAAAAATCAGCTGTTACCGCGTTCTATGCGTCGTGTTAAAGCACCCGATCACCACTACAATCATTTTAACAACGCACGTGTGTCGGCTGAGCTACAAGACTTAGGTGTATTAGTTAACTTGGGTGCTCACGGCCAACGTGAAGGGTTAGGTGCACACTGGGAGATGTGGATGTTTGCCCAAGGCGGTATGACGCCTCTTGAGGCCATACGCGCATCAACACTCGATCCAGCTAAATATTTAGGCCTGAATAAAGACATAGGTTCACTTGAAGTAGGTAAACTGGCTGACTTAATGGTAATTGATGGCGATCCGCTAATTGATATTCGCAGCTCTGATAAAGTCGAGTATACAATGATTAATGGTCGTTTATTTAATGCAGAAACGATGAATGAAGTCGGTAAAAAAGCACGCCAACCGCTTTATTTTGAAAAGTAACAACTCAAATTAACTTTGTTGAAAAGCGGCTTTAATGCCGCTTTTTTATTTTATGGATTATACCAATCTGTAATAATACTTTATCATTTTTCGGTGCTAAGCGTGTCGTTACCTGCGTGAAAATTCTCATTTAAAGCAAGTGAATAGCAAATTTCTCGTTGCTATTAACACGTTTTTTCAGCCTCAAAATAGATCATTTAATTAAGCGAAATTGGTATTGCAAAGAGCAGGCATAAAAAAACCGCTTAACGCGGTTTCTTTTAAAATCATTAATGTTGATTAAACAACACCGCGCGGTAGGCGACAGTCATGATCTTTACGCGCTAGGATTACAATCCACAATTCTTCAGCGGTGTAACCTTCTTCACTTTGTGTAACAACAGTGAACGGCGCTTTTTTCTGAGCAGTAACAGGTGCAGCTTTTTTGGTTTTAGTTTTTTTAGCGGGCGCTTTGTCAGCAGCTGCCGGTGTGGCTTTACCACTGCTTAATTCTTTAGTTAGCTCAGCTACGTCAGCTAGGCGTAAGTTTTTTCCGCCATCGATGCTGTACCAGCCTGGTTTAGTTGTAATTTCAGGTTTTTTACCATTGGCAGCTTCATACGCTGCTTCAAAGGCAGATAGTACTTCTGTTTTGTCTAGTTTGCTCATCAGAGACCCTATACGTTGTGAACACAGATAAAGAGAAGGTATTTATACCTATTTTGAATCAGTTTTTCAATTTTTTGCGATTTTCCTTCCATTTTTAAGCAATAAACGCCAAAATTTGCACAAAATTCAGTGCAAAGTAAGGTTACACGTATGCAACGTCAAGAATTTAACCAGTTATTAAATGACATTTTAAAGCCTCATAGTATTAAAGATTTTTGCCCAAATGGACTACAAGTCGAGGGTAAAAATGAAATTAAAAAAATTGTTACCGGAGTGACAGCAAGCCAAGCTTTAATTGACGCTGCAATTGATGAACAAGCAGACGCTATTTTGGTTCATCATGGTTATTTTTGGAAAGGTGAGTCTCAGCCTATTACCGGAATGAAAAAGCGAAGAATAGCCGCTTTATTGGCTAACGACATTAATTTATTTGCGTATCATCTTCCTTTAGATATTCACCCAGAGATTGGTAATAATGCGCAACTTGCAAAACTATTAGATATTGAAATACAAACAGGCCTTGAACCTGTGGCTAACAGTGTTGCAATGAAAGGATACCTTAAAACACCACTCAATGGAGATGAATTTGCAGCTAGAATAGCTAAGGTGCTAAACCGAGCACCACTGACTAGCTTAGTTCGCACAAGTAAAATACACACCATTGCGCTGTGTACTGGTGGTGGCCAAGGTTATATTGATTTAGCTGCTGAGCAAGGTATTGATGCATATTTAACAGGTGAAGCGTCAGAGCAAACTATTCATAGTTCACGAGAACAAAATATTGATTTTTTTGCAGCAGGGCATCATGCAACTGAGCGCTACGGTATCAAAGCACTGGGTGAGCTGCTTGCCAAGGAGTACGGTTTTGAAGTGAGTTTTATTGATATTGATAACCCTGTGTAAACTAAAACAAGAATGGTTCAATAGTTTGCTCGTGCTGTTCTAGCAAACTTTATCTATTTATTTTAAAACTGGTGTGAGTAGAGCTACGACGCTGTTTCGGCTTTACACATACGTTATTTGAATATCGGCCAATTAAATGGCTCTGTTATAAGTTAAGCTGTTTTACTCCTAATAACGATCTTTTAAATTACCCAATTCGTTATATATCACTGGTTTTATAAAAAATGACTTTATAAGGATAACAATGGAAGGGGTTTTGGCTCTACTCGAGCAGTACGGCTTATTTGTTTATCTGTTACTCTTTGGCTATTGTGCATTGAAAAGTGGCTGGCTGCCTTTATTTGCAGGCTACGCTGCTCACACAGGTGCGCTTGATATTAATTTAGTTATTGTAGCTACTTTTATGGGCGGCTACGTGGGTGATGAAATACGGTTTGCCCTAGCAAGAGCCTACGGTACTTCATGGCTAGAAAAACCAAACAAAATAGGTCAGCTATTTAAAACAGCAAGCGCGCTCGCAAATCGTTATGGCCTGGCTTACATATTTTTATACCGATACCCCAAAGGTTTGCGCACAATAGGGGCACTCCCGATAGGGTTAACCAACATATCTTGGCGCCTATTTAGCACCTTAAATGCTTGTTCAGCTTTTTTATGGGTCACTATTTTAGTCGGTGGAGGGTATACTTTTGGAGCAGCTTTTGAGTCTTTAGGTGTAGAGAACTTAACTGCGCTGAGTATATTACTGTTAGGCGTGTTTTTAGTCGTATTTTATCGGCTTTGGACTAAACACTCATTAGTAAGCACTGATACAGTGAAATAATGTTAGTGTTTGAAAATAAATCTAGCTAAGACGTTACTCACATAATTACTGTATTGATATTTGAGTTTGCTTCTCTCAAGCGGCAAACATTAAGCGCAAGCCAGTCAAACTTGCGCGTTAAAAGCTGCCCGATAGCACGGTATTTAAAGTGCCTCAGGGTCTAACCATCGACGTACTGCTATCCACGCAGTTCCTATCATTTCATGGCAGTATTGCGTTACAGCTAGTAATGCTTGAGCATTTGGAACGAACTGTTTATGAAGAGGAAACGCGGCAAAATTGTGAAAGTCAGTTGCTGCAGGAATGCTTGTTATACCTTCTACTGAAAACAAGCTTTGGGCTCTGGGCATATGCAATACCGAAGTTACTAACGCTACTTTAAAATCAACTAATTTTGGCGCAAGCAGCGCAGCTTCTTGTGCTGTGTCCATGGCATATGGATTTTGTATAAGCCTATTTTTATCGATGCCTAAGTCAATGGCAGTTTGATGCATCAAACTGCTGTTAGTAATATTCTCATAACCGCCGCCAGAAACAATAAGCTGCGATTTTGGGTAGTGTTTGGCCAATTTGACCCCTTCAACCAGACGGGTAAGTGCGCAATTACCTAATTGATTATTGGCACTTAATGCAGGATTGGGATTTATATCGCAGCCCAGCACAACAATCTTGTCTAATTCTGGATGTTTTGATGGGTGAAAAGAAAGAGTTGCTGGCTCGTTGTTTTTTAAAATCAGGTTAGCAACAAACGGTGTACTTATTGCCAACAATGTTGAAAGACCTAAACATGCAATTACTAGAGAAAATTTGCGGCCTTTGAATGCTGAAAACAAAGCGAGAAGTGTAAAAAGACCAAGCAAAGGGAGTGGCATAAGCAAGCTACCAACTAACTTTTTTAAAGCGAACATAATGAGCAACATAAAAGCAATAATTAAAGTAATGTTACTCACTAATGAATGATTTATCGACCGTTATTTAGTTTGCATGTATTTAAAAAGTGACGATATACGGGGTTGTCTTTCATGTCTTTTTTCATTGCTAAGTACATTGGGCGAGTTAAACCAAGTGCACCCAGTGGAATCGATTTTATCAGTCCTTGGCTTTCGTATGGTGTAACCAACCAATCAGGTAATGCTGCTACTCCCATTCCAGCGCTCACTAGCTGAAAAATTAATAAGCCTTGATCAACATTTTTAAGTGTGCCGTCAAAGCGGGCGTTTTGAATAAAGTGCTTAAATATATCTTGGCGCTCACGCGGAATAGGGTATGAAATAATGGTTTCGCTTTTTAAATCAAGTGCGGTTACATACGCTTTTTTAGCTAAATCGTGATCAGGTGCAACAATTAACTTTAACTTAAAGTCGAATAAATGAGCATACTCTAGCTTATCGGGTTCACGGATGTCTGATGTTAGCACTAAGTCTAATTCATCGTTCAGTAAATCTGGAATAGCGTCGTAACTAAAACCACGTTCATAATCAATTTTTATATCTGGCCAAAAGTTATTAAAATCTTTGATTGTTGGAAGTAGCCAGTGAAAACACGCATGGCATTCAACGCTTAGTCGTAATTGTGAAATTGGCTGATTTAAACTTTCTTTTAAACGGCACTTTGTGGCTTCAATTTTAGGTAATATCTCATGGGCTAATTCAAGCAATAACATTCCTTGTGGCGTAAACCGAACAGGTTGTGTTTTACGTTCGAACAGTTGACAGTCTAGCTTGTTTTCCAAATCTTTAATTTGATGCGACAGCGCAGACTGAGTTAAAAATAATTCTCTCGCGGTATTAACTAAAGACCCTGTTTCTTTGAGAGTTGCAATAGTTTTTAAATGTTTTATGCCAATCATCTTTAAAAATTCTCATGAAAAAATTGAGCGGTACTTATTGTTATTTAATACTACGCCTAAATAAAAAACGTTTCAACGTCTAGACGTCCAAAAGCTGCTAATAATTATACTTTCTTTAATTAAAAATTTTACTTTTAGCGTAAACTGCTAGATTAAAGCTGGTTTTTTATTGTTTGTATTAATTTACTTCATGATGAAAAGTTAATGTGTCTGTTTTAAAAAATTTTTAGCTGCTTTAGGTCTGTTAATCTTTCAAGGTTGAATTTGCAGCAGCCTGTATGGTACTTGGCAAGGCAGAGCCTATGTAGTGTGGTTGTTTTCCATAAATTAGCGTTAACGTAGTAATAATGCCAAACAGGTTCAGCCTAAAGCGCTCTGCCTAAAGTTTATTTACGCTTTTTTGCTTAGATGGCTGAAGGAAAGGGGGCGTGAACAGGACGCGAAAGCTTTGCTTAGCTTTTACTTATCCTTAAATAAATGTAAGCCAATAAAATAACGCAGGGGCAAGTTATCGAGCCCGCTAGGTTTCAAACCCCAAAGGTCCTCTAGCTTGAACAAGCTTTAATACATAAAGACCTACATCACCTAGCTGCTAGGCTTAATATCTATCGGTGATATTATGTATTGAGGCTAAAGTGGTTTATTAATTAGTAATATAGCTTCATGTGCGGTAACTGGCTTTGATTTTAAGTAACCTTGTCCGTATTCACAGTGCGTAGCTTGTAAAGTTTCTAACTGTCCAATAGTCTCAATGCCTTCAGCAACAACTTCAAGTTTTAACGACTTAGCGAGTGACAAAATAGCCTCAACCAGAGGGTTTGTTGAATCTTGTACGTGGTCAATAAAGCTTTTATCTATCTTCAGAATATGAATTGGCAGCTGATGTAAGTAGCCTAGTGCAGAGTAACCTGTTCCAAAATCATCAAGACACAGTTTTACTTTAAGCGGCGAGAGCCCTTCAATGATTTGTGTGGCAAGCTCTAAGTTTTCTATTAATCCAGACTCTGTTATTTCTAAGCACAAAGACCCTAATGGCAACTGGTATTTGTTATAAATAGCATGGATTTGAGCTACAAAATCTAGGCTTGCAAAATGACGCGATGATACATTCACAGTGACTTTTAAAAAACGGTGTCCTTGTTGATGCCATTTTGAAATATGCTGTGCGGCTAAATCGAGTAGATGTAAATCGAGGTTAATTATTTGGCCTGTTTTTTCTGCGATAGGAATAAAGTCATTGGGAGAAACAAATCCTTTTTTAGGATGGTGCCAACGAACAAGTGCCTCAAAGCCAATAACGTGGCTTTCTAAAATAGTAAAAATGGGCTGAAAATAGAGCTCAAATTCATTTTGTTCAATACCAAGTTGTAAATCATTTTCGATGTCGGCGTGGGTTTTGAGTTTTTTTCTCATTGTATTGTTGAAAAATTTAACTTGCCCACGCCCTGTTGATTTAGCCTCGTACATAGCAGCATCTGCTTGTTGCAATAAGAGGTAGGCTTTATCGTCAACGTTATCGGTATAGGCAATCCCTATACTGGTTGAGGCTTGCAATAAATGGCCATCAACATTTATTGGTTGAGAGAGCGCTTCTTGTATACGGTTGAGCGCTTCTTTGACTTGATTACGATGAGTTATGTTTTCCATTAAAATAGCAAACTCGTCGCCACCCAAACGTGAGAAAGTATCAGTGTTGCGAACGGTGCCTTTTATCAATTCACAAATTTTAATTAAAAAATGGTCGCCAACTTCGTGGCCGAGCGCGTCATTAATGCTTTTAAATCGATCAAAGTCTAAATAAAGTAGGGCATGAACAGTGCCTTTTTTTACACGCGTTAAGCGTAAAATTGCATGCTTAATTCTTTCTATCAGTAAAGAGCGATTAGCAAGCCCTGTTAATCCATCATGTAAAGCTTTGTGTTCAAGCTCCTGCCTAGCCAACTGTCTATCAATTGCCATGCTTATTTGCCTACTCACGTAGGTAAGCAGTGAACTATCGTGTTCATTATAATGATGTGCTTCATGGTAACTTTGCACAACAATTACCCCACTCATACGTTCATTGGCTTTAAATGGTACGCCTAACCAGGATTCAGCCTGGCGACCAATTAATTTGAAATTACCTTGCTCGATATGATCAATATAGTCTTGTTTTGTTAACAACATGGCTTGATCTGTTTGCAATAGAAAGTAAGACGCGGTGTCTTTAAGCTGCTCTTTGGAGATTTTTTGATGTGTGTTTGTTTGTATTCCGGCTTCAACAATGTAAACAATATCGAGAATGTCGATTTGCTTATCGTATAGCCCAATAAAAAAGTTATCGGCTCGTAATAAGCTATTAATAATAGTGTGTAAAGATTCAAAAAATGTATCTAAGTCACTGGCTTTATAGGTTAAGTTAGCTATTTGAAGAAGACTGTTTTCAAGCTTTTGTGCATCGTTCAATTGTTCTACAGTCGATTGAAGGCTGTTGACAATGTTGACTTGGTTTATTTTAGCGCTTAAAAGATGTGCCACTGTTGTTAATATTTCGAGGTGCGCATTAGTAAAATAGTTCATAGCCGGGTGTTCACAATCAATAACACCTAGAATACGGTCTTTATGTACTAGAGGCACGCAAAGCTCTGATTGAGCAGGGCGTTCGTCTGCAATATAGCGGCTATCTTTTGTGACATCGCCCAGAATTATTGCCTTTTTTGTGGTTGCTACAAACCCTGATATACCTTCATTAAAATTGATTACTTTACGTTGGGCTTTGTATTTGTATCTTTGGCGATCGACTCCCATAGACGCAACAAGGATTAGCTTAGACGCAGAGTCATCAGCGAGGTAAATAACACAGTCAACAAATCCAAGACGATTCACAACTTGAGTCGTTACATATTCAAATAGCTCATCTAATGTGTCGAGTTGTAATAGGCTTGATGAAAACTGATTTATGATACTGAGTTGATCTGTTTTTAATTCAAGCGCTTTAGAGGTATCGATATCGTTCGACATAGGTAAATTATTTATTCTTTTTATACACACATAACTACGTTAACCTAATATTAACGCTTCTACAAAATAAAACGATAAACGTTTTAACAAAGCTGTAAATAATATGGGGCAAATCAGTCATTGATTATTTTTAATAAAATCTTTACTCGAAAAGATCATATGCCTATGATCACATAAATTCAGCTGTGGAATGAAGTAATGACCAGTAATAATACAACCCCTGTAACAACGTTAACAATTACCCGACCTGACGATTGGCATGTGCATTTACGCGATGGTGATCAGCTTAAAGATACGGTGCGAGATATTAGCCGCTATATGGGGCGTGCTATTATAATGCCAAATCTGGTTCCTCCAGCAACCTGTACTGATACTGCTTTAGCGTACAGAGACCGTATAATGGCAGCTAAGCCACAAGGGAACTTCGAACCATTGATGGTTTTATATCTTACAGATAAAACAACACCTGAAGAAATAATTAAAGCTAAGGCATCAGGCAAAGTCTTTGCTGCTAAACTTTATCCTGCTGGCGCGACAACCAATTCTGATTCTGGCGTAACTTCTGTCAAAAATATATATTCAGTGCTTAGTGCTATGCAAGATGTTGGTATGCTTTTACTTGTTCACGGTGAAGTAACTGATTCATCAATTGATATTTTTGACAGAGAGAAAGTATTTTTAGAAACCATTTTAGGGGATGTAGTTAACGACTTTCCAGAGCTTAAAATTGTACTGGAGCACATAACAACGAAAGATGCGGTTGATTTTGTGAATAATGCGCCGAGTAATGTAGCGGCAACGATTACTGCACACCATTTATTGTACAACCGTAATCACATGTTAGCAGGGGGAATCCGTCCTCATTATTACTGTTTGCCAATATTAAAACGTAACATTCATCAACAGGCACTTATGGCTGCAGCTATTAGTGGCAGTAAAAAGTTCTTTTTAGGTACTGACTCAGCGCCTCATTATAAAGACAAGAAAGAAGCTGCGTGCGGTTGTGCGGGAGCTTACACGGCTCATGCTGCTATTGAGCTTTACGCAGAAGCTTTTGAAGAAGCAGGTGCTTTAGATAAGCTTGAGGGTTTTGCAAGCCACTTCGGCCCAGACTTTTATGGTTTAGCGCGCAATAGCGATACAATTACATTGCAAAAGTCGCCTTGGACTGTGCCTGCAAGTTATACGCTTGGTGATTCTGAAGTAGTACCGATAAAAGCTGAATCTGTAATTGATTGGGCTGTTTTAAAGTAAAATTAAGCACTTGAAATAAGAGCCGCTTTCTACAGCGGCTTTTTTGTATGTAAATATTTAGGCTCAAGGCTTGTATAAAAAGCTGCAAATTGGCTTGTTACTCAATAATTATTTCTTGTTTGTTTTAGTATGAACAGTAATTAGCCTGTAAAGGGTTAGCAATTGCTGTATTTTTATTAGGGTTTTGTAATAAATATTACAATAATATTTTATTTTAATCAGAGTCTTATCTGTTTTTACTCACGGGGTAAGTTTTTTTAGAAATTATTTTCAATTAATAGAGCGAAAAAAAATAGAATGTGTTAATCTTACTTTGCTTTGAGTTTTTATGAATTGAATTTACGGATATTGTGCTGCGTTTAAGGTTACCAGTTAGGTTATTACTTGTTCCTGTACTATACCTCTATTTTTATGAGCATTGACTCAAGGAGGCTATTGCCACAATAACGTGGCAGAATTTTTAATTATTGACTTACAGGAAAATTTAGTATGTCGGTTTCTGGTAAAGTAAAGTTTTTCAACGAAGCTAAAGGCTTTGGTTTCATTGAACAAGAAAACGGTCCTGACGTGTTTGTACACTTCAGCGCAATCTCTGGTTCTGGTTTTCGCACTCTTAGCGAAGGTCAAGCAGTGACATTCAGCATCAAACAAGGTCAAAAAGGCCCTGAAGCTGAGAACGTTGAAGCAGCATAATTTTAATTATGTGAACTCATGTTCATCTTGGTGAAGCAGGTCTCTGTTTCACCATCATCCCTTAAAACGCTATCATACTAAAAAAGCTCAATACCTCCAATCATTAATAGCGCTCATTTCTTATATCTAAATCCCAAAAGACCACTATATGTCTTAATTTTGTTAGAAACCTGATTTCAATTTAAATATGCTAAACAGTATTTATGCATTATTAATTTTGTGCTTCCTATAAAGTTCTAATATTTTCGTAACTCTTCTAGGTTAACTTGTAAGTTTTAAAGTATTAATATTTACAAAACTCAGCTTTAAACTAGATTATATGGTTAATCGTCAAAACTTTGAGTTTGGATAGTGAGCTAATAAGTAATATACAGTCAACATAGATAAAGACTCGGTTTAAGCTTCATGAAAATAATTAACTAAAGAAAGTCTGTTTTAATTTTGATTTAGCCGAAGCCATTAATGAGATTTTATTTCGTCCATCAGTTTAGAACGCTGCTTATAGTTTTTGAGTGCGAAAAAACCTTCACAAATTCGATATTGAATTCCCTCTATTAGCTTTACAACTTTCAATATGTGTAACGTTTGATTTTTGTGCGTTAAACCGTTCTTTTTCTGAGTTAAAGTGCTAAAAAATGATAAAAAAACGTCAAATAGAGCCTCTAAAAGAGTTTTTTTTTAAATGTTTTTATTTTTTTTTTACATATATCTAGTTTGAACTAAATGTTGCATTTATGTTGTTTGTTTAGAGGTCTATCCAGTCAAACATCAACCTTATTGGGGTTTGCTAGGAGTGTTGATAATACAGTTGGTTGCAATAATGTTAACATTTTATTGGTGCTACTTTAATGTGGTCCATCGGTAGGTGATTTATTTGCTAATTACCTCCAACATCAAGTTGACAGCGCTTATTGCATTTAGCATTATTGAAAGGTTGATATCTATTAAAAGATATCAGGGTTGTTCTCTTCGGAGGATAATTAAATTATAAAAGTAACATTACTTAATTGGTTGGGAACTATGTCTGTTAAAATCAGAAAGAGTCTTGTAGCAACTGCGTTGGTTGGCGCTTTTGCATTTGCAAGCAGCAATGTGATTGCAGATCCTTTGAATGACGTGCAAAAAGCAGGTCAAACAATTCAAAAGGCTGCTGTTAAGTCTCAAACTAAAATTGACAATGTATACGGTCAAACTCAAGAGCTAATCGCTGAGTACCGTAGCATCGTTGATGAGACTGAACTTATGAAAGTGTACAACGATCACGTAGCACGTTTGGTCGCTGACCAAAATGCATCGATTGAATCGTTCGATCGTCAAATCGCGACTATCGATAACACTAAACAAAACGTTGTGCCTTTGATGTATCGCATGATCGATACGCTTGAGCAATTCATCAAAGCGGACGTTCCATTCAATCTTGAAACGCGCCTAGGCCGTGTTGAAAGACTTCGTGACATTATGGCATCAGCTTCTGTTACTACGTCTGAAAAATTCCGTCAGGTTCTTGAAGCTTACACAGTTGAAACAGCATACAGCTCTGCAGTAACTGCTTCTCAAGGTACGCTGGAAATTGATGGCAAAAACATCAACGTAGATATCGGTCGTTTAGGTCGTATTACTTATGTTGCTCAGTCTTTTGACTTGAAACATGCTTGGGTATGGGATAACAACACTAAACAGTGGAAAGAATTAGGTGAAGAATACCTAAAACCTGTTAAAGAAGTGATCCGCATGGCACGTAAGCAAGCGACACTAGAACTTGTTAAACTACCAATCTTTGGCGCGGAGTAATCAATAATGAAGAAACTATTTAAAGGTTTTGCTGTTGCAGCAGTACTATCTGTTTCTGCAGGTACCGCGCTTAACGCACACGCAAACACTGACGCTTTAGACAAAATTCTTGAGCAAGTTAAGCAAGAGCGTATCTCTGAAGGTAAAATCAACAAGCAACGTGAGCAAGAGTTCTTATCAGAGCGTGCTGACAAGCAATCTTTACTTAATAAAGCGAAAAGCCAACTAGCTGCTGAAAAAGCACGTGGTGACTCTTTAGCTAAGCAATATGCACAAAACGAAAATACTTTAGCGGAAAAAGAGCAAGCTCTACAAAACGCGCAAGGTACGTTAGGTGAGATGTTTGGTGTTGTACGTCGTGCAGCGCAAGACGCAATTGGTTCAATTGAAGCATCTTTAGTAAGTGCTGAAAAACCAGGCCGTGCTGAAGTACTTCGTT
This sequence comes from Pseudoalteromonas sp. H71, assembly GCF_001468485.1. GTDB lineage: Bacteria > Pseudomonadota > Gammaproteobacteria > Enterobacterales > Alteromonadaceae > Pseudoalteromonas. The sequence continues at coordinate 29,657 of NZ_LODI01000013.1, forward strand.
CACTAGCAGCCGCTAAAGAACTTCCAACAGTTCGTGAGTTAGAAGAGCTTTGGATTTCACTTCAAACAGAAATGACAGAGTCAGCAAAAGTTTCTACTTTTGAATCTGAAGTTGCTGGTCTTGACGGAAACACTGCGGTTAAGAAAATCACTCGTATTGGTAACTTTAACTTAGTTGCTGACGAAGGTTACTTAATCTATTCACCAGAAACAAAGTCTATCCAGCCTTTAGGTAAACAACCTGATAGCTACATTCTAGATGGCATTTCTAACCTAGAAGCAACGTCTTCTGATAGCTACGCGGGCGTTTACATTGACCCTACACGCGGTGCTATCTTACGTATTAATACGCAGAAGAAAACGTTAATGGAATACTACGAGCAAGGTGCTGAAGTTGGTTACATCATCACTGTATTACTTGCTGTAGGCCTATTAATCTTCTTAGTTCGTTTCATTGACTTAGCGCTTACTACTTCTAAGATCAAATCACAACTTAAGAACTTGTCTACACCGAATACAAACAACCCTCTGGGTCGTATTCTTAAAGTGTATCATGACAACAAGTCTCAAGATGTTGAAAACCTTGAACTTAAACTTGATGAAGCGATTCTACGTGAAACTCCACGTGTTGAAGCTGGTATCAACATCATCAAGATCCTTGCTGCTATCGCACCATTACTAGGTCTACTAGGTACAGTAATCGGTATGATTTTAACGTTCCAAACAATCACATTGTTCGGTACGGGCGATCCGAAGATCATGGCTGGTAACATCTCTCTAGCACTTGTAACTACAGCGCTAGGTCTAATTGCAGCACTACCACTTATCCTATTGCACTCTATTGTTGCAGGTCGTAGTAAGTCGGTATTACATATCCTTGATGAGCAAAGCGCTGGTATCATCGCTACTCACGCGGAGAAGGAGAAAGCCTAATGCTAGTCCTGATGGAGATATGGGAATCTATCAGGGATTTTGTTGGCACAGGCGGCCAGGTTTTATACGTGGTCGCGATAGCACTCTTTCTGATGTGGGTTTTAATGATTGAGCGCTATTGGTTCTTACTTGCAGAGTTTCCTCGTTTAACGAAGGATATTGTTGCAAAGTGGGATGCCCGCCAAGACACTACGTCTTGGTACGCACACAGAATCCGTGAAGCATGGATTTCTGAAGCGTCTGAAAAATTAGATCAGCGTATGTTGTTGATTAAAACATTAGTAGCTGTTTGTCCTTTAATAGGCTTACTTGGAACTGTAACGGGTATGATCGCGGTTTTTGAAACCATGGCAACTCAAGGTACTGGTAATGCACGTTTAATGGCATCAGGTATTTCAATGGCAACAATCCCAACAATGGCTGGAATGGTTGCGGCACTATCTGGAGTTTTCTTTAGCTCACGCCTTGAGGCAAGAGCGAGAATGGTGAAAGCCAAACTTGTAGATAGCATGCCTCATCACTAGAGAGAGAATTAAATATGGCACGTAAACAACGTTTTCGTGAAGAAGAAGAAGCAGCGGTAGATATGACACCAATGCTTGACATCGTATTTATCATGCTTATTTTCTTTATCGTAACTACATCGTTCGTTAAAGAGGCTGGTATCGAGGTCAATAAACCTAAAGCTGCCCAAGCTACGAAGCAAAAAAATGCTAACATTTTTATTGCTATACGTAGTGATGGCGCAATCTGGATTGATAAGCAGCAAGTTGACGTTGAACGTGTTTCAGCGAAGATTGAAAGCTTATTAGCAGAACAACCTACTGACGTTGTAATTTTGCAAGCTGATAAAGAAGCAAAACACGGCACAGTGGTTAAAGTTATGGACCAGATTAAAGCGACGGGCGATAACCTAAGAATTTCAATAGCTGGAGATCAGTAATGATTCGTTTTCTGTTTTCACTGATTGCAGGTGGGGCAGTTACTTTCGGCTTGTTCTACTTCATGGCTTACCTCATCTCTGGTGGGGCTGACCGTAATACGGAACAAAAAGAGCAGATCATAGTCGAAATTATGACGAATCCGCCTGAATCTAAGGTGCAGGAGAGGAAGCGTGTACCGCCTCCGCCTCCGCCACCGCCAAAGCAGCCGCCTAAACCGCAGCCGCCACAGCCGGATACTAATCCCAACCCAGGTGCAATGTCATTTAACATGCCAAGCATCGACGTAGGGAGTTCTGCTGGTGGACTAAGTGGTCCAGGTGCATTTGGACGAGATGGTGATGCGACACCTATCGTTCGTATTGAACCAAAATATCCAACGCAAGCAGCGCGTGATGGTAAAGAAGGTTGGGTACAACTTTCGTTCACAATTGATGAGTTAGGTGGGGTTATTGATGTTGATGTAATCGACGCAGAGCCTAAACGTATCTTTGACCGTGAAGCTAAACGTGCACTTCGTAAGTGGAAATACCGTCCGAAAATCATTGACGGTAAGCCACAAAAACAAGTTGGTTTACAAGTTCAACTAGATTTTAAACTTAACCAAGGCTAAGGAGGCGAGTAATGAGAAATTTATCTAAAGTAACTGCTCTTGCAATTCTTATGTCTGTGTCAGGTGCAACTTTAAGTTCATCTGTATTAGCGGCGCCAGATTACGCGAAAATTGAAGAGCGTAAGAAAGCAAAAACTAAGATCATGGGCGAGCGTACTGGTAAAAAAGTAATTAAAGCGTTTGACTTGTATAACGAAGAAAAAGTTGACGAAGCGATTGTATTGCTGAGAGAGATTGACCCTTCAGATGAGTTTGATAAAGCGACTGTAAATCGTTACTTAGGTAGCATGTACGCGCAGAAAGAAAACTACGCTGATGCAATCAAATACAGCAAGCTAGCAGTAGCGCCTGATATTTTGAACTTTGCAGACCACGAACAAACACTTAAGTTATTAGGTGATTTGTACGCGGGTACTGAAAAATACAAAGAAGCAAAAAAAGCATACACAGCATGGATGGACTTCACAGGTGAGGAAGATCCAACTGTATATACTCGTATTGCGCAAGCTAACTTTCAGTTAGAGCAATTCAGTGATGTTTTTGAGCCTGCTAACAAAGCAATAGCGCTTCAAAAAGAGCCTAACAAAGGCCCTTACCAGCTTAAACTTGGTGCATACTTTGAAACTAAAGATTATGCAAATATGGTTAAAGTGGGTGAAGAAATTGTTAAAGTTTGGCCTGATGATAAGAAAGCTTGGGTTGGTTTAGGTAAATACTACCTACAAACCGAAGAATATCAAAAAGGCCTTGCAACAATGGAAGTGGCTTTCAAAAACGGTTACTTTGAAAACGAAGTTGAATATAAAGTACTTGCTAACTTTTATTCTTTAAATGAAATTCCTTACAAAGCGGCTGTAACGCTTGAAAAGGCAATTAAAGAAGAAAAAGTTAAACGTACTAAGCAAAATGTCAACGCGGTTGCAAGTAACTATCATCGCTCTAAAGATATAGAGAAAGCTGCTAAGTATTATGAAGAAGCTGCTAAATTTGATGACGACGCTGAGCTTTACCGCAAAGCAGGTTCATTACTTTTACAATCTGAGAAGTTTAGTGCTGCCGTTGTTCGCTTGAACAAGGCGTTAGAGCTTGGCTCTGACAAAAAAGGGACTATATATTCAGATTTAGCTGAAGCGTATTACTACCAAGGCAAGTATAAGCAAGCTTATGCTGCTATTGTTAAAGCTATGGATGACCCACGCACACGTAAGTTTGCAAAAGGTTGGTCTACCTACATTAAAGATAAAGCCGCTCGCAACGGTGTTAAAATTTAATTTTAGCTAACATTAGCAACTTTTAAAAAGCCCCTCTGGGGCTTTTTTTATTAGGATTACTATGTATAAAACGTTTTTTTTATCATTATTATTGTGTGCGTTTCTGATTGGCTGTACTGATAAGAGTGATAGTTTTAGTTCTTTTGATGAGGCACGAAGCGCCTTAAAGTCTTTAAATACTGCGTTGGTATTAGAAGAGGGAACAAATAATAAAAAATTTACAGATGAAAATATCGTTTATTCGAACGAATATCTTGATAACCGTCATGCTATTTATCAGCAATTGATGACGATGAAGTTAACACCTAATCAAATTACTCAAGTTAATTATTTGGTTATTGCAGAGCGGTTTCCTGAGCGGTTTTTTCCTTGGCCAGCCCAAGTAAATGTTTTAAATAATATGAGCTTATTTAAACACTCCACTAGCACTGTTGAGCAGACTATAAAGTGGCTTAAATTTACCCAAGCTAAGTTAGAAATTGCTAAGCAAAGTAATTTAAAACTAAATAAGTTAGAGTATGCTTTACTACAGGAATATGTAGCGCAAGCTATTGAAAACAAGGCTACACAAGGGGCAATTAAAAGCCACATCAGGGCCTTTTCTAACTATTTGGCCAACTATAAGCCTCGAGGAAGTGTTGGTTTAAGAGGGCTTTCTAATGGTTCAGAGTGGTATCAGAGTAAACTCAATTATTATGGTAGTGCAGTTAATTCACCTCTAGAGTGGGTTGTTATTATTAACGAAAAACTTAAAGTTCTGGAAAGTGCAGTTATTAATGCCAAATTTGCACAAAATCATATTAAATCGTTTGTAGTGCAGTATTTATCTGAAGAGCCATTGATTAATGGACTTGACTGGCAAGCACATTACTTAGATTTGCCCGCTATGGCTAGCAAAGCAAAATTGTCTAATAAGGATAAGTTGCTCATGCTTGCAATGATGGAAACAGATATAGGTATTCATTACCACGCATGGACGATTGCTCAGGCTAAAGTTAATTTATCAAAGCGTCTTAAAGTGCCAGAACAGACCGCGCAATACTTAGTTGAAGATATTATTCTTTATCCAGGTCAATCGTTTAGTTTTTGTGGACAGGTTTGTCATTAATCTAGGATTTTTTATCTGCCGAGACTTTTGGTAAGGCAAAGCCTTGGGTGAAGATACCTATCATTTAATAGGTAATTACGCAGCGTATATTTTAAACATGGGTTGCTTCTTTTTTTTAGCCCGTCCTAGGGCAGCTTATTATTAGTTGCCTTAAGTACAATTCGTTAACTGGCATGAGTAGGGTACAGAGGTTTTACTTTGCCTATAGGCCAATAAATTTCGTACCCCGTTTAAACAAATTTTAACCTCAAAAGCTCAGCAGGCACCAACTAAAGAGGGTTATAGCTTATGACTTTCAATAATTAGTTCGATGTCCTTTTAATGTCGCACGTTGTACAACGTTGTGTTGCTGGGTCTTCTTGAAGCAACGCCGTTGCGATTTTTTCTTCACAATCACAACAGTAGCCATACTGACCTATATCAATTTGACTCACTGCGGCCTCTAGCATAGTCATACGGTTAATTAAGTTAGCATACTCAGGACCGAGCTTCTTTGCAGCAAGGTCTAACCATTCATTATTTGCTGTATGTCTTAATGTTGTGATTAAACCTTGGTGGTCAGGATGAGACGATTTAGAAAGCATAACAAGTATGTTTGATTTAACTTGTGTTAGTTCATCATATAAGCGCTTTTGGTGGTTCATTATCAGCATAACCCTTTTACATTAACTGCTCGTTATACTGTTATTATCTAATTGCATTTAATTAACTGTCATGATTTGAATCAAGTTGTGGTGCTTTTGCATATTTTTTTAAAACTGCAGATACGTCTTCTTTGGTTTTTAACCTACGAATTTCATCAAATAACGTTATTGCCTGTGGGTATTGACGCTTTAAATAACCTAGCCATTGTTTAGTTCTAGATGCAAAATATTTTTCATCTTTAGCTGGATCATGATGAATAGCTGAGTGAATTAAGTGATAGAGAACATGCTCCCACTCTAAACCCTCATAGTGCTCATTGTTGACATGCGCTTTTATTTTTTTTGCTAAATCAGGGTGAGATAGTGCGCCCCTGCCAAGCATTAAGTCACTGCAACCGCTTCTTTTTTGGCATAGCATTGCGTCTTCAACTTGCCATATTTCACCATTTGCAACAACAGCAATATTTTTTCCTTTTATTATAGGCGGTATCTTTTCCCAATATGCTGGCGGGTTGTATCCATCGCGTTTTGTTCTGGCATGAATCGCAACGCTATTAGCACCAGCACTTACAACCGCATCAATAATTTCTTGGCTTTTACTGTCGTCATCAAATCCTAAACGTATCTTTGCACTCACTTCATGTTTTGAATCTACCGCATCTCTAACTGCTTTAATTATGGTATACATATGCTCGGGATCTTTAAGCAAAACGGCACCACCGCGGCTGCGGTTAACTGTTTTCGCAGGACATCCAAAATTAAGGTCAACACCATGAGAACCCAAATCAATCGCCCTGACTGCGTTTTCAGCTAATGGATTCGCCTCTTGGCCAAGCAATTGTATACGCACCGGGGTGCCTGCTCGGGTATAGCCATTATTATTTAGTTCTGGGCAGTATCGATAAAATACTTTTTCAGGTAAGCGTGCTTGAACCACTCTTACAAATTCGGTCACGCATAAATCAAACCCACCGAGGTCAGTTAACAATTGGCGCATTTTAAAATCTACAACACCTTCCATAGGTGCTAAAACAAGTTTCATAAAGCGATTATATTTTAAAAATAAGGTGCTTAGTTTACCTGTAAATTGCATATTGATAAATCTGTAATTGTTACTCATAGTTAAAGCGAGAACGCATGATGCAAATTTTTTCGATTAAATAAAATAAAAATGAAAGTTTTTATTTCATCACAGGTCTACTTAAACATACACGCAATCTAAAACGATATTTACATTGCGATGATTTACACACATTGAGTATAGAGAGCAAATATAATGAATACAGTAAAAAATAATACAATCGCATTAACATTAGGTGCAGTAGTCGTGGGTTCTGCGAGTTTTGTATCTGCCGATGTACAAGCAAACCCGTTTGAATTTCAGCAACTTGTTTCTGGTTACCAATTAGATGCTGCCGAAGGAAAGTGCGGTGAAGGCAAATGTGGCGGTGACGCAAAAGGTAAAAAAGAAGGNAAGTGCGGCGAAGGTAAATGTGGCGGCGACGCAAAAGGTAAAAAAGAAGGCAAGTGCGGCGAAGGTAAATGTGGTGGCGACGCAAAAGGTAAAAAAGAGGGCAAGTGTGGCGAAGGTAAATGTGGTGGCCGTTAATTTCTTAATTTAATTAAGTTATGCTAAAGGGCCAATGGCCCTTTTTTGTTAATATCAGAGGCACTTATGACACAAATGCATAGTACTGAATTTGGAATGGTCGGCCTAGGTTTGCGCCGCGAAATGCTAGATGAGTTATTAGAACACGTCCCACAGCCAATTGACTTTCTGGAAGTCGCGCCTGAAAACTGGCTAAAACTGGGCGGCCGATTTAAAAAGCAATTTAAAACATTAACCGATGCTAATAATTTTGTGTGTCATGGCTTGTCTTTGTCAATTGGTTCGCCAGAGCCGCTTGATATTGAGTTTATTAAATCGTTAAAAGTTTTTTTTGATCAGTATAACATTAAAATGTTTAGTGAGCATTTGAGTTATTGCTCTGGTCAAGGACATATGTATGATCTAATGCCCATCCCTTTTACCGAAGAGGCAATTGCGCACGTTGTGCCCCGAATTAAGCAAGTACAAGACATGCTTGAACGACCTATTGCGATGGAAAATATATCTTATTACGGTGCGCCAGGCCAAGAGTTAACTGAACTTGAATTTACTAATGAAATTTTAGAGCAAGCAGATTGCAAATTGTTGCTTGATGTAAATAATATTTATGTTAACTCGATAAATCATGGTTATGACGCAAATACTTTTTTAGCCGGCTTACCTACAAAGCGAATAGCTTACGGGCATGTCGCGGGGCATTATAATGAGGCTGATGACTTAATTGTCGATACCCATGGTGCTGATGTGATTGATCCCGTATGGGAGCTGCTCGATAAAGCGTATAGCGTTCATGGTGTATTTGCGACTCTCCTCGAGCGTGACTTTAATATTCCTTCAATGCATGCATTAACTAAAGAGCTTGATATTATTTATCAATTACAACAAAAGCATTTGAATTATGGGCGTTCAAAAAAACATGCTTAAAGCGAATTTTAATTAAGCAGTGGGTACTCAGCTATGAGCTTTACAGATGTACAAAATGAATTTATGGCGCACATACGTGAGCCAAAAAAAAATAAAAAGCCAACTGATATTGAAGATAGACGTATGGCTATATATCGCGACCTGTTCTTTAATAATATTGAAGGATTCATTTCTTCTGGATATCCGGTCTTAAAAACCCTCTACAGTGACAAACAGTGGAAAAAGCTGGTCAGGCAGTTTTTCAGTGAATATGATTGTCAATCACCCTATTTTTTAGATATTGCAGGGGAGTTTATTCATTACTTATCCGGTAATTATAAAATGAAAAAATATGATCCTGCTTTTATGTTAGAGCTTGCGCATTATGAATGGATAGAGCTTGACGTCTCAATAGCAAACGAAGACCCTAACGAGAAAAAACTACAACAAACAGCTTTAACTAAAAGTCCATTATTTTTATCAAGCTTAGCGAGAAATTTGAGTTACCAATTTCCAGTGCAAACTATTAGCGCTCAAGTCCGGCCAAAAGCGCCATCGGTTGTACCTAACTATTTTGTTGTTTATAGAGATGAAGAAGACGATGTACAATTTTTAGCAACCAATGCAATGACGGCTTTATTACTCTCTATCATTGAAAGCGTTGAAGGCATTACATTTGATAACCTGTGTCAACAGGTCATTAATCAGGCACCTCAGTTTAACGAAGAGCAAATAACACAAGGGGCACTTGTGACAATCAATGCGCTGATTGAACGTGGTGTAATCGTGACAAAAAATCAAGATTAAGGCCTTTATTGATGTTTTTACATCGTCTATCATGGCAGCCTTATTTATCGTGCTTAATAAAAGGTTGTACCATGTCAGATGATAAAGACTTTAAAGATCCGTTTAACGCTACTTATTTTATTGCTTTTCTAGCGGTATTTGCAGGTATTGGTTGTTTAAATGCAATTTTAGGTTGGATCACTAGCTTAACCTAAAACGTATTTATAGCTTAAGGCTGTTGTCAACATCAGCCTTAATGCTTTGCCTCTCTATCCTCTATAACCCTTCAATTTTTTGTTAAAGTCACAGCAAACTCGCAATTAAAGTTCACTTAAGGTTATAATCACCTGCTTTGTAATATCAACCATTGAGCAGCAAAACTTATGACTCAAGTAACACCAGCAATTATTAAAAACAGCATTACCACAATTGCTGATTATCCAAAAGCGGGCATTATGTTTCGCGATGTAACTACATTAATGGCAAATCCTGAAGCGTTTAAAGCCACTATTGATGCGTTCATAACCGAATATAAAGACCAAGGTTTTACAAAAATTATTGGCACAGAATCTCGTGGCTTTATTTTTGGAGCGCCTTTATCTTATGCTTTAGGTATTCCTTTTATTCCTGTGCGTAAGCCTGGCAAATTACCGCGTGAAGTTATTCGCCAAGATTACTTGTTAGAATACGGTGAAGACACGCTAGAACTTCATGTTGATGCAATTGTACCCGGTGACAAAGTGCTTCTTGTTGATGATCTTTTAGCAACAGGCGGAACAATTGAAGCGACCGCTAAACTAGTTAATAAACTAGGTGGTGAAGCGACTGATGCTGCATTTGTTGTATCACTGCCTGAATTAGGTGGCGAACAACGCATTGAGAAAATGGGTATCAAAATCTTAAAGTTGGTTGAATTCGAAGGCGAATAATCGATGAGTTATCAGGTTCTAGCGAGAAAATGGCGTCCACAAACCTTTCATGAATTGGTTGGGCAGTCTCATGTTAAACAAGCGCTTGTAAACGCGCTGACACAAAATAGACTGCATCACGCGTATTTATTCACTGGAACCCGAGGTGTTGGTAAAACAACTATTGCGCGTATTTTTGCAAAAAGCTTAAATTGCGACGAAGGTATTTCGGCATCTCCTTGTGGACAATGTAGCAGCTGTACAGATATTGAAGCAGGGCGCTACATTGACTTACTAGAAATTGATGCTGCCTCTCGTACTAAAGTAGAAGATACGCGTGAAATACTTGATAATGTTCAATACGCACCTACGCGTGGGCGTTATAAAGTATACCTAATAGATGAAGTTCACATGCTTTCAAAGCATAGTTTTAATGCGCTTTTAAAAACGCTCGAAGAACCGCCAGAGCATGTGAAGTTTTTACTTGCAACAACCGATCCCCAAAAGTTACCCGTCACTATTTTATCGCGATGTCTACAGTTTAATTTAAACGCTTTGTCGCAAAGTGAAATTAAAACACAGCTCCAACACGTATTAACGCAAGAGCAACTCAGCTTTGATAACGATGCACTTAGCATTATTGCAAAAGCTGCTGATGGCAGTATGCGCGATGCACTTAGCTTAACCGATCAAGCTATAGCACAAACGAATGGTGATATTAATAACCAAGCGGTTCAAGCAATGCTTGGTTTAATGGATACACACTACAGCCAAAGTTTATTAGCGGCATTGCTGAGCCAAGATGGCGCAGCGCTCATGAGCGAAATAGCCAATGTGGCGAGCAAAAATCCAAATTATATAGCGTTACTTGATGATTTAATTTCATTAACGCATTTAATTCAGCTTACCCAATTAGTGCCTCAAGCCGCTGGGCTTGATGAAACCAATGCTGATTACATAAAACACGTCGCAGAGCACACCAGTGCAAAGCAAGTTCAGGTTTATTACCAGTTACTGTTAAATGGTAAAAAAGATTTACAATGGGCCCCTGAGCCACGTTTAGGTTTTGAAATGATCTTACTGAGGTTGCTTGCATTTCAACCTGCAGGAAACGACACTCAGCAGAGCGTGATAAATACGCCTCAATCATCGGTAAGTGATACTGAAAGCCGAGCTAATGCACTGCGTGATATTTTAAGTAAAAAAAAACCTGAAAACAGCAATAACCCTGCTGAACACAGTGACACAAGTAATATTCAGCAATCAGCCGAAAAATCGCTTGTAACTATCGATCAGCAAGCGGAAGTGACACCGAGTGTCATCGACAGGCCTGTTGATTCTGAGCAAGTAGAGCATGTACAGGTTAAAACTGAAGAGGCTCAAACTGAAGCGAGCCAAAACACGCCTAAAGAGCAATTAAGCGACGATCAAGCACAGCGTAACAGCGAAAATGAAGCTTACATGCAGCACAGTGATGTGGAGCAAACATTATCTGCACAATTTGATGACGTAATGAGCAGCGCGCTAGACCAAGGCTTTAATCCTCACATTCACAGTGATCAGCAGGTAAACGAATCACCTCAAAGCGCATCGCAACAGGTTGAATCGCAAAGCGAACAATCATCTACCGATTCATCTTCACTGCATGATAAAGAGTCTCAGGCACAATCAGCCATTGCGCGAATCTTACGTGACAGAAATATATCAGGTTCAGGGCGGTTATCGGGACATAACATAGCCCAGCCGCCAGTTCCCAAAAAACCAGAAATTGACACTAGGGAGCAAAGTAATAGGCCGGTTAGTTCGCCAATTGCACAGCAAAGCGAAGCCACTAATAAAGATAGACAAAGCCATTTTGATAATACAGAACAACAAATCCCTGCGCCTCCAACGGGATCTGCTAACCCACCGCCGTGGGATAACTACAATATAGGCGAGCATGAAAAAAAGCCTGAGCTCCCTGTTAGCGGGAGCCAAATACAACGCCCAAGTGTAGTCGCTGCAAACGCACAGAAAGTTGATTTTAAAGCTAAGCATCAAACAATCACTGAAAATTTAGCGCCTGAATTATTGGAACAAATTAATCCTCAAAGTGTGCCAACTCCAGCTCCGCAAGAGGAAAGTATTCCAGTCCCCGACGATTTTCAAAGTCCTATAAGTGAAATAAAGTTTGCTCATCAGCAAGATGAGTGGGCTTATTTAATAAAACGCATGGGGCTGGGCGGACGAATGCGCCAATTTGCGCTGCATTCAATTTTTACAAAGCAGGGAAGTAATTTACATATAGATGTTGATGAGTCGCAAAAACATCTCGATACTCCCATGCTTCGTCAAAAACTTGATGCCGCACTATCGAGTATTTACGATCACAATGTATCGCTGAGTATAAACTTTGCTCAAGGAGTTATCGATTCGCCTTACTTAATTCAGCAAAAAATAGATGCAGGGCGTCATCAGCAAGCAATTGATGTGATCACTAGCGACGAAAATATAGTACAATTTCAACAACTATTTAGTGCCGAAATTGACGAAAACAGTATTCAGGCATTGTAATTCTATACAATCGCCCTTATCTTCATGACAATTAAAGATTAAAAGAAAGAGAGAAAATTATGTTTAAAGGTGGAATGGGTAACATGATGAAGCAAGCGCAGCAAATGCAAGAGCGCATGCAAAAAGCCCAAGACGAAATTGCAACAATGGAAGTTGTTGGTGAAGCGGGTGCAGGCTTAGTTAAAGTAACCATGCTTGGTAACCACAATGTTCGTCGCGTTGAGCTTGATGAAAGCCTAATGGAAGACGACAAAGACATGATTGAAGACTTACTTGCAGCAGCGTGTAATGATGCTGTGCGCCGTGTGGCTGAAGAAACACAAGAGCGTATGAGCAAAGTAACTGGCGGTATGCAATTACCACCAGGTATGAAAATGCCGTTCTAAATAATAATGCAACTTTCAGATAGTTTAAACCAGCTTATTGAAGCATTACGTTGCCAGCCAGGTATTGGCCCTAAGTCTGCACAACGCATTGCATTTCACTTGCTTGAACGTGATCGTAAAGGCGGTGCGCAATTGGGTAACGCATTAACAAAAGCGATGACAGCCATAGGTCATTGCCAGTCTTGCCGTACCTTTTGTGAGCAACCACAATGTGATATTTGTCTAAGCACAAAACGCCAAGACAGTGGTATTTTGTGTGTCGTCGAGTCGCCTACTGATGTGCTTGCCATTGAGCAAACCGGTCAGTACTTAGGTTTATATTTTGTGCTTATGGGGCATTTATCACCGATTGATGGCATTGGTCCTAAAGAAATAGGCTTGGATGTTTTAGAGCAAAAACTTTCTCAAGGTGGTATTAACGAGGTAATATTAGCAACTAACCCAAGTGTTGAAGGCGAGACTACAGCCCACTACATTGCTCAGCTTTGCCACAAAAATAATGTGGGTGCCTCGCGAATAGCGCACGGTATTCCGGTTGGAGGCGAACTTGATTTAGTTGATGGTAGAACCCTAATGCATGCATTTAGTGGTCGCCGCGTGGTTACACAAGAATAGTTCATTAAAGCGACTGTTTGAAAAGATATGTAAAAGCCTACGTAATTAATTTATGTAGGCTTTTTTGTTTTTAAGGTAAGCTAGCTAAAAATAGTATGCAGTTAATTTGACGGCTAAGTAATCAAAGCCCTTTTTGAGATAGGTTTATTTAGAGTTAAAACGTAAGGATCACAATGAAAACGCATTCAACAAATCAAAGCGGTTTACTCAATAGTAAACGGTTTTTACCTCTGTTTATTACTCAGTTTTTCTCTGCCGTTAACGACAATGTATATAAACAATCGGTCCTTATTTTATTAGTTTTTCAAGCCGCCACGCTTGCCGATGGCGCGCTCTATTCTAATATTGCTGCCGGGCTATTTATTTTACCGTTTTTTTTATTTTCGGGTATGGCAGGGCAGCTTGCTGAAAAAACAGAGAAATCAAAATTAATCAGATGTGTAAAACTGTGCGAAATACCGATTATGGTTGTGGGTGCACTATCAATTTATACCCAGTCCATATGGCTTATGCTCACAACCATATTTTTTATGGGGTTTCAAAGTACGTTCTTTGGCCCCTTAAAATACTCTATTTTACCTCAGCACGTTGGACCAGAGGAGTTAACAAAAGCGAATGGCTTAGTTGAATCGGGCACCTTTGTTGCTATTTTACTAGGGACAATTTTTGGCACTTATTACATTACGCAAAACGTAGGCCCTGCAATTATTAGTATTGCTGTACTTGTGCTCGCTGTAATGGGGTATTTAAGTAGCCGCTTTATTCCTATGAGTGCAGCCAATGAACCTAATTTAGCGTTTACTTACAATATATATGCTTCTACAAAAAATGTGTTTTCAGCCCTTAATTCACAAACAGAGTCTGTGGGTAAATCAGTATTAGGAATAAGCTGGTTTTGGCTAATTGGCGCCATAGTGTTAACCACATTGCCAAACTATGTTAAGCACGTTATGGGTGGGAATGAATTGGTGGTTACGAGTGCGCTGGTAGTGTTTTCGTTAAGTATCGCTGTAGGTTCTTTATTATGTGAAAAGCTGTCGCGTTCGCGAATAGAATTAGGCATTGTGCCTTTCGGCGCCATTTTAATTACTCTATTTTTATACTTACTTAGCCAAGAGCCCGACATTATAAGTTATGGCATGCAAAGCGATGAATTATTAACTTTAAAACAAGTAATAAATACCGGCGATATGCAGTGGCACTTTGTTTGGATGGCAGGCATTGGAATAGCATCAGGCTTTTACACTGTTCCCTTATATGCATTGATACAGCAAAGAACAGAAGAAGCCTGTCGGTCTCGGGTTATTGCAGCTAATAATGTACTTAACGCGTTGTTTATGGTGTGTAGTGCGATTTTAAGTATTGTGACATTGTCTATTTTACAGTGGAGTATTTCGGAGCTACTGCTTTTACTTGCGGGGTTAAATTTACTGATCTCAGTGTATATTTATACCAAAGTACCTGAGTTTTTCTTGCGCTTTATTATCTATATTTTAGCTATTTGTATGTATCGCGTGAAAACCAGAGGCGAAATAAACATTCCAGAGCAAGGTGCAGCGGTTATTGTTGCAAACCATGTCAGCTTTGTTGATTGGATGTTTATTTTAGCCGCATCACCAAGGCCAATTCGTTTTATGGTTTTTGCGCCCATTTATTATTCTCCTGCGTTGCATTGGTTATTTAAAATGGCCAAAGCAATTCCCATTGACAGTGAAAAAGCAAACCCTGAAGCCTTTAAGAAAGCGTTTGACGATGTTGCAGAGGCACTTGAACGCGGCGAGCTTGTGGGTATTTTTCCTGAGGGTAAACTAACCGATGATGGTGGCATTGATATGTTTAGAAGAGGCATAGAGCGAATAATTGAGCGAACACATGTTGCTGTTGTGCCTGTGCATTTAGGTGGGTTATGGGGCAGTATGTTTAGCCGTAAAACTAAGTGGCAATTACCCCGCTTGAAGTGGTCGTTAGTATCGGTGTCAGTTGGCGAGCCTGTTTCAGCAAATAAAGTAAAAGCTGATAACCTGCGCGAACGT
Source organism: Pseudoalteromonas sp. H71 (assembly GCF_001468485.1). Classification (GTDB taxonomy): domain Bacteria; phylum Pseudomonadota; class Gammaproteobacteria; order Enterobacterales; family Alteromonadaceae; genus Pseudoalteromonas. The sequence continues at coordinate 44,959 of NZ_LODI01000013.1, forward strand.
GTACTTGATTTAAAACAACTTCATTCTAAAAATAACGATTAATAGGCATGAATAGTAGCCAAACAAACCCTATTATCGACAATTTTATAGCGCCAAAATGTATAGATACGTTTAGTATTTTGTATGAAGATGACGATATTTTAGTTATTAATAAGCCCAGTGGGTTACTGAGTTTATCAGGGAAAAATCCAGTAAACTGGGATTCAGTACATTATCGCTTAGTAAATGGACAAAAAGGGTTAACGCCGCCCTTTTTAAACGCTAAATTAGTTCATCGATTAGATCTAGGCACATCGGGAATAATGCTTGTAAGTCTTAACGATTTGGCGTCAAAGCGCTTAAATAAACAGTTTCAACTACGTAATGTAGAAAAGCATTATGTGGCAATGCTAGAGGGATGTATTAGCGCTGATGAAGGGCAAATTGATGCCCCTATAGCTAAAGATAAACAACTATTTCCGCGTGTAAAAATCTGCAAGCTAGAGGGGAAGCCTGCTGTTACCGAGTTTAAGGTTATAGAGCGCCTTACTAACCCTGTTAGAACTTATGTACGCTTTTCTCCTTTGACTGGGCGTACTCATCAGCTACGCATACATAGTCATTTTATAGGCCACCCTATTTTAGGGTGCGACCTGTATAAGAATGCACAAAGTGAAAAGCTATCAAAACGTCTACAGTTGCATGCAAGCGATCTGTTTTTTGAACATCCCACTACAAATCAAGCAATTCACATCCATTGCCCAAGCCCATTTTAGTGTGAATTAACATTACATTTTTATTTTTTAATTTTTTCCCTTGAAGTTCTATTAGCTCCCCCCATATTAAGTGCATAACGCAGACACTTTGCTAATTGGAGATATATAAATGACTGCAGCACAAAAAGAAACATTAGGCTTTCAAACAGAAGTAAAACAACTATTAAACTTAATGATTCATTCTCTTTATTCAAATAAAGAGATCTTTTTACGTGAGCTTGTATCAAACGCATCAGATGCAGCCGACAAGTTACGTTTTTTAGCGCTTTCAAATGGTGATCTTTACCAAGGCGATGCAGACCTACGCGTTCGTATTAGTGCAGATAAAGAGGCCAATACCGTCACTATTTCAGATAACGGCATCGGTATGACCCGTGAAGAAGTTATCAACTCTTTAGGTACTATTGCAAAATCGGGCACCGCTGAGTTTTTCAAAAACTTAACGGGCGATCAAAGTAAAGATTCACAACTTATTGGTCAGTTTGGTGTTGGTTTTTATTCTGCATTTATTGTTGCTGATTTAGTGACTGTTCGCACACGCAAAGCTGGCGAAACAACTGCTTATGAGTGGGAGTCACAAGGTGAAGGCGAGTACACGCTGCAAGAAATTGAAAAAGAAGGCCGTGGTACCGAAATTATTTTACACCTTCGTGATGACGAAAAAGAATTTGCTGACGAATTCCGCCTACGTGGTATTGTGACTAAATACTCGGATCATATTTCTACGCCTGTACAAATGTACAAAGCAGAAGTACCAGAATCTGAAGGCGAAGATGGCGAAAAAATTCCAGCAGTACCGGGTGAGTGGGAAAGCATTAACCGCGCAACCGCATTATGGACACGTGATAAGTCTGAGCTTTCTGATGAAGAATACAAAGAGTTTTATAAGCATGTAAGCCATGATTGGGAAGATCCACTTAGCTGGGCACATAATAAAGTTGAAGGTAAAACAGAGTACACCAGCCTTTTATATATCCCTAAAAAAGCACCTTTCGACTTATGGAACCGTGAACGCCAAAGTGGTTTAAAACTTTACGTACAACGTGTATTCGTAATGGATGATGCTGAGCAGTTTATGCCAAGCTACTTACGTTTTGTAAAAGGATTATTAGACTCAAACGATTTACCATTGAACGTATCGCGTGAAATTTTACAAGATAACAAAGTAACGCAAGCGATTCGTAAAGGGTGTACCTCGCGTATTATTAAAATGCTTGAGCGTATGGCGAAAAACAAAGCTGACGATTACCAAGTATTTTGGAATGAGTTTGGCCAGGTAATGAAGGAAGGTCCAGCGGAAGACGCAGCAAATAAAGAAGCGATTTGTAAGCTACTTCGTTTTTCTTCAACTCATACTGATTCGCAAACGCAAGATGTGTCGCTTGAACAATATGTTGAGCGTATGAACGAAGGCCAAGAAAAAATATACTACGTGGTAGCTGATACCTTTACAGCCGCTAAAAATTCGCCGCATTTAGAGATTTTCCGCAAAAAAGGCATCGAAGTATTATTGCTAAGTGACCGTGTTGACGAGTGGATGATGAGCCACCTAACTGAGTTTGCAGATAAGCAACTACAGTCAATCACACGTGGTGACTTAGACTTGGGTAAGCTTGATGATGAAGAGACTAAGAAAGCCCAAGAAGAGTCTGAAAAAGAGATGGCAGGCTTAGTAGAGCGCATTAAAACAGCGTTAGGTGAAGATGTTAAAGACGTGCGCTTTACGCATCGTTTAACCGATTCTCCAGCCTGTGTTGTAAGTGATGAGAACGACATGAGCTCGCAAATGCAAAAGTTAATGGAGTCTGTTGGCCAAGCAGCACCAGAGGCTAAACCTGTGTTTGAATTAAACCCAGAGCACCAACTTGTTAAGCATTTAAATGACGAGCAGGATGAAGATAAATTTGCACAATGGTCACATGTATTATTAGACCAGGCATTACTTGCAGAGCGCGGAACATTAAAAGACCCAACAGGATTTGTTACACGCCTAAATAAATTAATGTTAGAGCTAAGCAAATAAAAGTATAAATTGTGTACATATTTAAAAAGGAAGCCTAGGCTTCCTTTTTTTATACGCTACAAAGTAGGCAATTAGTATAAGTTGCTTGAGTATCAGCGGCGCTTATGGAAGAATTCAGGCTTTAAAATAAACTCTCATACTAGGGGACAATGATATGCGCATTATTCTTTTGGGCGCGCCGGGTGCAGGTAAAGGCACTCAAGCTCAGTTTTTAATGGACAAGTACGGTATTCCACAAATTTCGACTGGCGATATGCTACGTGCTGCTATTAAAGAAGGCACTCCACTTGGCTTAGAAGCAAAAAAAGTAATGGACGCAGGTCAGCTAATTTCTGACGATATCATTATTGGTTTAGTGAAAGAGCGTATTGCTAAAGCTGATTGCGAAAAAGGTTTTTTACTAGATGGTTTCCCACGTACTATTCCACAAGCAGATGCAATGAAAGAAAATGGCGTAGTGGTCGATCACGTTATTGAATTTGATGTAGCTGATGAAATTATTGTAGAACGTATGGGCGGACGTCGTGTTCACCCTGGTTCAGGTCGTGTTTACCATGTTGTTTACAACCCACCAAAGGTGGAAGGTAAAGATGATGAGACGGGCGAAGAGTTAATTGTTCGCGCCGACGACACTGAAGAAACAGTGCGTAAACGTCTAGGTATTTACCACGAGCAAACGATGCCATTGGTTGATTACTACCAAGCAGAAGCTGCATCGGGTAACACCCAGTACCACAAACTAGACGGTACACAAGCCGTTGAAGCAGTAAGCCAACAATTAGGTGAGCTGTTAGGCTAAGCCTAATAACAAAAAAACCGCCAGTTGGCGGTTTTTTATTTAGACACTTATAAAGTTTTAAGTTTTTCTATTACGCTGTCGTATTCGGGCTCGGTAGATAGGTTATTCACCAATTGCTTATAAACCACTTTATGGCTCTTATCGAGTATAAAAATAGAGCGCGTTAGAAGCCCCATATCTTTTATAATCACACCATATTTTTGGCCAAAATCACGCCATACCGAATCAGATAATGTGATAACTTTATCTATGTTCTCTGCTTTACAAAATCGTTTTTGGGCAAACGGTAAATCAGCACTGATAGTCAATATTTCAATACTTGGAAATTGCAGCGCCACTTTTTCGTTAAAATGCTTTGTTTGTAAACTGCACACGCCTGTATCTAAACTTGGTACTACACTAATTAGTAAAGCTTGCCCTTTATAATCGTTAAGTGTTACTGGCGTAAAATTACCATCAACTACTTTAAAGTCAGGAGCGTTATCCCCTATAACTACGCCTTTGCCCATTAAAGTAATTGGTTTACCTTGGACCGATACTTTACCTGCATCGAGGATATTTTCTGGGTAATCGGCTGCAAAAGCAACGGAGCAAAATGCACTCAGCACAAACGCGAGCGAACGAAACATAAGGTATTTCCTTTTAAATTAACGCAATGGGTGACAGTGTATTATACTGCGTATAAGTAACCAAGAGATTATACGTTCTTGCTCAGTAAGAATTAATTATGAGATTTTAAATTGTAAACGGCTGAAACTTTGATTAACATATAGTTACAAAAAATATCTTAAATAATAAAAATAAAAAGCCACTATCATTTTTTGATGTTAATACTTGGTTTAAAAATAGAGAGATAGTATGCCAACATCAGTATTAGTATGTGATGATTCCAAATTAGCGAGGCGTCAATTAGCTCGCTCATTGCCGGAAGATTGGGACATAAAAGTTGAGTTTGCAATTAACGGTGTTGATTGTATAAAGCAAATAAAAGCTGTTGAACCAGAAATTCTATTCCTTGATCTTAATATGCCTGAAATGGACGGGTATGAAGTGTTAATGGCAATGAAAGAGTTAGGGTTAAATTTGCTCACCGTTGTTGTGTCTGGAGACATACAACCTAACGCTCATCAGCGTGTACTAGACTTGGGTGCTATCGATTTTATTCAAAAACCTTGCTCACCAGAAAAGCTTGCCGAAATAATAGAGCATCATGGAATTAAAGATAAGGCCATGCGTGAGCGCTTATCTCACTCATTAGGCGAGCAAGTTGACCCTGATGTTAGAGATATTTACCAAGAACTTACAAACGTTGCTATGGGGCAAGCAGGCGACTTGCTTGCAAGATTACTCAATGTGTTTGTTGAATTACCCATTCCAAATGTCAATATTTTAGAGGTGAGCGAACTTGATATGGCGCTTCGCTCCATTGATAATAACGCCTCTACATCTGGTGTGTGCCAAGGCTTTATTGGCGGTGGTGTATCGGGAGAGGCGCTTTTATTATTAAATGATTCCAGTTTTAAAGAAATTGCGTCTTTGATGAACTACGACGGTGTGCTTAACGATAACGTAGAGCTTGAGTTACTGATGGACATTAGTAACATTTTAATTGGTGCTATTTTAACTGGGCTTTCAAAACAACTCGACATGTCGTTTAGTCAAGGCCACCCAATTGTTTTAGGCCAACACAGAGATGTTTCTGAACTTGTAAAAGCAAACAAGTCTCGCTGGCAGCGAACACTTGCAATTGAGATTAGCTACGGCATTGAAAATCACGATATAAACTGTGATTTAATGTTGTTATTCACCGAAGACTCACTCAAAACTTTGAAATACAAAGTTGCTTACCTATTAGAAGATTAAGTTATGGCTGCTGATTTAGATATGAATGAGATCCATTGGTTAATGGATATGTTTAATACCGTTGATGTGGGTTTGGTCGTTCTTGATAGAGATTACAAAGTATGTGTGTGGAATGGCTTTATGGAAAACCATTCAGGCCTGTTGCCAAGTGCGGTAAAGCATAAAGATTTATTTGATTTGTTTCCTGCAATAGATGAGAAGTGGTTCAGAAGTAAGTCTGAATCTGTATTCGTTTTAAAAAATCGCTCATTTACTATTTGGGAGCAACAGCCTTACATATTTAGATTTAAAAATTACAGGCCTATTACCGGCAAAGCCGAATATATGTATCAAAATGCCACATTTATACCATTGACTAATATTCGTGCTGAAGTGAGTCACTTGTGTATTATTTTGTACGACGTAACCGATATTGCTGTAAATAAAAAAGAATTAGAAGATTTAAACGCACGTTTAGAACAAGTAAGCCAAACAGATAGCCTTACTCAATTGTATAACCGTGGTCATTGGGAATCGACGCTTAAACAGGAGTTTTTGCGGATTAAGCGCAATGGTGGTTCTAGCGCTTTACTGATGTTTGATATAGACAGGTTTAAAGTCGTTAATGATGAGTATGGCCATACCTGTGGTGACGAAGCATTGCGCCACTTGTCAAAGTTATTAAAAACAACACTGCGCGAAACAGATATTGCAGGAAGGTACGGTGGTGAGGAGTTTGTTGTAACCTTACTTGATACTGACGAGAAGGGGGCCGAGATTTTCGCTGAACGCTTAAGGGTATTAATTGAGCAAAGTCCTGTTTTATACAAACAACTTGAAGTGAAAGTGACCGTGAGTATTGGTTTTGCTTGTTTTAGTAATGAGTTCAAGGACCATGAGCGCTGGATAGAAGCTGCAGATAAAGCCATGTATCAATCTAAAAAGAATGGGCGAAATAAAGTCACCGCCTATGCTGATATGAAAAATGACGCTTAAGCGTCATTTTTTATTAATTATTTTTAGTCTGCCGCTTTGATTTTAATTACTCGGTTGTATGGCGAAAGTCGTCTTTAGGGCATTGGCCAACTGTTGTTACTTGTTCATTATTGTCGAGTTCTTCAAGTTTTACTTTAAATCCCCATAATCTATAAAGATGCTTAAGTACTTCCTCATGTGTATTTGCTAAAGGTATATTATTGTGCGGCACATACCTAAGCGTTAACGAGCGATCTCCTCTGATATCAACATCGTACACTTGAATGTTAGGTTCGTGATTACTTAAGTTATATTGAGCTGAAAGCGCTTCTCTTACAGCTTTGTAGCCACTGTCGTTATGAATTGCACCTATTTCTAAATGCGGAGCGCTTGCGTTATCAATAAGTGTAAATAGCTTAAAGTCGCGAATTAATTTAGGGGATAAAAACTGGCTTATAAAGCTTTCATCCTTAAAGTTTTGCATAGCAAAATGCAGGGTATCAAGCCAATTACTTCCAGCGTATTCAGGAAACCACCTTTTATCCTCCTCAGTAGGGTGTTCGCATAGTCTCCTTATATCAACCATCATATTAAAACCCAAGGCATACGGGTTTATCCCCGAGTAATACTGACTATTGTAAGGTGGTTGGTAAACAACATTTGTGTGGCTTTGTAAAAATTCCAGCATAAATGAATCAGTAAGTTTACCTTCATCATATAGGTGATTTAAAATGGTGTAATGCCAAAAGGTGGCCCAGCCTTCATTCATTACTTGTGTTTGTTTTTGGGGGTAAAAGTATTGTGATATTTTACGTACTATACGAATAACTTCACGTTGCCAAGGCTCTAAAAGAGGGGCATTTTTTTCTATAAAGTACAAAATATTTTCTTGTGGCTCTTTGGGAAAGTGGCGTTCTTTCTTTTTAGCTTCTTGATGGTTTTCTGGGATTGTTCGCCATAATTCGTTCACTTGAGATTGCAAATAAGCCTCGCGTTCTTCTTGGCGCTTTTGCTCTTCAAATAACGAAATTTGTTGCGGGCGCTTATAACGATCAACGCCATAGTTCATAAGTGCATGGCATGAGTCTAGTAAGGTTTCTACTGCCGTCACACCGTATTTCTCTTCGCAGCGGCTGATATAATTTTTAGAGAATACAAGGTAATCAATGATAGAGCTGGCATCGGTCCATGTTTTAAATAAATAATTACCTTTAAAAAAAGAGTTGTGGCCATAACATGCATGCGCCATAACCAGTGCTTGCATAGGTAACGTATTTTCTTCCATTAAGTATGCAATACAGGGGTCTGAATTAATCACTATTTCATACGCCAAGCCCATTTGCCCGCGTTTATAGTTTTGCTCTGTTTGGATGAATTTTTTCCCGTAAGACCAATGGTTGTAGCCAATAGGCATCCCAACGCTTGAGTATGCATCCATCATTTGTTCGGCGGTAATCACTTCTATCTGATTAGGGTAAGTGTCTAACCGGTAATGATCTGCAACGCGGGCTATTTCTGTTTGATACTCATTTAACAAATCAAAAGTCCAATCAGGGCCGTCACTCATTCGTTTAGTATTCATATTAATACCTCGCTTAGTTATGCAGCGCCTTCTTGTTGCCGACCTTTTTTAAATAGCTCCCTAAATATAGGGTAAATGTCTTCAACACTTTGAATGTGCTGTATGGCAAAGTTAGAGTGTGTTTGCGTAATATTTAGATATTCTCGCCATAGGCTTTGATGAGCACGCGTTGTGATTTCAATGTAGGCAAAATAGCGAACAGCACCTAAAAGGCTATTACGTAATATTTGCCCGCAATGCGGAGTATCGTCAGCCCAGTTATCACCGTCAGATGCTTGTGCTGCATATATATTCCATTCGTCTGCGTTGTATCGCTCTTTAATTATTTTATCCATTAATTTAAGTGCGCTGGATACGATAGTTCCGCCAGTTTCTTGAGAGTAAAAAAACGTTTGTTCATCTACTTCAGTGGCTTGCGTATGATGACGAATATAAACCACCTCAATGTCTTTATAGCTGCGAGTTAAAAATTGATACAACAAGATGTAAAACCGTTTTGCCATGTCTTTCGTGGCTTGGTCCATAGAACCCGACACATCCATAATACAAAACATAACTGCTTTACTGGTGGGATGAGGGCGCTTCTCGTAATTTCTAAATCGCAAGTCGTAGTTATCAATAAATGGCACAGCTTTAATTTGCTGTTTAAGTAGGCTTATTTCTTTTTGTAAAAGTGCAACAGCTGCTTTATCGCTATGTTGTTCATGTATTAATATTTTTAACTGGGCTTCTAACTCGGCTAAGCGGCGCTTTTTACCTGCGCTCATAGCAACACGTCGAGCTAGTGAACCCTGTAGCGAACGTACAATATCAATATTACTTGGCATGCCTTCACTGCAAAAACCGGCACGGTGGGTTTTCATTTGTACAAGTTTATCAAGCTGATTTTCTTGAAGGTTGGGTAGTTCTAAGTCTTCAAAAAGTAGATCGAGGTATTCATCTTTTGAAATAGAGAATACAAATTCGTCTTGACCTTCACCAGAGTCGCTTGCCTCTCCTTGACCTGAACCATCAGCCTGACCGCCTTTTGGGCGCTCTATTTTATCACCAGTTGCAAATTGATCGTTACCCGGGTGTACTTGTTTTTTATTACCGCCTTTACCTTGGTGAAAGCTTGGCTCACTAATATCACGTTGCGGAATAGAAATACTTTCACCCGATGTAGAGTCGGTAACACTGCGATTATTTATTGCATCGGACACCGCTTCTTTTATCTGTTTTTTATAACGCCTGATAAAGCGCTGACGATTCACGGTACTTTTATTTTTACCGTTTAAACGCCTGTCTATAAAATGCGCCATATTTACCTCCTAAAATCACAACTATGAAGGTTATTGCGATTTTCTAACACGTAGGTACCACTCAGATAACAACCTGACTTGCTTTTGCGTATAGCCTTTCTCGACCATCCGATTAACAAAGTCTTCGTGCTTTTGCTGATCTTCAGCGGAGGTCTTTGTGTTAAACGAAATCACAGGCAATAGATCTTCTGTGTTCGAAAACATTTTTTTCTCAATCACAGTGCGTAATTTTTCATAGCTCGTCCAGAGCGGGTTTTTACCATTGTTGTGAGCCCGTGCGCGCAGTACAAAATTGACTATTTCGTTACGAAAATCTTTAGGATTAGAAATGCCAGCTGGTTTTTCAATTTTTTCAAGCTCAGCATTAAGCGCAGCTCGGTCAAATAATTGGCCTGTATCGGGGTCACGATACTCTTGGTCTTGAATCCAAAAATCGGCATAAATAACATAGCGATCAAATATATTTTGCCCGTATTCTGAGTAAGACTCTAAATACGCGGTTTGTAGCTCTTTACCAATAAATTCAACATAATGAGGAATTAAATAGCCTTTTAAAAAGCTCAGGTAACGTTCTTCAACATCGCTACTAAATTGTTCACGTTCTATTTGTTGCTCAAGTACATAAAATAAATGAACGGGGTTTGCGGCCACTTCAGTGTTATCAAAATTAAATACTCGAGATAAAATTTTAAATGCAAAGCGAGTAGAAAGACCTGTCATGCCTTCATCCACCCCAGCGTAGTCGCGATACTCTTGATACGACTTTGCCTTTGGATCTGTGTCTTTGAGTGTTTCACCATCGTACACTCGCATTTTTGAATAAATGCTTGAGTTTTCTGGCTCTTTTAACCGCGAGAGAGTTGTAAATTGTGCTAAAGCTTTAAGGGTACCCGGCGCGCAAGGGGCGCTATGAAGTTCACTATGCTGAAGAAGTTTGTCGTAAATTTTAATTTCTTCAGTGACACGCAAACAATAAGGTACCTTGACTATGTACACACGGTCTAAAAAGGCTTCATTATTTTTGCTATTTTTAAAAGTTTGCCATTCGGATTCGTTTGAATGCGCGAGGATCATGCCATTAAAGGGGAGAGCGCTAATACCTTCAGTCCCATTGTAATTACCTTCTTGTGTGGCAGTTAGTAGTGGATGGAGCACTTTGATAGGGGCTTTAAACATTTCTACAAATTCCATCAAGCCTTGATTTGCCATACAAAGTGAACCTGAATACGCATAAGCATCGGGGTCATTTTGGGCAAAATGTTCAAGCTGACGTATATCTACTTTGCCGACTAATGCGGATATGTCTTGGTTGTTTTCATCGCCTGGTTCTGTTTTAGCAATACCTATTTGATTAAGAATTGAGGGGTAGCGTTTTACCACTTTAAATTTACTTATATCGCCGTTAAACTCTTTGAGCCGTTTACCTGCCCATGGTGACATAATTGTTTTTAAATAACGCGGCTTAATTCCGTATTCTTGCTCTAGTACATTTGCGTCTTCAATGGGATCAAATAGAGATAGTGGATGATCGTTTACCGGCGAGCCTTTAATTGAATAGATTGGTACTTGTTGCATGAGGTACTTTAGTTTTTCAGCAATAGATGATTTACCACCACCTACAGGACCTAACAGGTAAAGAACCTGTTTACACTCTTCGAGTCCTTGGGCTGCATGTTTTAAATAAGAAACAATTTGTTCAATGGCATCCTCCATACCATAAAAATCGGTAAAGGCAGGGTAGCGTGCAACTACTCTATTAGAAAATAACCGACTGAGGCGTGCATCCGTTGCGGTATCGACCATGTTAGGTTCACCAATGGCCATTAAAAGGCGCTCTGGTGCACTGGCGTAGGCAGACTTATCGGTTTTACATATTTCAAGAAACTCGGCGATACTGTACTCTTCTTCTTGTGCCGCTTCGTAACGTGCTTGGTAATGCTCAAAAATCGTCATAATAACCTCCGAAACCCGCTGTAAAAGGTGCTTACATTTTAAAGTTTAGTCGCGAAAGTGTATGTTTGTGTAATAAAAATAAAAATTTAAGTGAAAAAAGATCATGTTGGAGAAGGTTATTTTGTCAAATTACAGAGTGTAAAAGTACAAATAACAGGCACAAAAAAAGACGCTGAAGCGCCTTTTTTAAATTAGTGGTAAGTACTAATTAAGCGAAGTTTGCGTTTGCAAATTCCCAGTTAACTAGTGACCAGAAACCTTTAAGGTAATCTGGACGCACGTTACGGTAATCTATGTAGTATGCGTGTTCCCATAAATCCACTGTAAGAACAGGTGTAACGCCTTCGTCAGTTAATGGTGTCGCAGCGTTAGATGTATTAACGATGTCTAATGAACCATCAGCAAGCTTTACTAACCAAGTCCAGCTTGAACCGAAGTTGTTTACTGCTTTGTCGTTTAATGCATCTTTAAACGCATCAAAAGAACCCCATTTAGCGTTAATTGCATCTGCAACTGCGCCAGTAGGCTCGCCGCCGCCATTTGGAGATAAGCTGTTCCAGTAAAACGTGTGGTTCCAGATTTGCGCTGCGTTGTTAAATACACCGCCTTCTGATGAACATACGATTTCTTCTAGAGATTTGTTTTCAAACTCTGTACCAGGGATCAAACCATTAAGCTTTACAACGTAAGTGTTATGGTGCTTACCGTGGTGAAACTCTAATGTTTCTTTTGAAATATGTGGCTCAAGTGCGTCGATTGCATATGGTAGTGACGGTAGTTCAAATGCCATTTTTTATCTCCATCTTTTTTAGTTGATAGTCCATTTGGTAATACGTAATGCCTGTTGAAACAGACCACTTACCTATACCAAGCGGGAATATAGTGTTACTATAATTGTTGAGTATTTTACTCAAGTTTAAGCAAACAGCAATGCTATTGCGAAAGACTATTTCAATTGTGGCTTTATTTGCCCATTTTAAGTTATATATTTATGGTCACGATGAGTTATTTTCAAGACCTAAGTATATTTAGCTATCGTTACTTTGAGGTTGTAGATGGAAACCATTGATAAAATTAAACAGCAAATTTCAGAAAACCCAATTATCCTTTTCATGAAAGGGTCACCTAAGTTACCAAATTGTGGTTTTTCTTCACAAGCTTCACAAGCACTTATGTCGTGTGGCGAACCGTTTGCATACGTTGATATTTTACTAAACCCAGACATTCGTGCTGAACTTCCTGCGTACGCAAATTGGCCTACATTTCCACAACTTTGGGTTGAAGGTGAGCTAATTGGTGGGTGTGACATCATCATCGAAATGTTTCAACGTGGTGAATTACAACCGTTAATCACAGAAACAGCGGCTAAGTACAAAGAAGCTGACGCTGAGTAATCTTACTTTGCGAGTGCTATTTTTATAGTGCTGTGATGATAAAAGCCACGTTAAGTGGCTTTGTTGTTTTTAGCTGTTTTTAACAACATCAATTATGTGCATGGCAAGGTAATTTGCACGTTTAGGCCACCACCTAATTTATTATGTAAGCTTATTTGTCCCTTATGTGCTTCAGCAATCTCTCTGCATAACGCTAACCCTAAACCACTTCCTGTACTTTTTGTTGAATAAAAAGGTACGAGTGCATTAGCCATGACCTGCTCACTCATCCCTTTTCCGCCATCGCTTATATCTACTATGCAAGCATTATTAAAAAACGCTACAGATATATTTACTTTAGACGGATCCGAGCCTGACTCGTGTGCATTTTTGAGTAAGTTGATAAGCAATTGCTCAAGTTGTGCCTGATCTGCATGTAATATGCTTTGAGTTGTGTTTACTGTGTAGCTAAACTGCCATTGCCTATTCAGATCACTTAATGTGTTTTGCCAATTTATTGCTGATTTTTGTGGTGTAGGTAGCTTTGCAAATTTGCCATAGCCTTGAACAAATTCAGTTAAGTGGCTTATTCTCTCATCGATTGTTGAAAACACTCTTGCAAGACGCGGCTCATCTACGCGGCTAGCTAAAAGCTGAGCGCTATGCAGCATCGATGACATAGGGCCAAGTGAATTATTAAGCTCGTGGCTTATTATTCGAATAACTTTTTTCCATACTGCTACTTCCTGGCGGCTGAGCTCACGGGTAAGTTGTTTAAATATGTATAAGTGATGTTTTTGGTTATTAAGTAAAAACTCGCCAGTAGATAAATGCCAAGTTTGAGAATCGTGATTGTCTACTTCAATATTAAATAAACCATCTACGCCTTGCTCAATAGCATTAGCAAGCTGAATAGGCGCATCAGACAATAATTGTTGAAGCTGCGTGCCTTCCAATTGTGTTGTGCTATTAAATAACGTACGGCTGATTAAGTTACTAAATACAACAATACTGTTATCGTTAACGAGTAAAAGGGCTTGTGGAGAGCTTTGTAATACCTTGTCTAGCATTAACTCTCGTTGATAAATCCACTGTTTTTCTTGGCGAAGTTGTTTTGCAGTTTGATTATAAAGCTGACATAGCTTTCCTAACTCATCGTTGTTTTTATAAGCTAATAAACTTGAAAGCTCACCATCCTTAAAATTAAGCAAGCCAGTTTCTAACGATTGCAACCCTAACTTAATGGGCTTTGTTAAGGCTCTAGCAAGTAATAAACTTGTAAGCATAGCTGCTATGACTAACAACACAGAGTAATAAAGCGGGGGTTGTGCAATTATTGTAATGCTCATAACAGGTAAAACGCTGCATATAATGCATATGCCTACCACTTTGTGAGTTAATGATAAGCGACTAATAAAATTAAACATTAGTAATCAATACCCATTTTTTGTAAGCGCCTATATAGTGCTTGGCGGCTTAAACCAAACTCTCGTGCTACTTTGGCAATAACACCCTGATTAGCGCGTATTGATTGTTCAATTTCGAGTTTTGAAGGCTCTTTTTTTTCGTCATTAATTTTTATTGGCAGTGATGGTGTTAGGCCAAAGTCTTCAGCGCTAAGCAAGCCATCAGGCTTTATAACACCCACACGTTTACAGGCGTTTTCAAGTTCTCTCACATTACCTGGCCATTGATATTGATTAAGCGCCTGCTCTGCATCAATGCTTAGCTCTCTATGTGGTAAAAAATGATTGATGAGTGGGGCAATATCATCAATACGTTCACAAAGCGCAGGTACGTTTAACTCAATAACATTAAGACGATAGTACAAATCTTCTCTAAAACGACCTTCGGTTATTGCGTGCAATAAATTTTCGTTGGTGGCAGATATAACACGAACCGTAACTTTGCGCGTTTGTGTAGAGCCTAATCGTTCAAATTCACCTGTTTGTAATACTCTCAACAACTTCATTTGCCCAGAAAGTGGCAAGTTGCCAATTTCATCTAAAAATAATGTTCCACCATCGGCCGCTTCAAAGCGACCTATACGTTGCTTGGTTATACCTGTGTAGGCACCGGCTTCTGCGCCAAATAATTCAGCCTCTAAAAGTTCTTGGGGTAGGGCGCCAGCATTTACTTTAATGAAAGGCTGATTTATTAGTGAAGAGTTTTTTTGAATTATAGTCGCAATGCATTCTTTTCCGCTGCCATTAGGGCCTGTTATGAGTGCAGAGATATCAGATTTAGCCACTTGTAATGCCATTGTGACTAATCGCTCCATTGCGGTACTTTTAAAAATAAGGCCTGCTAAGTTAGCCGTATTATATTTATCATCCCGCTCTTTTTGTAGGCGGTTGTGCGTGGCCACAAGTTGCTTAGTGCGCCCCAGCTCTATTAAATTATTAATGCATGTAAGAAGCTTGTGGTCATCCCATGGCTTTGGAAGGTAATCGGCAGCGCCTGCTTTAACAAGTTCAATAGCCGTTGAAAGTTCAGTCCAGGCGGTTATTAATATAATAGGGAGGTGTGGGTTTTCTTCACGCAACGCATAAAACAAAGTTTTACCTTCTTCGCCGGAGGTAGTATCGCTGGTAAAATTCATATCTTGAATAACGAGAGCAATGCGTTGGTATTGCACAATTTGAATGGCTTCAAAGGGCGTTGATGCGGTAACTACATTAAAGTCATGTATCTCTAGTAGTAATGATAATGCCTCTAAAACGGCCGGATTATCATCAACAATAAGTATTTTTTCCATGTGAATTTAATCGCTGTTTATTATTATTTAAATATTGAAAATGCTACACCGTGTTTGGTCAGTGTAGCATAGGTTGGGAGCTGTACTATATGGTTCGGGTTGCGATACTGGGCGAAATATTTGCAGCGCGTTTAGCTGGGCCTAATACAGCCAAAAGACTCATTATAAAAACCATAATGGCAGTAGCTGCAACATAGCCTAAGGGTAACGCAGCAATTGAAAAGTGTTGCATTAGCAATTGCCCAAGTACGAGGGCAGCAATTACGCCTAAAACTAATCCAGCAATGCAAATCAAGGCATTTTCAACTAAAAAGTAATTGATAATAGCAGATTTACGAGCGCCTAAAGCACGACGGGTTCCAATTTGCTTGGTGCGCTTACTTATGTTGAACAAGGTTAAGCCAAATATTCCTAAAGCGGTGACAAGTAAAAGGATAGTTATAAGCACAACTAACATACGCATCATTAATGTGTCTTCAGCCATATATTGCGCTTTATCTTGGTCTAGCCCACGAATTCGGATAATTACACGTTTGTTATAATTTTTAAGCATTTCGTCTTCAATCTGTTTGGCTATTTCTGCACGGTCATTAGAAGCAGTACGAACTAAAAAGTTGCCAGATATATTGGGGTTAATGTAAGGAATTAATGCGATATTATTTGGGCGGCTGTCTTTTAACCAAGGCCCTTTTGCATGCTTAATTACACCAACAACTTTCAGTGGAATATCACCAAGGAAAATTGTTTTTCCTAGGCCATTTTCACCAGGAAAAAGCTCATTTAGTAATGCTTGGGTCACAATAGTTACATTAGCGCGTTGATCATTATCGTTGGTTACGACAATGTCGTCTTGGGTGAAATTTCGTCCTGCAACCAGCTCAACACCAAGTGTGTTAATTGCATGATCATCAGTAAAAAAGTAAGCCGTCCTTGCTGAAAGTCCAGGTTCTGGCGCTGAGTTAACACTGAAGTCAGAAGAGCTACCACTACCTGATAACGGTATATTATTAATATACACGGCGTCTTTAACACCGGGTATAGCTCTAAGCATGGTTTCATCCAGTTCAAATTGCTGGTGGCTTTGAACATCTTTACCAAAATGCATGACATGAAAAGCAAGTATTTCGTCTTCTGGGTAGCCAGTTTCTTGGTTAAGGTAGGTTACTCTGTCTTGAATAATAAAGGCTGCGTTACTAACAATTGCAGTGGTAATCGCTATTTGGATGAGTAGCAAAAGTGCACCCACTTTAGATCGACACAGCGCATGAAAAATAGGTTTAATTTCTAATATCATTGCGTTCGCCCTTATTGGCTTTTTAGATAAATTGCAGGGTTGGTTTTACATACCAGCCAAGCAGGGTAAAGCCCGGCAATTACACAGGTACTGATAGCAATAACAGGGGCGCTCAGTAACATACTTAAATCCATCGTCGCTAAGCTTTCGTAATAACGGTAGCTCTGACGAACACCTAATAAACCTAACTGAGCAAATACAATCCCCAGTAGCCCGCCCAAAAGCCCTAACATAGCGACTTCAACAATATGTTGCATAAAAATCTGACGTTTATTAGCACCAAGTGCACGACGCACACCAACCTCCGGCGCTCGACGTAAAAATTTGGCAAGTAGTAAGCCAAGAATATTAGCCAAACACACAGCTAAAAACATAAAACTGAGTGCCACTAAAATTTTGTTATCTTCACTAACCACATTATTGTAAGCCATCCATTGGTTAACATCTCGAATGCTGAAGGCGAGCTCTTTGCGATCAAATCGACCAAGCTTTTGCTGATCTTGCATATAAGCTAATAAATAATTTTCGTAATCATTTTTTTGTTGCTCGGTAGTTAACTCAACCCAGAATTGAATCCAGACCATTTCTGACTGTAACTTGGCAGTAAAGCTTCGAACATCTTCATGCTTCCAACCATTAGTATTGCCCCAATTACCCAGTTGTTTTGCTTCAAGAAGGCCAAATGGCATAAAAAGTTGTTCGGGATCGTTAAATGCGCCATTATTTAAATCGTAATATTTAATGGTTAGTGGCCAGTTTTTTGTAACACCAATTACTTCGTAACTTGCATCGTCAAGATAGATAATCTGACCTACTGAATTTTTACCAGCAAATAACTTATCGTTTAACTCCTCGCTAATTACAACAACGGGCGCTGCATCGTCTTCTTGCTGCTGTGACCACTTGTTACCATAAATAAATTCGAGGTCAAACATATTAAAAAACTCAGGAGTAGTAAGTCTTGCACTTTGGCTAAACGGTTTTACTTTGTCTGAATCTATGTATACAGAAAAACCACTTCGTACCATTTTTAAACGTTGAGCACCTAATTGAGACTGATAAAGATTTGCAGCATCTTGATACGTCAGTTGAAGAGGGAGGTTATCGGACGTCCACCATGTACTCCCATCATCCATTATTTGTAATTGCACACTGAAAAGCTGGCTGCTTTTATGTGGAATTGGATCGGCCGACATCATGTGGTAAACGCTCAAACTAGTCATGGTGATGCCAATACCAATTGCTATAGCAAGTACCATTAAAGAGCTTACAAGTGGTGTGCGCTTAAAGCTACGCCAACTTAGGTCAATATAATGAACAAGCATGAATTATACTCCTTGTGCTACATTTATTGGCTGTGCACCTTGGTACAAAGTAAAGTCGGCTAGTTGTCCATCAACTACTTGAATGTTGCGCGGTGCACGGCGGGCTAATTCGCTATCATGTGTCACCATTATAATAGTGGCGCCATCGCGATTTATTTGCTCAAGTAACTCCATAACTTGGCGAGCCATCAGGCTGTCTAAGTTACCGGTGGGCTCATCGGCAAGTAAAAAACGAGGTTTTCCGGCAAGTGCGCGGGCTATTGCCACTCGTTGTTGCTGGCCGCCCGATAATTGCTGGGGTAGGTGTTTAGCGCGAGAGGCTAAGCCTACTTGTTCTAAACATTGCTCTATTGTGCGTTTACGTTCTTTTGCTTTAATACCTCTATAGCGAAGAGGTACCTCAATATTTTCATATAAATTTAAATCTGGTATTAAATTAAAACCCTGAAAAATAAAACCAATTTTTTGATTTCGACAATCAGCACGTTGGTTGTCGTTTAAACTGCCAACATTGACACCATCCAAAATATAGTCACCTTCACTAAATGGTTCTAACATCCCTGCAATATTTAAAAAGGTTGTTTTCCCAGA
>NZ_LODI01000013.1:63549-163851 GCF_001468485.1 Pseudoalteromonas sp. H71
TGTGACAGCTATAAATTCACCTTCATTTACATTTAAGTTAAAGTCCCTCAATGCGTGAGTTTGAACCATTTCAGTTTGGTATACTTTACTTATATTTTTCATTTGTAACATGATTTTTTCCTTAACTTGGCGCTGGTTGGGAGCGTTTTTAATTTAGTAAAAGCGTATCTGCTTGATTAAATTGGTTGTAGCTAGAAATTATTATTTCGTCATTTTCATTTAAGCCGGTTAAAACCTCTACAGCATTAATGCTGGTGGCACCTACGGTTATAGGTACACGCCTTGCAACGTTGTCGTCTATTTTATAAGCAACAATGCCACCTTGTTGCATAAAGGCTCCTCGCTGCACTTGCAGCACATTTTGGCGATTGTCGAGCAAAATGCGAGCAGTCAAACGTTGATTTTGACGAATATTATTGCTGTTGCCTGCAAAACGAACCCGTGTGGTTACTTCACGATTATTAACTTCAGGCGATATAGCTGATAGCACGCCCATTATTGTTTCGTTTCCTAATTTAAGCTCTACGTCCATCCCTAACCCTAGTTCGTTTGCATAACTTTCTGGCACCTGTAATTGCGCTTCAAAATGACTTAAATCAACCAGTGTCATTAAAGGCTGACTTTGTGTAACCGCTGCTTTTTGTTGCACAAGCAAATTACCAACAATACCTGTAACTGTTGCTCTAATTGACAGCTCACTTACTTTTCTATGTAAATCATCAACAATAAGCTGCTGGCGTTCTACATCACTTTTAGCGGCTTGCAATTCAAATGCGAGTGTATCTTTAGCAAGCGCTACTTCTTGTTGTGCGTGTTTATAAGTAAGTTGTGCTCGTGATAAGTCATCTATTGCTTTTTCAAGGTCTATTTGACTAATTAAATGCTTTTTAATTGATAGCTTTGCGCGGCGATTTTCTCTTTGTGCTGCGTTTAATTCTACACTGGCCATATCGAGTGTTTTTGTAAGAGTTAAAGTATCTCTTCTTGATTGTAAGTGTTGCCTCTTAAGTTCACCTTCTAATCGTTGCAGAACAGATTGTTGTTGTTTTAATTCATTAGTAAGTTCAGGGCTATGAAGTAAAGCGAGCTCGTCGCCTTTGGTAACGGTATCGCCGGCTTTAACGTGCAAGCTAACAAAGCCTCGCTCTGGGCTGTAAATACTTGGCGCGTTGGCGGCAACGATTTTTCCACTTGCGGCTACGTCACGGACAAGCGTTTTAATTTCTACTTTTGCTATTTGCACCCTTTCTCTACTAAATGAGCTGGTTGCATCAGAGCCTGACATAACGCCATAAACAGCAGAAATAATAAGTAATAACGCAGCGATAATTAAAAGAAGACGTTTTTTATAGTTTGCAGGTTTATTAACTTGTATGTCTTGAGCACTGGTGTCTTTAATCATTATTGAACCTTAGCTAAATGAATTTATATTTTTTTCAAACATGACATAAAGTGATGCTGCAAAAATAGCGGCCATAGGCGAGAGTAAAAACAAGCTTAAAGTGAACATAATTCTTCCAAATAATAATGACTAAATTACACTATACGATTAGCATGCCAAAAGTTAAGTTATTGATATTAAATAGCTTGATAATTTATTTTTTAAAATGATACGTCCGCGGACACTTTATGTGTCCGCTGCGGACACCTTAAAAGCAATATATAAAGAGTAAGTAATTTGTTACGGGTACTTGGTAACCAATAACGTAGGCGCTTCAGTGAAATCAAAAATGTAAGCGTGTTTAAAGGTAAGCTTCTCAGGCGATTAAATAGAAGGATGAGATTCAAGTCTTGCCTGATAAAGTTTTCTTCTGTTTGCGAATAATTAATCAAGGTATTTAGTCATTAAATGATAATTATTAAGCTGAATGAGTAATAAAGAACATAATTCTGCCTTTATTTACCCCTTTTATAATACGTTAATGAAAGGGGATAATATTATTTGCATAATCCGAGCACTTTATTAAAACCCTTTACTTGAATATTTATTCACTAATGCTGAGGTTTACGTTTACGTAAACTGTGTTTTTATTTATGGCTATTTTTACAAAATGTTAAACTTGACACCAGTGTCATGAAAAAATAACGGTGAAAACACCGCTAAATGTTAATAAAAATGATAAAAAAGAAATCTTGCTATGAAGTGAGAAATATTCAAGAATGTGAATATGTATTCAAATTACTGTTGACTCTATTTAATATAGAGGCTAGTTTTGACCGGCTGTTAGCAAATCGTCGAGCAGTTCATTAACGCTAACAGTGCAGCAAGGGGAGGGGTCTATGTTATACGACTCGAAATTAGAGAAAGAAAATTGTGGCTTTGGCTTAATTGCCCAAGTTAATGGTCAGGCTAGTCACCGGCTTATTCGTACTGCTATTACAGGGTTGGATCGTATGCAACACCGCGGCGGTATATCTGCTGATGGTAAAACAGGCGATGGCTGTGGTTTACTTTTGCAAAAGCCAGATAGTTTTTTCCGTGCTATTGCAAGTGAGCATAATTGGCACCTTGGTAAAAACTATGCAGTTGGCATGATCTTTTTAAATTCAGATCCTGTTTTAGCACAAACTGCAAAGCAAGTTCTTAGCGAAGAATTAGAAAAAGAAACGCTAAATATTCTAGGTTGGCGCGAAGTGCCTACCGATCCATCAATGCTAGGTCCAATTGCGGTGCAACAGCTACCTGGTTTTGAACAAATTTTTGTAAGCGCGCCCGAAGGTTGGCGTTCAAAAGACTTAGAGCGTCGCTTATACGTAGCGCGCCGTCGTGCTGAAAAACGTTTAGCAGACGATGAATCATTTTATATTGCAAGTTTATCCGGGTTAGTGACTATCTATAAAGGCCTTATGATGCCTGCTGATTTGCCTAATTTTTATTTAGACTTAGCTGACATCCGTATGACCAGCGCAATCTGTGTTTTTCATCAGCGCTTTTCAACAAACACACAGCCTCGTTGGCCACTAGCTCAACCTTTTCGCTATTTAGCGCATAATGGTGAAATTAACACCATCGAAGGTAATCGTCAGTGGGCTCGTGCTCGTTCGTACAAATTTTCGTCGCCACTTATTCCAGATTTACAAAGCGCGGCGCCATTTGTTAATGAAACTGGCTCAGATTCGTCAAGCCTCGATAACATGTTAGAGCTATTTTTAGCGGGTGGCATGGATTTATTCCGTGCAATGCGCATGCTTGTGCCACCGGCATGGCAAAAAAACCGTGCCATGGACGACGATTTACGTGCTTTTTATGATTTTAACTCCATGCATATGGAACCCTGGGATGGCCCAGCGGGTATTGTTATGTCAGATGGTCGTTTTGCAGCCTGTAACTTAGACCGAAATGGTCTGCGTCCTGCGCGTTATGTAATCACACAAGATGGTTTTATTACCCTGGCTTCTGAAGTAGGTATTTGGGATTACACAGCCGATGAAGTGGTTGAAAAAGGCCGGGTTGGTCCAGGTGAATTACTCGTCATAGATACCAAGTTGGGTAAAATTTGGCATTCAGATGAAATAGATCAAGATTTAAAGTCTCGCCATCCTTATAAGTCGTGGCTTGAAGAAAATGTTAAGCGTTTAACCCCTTTTGAAGAGTTAAAAGAGCAAGATGCAGGCAACCGTTCATTTGACGACGAAACGTTAGCTAAATATCAAAAAATGTTTGGTTACACCAACGAAGAGTTGGATAGCGTTATTCGTGTAATGGGTGAAAACGGGCAAGAAGCAACCGGTTCTATGGGTGATGACACGCCTTTTGCAGTATTGAGCGAAGGGCATCGTTCACTTTATGATTATTTTCGTCAAAAATTTGCACAAGTCACTAATCCGCCAATTGATCCCCTGCGCGAAAATCATGTGATGTCTTTGGCTACGTGTATTGGTAGCGAGCAAAATGTGTTTAACGAAACAACAGGCCACGCTAAGCGCTTACAGTTTGATACTCCAATTTTGATGTATGCAGACATGCAGCAGCTACTTAACGCAGATGAAGCGCACTACAGCTATTGTAAAATTGATATTACTTACACTGTTGAGGAAGGCTTAGAAAACGCAGTTAAACGCATTTGCGATAAAGCAAAAGAAAAAGCAGCTGCCGGCTCAATCATGCTTATTTTAACTGACCGTAATTTTGATGATGTAAACCTACCTATCCCTGCTGCTATGGCCGTAGGTGCTGTACAAAAGTGTTTAGTTGATAACAACTTACGTTGTGAATCAAACATCATAATTGAAACAGGAAGTGTAAGAGACCCGCATCAGTTCGCTGTGCTGCTTGGTTTTGGGGCAACCGCTATTTACCCATACCTAGCGTATGAGTCGTTAGTTGCGATGAGCGACAGCAAAGTCATTGATAAATCTTATTGCGAGGTAACCCTTGCTTATCGTAAAGCGGTAAACAAAGGTTTATACAAAATAATGTCTAAAATGGGTATTAGTACAGTCGCTTCTTACCGTTGCTCAATGTTATTTGAGGCAGTGGGTTTATCTGATGCGGTTGTTGATATGTGTTTTAAAGGTGTGGCTAGCCGCATCAAAGGTGCATGTTTTACAGACTTTGATGACGACCAACAAAGCCTACATAAGCTAGCACTAAGCAAGCGTAAGTTACTTAGTCACGGCGGTTTATTTAAATATGTACATGGTGGTGAATACCATGCCTATAACCCAGATGTAATTCAAACGCTGCAAGTAGCAGTTCGCTCTGGTGAATATAAAGATTACAACGAGTATGCAAAGCTTGTTAACAATCGCCCGATTTCAACTTTGCGCGACATGCTGGCACTTAAATTACCAGAAAATGGGATTAGCATTGATGATGTAGAGCCTGCAGAAGCACTTTACAAACGCTTTGATTCAGCTGCAATGAGTATTGGTGCGTTATCGCCTGAGGCTCATGAAGCGCTAGCAATTGCAATGAATCGCTTAGGTGGCTGTTCAAATTCAGGTGAAGGTGGTGAAGATAAACTTCGTTACGGAACAGAGAAAAATTCACGTATTAAGCAAGTGGCTTCAGGTCGATTTGGTGTTACACCGCATTATTTACGTAGCGCAGATGTAATACAAATAAAAGTCGCGCAAGGTGCAAAACCTGGTGAAGGTGGACAACTTCCAGGTGAAAAAGTAACACCTTACATTGCTAAACTTCGCTATTCGGTACCTGGCGTGACGTTAATATCACCGCCACCACATCACGATATTTACTCAATTGAAGATTTAGCTCAGCTAATTTTTGATTTAAAACAAGTTAATCCAAAAGCACTTGTATCAGTAAAACTCGTTTCGGAACCTGGTGTTGGCACTATCGCAACGGGTGTAGCTAAAGCGTATGCCGATTTAATTACTATATCGGGCTATGACGGTGGCACAGGCGCAAGCCCGCTTACATCTGTAAAATATGCAGGCAGCCCATGGGAATTAGGCCTAGCTGAAACCCAGCAAGCTCTTGTTGAAAATGGTCTTCGCCATCGCATTCGTTTACAAACTGATGGTGGTTTAAAAACAGGTTTAGATATTATTAAAGCCGCTATTTTGGGTGCTGAAAGCTTTGGTTTTGGTACAGGGCCAATGGTGGCGTTAGGGTGTAAATACTTACGTATTTGTCATTTAAATAACTGCGCGACCGGTGTTGCAACGCAAGACGAAACACTTCGTCAAAAGCATTACCACGGCTTACCTGAAATGGCGATGAACTACTTTAAGTTTATTGCACAAGAAGCGCGTGAAATCATGGCAAGCTTAGGGGTTGCAAACTTAACTGATTTAATTGGTCGTCTTGACTTACTTGAAGCAATTGAAGGCAAAACAGCTAAACAGAAAAAGATAGATTTATCTGCTGTTATTGCACAGCCAAATAATCCAACAGGCGAAACACTGTTTTGTAGCGCACCCAATAGTTCACACTATCTAGGTGAGCTGAACGAGAGCCTATTAGGAAAGGCGCAAGAAGCGATAGATGCTTCAAGTGGGATTTCATTAGTAAGCCGAATTTGTAATACAGACAGATCAGTTGGCGCAATGTTATCAGGCTATATTGCTGATAAACACGGTAACCAAGGTATGGCCGCCGATCCTGTTGCCATTGAGCTACATGGAACGGCGGGTCAATCGTTTGGTGTTTGGAATGCAGGTGGCCTTGAAATAACCCTCGTTGGTGACGCTAATGACTACGTTGGTAAAGGCATGGCTGGTGGTAAGCTGATAGTACGTCCACCTGTGGGCTCATCATTTGAAAGTCATAAAGCAACGATCATTGGTAACACGTGTCTATACGGTGCAACGGGTGGTAAATTGTTTGCTGCAGGGTGCGCAGGCGAGCGCTTCGCGGTACGCAACTCAGGCGTTCAAGCCGTTGTTGAAGGCGTTGGAGATAACGGCTGTGAATACATGACCGGTGGTGTAGTGTGTGTGCTTGGTAATGTTGGCGTTAACTTTGGGGCAGGGATGACGGGTGGTTTTGCATATGTGTTAGATGAGCGTAACGACTTTGAAAAACGCATAAACCCAGAGCTTGTCGAAGTTGTGACATTAGAAGCATTAACGTCACATCAAGAGCATTTACGTGGCTTAATCGCTGAGCATTTAGAGCTAACTGGCTCATGCCGAGCGGAAAGTATCTTAGCTAATTTTGAGCTCTACTTACCTATGTTTAAATTAGTAAAACCTAAATCAAGTGACGTAAAAAGTTTACTCGGGCACCGCGCTCGCAGTAGTGCCGAACTACGTGTTCAGGCGCAATAAGGGGGCAGTATGAGCGAAAATGTATATCAATTTATAGACGTGCAGCGTGTAGACCCACGCAAAAAACCAATTTCGTCACGCAAAAAATCATTTGTAGAAATTTACGAACCCTTTTCAGAAAATCAGGTTAACTCTCAAGCGGATCGTTGCTTGGATTGTGGTAACCCATACTGTGAATGGAAGTGTCCGGTACATAACTACATCCCACAGTGGCTAAAATTAATACGCACAGGGCGTATATTAGAAGCCGCAGAGCTTTCTCATCGAACAAATAGCTTACCTGAAGTGTGTGGGCGAGTTTGTCCGCAAGACCGTTTGTGTGAAGGCTCATGTACGCTTGATGAAGAGTTTGGTGCCGTAACGATAGGTAATATTGAAAAATATATTACCGATACGGCGTTTAAAATGGGTTGGAAGCCAGACATGTCTTACGTGACATGGACGGATAAAAAAGTGGCTATTATTGGTGCAGGCCCAGCGGGTTTAGGTTGTGCAGATATTTTAGTTCGAAATGGTGTTAAACCTGTCGTGTTCGATCGTCACCCAGAAATTGGTGGGCTACTCACATTTGGTATTCCATCTTTCAAACTTGAAAAAGAAGTAATGCAAAAACGCCGTGAGATTTTCACTGAAATGGGCGTAGAGTTTAAGCTGAATGTTGAAGTAGGTGTTGATATCACTATGGATGATATTTTAGCTGACTATGATGCAGTATTTTTGGGCGTGGGTACATATCAAAGCATGCGCGCAGGGCTTGAAAATGAAGATGCGCCGGGTGTTCACGATGCGTTGCCGTTTTTAATCGGTAATACTAATCGTGTTATGGGCTACGATGAAACGAATCAAGCCTATATTGATATGGCAAACCAGAAGGTAGTTGTATTAGGTGGTGGCGATACTGCCATGGACTGTGTGAGAACCTCTATACGACAGGGTGCCGCAAAGGTAACGTGTGCGTACCGCCGTGATGAAGAAAATATGCCGGGCTCTAAGCGTGAAGTTAAAAATGCCAAAGAGGAAGGGGTTATATTTACATATAATGTCCAACCGAAAGGTATTGTTCTAGACGATAATGGCCATGTTGCAGGCGTAAAAATGGTTAAAACTAAACTGGGTGAGCCTGATGGGAATGGTCGTAGCCGCGCAGAAGAGGTAGCCGGTTCAGAGCATATAATTGACGCAACGCAAGTGATCATGGCGTTTGGTTTTAAGCCACACAAAATGGACTGGTTAGAAAAGTATGATGTAGAAATAAATCACTGGGGCGGTATTAATGCACCAGAGCAAGGCGAATTCACACATCAAACAACTAACCCTAAAATATTTGCCGGAGGCGATATAGTGCGTGGTACGGATTTAGTAGTAACTGCTATTTTTGAAGGCCGCAATGCAGCTGAAGGCATTATGGATTATTTAAAAGTTTAACTTAATTAGCCCAGTAATCCATCATCCAAAAGCAAGCCATGTGGCTTGCTTTTTTGTGCCTTTAACTAATTAATATCAATCCGCAATAATACTTAATCATTTTGCGGGGCTAAAGGTGTTGCTAATTGCGTTAAAAAATCTTATTTACGACTGCATGGATGCAGAAGGTAGAGCTATGCAGGAACAAGCGCTGAGAACAGATAAATAGCGAATTTATTGCCAAGTATCAACACTTTTCCCTAGCCTCTAAATAGATCACTTAATTAAGCAAATTGGTATAAGTATCACTTATTTTTAACTTTAACTATTTTAGTTATCGATAATAATTTGGTCGTGTGAACAAAATATACTAATGCGTAGTTTTAAAATTCATAAAGTTATAATTCGCTTAAAAGGTACCAGTATTAATTTTTCATGAGTAATACTTTAATCTTGATTTAACTGCTGAAAAAGGAGAGTATTGAATGTTACTAAGAAAAATTAGTAGCAGCCTTGCTGAAAATTAATTCAATAATAAAAGAAAAATCGCGCTTGCTATGCATGAATATTCAAACAACCCAGAAAGAAAACTGATAGTTAGGTTTTTTTCATCAATAGGCTTTATTGCTACTTTAGTGATGGCTTGCATAGCCTATACCAACAGCGATTATTTCTTATTTTTTACCTTACTGTGTTCCTCATTTATTTATGCGTGGGCATTGAGTATTTATAAATCGGTAGAAAAATCAGCCAGTGCAATACTTTATAACTTATATGCATTGATGATTTACCTGGTTTTAACTGGAGGCGCGCAGGGAACTGGCCCTATTTGGATTTTTATCGTTTCGCCAGTTACGTTTTCAATTAGAGGTTTAAGACGCGGTATTTTTGATATTTTATTATTTTTACTCGCTGTAGTTTTGGCCTTTTATTGCGCTCATACTTTCAGCTTTTATGACTACCAACCGAGTCAGTTCCCTTATCGAATTTTGTTCTCATTTATTATTGTTGCAATGTTGAGTGGTTTTTATGAAAACTCAAGGGAAAAATATAATCAAAAAATATTAGCACTAAGTAAAAAAAATGAATTGTTAGCGACGATTGATCCTCTAACGGGTTTACCTAACCGGCGCTACACCATGAATAAGTTAAAAGAATTTAAATTAGCTCTCACCAAAGAGCAAACACCGTTTGTACTTATTTTGTGCGATGTAGACAACTTTAAAAAAGTTAACGATGAATACGGGCATAGCTTTGGTGATGAAGCCCTTATTCACCTAGCAAATATTTTAAACCAACATATTCCAAATAATGCCGTAGCATCTCGCTGGGGCGGGGAAGAATTTTTGATTGCCATTCCGCATGTATTTAATGCAAAGGGTGAAGAAATCGCAAATAAAATTCATGCTGCGTTAAAACAATTTCCGGTTGATACATCTTCTCAGAGCTTGAGCTTGACGATAAGTATGGGGGTTGTTCAATCCCGTGAAAGTGATTCTATAGATATCGATATCAAGCGCGCAGATGAATTGCTTTATAAAGCAAAAGAGCAAGGTAAAAA
Organism: Pseudoalteromonas sp. H71; assembly: GCF_001468485.1. Lineage (GTDB taxonomy): Bacteria > Pseudomonadota > Gammaproteobacteria > Enterobacterales > Alteromonadaceae > Pseudoalteromonas. The sequence continues at coordinate 73,253 of NZ_LODI01000013.1, forward strand.
CAGAACTTGCTCCGAGTAGCTTTATTGCTATTCCATTGAGAATGAATCAAGCGTTGGCTTTACCTTAGCAATTCGCCTTTTTAAACTCATATAACAAAATACATTACACAGTATTTGAGCCAGCAAAACACATGTACAACTAACAATGAAATTATTTAAGTTATCATTTTGGTTACTAGTTAAATTGTAAATGCTTAAAGTTATTTGAGTAAGCAAGGTAATATTTAAAAAAACCATCAAGTGTTGTTTAAATTGTGTGTGTTTATAGCGGCTAAATAGGGTTAGCACTATACTAATTAAAACTAGCAGCCAGCTTATAATCATAAAAGTTAAAGCAGAATCACTTAACATAAAACGCCTTATTTAAAATTGAAATCATGTTATGCAGTTAATTAGCTTTAATTTAAACATGCGCTTTTATTAACTCTTTTGCGTTCGCTTTTGCTGTTTTACTTATATTGTCACCGCCAAGTAATCTTGCTATTTCGTCGACCCTACCGTCTTTTGTTAGTGCCAACATGTTGGTAAATGTTTCACCTTTAGCAATTTCTTTTGCTACAAAAAATTGCTGATGTGCACTACTTGCAACCTGCGGTAAATGGGTTACACAAATCACCTGAGTCGACTTACCAAGTTGCCTTAATAGTTTGCCAACTGCAGAGGCAGTAGGCCCAGAAATGCCTACGTCTACCTCATCAAATATTAATGTTGGTGTTGTTACTTTTTGGGCAATAATCACCTGAATAGCTAGGCTAATACGTGAAAGCTCACCACCAGATGCTACCTTAGCTAGAGGTTGAAGGGGCTGTCCAGGGTTGGTCGACACTAAAAACGAAACACTATCATGGCCCAAAATGTTGGGTGCTCGTTCTGGCTCTTCAATAAGTGAAATCTCAAATACACCATTTTCCATGGATAGATTTGCCATGCTTTCACTTATTAAGGTGTTTAAGGTGTTAGCATACCCTCTGCGACTAATACTTAGCGCTTCACTTGCTTGCTTGTAGTTAAGTAATGCATCGTTTATTTCAGAGTCAAGTTGCTCCAACCGCGAACTATTATTACTAATAGACTCTAGCTCTTGTGAAATTGACTGATGAAATTCAACTAATACCTGCGGTTTTATATGGTGCTTGCGGGCTAAATCCATTGCGCCACTTAACCTGTTTTCTATTTCAGTTAAACGCGCAGGGTCTAAATCAACCTGTTCTGTATAGTTACGGATTTCTCTGCTAGCTTCTTCAACCTGAACAGCCGCTTCTTCTAACATTGTAGCGACACTGGCTAAGCTTTCATCATATTGCGCTAAATCTGCAAATTGCTGTGCACTGTGCTGTAATACAGAACACGCACTTTGCTCTTCGCCTTCATACAGGTATTGGAGCTCTTTTTGACATGACTCTAAAATTGTTTGGCTGTTACTTAACTTGTAATGCTCAGCCTCAACTTGTTCAAACTCACCTGCTTGTAAGTTAAAGTCGTCAAGCTCTGCCACTTGGTATTCTAGCAGTTGCTTTTGTGCTGCTTGTTGCTGTTGTTGCTGTTCTAAATGTTTAAATTCTTTTTGAAGGCTAGCAAATTGTTTATAACTTTCACTAACTTTGGTAACCAGCGCTTGGTGGCCAGCATATGCATCAAGAAGATGTAATTGATGTTCTGCTTTTAAAAGGTGTTGATGGGCGTGTTGTCCATGTATAGAGATTAAGTACTGACCAAGTTCTTTAAGCTGAGATGCAGTCACTGAGCTTCCGTTAATATAACTTTTGCTCCTGCCGTTCTTGCATACCACACGTCTGAGTAAGCAATCGTTATCAGTACTAGTTAGAAAGTGTTGTTCCAAAAATGCTTGAGCTAGCGGGAGTGCGCTTATATCAAATTGAGCGCATACCTCGGCTTTGTCTGCAGAAGGTCTTACCGCAGAGGCTTCAGCGCGCTCTCCAAGACATAATGAAAGTGCATCAATAGCAATAGATTTACCAGCGCCTGTTTCACCGGTAATGGCAGTCATGCCATTTTGCCACTCAGTGCTTAAGTTACTAACTATCGCAAAATTTTTAATTTCTAAACCAACTAACATACTGTTTATCCATCCAGTTAATTAACTGGTAATTTATACAGTGTTTAGCTTTTTTGCAAATTAATTTTTGATTATTTAGGCCATATTAGCAAGTTGATTGAGCTGGTTGTTCGAGTCTTGACTTTCTGGGGTGTATTCATTTTCTGTATTATCAAGGGGTTGTGGTGTGTCATTCGTTTTTATTAATTCGATAAGGTTTGGTAATGCCTCTGAGTAAAACGTTTTGTTATACGAAATACCTTGCTGCGGAAGTTCAGACACAAAGTACTGGATGTTTTCCTCCAAACTTTGGCCATTGCCAATTTGGTTAGCTTTGGTTAATTCGTTAGATAGTGTATTGATTAATAGGTCAGATACATCTTCAAGGGTTTGTAAATTCTCGTCCGTGTGTTTTTGAACGACAAAAAAGTTAGACACTATTGCTTGAATTCGCGGTGCGTATTTAGGACGAAGAATTTTCACCTCTACTAATTCATTTAATTTTGACTTTAGGCGTCCGCCAACTTGCGACACTCGTTCATTAAATTGTTTTTTTTGAGCTTCGATTGCTTTGCGTCGATTGCTTTCTATTTTTAAGTAGGTTGCTAAAAGGGTAATTAACAGTAGCAAAGCAAAAAATACGACATATGTCATTGCTATTTGTTCCTAAAAATTGGTGTATTGTTGTTATAAGCTGCATTTTGCGCTAAAGATAAACCTTTAGCAATAAAATTAGTATAAACGGCTGCCCCAATTTAATTTTGTACGTAAAACGTTGTAGTAAGAGTAGTTTTTTGGATGAATTAACCGCAATTTTTTATCCGCTTTTTTTATTACCACTTCGTCACCGGGTAAAACGGCGAGCACAACGTGGCTGTCGCAACTGACTTGCAAACTGTCTGTATTGTCTAAGCTAAGTTTTAGCCTTACTTCGTTATCGGCGTCGACAACTAAAGGTCGACTTGATAGCGTGTGTGGAAACATAGGCACTAAAGATATTGCATTTAATTCAGGCGTTAATATTGGACCGCCACCAGAAAGCGAGTAAGCAGTTGAGCCCGTTGGTGTAGATACAATTAATCCATCAGAGCGCTGAGAGAATACAAAGTCGCTATTAATAAATGCCTCAAACTCAATCATGTGGGCCACTTTATCGGCATGCAATACAGCTTCGTTTACCGCTAAATTTGCACTTTTCAATTCATTGTGGCGATAGACTTCTACTTCCAATAAAAAGCGGTTTTCTTCTATAAACTGGCCACTCAGAACATGTTCGAGGCTAGCTTCAAAGCCTTCAGGATCTAAGTCGGTTAAAAAGCCGAGGTTTCCTCGGTTAACGCCAATTACAGCAATGTTGAAACGAGCAAGTACACGCGCTGCTCCCAACATATTACCATCACCACCCACAACGATTGCAAGGTCAGCGTGTTCGCCCAAATCGACTAGTTTAACAAGGTTTTCTTTGGGCACATCGACTAATTGCCCACCAGTTCGCTTTTCAACAATAACTTCAAAACCAAGTGCCAGTAAAAATGTATGCAAGCGCTGCAGCGTTGCAGCAGCTTTCGGATGATTTGGTTTGCCAATAAGGCCAATAGTTTTGAAAGGAGAATCCATAGTCTGCACACAATAAGTTTTAATAATTGTAGAGTAACTCAAAAGCAAAGTGTTTGAAAATACAGATTTTAACTAAATGAGTTTGATTCAATTTAGTTTAATTTTTTTTGTTTTATATTGCTTAACAAAAGCACGTATGACTTGAAATAACATTAAATGCCCCGATATTAGTTTCATGCAACAAGATGTAGATAACATGAAACTAAACCCGCGCGATCAGCAAATATTCTCAGCTGTAATGAACATGTACTGTAATGGTGAGGGGTTGCCCGTTCCATCAACAAAAATTGCTAAGCTAAAAAGCATGGCTGTGTGTTCAGCAACCGTTCGTAATGCAATGGCCCGTCTTGAAAAAGTGGGTTTATTGTATTCACCTCATACTTCTGCAGGACGTGTCCCTACAGATGAAGGGTTTAATTATTGGTTTGATGAGTTTTTTCCGTTATCAGATATTGCTAACTACTGGCAGCCAGAACAAGCCCAGCTAGTTGAATTAGCACATGGCTTGAGTCAAAAATACCAAGTGTGTTGTTGTGTTGGTTTACCGCAAGTGAGCTCACAGCATGTATTTAGAGTCGAGGTACTTGATTTTGATTCTACTGATTGGCTTATTTTACTGATCGATCGAGCAGGGCAAAGTCATAATATTTGTATTGATAAGCCACATGATGCCTCAGATACGGTTCGGTACCAATTTGCAACATGGTTAAATACAGTGTTTAGCCAACAAACATTGATGGAAGGCTTGTACAGAATGCAAGCAATGGCAAACACCGCGCCTAAAAACTGTCACGACTCGCTCACTCAGTGGACACGACAGCTAAGTCAAAAATTAGGCTCAGACAACAGTATCGTTGTAGGTGAAAACTACCTCTATAAAAAAATAAATTGTGAAAAGAGTTTAAATATTGGGGTGTCGTTTTTGAACTTTGTTGAAGACGCGCTGGCATTTAAAAATGGTGTATCGGTGATCAGCGGTAAGAAGCTTCCGTTTAGTGAGTGTAATGATTTAATAACCATCAGCGTCCCGTACTTTCAAAATCAAGAATACCAAAGCCGCTTTTGTATCATTTGCCCAAAATCAGCGCAAATAGAACAAATAATCCAAGAATTTAAATTAATTGAGACATCAAACTCTTGAATCTTTTTATTCAATCCCCATAATTACCGCAGTTGAAAAGAATTGGAGCACGTATTTTATGTCTGAGCAGACACAAAACCCTGAGCAAGAAGTAGAACTAAACGAAGAAGTAGCTCAAATGGAAGCTGACGTTGAAGCAGCGGTAGAAGCTGCAGAGCAACACGAAGCAGATCAAGAGCAAAGCCCTGAAGCTGAAATTGCGATGCTTTACGCAGAGCTAGAAGCTGCTAAGCAAACTATTGCAGATCAAAAAGACGGTGTTATACGTGCCGCTGCCGACGTTGATAACATTCGACGTCGTGCTGCACAAGATGTAGAAAAAGCACACAAATTTGCATTAGAAAAGTTTGCAAACGAATTACTACCTGTAATTGATAACCTTGAGCGCGCTATTGAGTTTTCTGATAAAGAAAACGAAACGTTAAAGCCGCTGCTTGAAGGTATTGATATGACGGTTAAAAGCTTTAACGATGCTGTTGCTAAATTTGGCGTTGAAATTGTTAACCCACAAGGCGAGCAATTTAACCCAGAGTTCCATCAAGCAATGTCAATTCAGCCAAGCAACGATGTAACACCTAATACTGTATTGGCAGTAATGCAAAAAGGCTACACATTAAATGGACGTTTATTACGCCCAGCTATGGTAATGGTTTCAAAAGCAGCTGATGCTTAATTTAGCTCTTTATAAAATTTAAAAAATGCCTCAAATAGAGGCATTTTTTTTGTCTTTTTTATAATGAATTATCTGCACTAATATAGTCAGTAGCACTGCGCTAAACATGAGGCTCGAAAATGGCACCGAGCTTTGAGCATGCATAACAGCAAGAATAGGACCCACCAAGGCACCGCTGCCAAACCTAAGCGTACCAATCACGGCAGTCGCTGTGCCGGTGTTTTTTTCAAATTTCATGAGTATTAACGAATCGGCATTACTGGCAGTTACGCCTAAACTCATCATTAATGGTGCGATTGCAGCGACTATATAATAAAGCGATAAATGCAAAATACTAAAAGTTAAAAGGCATAGCCCTGATATAAAACCGCACACCAAGCCAATATATAACATTTTGCGTGAACCGATACGGGGCACAATGCGTGTATTTAAAAAGTTACCAAACATCAATGCCATTACGTTAAAGGCAAATAGTACCCCAAACACTTGCTCCGACACTTTGTATAAGTCTAAATAAATAAAAGGCACTGAGGTTAAAAAGCAAAAAAAGCCAAACGAGACAAACATTGAGCTTAAAATATCTGCGCGTGCATCGGTATTACTCAAAACAGTTTTATAACTGTCAAAAAACAGTGCTAAGCCTTTCTTTTCGCTGGTATGAATAGGTATATCAATTAAATATATTTGCACAGACACAAGGATTATAAAGCTATAAGCCGCTAATACTAAAAATATGGTAGACCAAACCGAAAATCCTAAAATAAATGAGCCCACAGATGGTGCTATTAATGGTGCAACCATCATGATCATCGATACATACGACATGCCTTTTGCCGTGTTTTGCTGATAAATATGCCTTATTATCCCTGGCACAACCACCGTAGCTGCAGCGCCAGTAAAGGCTTGTACTGCTCTTAGTGCCCAAAAAGTATGGATCTCTGTTGTAAATGCTAACGCGGTAGAGGTTAACCCAAATAACGTTAAACCAATTTTAGCCAGTTTTCGACGGCCAATTTGATCCGCTATTGGGCCAAAAAACAACATGCCTAACGAGTAACCCGCTAAATAAATGCTGAGCGATATTTGTACGTTTGGCATACTTGTTTGTAAATTATTCGCAATGACTAACATTGCGGGTAAGTACATATCAATTGCAAGGGGGGTAATAGCAACAATACTGGCTAATAAAGGCAATAAAATACGGGTATTAAAAGACGTAGACGAGGCGCCCATACATAAACTCAAGGTAACTAAAACAAGGGCTATAGTTTAGCAGGGCATTGTATATGTATAAACTTAGTTTAGCTGGTAGGTTACTTACTTCATCGCAAAGCACTTCACTTAAACCAATGATTTTAAACTGGCACTGTGTTTGCTATCCTAATTGCAGTATAAATGACTTAAGGTAATACAATGAAAAAATTGGTATTGGCACTAATAGCAACGGCTGTTTTAGCTGGGTGTAAAACATCGCCAACAGGGCGTACTCAAATAGCGCTTTATTCAGATCAGCAAATGAGTGAAATGGGTACGGCGAGTTTTGCTGACATGAAAAAAAATCAGCCAATTAATAAAGATCCAAAAACCAATACATATGTAAATTGTATTGCTAATAAAGTAATTGCCGTTCTACCTAATGAGTATGCGTCTCAAAACTGGGAAGTGGTCGTGTTTGAAGATGACTCAGCAAATGCCTTTGCTTTGCCTGGCGGTTATATTGGTGTCCACACTGGGTTGCTTAAAATAGCGACTAATCAAGATCAAGTAGCTACCGTTTTAGGGCATGAAGTAGGGCACGTAATTGCAGAACACTCTAATGAACGTGTGTCACAAAGTTCATTGTTAAGCACGGGAATGCAATTGGGGAGTGTTGCGCTAGAAATGGGTAACGTGCAATACCGCAATGAAATTATGCAAGGGCTGGGCTTGGGCGCTCAATATGGTGTGGTTTTACCGTTTAGCCGCTCACATGAATCAGAGGCCGACACCATAGGTTTAGAACTTATGGCGCAAGCAGGGTTTAATCCTAAAGAGTCTGTAACGCTTTGGCAAAATATGAGCCAAGCGGGAAGTGGTGCAACGCCGGAATTTTTGTCTACTCACCCAGCACCAACGAGCCGTATTGCAAATTTGCAGTCGCAAATGACAAAAGCATTAAGTAAGCAAAATAGTGCAAACTCTCAAGGGAAAAGGCCACAGTGTACACTTTAGTTAAGTTAATAACTGTATGAAGTAGTGGATTATAGTGTTGATGCGCTAATAAAATAAAACCCCTGAAAGTATGTTACTTTCAGGGGTTTTATTTTATCGGTTATATGCAGTTATTCAGCGGCGAGTGCTTCTTTAAATACAGTTTTAAAGCGCTCAAAATCTTCTATCTGCGGCAAGTGCCCTAAATTATCAAGCTCATATAATTTAGCATTAGGAATAAGCGATGCGGCGTTCTTGCCTAACTCATCGTAACGGCCAAGCTCATAGGTCACACCGTCTTTCTTCCAATTACGGCCAGGTCCTGTTCTATCGCGGGTGCCAATAATCAACTTAACTGGCATAGTAAGGTCTTTAAATTCTGTAATTACCGGTTGGGTGAAAATCATATCGTACGTTTTAGCGTTAACCCACGCTATTTGCTCTTTATCGGGTCCTTGTATTTGCCCTGTAATAAAGTGTGTTAATGCTGAATATGTGGCGTTCCACTTACCATTATAATAATTTTTTGCTGATATTTTTTTACACCTTCGGGTGTTTTGTTAAGCTCATTTTTATAGAAAAAGTTGGTATCTTTATATTCAACATAGTGCAAGTAGTTTTCAAGCCCTATTGGATTAAGCAAAATCAGCTTGGTTGTTGTGTTGGGATACATTAATGCAAAGCGACTTGCCAACATACCGCCCATAGAGTGCCCAAGAACTATCGAACTTTGTATGTTTAGTGAGCTCATTAATGCTTGCGTATGGTGTGCAAGTGCTGCAAAAGAGTACTGATAATCAGTGGGTTTAGATGATTTACCAAAGCCAATTTGATCAGGGATTAACACGCCAAAGCCTAGTGATTGTAAGTACTGCGCTGTAGTCGTCCAATAATCGGCATTAAAGTTTTTACCGTGCATAAGCGTTACTATAGGCATATTTTCTTTGGCAGGCTTTAGGTAAATATACGCCATTTTAAGAGACTGCTTTTGTGATTCAATATTAAAGTAATTAACCTCAAAGTCATACTGATAACTGCTTAAAAGTGCATCGTAAGAAAGAGACTCTGTATTTACTTCATTACTTGCAAACGTATTATTCGTTAATGCTAATAAGGCTGCAAAACCCATAACTTTAATTGGCGACATTTTGTTACTCCGTTAAAGGACAAGCGCTAGGTTTAAAAGAAGTACGACATTAGCTAAGTATTGAAAGGAGTACAATTAAATAGTTTTATAGTATAGAAAAAGGAGCGCTTAATAGAGCTCCTTTTTATGCAATTTTAACGCAGTGTGATTGCTTAAAATGTCCACTCTACATGAATTTGCGGAACGGTTTCTGTCACTTCAGTACCTAGCTTGTTGTGCCAGTATTGAAGCTCCATGCCTAGTAATAGTGTGTTTTCTTGCATTTTAAGGGCATGACCCATGTCCCACACTAAAATAGGTTGCGCGAGTATCCATGCTTCTACATCGTTACCAAATTCATCTTCTCGTTCAGCAATATACTCGGCGTGGCCTTTAAAGCTAAATTTTTGTGAGCCAACGGTAAAAGGGTACTCAAAAGCTACATCAAACATCCAGCTATTTGTTTCTATGGGGGCACCGCCTTTAGCGACACCTTCACTGTCGTCAATGTAAGCTGTTACAATTGTTTGAAAAAAGTTAAACCCAGGTACATCCCAGCTTAACTTAACGCCCGGTAAATATTTCATTACTTTAGCATCGCCAGCTACGTTAATTCCGCCGGTAAGGCCAACATCTAATAACGCACCAGTGTCAATTTTTTTACCGCTGATCGCCGATAAGCTGACGGTTGAATACCACTCGCCGTAAAAATCACTGTCTTGATAGCCGTCAGTTGTATTGTCTTTACTGTAATCGATAAAAAAGAAGTTATCGCCGTAATCGTAACCTGATGCATGCTGAACAGAGTAAACAGTCGTATCAGACTTTTGCTCAGTAAAAGGGTTTTTTTGCTCACCATTGTTAATGTGTAATGCTGTGCTGCTCCAATTAGCGGCAAAAGCAGAAGACGATAACGCAATAGATGTAAGGGAAACAAAGGGAAGTAATTTATTTAATTTCATAATCTGTATTTAACTATAATTTTAGTGACACGCGAAGGCGCGCATTATAGCAAACGTGATTAATATGTAGAGTAATATGTTGCAGCTTGTTTTTAAGCTGCAACAGGGGGAGACTTTTAAGCTTTATTACGACGTAAACAAATTATTGCAATAGCGGTAAATGCTAAAATGAAACAGTAATAAGACGATGTAGAGACTTCCCATGGGCTAATTTTAAACGTAGCGCCAAGTAATAGTGCTTGTGCTCCGTAAGGTAATGACCCTTGAGTTACACAGGCAAAAATATCAAGTAGGCTTGCAGAGCGTTTGCCACTAATTTGGCCATCGTCAGCTAACTTTTTAGCAATAGGTCCCGCCACAATAATTGAAACGGTATTATTGGCAATACAAACGTTACTTGTCATCACAAGGGCTGCAATACCAAGCTGGTCAGCTACTTTGCGGTGCCATTTTGCAATAACTTTGGTAATGGCTTGAATTTTTTGAGCAATAAAATCAAGTCCACCATTGATGCGAATAAACTCAGAAAGACCACCAATAAACATAGAGAGTAAAAATATCTCCTGCATGTCGGTAAAGCCTTGATAAATGTCTTTTACAAAGCTTGAACCTTCGTAGCTACCGGTAAAGCCCATTAATGCAGCAAATATAATGCCGCTAAATAACACAACAAATACATTTAACCCTGCCACAGCTAAAACCAAAATAAAGGCATAAGGGAGTACTAACCAAATGTCGTAATCTTGTGTCTCAACCACTTGTGCTGCTGGAGTAAGGTAAAATAATAAACCTATAGTAAGAACCGCAGCGGGTACCGCTATTTTGAGGTTTTCTTTAAATTTATCTTTCATTTCACAGCCTTGAGTACGCGTAGCTGCAATTGTGGTATCTGAAATAATTGACAAGTTATCGCCAAACATAGCACCAGATACAATAGTACCGGCCATAAGCGCAGGGTCTATACCTGTTTTAATCGATACCGCATAAGCAATTGGGCCAATAGCACCAATAGTACCCATTGATGTGCCCATGGCAGTCGATACAACTGCGGCTATTAAAAATAAGCCAGGGAGTAGTAAAGCGGGCGGTATTAGTGATAAACCGGCATTAACAACTGCGTCAACACCACCTGTTGCACTTGCTACCGCAGAAAATGCACCAGCAAGCAGGTAAATTAAACACATAGTAATAATGTTGTTATGCCCAGCCCCTTTTATAAAGGTTTCGACACACTGATTGACAGAGCCTTTATTAAGTATAAAGGCAAGCATGATGGCGGGTAATATTGCCACCGGTGCTGGAAGTTGATAAAAAGCATAATCAACCCCTTGAGATTGCAGGTATAAACCTGAACCTAAAAATAGGGCTACAAACGTTAATAGGGGTAGTAAAGAAAGTATTGCTTTATTTTTATTAAATGATGGCTGCATCATAATCCTCGAAACCAATTAATTACCACAGCCAAAAATTCCTCTTTTAGCTGAATTTAGCAAGTCTAACTAGGTTGTTAAAAGCTAACAAATAGTAGAGCAATGCAGCGCCCGCAAGCCAAAGACCAAATCGACGCGAAAGAGAAGTTTAAATGTATAGATGGCTAAAGTAAACTGGTATTGTTATTATTATTTTATTAAAGGCTTGACTGACTATTACATGACTTTTAGATAAAATCTACTAAGTAAGTTACTTTCAGTGATTGATGTTAATTCAGCAATATATACACTCAACATACATAAAACGATCGGTTTACGGTTTAAACAAAAATAGATTAAGGCATAGTGATGATTCGAATAGGTGTTTTTGGTGCTAACGGCAGAATGGGTTTAGCTTTATTGGAAGCCGCAACTATAAAAGAGCAAACACAACTAACAGGTGCCTATGTTCGCAGTGGGTCATCGCTAATTGGAGTTAATGTAAACCAAGTAAATAGTGCTGCCGATAAAAACGTCTGTTTTAGCGACGAAAACACACTCGAAAGTGTTGATGTTTTAATTGATTTTACCCTGCCAGAGGGTATGCGTAACCACTTAAAGCATGCAGTTGAACAATCCCTTCCATTAGTTATTGGAACTACAGGCTTAACGACCGATGACATGGCATTATTAGAAAATGCTGCTAAACATATACCTATTGTGTTTGCTCGTAACTACAGTGTTGGCGTAAATGTGTTATTAAATTTAGTTAAAACGGCAGCCACAAAGTTTGGTGACGATTTAGATATTGAAATATTTGAAGCGCATCACCGTCATAAAATCGATGCGCCATCGGGCACCGCACTGGCAATTGGTGAGTCAATTGCAGATGCAAAAGGGTGGAACCACGAAGAGGTTGCTGTGTATGATCGAAGCCAAGTTGAAACTGAAAAATCTCAAAACGAAATTGGTTATTCAGTCCTAAGAGGAGGCGACATAGTAGGTGAACATACCGCATACTTTGCCACAATGGGGGAAAGGCTTGAATTAACGCACAAAGCAAGTTCAAGAATGACCTTTGCACTAGGTGCTGTAAGAGCTGCAGGCTGGTTGCAAAATAAACCACCAGGACTTTATGACATGCAAGATGTGCTCGATTTAAAGTAGTTTAGTATCTATTTTGGGTGTTTGGGTCTGATTTTAGCTAAAAGCACTTATTTATTATGATTTACCAAATAATGTTAGACCTAAAACACAACATCATGTAGTATACAGCCAATTTGCCAAAAATTACTAAATGCGTGTTTCCAATTATACCCAAGTGGCTAGTAAAATCAGGGGTTCAGTGGGAATGATAAGAGTTTTAGGCAAGAAAAAATGTTGAAGATTTAGCGGTTATATCGGCCTCATTTAAGACTGCGTAAAACAATTTAATCTCATACAAAATCTGGTTTTTACGATCCCTCTGGGTATTGGCGGGGTGTTAGGCAATTTGCTTACTCCCGTTTTTTACTGTTAGGAGGTTTAACTTGACTAAATCCGCTCTGTTAGTCCTAGAAGACGGCACAGTGTTTCGCGGTACTGCAATCGGCGCTGACGGCATGTCAGTCGGTGAAGTGGTATTCAATACGTCTATGACTGGTTATCAAGAAATTTTGACTGACCCTTCGTACGCGGAACAAATCGTAACTTTGACGTACCCACATATCGGTAATACGGGTACCAACAGCGAAGACGAAGAAGCGAATCAAATTTGGGCTAAAGGCCTAGTGATCCGTGATTTGCCACTGCTAGCAAGTAACTTTCGTAACGAGCAATCGTTAGATGATTACTTGAAAGAACGTAATATCTTAGGTATTGCGGACATCGACACCCGAAAGCTAACACGCATTTTGCGCGATAAAGGCGCTCAAAATGGCTGTATTATTGCAGGTGACGAACTAGACGAACAAAAAGCGCTTCAAGCTGCGCAAGCCTTCCCAGGCTTAAAAGGCATGGATTTAGCAAAAGTTGTCTCAACCAAGGAAAATTTTGAGTGGCGCGAATCAAGCTGGACATTAGGCGAGGGATTTAAAACCTTAGATACCGCCGATGAAAAGTTTCATGTTGTAGCCTACGACTTCGGTGTTAAGCGTAATATATTACGTATGCTTGTTGACCGTGGTTGTAAACTTACCGTAGTACCTGCACAAACCAGTGCTGCTGATGTACTTGCATTAAACCCCGATGGTATTTTCTTATCTAATGGCCCTGGCGATCCTGAGCCGTGTACCTATGCTATTGATGCTATCAAATCATTTTTAGAAACCGACACCCCCATTTTTGGTATTTGTTTGGGTCATCAGTTATTAGCGCTTGCGTCGGGTGCTAAAACAGAAAAAATGAAATTTGGCCACCATGGTGGTAACCACCCAGTTAAAGATCTTGACCGCGATGTTGTGATGATTACAGCACAAAATCATGGTTTTGCTGCTCAAGAATCAAGCTTGCCAAGCACGCTTCGTGCAACACACAAGTCATTGTTTGACGGCACGCTGCAAGGTATTCATCGTACAGATAAGCCCGCATTTAGTTTTCAGGGTCACCCTGAGGCAAGTCCAGGTCCGCACGATGCAGCCCCATTATTTGATCACTTCATCGATTTGATGCAAGCGCGTAAACACTAATTTAACTGGAGTAATAATGCCAAAACGTACCGATATAAAAAGCATTCTTATCTTAGGCGCAGGCCCAATTGTTATTGGTCAAGCTTGTGAATTTGACTACTCTGGTGCACAAGCGTGTAAAGCACTCAGAGAAGAAGGCTATAGAGTTATACTCGTTAACTCAAACCCAGCAACGATTATGACCGACCCAGAAATGGCGGATGCAACATACATCGAACCAATTCATTGGGAAGTAGTAGAAAAAATCATCGAAAAAGAAAAGCCAGATGCAGTCCTGCCCACAATGGGTGGTCAAACAGCATTAAACTGTGCACTTGATTTAGACAAGCACGGTGTATTGGCTAAGCATGGCGTTGAGCTAATTGGTGCAACGGCTGATGCAATAGACAAAGCCGAAAACCGTGAACGCTTTGACACTGCAATGAAAAACATTGGTCTTGAATGTCCTCGCGCTGAAATTGCTCATTCAATGGAAGAAGCTAAAGATACAATGAGCCGCATAGGCTTACCGTGTATCATTCGTCCTTCTTTCACCATGGGTGGCACCGGTGGCGGTGTTGCTTACAACATGGAAGAGTTTGAAGAAATATGTGAGCGCGGTTTAGATTTATCGCCTACTAACGAATTACTAATTGATGAATCACTGATTGGTTGGAAAGAGTACGAAACAGAAGTTGTTCGTGACAAAAAAGACAACTGTATCATTGTGTGTACTATTGAAAACTTTGACCCTATGGGCGTGCATACAGGCGACTCAATCACAGTTGCGCCAGCACAAACATTAACCGACAAAGAATACCAAATTATGCGTAATGCCTCAATGGCAGTACTGCGTGAAATAGGTGTTGAAACCGGTGGTTCTAACGTACAGTTTGGTATAAATCCAAAAGACGGCCGTATGGTCATCATTGAAATGAACCCACGTGTATCTCGCTCATCTGCACTAGCCTCTAAAGCAACGGGTTTCCCAATTGCTAAAATTGCAGCAAAACTGGCTGTAGGTTACACGCTTGACGAACTTCAAAATGATATTACGGGCGGAAAAACACCAGCGTCTTTTGAACCGTCAATCGATTACGTTGTTACCAAAATACCTCGTTTTAACTTTGAAAAATTTGCCGGTGCTAACGACCGTTTAACCACGCAAATGAAATCAGTGGGCGAAGTAATGGCAATTGGTCGTAACCAGCAAGAGTCATTACATAAAGCATTACGTGGCCTTGAAGTAGGCGCAACAGGTTTTAACCCAATAGTTGCCCTTGACGACCCGAAAGCGAAAGAAAAAATCATCCGTGAATTACGTGAGCCAGGTGCTGAGCGTATTTGGTACATTGCCGATGCAATGCGCCACGGTATGAGCGTTGAAGATGTTTATGAGCTAACTAAAGTTAACCGCTGGTTCTTAGTTCAAATTGAAGACATTTTAAAAGATGAGGCAAAAATTGCTGAAGGCGGAATGGCTGGTCTTAATGCAGATTTTTTACGCAAGCTTAAACGTAAAGGGTTTGCTGATCCACGCATTGCTGAAATTGCAGGTGTATCTGAAGCCGAAATTCGTAAAAAACGTCATCAACTAAACATTGTGCCAGTGTACAAACGTGTAGATACGTGTGCAGCAGAATTTAGCTCAGACACTGCTTACATGTATTCATCGTACGATGAAGAGTGTGAAGCAAACCCAACAGACAAAGATAAAATCATGGTTATTGGTGGCGGTCCTAACCGTATCGGCCAAGGTATTGAATTTGATTACTGTTGTGTACATGCAGCGCTTGCACTTCGTGACGACGGCTACGAGACCATCATGGTTAACTGTAACCCTGAAACGGTTTCTACCGATTACGATACGTCTGATCGACTTTATTTTGAACCAATTACCCTTGAAGACGTACTTGAAATTGTACGTGTTGAAAAACCAAAGGGTGTTATTGTTCAGTACGGTGGGCAAACGCCACTTAAATTAGCGCGTGAGCTTGAGGCGAATGGTGTGCCAGTGATTGGTACTTCGCCAGATGCAATTGACCGTGCAGAAGACCGTGAGCGTTTTCAGCAACTTGTTGAGCGTTTAGATTTACTGCAGCCGGAAAACGCAACGGTTACATCAACTGAAGAAGCTATTTTAAAATCAGCTGAAATTGGTTTCCCGCTGGTTGTTCGCCCATCATACGTATTAGGTGGCCGTGCAATGGAAATTGTATACGACGAAGACGATTTACGTCGTTACATGACTGAAGCAGTTCAAGCCTCAAACGAAGCGCCTGTTCTGTTAGACCATTTCCTAGATAACGCTATAGAAGTTGACGTTGATGCAATTTGTGACGGCGAGCAAGTAATCATTGGCGGTATTATGGAGCACATTGAGCAAGCCGGTGTTCACTCTGGTGACTCTGCCTGTTCATTACCAGCACATTCTTTATCGCAAGAAGTGCAAGACGTTATGCGCAAGCAAGTAACCGATATGGCACTTGAACTAGGTGTTGTGGGCTTGATGAATACACAGTTTGCAGTAAAAGATGACAAAGTGTATTTAATTGAAGTTAACCCTCGTGCTGCACGTACGGTGCCATTTGTATCTAAAGCTACCGGCGTTGCGCTTGCAAAAGTAGCTGCACGTTGTATGGCGGGTCAATCTTTAGCAAGCCAAGGCATTACTAAAGAAATTATCCCACCTTATTACAGCGTTAAAGAAGTGGTTTTACCATTTGCTAAGTTCCAAGGTGTAGACCCTATACGTGGCCCAGAAATGCGCTCAACAGGTGAAGTAATGGGTGTTGGTGATACTTTCGCCGAAGCATTCGCAAAAGCACAATTAGGTGCAAGCAATACTTTACCACGCGGTGGTCGCGCGTTATTATCTGTTCGTAATAGCGATAAGCCACGTATTGTTGAATTAGCTAAAATCATGACTGAGTTAGGTTTTGAATTAGATGCAACAGGTGGTACAGCCAAAGCGCTTGAAGAAGCGGGTATTAACGTTCGCCGCGTAAACAAAGTTTACGAAGGTCGTCCACATATTCTTGATTACATTAAGAATAAAGAATACAGCTATATCGTTAATACCACCGAAGGTCGCCAAGCGATCGAAGATTCGAAGGTGTTACGTCGTGGTGCATTGCAAAATAAAACCAACTATACGACTACCTTGAACGCGGCATTCGCTAACTGTACTGCTAACAAAGCAGATGACCGCAGTAAAGTGGCGTCAGTTCAAGAGCTACACCTGCGATTGAACTAAGGAAATGTACCAAGGCCTAATTAGGCCTTGGTGTTAAGTGAGAAAATATGCAAACAATTCCGATGACAGTTCGTGGCGCAGATTTACTGCGTAAAGAGCTTAACGAATTAAAAACAGTTACCCGTCCTAAAATTATCGCTGATATCGCTGATGCGCGTGAACACGGTGACTTAAAAGAAAACGCTGAGTACCACGCTGCGCGTGAGCAACAGGGTTTTTGTGAAGGTCGAATTCAAGAAATTGAAGCTAAACTTTCAAATGTTCAAATAATCGACGTAACTAAAATGCCTAACACAGGTAAGGTTATTTTTGGTACCACAGTAACTATTGTTAATGTAGAAACTGATGCCGAAGTTAAATACCAAATAGTTGGCGATGATGAGGCAGATATTAAAAATAACTTAATTTCTGTTAACTCACCTATAGCCCGTGGTTTGATTGGTAAGCAAATGGATGATGCAGTTACCATTAAAACACCAAAGGGCGACGTTGAATACGAAATCATTGAAGTTGAGTACCTTTAATATATCCTCACTTTAGCGTTACATAAAAACCGATGTTAATACATCGGTTTTTTTATGCCTTTAATAATCTCGACTTTGTCTACTTTATTGGGTACGTTAGGTTGACTACATCCTAATAATTGAGAGTACTGATGTCCTTAATTAATTTTCCTGAGCCACTTAAGCCGAATGATAATATTGCAATTTGTGCGTTTTCGTCAGGAGTTGATAAACACTTTCAAACACGATTAGATACGGTGCTAAATGGTTTAAAAGCGCAAGGGTATAAAGTCATCGAAGGTGACAGTGTAAGGCAAAATATCAGCGCTAAAGAGCGAGCTTTAGAGCTAATGCAATTTCTCATTGACGATAATATTGCTGCAATAATGCCGCCATGGGGTGGAGAGCTTGCCCTAGACGTTTTGCAATATATTGACTTTAACATAGTGAAAACGGCTAAACCCAAGTGGTTAGTGGGGTTCTCTGATGTTAGTACATTAGCGTGTGTGCTCACTTCTCGTTGTGGTTGGGCAACTCTTCATACTGCTAACTTAATGCAGCTACATCCACATGAAACTGAGTACAATTGTATAAATACTTTTCACACTTTAGGGCTCACTAAAGGCGATCAATTTGAACAAGTCCCTTCAACATCATACCAAACTAAATTAATTGATTATGCAAGCGAACCGAATGCGTTGTTCGAACTTACTGAGCCTTCGCAATGGCAATGTTTAAATTACAAAGATGCACGTAAATTAGAAATAACGGGCCGACTTTTTGGTGGTTGCTTAGATACGCTCAGTTTACTGCTTGGCTCTCCATACCTTGATTTACATCGCTTTAAACAAGAGTATGCACCCGAAGGCCTTGTGCTCTTCCTTGAAAATGCAGAGTTAAGTCCAACAGCCGTAGCGCGTAGTCTCATTGCATTAAAATTAAATGGCGTACTCACTGATGTAAACGGTATTATACTTGGCCGCAGTGCCGTTATTAATAGCCCACACAAGCAGATTGATTATTACCAAGCAATACAATTAGCACTTGGTAAATGTATATTCCCAGTTCTGTTTGATGCCGATATAGGGCATATAGCACCTAACCTTAACTTAATTAATGGGGCACGCTGTACAATTAATGCAGAGATAAATGAAGGCAAAGTGATTGAGGCATCGCTAAGCACTAAGCTGTGTTAATTATAACGTCGCTCTTATGGATGGCTAATTATATAAAAAGTAATGGATAAATTAAGCTCTTTAATTTACCTTACTTAATCATTAGCTTTTATACGTATTGTGTATTTGAAAAGGAATCGTTAAGTTGAAAATTACGGACGCTCATTATAAAAATGGCTTTGCTTTTATTGCCGTTGTTATGTTTATCGCTTTTTTTATAATTTGGTATGTAAACAAAGAAATTGAAGCTGCTTTTTTGCTTTTATTTTTTGCATGCTTATCGTTTAGGTATCGATTTACCGATGAATATAAAGCTAAACATTCCCCACATAATCTTATCAAGAGAAGCGCCGACACAATAAAAATCTCAAAGCCAAAGTGGAGTCACTTTAAGTTTTTATCTGGTCAAGAGTCGATCGAAGTTAAGCGAATTTCTATTGTTAATATAAGTGATAATTGGTTATCAATAATTATTGACGGAAACGGTAAAGGTTACGATTTTCAGCTTTTAGGCTCAAAAGAAGAAATAGATCAACAATTCAACTCACTGCTAAATTCAGATGAAAAAGAGAACATTGATATCAACTATGTGTAATTTATTGAGCGATGTGTGCAGCCGAGCGGGCGAAGCAATAACCGAGCGATGCTTTCGCCTTTACTCGCGTTATTTAGTCCAAAAGGGTTAACTACCCTAGAGCAATCTAAATGGCGCCGCATGTTTGGCTATTATGCTGCATTATTACTTATTTATGATAATTAACAGCATAGATCCTGCCTTAGTTAAACCCCAAATAAATTGCTCTAACTTAAATCGCTAAAAATCTATGCGCACTAGTTTTAGTGGGCTTGAGTAACGTTTATTTGATGACGATTGCCCAGAAAAATGAGAATCTAATTAAAGTCGCTTTCAAAAATAAGTTAATAAGCCCTGCTGCACCTAAATAACAACAGGATAACAATGAAAATAGATGATATTAGAGTGTTTGTTCCGTGTAAAAACTATCAACAATCGTGTGCATTTTATCAGGCGCTAGGCTTTAATGTTGAGCCGGCGTCAGCTGATTTAAGTATTGCCACATCAGGTGAATGCTGCATCTTTTTACAGCGTTACTACAACCAAGAATTTGCTGAAAATTTAATGCTTCAAGTGTGCGTATTAAACATAAACGAAGCTTTTAACACTATTAGTAAGTTAACTCACTTTGATATTCGCTTTGAAGGAATAAAACAAGAGCCGTGGGGTAAAGTAATTTATTTATGGGGACCTTCGGGCGAGCTTTTGCACATAACTGAATTTAATTAAAAAGGAATAATAATGAAAAAAAGTACATTTTTTGTCATGTTGATGGTTTTTTTACTGGCCTCATGTAGTGCGCTTGTCAGTAATCACTCTAATAAAAATACGCGTTCTAGCAGTTTGGTTGACTTTCTATATCCAAACGAGGATAGCCGTGCTGCGTATAAACCAGAAATTCCGGTGTTAAAATTACCCGTTACAGTGGGTATTTCATTTGTGCCGTCTAAAGAGTGGCGAGCAAACGGTATTGAAAGTCAAAATGAGGTAGCGTTGCTCGAAAAAGTAAAAAAGTCGTTTTTACAATATGATTACATTGACCGCATAGAAGTGATTCCAAGTACATACCTCAAAGGTGGAGAAGGGTTTTCAGCGCTTGAACAAGTAGGCCGACTATACGATGTAGATGTAATGGCATTGGTCTCTTACGATCAAGTAACGCAAACCTATGAAAATAACGCCGCATTATTGTATTGGACCATTGTAGGTATGTATGTGATTCCAGGTAATGAAAATACTATTCAAACCTTTGTCGACACTGCTGTTTTTGATATAAAAAGTAAAAAAATGCTTTTTAGAGCACCCGGTATCAGCAAACTTGAAAAAAGAACCACCGCTATTGGTATTGACGAAACGCTCAATGAAAAGTCACTTGAGGGGTTTAATTTAGCGGTTACCGATATGAGCCTAAATTTAGATGCAGAATTAGCCCGCTTTAAAACACGGGTAAAAGAAGAAAAAATTGCAAAAATAGAAAATAAAGATGGCTCGAGCAGCGCAGGAGCGTTTAGTGTGTTTTTTCTGCTTTTAACATCGCTACTTGTTTTAAAGCGCAGGAACATAAACAGCTAAATATCTACGCAACTAAGTCGTTAAATACTTAAATTTAAAACGCCGCATTATTCAATTTTTGCGGCATTTTTTATGATACCTAGCTTAATTTTTCATTAAAAAACGCTAAGGTACGCTGCCAAGCAAGTTCTGCTTTTTGCTCATCATAGCGCCCAGTAGAGTCGTTATGAAAACCATGATTAGCACCTTCGTACATGTGCATAGTGTACTCAACATTGTTAGCTTTTAGGCTTTTTTCATAATCAGGCCATGTAGCGTTAACACGTTTATCAAGCTCACCTAATTGAATCATTAAAGGCGCTTTTATATTTTTGTGAAGAGACTCACTGGCAGGAGTGCCATAAAAAGGCACCCCAGCGCTGAGTAAATCACTGTCAACGGCTGCTAAGTAATTAACAATATAACCCCCAAAACAAAAGCCTACGGCGCCTAATTTACCGTTGCTGCTAGGGTGCGCTTTTAAAAACTGAGCGGCGGCGACAAAGTCGTTCTGAATTTTAGCTCTATCCATGGTGCGTTGCATTGCACGGCCTTCATCGTCATTGCCCGGGTAACCACCAAGCGGGAAGAGTGCATCGGGTGCAAAGGCAATAAACCCTTTTTTGGCTAAGCGCCTTGCTACATCTTTTATGTAAGGGTTTAAACCACGGTTTTCGTGAATAACTAAAACAACAGGAAGCTTACCCTCAATTTTGCTGGGAACGGCTAAGTAACCTTTGCCTTTACCATACCCATTTGGCGAATCAAATTCTTCGTAGGTGGCTTTAATATCGTCATCGTTAAACGAGACTTGCTCTGCAAGTGCGTAGTTAGGTAAAAGTGCGCTGGTGAGCACACTCATTGAAATCCCAAGTGCTGCAAGGCCACCAAGTTTTTTCATAAATGTGCGACGGTCCATTAAACCGTGGGCATATTCGTCGTACCAATCAAACGCTTCTTGAGGAATGTGTTCAGAGTGGGGTAAATTCATGGTTTCCCTTAATTGTTATGATTTTTGAATATTAAAATACATTAACGTATCTGGAACGAAAAACGTGCAATAATTTTATATATAATTACTTTTAGCACTATTTATTTGCTATTAGCAGAGAGAGCATGATCAATTCCCATCATAAAATCTAATCCTACAAAGGCGAACGCCACAACAATTGCACCCAATAGCATTAAATTACGATTGTTTTTTCTGTATCCAACAATAGTTAGTACTGTAAATATGATAAATAAAATAAGTTGAAGTGTAGCCATGGTTAATCCCTTAAAAAAGTAAACTGGGAGATAAAATACCAGTTAAAATGGAGAGTTAGTAAATAATTGAAGGTTATTTTTAAACTATAAATAAAAAGCTCGGCATTGTGCCGAGCTTTTTTGGTTGGGGGTTTACTTAATTAGCTATTGGTCGTTGTTGGTTGGCCATCGACAATAGGGTGTTTACCACGCCACTTACGAATCATTCGTTTTGTGTCCTCAAGCGCGACATACTGACACGGTATAAGAATAAGCGTAATCACGGTGGCAAATAGCACACCAAAGGCAAGCGATACTGCCATAGGTATTACAATTTGTGCCTGCAAACTCGTTTCCATAATAATCGGTAACACGCCAATAAAGGTGGTTACTGAAGTAAGCAATATAGCTCTGAAACGACGCGCACCCGCTTGCATAACAGCTTCTTTTATAGGGACGCCTTCAGCACGCGCCTTATTTACAAAATCAACCATAACAAGGGAGTCGTTTACTACAATACCGGCTACTGCAATGATGCCAAACATTGAAAGGCCGCTCATGGTCATTCCTAGTACCATGTGTCCGAACATTGCCCCGACCACGCCAAATGGGATGACCGACATAATAATCAACGGTTGTGAGTATGAGCGAAGCGGAATGGCTAATAATGCAAATATAATCATTAGTGAAATTGCAAAGTCGCGCAACTGTTCATCAGCGCTTTCCATTTCCTCTTGCACTCGACCAGCTACATTACTGGTAACACCTGGGTAATTTTGTAAAAGGGTTGGTAAATACTCGTCAGTGATTTCTTTTACAATGGCAAAAGGTTCAACTTTATCAGTATTAATGGCTGCCCATACATTGACTGTTCTGTTTGCGTTTTCACGACGAATTCTGTTTACACCATCTACAATGCTGATTTGTGCCACTTCACTTAACGGCACCTCAACACCTGTTGGCGTGATAATACGTGTGCTGTGTATATTACTGATAGAGTTCCGTTCGTTTTCAGGGTAGCGGATCATCACTCTGATCTCTTCCCCTTCGCGTAAAATACGTTGTGCCTCTAATCCGTAGTAACTAAAGCTAACTTGCGATGCCACATCTGCAAGGGTTAATCCCATGCTGTATGCAAGTGGTTTTAAATCAAGTTGTACTTCATCCGTAGCGCTTTGTAGTGAGTCGTTAACATCGCCTACACCTTCCATGCTTTGTAATTTAGTTTTTAATAACGCGGCAACTTCTTTTAGTTTGTCGGTATCTTTGCCTTGCAGTCTAAAACTTACGTCGCCGTCATCTCGTCCGCCGCCAAATAAGTTGTCTTCAATAGTTAGCGTTTTAACGCCCGGCAGTGGTGGCATTTTTTCACGCCATAATGAGCTAAGAGTGAAGGTATCAATAGGGCGTTTATCAGGTTCAATAAGAACAGCCATTAATTGTGCCGTTGTACGGCCACGAAGGCTTATCGATAGGTCACGAATCATTTTTTGACCGTATTGTGCTTCAAGTTCTTCATCTACACTAAGAAGTACGGCTTCAATTTTTTTAGCTGTTTCAAGTGTTGCTTGCTCTGACGATTCAAGATTCATTTCTACAACAACACGCGGAAAATCATGTTGTATTTTAGGGTTTGGTACAAATTTAACTAAACCGCCTGCAAACATGCCTGCGCTCATAATTAAAATACATATAAACCCAACAATGACGGTATAGCGGTAATGAATACAGTGCCCTATAAACGGCGTGTAGTAGTTTTGAACAAACGATTTAAGACCTTTATCAACAACCATACGCACCTTATGCAATGGATTTTTAGGGTTAGGTTTACGTGGGTTCATTGCAGCAATATGAGCCGGTAATATTAGCTTTGATTCAATTAACGAAAAAATCAAACACAAAATAATAACGACACCAATCGCTTTAGAAAACGCAGCACCAGGGCCTGATGCCATAGCTTGAGGTAAAAAAGCAGCAATGGTGGTGAGTACGCCAAATGTAGCAGGCATTGCAACACGTTTAACACCGCGGATTACGTTATCGAGAGAGTGGCCGTGTTTTTCTATTTCAGCACTGGCCGATTCGCCCACGACAATTGCATCGTCCACCACAATACCGAGTACAATAATAAAGGCAAACAGCGACACCATGTTGATGGTGATGTCTAAAAAGCCGATTGGCATGAACAAAAAGGCCCCCAAAAAAGACACTGGTAACCCCATCATCACCCAAAATGCTAATCTAAGCGGTAAAAACAATGCCAATACCAGCATAACTAAAACACCACCCCATACCATGTTGTCGATCATCATATCGAGACGACCTTGCAGGTAGTAGGTTAAATCAACCATAGGGGAAAGCTTTACGCCTTGTGGTAATTTAGATTCTTTTTCGGCCATGTATTTTTTAAGTACTTTGGCAAC
The DNA here is from genome assembly GCF_001468485.1 of Pseudoalteromonas sp. H71. Lineage (GTDB taxonomy): Bacteria > Pseudomonadota > Gammaproteobacteria > Enterobacterales > Alteromonadaceae > Pseudoalteromonas. The sequence continues at coordinate 97,799 of NZ_LODI01000013.1, forward strand.
GTCGGTAATGTCTTGATCTTTAGATGCTGCAATATCAAACATTAACGAGTTTTTACCATTGTACTTTGAATATAATAATCCCTCTTCAAAACCATCGTTAATGGTGGCTACATCGCCTAAATATATTTGTGCGCCATCAGCCAGGGTAATTAGAGGTAACTGTTCAAATTCATTGCCTTTATATGCTTGTTTTTCAACACGCATAGAAATATACCCATTGTCTGAACGAATTTGACCTGCCGACATATTAGTTGAGAAGTTTCTTACTGCGTTTGATACATCTCTGAACGTGAGGCCGTATTCACGCAGCTTGTCGGGGCTAATCTCAATGCCTATTTCATAATTTAAGCCGCTAAAAAAGCTGACTAAATTCACGCCTGGTAAAGCAAGTAGTTCATCTTCTATATCTCGGCCGAGTTCTTTTAGTTGTGCATAGGTCATATCTCCATATAGCGCAATGAACATTACTTCTTGTTGAAACTTATCACGCTGAATTATTGGCCTTTCCATACCCGCAGGAAATGAGTTAATAGAATCTACTTGGGCTTTTATTTCGTCTAAGGCTTCTTGAAGGTCGTATTTTTCTTCAATTTCAATCCATGCCTGTGCATAACCACGATTAGAGTAAGTTATAAAGCGTTTAATACCCTCTAACCCCTCTAGGTTTTCTTCAATTTTTATTGTAATGCCTTCTTCAACCTCTTGCGGTGCGGCTCCAGGGTAAACGGCTTGAACACTTACCCAGTTACTTTCAAATTGCGGAAATGCTTGCTTACGAATTGTTAAGGCTGTTAATAAACCGCCAACCAGAATAAAAATCATGATTAAATTTGCTGCAACAGGGTTGCGAGCAAACCAGGCAATTAGGCCTTTTTCAGAGGTACTCATAAGGTGTCCTCTTTAAGCGCAAGCTGTGTTACTTCGCCTTGTTCGTCATCTTCATCTGTTTTAACAGCCATTCCTTCGCTTGGGTATTCTAGTGCTGAGGTAATCAACTGTTCGCCTAGTTGCAATCCTTGGTCGGCTATTACCATGCCATCTTGTTCACGTATAATATTAAGTGTTTTAAAGCTTAAGGTATTGTTCGCGTTTAAAATGGCAATTTGTTTATCTTTAACAAGGTGATGCGGGACAATAATTGCGTTATCAAGGGGGCGCCCTTCAATGGTTGCATTAATGTATGAACCAAAACGCAGTGGTTTAGTGTTATCTGCGTATGGGGTTGGCAGTTGCGCAACTAAATAACTCATACGACTAACTTGATCTATTACGCCTTCGCTACGCACAACTTCGGCTTTCCATGACGTTTGCTTGCCAGCAAATTCTGCATTAAGGGTCACGGTGGCACCAATGCCGCCATTGGCCAGGTATTGCATTTCGCTATCGGCTACAGGTAAACGCACTTCTGCAATCGATGTTGCACTTAATGCGCCAAAGCTACTGCCCGGATTTACTACAGAGCCTAAGCTTATTGTACGTGCATTAATAATGGCGTCGTACGGGGCTTTAATATAAGTGCGTTCTAGGTTGCGCTTTGCACGTTTAACACTGGCTTGTGCAGAGCGGTAACGCGCTAGCTTTTCGGCTAATTGTGGTTTACGTAAATAAAGCTCTGAAGCAGTAGAGTCACTCGAGTCTGATTTAATACGTTCCCATTCAGCTTTTGCTACATGTGCTTGGGCGCGTTCTATTTCAAGGGCTGAACTTGCTTGAGCAAGGCCTGCTTGAGCTTCAATAAAGTCGGCTTCGTAATCATTTGGATCAATTCGTGCTAATATGTCGCCTTGTTTTACAAATGCACCTTCAACAAATTCATCTGCTACGGAAATAACTTGGCCACTGACTTGTGCAATTAGCTCGGTACGGTCTTTAGGTTTTACAACCCCGTACGATTTTACGTCGAGTGTTATTGCGTCAATGTTGACTGTTTGCGCAGCAACCAGTGGGCGAGTATCTTGCTCTGGTTTTTCTTCAGGCGGCGTTTTCATATTTGAAAAGCCAATTGCCAGTGCAATTCCGGCAGCTAAAACTGCGATTGGAAGAACAATTTGTTTTTTAGTAGCCACAAGGCATTCCTTCATAAAAGTGGTGATAGGGCAATAATACGCAATAAAGTGTTTACAAGGCGTTTGAAGATGTAACAAAGCATTACATATGTGTATTACAAATAAATATTTGACTCTAAAAATGAGTCGATACTGTTAAATATGTGGTTAATTTAAACTGAGGGTGTTATGAAAACAGAGCCAATGGCGTGTCGATTAGGCTGCGGAGCATGTTGTATTGCGCCAAGTATTAGCTCGCCAATACCGGGTATGCCAAATGGCAAAAAGGCCGGAGAACGTTGTATTCAGCTAGATGAGAACAATTTATGTAAGTTATTTGGTGATGAGTCTCGACCAAAAGTATGCAGTGATTTTACTGCCACAGTGGATGTGTGTGGGTCAACTAATGCAGAGGCTCTAGCGCTTATCACCGAGCTTGAACAATTAACTTAGCTTGTGTGTTCAATACACACATAGTTACATTTATCTAAAAATATATTGCGCGATTCCGTGACTGTTAGAAGCAAAAAGTGAAATATTCACAAAGAGGGTAAGAGGCGCTTCGCTTTTAGCGCAAAGACTATTTGAATAAGTCTTAACTAACCTGTCAGATTTAATTTTTTTATTGTGATCAAATCTGACAGTCGCATACGTGCCACTTGTGGACACTAATAACCTTAGTCACTTGTTAGGTTACGATTTCTGTAACAATTTCTGTTTTCACTGAATTAGCAATGAAGCATTGTTCATGTGATTGATGGTGCATTTTTTCAAGTTGCTCCATCGATGGTTTTTTATCACCCGAAAACTGAACATGTGGTCTAAGTGTGACTTTAGTCATTGAAATTTTACCGTCGCTATCTTTCTCCATAATACCTACAGCGTCGTCTACATATGAATCTACAACATATCTTTTTTTTGCTGCTATTGATAAAAAGAACAACATGTGGCAACTAGAAAGTGAAGCAACAAATGCTTCTTCAGGGTCTACATTTTCTTCAACGGAATAAGGTAAAGGGACGACGTGAGGTGAAGAAGAAGCTTGAACGGTTATACCTCCATCAAAAATCCATTCATGTCCTCGGCTATATTTGTTATCAACATAACTTTCATTGTTATCAACATAACTTTCATTGCTATCTCTAACCCAATTGATTTTGGCAAAATACTCTGACATTTGAACTCCGTTTATGAAAGTAGCCTAACGCTTTTTGGGTCTGGTTTACACACTTGTTAAGTGCCGTTACTACTGTTTTAAGGTTATCATTTCTTTTGCTACAAGTGCAGCAGAAGGCAAAAACATTGTTGAGATAATACGTTGATCTGCGATCACTGCGTGTTTATCTTTTAGTGTTTTCTTATTTTGAGCGATAGCACCATTCTTATTAAGCTGACTTTCAATAAGAAAAGGCAACAGTGTACCTTGCTTTGCCCATGACTTAGATGTTTCAGTGGAGTTAGGAAATCCAGCTACTTTTTTCCCTTTCACCAAAAATTCCCCGTTAGATAATGTCACGTTTGCAATACCTGCAGAGCCATGGCCACCAACACCTACAATACCTCCTGACTCATACACACTACTGATAATAGAATGAATTTTTTTGTTATCTGCAACGTCAAACATTACACCGTAGCCACCACCAATGAATACGCCCCAATAGTCGTTAGGATCAATTTGAGAAGGCGTGAATGAACTGTTCGCTTTTTCTAAGAAACCTTCATGTTTAATGGTGTAACTACTTATGCCTAGTGGATCCATCATAAACTTAACTTCTCCACCCTTAGGCGATACAAAGTCAACTTCAAAGCCATGACTAAAAAAAATGTGATAAGGAGGCGCAAATTCCCATAAATTATTTCTTGCATCATGCTTTTCAGGATCTCCCATATCTACCATATTAGAAACTACGATTAGCACTTTCTTGGTAGGTTCTGCTAGAGCATTTGTGGCAAGCAAGGCAGCAGTTAGTAAAATAGTGGTTAAAAATCTCATTGTCTTCCTTTTCAAATAAGTAAAATTAATATTTAGACGATACAAGTGAACAAAGGGTTTAAATACTGAATCTGCCTAGGCACTTGTTAAGCTTATTTTTCTGCAATGTTGAACTTTTGTTTGTTTTCACACACCCAACTATTGAGAAGTAATTTTAGAGAGTCAAGATTTTCACCCAAAGCTTGATCTACCAACTCGAACTCTTCTTTTAAGTGTTCTCTTTGCTCGTGACGCCCAGACTCCAAATATTTTTCCCAATACGTTTTTCCACTTTCAATATCGTCGCAAAGAAAGTAGGAAAAAGCTAGGGCCTTACAAGTGTGCTCATTAAACCTTGGTTCACTGTTTGTTAATTTGGCCCAATACCTACTATGGGCTACTTGATAATTAATGAAATCGAAAGGTTCAGATAATGAAGAGACTTCAGGCAAGTATTTCTTAATAAGTTCTATAAAAGCTTTTGATCTCTCTTTTACACTAACGTAGTCAAAATCAATATAGCCTTCTGGATGATCAATTCGATCACCAAATGTTAAGTGAAAATTATCTATTTTTTGGTATAACGGAAAATACCATTTCCAAATATACGCTCCATTTCTAGTCTTTTCGTATACAAACCCACGAAGTATTTTATTTGTCTCCGTTAGATAAAAATATCCGTCAACAACAGACAATTGACAAATTTCTTTTATAACGTCTTTTTCAATCTTTCCTAGTTTCATGGGTATTATGATTTGCCCTTTTTGAGCTTAACATGTTTATAGCGAGCGAATCGCGCGTTCTTCTACCACAGCGTCGCTCGCTTTTCTGAATTACTCATTTGTAACAAACTTCTTAACTATTTGCCAGAACTACCAAAATATAGTATTTCTGGTTTTTACTTAAGAGCAAAAATGAACGATTAGGTCGTTTTTGTGACTATGCAAGCAATATACTTTGACGAAATTAAAAAGTAACTGTTAACGACCGCTTATCGCTGTGTGTCAGATGAAGTCTAAATCTATTCCATTAAACTCTAAGATAAGATATGAGCTAGTGCAGATTAATTAAAAGCATTGGCTGATTACGTTTATCTCATTTACTCCTCATTCGCTTCTCTTTGTGCGTTTTTTAGATTTGCGTTATATAAAACGCGCTACTTTTGTTGGTTGAAGTTCATAAAGTGAATAATTCACAAAGAGGGTAAGAGGCGCTGCGCTTTTAGAGGAAAGACTAATTAAAAGCATTGGCTGATTTCGTTTTCTCATTTACTTCTCATTCATTTCTCTTTGTGCAATTTATTTTGGCTTATTCAGAATTTAAAACGAATGCGTTTGGCTTGATGGCTGAAGCTCATAAAGTGAATAATTAATAAAGAGGTAAGAGGCGCTACGCTTTTAGAGGGAAGATTAATTTAAAGCATTGGCTGATTACGTTTATCTCATTTACTCCTCATTTGCTTCTCTTTGTGCGTTTTTTAGCTTTGCGTTATATAAAACGCGCTACTTTTATTGGTTGAGGCCCATAAAGTGAATAATTCACAAAGAGGGTAAGAGGCGCTGCGCTTTTAGAGGGAAGACTAATTAAAAGCATTGGCTGATTTCGTTTTCTCATTTACTTCACATTCATTTCTCTTTGTGCAATTTATTTTGGCTTATTCAGAATTTAAAACGAATGCGTTTGGCTTGATGGGTGAAGCCATTAAATTGATCGATTCACAAAGAGGGTAAGAGGCGCTGCGCTTTTAGAGGAAAGATTAATTTAAAGCATTGGCTGATTTACGTTTATCTCATTTACTCCTCATTTATTCCTCATTAGCTTCTCTTTGTGCAATATTGTTTGCCTAAAAGTCGTCTTTATATAAACCAATTCAGCGTTTACAAACTAAGGTAAACATTAAGTTTGTAAACGCTGAATTTAATGTCTACCAATTATACGTTGCACTTAAGGTATATTGCTCGCCGCGCCCGGGTGTGCCGGGTATTTCTTCAAACGATTCATCCCATACATTGTCTGCAGCTAACGTAATAAATAAATTATTGATTACAGTTGGCGTAATTTTTAGCGACAATTGCGTAAATAACGCGGTGTCTTTACCATTGCGTAGTGCGTTTTCGTGCTGTTTTCGCCACTCGTTATCAACCCTCATTTCTATTAGGTCGTTTGGTGTCCAAATTGCACCTAAGGTCACACGGTGATCAGGAAAGTTTAAGGCGTAAAAGCTGGCGTCGATATCTGCATCACCATAGTTTTCTGACTTATTTAAGTAGGTGTAGCTTGCAATGAGCTCGGTTGTATCAAAGTACTTAGTTGCAAAAAACTCAACGCCGGTGGCGTCTATGTCAACCGGATTAGCAAAGCGGGCAGAGCTAGAGTCAAAACTAAAAGTCCAATCGGTTAGGTTGTTATCCTCACGGTAGAAAACCGCTGAATTAAGTTGCCAGCTTTGTCCTTGCATTAAATAACCAAGCTCTATGTTTTTAGTCGTTTCGCGCTCGAGGTTGTAATTACTTCTAAATAACCCGCCTTGCTCACTGCCACCAATAGCAGTGTAACCAGCAACTTGGCTTGCTTGTGCGTAGGATACGTAAAGTGTTTGTTCAGAGCTGTCACTGTTTTGAGTGTTTAGTGAAATATCGCCAATGAGCGATAACTCAGAGTCATCTCGGTTTGTGTCGTCAAAAGCCGCACCTAGGCGAAGAGTTAATAACTGATTTTGTTTAAGGTCGATTTTATACTCAGGTAATACGCTCAGTTTGTAATAAGTGCGAGATGTGAAATTATTTTCAAGGGTTGTCGACTCTATTTCGTCTTCAATGTACTGCGCTGAATAATTTACTGCAAACGCGGTGTTTTGTGCATGGCTTCCTGATATTGCAATCGATTTTACTTTAGTTTCATGAAAGGCTTCAAAGGCGCTTGGATTCTCACGAGAAAATATATAATGGTCGTTGTGTTTTCTGTAATAGGCCGAGACCTCAAAATGGCTATTGTCTGCGTAATTTTGCTGGTGGTTAAGCATGAGTAAGCGGGTTTCTAGTTCTTCTGTTTCGTTTACGCCAAATGGTGTGTACATGTTTGGCCAGCCAAAAAACTTGTCTTGTGAGCCATACATTATATCGGTTTGCGAATCCGCACCTATTAACTGTATGCGCGCAGAGGCGCGGTTAAAATCGTGATCGCCGTTCTCTATTGAACCGTCACTTTGTGAATGAGAATATTCGCCCTCAAAGCCCAGTTGCCAATTTTTAGCATCATCAATTTCTGTGCTTATTCCTGCGTAAATACTGTGTAAGTTAAAGTTGTTTGTACCTGTACCAACAGATACATTGCCGCCAGTTGTGATAGGTTTAAAACCAAACGAAATCGATCCCACTGAGCTGTTCATACCGTTTAAGGCATTGTCGGCTCCGGTTAAAATGTAGGGACCCGTTAGCATTTGCGGTGCAATAGGAAGCTCCGCAACATAATGACCTGTTTGAGGATCTAGTAGGGTAGCACTGCCGACTCTAAACCCTGTGTTTTCGAAAATACCGCCACGAATTGTTACATCAGCTTGCGCTTCTGCCATATTACGTGACTGTAAATCAACGCGTGGGTCGTATTCTAAATTAGAAACGGGGGAGTCAAAGGTGCCAACAGGTAGTTTATTGGCCGTGGCCGATGCCTCAACGGTTATTTGTTCTATTGCTGTTTCACTGTTGGTTGAAGCTTGCGCATAAGTAAAAGGTGTAACGCTGCACAGCAGTGCAGAAAATATAAAATGCTCAGTGCGATTCATGGTGTATCTCATAATGTGTTAGGGCACTTATAAAAACTATATAAAGCGGGTGGGCTAGCTTAATTTAGTCAGTGCAATTTTGTGCGCTATTGTACAGTAATTATAAAAATCTGCATTTGATAATCATTTGTATAATTAACGCGTTACAATACACATGTATTTTAATTAACTTTATTGAGTTAGATAAAACGATGACACTTCAGCAACACAATACACTTTATTTTGCCGGCGGCTGCTTATGGGGCGTGCAAGAGTTTATGAAGCATTTACCGGGCGTTATAACAACCGAAGCAGGGCGTGCTAATGGCGCAAGTAATAGCACACAAGGGGCATACGATGGCTATACTGAGTGTGTAAAAGTAATGTTTGACTCAAGTGTTTCACTCAATCAACTGTTTGACTATTTTTTTGAAATTATTGACCCTTACAGTGTTAATAAGCAAGGGGTAGATGAAGGCCCTAAATACCGTACAGGCATTTACAGCAAAAACCAAAATCATCTAGATGCAGCAAGCAATTATATAAATAAGCGCAGCGATGCCGAAAAAATTGTAGTAGAGGTAGAGCAGTTAACTAATTACGTTCCAAGCGATCCAGAGCATCAAGACCGTTTAACTAATCACCCCGATGATTATTGCCATATACCGCTTGAGTTATTGCATAAGTATAAATTGTAAATTTAACGCGGTGTTTTTGTAGACATGCAGCTTGCTAACGTGATGAGCGCTGCTCGTAATTACTTTAGTTTGTAAGCCCAAAAATTAACACCCACAAAAAGCTCACGTAATGTGAGCTTTTTAAAAACTAACTTTAAGATTAATGCTGCTTTTGCGGCGGGAAGTTGCTTAAAATATTTGCGACTGTTTTTTTAATTGACGCTTCGCGTTGCTCTGGCGATTGTTTTTTCTTTAAACGGCCTTCTTTAGCACCGCGCCAAATTAATTGATTAGATGCGCTGTCTACAATATCGATAACCAATGTACCCACTTCGTATTCACGCGCATTTGTATCACGTTGAAAACCAGTACCCCAGTAACCCCAACGGTTACTGTAACCCGTGTTAAACGTATCTACTTCTAATTCTTTATCTACCGATGCATGGTAGTTAACTAGTACGTCAGCTTGAGCTGGGTCTACTAATGTCATACCAAGCGTGTTTGTAAGCTCATTATTTACCGCAGTACGCACACGTTTTTCCATTAAGCCATTAATTTGATAATTTGTGGTGTCTTTAGTTAAGCTCGCGTTTTCTACCCACGCAAATGTTTTAAAATTACTAAAGTTAGCTGATTTATCGTAATCCCAATCTGGGGTTTGAGTACAGGCAGTAAGTAGTGCTAGTGCTGCAACAATAAGTATATTTTTCATTACGTTTGCTCCAATAAAATGCATTACCTTAAAATAACACACCTTATATAAATGTGTATTATTAAAAGGTTCTAAAAATTAGTTTAGTGTGATGAATATGAATGACTAATTAATGTTAATTCGTTACTCAAAAAAGTTAATGTTCTACTTCTATCCAATCTTTTTCATCTACCCAGTTTTGTGCGCCATCTTTTACTGAACGAATCGGCACAATGTAGTCACAACTTATTTGTGGCTTAACCGAGGCAAATATAGGCACAAAGCCAAAGCTCAGTGCGGTTTCTATAATTGCTTTTTGGTTTTGCGGGTCAATGTCGGCCGCTTCATCAATATAAATAGGTATACGGTACAGGTTTTGTTCCTGATCGCTTAATAAGTAACGAATAAACAACATGCCACACAATAACTTAATAGTAATACGTGTGCCATTTGAGCCGGCTGAGTCTATTTTTTCAAAGTGTTCGGTTTCGCCTGCGCGGTTTACCACTTCAAAACGAATATCAAATAAATCAGTTAAGGTGAGGCCTGCTTTGTCTGAAGCAAGTTTTATTAAATGATCTTTTGCTTCGTTTACTGCGCTTTCGCTGTAAGGTTCTTGGCTTAGTAAATCAAGCGTGTCGCCTTGCTCAAACTGATGCGAGGTGCTGATAATGGTATCAATACTATCAACCAGCATTTTGCGAGGTATTACGTTAATTTTAAACGCTTGCAGGTTTGAAATGCGGTGCTGGCTAATGCCTTTATTAAAGCTATTCATCTCGCGGCGAAGGCGATCTAAATCTTCCCGCAAGCCTTTAATTGTTGCTGCCACTTCGGTAAGCGCTACGCGTCCTTGGCGCTCAACGGCATCGCGTTCGTTATCAAGGTTGTGAAATGCGCTAATTAGTTTTTGGTACTTAGTAAATTCGTCGTTTTCGTTATCGAACTTAGTAATGCCTGCGTTATATACATGCAAATAGGTATTACGCACGTTTATGTCAAAATTGCGCAGCTCTTGGCAGTCTTTATTAAAGTGATGTACTAGGTCGCTTAAGTTATCAAAGTCGACTGTTATATCAATCATGTATGGGGTTACTTTACCGCTGTATAAATCGAGAGTGTGATCAATTCGCTCGCTTTTAACTTGGCGTAGGCGCTCGGTTTGGCGATTAATTTGCTCTTGCTTTGATTTAATTAACGAGCGTCTGTCTGCAATTGAGCCACTATTTTTTTGAATGTCTTGCAGGTAGTCGTCGACTTGTTCGCGCTCTGCTAATAATTGCTCTTTTAGCATGGCTTGCGCTTCAACCGACTGCTGCATTACCTCAAATTGCTCTAAGCGTTTTAGGGCGCTCTCTGCGCTCATTAGCTCATCGTAGAGTGCGTCTTTTTCTTTTTGTTTATCTGCAACATTAGCAGCCACTTCGCGCTGTTGTTTAAACTCTTTTAAGGCGTGTTCAAGTGCACTCAACTGCGCTGTTAATTGTTCTTTGTTTTCGCCGCTTTGCATGTGTACTGGCGAGAGTTTTTTAAGTTTAATACTTGCACCTGGCAAAGTAAGCACACCGCCTTTAACGTTTTCACTTAATAGCGATAAAAAATCCCCAAAGGCGTCTTCATCGTCAATGGTTATATCGCCATTACTGGTGGTTGCAAACGAGAGAAGATCGGGGTTTAAAATGCGCGATATTTCTTCTACTTCTTTAAGTGATAGGTCTTCGCGCATACGGGTAAACAAATTAAACTCAAGGTTTTTAAGCTGCAGTTTTAAACTTTTGATTTGTTTTTGCGTTTCGCTAATGCGGTAATCAAGGGTGTGCAGGCTTTGGCCTTGAGCGCTGGTTATAGAGTGCGAAAGCGACTCGTAATCGTGCTTAAGCTGGCCAAGGCTGGTTTTAAGGGTGGCTTTATTTACCAGTTCAAACTCGCTTTTAAGGGCGCTGTAATCTAAAAACCATTGCTCAATTTGAGTTTGTTTGCGTTCTATATCGCGCGATTGCTGTACGTATAGGCTTTGCTTTTGTTCAAACTCGTGTTTTTCGTGTTCTATGTCTTCAAGTGCAACACCGAGTTCATTTAGTTGATCTTCTTGATAGGTATCAAAGTCTATCAATGCTTGATCAATTTTAGGTGCGTAGGCTGCTAACTTACCTTTAAGTACGGTTTGATTTTCAAGCATTGATTCAAGCGCACTTATTGGCTCTTGCATTGATTCAAGGGCTTTTAATTCGCGTTTAGCGCGGTTTACTTTATCAAACGAGCGACGCCATACTTCGTAAAAATCGACCTTAGAGTTAGACATATGGCGTTCAAACACACGCAGCATAAAGCGTTTAACATCGCTTGCGCCTAATTTGTGTAAGTTAAGAATACGCCTAAAAATTTCTTTATAAATAGCTGAGTCTTGCACATTATTAAGCGGGATCATTTTTAAATTAATGTCGCCGTCAAAGGGTGTTGCGCCGCCGGTAAGTAGGGCGTTTAGCTCTTGTGCTTTTAGTTCTATAGGGTTGTAATTAAGCGACTTTAAATGATTAAACAGCTTGGTAAACTTAATTATAGTATTACCTTGTGTGTACTGCGCTAAATCAAGCTTACCCTGATAACAAAAGTACTGATGCGCGTAACCGGCTATTTTACCAAGGCCCGCTACACCAATAACTACCGAGCCATGAGGGAGGTTAGCTTCTAGTAAAATGTACGACTGATCCGATGAAAAATAAAACTTACGGGTTTCATCTAAATCGTGCCCGTCCCATTCGGTAAGGCGTAAATCGTTGATAAGCGGAAATTGCAGGGCGTTAATAACCGAGCTTTTACCGGTATTGTTTGGCGCACAAATAGAGCTGCTTTTATCAAGCGGGATCACACACTTTGCATAACCTGCGGTATTAAGTAGGGCGAGTTTACTCAGTCCGTATAAGTTTTTCATTCCTCGTCCTCCGTAATGTAGGTTTCTTCGTTTACTTCCATTAATGCATCAATGTAGCGGTGAATTGGCGCTTGTAGCATAAAGCCGCCTTCTACTTCGCGGGCGAGGCCTAAACGTACCATGCGCAGGTAAACGTCTTTACGTAAATCTGAGCCCGAAAATATCTCCAGCTGATCAAACAAGTGCTTGTTAATTTGCACTAGTGTTTGCATCAGTTCTAAATCGTTTACTTCATCAAACAGGGCGCGCATTGGGTCTTTACCCGTGTTGGCGTAGTGTTCAATTAAAATGTAAATAGTAAGCGCAACAGCACGGGATATTTTCCCCATGTTTGGTGTACTTTCGTCGCTGGCAAAATAGTAAAAGCCACGGCTATCGTGTTTTAGGTCATGACCTAATGCGGTAAATAGTGCGCTGTAAGATTCAATGTGTTGGTCAAGCTCTTGCCACATTACGTTGTCTTGTTCACAAATGTGGTAACCCGCCGTTAATTTTTTATTTATTGCTTGCAGGTGAGTTAGTTCGTCTAGGTTTATATGTGTCATGGTAATTACTTATCTGCCTTAGTATTAGGCTGAACGGCTAAATCTGGTGCCTGAGAATTAAATGGATAAAGTGAAAAGTGCTGTCCGGCAATTTTAACACGCGCTTTTTCATCGCTTTGGCTAATGTTAATGTCGTTATCGCTGATTAGTTTTTGATATAAAAATAGCATTTCGTCGGCGTCTAGCTCGGGATAGCTTTCATCTAAAAATTGCAGCAATGGCTGAGGCTTTTTACGTTTTTTGTTAAAGCGTTTTGCAAAGCTTGTTTTTACATCGTTGTAGTCAGGTATGTTAGGCGTTATAAAAGCCGGTACGTCTTGTTGCTCTGGGAGCTGGTATTCTTCGTGTTCAAATTCCACCAAGCTTGCCATATAGGCAACTATGTGGCGCTGCTGGCCAAGCGAATAGCGCTGAGAGTCGCTCACAAAATTTGGCTGTACAGCACTTAGCATATTGTCTACGCCATTTTTACGTACAAGGCCGAGCACTTTTGCTGCCTGGCGAGTAACTAAATTATTACGGCGCAGCTCTTCGCGCAGTGGCATGAGCATATCGGCGCTTTTACGTAAGCTTTCACGCCCTATTAGGTGCATTTCGAGTATGCGAGTTCGTAATTGCTCTAGCATGCGTTTGTCGGTATATGCTTTACCTGAGCGCTCAATGTATTCTATTTGCTTACTAATTTGCTGCTCTATTATTGTAAAGCAGGCATGAAAATCGCCCCTAATATCGACCATTTCAAGCATTGGCTCTATGTATTCGTCAAAGGCTTCTATTACTGCCTTGTAGCGTTTTTGCAGCGATTGCACGCCATGGTCAGATTTAGCGTGCTCTACTATATTTAATATGGCGTTTTCGTTGTGTGAAAAAAGCTTCATTATTTTACGTACCCGATCATCCATAATGCGGCTGTAGCGGCGTAAATCGTCAAAGTCTTCAACGTTTCCTGCGTTATCTAATTTATTACCTAAGCGGGCTAAATCATCAACTAATACGCTAATTTCTTGTGCTAAACCTAAGTGCTCTTCTTGCAGTAAAAAAGTTGCAAAGTCAGCAATGGCACGGTTAATTTCAAGCTGCGACGATTTAGCGAGTGGAATTAAAATATCTTGATTGAGCAAGCGATTGGTTTCTTTGTATATGCGCTCGTTTGACCACGTGGGCTGTTTTTGTTTTATGGCATTTTGCACGTCTTTTAGGCTAAAGTCGGCCATTTTAAAACGTTTAAATAATAACTCTAAAACCCCCCAATGTTCGCTAAGGGTATTTAGTCGCTTTTTAGCTGGGATCATAAGGCGTTACAACATCCTAGTAATTTATTATTGAGAATTTAGAAGCGTCTCATTATTACGTATTCTAATTAATCTAGCCTGTATATAGTATTCGTTTTTAAGACTATTTAATAATAGTTTTTGCATAGCCGCAGTGCTAACATTCGCGCCGAAAATAGGCACGTTGAGAGGGACTTTACGTGTGTTCTTTAAAACAATATCAAAGGTTATTTAATACCCATGGTTTCCACGATTATTCTAACCCTGATAGCGATCGGATTCTTATTGATCGTTATAGAAGATATCATCCATGTAAATAAAGCTAAAACCACGCTTTTTTTTGGCACGCTTTGCTGGATCCTCCTGTTTATTTTCCCCCTGCATGGGCAAAGCCCAGAGCAAGTGCAAGAACTCCTTAACGAAAATATTTTAGAGATAGCATCGCTGTGGTTGTTTTTAATGGCCGCCATGACCTTTGTTGCTTATTTAAACTCAAAAGGGTTTATCGAAAATATTGTGCACAGAGTGATGCCAACAAGTATTAGCGAACGCAAGCTGATGTTCTTGGTTGGGGTATTTGCATTTTTGTTTTCGTCGGTTTCAGACAACGTAACAGCCACGTTAATATCGCTCGCGGTGGTTATGTCGTTAAAACTGCCGCCTAAAAAACTCATAAAATATGCCACGCTCATTGTATTTGGTGTTAACTCCGGCGGTGTATCGTTAATTACCGGTGACGTTACCACCTTAATGATATTTTTAGATGGAAAAGTAACCATTGCTAACTTATTACTGCTTATTGCACCTGCATTTATCAGTGTTATGTTGTTAGCGGCAATGTTAAGTATTGGCATGAAAGGGGAAGTGACCTTTTCTAAGTCAGGGAAAAAACGCATAGAAAAAACCGATATCACTATTGCAGTTATTTTTGTATCTACAGTTATCAGCATACTCGCGTTGAGTGTTATTTACAGTGTACCGCCTTTATTAACTTTCTTATGTGGTTTATCAATTATGTTTTTAGTGGCGCAATTTTTAATGCGCAAAAAAGACATAAACAAAAATATTATCGACTACGTACGCGACATAGAATACGACACCTTACTGTTTTTCGTTGGGGTTTTATTATTGGTAGGCGCATTAAAAGAGATAGGCATGCTAAGTAAGTTTACCGATCTATATACGGTTATGGCTCCACAGTACGCTAACTACTTAATGGGTATTTTATCGGCTGGGGTAGATAACGTGCCGCTTACCGCTGCTTTACTAAAAGCCAATATAGTAATGAGTCAGCAAGATTGGTTGTCGTTTACTTATGCAACCGGTGTTGGCGGGTCAATGCTTATTATTGGATCGGCTGCGGGTATTATTGCCATGAGTAAAGTAAAAGAGCTAACTTTTATGAGTTACTTACGTTTATCGCTGTATTTGTTAGTAAGTTATACCGTTGGCTACGCGGGCGCGTATTACATGGGCGGATTTGTTTAAGTTTTGCTTAAGTAACCGCATTAAAACGCTTGACAGCTAGACGGCTAAACGTTAACTTTCAAACCCCGCTTAAAAGTGGGGTTTTGTTTTATTAGCCATTGGTTAATACAACATTCAGAAGAGGTGCGATACTTAGGTATTTAATGGTAGGTGACGAACGCCCATAACCATTAAAGAGGGAAGTACTCGCCGAGAAAACCAACGTTACGTCGATGTTGTTTTTCGGTTTATGGGGCTGAATCCTCAAAACTGTCACCAATCTAGGTGGAGAGCTTCTGGCAGTGGATTTACCTTCAAGCATTCACTTGCCAAGTTCTTCTTGTTTTATCGCGGTTTGGATACCGCAAAAGGAGACTAAATGACTACCCAATCAGTGCCGCAAACAGTATCGGGCGTTAAATCAGATTATATCGTTGCCAAGTTTGGTGGAACCAGTGTGGCTAATTTTGATGCGATGAATCGTTGTAGCGAAATTATTGTTGCCGACAAAAGTGTTCGTATTGTTGCTGTGAGCGCCAGTGCCGGCGTGACTAACCACTTAGTTGCACTGTGTAAAAGTGATATTACTAGCGAACAACGCCAAGAAAATATTGACGGTGTACTTGCTATTCAACAAGCCATTTTAGATGAATTATCACTTGATGCCGATTTAGCCGTAGGCTTTAACGAAACATTAAAAGCATTTCAAGCACTCGCTCAGCAACAACTGACTACTGCACAACAACACGATGAACTGTTGAGCTTTGGTGAACGTTTATCGTCGTATTTATTTGCGCAAGTGCTGCGTTTAAAAGGCTTAAATGCCGATCGTTTTGATGTACGCCAAGTCCTTAAAACAGACAGCCAGTTTGGAAAAGCAACACCCAATGTAAGCGCAACAGCACAAGCTGCAAAAGAATATTTAATTCCTCTATTAGATGAACAAGTTATTGTAACGCAAGGTTTTGTTGGTAGTGACGAATTTGGTCAAACAACAACCCTTGGCCGTGGTGGGTCTGACTACAGTGCCGCTTTACTTGCAGAGGCAATAAACGCTAAAAGTGTACATATTTGGACGGATGTAGTGGGGATTTTTAGCACCGACCCGCGTTTATGTGTAAAAGCGTCGCCTATTGCCCGTTTGAGCTTTGATGAAGCCGCTGAAATGGCTACCTTTGGGGCTAAGGTATTGCACCCAGCGACCATTTTGCCAGCCAGTCGTAGTCATATTAATGTATTTGTTGGTTCAAGCCGCGAACCTGAACGCGGTGGTACGTGGATAGAGCGTGAAAAATCGCAGCAACCAGGTATACGCGCTGTAACGCAACGTAAAAACCAAATTTTGCTCACACTTAAAAGCCCTGAAATGTTACTGGCTAGCGGCTTTTTAGCCCGTGTATTTACTATTTTAAGCGAGTTTAATATATCGGTTGATTTAGTAACCACCTCTGAGATCAGTGTGGCAATAACGCTTGATAACGCGCCTAACGCATCACGCCCAGAGCTCGACCAAGCGTGTTTAGATAAGCTTGCTGAATTTTGCCATGTATCGGTTGAGAACAACTTAACGCTGGTGGCGCTTATTGGTTCAGAAATTCAACTTCGCCAACACGAAATGAACTTAATGCAGGTATTAAGCGACTTTAATATTCGATTAATTTGTCACGGTGCAAGTAAGCACAACTTGTGCTTTTTAGTTGAGCAAAGTGAATCTGATAACGTGGTACAGGCAATCCATAGCCGGTTATTAGAGGCTTAAATAGTAAGCAACTGATCGGTTAATAAAAAGCATCGCCAGTCGGTGCTTTTTTTATGCACTAAGGTTAAATCAAAAGCTTCTGTTTGCGTGCTAACAACTTGGCTGTTTGAAGCAAGGTTTGCTACCTCAAGTTCGGTAAACACATTGGGACTAAGTAATTTCGCAATAGGGCGGCTAGTTGCTTTAGCTAATGATTCTTTCAATGTCCATATTCTAAAAAAGGTGTTGGCCTGGCTTTGCGTATTAGGTTGCGACGTGATTAACGTCACTTCGTCTGAGTGGTAAAAATGTTTGGCTAGTTTTTCAAATGGGCGCGTTAGGCTTATTTTTTCAAGGTCGAAGCCAAAAGTGTTATTTTTTGAATTTAAAGCAACCCCAACAAAACCATGAGAATGCGATATGCACGTATTAATAACGCACTCGTTAATATGTAACTCTAACTTAGCCGAAGTGTGGTTAAAGTTTGTAGTAATTGTGTTTAGCGCCACATTTGCAAATTCAGGGAAGGCGGTTTTCACAAGCATTTTTAAAAGTAAGCGGCTTGCTAAATATTCTTGTTTAGCTGTTGGGTTTTTACGGCGATTAATAACGCTTAATTCAAACTCGCTAAGTAAACGAGGTAAGTCGTAATCAGCTACATTAAGTGTATTGGCGTTAAATAACAAAACGGTATTTGCGCTTTGGGGTAAATTGGCAAAATTAGTTGGCGTTATAGTTAATGCGTTATTAAAAAAATGTGCGGTCATATAGGCCCATAAATAAGAAAGTCGTTGTTATTGTGAGCAATTAACGCGACTAATAAAGCCTGAATACAATTTTATTACTCAGCCGGCATTAAATATGGTTTAATTCACAACAATCAAAATAATAACAGATTTGTAGATGTATGGCACAAATGCGTGATGGGTTTCAAAGCCGACTTGGTTTTGTTTTAGCCGCTGCTGGCGCGGCAGTGGGTTTGGGTAATATTTGGGGGTTTCCTACACAAGCTGCTAACCATGGCGGTGGTGCGTTTTTACTCGTCTATTTTCTGGTCATCTTTTTGTTGGCACTTCCGGCGCTTTATACTGAGCTTTATTTAGGCCATAACGCACAAGCAAACCCGGTAAAAGCACTGGGTGACGCGTGGCAAGATAGTAATCGTAAAATAGGTGCAGCTGCGGGCTATATTGGCCTTGCGGGTGCCGTAGTGATGCTGAGCTTTTATTCAATTGTGGCAGGCTGGATGTTGTCGTACGCAATTGAGCCTGTGACAACCTTTGTTGGTTTACACAGTGTGAGCGAATTTTTGCACAGTGACTCAGTCGCGCGTAATTTTGTGTTTACACCATTAATGCTTATTTTAACGGCCTGCATTATTTTAAAAGGGGTTAAATCGGGTATTGAAACGTGGTCGCGCCGACTCATGCCAATGCTATTAGTGTTACTTGTGGCGCTTATTGCCTACATAGCCACTTTGGATGGTGCAAGCGAAGGCTTTGCAGCCTATTTAATGCCTAATTTTAGCCAAATACTCGATCCAAATTTAATTATAGCGGCTATGGGGCAAGCATTTTTTTCGCTCTCGTTGGGTGTGGGTTGTATGATGATTTACGGCTCGTATTTACAACCTGATGCTAATTTACCAAAGCTCACTGCAAGTGTTGCATTACTTGACACGAGCGTTGCGTTTTTAGCTGGCTTACTCATTATTCCGGCTATTTATGTTGCACAACATAACGGCGTTGAGGTATTTAGTGGCGGTAAATTAATTGGTGAAGGACAGCTTATATTTGCCATTTTACCAGAGCTATTTAATACCATGGGAGAAATAGGGTTACTGGTTGGTTTATTGTTTTTTGTATTAATGTCGATAGCCTCAGTGACGTCTACTATTTCATCAACTGAAATTCCAGTTGCATTTCTAGTGGAAAACCACAACGTTAACCGCACTAAAGCTACGTGGTTAGTGAGCTTAGTGGTTTTAATATGTGCAAGTGCAATTATATTAAACTTCGATTGGTTATTTGGTTTAGTTATTATGCTGTTTACGCAATATCAGCTCCCGCTGATGGGGTTGTTTTACTTCATAACGGTTGGTTGGATGTTCAAACGGGGTAATAAGTTACACCAAGCTAGCACGGGCGCGCATTTTTGGTTTGCCCAGTATATCCGCTTTGTATGCCCAATATTAATGACCTTGGTATTTGCAAACGTCGCCTTTGGTTAATAACTTAATGCAATGAGACTAAAAAGCCTCCGTCGGGGGCTTTTTGCATTTTAAAATGCTGGTCGTGATGCTTAAAATATTGATACAACTTATTTACGCCAAGCTGCTTTTTTGTAATGTTGAATATTCGATGGAGGTAGGTACCCACATCCACTGTTTCGGAGAGTCCAGTTTTTGCGTGTTGTGTGTTTTCAACGGCTTCTTTTACAAGTGCTAAATGGTAAGTATCAGCAGAGGCAATACTTTTACTTTTTACTTTAGGTATTGTATTTTTTTTACCTAAAATATAAAAGTCATCAAAATAGTGTTTAGCACTGGCTGTATTATTACCAAACCCGATTACCTTTTTACCATTTCGTCTTAAAAAGTGTACTAAAGCCGCAAAGTCAGAATCAGAAGAGGCGATTGCAAAAGTGTCAATCGGGGAGACATACAAAGACTCCATAACCCCAACAGTTAACGCAATATCGGCCGCATTACTTTTAGCTTTTACGAGTTTTTCTTGGTACACCATTTCTATTGCATGACGCGAACAAATATTTACCCAAGGTTTTAGTTGTACTGCTCCAAAGTTGCCGTACGCTTTTTTAACCTCAATATGTTCAAACTTAGCCATTATTTGATCTATAAATTTATGGCTTATATTTTCTGCATCTATGAATAACGCTGTTTTTTCCATTTAAACACCTGCTAAAAGCCATCAAATTTAATTAATAGATACCATCGCGCAGCATATTTTGGCAAGTGTAAATGGCTATAAATGTTAAATAACCTGAGTTCAGGTTAATTATTAAAAACTGCGTTGCTTAGCGGTTTATTTAGTTCTACCTCAAGGGCATTGGTAATAGTAGTGTTTGCTATTTCGGTGAGTGCTTCTTGAGTAAAAAAGCCCTGATGCCCGGTGATCAGCACATTTTTAAAACCGACTAAACGAGAAAATATATCGTCTTGGTTAATTTCGTCGCTGTGGTTTTTAAAAAACAGTTCGGATTCTTGTTCGTAAACATCAAGCCCTAAGTAGCCAAGCCTTTGTGTTTTAAGTGCTTGTATGCACGCTTTACTGTTTAATAATGCCCCGCGTGAAGTGTTGATAAGCATAACGCCAGGCTTCATTTTATCAAAAGCACGCTCATCGATTAAGTGATGTGTTTGCTCGTTGAGTGGGCAATGCAGTGAAATAATATCGCTTTGGGTTAGTAACGTGTTTAGGTCGGTAATGGTGTAGTTACCCGGCATTGCATTTGGGTCGCATACCAACACCTTTGCGCCAAACCCATTGAGTATATTACAAAGCGCTAAGCCAATTTTTCCGCACCCAATAATACCCACTGTTTTGTTGTGTAAGTTAAAACCAAGTAACCCGTTTAAATCAAAGTTGTCTTCGCGCACGCGGTTGTAGGCTTTGTGTGTTTTTCGACTCAGTGTAAGCATAAGCGCAATACAGTGTTCAGCAACGGCCTCGGGGCTATATGCAGGTACACGTAATACATTGATGTTATGTGCTTTGGCCGCACCTAAATCAACATTATTAAAACCGGCACAGCGCAGTAGTATGGTCTTTACACCTTGTGCTGCCAATAGTTTTATAACCTCAGCGTTAACCGTATCGTTTACAAACACACATACTGCATTGAAGTTGTTTGCTAAAACCGCAGTTTGCTCGTTAAGCGATTGATCAAAATAGGTCATTGCTAAGCTACTATGAGGTGCAATACTGTGTTCAAAAAAAGGTTTTTCATACTTTTGCGCGCTAAAAAAAGCAATGTTCATGATGAGGCTCCAGCAATTTGGTGCGTTTAAAATAGTGAATCTGCTTAAATTAAACTACGTTACTGCCATGTGCTCAAGTAGCGATTGCTTTTTTATTATTTAATTTAGCTGCTTGCAGCAGGTTTGTTTCAATAACGTGTTTGAGTGTGTCGGGCTTTGTACGCGGTGCATAACGAGCAACTAGTTGCCCTTGTGAGTTAATTAAAAATTTTGTGAAATTCCATTTAACTGCCCGGTTTTGTGAAATACCGCGTGTATGGCATTTTAAATAGCCAAATAAAGGGTGGGCGTCTGGGCCATTGACCATGACTTTGCCAAATACTTCAAACGATACGCCAAACTGCATTTGGTAAAAATCTTTTATAGCTAAATTATCAAGCGGTTCGTTCTGTCCAAACTGATTACATGGGAATGCAAGTACCGTAAAGCCACGGTGCTTGTACTCTTGGTAAAGCTTTTCGAGGGCATTTAATTGCATTGAAAAACTACATTTACTGGCCGTATTGACAATGAGTACGGTTTTGCCTTTTAACTGGCTTAAAGAAAAATTATCACTGTTATAAAGTGGTGCATTAAATTGATAAATACTATCCATAGGTTACCTACTTAATTTCCAATGGGTGGAAATTTTACAAAGACTTTCATTCGCTTTTTTGTTGGTCGGTTGACATAATCGGGACCTAGTTTCTAAGTTAGCAGTTAAATAGGTCATTTTTATGTCAATGAGAGTCGCATTTATAGGTTTAGGCGTAATGGGTTACCCCATGGCGGGGCATTTAGCCAATAAAGGTCATAACGTATGTGTATTTAATCGAACACAATCCAAGGCGCAAAGTTGGACTGAACAATACAAAGGAAGCTTTGCACACACCCCACGCGAAGCGGCTCAAGGCGCTGATATTGTATTTATGTGTGTTGGTAACGATGATGATTTACGTTCTGTAGTTTATGGCGACGACGGTGTTTTAGCGGGTATGTTGCCGCACACTATATTGGTTGATCACACAACAACCTCTGCGGAAGTGGCCCGAGAAGTGGCTGCAAAAGCGGCGCTGCAAAATATCGACTTTATTGATGCCCCCGTATCTGGCGGCCAAGCTGGCGCTGAAAATGGCATTTTAACGGTCATGGCTGGTGGCAATGAAGCCGTATTTGCAAAAGTACAGCCTGTAATGGCGGCGTTTAGCCGTTTTAGCCAATTGTTAGGCGGCGTAGGCTCAGGCCAGCTTTGTAAAATGGTTAATCAAATTTGTATTGCAGGTGTTGTACAAGGCTTAGCTGAAGGCTTACATTTTGCCAAGCAAGCGGGGCTTGATGGCGAAAAAGTTATTGAAACCATTTCTAAAGGCGCAGCCGGTTCGTGGCAAATGGAAAACCGTTACAAAACAATGTGGGCAGGTGAGTACGAGTTTGGTTTTGCGGTAGATTGGATGCGTAAAGATTTAGGTATTGCGCTTGATGAAGCTAAAAACAATGGCGCAACATTGCCACTGACGGCAACGGTCGATCAATATTACGCCGACGTACAAGCGCTTGGCGGTGGCCGATACGACACATCAAGCTTACTTGCACGAATAGAAGCGCTGCATAAAAAGTAACTCTGTAGACGCGAAGCTTGCTTGCGTAACGGGCATAGCCTGTAAAGTAATTTATTCACAAAGAGGATAAGAGGCGCTGCGCTTTTAGAGGAAGTGATCAGGCAAAGCGATTTTTGGCTTATGTTTTATCATTTACTCCTCATTATCTTCCCTTTGTGGGTTGTGTTTTATTTGAGCAATTAAAAGCTGCGCTTTTCACGTGAGCAAGCTCTACGTCTACCGCGCTAGTGTAGATGAGGGGTTACTTGTAGACGCTAAGCTTGCTTGCGTGACGGGCAAGCCCGTAAACTGATTAATTCACAAAGAGGATATGAGGCGCTGCGCTTTTAGAGGAAGTGATTAGGCAAAGTTATTATTGGCTTATGTTTTATCATTTACTCCTCATTATCTTCTCTTTGAGGATTATGTTTTATTTTAGCAATTAAAAGCTGAGCTTTTCACGTGAGCAAACTCAACGTCTACCGCGAAGGTGTAGATGTGGTTTTACTTGTAGACGCGAAGCTTGCTTGCGTGATGGGCGAAGCCCATAATAATTCAAACAAAAAAACGCGACGCTTTAGTAATTGAAACGTCGCGTTTTTATATGCGCTATACAAATAAACTTAAAGCAAATTACATGCTCTGCGCGTAGTTATAAAGCGCCTTTAAAATGGTGAGGTTCTTTTCGCTGTCGTCGTGCTCATGGGCCAAGTTTTCAAGGGTGATCATAAAATCTTGTGCGCTAATTGAGGGTTGATCTTCCCCGTGCATTAACTTGTTTTGGCAATACTGGCGCCATTGATCAAGCTCTTGCTGGTTTAGTGTTTCCGGCCAGTTTCGTGCACGGTATCTAAACAGTAATGTATTGAACTTTTTATCTTCAAAATCTAAATTTAAGCCTGCTAGTTCATCTGGCTTAGCATCGCGAATAATCGCAAATTTAGCTTTGTCGGCATGGCTTGTAAAGCCATTATAAAGTAAGTAATCAACGTTAGTGGTTGCGCTGTAATCGCCTTGTTCGTTAAACACTTCAGTTACTTTATCACGAAGCTCGGTATTGGCTTTTAAAACAGCTAAATTAGCAAGGCACTGCTCGCGGTCAATTCCTAAACGGGCTGCATTTTCAGGCAATAACGTTTTAGCAGGCGCTAAAATAGGGCACTTATTTAAATGCACCAGCTTTAAACCAACAGGTAAATCGCCTTCGGCTAAATCAACGCGTTTGGTGTATAGTCGTTTACGTAATTCTTCTACGTTTAAATCAAGTAACACTTGCGGGCTTTGGGTTAAATCAAAACAAATAACGGCGTTTTTATTTACCGGATGAAAGCTCATAGGTGCCACCCACGTTGTACACCCTTGCGTTGCAGGAATACGCGATGAGGTATGCACCAGCGGCGTCATGTTAAATACATCCACTAAATCGCCAAGCGCTTTTTTATTACGCAGCCTAAAAAAGAAGTTATACAGCTTTGGTTGTTTTTCTTTTATTAGCTTAGCAAGTGCGATAGTGGCTGTCACATCGCTTAGCGCATCGTGCGCAGCAGCGTGTTCAATACCGTTGGCTACTGTTAAATGTTCTAACTTAAAGCTTGGGCTGCCGTCTTCTTTTAGCGGCCATTCAATGCCCTCAGGGCGTAGCGCATAGCATGCACGTACTAAATCAATAATATCCCAGCGGCTGTTATTGTTTTTATATTCGCGCTCGTACGGGTCGTAAAAGTTACGGTAAAAGCTATAACGGCTTACTTCGTCATCAAACCGAATACTGTTATAACCCGCCACACAGGTATTTGGCGCACTAAATTCAGCATGAATTTTTGCAATAAACTCAGCTTCAACCAAGCCTTTTTTCATCGCCACTTGTGGCGTAATACCGGTAATTAAACACGCCTCAGGGTGGGGCAAGTAATCTGCTTGCGGCTTACAATATTCAATAAGCGGCTCGCCAATTATATTTAAATCAAGATCGGTACGAATACCCGCAAATTGGCTCGGCTTATCTTTTTGAGGGCTTGCCCCCCACGTCTCATAATCGTGCCAGTAAATAGTTGCTTGATTTTGCTCTTGATATGCCATGGTAAAACCCTGAGTAGTTAACCTAAAAACGCCTAAATGCGCGCCAAGTTACTAAATTTATGAATTATTTAGATTATGGCATATGGGCGAGAGAGTTTATAGGTACCTTAATTTAAACTTTAGTAAATTTAACTATTAACGCTGGAAGTCATATTTAATATCGCTTAAGGTAATTTTTAAAATAAACTTACGTAAAAAATAAGATGAGAATACTCTTTACCGCAATCATTTTTTATTCGCTTTTTATCCCACACGTTGTAATGGCCAGTACAGCTAAGGTTCAAATAAATGGCTCTGATGTAGAATACGAATTAGCTGGTAAAGGTAAACATACTATTTTACTTGAAGCGGGCGGCTCTGCTGGTTTAAGTGACTGGGATCCGGTTTTTGAATCACTTACCAAGCACGCGAAAGTTATACGGTATTCTCGTATTGGTAATGGTGGCTCTGCGCAAATAAAGAAAAACTACAGCTCTGAAGAATATGCAGCTGAGGCTGTGTTATTACTTAAAGCACTTAAAGTAGATGAGCCTGTTGTGTATGTTGCGCACTCTTATGGTGCTTATATTGCGCGTGTATTTGCTGCAACATACCCTAATCAGATTAAAGCGTTGATGTTAATTGAGCCTGCATCAGAGCATGATGTAGATATTATGCGCGCGATTGATTTACCACGCGCTGAAAAAGAAATTGCAGCAATAAAGCTTGATGACATGAAAAATGGAATGTCGAATCAGTATTTAGATTTTTGGGCAAAACGCCCGCTACCTGATTATCCGCAAATTGCTGATATACCCGTGACTGTTATCGCCTCAGTTAAAAAGTATAAAAACCCATCTATATTATTTTTTACCGACAAAGCGCGGGAAAGGTGGGGCGACTTACATTCAAAGTGGGCTAATGCATTTCCTCAAGGTGAAATAGTAATAACAAATAAAAGTTATCACTATCCACAAAGTGATGAGCCAGAAATGGTTGTAACCCAGATAGTTAAGTTACTTGAACGCACTCAATAAGTTTAAATTTTTGGTTGTTTTGATAGATGTCAATCTGCGAAATTAATGGTCGGCATTCGACTAAAGTCTATAAGTTAATTATCTTCACTTATTGGTTTTGTTTTTATCGTTTGTCGGTTTGATGGTAATTCTCTAAAGTTCAGTTGTCGGCAACAAGCACGACTTAACCAAACAGGATTATGACCATGAAAACTTTTATCAAAACTATCGCTCTTAGCTCACTACTTACTTGTTCAGCTGCTGCAATGGCTGATCAAAGTGATTACAAATTAATGGTTATTGAAACTGCAACAGCGCCACAGCCACTTGAGCAATCATTTAATAGCTGCGCACTTAATGTTAAGTCTAAAAATTATGCACAAGCTGAAGAAGTTTGTACTAAAGCAATTGCGCTTTTAAAGGATGCAGACGCACCACGTTTTAAAGTACGCCAGCTTACATCATTCGCATTAAGTAACCGTGGTGTAGCGCGTTTAAAATCAAATAACGAAACAGCTGCACTTGCAGACTTTTATGAAGCTAACCAAATGTCTAACAGCACTATGGTATCGCACAACTTAAATCGCGCAAAAGAAGAGCTTTCTTTATAATTTGCTTTAGCAAGCGCCAAATTTAAAAAAAGCCCCAGCTAGGTTTAACCTGCTGGGGCTTTTTTGTATTGGTATCATTATAGTTTTTATTGTTTTAATCCTATTTTTATAACCACAGCGTTATTTTTAGTCATAGTTTATAAAATGTAATTTACTAAATAATCCAGATATTTTTAAGGTTATTAGACTAAAGTCTATAGGTTAATTTTATTCACTTATTGAGTTTGTTTTTATCGTTTGTGAGGTTTGAGCTTTTACTCTAAAGTTCAGTTGTCGGCAACAAGCACGACTCACTTAATTAGGAAAGGCAAACCATGAAACGTACACTTTTAAAAACCATCGCTCTTGGCTCATTATTAACTTGCTCTGCAGCTGTAATGGCTGATTCAAGTGATTACAAATTAATGGTTATTGAAGCGCAAACTGCGCCGCAGCCGCTTGAGCAATCGTTTAACAGCTGCGCACTTAATGTTAAGTCAAAAAACTACGCACAGGCTGAAGCAATTTGTACTAAAGCTATCGCATTGTTAAAAGATGCTGATGCACCTCGATTTAAAGTACGCCAGTTGACTTCATTCGCGTTAAGCAACCGCGGTATAGCGCGTTTAAAAGCGAACAACGAAACAGCTGGTCTTGCTGATTTATACGAAGCTAAATCAATGTCTAATAGCACAATGGTGTCGCATAATTTAACACGTGCTAAAGAAGAGCTTTCTTTATAATAAGTATTACCATAGTGAAAAAGCCGATGTTGGAGTAATCTTGCATCGGCTTTTTTGTGTTTATTGCTTTTTAAAATGCTCATCATCTATTCATAATTGCGGGTTAATAATACGTTTAATTATTTAACTCAAAAATATGCCCTATTTTGAAACCCATAAAAATATTACTGCTCACCTTAGTCATTACTATATTAACCCTAGTACTCGCCGTGTTTGCTTTACCTGAAAAAATCACGAATCCCGTATCAGGGGCAACACCCAACGATTGGAATCATGCTACTTTTTGGTATGAGCCATGGGGTAAGTCGGGGGTTCATAAAGGTATTGATATATTTGGTAAGAAAAATACGCATGTTGTTGCACCCGTTAACGGGCTTGTTGTGTTTAGTGGAGAACTTAAAAGAGGCGGTAAGGTGGTTGTTATACTTGGGGCTAAATGGCGTATTCATTATTTAGCACATTTAAATAGCTACACTGTAAGTAAAGGTGACATTGTAAAGCTAAATGAGAATATTGGCTTACTGGGTAGAACAGGAAATGCAGTCGGTAAGCCACCTCATGTTCATTATTCAATTGTGTCTTTATTTCCATTACCTTGGCTTGCAACAAATGAAAGCCAAGGTTGGAAAAGAATGTTTTATATCAACCCACACACAAAACTGGTTAAGCGTTAATGGGCAGTGGCAAGTCACCGCGCTAAATGTTAGCTATTGAATAGCAACGGCAAGCTGGTGGTAAAGGCCAATACCTACTATTACATTGAACGGAAAAGTAACACCCAGCGAGCTAAGCATGGCAAGGCCTATATCTGCTTTGGGAATAGCGGCTTTTATTGCAGCAGGGGCTGCAATGTATGAGGCACTGGCTACTAAGCTACCCAATATAACCACTGACCCAAGTTCTAATCCTAATAAAGTACCTACACCTACACCTAGTGTGCCCAAACATAACGGTGTAATGATAGCAAAAGTGGCTAATTTCCAATGTTGCCATGGGAAAGGGCGAAGTGTTTGTGCAGCTACTAATCCCATTTCTAGTAAAAATAAGGCAAGGACTACTTTAAAACTGCTTGTTAATAAGCTGGTAACTTGGCTGCCTTGTGATGTGCCGTACATCATGCCAATAATTACACCACCGACCAATAAAATAACACTTTTGTTAGTAAGGGTTTCGTGCCAAAGCGCTTTTAATGAGAGTGTACTTGTTTGGCCTGGGTCTTTATCAAGCTTGCGATAAAGTAATAAGCCAACAATAATAGCGGGAAGCTCTAGCATAACTAAATAGAGTGTTACTTCAGCGCCTACGGCTAAATTTGCAGATTCGGCATACGCTAACGCAACCGCAAAAGTACCGGCACTTACCGAGCCATAATGCGCTGCAATACTGGCGCTATTGGCCACCGATAATTTAATAACGTATTTTAAAATGGGATATAACAGTAGCGGAATAAGTGCGCCTAAAAGCATAACTGTGCCCATTTCTGGTAGTAGCTGCCAACTTAAATTACCATGAAGTACCATGCCGCCTTTTAAACCAATAGTTAGCATGAGTAATAAGCTTAGCGTTTCGTACGTGGCTTTAGGAATGGTTAAATCAGAGCGTAATATTCCTGCTACTAATCCTAAAATAAAAAACATAACAACTATATCAGGCACACCTTTTTCCTTTTAAATATGAAATTAAGTAGCGCTATTGTATTTAAAACTTTGTATAGTAAATAATAAAATAAATACCAGTTAGGTATAGGTAATTATCTATAGGTGGGCGTTGTGGATTTACGACATATTTCATTTAGGTTGCTCGAAGTATTTATGAGCGTAGTAAAAACAGGTTCAATTAGTGAAACCGCGAGGCGCTTGCACTTAACTCAGCCCACTGTTTCGCTGCAAATAAAGCGCTTACAAGAAACCATAGGCGAGCCATTAATACATATGCAGCAACAAAAACTGCATGTAACAGAGGCTGGGTTAGCGCTTTTTAAAACCTGCCAGCAAGTATTTGGGCATTTTGAAGACTACCAAGACTTTTTAACAGAGCTCAATGGCGGAGAGCGCGGTAGGTGTAAAATAGCCATGGTCAACACCGCGCAGTACATTTTGCCCAAATTGTTGGGGCCTTATAGTAATTTGCACCCGCATGTAGAGCTTCCTCTTGAGATAGGCAACCGTGCAGAAGTGCTTGATCGATTTGAGCGAGGTGAAGACGATATTTATGTTTTCAGTCACCCTCCATCGCTTGAACATGCGCAAGCTGCACGTTTTTTACATAATCCGCTTGAGTTTATTGTGCCGGTTAATCACCCTCTTGCCAGTGTAAAGTCAGTAAAGCTTAGGGATTTAATGCAATACCGATTTTTATTACGCGAAAATGGCTCGGCAACACGCATGTTATTTGAAAGCGAGCTACAAAGTCGTGGTTTAGTACTCAGCGATTCGGTACAAATGGCCAGTAATGAAGCAATTAGAGTTGCGGTATCGTCGGGCATGGGAATCGCTGTTTTATCTCGCCACGTGCTTGCAAAAGACGATGCAAACTTTAAGGTATTAACAGTTACCGACACTCATTTGGCAAGCCATTGGTATTTTGTTATGCGAACCGACAGGCATATATCGCATGCGGCGCGAAACTTTTTAAAATTTGCACAGCAGCATTTAGAGCAATATCTTGGCTCAAAGTGGGTGAGAAACGAGTTAGATAAATTACGGATTTAAAATGAGCGCAATAACACAAAAACAAATCGACATTATTGAAAAGGGGCCATGGTTTGCTAGCCGATGTGAGCACTTAAAACAGTTTTTGTTAGCTAATGGCAAATGCGTAAGCCTTAATGCGCATGAGTCATTATTTTTACGTGGTGACCCACACGACGGAATATACGTTGTTTTAAGAGGCATTATGCGAATAAGTGGCGTAAATAGTAATGGAAAAGAGGCCGTATTGAGTTTCATTGATGCGTCACTATGGTTTGGTGAAGTAACATTATTTGATAAAGGCTTAAGAACCCATGACGTTTACGCGCAAACTAATGCAGAGCTATATTTCGTTCCACAACGCTCACTGGAGCAGTTATTAGGTAAACACCCTGAGTATTGGCAGGAGTTTGGTTTACTATTGGCACAAAAATTACGCCTTATGTTTTCTTCAATGGAAGATCATGCATTGCACAGTGCAGAGCAAAAGGTATGTAACAGATTATTAATGCTGGGTGAGCAAACCAATTTTTCAGCGCCATTGGCATTGTCTCAACAACAATTAGCGGATATGACCTATTTAACACGGCAAACCATAAATCAAATACTACAAAAGCTGGTTAAAATAAATGCCATAAGTTTGGGGTATCAGTGCATTACTGTGTTGGATATACGTAAACTACAGGCGCTTGCTAGTTAACTTGAGCGGTGAACAACAAGCCTATAACAAACCGTTTTTTTAGCGCTAACTGCGTTGAATTAAAAATTACTAGCCAGATAAAAACACACCCTAAATAGTTTAACTAGAGTGTTGGATGCCTAGCTTTACCTTACCCAAATACCAAATAGGTCGCTGAAAATTCAACCATAAAAGATCAATAAACCCTAGCTTTAGACTAGTTTATTTGTGCTCTTTGTTGGAACTAAAATTGCTACAAGTAATACTTTGCGGCAATAGATTTAAGCTAGTGATGATAATTCCCCTTATAAATCAACATAGTAGCTATATGAGTGACACTAATACGGCATTAAAAAGTAACCGTGCGGCAATTGATGTCCCTATTCAACAGACCACCAAAGAAGAGAAATCGTTAAATGGGCCAAAGGTTACTAATAACTTTTTACAAAATGCCCAAGAGGCATTGGTATACCAGCGTTTAGGTATCGATAAAGACAAAATAGCCGAGATAAAAGCATTAATAGAAGCGTTATCTGAGCAGTTACAAAAGCAAGGCGCTGACAGTGATTCAATTAATAAAAAAATGGATGAACTACAACAAATGCTTGAACAGGAGTATCAAAAAGGGCGCGAAAGAATGGATAGTCAACCAGAGTAGGAAAAGGGACGTATTATTTCAGCGTTGGTTTAGTTTTGTAAGTGTCGGGTAGGTGACATTGTTGCTACACTTTTATTTGTTATGTTCAGTTTTTAGTTAAAACTTTATAGAGGAATACACAATGCAAACACTTCAGCAACAACTGGGCAAATATGGTTTATACCACCGCTCTAAACGCAATGTTTTAACTCACTTTTTTGGTATTCCGCTTATTGTATTTGCGGTGCTGTGCTTATTAGCGCGTATTCAGTTACCCCTTGGCAGCTTACTTATTGATGGTGCACAGCTTTTTGTTTTTGCAAGCGTGGTGTATTACTTAATGTTAAGTGTGTCGCTTGGCTTAATAATGGGCGTTTTGTTTACTTTATTACTTTTAGCGGCGCAACCAATAGCGGCAATGGCTTTTTGGCCTTGGTTAAGCATTGGCGTGGGGGTATTTGTTTTTGGTTGGGTGCTGCAGTTTATTGGGCATTATTATGAAGGTAAAAAGCCTGCGTTTGTTGATGATTTAATAGGCTTAATTATTGGCCCATTGTACGTAACCGTTGAATTATTATTTTTAATGGGATTTTACAAACAGCTTGAAAACGAAGTAAATGCGATAGCTGGACCAACAAAAGCGTAATAAAGTAAAGAGGTGCAAATGGATTTTAATAATAAAACAGTGTGGATCACCGGCGCATCGTCAGGTATTGGTAAAGAGCTTGCCGTTCAATTTGCAAAGTTAGGCGCACGCATTATTTTATCTGCCCGCAATGTTGAAAAGCTCACTGAGGTAAAAGCAACGCTTGAAGGTGATGGACATCTAATTATACCGCTTGATTTAGCAAACCCAGAGCAAGTGCTTAGCTCGGTGAATTCACAAATTAATGACATTCCCGCTATAGATATTTTAATAAATAATGGCGGGGTATCTCAGCGGAGTTTATTTTTAGAAAACGACTTTAATGTATACCGCCAGCTGATGGAGGTTAATTATTTTGGTTTAATAGCACTGACAAAAGCAATATTACCCTCAATGGTTGCCAGAAAAAGCGGTTCAATAGTGGCTATTAGTAGTGTGGCAGGAAAAGTTGGCTCAAAGTTTAGAACGGGTTATTCAGGCTCTAAATATGCGGTTGTAGGATTTATGGATTGCCTGCGGGCGGAAGTAGCTGAACACAATATTCATTGCTTAACTATTTGCCCAGGCTCGATAAAAACAGCAATTGCGCATAACTCGTTAAACGAGCAGGGCGTCGCACAAAATAAACCTGAAGAATCAATTGAAAACGGTATGGCAGTATCCTGTGCTGCTGCAAAAATGATAAAAGCAATTGCCAACAAAAAAGACGAAGTTATTGTAGGGCAAGGGTTAAGTGGTTGGGCACCAACAATAAAACGGTTTTTCCCTACTTTATTTAATCGGTTAACGGCTAAAACTAACTACAGATAAAAGTACTGTTTACTATTAATTAAGCCAATAACAGGTTGTAGTTTTGTTAATATTGAAAAGGTAGACTGTATTAAAATTAAATGAATAAGGTAAGGATACTCGTGAAATTTGCATGGCTAAGCCTTTTTTTTGGTGTATTAATTTGGTCTGGCATTAACCCTAAAGATCAATTCACTTGGTTACTTGAAGTTATTCCCGCAGTGATTGGATTAGCACTTATAGCAAGCACGTACAAATACTTTAAATTAACCTCTTTATTGTACTTTTTTATTTTAGTGCATTGTATTGTGCTGATGGTGGGTGGTCATTATACCTACGCAGAAGTACCTTTATTTGATAATTTATTTGGCAGCGAGCGAAATAACTATGACAAAGTAGGGCACTTTTTTCAGGGGTTTGTGCCTGCTTTGCTAGCGCGAGAAATACTGCTACGCAAGCAAGTTGTGAATGGCCGAGGTTGGTTAACTTTATTTGTTATATCTGTCAGTTTGGCGTTTAGTGCGTTTTACGAATTAATAGAATGGTGGGTGGCAGTACTGACCGGTGAAAACGCTGAGGCTTTTTTAGGGACGCAAGGGTATGTGTGGGATACACAGTCTGATATGGCATTAGCGTTATTTGGTGCTATTTGCTCGTTACTGCTGCTTTCAAAACTACACGATACGCAGTTAAAGTATGTAAAAAACTATTAAACACTGTACTGGATAGTTAAAAATGACTCAACAACCTCACAACTACTCAATTAGTACAGACAAGTCTAAGCTTAACTTTAACGTTATTTATAACTTTATTGCTAATAGCTACTGGGCAAAAGGCATACCTAAAAGTGTGATGCAAAAAGCGATTGATAATTCAATGTGCTTTGGCGTGTATAGCCCTAATAACGAGCAAGTTGGTTTTGCACGGGTAGTTACCGACAACGCTACTTTTGCTTACTTGGCAGATGTATTTATTACCCCGCACCTACAAGGGTGTGGCCTCAGCAAGTTACTTATTAAGACAATAGTAGAACACCCTGAACTACAAGGCCTCAGGCGTTTTTTATTAGCCACATCGGATGCGCATGGCTTGTATGCGCAATATGGGTTTGAACCGATAGACAACCCCGCACTGCTAATGCAAATTAATCCTGCAAATGTGTATGATGAAAATAAAGAGGCCAATTAAGCGAGGGGAAGAGCAATGTTTATTTTAACCTCCTTACAGGCCCCAAACTCTTAAGGCTGCCGTATGAATTTCATTTAAAAGTAATACGCCTGCAATACTACCAAAAAGCACCCACTTTTTAGATTTTTCAACTTCCTTGGAGCGTCTGTAAGTAACATAGCCAATAAAGGTTACTAGTACACTAACGGCTATTAATGATAATTGATTCTCTTGGTTAAACCTAAAGTTCCCCTCAATTATATGATGAGAGAAAAATGAAATAACCCAAAGCGTGAACAAAACAGTAAGACCAATTACATAATTAATAATCTTAAATGTATTAATTGAAGTACCACAAACAGGACAAACATAATTTTGTTGCCTAGCGTTGGGTGTTTTAATCCTTACGGTAATTGTTGAATTACATTTTTTACAAACTAACAGAGGCATAAACTCGATTCCATTTAGGGCTTATAATAAGACTGTAGAATAACTCCAACAGCCAAACTAAATTTAAAAAAGTTGCTGTAATTAACTCTAAGTTTTTTTAACGCATTAGCTAATGCTATTTGGAACCCATAAAACAGGCTAACTTTCTTTAAAAAGGGTAATTCTACAGCCTCAACGCCCGCATAAGCAGCTATTAATAATGGGCTAAAATTATTGAGCGCTGCGACAATAGTCTATTGTTAATTGTCCGAGCGAGTTTACGAGCCTTGGTGCTCTTGCTAAGGCTACTTTGCCAAATATTCTAATATTTCTTGGTTTGGATTTTTAGATAGAGTAGCAAAACTTAAGGAATTAATACTTCCATACTTTTTGGCTGCATCGTGGCTTAATTTGGTATCTTTGCTTGCCCCAAGATCCAACAATTTTTTAACTGCAATAGGATCAGAGTACAAAATTGCAGCATGTAAAGCTGTAAAACCGATACTATCTCTTTGCTCAATGTCAGCCCCACAATTAACCATTATACTCAGAACATAATGAAATTTTGTATTTAAAATCTCGCGGCCTGCTACAACTGCACCTAATAGTGAATTAGGCTCAGCATCATTTTCTGGTATGTCAGGACAAGACTCTAACCATAACTCACTTAATGAGCCTTTTATTGTGCCTTTCTGGCCAATGTAATGTAGATGATATCCGAATTCTTGATCAAGGAATGAGTAAATGAGAACACCCAAAACACTTACAGGGAACAAGACAATAATAATGAGTTTTTTCACTTCACTTTCCTTGTTTAACAGCTTATTTATGCGAAATTCGACAAGGCAGATTTGTACGCATTTCTAGCCCCAGGGCTTAAATAAATGTCCATACCTTGGAACAGTTCAAATAGCTCAGCACCATATTTAAGTTTGAACTCTTCACTGCTAGAAAAAAGCTCTAGCTCGTTAGCGACGGTTAACTCGCAAAACAATTTCACCATTGCATTGTCTAGTGTGAATGTTGAACCAGTAAACCTGTCTTTAAATTGGATTTCTAGCACTTTGCCAAATTGAGGGAATACATAGTCTCGGTCGCATGAGCAATACAAATAAACCAATGCTTCTTCATCATTACCAATAATCCGCGCTATTTCTTGGCGCTGGCTTAACGACACCATATTTTCATCGAAACCCGCTGTTCCATACGCGGCATGGAAGAGGCCTGCGATTTTAAGTAATTCGCTACTACCCCAGTTAATTAGAACTTTCTCAGTACCTTTTAGGTGTGCTTCCAATGAGCCATTGAGGTGGTGAAAATCACCCGCACCAAGCTCTTGCAGCATTCCAAATTTATCCATAAATATCAATTTCCTTTAGGCCGCATAATGAGACTGTAGAATAACTCCAACAGCCAATTTCAATTAAAAAACGAGCTCCTGTAATTAACTCTAAGCGCTTTTAAAGCATTAGGTAATGCATTTGGAACCCATAAAACACGCCGATTTTCTTTAAAAAGAGTAATTCTACATCCTCAACACCCGCTTAAGCGGCGAAAATTGCTTTTCATTTTTGTCCGCTTGAAGCGTTTCTTATATGCAACATTTTCCACGGAACTTGATTGTCTTTTCTGTGAAATAAAGAGCCGTCATGGTACTGAATCCAACCGAGGTCATAGTAAAAATCAGTATCATCATAACGCCCAAGTACAAACCATTGGTCCATTCTTAAAATCACTCCCTGAGTATGCTTCACTACTTTAATCAACTCTATTTCAGTTTCCACAGGTAACGCAGTTACATGCTCATAAATAGGGCATTGGTCAAAGCCATTATTTTGTATTAGTTCGCTTCCCAAATCGCTATTACGCTCATTAAAGCATAAAAATAGGTCTTTTGTTGTCGTTGCTTGGCCCAAAAACTGCGGAACGTATGACTTCTTGGTCACATCAATTGTGGTCGTGCAAGCAGTTAAAAATAAAATGGTAAATAACAGAAGATGTTTCATTGCACATAACAACTTTATCAAAGGACACTTTCCTCTTTTTATGAGGAATGTATGTCCTATTATTTATATTTAATATTAATAACAAATCCTGTAACACATTGCGAGTATTAAACTTTAAGTCGGATATAGTTGACCATAGCACTTTTAACAACAGGCAAAAAAGAGGAAAGTGTCTTCAATTTCTGACTTAGGAGGATAAACGCCATCGCTTTAGCAAATGCAGTAATTAAAGATTTAAAATAAAAACCAAAAGCTTTTTTAAACCATTTTACCACCTCTAAAAAATGGCAACGATAATATAAGTAACCACTTTAAATACAATTGTTTGTGTAAGACTATTATAAAGGTAGGTTTTTTTGCGGGTCGGAGCTGTAAAACAAAGAAGTAATTAATTATTTACTAAACGCGTCTACCTGCTTTTGAAACGGGTAGACACGTTTAATGCGAATTCACTTGGCTTTTTTAGCCTCAAGCGCTTCTATTTCACTCCAGATTTTTTCGGCTTCTTCGCTTAACATGGCGTAGCTTTTAATGTCGCCTTTACGCTGAGCTTGCATGCCTTGCTCTAATTTGGCGTCGTACTCTTTACGTAATTTTTTTGTTGGGTCTGATTTGAATATCGAAAACATGGGACTCGCTTAATTTTATAAAAGTGATTGCATTACCATACGCTACAAAGCGATAAAAAGTTCTTTTAGCAGTAAGGCGTTTACCTTATTAAATTAAAACAAGGTAAACGAATTATTTGCTATGCTGCGGTTACTAAACGGCTTTATAGCTCAGGCTCTAGGCGTTTAATACCTTGGCCATCTAAGCCTAAATAAATGTAACCATCAGCACCTTGGGCTAAACTTCTTACGCGGCCAATGCCTTCTAATATTTTTTCTTGGCTTTTTAACGTGTTTTTTTCAAGAGTAAGTGCACTTAAAAACGAAAACTTCATCGATGATAAAAGCACTTTACCTTTTAATTTAGGGTACTTGTCGCTGGTGACAAATAGCATGTCTGATGGCGCAATAGATGGTGTCCATTGTGATGTTGGCGATTGCATACCTTCTTTTGTTTGCAGGTCTGTAAATGACGTGCCGCTGTAATTTACGCCATAGCTAACTACTGGCCATCCGTAGTTTAATCCTGGTTTTATTAAATTAAGTTCGTCACCGCCTCGGGGGCCATGTTCGTGAGCCCAAAGTACATTATTTTTTGTATCAAACCACATGCCTTGCGGGTTTCGATGTCCGTAAGACCATACGGCATGTTTAGCATCGGCTTGTTTAACAAAGGGGTTATCAGTTGGAATACGGCCATCTTGATGAAGGCGATAAATTTTACCTCCATCGCGAGTAAGATCTTGCGGGTTGATGTCGCGAGAACCACGATCTCCTATTGAAAAATAAACATAGCCTTGTTTGTCAAACACAATACGGCTGCCGTAGTGTTGACCTTTTGTACTATTATGCTCACCTTTGTATAAAACGTGTGGCTCTAGTAGTTGAGTGTGATCATCGCTTAATTTTGCGCGCATTAATGCAGTGTTACTACCACTGCCTTTGCCTTCAGCGCTTGAGTAAGTAAGGTAAAGCCATTGGTTGTTTTTATCATCGGTATGCAGTGCTAAATCAAGTAAACCGCCTTGGCCGTTAGCATCTATATCGGGCAATCCCTTTACTTGGGTAAGCGTTGAGGTGTTTTTTCGTAACAAAAAAAGTTGGCCACTTCGCTCGGTAATTAATAAATCACCGTTTGGTAATGCCTCTATTGCCCAAGGAATAGTCACACCCTCAGCAACGCTTATTGTTTTTACATTTAGTGGCAAACTCGACAGCGCTTTAAAATCTACTGCACTGACTGGCATAGCAGAAAGCGAAAATAAAGCAGCCGTTAGTGCGGTGCTTTTAGCAGAATGTGTATATTTTTTTGATTTTATGTTGACCATGATATTTCCAAAATTAATCAAATTAGGGTTACGTTAGCACGAGCAGTAAAAATTTGCTAAGCGTTGCGATAAGTGGGAAATGCTATTATTTTTCAGTTAGTTACCTATGTGAGGTGCAAGTTTTTAAAATAAGTAAGCTCAATTAGTAAAGTCTGTTTTTACTTTTAATGTAAGTTTACAAATACGTTTATTAATTTTGTTTAGTTTGTTTTTCATTCGAATTTTTTTAACTAAATTGTGGAAGAAATACGCTAATGGGTTGAAAACTTGAATTTTCAGCGTACACTTGTGCGCTGAAGTTTGAGCTTACACTTGTATGCTCAAATAAGTAAGGTTCTGATTTGTGCTAACCCTCCAGTTTGTACAAACTATTGAGCAATAGACCAATATAGAGATTTTATTAGAATGTTGACGCAGGCATTAAATCAATTTTCAACGTGGTTTTTACACCATCAAACGTTTGCAGGCTACATAGAGCCAATAATGCAAGTGTTTAAACCTGCTTGGCGTGCAGGGC
Source organism: Pseudoalteromonas sp. H71 (assembly GCF_001468485.1). GTDB lineage: Bacteria > Pseudomonadota > Gammaproteobacteria > Enterobacterales > Alteromonadaceae > Pseudoalteromonas. Next base: position 136,377 of record NZ_LODI01000013.1, read on the forward strand.
AATATAGAGCACAGCTGATTAGTTCAGAATCATTGAATGGTGAATTTTTGAGTTTAAAGCTCAAACCAAGTAGGCAATGGCCTGCGCATACCGCAGGGCAACACATCAGCTTAACCATTGAAATGAATGGACGATTATTAACGCGCGTTTTTACAGTTGCTTCAGGTGTTAAATATTTCAAAGATACGGGATTGTTACGCTTGTTAATTAAAACAAGCAAACAAGGACGATTTACCGGGCTATTAAACAACAAAGCTAAAGCGGGTACATGGTGCAATATATCGGCTGCATCGGGTGAGTTTGTATTTAAAAATACACATACTCCCGCCACATTGATAGCTGGTGGGTCTGGTATAACGCCGATGCTAGCAATGCTTGACGATTACTTAGCGCAAACAACCAAAGCAGTAAATTTGGTGTATTACGCAAAATCAGGCGAGCACCAATGTGTTGATGAGTTGCGCGAATTGGCCACACAATTTAGTCATTTTTCATTTTTATTGTTAACACGTGAGCAGTCGAGCGACATTACCAGCAATATTAAACAGTGGGACAATCCCGATATATATTGCTGTGGGCCACTAGGTTTTATGCAAACAGTGCAAGAGTTTGCTAAAAAACATGATCTTAATTACTACCAAGAAGCGTTTGGCTTAGCGTTACCCCAAGTAAACAATGAAGATCAGTTTACTGTAAAAGTGAACAGCCAAGCTCACATTGTTGAAGGCAATGATGTACTTCTTAGCCAGTTTGAAGCTAAAAAATTACCGGTAAAACGTGGCTGCGGAATTGGTATTTGCCATCAGTGCCAATGTATTAAAAAATCAGGAATTGTACGTAATTTAAAAACAGGTGAAATGTCAGACAACGGCGAGCAATTAATCCAGCTTTGTATAAGCCAACCTGTGAGTGACTTGGAGTTACAATTATGAAAAATATAAACTTTGACCAGCTTGCAAGCGATTTAGATACCATAAAAATGAATACGCTTGCCAAAGTAGGGCAAAAAGATGCTGACTACATTCGCTCTGTCGTTCGAAAGCAAAGGCTATGTGAGTGGAGCGGGCGAATATTATTAATGCTTGGATTTATTCAGCCTTTACTATGGGTTGCAGGTGTTTTGTTACTGGCCTTGGCTAAAATACTCGATAATATGGAAATTGGCCATAATGTTATGCATGGGCAATACGACTGGATGAACGACAAACAGCTTAATTCTCAGCAATATGAATGGGATATAGCCTGCGATGGTCAAAGTTGGCATCGGGTTCACAATTTTGAGCACCATACATACACTAACATTATTGGCAAAGACCGTGATTTTGGTTATGGACTGCTGCGCTTAAGTGATGATTTCAAATGGCGCTTTAAAAATGTGTGGCAGTTTTTTACTTATATAAATTTAAGTGTGATGTTTCAGTGGGGCGTGTCGTACCATGAACTAGCAGCAGAGCGCGTTTTCATGGGTAAAAAGAAAGAAAACCGTGAAGGGCAAGTGTCGCATACCACATTAAAACAGCGCTTTCTTAGCAAAGGCGCTAGGCAGTTAATTAAAGATTATGTGATATTTCCGTTATTAGCAGGGCCTTTATTTTTGTGGGTGATAGCGGGTAATTTATTAGCAAATTTACTGCGTAATTTATGGACTTCGACAATTATATTTTGCGGCCACTTTACTGAAGACACCGAAACATTTAAAGCGCAAGACTGTGTAAATGAAACACAAGGCGAGTGGTATTATCGCCAAGTATTGGGCTCGTCTAATATTAAAGGATCAAATTGGTTTCATATTTTAACAGGGCATTTGAGTTGCCAAATTGAGCACCATTTATTTCCTGATATGCCGTCGTCGCGATATCAAGAGGTGGCACCTCAGGTACAGGCCGTTATGCAAAAGCACGGTATTGATTACCATACCGGCGGGTTTTTTAAACAGTACGGCTCGGTGTTAAAGCGAATTATTAGATACTCGTTTAAATAGCGGTAGGGCTACGTAAAGCGCGTTAAAGATTTAAAACATAAACCGGCCTGTGTTAGCGTACATGCCGGTTTTTTGTTGTTGTGATTAATTAACATACAGTTCGTTTGGTTTTTTCTTATTGTTAATTAAAAATCCGTTACTTTAGCTATGGTTAATTGATGCGTGATTGTCATACAATGGAGAAAAATAGACCACACAAGAGAGATTAAAATGGCCGCATTTGGTACTGTGTTTATGCCGCAGATGATTCAAGCTCGTTTTTCAGATAATCAATGGAGCGAAACCTCAGTTGTTCCATGCGATAAGCTTGAGTTTCATGCTGGTGCGCACGTTCTTCATTATTCAAGCACCTGTTTTGAGGGCTTAAAAGCATTTCGTCATGACGATGGGTCTGTTTATATTTTTAGAATGGATGCAAACATAGCCCGTATGCAGCAAAGTTCTGCACTTTTAAGCTTACCAAGTTTTGATGGCGATATGCTTAAAACGATGATTATTGATATTGTACGCCAATATGCAGATGAAACTCCATTACCGCCTGGCTCTATGTATATTCGTCCAACACATATAGGCACAGAAGCGGCAATTGGTAAGGCGGCAGCACCTTCAATGAGCTCGTTGTTATACACTTTACTTTCGCCCGTTGGTGATTATTTTGCCGGTGGTGCAACGGCACTACGTGTTTTACTTGAAGAAGATGGTATGCGCTGTGCACCTCATATGGGCATGGTTAAAAGTGGCGGTAACTACGCCAGTGCGCTTGGTCCAATTAGTGCAGCTCGCAAGCAGTATCAAGCAGACCAAATATTATTTTGCCCAGGTGGGGACGTACAAGAAACCGGTGCTGCAAACTTTATTTTGATTGATGGCAACGAAATTATAACCAAAGCGCTCGACTCCACCTTTTTACACGGTGTAACGCGTAATAGTATTTTAACGATTGCTAAAGATTTAGGCATGACGGTTAGCGAACGTAATTTTACAGTCACTGAGCTTTTAGAGCGTGCTGCAAAGCCAGGTACAGAGGCTGCGCTTTCTGGTACTGCTGCGGTATTAACGGCTGTGGGTACTTTTATTCATAACGATAAAGAATATAAAGTAGGCACAGGGGAGCCTGGGCCAACAACCGCGCGTCTGCGCCAAGCATTGAACGACATTCAATGGGGTAAAGCAGAAGATAAACATGGTTGGTTAACTAAAGTGGTTTAGCGTTTAATACTCAATTAAGCGAATTGATATAAAGTAACCAAAAAGCCACCTAATTAAGGTGGCTTTTTGGTGCTGGTAACGTTATTAAAATTTTATTTTTCCGGTGAGTATATCTTTAAACATAACCCAGTCTCCCCATAAGCTATAAAAAGGGTGCTTAAACGTGGCTGGGCGGTTTTTTTCAAAAAAGAAATGCCCAACCCACGCAAAGCCATAGCCAATAATGGGTAGCAGCCACAATAGCGCAAATTTTTGACTTAATAATGTGGTAATAATAACCATAAGTACTAATAGGCTACCTATGAAATGCAAACGGCGGCAGGTTACGTTGCGATGCTCCTTTAAATAATAAGGGTAAAAAGCTTTAAAACTGTTGAAACTAGGCTCATTTTTTTCCATAAATCACGCTTTATTTTTATTGTATGTTTTTACTATTAAAGCGTAAGTTTACACTTGTTTACAGCGATAAATGGCACTTAACGCATCTTAATAGACATAAGCTTAAAAAACTCATAAGTTATTACTAATACTTAATAAATAAAAAGAACACAAAATATGTTACTTAAACGTACCCTTGCCTGTGCTGTATTCTTAGCACTGAGTGGCTGTTCAGAGCCCACCAATACGTCGGATCAAAAAGAAGTAAAATTATCTATGAATAAAGCTAACTCAGTAGTGTATCCCGAGACCAAAACAGGGGATGTAGTTGATACCTATTTTGGAGAAAACGTTGCCGATCCTTACCGTTGGTTAGAAGATGATATGAGTGAAGAAACAGCTGATTGGGTCAACGCTCAAAATACGGCCACTTTTTCATACTTAGAACAAATTCCTTATAGAAATAAGCTCAAGGAACGCCTTGAAAAACTGATGAATTACGAAAAAATAGGTGCGCCATTTGAAGAGGGCGGTTACACCTACTTTTACAAAAACGACGGCTTGCAAAATCAGTTTGTTTTATACCGTAGCAAAGGCGATGATGCCCCTGAGGTATTTTTAGATCCTAATAAATTTAGTGACGATGGCACAACGTCTATGTCGGGTTTGTCGTTTTCTGAAGATGGCAGTTTATTAGCGTATCAAGTATCTGAAGGTGGTAGTGATTGGCGTAAAATTATCGTTATTAATACAACGACTAAAGAGCAAGTAGAGCAAGCTTTAGTTGATGTGAAATTTAGTGGTATTGATTGGCTAGGTAATGAAGGATTTTACTACTCTAGCTACGACAAGCCAAAAGGCAGTGAGCTGTCGGCTAAAACGGATCAACATAAAGTGTATTACCATGCTTTAGGTACATCGCAGAATGACGACCGCGTTGTATTTGGTGACAGCGAGGCGCAAAAGCATCGTTACGTTGGCGCCGATGTGACACATGATGGCAAGTACTTGCTAATTTCGGCCAGTGTTTCAACGTCTGGAAACAAACTTTTTATAAAAGACTTAAGTAAAGAAAACAGTGATTTTATTACTGTTGTAGGTAACGCAGACTCAGATACTTCTGTGATTGATAACGACGGCGATACGCTCTACTTGGTTACAAATTTAAACGCACCAAACAAGAAAGTGGTTACGGTAAACGCAAATGACCCGGCGCCTGAAAATTGGGTCGATTTTATTCCAGAGACCGATAACGTACTTAACCTAAGCAAAGGTGGGAATACTTTTTTTGCTAATTACATGGTGGATGCAATTTCGCAGGTTAAGCAATACAACAAGCAAGGTGATTTAATCCGTGAAATTAGTTTACCAGGCGTAGGGACTGCACGTGGTTTTCGCGGTAAAAAAGATCAAACAACGCTTTATTACTCGTTTACTAACTATAAAACCCCAGGGACTACTTTTTCGTTTGATGTAAGCAGTGGCGAGTCAAAGGTCTATCGTGAATCGGCAATCGATTTCAATAGTAACGATTACACCTCTGAGCAAGTTTTTTACACCTCAAAAGATGGTACTAAAGTGCCGATGATCATCACTTACAAAACGGGTATAAAATTAGATGGTTCAAACCCGACTATTTTATACGGTTACGGTGGTTTTAATGTAAGTTTGACGCCAAGTTTTAGCCCCGTTAACGCGCTTTGGCTGGAGCAAGGTGGAGTGTATGCCGTTGCAAATATTCGCGGTGGTGGTGAATATGGGAAAGATTGGCACAATGCTGGTACAAAAATGCAAAAGCAAAATGTGTTTGATGACTTTATTGCAGCAGCAGAGTACTTACAAGATAAAAAGTACACGTCTAAAAAACGTTTAGCACTGCGGGGTGGTTCAAACGGTGGTTTATTAGTCGGTGCGGTTATGACACAGCGCCCTGATTTATTTCAAGTTGCATTACCGGCCGTAGGCGTACTTGATATGCTTCGTTACCATACATTTACAGCGGGCGCTGGTTGGGCATACGATTACGGTACTAGTGAGCAAAGTAAAGAAATGTTTGAATATATTAAAGCTTACTCGCCACTTCACAATGTTAAAGCAGGCGTTGAATATCCAGCCACTATGGTAACAACCGGTGATCATGATGATCGTGTGGTGCCATCACACTCATTTAAATTTGCCGCTGAATTACAATCTAAGCAGGCCGGTGACAACCCTACGCTGATCCGCATTGAAACTAATGCAGGCCATGGTGCAGGTACACCAACCAGTAAGGTTATAGATTTATACGCAGATATGTTTGGTTTTACGTTATATAACATGGGCGTTAAAGAGTTATAAAACGCGCATACGTTTAAAAAATAAATAAGCCGAGTAAATTTACTCGGCTTATTTGTTTATGTTGGGCTCCTCAAAAGCCCTCATGCTTGACTACTGCACTGGCAAAAATAATCGCTGATAGGTTTTATATGCGTATTCATCACTCATGCCACTTAAGTAGTCACAAATAATGCGCATACCTTGGTTGTGCTTTTGCGCTTCAATATACTGTGCTTGTGTGGTTTCGGGTAATAAACGAAGCGGATCGCTTGCAAACGCTGTAAACAATTCAATGAGTAAGTTTTGCCCTTTAAACTCAATTTGTTGCATTTCAGGGTCGCGAATTAAGCGTTGAAATACAAAGTGCTTGAGTATTTGTAGCACGTTTTCATACTCTGGGTGGAGCTTGGCAGTGTGTTTTAAAATAGGGCATTCAAATGCCTCGTGTTGTATGTCTAAATGAATATGAATGATGAAGGTGTTCACCAGCTCACCTATGGCGTCTTTTCGTTCAAAATCATTTTTTGAAAAAAGTCGAGATGTTAACGTTTCAAGTAAGCTATTTAGCCAGTCAAAATTAAGCGCTTGCAAGTGAGGTAATGCATGCGTTTGCCAGTCATCTAATGTTAAAACATGGGTTGCAATGGCGTCTTCTAAATCGTGCACGGCGTAAGCTATATCGTCGGCATGTTCCATTATGGCGCTGTCGAGTGATTTATATAGCGTTTTGGCACGGTGTTTATCTATTCTTGCGTAGGTGTTTAATAGTGTTTTGTCGTTTTGGCTTAATGGTTCAACAATCCAGTTAAATATGTGTGCGTCGTCTTGGTATAACCCTTTTGCTGGGCGCCAATCATCGGCTTTAATAAACGCACGTGTGTTATGAGTATCAGGTATGGTGTGCCACAACTCGTTTATAAACGCTGGGTATTTAATAAACCCCAGTAATGTGCGGCGTGTAAGGTTCATACCATACCCATTACTGTATGGCTCTAGCTTGGCAACAATGCGTAAGGTTTGTGCATTTCCCTCAAAGCCACCATGGTTTCGCATCATATAATTGAGGGCAATTTCACCCCCATGGCCAAAGGGTGGGTGGCCAATATCGTGAGCTAGGCAAAGTGTTTCGAGTAAACCGGTTGATGGGAAATGGCTAAAATCACTGTGCTGTGCTTTTAAATGCCTTAAAATACCGGTGCCAATTTGTGACACCTCTAACGAATGGGTAAGGCGGGTACGATAAAAATCGTTTAGGCCAATCCCCATAATTTGTGTTTTAGCTTGTAAGCGCCTAAACGCAGCGGCATGAATGATTCTTGAGCGGTCAACCTGCCAAGGTGAACGGTTGTCGTTAGGTCTGTGTTTATATTGCTCTATTATTCTACTTTGCCAAACTTTGTCCATACTGCTAAACCACTATTTAACCTGTTTAGTGCTTAGTATACCCATGCACTTATAAATTGCGAATGAACATATTTTTGTAATTCGCGTTTATATAGTGGCTTAGGTATAATGAAGGTTCGTATGTGTGTGTAGTTACCATACATAAATAGTTGTTTGAATGAGACAATACATGCTTAAGATTATCTTTCAGTTTTTGTTAGCCATCCTTTTTATATGGGCGCTTGCGTACCCGTTTGTACAAAGTGATGAAACCGATAGCGTAGATCAAACCACCAGTGAACAAGCTAAAAAAGTGAAGAAAAAAGAAAAGCCGTTACACAATGTCACGTTGCCTAAATTTTCTGAATTTACCGATGTAAAAGAGAAAAAACGCGCATTTTTTGATTTTATTCGCCCTCATGTTGAGGCTGAAAATAAAAAAATATTACAACAACGTGCCAAGCTAGAAATAGCCCGTATGATGCTTGAAAACAACCTATCGCTTGAAGAGAAACAAAACAAAGATATTGTAAAAATCCTTAAACAATATGGCTTACCTGAAACGGTTAACACACTTGTGCTAACTCAGGCTTTGCGACGTGTTGATATTATTCCTAAAGAAATGGCATTAATGCAAGCTGCAAATGAGTCAGCTTGGGGGACCTCTCGGTTTGCGCGAATTGGTCTGAATTTTTTTGGTCAGTGGTGTTACTCAAAAGGTTGCGGCATGGTGCCAAAGCGTCGTAACACTGGCGCAGCACACGAAGTCGCTGCATTTCAATCGGTGCGTGCTGCAGTAAGCTCTTATTTCAGAAATATAAATACCCACGGCGCTTACAAAGAGTTACGAGGCATACGTGAAAACCTGCGTCGTGAAAAAAAACCAGTATTAGCAACCAAGTTAACCCATGGTTTAATGTCTTACTCTGAGCGAGGTGAGGCATATATAGAAGAATTAAATACGATGATCAGACAAAACAGAGCTTACTTTGATGAATAAATACATGACAGGTTGTTTTTACGCGAGTTTACTTTTTTTGTTGGGCTTAAGTGCATTTAGCGCCAATGCCAGAGAGTTTGTAATGTCGTACGATGGTTTTTATGACCGTTTAAAAGTAGTTAATAAAGGGGATTTTCAATATGCTCGCGTTAACTTTTATATAAGCGATATTGCAACTAACGAGGCATGTGCAATAAAAAACGGAACCATTTTAACAGAAAATAACGAGTACCCACTTAACTTTACGGACAGTGCGCAGCTGTTGCTACCTTTTGATAAACAACTTGATTCAGATAAAGCCGTTATTGTTATAGAGCCACAAAACCTTGAACATGATTGTCAGTTAAAGCTACAAATAGAAGCTAACGAGTTTGACGATTTAGCCTTTTCAAAACATGCGTTATATACCATTAATGATGAGTTGGATGAATTGCTAACTGATTTGTCTGGTTTTTTTGTTAGTAAATTAATGTGGTTTTTATTACCTGAACAAAAGGGCGTGGCTGTTACCTTTAAAAATCCAATAAACATTAAAGATGAAAACGTGACGTGTAAGGAATCGATTTGTTACTTTGATGTTGACGATAATTGGGAAGAGGATGAGCAGTCATTCGGTGATATTAGTAATGTACTAAAAGTAACCCCATGGATTGCAAAGTAACAGTAAACGTTGCAATGAAATATTAAAAAAGCGGCATTAGCCGCTTTTTTAAATTTTAAGAGGAGCAGAGGAGTCGCGCTGCATTAGCGTAGGCTCAAAAAAACGGTTTATTTCGATATTTTTGGTTTGGTATACATCTTTTAGAACAAGCTTTGCGGCCATTTCACCCATTTTAGCAACCGGGTTATCAATTGTTGTTAGTGTAGGGTAGAGGTAGTTTGCAAATATTACATTATCAAAACCAACAATTGATAAATCGTTAGGCAAATGGTAGCCGTGTTCACGGGCATACTTCATCGCACCCGACGCCATTTCGTCGTTGGCACATACTAAGGCGGTAAAACTTAGGTTTTTATTCATCAGATGCTCAAGCGCTGAGCTTCCACCGGTTTCGTTAAAGTCACCTTCAAAAAAGAGCGATGGGTCAAAAGTGATATTGGCTTCTTCAAGGGCTTGTTTATGACCTGCCAAACGATTTGCAGCATCGGCTTTAAACTGAGGGCCTGCAATATAAGCAATTTCGGTATGGCCTTGTTCTAGTACTGATTTAGTTGCTAAATATCCGCCTAGTTTGTTATCTAGGCTAATGCAGTTGTTTTTGAGTTCTTGCACGTAGCGGCTCATTAAATAAACCGGTGTTGTGCCTTTACTGAGCGATATTAAGTAGTCATCAGTCACTGCTTCAACATGCAAAATTATGGCGTCGCAGCGTCTGCTAATTAAAAAGTCGATGCCTTCTTTTTCTTTGTCTTCTTCACTGTGGCCGGTTGTGATAATAACGTGTTTACCGGCAGCTCTTAGCTCAGACTCAATCCCCGCCATCATTTGAGCGAAGAAAGGACCGTGTAATTCAGATACTAAAATACCCACACTATTAGTGCAATTTGATGCCAAGGATTGGGCTATTGAGTTAGGTTTGTAACCCAATGTTTGCATTGCATCGAGTACTTTTTTAGTTGTTTTATCGCTTACTTTTGTATTTTTGTTCATTACCCGAGAAACGGTAGCTAACGATACACCTGCAAGCTCTGATACTTGATAAATTGTTGCCATGTTACTTATTGACTCGCTTTCACCCTTAACTTATTCAGCTAAATCATACCTTAGTGTTGTTAACTGTAGTTAGCTTTGATTGAATATTTTCGACAACCTGATTGGTTAACGTGTATTTTTTCATTGTATAAGCTACAAAGAGTGAGCCAAGGGCTGGTAGCACAGTAAACGACAGTAAAATTCCTTGCTGAGTACTTATTGTTTGCGTGACATCAGCCTGATAACTGTAAAACGATAGTAACCAACCAGCAATAGCCCCACCAACAGCTACACCCATCTTAATAAAAAATATAACACCCGAGTAGACGAGGCCTGTAATTCGTAAACCCGTTACCTTGTGGCCATAATCAATGGTGTCAGCCATTTTTGCCCAAAGGAGTGGGGTTGCCATGTCTAAAAAGAACTTCCATAAAATAAAAGCAGCAAACGCCAAAACGAGTTGATCGCTACTAATAAAGTAGCTAAATCCACAAATAGTTGCAGCGATAAGTTGTAAACTTATGTAGGCCTTTATTTTGCAAAAACGCGCCGCTAATGGCTGTGCAACAGCGCAACCTACCATGCTGGCAACCACGCCTAGGGTCATGAATAGGGTAATTAAATCTTCTCTGCCTAGGTAATATTTTACGTAATAAACCGCCAAAGTTAGCCTAAGCACTTGACCGGTTAGTAAGAAAAATGCCGCAATGCACAAGGTACGCCATTGATCGTTTTTTATGAGCGCTTGAATGCTTTTAGCAAAAGGAATGTTTTGTTCCTTGGGTTGCTGAATACGTTCTTTGGTACCTAAAAAGCAAAGTAAAAATAGCACAAGGCCTAAAACACTCATGGCGGTCATGGTTAACTGATAACCTTTAGCGCTATCGCCCTGGCCAAAGTATTCAACCATTGGCATGGTGCACCCAGCAACAATTACCCCACCGAGCATACCAAATACAAAACGGTACGATTGAATAGTGACACGCTCTTTTGAGTCTGCGGTTAACACCCCGCCTAGTGCACAATACGGGATGTTGATAGCCGTGTAAGCGACCATCAGAAGTGTGTAGGTACTGAAGGCGTATATTATTTTGTCAGTGCCTTCTAAGTCTGGTGTAGTAAACGCTAAGATACTAATAATGGCAAAAGGTAACGCAAGCCATAATAGGTAAGGGCGAAAATGCCCCCAGCGAGTATGTGTTTTGTCAGCTAGGTTGCCCATTAAGGGATCGGTTACCGCGTCAAAAATGCGAACAGCTAAAAACATAGTGCCTACAACAGCGGGGGATAAGCCCACCACGTCAGTGTAGTAAAGCATTAGGAACATCATAACCGTTTGGAAAATAATGTTGCTAGCGGTGTCGCCTAATCCGTAGGCTATTTTTTCTTTTACACTAACCATGGTTGCTTTATCTCGCTTTATGTTTTTTTAATTGCGTTAATAAATACGTTTTATTATCTATTTGAGATTAATGCTTTGTAGGCTAGGCCACTATTTTTTATAGTACGTTGCTGTGTGCTGTAATCTACGTAAACAATGCCAAATCTTTTTAAGTAGCCTTCCGCCCATTCAAAATTATCCATTAGACTCCAGGCAAAATAGCCGTCAATTCTTACACCTTGCTCTGTTGCATTGTGAACAGCGTTTAAGTGACTGTTGTAGTAGTCTAATCGATCTACATCATTGATTTCACCATTATTATAACTGTCGGGCATCGCTGCGCCATTTTCAGTAATAAAAATAGGTGGCAGGGCATAGGTATTATTAAGTGTGACTAATAACTCGGTGAACGACTCAGGATAAATCTCCCAGCCCATATCGGTTAGCGGCCCAGTGGGTTTTATTGGCTCGTAAATTTCAGTTGGATGGGCTTTATAGAATTGGCGGGTATAAAAGTTAATACCCAAGTAATCAATAGATTGAGAAATAATTGCCATGTCACCATCGTGAATATCTGGCAGATGTTCACAAGGGAGTTGTTCAATAATAGCAGGGTATGCACCATCCATAATGGGCTTCATGTACCACTGGTTAAGGTAATCATCTGCAAACGCTGTTGCTGCAATGTCATCAGCGTTTTCAGAGATGCTGTAACAGGGTGTAAAATTAAGGACAATACCGTTTAAAGTCGTCGGTGAATTTTGTTTTAACACGGTCATGGCAAGGCCATGAGCTAATAATAAATGGTGCGCGGCTTTGCGTCCGTATTGCTTACCCACTTTACCGGGAGCATGAATGCCAATTTCGTACCCTAAAAAAGCACTGCAAAAGGGTTCGTTTAAGGTAGCGTATGAATGCACCCGGTCACCAAATGCAAAGGTAATTAAATCAACATAGTGAGCAAACGCATAAGCGGTTTCACGATTTAACCATCCGCCTTCGTCTTCAAGGTGTTGAGGTAAATCCCAGTGGTATAAAGTGACAAACGCTTTGATATTGCGCTTTTTTAGTTCATCTAATATGTCAGTGTAAAATTTTACGCCTTCAGGGTTAAGCTCACCATTTTTTGTGATAACGCGAGGCCAAGAGATAGAAAGCCTGTAAGCATCGACTCCTAATGATTGGATTAAATCAATGTCTTGTTTCCAATTATTGTAATGATCACATGCAACATGCCCATTAGAGTTATCAGCTATTTTACCTGGAGTATCGCAAAAGGTATCCCATATACATGGCAGCCGGTGTGTTGACCCGCCTTCTATCTGGAAAGACGCTGTTGCTACACCGTAAATAAACTCTTTTGTTAATAGAGGTGAACAAGTTGGTAAAGATATTTTAGTCATTAGTTACAAACCTTTTAAAACCTTAATTGCACTTTTCGCGCCGATATTTACTGCCCCGTAGCTGACTCTGGACTTGATAAAAAAATAAAAATTGTTGAATTATGTTACATGTTCGTATTTAATTAGCTGTGAAAGCGCTTACATTTTTAAGATTAATGTTAATTAACCTTCAGGTCAACTCTTTAATAGCATGGCTTAGCCGCCAATTTATTAAAAATCCATAGAAGGTTAACGATAATAATAAATTGCGGAGAGCACATGGCTAGTTCAGCACCACTGACATCACACACACAATCGCAAAACACAGGCGGTAATAATTATGGGTTTGCACTCACATCGTTAACAACACTATTTTTTATGTGGGGTTTTATTACCTGCCTAAATGATATTTTAATCCCGCACTTAAAAGCGGTATTCGATTTAACATATGTGCAGGCTATGCTTGTACAGTTTTGTTTTTTTGGCGCTTACTTTTTAGTATCTATTCCCAGCGGTCACATACTTAAAAAGCTAGGTTACAAGCAGGGTATTGTTGTTGGATTACTTATCGCTGCAGTAGGTTGTGTATTATTCTACCCTGCGGCTCAAATGCACAATTATCCTGTATTTTTATTAGCGCTATTTGTGCTAGCAAGCGGAATTACGTTATTGCAAGTATCTGCCAATCCGTATGTAAGCTTGTTGGGACCTGAAAAAACAGCGTCTTCTCGTCTAACATTAACGCAAGCATTTAATGCGCTTGGTACTACTGTTGCGCCATCATTTGGGGCATTACTTATACTAGGCTCTGCCTCAGATGCTTTTTTAACACCTGCGCAAAATGCAGAGTCGGTTCAACTTCCTTACTTAATCCTTGCTGCAATGTTAATTGCGTTAGCGGGTATTTTTGCATGGCTCAAACTACCAGACATCATGAGCGAGCAAAAAGAAGCGGCTGAAAACTCAGATACTATTGAAGGAAGTGCTTGGCAATATCGCCACCTTGTATTGGGTGCGGTAGGCATATTTATGTATGTTGGCGCAGAGGTTGCTATTGGCAGCTTTCTGGTGAGCTTTTTAGCACAAGAGAATATAGCTGGATTAAAAGAGCATGTAGCAGCGCATTACATCACTTATTATTTTGGTGGTGCCATGGTGGGACGTTTCATTGGTGCCGCCGTTATGCAAAAACTACCTGCAGGCAAAGTGCTTGGCTTTAACGGCACAATGGCTATTATTTTAGTGATTATTGCTATGAGCACATCGGGACAATTAGCCATGTGGTCAATTTTATTAGTTGGTTTATTTAATTCAATTATGTTTCCTACTATTTTTAGCTTAGCGCTAAATGGCTTAGGTAAACACACTGCTCAAGGGTCTGGTATTTTATGTTTAGCAATTGTAGGTGGTGCTATTGTTCCGCTAATACAAGGTGCATTTGCAGATTACATGGGTGTTCAACTTTCGTATTTTTTACCGGTTTTATGTTACATATTCATCGTATTTTATGGCTTAAGCGGTAGTAAACCCGTTCAAGCTAAGGAGACTTTATAATGAACACACGTTTTACGCTTAATAAAATTGCATTAGCAACACTTATTGCATCAGTAACAACTATAACGGCATGTTCTAATGATAATGGTACAGAGGTTAATACCAATAAAGAGCAGACAAGTGCAGAGCAAATATGGCCAAAGCTTAATATAGCTGTAAAAAAAGAGGCTGAGATTGAATCGCAAATAGCCAGCTATCTAAAATCAATGACGCTAGAGCAAAAAGTTGCGCAAATGATTCAGCCTGAAATACGTGATATTACCGTAGAAGACATGCGTAAATATGGTTTTGGCTCTTACCTAAACGGTGGGGGGGCTTTTCCAAATGGTGATAAACATGCTACACCACAAGATTGGGTAGCGCTTGCTGAGAAAATGTATCAGGCGTCTGTTGATGACTCTTTAGATGGCAGCAAAATTCCGACGATGTGGGGCACCGATGCAGTGCACGGTCATAATAACGTGATTGGTGCTACGTTATTTCCCCATAATATTGGCCTCGGAGCGGCGAATAACCCAGAACTTATTGAAAAAATAGCCTCAGTAACTGCGGTAGAAGTAATGGCTACCGGTATTGATTGGGTATTTGCGCCAACAGTTGCAGTTGTTCGAGATGATCGTTGGGGCAGAACCTATGAAGGGTATTCTGAAGATCCCGCTATAGTGCGTGAATACTCAGCAGCTATTGTAAATGGCTTGCAAGGTAAAGCCGATGAAGACTTTTTAAGTGATAAACGTGTCATTAGTACTGTTAAACACTTTTTAGGTGATGGCGGCACTGTTGATGGTGACGATCAAGGTAACAACATTGACAGTGAACAATCGTTATTTGACATACACGCCCAAGGTTACGTAGGTGGTTTATCGGCTGGTAGTCAGTCAGTCATGGCGTCATTTAACAGTTGGAACGGCGTTAAAAATCACGGTAATAAATATTTACTAACCGATGTATTAAAAACACGTATGGGATTTGACGGTTTTGTAGTTGGTGATTGGAATGGTCACGGACAAATCAAAGGCTGTAGTAACGAAAGCTGCCCACAAGCTATTAATGCCGGACTAGATATATTTATGGTGCCAACTGGCGCTTGGAAACCACTATACGAAAATACCATTGCCCAAGTTAACTCTGGTGAGATTAGCATGGCACGTATTGACGACGCTGTAGCACGTGTACTGCGCGTTAAGCTGCGTGCGGGCTTATTTGACAAACCAAGCCCAGCTAACCGCTTATATTCAGGAAAAACAGAATTAATTGGCGCACAACAACACCGTGAAGTAGCACGACAATCAGTTCGTGAGTCACTGGTATTGCTTAAAAATAAAAATGACTTATTGCCGCTTGCGCCAAATCAACATGTACTGATCACCGGCGACGGTGCGGATAATATCGGTAAACAGTCTGGTGGGTGGAGTATTACTTGGCAGGGGACTAACAATAAAAATGCTGATTTTCCGGGAGCTACATCAATTTATAAAGGCTTAGAAGCGCAAGTTACGGCAGCTGGTGGTAAAGTAACTCTCAGTGATGATGGCGCGTTTGAGCAGCGCCCAGATGTAGCCATTGTTGTATTTGGTGAAGAGCCTTACGCGGAAGGCCATGGTGACAGAGATAACCTTGAATTTGAGCGCGGCAATAAAAAATCGTTAGCGTTGCTCAAATCATTAAAAGCACAAGGAATAAAAGTTGTTTCTGTGTTTATATCTGGTCGCCCAATGTGGGTAAATAGTGAACTTAATGCATCTGATGCGTTTGTAGCCGCATGGTTACCTGGTACTGAAGGTGGCGGTGTTGCTGATGTACTACTAAAAGGAGCCGACGGCAGTATTAAACACAATTTTAAAGGCAAGCTGTCTTTTTCATGGCCTAAAACGGCAGTTCAAACAACTGTAAATAAGGGAGACGATGATTACTCGCCATTACTACCTTATGGCTTTGGTTTAACCTATGGTGATAAAAATGTACTTGCCGATAATTTAGATGAAAACTCGCAATTAGATAATTCATCACTAACGAGTATGGATATTTTAGTGGGGGCACCGGTAGCACCCTGGCGTTTATTGCTCAAATCTGGTGATGAACTGTTAGATGTGTCGAGCAGCACCCATGAATTTGGCGCTATAAAATATCGAACAGAAGATAAGGTTGTGCAAGAAGATGCTCGCCAGTTTAACTTTAACGGAAGCGAAAAAGCGAGTGCTGAAATAGTAACGAGTTTTGCTGAAGATACCATTACTTATGTTGAAGCAAATGGTGTTATTAGTTTTGATATAAAGCTTAATCAACCGCTTGGCAATGAACTTTCACTTGCGATGTGTTCGGGTGAATGTGGTGAGAGTATTAACTTCTCTAACGTGGTAGATACTAGTTTACTAAGCAAATGGCAGTCAGTATCGATTGACCTTAAATGCTTTGCTGATAAAGGCGTAAACTTTGCAAGCTTAACAAGTCCATTTAGTTTGCACAGTTCCGGTGAAGCGTCAGTATCGGTATCAGATATTCAATTTGTACCAAACAAAGCAGATGAAGCAACGCTTAAATGTGAATAAGAGTGTGCCAAATTAATTAGAAATAAATTGTTGTGTGTAGTAAAGCCCTTCATCGAAGGGCTTTTTTATGATTCAAATACACCAATAAATATACTTTTATTGGTAATTAACCTTGTAAAAGTAGGCTTTTTTCATCGTAGGTAACTACTTTGTCGCGGCCTGTTTCTTTAGCTAGGTACAGTCTTTTATCGGCGGTGGCTAATAATTCTTTTATAGTCAGCTCATCGTTTATGGCGCTACTTACGCCTGCACTCACCGATAAATTTATATCGTGTCCCTCGTAATAAAATGGATAACAGCTTATGCTTTCGCGTAGTTCTTCAGCATTATTTCTGGCATCACTTAATGAGCAGTCTGGTAACAGTATGGCAAACTCTTCGCCACCGATTCGGGCTGATATTTCTTCATTCAAAAATTGTGATTTCACATGCTGCGCTATCCACTTTATGGCCTGATCGCCAGCTTCGTGCCCATAGGTGTCGTTAACGCGTTTGAAAAAATCAATATCGAGCAAAATAAGTGACACGCTTTTGTTTTGGTAAAGTGGCAAACTTAACGCGTTTTTTCCTTTTGTAAAAAAACCACGGCGGTTAAATAGCTGACTTAACACGTCGGTATTAGCAATGCTGGCAAGCGTATGTTCTGTATTAGATGCTAATAAATAAGGGAGTAACAATGCACTGCAAGTGGCCAAAATTAAATGACTACTTAAAATGAGCTCTAAAGGTTCTAAGTAGGTTGTAGCGCTTACGCTCAAAATAGGTAAGGAAAGCAGTGCTGTTTGAACAAACATAAGTAAACTATGGATTAAAAAGCAGGTAATTAAGGCTTTTTTTTGCAAGGTTGCAACAAAGTCCATAGTACTAATGGTGTAAGCAGAAAATAAATATAAGCCGGCAATAATAAAGCTAGTTAACATTTGAGCTGCAGAGTATGGGTAAACCGACAATAAAACCACCGCAGTAAATAACAGAAGGTAGTAAATTGGGCGTAAGTTTAATGATTTGCTGTATTTGTATTTATGCAGTCCAAGAATAATTAAAAATGGGCTGAGTATTATAAAAATATTCGCTAAATAGCCAGTAA
The DNA here is from genome assembly GCF_001468485.1 of Pseudoalteromonas sp. H71. Taxonomy (GTDB): domain Bacteria; phylum Pseudomonadota; class Gammaproteobacteria; order Enterobacterales; family Alteromonadaceae; genus Pseudoalteromonas. The sequence goes on from NZ_LODI01000013.1 coordinate 154,289, forward strand.
TAAAGGGAAAGTTAATTACTAGTTTCAAACAAGCCAATAATTCAGCAAATGAAAATGCGATGCACGCAAAACCAAAAATTAAAAAAGAAGATTGTTTTTTATAACTGTGGACTGATAAAAAAAATAACCCTATTAGTAAGTTAAGTACAAAAGAGAGACCAATAACGGTGGGCAGGTGTAGCATTGTTTTTCTCTTTTTAATTGGGTAAGTTTACTAAAGTAGGCTTAAGTATTAGGTATTAAGTTTAAAAGGTCAACATGGGTAAATAGTAGTAGTTACCCATGTTGTTATTGGACTGAGTATACGTTGAGGATAATTAACACCAGCTAAACCAAATTATCTAAGGCCGATTTAACGGTTTCATAATGAAAACGATAGTTATGCTTTTGCGCTTTAGTGGGTAGGACAAATTGCCCCGTAGTAAGTAAATCAGACATTTCGCCCATTAATACCTTTAAAACAAATGCAGGCATGGGCATAAAAGCGGGGCGAGATAACGCATTACCCAAGCGTTTACTAAATTCTGCATTGCTAACTGGGTTTGGTGCAACGGCATTAATTGGGCCCGAAATTTCAGGGTGTTTCATTATGTATAAAATAAGTTGTGTCATGTCGTCTATATGAATCCACGACATGCCTTGCTCGCCATCACCTATTGGTCCACCTAAGCACAATTTAAATGCAGGGAGCATTTTACTCAACGCACCGCCTTTTTTAGCTAACACAATGCCGGTTCGTAATAGGCACACTCGTGTTTTTTCAGACTGTGCTTTTAATGCTACGTTTTCCCAATCTTTACACAGTTGATGGCTAAATTCGTCGTGGGGATCAGTAAAGGTTTCATCAATACGCTTATTGCTTTGTCTGCCGTAATAGCCAATAGCGCTGCCTGATATGAACGTATGAGGTGGAGTGGTACTTGTTGCAATAGCATGGCTAATTTGCTGCGTTATATTAATGCGGCTATCGCGTATGATTTGTTTTTGTTTATCGCTCCAACGTTTATTAACTATGGGCTCACCTGCTAAATTAATAACAACATCTACGGTATTAAAATCAACATCGCTTATGTTAGTGACAGCCTTAACTTTATGACCCAATAAAACATATGCTTTTGTGGTATTGCGGCTTAGTACAGTAACCGTGTTGTGGTGCTCTAAAAAAGGGCATAAATGCTGGCCAATTAGCCCAGTGGCACCTGTAACAAAAATATGCATGTTGAATCCTTAAATTATAATTGTAGCAAGTGTTTTAAATTATGCTCACTAGCACTTAGCTTTCGAACTTTATACGAACGACTAAGGGTTATGATCACTTCGTAATTATTTCATTTCATTAGGTTTTGCCTTACACTGTGTGAATATAAATAATAAAAGGATTAATAAATTGGCTGGTTTGACAGGTGTAAATAAAAGCTTAATTGTTTTTGCTGCTTTAGTGGTGGTATTAGCAGGAATAAAAGCTGCAAGCGTAATTATTATTCCGTTTATATTAGCTGCATTCATTGCCATTATATGTAATCCACTGATTAAATTTTTTGCACGTTACAAAATCCCAAAAGGCATAGCAGTGATGCTTGTAGTACTCATTATTGTTGGTCTGGGAGTCAGTTTAGGTGGCTTAGTTGGTCAATCAATTAACGATTTTTCTCAGCAGCTACCTGAATATAAAGCGCAACTTAAAGAAGAGTTTATCTGGCTGGTCGACCTAGCCTCGCAATACAATATTTTAATTAATAAAGAACAACTTATTTCGATGTTCGATCCAGGTAAAATGGTTGATGTTGCAACGAACATGCTGACAGGACTTGGTGGAGTAATGGCAAACATGTTTTTGATAATCTTAACGGTTATTTTTATGCTGTTTGAAGGCCCACTTCTTAGTAACAAAATACATATGGCTCTTGAAGATCCCGACAGTAAAATGAAGCAAATTGACCGCTTTTTAGAATCTATCAATTCTTACTTGGCTATAAAAACACTCGTTAGTTTAGCTACCGGTATTATTGTATCTATTTATTTGTGGGTGCTTAATGTTGACTACTTTATATTGTGGGGCGTTTTAGCATTTATGTTTAATTACATTCCGAATATTGGGTCAATTATTGCTGCTGTGCCTGCAGTTTTACTTGCTTTAATAACTCAAGGACCTCTAATTGCAGGTATGGTAGCGGCGGGCTATTTAACAATAAACACGGTGATGGGTAACATTGTAGAGCCCAAATTTTTAGGTAAAGGACTTGGCCTATCAACCCTTGTTGTATTTTTATCTTTAATATTTTGGGGGTGGCTACTTGGTACTGTGGGTATGCTTTTGTCTGTCCCATTAACCATGATTGTTAAAATAGGTCTTGAAACCAGCATAGAGGGCAAGTGGGTCGCCACATTATTGGGCAGTGGTGAAGATAACGCGATACGTTAACTTCTGTCATTTATTACCACTATGCCCCATTTAAAATTCTATATAGCACTTAATGCGTCATCAACAGCGTTAAGTGCTCCCTCTAAATAACCGGCTTCTTTGTTTGCAAATTCACTTCCGACTAAATGAATATTTAACTCATTTAGCTCAGGTGTTAATTCACTACAATTAAACTCTGGGTGTTGCGAAGGTTGTGTTTTATCGTCGTTATTGGCAACAAATTCATCCTCAGCCCAATCTTTTATAAAACATTGTGTAGGGCTTTTAGCCGCCTCGCCGTAAAAATAGGTTAGTTGGCTAATACAGGCTTCTACTAATTGTGTTTTGGTAACTTTACTGCGAGTTGAATAAGGTATGCCGATAAAGCCAAATAAAGCAGCATGCTTGTTGTTATCTGCACTCGCGTCATGGATTTCAACCATAGGTCCTACTCGGCTAAAACATTGCCCAGATAGATTGCGTTCTCGCCAAAAAGCGTGATCAAAAGTGGCCACAAATTTAGCCTGTCCCGCCATCCAAGTAGGCGTTGTATTCAAACGATTAATGAGCCTTTGACTTGCCCAGAGCTCGGGCGTTAAATGTTGAGTGATCATGCGTGGAGGCAGGGCAGTGATCACAGTTTTTGCGTTGTAGTGCACTGTTTGGCCATTATTATTTATTTTTAAATGCCAGCCTTTATGTGTTTTTGTGAGTTCAGTGACTGAGTGATTTAACAACACCGATTTTGCGGGTAATTGTTTGTAAAGTTTATTTATCAGCGTGGTCATGCCGTGTTTCAGCCTAAACAGTTGCATATCGCCAGCGCCTGGAATTTGTTGAGCAGTTTGATTTGGTGCTTGGTATAGCACGTCGCCTTGGTTGTACTGTTCATACAGTGTTAAATTGAGTGATTTAGCTAATGACTGAATTTTAGGTTGGTGAGGGAAAATCCAGGTAGGGCCAAGGTCAAAGCCCGTATTGCTAGCGCTCAATGAGCCTTCGCAATAAATCCGGCCACCCAACTGGGCTTTGGCTTCAACTAATAAAAACGCAATATTACGTTGATGCAATTTAGTGGCGGCGTAAAGCCCTGCAAGCCCGCCTCCAATAATTAGTATAGGTTTAGTCATAAGCTACTCATTAATTGGATCAATCTACTGATAGGTAGTTTGTTTTGTAGCTTAAATAATGTCAAGCGTGTAATTATAACTTCATTGTTAATTAAATTTGCGTTAAAGAGGTTGCTTTAATGATTCAGTAAATTGGTTAACTAACTGAATTTCACAGTGTTTGTAGCTTATAGCGGCTGCTTTTGCGTTAGGAAGTTGTAATATGTATCGCCATTGGCAGGCGCTTTCAATGTACTTTTCGTTGTTTTTTATACTACGCATAAATAGTTGAAGTACCTGCGTATTGCCTGTGGCTTCTTCAGATTGTACTAGTTCATATTTACGCTTTTGTACCCATGTTCCTTGTTCTTGTTTGGCTTTATCTAATTGGGTATCAAGACATTGGATGTAGCGCTTCGACTCATTCATCGTTGGCTTGTCGGGTAATTGGCAAGCATCGTTAGCATTCACATTGACGCTTATTAAAAGTATCAAAAGAGCAAATAAAGTTGTATGGGTACTATTTTTTGTCATTGTAATTAAACTCTAATATAAATTGTGCTCCGCCTAATTTATCAGCTTCGGTTATGGTCAAAGTACCATGATACGAAGTGACTAAATCTGACACGATGGCCATTCCAACGCCATGTCCATTTTGATAAGTATCCAGGCGTGTGCCGCGTTTAAGTAATGATTCACGCTTATCCTCTGGAACACCTGGGCCATCATCGCTTATACCTATACATAACGTTTTAATTTGCACTACTTGGACGGTCACTTGTGAACGACAGGCTTTACAAGCATTGTCGATTAAATTGCCTAACAGCTCCATTAAATCAGTTTGGTCACCTAAAAAGTAGTCTTTATCAGAGACTATACAATCAAAAATAATGTCTTTGTCGCGATACACTTTAGCCATTGCACTGAGTATTGAGTCAATAACAGGTTTTATGGGTGTTTGTTTCTTCCATGTGTCTGACGCGCCAGTGGCGGCTCGTTTTAATTGATGTTCGATCATCACATTTATACGGTCTAACTGTTCTTGGGCGTCTGCATCATTTGCAAGCGGGCTTGATTTAAGCACGGCAAGCGGCGTTTTAAGAGCATGTGCTAAATCGCTGAGCGATGCTCTGTAGCGTTCTTTTTGCCGTTGCTGGGATTCAAGTAACAGGTTTAAATCGGCTTTTATAGTTTGTAATTCTATTGGGTAAAGCCCTTTGATTTCTTGAATATCGCCAGACTCAATGGCTTTTATTTCTTTATCTAAGCGCTGAAGTGGGCGTGCACTCCAAATAAAACCAACTGCCATTAAAGCTGTAATGGCTATCCCCATTACAAACATCCACTCAACTAAGGTTTGTTTAAAACCGTCCATTAAACGAAGTAGAGCGTCGTTGCGTTTTACTAAAATAAAGCGAGCTTGTTCAGATTGATCAATATTATTTAAAATAACTGTTAAGCTTAGCTGCCAATAAACAGTATTTTTATATTCAACACGCCTAAAATCGGCGGCACCTGCTTTTGTTTCTATTTGTTGGGGGACAAAGTCTACATTAACCGCTGACTCTGAATGCCAAATTGACTCATCATCTCGGTAAATCATCGCGTAAGTATCAGAGTTTAATCTGTTAAGCTCGGGCGCTAATATGGTGCTTGGCATAATTATGCCATGCTCAGTGAAGTCTACTTCAGAAATGAGAGAGTAAAGTTGTGCTTCTAGCGTTTTTTCTGTGGCTTCGACGAGGGATGCGTAATACGCTTTACCAATTGAGTAAAATAAAATTGGTAGTGCCACCAATAAAACAAAGACAAGGATAAATCCTTGCCTTATTTTTAGTGATACTTGCGGTCCTACCACTGGCTTTTAAGCCTGTAACCACGGCCACGCAACGTTTCAACTGGGTTTAATACACCCTCTGGATCTAACTTTTTACGCAGACGTAATACAAATACTTCAATTACGTTTGAGTCAAGATCGAAATCTTGATCGTAAATATGCTCGGTAAGTTCAGACTTAGAAATCACTTTTTGTGGGTTAACCATAAGGTATTCAAGTACTTTGTACTCGTATGCCGTTAAGCTTAGCTCTATGTCGTCTACCCATACTTGTTGCGAACGCGTATGAATTTTTATAGGGCCTGCTGTCATTTCTGGATTGGCTTTACCGGCACTGCGGCGAATAAGTGCATTACAACGCGCAATTAATTCTTCAACATGAAAAGGTTTTGTCAGATAGTCGTCTGCACCGGCGTCTAGCCCTTCAACTTTATCTTGCCAACGGTCGCGTGCTGTTAAAATTAAAATTGGAATTGTTACACCTTGCGCACGGGCTTTATTAATTAACTCGATACCGTCTATTTTGGGTAAGCCTAAATCAACAACAGCCATATCTAAAGGGTATTCAGTGATGTGGAATAAACCCGCTTCACCATCGTGGCATAAGTCTACGCTGTAACGCTCTTTTTCTAGTGCATTACGTAAGTTGTCTGCTAAATGTAGATCGTCTTCAATAACTAAGATTCGCATTTTTAATCCTTTTTCACTTCGCCGGTTTTTTTATTTATATGTAAATCAACGACGTGGCCGTCAGATTTGAGTATTCGCACGGTATAAAACTCTGGTTTTTCAGTTATTTTTAGCGTTTTACCGCCTATGGTTTCTTTTGCAAGTATTACTGCTTTCTTTTTATCCACCAGTTGATGAATCTTTTTGGTGGGCGTAGCCGAAGCTTGACTGCTGGCAGCAAAGCTAACACAAGCAATAAAAATGAGGCTTAATAATACGCGCATAACAGAAACTCCTAGACCAGATAACCCTAGTTTAATTAACTAAGTTACTAAAATTCAAGTAAAAACGTTAAATCCGTAATTACATTGGTAATTTTAATTAAAAACGTGTGAACAAATCCTGAATTACAGGTTAGCTCGTAACAGCACGCTGTTATTTATGCTGGAAACACTTTTTTAAATGGTTTAACAATTGTATTGACGTATACGCCTCCTGAAACATAAGGATCATCAGTTGCCCATTCGCGTGCAGCTTCTAACGAATCAAATTCTGCAATAATAACTGAGCCTGTAAAACCAGCATCCTGAGGGTCTTCATTATCAATAGCGGGGAAAGGGCCTGCAGTAAGTAGTCGGTTTTGTGCATCAAGCTCTTTTAGACGTTCTAAGTGCGCTGGGCGAGCTGCTTTTCTTAATTCAAGACTGTTTTCAACGTCAGTTGAATAAATCATGTACAACATAATGGATTCTCGTAAAAGTTGTTAAATTTTATTATGTAAATACTACCACAGCGTCGAAAATTGGCGAATCAAAAGCGTATACACTTAGGTTTACAGTTGGATTTTATTTTTAACGTTATTTGCTTGAAAACCGCTGTGTAACACTGGTAGAGTCGCTCAGATACTCAAAATAATAAAAAGGTTTTATACATGAGCGATAATAGAGAGCGATTTAGCTCCCGTCTCGGATTTATACTGGCAGCTGCTGGTTCAGCTGTTGGTATTGGTAATTTAGTGGGTTTTCCAGTTTCTGCGACTAAGAATGGTGGCGGCGCATTTTTATTAATTTATGCTCTATTTGTCGTTTTTATTTGTTTACCGGTTATGATGGCTGAAATGGCCATGGGCCGTAACGCTCAAAAAGATCCGCTTGGCTCATACACGTTACTAGCAAATAACGATAAAAAATGGAAGTTTGCAGGCTTTTTAGCCGTATTAACACCCTTTATGATTGCCGTTTTTTATATGGTAATTACAGTTTGGATTTTTGGATACCTAATACAAGCAGGTATGGGTAACTTAAATGCATTAGCTGACCCAAGCCACTTTGGCACGTTTATAAATAGCTACACCGTGTTCGCTTATATGGCAGTAGTGGTTGTTATTGTTAACCTAATTTTACTAGGCGGTGTTAAACAAGGCATAGAGAAAGCAGCCAAAGTATTAATGCCTGCACTTTTAGTCATGTTACTTGCGTTGGTTGCATACGTTTTAACGCTTGATAACGCATTGGCAGGTGTTGAGTATTACGTTATTCCTGATTTTTCAAAAATGAGTGCAAGCGTACTCAATGGCGCATTGAGCCAAGCGTTTTTCTCTTTATCGTTGGGTATGGGTATTTTAATGACTTATGCGTCTTATATCTCGAAGAAAGACGATATTGTAAGCAGTGCAAAAATGGTGGCAATAACAGACTCATTGGTTGCGTTTGTTGCAGGCCTTATGGTTTTACCCGCTATATTTAGTTTTGACCCAAACACAAATCCAGAATCGTTATCAGACTCGTCGGTATCAATGATTTTTGTTTTCCTACCTAAGATATTATTAGCATTACAAAATGATATTGGTTATGTAGGGGCATCGACTGTAGCGTTTGCATTCTTTTTGTTAGTATTTTTTGCAGCAATCACTTCATTGGTTTCTATTGTAGAGGTGCCTACTGCATCATTAAGTGATCGTAAAGGTATCAGCCGTAAGAAGGCATTGGGTATTTTAACCCTCAGCACAGGCGTGTTAACAATTATATGCACAATGTCGTTTGGTATGGTTGATAGTTTAACGTCGTTTACCAGCTATGGCGGTGCCAGTAAGAGCTTTTTTGATATTGTAATTGATGTATTTTATGACACTATATTACCTTTAAATGGCTTAATGGTGTGTTTGTTTGTAATGTACCGCTGGAAAAAGGCGCGTTTAACTCAGGAGCTTAGCCAAGGTTCTCCCAGCTACGAAGGTAGCATGATGGAAAAGTATGTGAACTTTTCACTATCAACGTTTATCCCGTTTATTTTAGCCGTGATATTTATAAACACGGTTGCGACTAAATTCTTTGGTTTAAAGTTATTTGGCTTTTAAAATGTAAAGTACAAAAATTAGCCGCGCTCGTCGCGGCTTTTTTTTGCCTAGCATTTAGCTTAAAGCACCTGAGTCTAGATAACTCCCAACACCCAGAGTAAACATCCATATTCCCCATAGGCTATGCTCAATAACACACACAAACGTTGAGCGGCTTTGTGCATAAGTATACGAAAATAACAATCCACCTAAAAAAGCCAAGCCTACTGCAATCAAGTTAGCATAAACAATATGTGCTAATGCAAACACGGTGGCACTGACAATTATACGCAAACCTTTGTTAGGCATAATGTGTTTATAACGATGAAAAAAGTAGGTTCTAAATATTAGCTCTTGAGGAATAACCGATAATACAGGGTATAGCAGTAATAAAAGTAGCCAATCATTAAAAGAGTTACGAGGCAGGGAAAACCAGTTTTCTTGATGGATGATCCCGTAAAACATACCTGAGAAAAGGGCGCCTAAAAAAAAGAAGCTAAACAGACGCTTTTTTACAGCAGAGAACTGTCCAAGGCTGGTAAGCCTAAAACGCTTAAAGTGAGGATCGCTTAATAAAAGCATACCGCACACGCTCATTAAAATAATAAGGGCAGGGAAAAGCCAATTGGCTAAATAATGACGTAAGCTAAAGCCTAGTATTGGTAGTAGGATAAATATAAGGGTAAATTCTAGCCAACGGTATTGATTAGCGTTCAAGGTCGTCTCAGGTTGTTTTTTTTACAAACTAACAAGCTAAGACGACACTTTTATGACGAGAACTATTTTACGGCTTCGTCATCATCGGGAAGGTATTTATAAAGCGTAATAATTGTGGCAAAAATACTAACGAAAGTAATGGCCATTAAGCCAAATACCTTAAAATTCACCCAAAAATCGAGTGAAAAGTTATACGCTATATAAATATTTAGCGCAGCAATACCGGCGGTAATAGCGACCCACATTAAGTTTAATTTATCCCACAATGGTTCGGGTACAGTTATTTTTTTATTCGTGTCGTTGGCGTTTTCTAAAATGGCACTTAGGGCTTTTTTCACTAAGTTTTTATTTAAAATATAACGACTTACAAGCAGCATAATGCTAAAACCAGCGTATATGATAGTGGCTTTCCATTTTACAAATTGCTCATCGTGAAAAACCAGCGTTAAGGTGCCAAATACGGCAGCAATAGAAAAAAATATCCACTGGCGGGTCG
>NZ_LODI01000013.1:163891-267399 GCF_001468485.1 Pseudoalteromonas sp. H71
GCTTGAAATAGCTAAATATGACTTGAATAAGAGACGTTGCAATTAATAAAGCCGTTGCCCAGTATATATCTACAAGCTTAAACACTGCAAAAAACAGTATGAGTGGAATGTATTCAATTAATGCGTGCATATACTACCTAAATTATACAAAAATAAATTAAAGCGTTTTTACCACATAACACTTGGTAACTACAAGGTTGACTTAAAGCCCTGTAAGCCTTAGCCTGCGTGGCTTTATTTATTCATCATTATATTCCCACGCTAAACGCATTCATTGTTTACGTGTATTTAGGAGCCTTAAATGAACAAAACTCAACTTATCGTCGAAATGGCAAAACACAGTGAACTCACTAAAAAAGATACAAAAGCTGCTCTTTCAAGCATCCAAAAAGTGATTACTAAATCGCTCTCTGAAGGCGATCAGGTACAAATTAATGGATTTGGTACCTTTGCACTTAGCTATTATCCGGCGCGAACTGGTCGCAATCCGCAAACAGGTGAAACAATTGAAATCGAAGGGGCTAACAAGGCCGTTTTTAAACCAGCAAAAGCACTCAAAGATCGCCTTTAATACCTCACGTTTACCTATCTTTTATTTTGCCATTTACACAAAGCTCCATTTAAAACGCCATGTAGATTATTCATAAATTATAAATAATTTACATGGCTCTATATCATAAATTAATATTTTTAATAAGTTTCAGTAAGTTAAAGCTGGCATCCGATGTGCTTACTATACAGTGAGCTAAACACTTAATTATTTAATAAGGAGAGCCAAATGAATAAATTACAATCGCGCACGCCACTTGAAGGTAAAAAAATTGCAATTTTAGCCACTGATGGCTTTGAACAAAGTGAGCTGTTTTCTCCGCGTGATGCATTATTGAATGCTGGAGCCAAAATAGAGATAGTCTCTATTAAAGAAGGTCAAATTACTGGGTGGAATGAAGACAAGTGGGGCGAAAAAGTCTCAGTAGATAAACTCGTAACAAATACTAACTCTGCTGATTACGATGCGTTAATGTTACCCGGTGGGTTATTTAACCCCGATAGCCTTCGCCAAGATAAACATGCAAAAGCCTTCATAGATGGTTTTTTTGGTGCAGAAAAAAACAAACCGGTTGCCGCAATTTGTCATGCTCCCTGGTTATTGGCAGAAATAAATAAGTTACGTGACCGCACGGTAACCTCATTTCCAAGTATTAAAAGCGACTTAATGAATGCAGGTGCCAATTGGGTAGATGAAGAAGTGTGCGTAGATAGAGGGTTGGTGACCAGCCGCAGCCCCGAAGATTTAGATGCTTTTAATGCTAAATTTATTGAAGAAGTTCTCGAAGGTAAACACCAAGCTCATTAAGCTTTCTAAGTATAAGTATAAGTATGAGTTTAAAATTAAAAAGGGCATTTTTAATGCCCTTTTTTAATGCGTAAATTTAAACTTATTATAATGCGGTTGCGGCTTTCATTTCGCTGACAAAAGCTTTTAACTGCGCAGTCATTACGTTTAAATCATTAAGGTTTGCTTCAATAATTTTTACTACCGCTGAGCCAGAAATAGCGCCAGCTGCACCTGCATTTAATGCTGATTTAACATCTTCTGGCGTTGAAATACCAAAGCCTAGTAGTGCAGGAGCTGCATGATACTCTTTTAATTTATTTACAATATTACCTGCAGGCATTTGTGCTTTAGTATCTGTACCAGTTACACCTGCACGTGAAAGTAAATAGGTATAGCCACGGCCATATGAAGCGCACTGGCGAAGCGTGTCGTCGTTTGCATTAGGCGTGGCAATAAATATTGGGTCTACGCCATTGTCCATTGCAGCCTTTCTAAACATTTTAGACTCATGCAAAGGGACATCAGCGACTAAAATAGAGTCTACACCTACGGCTTTTGCATCTTTGTAAAACGCTTCTAAGCCACGCTTAAACACTAGGTTAGAATAAAGTAACAGGCCTATTGGTATATCGGCGTTGTATTCACGAATTTCTTTAATAATGTCAAAGCAGTCTTGGGTGTTAATATTCACATCAAGCGCACGAATATTAGCGGCTTGAATAACCGGGCCATCAGCTATTGGATCTGAAAAGGGGATACCTAGTTCTAGTCCATCAGCACCACCATCAATTAAGCTTTTAATGATGGCAATACTCTGCTCTTTACCTGGGTCGCCAATAGTGACGAAAGGAACAAACGCCCCTTGTTTTTTTTCATTCAATGCAGCAAACATAGCGCCATAACGGTCCGTCTTAATTTGGCTCATAGCTGGCCTCCTTCAGATAATACTTTGTGTACGTGTGCTAAATCTTTATCGCCACGGCCACTTAAATTAATAACAATAACACTGTCTTGTGTTTGCTCTTCTGCATATTTGAGCGCGTAGGCTAATGCATGGCTTGATTCAAGCGCCGGAATAATACCTTCGTTTTTAGCTAATGACTGAAATGCATCAAGTGCTTCAGTATCGCTAATTCCTACATATTGTGCACGGCCAGTTTCATGTAAAAATGCGTGTTGTGGGCCTACCGCTGGGTAATCAAGACCGGCTGATACAGAGTATGACTCTTCAATTTGGCCATCATCATTTTGCATAATGTAGGTGTATGTACCGTGCAGTATACCTTTAGTGCCTTTACAAATAGTGGCACCGTGTTCATGAGTGTCTAGGCCTTTACCCGCAGGTTCAACACCAATAAGCTTTACACTTGGCTCGTCGATAAAGTCGGTAAACATACCAATAGCGTTAGAGCCACCACCAACGCAGGCAATAACAGCGTCTGGTAAGCGACCTTCAGCGTCAAGCACTTGTTGCTTGGCTTCTTCACCAATTACTTTTTGGTATTCGCGAACAATAGTTGGGAATGGGTGAGGGCCTGCAGCAGTTCCTAATAGGTAATGCGCTTCTTGGTAGTTAGCTGACCAGTCACGTAATGCCTCGTTAACGGCATCTTTTAATGTGCCAGAACCCGCTGTAACAGGAATGACTTCTGCGCCCATTAATTTCATTCTAAATACATTAGGTTGTTGACGTTCAACGTCTTTTGCACCCATGTAAATACGGCACTTTAAACCTAGCAGTGCACACGCTAAAGCGGTAGCAACACCATGTTGACCTGCGCCGGTTTCAGCAATGACTTCTTTTTTACCCATGCGTTTTGTTAGTAATGCTTGGCCGAGTACTTGGTTTGTTTTATGAGCACCGCCATGAAGTAAATCTTCACGCTTTAAGTAAAGTTTAACCTTTGGATTTTTAACTAAATTACGCGTTAAAGTAAGAGGAGTAGGGCGACCTGCATACTCATTTAGTAATTTACTAAGTTCTGCTTGGAACTCAGGATCTTTTTGCGCTTTGTTAAATTCGTTTTCTAACTGCTTAAGCGCAGGGACAAGTAACTCGGGTACAAACATACCGCCAAACTCGCCAAAATAAGCTGGATTTTGCATTTTAACCTCAATAATTTCTGATACTTGTAAAAGCATGATGTAATTTGTTTGGGCACTTTTTACCTGGAGCGTCTTCAACTCCAGAATTTAAATCAAGGCCTAAAGCGCCTTGAAAAAGCGCATCTTTTATATTGTCTGGATTTAAGCCACCAGCAAGCATAAATGGCGTTGTTGCATCGCGAAGTACTGACCAATCAAATACCTTACCTGTGCCACCAGCTTGTGTATCGCTGTGAGTGTCGTACAAGTGTCGGTCAACGCCATTGACAGGAGTAGGTAGCGCATCTTTAACTGCTTGTGCTTTCCAAATTTCACAGTTGTTTGGTAACTGTGTACGCAACGCTTTAATGTAATCGTCACTTTCTTTGCCATGTAATTGAACTGCCGCTAACTTTAACACACTTGCAGCGTGAGCAACCTTATCTGTTGGTTCATCAACAAAAACACCAACAAATTTTAGTGGTACTGATTGCGTTATGGCTTGGGCGCAATCTAAATCAACACAGCGTGGAGATTTAGGGTAAAAAATTAAACCGCCATATATAGCGCCAGCATTATACGCTGCTTGCGCATCCTGACTGCGAGTAAGCCCACACACTTTATTTTCACCCAAAATAACACTGCGACATGCTTGATCTAAATCAGCTTCGGCCATCAGCGAGCTGCCAATTAAAAAGCCATCGCACAGCGGGGCTAAGCGTTTAACGTCTTGATGGGTATAGATACCTGACTCAGAAATAACGACTTTATCTTCAGGGATTAATTTACGCAGTCTCTCAGTAGTTGCCAAATCGGTACTTAAATCACGTAAATCACGATTATTAATACCAATAATTTTAGCATTCAGGGCAAGTGCTCGGTGTACTTCTTCTTCATTACTTACTTCTGTAAGCACGGCCATATTGAGTGAATCAGCCACTGTGTGAAGTGCAGTATATTCTTCATCATTAAGTACCGAAAGCATAAGTAAAATTGCATCGCCACCATAAATGCGGGCCATGTAAACTTGATACTCATCTATGAAAAAGTCTTTACAAATAAGAGGCTGCTCAACTTGGCTGCGTACAAACTCAAGGTAATCAAAGCTACCTTGAAAATATTTAGTGTCGGTAAGCACGCTCATGCAACTTGCATATTTTTTATATGCTGCAGTGATTTCGGTTAAATCAAAAGGTTCTCTTATTAACCCTTTTGAAGGGGATGCTTTTTTACACTCTAAAATAAATTGAATCCCCGGTGCAGCCAATGCGCTATAAAAATCGCGACTGGTAGGCACAGCCTGATCTTTGAAGCTTTCAAGCGGACGTGCGGCTTTTCGTTCGATTAATTCTAGTTTTTTATCAGCAACAATTTTGTCTAATACATTAGCCATGACTTACCTCAATAATTGCATTTAACGTGTCCATGGCTTTGCCTGAACTTAAAAGTGAGTGTACTGCCTGAGCGCCTTCTTTAAGCGAATCGGCTTTTCCTGTTAGGTATAAAAGTGCAGCAACATTGACCACAATAGCGGCATTATGAGCGTCAGTGCCTTTGCCTTGTAAAATAGCAACACTTGCATCAGCGTTATATTGTGGGCCTTCACCTGCTAGTTGTTCAAGTGAATAGTTTGCAAGGTCAAAGTCGCTTGGGTTGAGCGTGTACTGGGTTATTTCACCGTTGTTTAATTCAACAACATGCGTTGACCCATGAAGAGCAATTTCGTCAGTGCCTGAACCATGCACGACCATTGCGCGTTTAGTGCCTAATGTTTTAAGCGTTTGTGCCATAGGCATACATAGCGACTCGTCGTAAACACCTAGTAATTGCACATCAGGTGCCGCTGGGTTAGCAAGAGGGCCTAAAATATTAAAAATTGTACGTGTTTTGAGTGTAGTACGTACGCCCATCGCATGACGAACACCGCTGTGATAATGAGGCGCAAACAAAAACGTAAAGTGTGTTTGCTCAAGGCATTTTGCTGCTTGTTCTGGGCTCATATCTATATTAATACCGAGCGCTTTGAGTAAGTCGGCAGAGCCTGAGTTACTCGACACACTGCGGTTGCCGTGTTTTACCACGTTGATACCTGCTGCAGCTGCAACAATAGCGGCTGTGGTACTGATATTAATTGTGTTTGACCCATCGCCACCGGTGCCGCAGCTATCTGCAAGTTGTGTACAGGTGGTATTAAACGCGACTGCGTTTTCACGCATGGATGCTGCAGCTCCGGCTATTTCATCACTAACTTCACCTTTCATTTTAAGACTGATTAGTAATGCTGTTAGCTCGATATCGCTCATATTACCTTGCATAATTTCATCAAATAGCGCTTTTGATTGGCTGTAGTTGAGTGACTGCTTTGTAATTAACTGTTCAATAGCGCTTTGAACATTAAGGGAAGTGGGTAATTGTGTACACATAATGTTCTCTTTATTTATTAGTTGTTAAGTAAGCAACACTTTGTTGCAGCAACAAGGCACCATTAGGCGTTAGTATTGATTCAGGGTGAAACTGGTAACCCAACGCACTGTCACCATGGTGATAAATAGCCATTGGAATGTCTTGATATTGTGCTATTACGTCTATGCTATCGGGCACCTTCGTGGCCATTAATGAGTGGTAACGTGCTACCGGCATTGTTTCGCCCATATTTTCAAAAACAGGATGTGCGTTTAATTCAATGATTGACGATTTACCATGTACGGTTTCACCTGCGTGACCGATTACTCCACCATAACTTTGTGTTAAAGCTTGTTGCCCTAAGCAAATACCGAGCATTGGAAAATGGCCTTTGCACAGCTGAATAAGATCCATCAAACAGCCTGCATCGCTGGGTGTGCCAGGACCTGGTGAAAGCACAAGTAAAACTTGGCCTTGCTCTTGGCTCATTTTATTAAAAATGATGTCGGCACTTATGTTATTTCTGTATACAACAAGCTCATCGCCTAACATGGTTAGTTCGTCTACTAGGTTGTAACTAAACGAGTCAAAGTTATCTAAAAAGTAAATTTTGATTGGTTGTGATGCACTCATGTTATACCGCCTCGTAAGTTGATTTAATGGCGGTTATGACCGCTTGAGCTTTGGCACGTGTTTCGTTAGCTTCAGATTGCGGGTCTGAATCAAATACAACCCCAGCCCCAGCTTGAACATAGGCCATGTTGTTTTTAACAAAAGCAGAGCGAATAACAATACAGCTGTCCATTGCGCCATCACCGGTTAAATAACCCACTGCGCCACCGTAACTGCCGCGTCGTTTGCCCTCTGTTTGGCGAACAAGTTCTGCGGCACGTACTTTGGGTGCGCCTACCAAGGTACCCATGTTCATACACGCTTGGTAAGCATGCAGTGCATCTAGTTCTGGTTTTAATGTGCCAACAACACGTGAAACCAAATGCATAACCTGCGAATAACGGTCTACTTTTAAGAGCTCTTTTGCATGACGAGTACCTGCAACACTAATGCGCGCTACATCGTTACGGGCTAAGTCAACAAGCATTAGGTGTTCTGCCCGTTCTTTTTGATCGTTTCTAAGTTCAAGTTCAATACGACTATCCAAGTCAGGATTTATTTGCCCATTAGCAAACTTACCACGAGGGCGAGTCCCTGCAATTGGATATACTTCTACCTGTTGGTTATTAACATCATATTTAAGTGCCGATTCGGGCGATGCACCAAATAAAGCAAACTCTTCGTCGCGCATGTAAAACATGTAAGGGCTTGGATTTTGCAGTTTTAATTGGCTGTACGCATGTAAAGCGTTAGGGCAAGGCAGAGAAAAAGTTCGAGAGGGAACAACCTGAAAAATATCACCGTCAACAATGTTCTTTTTTAGTTTTACAACTTGTTCGCAGTAAGTCTCGTCACTTATGTCTACATTAACGTCGCAATCCCCTTTGTTTAATGGGGCGCTGTACTGGGCTGCGTTATCGCAAAGACTGTTTAATCGCTCCAGTTGTTTACCTACTTCAAAACAGTTTGCGTGAACGTCTGGGCCGTTAAACACATTACCAATCAGTTCTGTGGTTTGTTTTTGATGATCAATTACAACGAGTGTTTCAGCTAAATAAAATACATAGTCAGGGCAGCTGTTTTCGCCATCGGGCACATCACTTAACTGTTCAAAGTTTGCAACCATGTCGTAGGCAAATACACCGCCTAAAAATAAAGAGAATGGATTGTTAGTGGTGCTTTTGATTGAGTTTATACAGGTTCGTAGGGCACTAAATGCGTTATCCGCTACTAATTTACTGGCTTCATCAATGTCGTTATGTGTACTTAAGTAATTTAGGGTTAGGCTTGTATCGTTTAGCTCGGCTTTACAGTTTTTAACATTTGCTTGTAAGTAACTTAACAGCTGCTGCCCATTGTTTGATTGGGCTGTAATTATGACTGTTTTGCCTTGGCAAACGATGCGTAATGCACAATCGACTAAAATTAAACTTTTTACACTGTCTTTAGAATCAATTTCAGCTGATTCAAGTAGCAGTGAGTTGGGTTTATCAAGCGCTGCGTATAATGCAAGTGGGCTACTAATGTAATCGCGTGTTTGCGTAATACTGGTTACTTCACCCGGTGTAGTTGTTATATGACTAAAAATCAAACCTCATTCCCTCAAAAAATTAAACCCCGCAATGCTGTGCAATGCGGGGTTTGAATAACGTATCTAAATTATAAACAGATCATTATCGTCCCGCTATACCAGGCGCCACCACCAATGATGTGTAAGAGTAAGACCGTTATTCATGTTTTTCTGCCTCAAATTTATTATGTATTTATTAAAATTTAGTTATAAAAAAACCCGCATGTTTGCGGGTTTTGAAATTTTGTCAGACACGACAATTCATCACCCGATAATTACGAGTGCCACCACCAGATTGTGTTTAGGTTTGAATTGTTCATAGTATTAAATTCTTGATGTGTCTTAAAGTGGCTACAGTAAAACGTATCTTGTGCTTTTGTGTCAAGTGTTTATTAAAAACAATTTAGTGAAAAAACTTGTTATACTTGCATAAACACCTTTAAACCTTAATTTTAAGCAGTTTTCTTTTGATAAAATATGATTTACATAGTCACACCACACATTCAGACGGGCATTTAACGGTTGAAGAATTATTAAACCGTGCGGTAGATAAAAACATTGATGTGTTTGCTATTACCGATCATGACACTGTGGCAGCTATTAAGCCGGCTCAATCATTTATTAAGTCAGAGAATCTTCCGCTGTCATTAATTACAGGCACAGAAATATCGACGAAATGGGAAAGTTTTGAGATTCATATTGTAGGCTTAAACATAAATGTCGATAACGAAGAGCTCGATGCCTTATTATCAGCACAGCAACAAAAGCGCGAAGAGCGGGCAACACAAATAGGCTTTCGTTTAGAGAAAAATGGCTTTGAAGGCATTTATGACCAAGCTAAAGAGCTTGCTGTAAATGGACAAATTACACGCGCTCATTTTGCACGTGCATTAATGCAGCGTGGAGTAGCTAAAAATTTCCCTGGGGTATTTAAAAAGTATTTAGGGCGAGGTAAAACAGGATACGTACCAAGTTGTTGGTGCGATATGCAAACTGCTATTAATGCAATACATGCAGCAGGGGGCGTTGCAGTGCTTGCCCACCCGAGTAGCTATCGAATGTCTAATAAGTGGTTGCGTAAACTGTTAATTGAATTTAAAAACGCAGGTGGCGATGCAATGGAAGTAGCACAACCTCAGCAAGCACCCAGCGAGCGCCAGTTTTTGGGCGAACTTAGCCGAGAGTACGAACTATTATGTTCGCAAGGCTCTGATTTTCATTTTCCAACAAGCTATTTAGAGCTTGGTAAAAATTTATACTTGCCCAAAGATTGCCAAGGTGTTTGGCAAGTTTGGGAAGGACCAGAAGGGGCATTAACATGAGTCAATTATTTCATATTCACCCAGATAACCCACAAGCAAGACTAATAACTCAGGCTGTTGATATAATAAAGCAAGGGGGCGTTGTTGTTTATCCTACAGATTCGGGCTATGCGATTGGCTGTAATATTGGTAATAAGCAAGCCAAAGAGCGTATAGAGCGTATTCGTGGAATTGATAAGAACGACAATTTTACGCTTGTATGCCGTGATTTATCAGAGTTATCAACTTATGCACGTGTTGATAATCAATTATTTAGGTTAATTAAAAATAATACGCCGGGCCCTTACACCTTTATTTTCAAAGGCACAAAGGAAGTTCCTAAGCGTTTATTAAACGATAAGAAAAAAACGATTGGTATACGTGTTATTGAGCACCCAATAGCATGTGCTCTTTTAGCTGAGTTAGGCGAGCCACTCATGTCGTGTTCGCTTATTTTACCTGGGCAAGAATTTACAGAATCGGATCCTGACGAAATTTTAGATAGGCTTGATAAACACGTCGATCTTATTATTCACGGCGGATACCTACCAGAGCAAGCAACAACGGTAATTGATTTGTCTGAAGACGATGTAAAAATACTGCGTGTTGGCTGTGGTGATGTGAGCCCGTTTGAGTAAATAAACGTGACATCAACAACTAAATACCCACCAGTAATTGATGAGCCAGTGCAGCAAAATCTGCCACTGGCTTTTTTGCATGGAAAAGCCGTTGTTGATAAACCTGAAGACTTATATATTCCACCTGACGCACTCGAAGTTATTTTAGAAACCTTTGAGGGGCCGCTTGATTTACTTCTTTATTTAATAAAAAAACATAAGCTTGATGTACTTGAGCTCTCGATATTCAGTATTACAGAGCAATATGTTAGTTATGTTGAAATGATGAGCGAGTTTCACTTAGAGCTCGCCGGTGAATATTTAGTCATGGCGGCATTATTAGCACAAATAAAATCACGCCTGCTACTTCCTGTCCATGAAGAGCTCGAAGAAGAGGAAGATCCGCGTGCCGAACTTATTAAACGCTTACAAGAATACGAGCAATTTAAAAAAGCAGCTGAAAACCTAGATGACATTCCTCGTGTTGGGCGTGATATTTTTGTTGCCCGTGCCGTCATGCCTATTAACGACGATACAAACCAAAACCTACCCGAAATAGAGCTTAAAGATTTAATGCTTGCCCTGAGTGAAGTTATGGCAAGAGCTAAAACCTTTGAACATCATCAAATAACAGCAGAAGTTTTGTCAACCCGTGAGCGTATGAGCCAAATATTACACCAACTCTCCAAGGCAAATAGCGCAATAGTATTTAATGAACTTTTTAAAGTATCAGAAGGTCGCAGCGGGGTTGTTGTAAGCTTTATAGCTATGCTTGAGCTAATAAAAGAAGGACTAATTACTTGTCTGCAAGTTAACGCAGAAAGTTTAATCTACGTCAGTCTTAGTGAATAGCCGCTGCTAATAAATACTTTAATTACCCTTTAATTTCCTTAATTTAATTTACGCCAATTACTTTTGTGCATATATGCACAGAAGCTGTTTGTTTACGCTATTTTACTAAATGACAATCTGCTATATCTTGTACATATTAAAACACAGGATATTAATTATGGTTAAAAATACGCCGCTATCTTATGGATTCGTTGCCATTACTTTGCACTGGTTAATGGCGATTACTGTTATAGGCTTATTTGGCTTGGGTTTATACATGGTCGAACTTACCTATTATGACAGCTGGTATAAAGGCTCCCTAGATTTACATAAAAGTATAGGTATTACGCTTGCAGCCGTTTTGGTTTTTAGGATTTTATGGCGCGTTTTATCTGTTAATCCAAAACCTCTAGGAACAAATTCGAAAATAAACCAACTGGCACACACGGCTCATGTAGGTATGTACATATTATTGGCTGTTATTGTGGTAGCGGGGTACTTAATTTCAACTGCAGACGGACGACCGATTGAAGTATTTATGTTGTTTAATGTATCCGCTCTTGATTTTGTTTTTGATGATCAAGCTGATATTGCAGGAAAAGTTCATTACTACGGTGCATGTATATTAATTGGGTTTGTTATTTTACATGCGCTGGGTGCGTTAAAGCACCATTTTATAGATAAAGATAAAACGTTAACAAGAATGATTACCCCATTGAAGGAAGATTAATATGAAAAAATTACTAATAAATACGGCCGTATCTGCGGCTCTCGTTTTATCAGCATCGGCTGCAAATGCTGCTGAATATATTATTGATACAAAAGGGGCACACGCTTTTGTGAACTTTAAAATAAAGCATTTGGGATACAGCTGGTTACATGGGCGATTTAATACGTTTGACGGTGAATTTAATTACGATGCAGAAAAACCTAATGCGTCACAAATAATGGTAAATATAGACACAACGAGCCTTGATTCTAATCATGCAGAGCGTGATAAACACTTACGTGGTAAAGATTTTTTAAATGTTGATAAATACCCAAGTGCTACGTTTAAAAGTACTAAAATCACGTTTAATGATGCTAATTCAGGCAAAGTAACTGGTGATTTTACATTGCATGGTGTAACAAAAAGTATTACCTTTGAAATAGACAAAATCGGTGAAGGCCAAGACCCATGGGGTGGTTACCGTGTAGGCTTTGAAGGCGAAACAAGCCTTAAATTAAGTGACTATGGTATTAATTATAATTTAGGGCCTGCGTCAACTCATGTTGATATAGGATTATTTATTGAAGGTATTCGTAAATAAGCTGGGCTGTCACTAAATAATCAACCTTTAAAGCGCCGCATTAAGTGGCGCTTTTTGGTTTAATTCATTCTTGTTTTTAGCAATGGCTTTAAATGCTCGGGCAACCACTTTGATAGTGCATGAATGTATTCATCTGTTTGTTTTATTACCTTAAGATGTTTATTTAGCAAAGCAATATTTTTAATACCTTGTTCGGTTTTAGTGCAACCAATATAGCCATAACTTAACGCAGGTGCTTCAGTTAACGGCCTCTGGGTTAAGTTATTTTGAAACTTCATTGATTTAGCTAAATAAAAATGTTCACTTGGGTAGCCAAGTAAAATATCAATGCGTTTTAAATTAAGCATATAGGTAAGACTAGCTAAGCTATCTCGGGTAGGACGAATAACAATATCAACATCGGGCGTTGAATTGATTATACTATCAATAGCTTCCCCATAAGAGCGACTTAAAGAAACGCCTAATGTTAGCTTTTTCTCTTGCAGTAAATCATACAAAGAGACCTCAGTGTTGTTTTTAAGCGATAGCGCACTCGCTAGTTTCTTATGAAGTGCAAC
The DNA here is from genome assembly GCF_001468485.1 of Pseudoalteromonas sp. H71. Lineage (GTDB taxonomy): Bacteria > Pseudomonadota > Gammaproteobacteria > Enterobacterales > Alteromonadaceae > Pseudoalteromonas. The sequence continues at coordinate 176,517 of NZ_LODI01000013.1, forward strand.
AGAGGGAGACAAACCCACTGTAGAACTCTCTTGAGTAAACACCATTTGCTGCTTTCTGTTTTCGTTTTTGTAAAGAGAGAGCACACACGCGTCATTAGTTTTATCTGAGAGTGTTTGAATTAACTTGCTAGCAGGCACTACAACACGGTTAAATTCAACATGTGGTAGTTGGTCTTCGAGTAATTTAATGATTGTTTCGTCGCGGCCTTGGCCCTGATATTTACCATTTAAAATATAGTAGGGCGCAAAATCGTTGGTTAACCAGTTAATTGTTTGAGCATGGCACAATGAAGTTAGAAAAAAATAAGGTAAAAGAGTTAAAAATACACGTAACATTACAGCAACCAACGAATGTAATTGAGTTAGTGTTTTAACACCTAAGTATTAAAAAGTAAAATGCCAGCAACAAGGCTGGCATAATATTCTCAATAATCTCGCGTTAATCCACGATGAAAACTGTGTTTAGCTGGCTTTTAACCATTTCACAAACTGACGTGCATCACTTGCTTTTTGAAATAATGCATTTTTTAAACCTTGCGTATCACTAAAGATAACACGATGTTTGTTTACTGAAATTGATTGCACAGGATGTGCAATTTGGATCATAGATCCGTTATATTTATAAGACATAATAAAACTCACTTTATTCTTGTAATTTATTCTGCGCTATTTTTATAGCAAACTGCAGTCAATAAATTAACGATGTTGTGTTTAGCTTCATTACAGTGTTGACGATCTTTATGACACTTTTACGATGATAGTAAAATTCATCTCGGTATTATTTAAGGGGTACTCGCCGTACAATAACTTAGCTTTCAAATATACGTTGTGCGGGGCTTACTGGATCAGGGTAAATAGGTTAACCGCGGTGGTTTCTTAAACCAGAGGGGGAATTTAACCTAAATAATAATTACGCGCAAGTTATTTGTATAAATATATAAAACATAGATTTTATCAACTGGTTAAATACGTTGATTTACGACTAAAAGGAATAGTATGCATTACATAATAGTCAGTGATATTTACGGAAAAACGCCCGCTTTACAGGACTTTTGTAAAGCATTAAACACGAAGTTTACCCTTGTTGAACCCTATGGTGGGAAAGAGCAAGCTATTGAAAGTGAAGAAAATAACTATAAAAATTTTATAAAGGAGTGTGGTCATAACGCGTATACAACAATGTTGCATAAAAAATTTGATAGACTCACATCACCTACAGTTTGTATCGCCTTTAGTGCGGGGGCTAGCGCTGCGTGGCGAGCTCAGTTATTAACAGGCAATCCACATCTTAAAAAAGTGGTTGGCTTTTATCCATCGCAAATACGAAACTACTTAAATTTAAAAGCCAATGTGCCATGTGAATTTATTTTTCCTTACCATGAAACACACTTTGATGTTACAGCTGTTATTAATGAGCTTAATGAAAAGCAAAACGTAATTTGCCAACCAACAGGTTATTGCCATGGATTTATGAACAAGCGTTCTTTAAATTATAACGAGCAAGCTTACCAACACTTTTACAACTATTTAAAGTCTAATGAGTTTTCATAATTCTGGGTGAGGTGTGTTTTAATTTAAAAAGTAAAACATTTTAAAGTGTATTAATTAATTTTTTTGTTATGTTTGGAAAGTCAGAACGGTTTTTATATTCTGCGTATAAAGAAGCAAAAATAGTACTCCGTGAGAGTTTATCAAGATCTTTGATAAACGTTTTAGCACTTGAACGTGCTGTTCTACAGCATAGTTGATAGGCTTTTATTATCTCAGCTAGGGTTTGACCTTGCTGTTGAAGTGCTAAATCGGCTTCAACAAAAAACGCAGCGCCTGTCCAATACACACGTTGTTGAGCACCTTGGTTCCACATATCAGCAGAGAGTTCACTTAAGGGCTGCGATTTGGTTTTACTTTGTAGTCTAGCTCTATCAAAACCAGCATTTAATCGTTGAACAAATTGCGCTTGGGTTGCTACACCGCTGTCACGCATAATTACGTTTTGCATGTAACTGGCAAACCCTTCACTTAACCAAAATGCAGAATAGGGAAAAAGCGGCAAATATAAATGCGATAGCTCGTGATATAGGGTCCAGTCTTTAGTAAATGCATTTAGACTAGCATACCTGTCTATGTGTAGTTCAAGTCCATCGGGGTTGCTTCGCTTTACCGTTGCCCATGGTACAGGCTCAAATGCAAAATATTGAGGCTTTAAATAAATAGGCAAGGTAGTTTGCTTTAAAGGCCCAAGCGTATTTTCAGTTTTTTTTACACTCTGATCAATCCAAGTAGAGACAACTTGTTGGCCATTTTTAGATAGCGAGTTAAGCTGGTGTATATCAACCTCAAGGGCATAGGTGTTTAAAGAGCTTATAAATAACAACGTCCACATTAACTTCATTAAAATACCTCATTATATTTAAAAACTGATACGAACCGTACACGCTATAAGACCAACGTTTCGTCTACATTAGCACACCGTATTTGTTATTTTTTAAACTGATACCAACTATAAAAAGGCAATTAAAGACACATCCCAATTAACATGGTTTAATCGACCATATACATTGATTTATAGGCTTTAGTAATGCCATACCAACATATAAACATGCCCAAGCAAGGGCAACATATAACGGTAGATGAGCAAGGGCAGTGGGTTATTCCTTCAGAGCCTGTTATTGCCTATATTAATGGAGATGGTGTAGGGCAAGATGTCATGCCTGTTATGAGAAATATTGTAGATTGTGCTATTACACACTGTTACCAAAACAAACGAAAAATACATTGGATGCAAGTGTTTAATGGTGAGCAGGCTGCCAAGCTTTACGATGGTGATTGGTTTCCACAAGAAACAATACAAGCGGTAAGAGCATGTAAAATAGCAATAAAAGGTCCGTTAACAACCCCCTTAGGCGGAGGGTTTAGGTCTTTAAATGTTGCCTTGCGCCAAGAAATGGATTTATTTGTAAACATGCGTACCATCAAAGGACTGAGTGCTTTGCCTTCTCCATTAAAAAATCCCTTTTCAACTAATATTACCGTGCTTCGTGACAGTAGCGAAGATGTATATTCTGGCATTGAGTGGCAAGCTGGCAGCATTGAAAGTGAAAAAATGCTCGACTTTTTATGTGAAGAAATGGGGGTTACACGTCTTAGATTTTCACAAGACTGCGGGATAGGTATAAAAAATATATCCAAAGAGGGCTCTGAACGATTAACACGTTTTGCTCTTAATTTTGCCCTTAATAACAATCGAGACTCTTTAACTTTTGTTCATAAAGGCAATGTACTTAAGTTTACAGATGGTGCATTTAAACGCTGGGGCTTTGCGCTAGCCAAAAAAGAATTTAATGCTATTGAGCACGAAAATGGCCGATGGCTAAAAATTGTTCGTGATAGTCAAGCACCCTTAATAATTAAAGAAGTCATTGCCGATAACATGCTACAACAATGTTTAATGAACCCTGAGCAGTTTGATGTAGTGGCAACAACAAATCAAAATGGGGACTTTTTAGCCGATATGCTCAGTGCTCAAGTGGGTGGTGTGGGTATTATGCCAGCGGCAAATATGAATAATGATGTGGCTTTTTTTGAGCCTACTCATGGCACATTTGAACGCATTGCAGGGCAAAATAAAGCGAATCCAAGTAGTAGTATTTTGAGTGCAGTACTTATGCTTAAATTTATGAAGTGGGATGAAGCGGCGTTAACTATTGAAAATGCATTAGAAAAAACGTTAGCAAGCGGGCATGTTACTTTTGATCTAGCCCAGCAGGGCAGTGATACTTCAACAATTCATAACTCGACAACCTTAAGCTGCACAGACTTTGCAAATAAGGTTATCGAGCACTTTTAAACACATTCATTATTAAGCTGCTGACGCAGTATTAACAGTGTGCACGCATGGGCGATTAGTTAACTGTGCGGCACGGTGGTAAATGTTGTGTGCATTGGGTTCATCGCATTGTGTACCACTAAGCGTATCCATTAAAGCAACAACAATGATTGCAGGAACCTGGCAACAATACTCATCAAGTACCGCTTCAGTTGTTTGCGCATCTACATGACAATGCGGATGATTTTGCAGTTGGTACGCGTTTAGCAATGTTTGTACTTCAAGTACATCGTTTGGTTGGTGTTTAGTTTTACGACATGTACATCCAAACTCATCAACTAATGTCGCCAGTGTTTGGTATACATCTGTTGTTTGTAATGTTGCCTTAGAGCATAACTGCTCTTCAATGAACTGATGTAAGTTAGCATCAATAAATAATCCGTCTTGGCGTGTGAAAGAAGCTGTTGTCATAATAATTACTCTTAGTTTGTTGGCTTAACTTCACTCTAGCGCTAAGTGTATTATTAATGAAATTGTTGTTTTCAATAACTGACATTGATTCAATCAATATTAAGCTCGTTATACCTATTTTTCGCCTTAAATTTAAGGGCTTCTTCCTTTATTTAATTTGGTGCAAAAAATAAATAAATGCACAAAATTGGTACGAATGTTAACTGAGGGACTATAAAGTTTTTAAGTAAGCTATTGAATTAAATTTAAATAAAAAATTTGGTATTAGCTTTGCTACATGGTGAACAGTAAGGTTACTCCCCTTGCTAAGACTTATACGACTCCAAAGCAAAACATCGAGACACTCACTATATTAAAGAGAGAGTCTCGATGTTTTATTTATTGCTAAATTAGTTTTTAAACGTTGTATTTTTAATTTACCCTAATATTCCGTCATTTTCAGTTTTAGCGCATAGATTTACAGAGTGTTGCATGAGCTGTAGCTACCCGTAATTAGGTAAGTAGAGAGCAATTTCACACAAATGTGGCTTCACGGGTTGAAATTTATTTACTGGCTCATTTGATTTCTAGTATGTATACAGTGTTATTATCTATCTGCTACTGTTTTAGCAAACTCAAGTAGTTCACGGCGCAACCATTGATGTGCTGGCGCATGATGAAGCAGTGGGCTCCATATCATTTTTACCTCAATAGGTACTATTTGAAACGGAGGCGGACTTATTACCAAGTTAGTATGTGTTGTTAATAACTTAGCTTGCCTACGCGGTAATGTAGCTATCAGTTGTTCTGATTGGCAAAGTAAGCTGGCAATCATATAGTGGCGGGTAAATACCCTAATTTTACGTGTTTGCTCTAATTGCCAGAGCGCTTCATCTACCCAACCTAATTTTTGTTTACCTGACTTGTTAGTTACAGCAGCTTCGGGCCCCCAGCCAGCACGATTTACCCAAATATGCTCTTTTTGAAGGTAATCATCGAGTGTGGCGTTTTGTAAAAAAGTATTCTTGGGATGTGTTAAACAGCAGTAGTTATCGCGCCATACAGTAGCTTGGTGAAACGACCGGGGTAATCCATTAAAGCGGTTAATAGCAAGATCTATAGTACCTTTTTCCATATCTTGCAGGTTGACATCGCTTGGGCTTAAAACGTCAAAATTAATACCCGGATTTTTATTTAATTGAGCGGTAATAAATGGCGCTATTAACGTTGATTCTAAATAGTCGTTTGCCATTATTCTAAAGGTTATTTCAGCCGTTGCGGGGTTGAATTGCTCACTTGGTTGAGTGATTGCCTCAGCCATTTTTAATAGGGCTTCTATTTCAGGTTTTAGTAAAAGTGCTTTAGCTGTTGGAGTCATCGAGCCGGCGGCGCGAACAAGGAGCGGATCTTCAAATAAATCACGCAATCGTTTTAGTGCATTACTCATGGCAGGTTGTGTTAACGCTAATTTATTGGCGGCTTTAGACACACTTTTTTCATCTATTAACACGTTTAAATAGACGAGAAGGTTGAGATCGACGTTACGTATATTCATTAGATCAATCTTATTTATTTGCTGTATTAATTATCTAAATTAAAGCCTGCTTGCTAAGGTGTAAACCATTAATAAAAAATAACCGCCATAACGGGTAAAAATATAAGTGTTATCAGCATGCCAAATACATTAATGGATGATTCAAATAATGCTCTTCAAAAGGTGATTGCAACTAAGCTAGCTCGTGCTGTATTTGCAGGGTTTGATGCTATGTTTGCTGAGTTTTTAAATATTACACTTGGCGCACAAAGTCGGTTTGAGCAACGCCAGTACCATGATGTACAACGTGCAATGCGTGATCGGTTACAAGTTTACGAGCGCCAGGTAAAAAACGTGAGCGAAGCGGTTAAAGTGATTGCTTATCAAGAACTAGAGTGCCCGCAAATTTGGCAATTAGCTAAAAATATTTACGGAGATATGGTCGAGTGCCATGAGAATAAACCCATTGCGCATACATTTTTTAATTCAACATTTGGTGCTATTTGGGACGACAAAAAAATTCGTACAGTGCATTTATTTGTATTAAAAGCCAAATACCGCAGTGAGCCTCGTTCATTTGAAAGTTTAGTGAGTAGAATCTCGCTTAAAAATGGGTTTGATACTGCAATTTCACAGCTTATTACTAAGCAAATGTTTAGAGTTCCATTTAGCCAATTAAATGCAGATTTAGAGCGTTTGCAGCAAACTCTAATGCAAGGTGCTAGGCATCAATGTAAGCAGGTATATGAACTTATAAATTTAAACGACGGGTTTATTGAATACGCAAACTCGTTATTTTTTAGAAACAAAGCGTGTTATTTAATTGGCCGTTGTATAGCGAAAAATGGCGATAATATGCCGTTTGCTATTGCCATTTTAAACACCGAAAAAGGCCTAAAAATAGATGCGGTAATGATGGGGGCCGATCAACTAAGTTTATTATTTGGCTTTGCCCGTACTTATTTTATGGTAGATACCGACCAACCTGCGCGTTATGTTGATTACCTCAGTGTACTTATGCCACATAAAAAGCGGTTTGAATTATTTAATGCGATTGGCTTTATTAAACACGCCAAAACTGAGTTTTACCGATATAAGGTGGATACCACCAAAAATAGCCCCACAAGTTTTAAATATGTCAATGCACCCGGTACGCCTGGCATGGTTATGCTGGTATTTACCATTGAAGGCTCAGATTACGTCTATAAAGTAATAAAAGATAAATTTAGCGCACCAAAAACAGCAACTAAGGCACAAGTAAAAGAAAAATATAATTTTGTTAAACAAGCCGACCGGGTAGGGCGATTGGTAGATACCCACGAATTTAGGTATTTGGCGTTTGATTTAAGCCGTTTTAGCAAAGAACTATTAACGCAGATGAAAACACACATAGGCAGCAGTTTAGTTATATCGGGCAAGGCACTTATTTTAAAGCATGTGTATGTTGAACGAAAAATGACCCCTCTTAATTTATATATTAACCACTGCGATAAAACGGCATTAGAGCAAGTTATGCTCGATTATGGAAAAGCGATTAAAGATTTAGCCGGGGCGAATATATTTCCAGGTGACATGCTGATGAAAAACTTCGGTGTTACGCGTTGGGGACGCGTTGTGTTTTACGACTTTGATGAGATTTGCCCATTAACTCAGTGTAATTTTAGAGATGTCCCTCAATCACAAAATGCACTAGAAGAGCTTAGCAGTCATTCTTATTTTGATATTGATGAAAACGATATATTTCCAAGCCAATTTAAGGTTTTTTTTAGCGCAAATACCCATGCGTTTGAGTACTTTAACACCCACCACAGTGATTTATTCACAACTGCTTTTTGGCAACAGTGTCAACAGCAAATACAAAACGGCTTTTTACCTGATGTTTACCCGTATAAGCAAAGTTGGCGGTTTAAACCGGAATAATTACCCCCATATTTATAGTATGACTTAGTTAAAGCACAGGAGTGGTAATGAAATATATTTCCCATGAAGGTGGAGACCTTGCCTTTAGTGGTACCCGTAAACCGCAGCTAAAAAATCATGAAGTACTTGTTAAAGTGGCTGCAATTGGTGTGAATCGTGCTGACTGTATGCAACGCCAAGGTAAATACCCAGCCCCAAAAGGTGATAGTCCAATTTTAGGGTTAGAGTGCGCAGGCACTGTTGTTGAGGTTGGTAGCAAAGTGGATAAAATATGGTTAAATAAACGCATTTTTACACTGTGTGCAGGTGGTGCTTATAGCGAATATGTTGCCGTAGATGCCAAACAACTAATGGAGCTACCTGAAGACCTTACTATGGTTGAAGGCGCAGCCATAAGCGAAGTGTATTTAACTGCGTTTGGTGCATTATTTGAGCTTGGCAAATTACAATACGGGCAAACGGTATTAATCCATGCCGGGGCCAGTGGAGTAGGTGGTGCCGCAATTCAAATGGCAAAAAGTGCAGGGGCCACGGTTGTTATAACTGCAGGTTCAGATGAAAAATGCCAGCACGCCAAGGCACTAGGAGCCGATTATACAATTAACTACAAAACCACTGACTTTGTAGATTACATGCAAAGCCATAATTTAACCGCGAATGTAATTGTTGATCCTGTAGCAGGGCGTTATTTAAATAAAAATGCTTCAATTGCAGCCATGGACTGTCAAATAATTATGCTTGCCTTTTTAGACGGACGTTTTGCTGAGGTTGATTTTGCAGCGCTTTTGCGCAAAAGGATTTCGTTTCATGCATCAACCCTTCGTAACCGCAGTATTGAGTTTAAACGCCAACTAAGAGATGACCTAGTTGCACGCTTTTACAACGATATAGCATCTAAAAACTATAACTTTAACGTATACAGAACTCTGCCCTGGACACAGGCTGCAGAGGCGCATGAAATATTAGAGCGCAACGAAAATGCGGGAAAAGTCGTATTGCTTGTAGAATAACGCTTTATTTTACACGTTATGCCCATATAATTTAATCATGCACACGTTATTATAAAACCAAGGTTAAAAATGAATCCAATAATTGCAATTTTAAAAGAACACAATGTAAGCGATGAGAAAGTGAAAGCGTTATTTGAGGCGTTTACACAAAACCCAATGATGGCTATGGCACTTGTACAAGAGCTAGGTATTCCACCTGAAAAACTTCAGCAATTGATGGCCGTTGTTATGACCCAGCCCCATTTAATTAAAGAAGCGACTGAAGAATTAGGTTTAGACTTTGAAAAAGTAAAAGAAGCAAAAGATAAGCTCAATCAACAATAAGTGTGTGATATTTTTAGTTAAAGAAGCATCAGCACCTGCTGATGCTTCTTTTTTTATTTAAACTTTAGTGCTTATTCTTTTGGAAGAAGTACCGTGTCAATGACATGAATGACGCCATTACTTGCCTTAACATCTGGCATAACAACGTGTGCGTTGTTTATCATCACGCCCATGTCTGTTTTGACCATTACTGACTGGCCCTGCAATGTTTTAGCACTGTCTAGTTTAACCACATCTTTTGCCATTACTTTACCAGCGACGACATGGTAGGTTAGCACTGTGGTTAGTTTGTCTTTGTTCTCAGGCTTTAGTAGCATTTCAACGGTGCCGTCAGGTAATTTTGAAAAAGCGGCATCGGTTGGAGCAAAAATAGTAAATGGTCCTTTGCCTTTGAGGGTATCAACTAATCCGGCTGCTTTGACTGCTGCAACAAGCGTTGTGAAAGAGCCATTTTCAACTGCTACATCAACCACGTCTTTCTTCATGCCATGATGATTGGCCTGCGCGGTAAATGAAAAACCCATGCTTGCGACGGTGATTAAAACTGCGGTGGTTATCTTCTTAAACATGTTAGCTTCCTTTACGTTAATATTTTATAAATTCCTAAGATGCTACGCTGTTGTAAATTTAATCGATCAAAAAGCATTTATTGGTCAAACATTTTTTGTTACATCCTTTTTTGAACTGCTAAAGCGGTGTTAGGTCATAACGTTACTCGATCAATTAAAGGGAACAGTTATGAAGGTGCTTTATAAATTTTGGAAAAATAATCGTTCACTCATTGTATTTATTGCCTTAATGAGTGTGTTTAGAAGCGCTGTAGCCGATTGGTATGAAGTACCTACGAGCTCGATGAAACCTACAATTGCGCAAGGAGATAGAATTTTAACCGACAAAATGGCATACGACTTACGAGTGCCTTTTACACATATTTCTCTTCTTAAATTAAACGAACCACAAACCGGGGACATCGTTGTATTCGACTCACAAGCGGCAGGTAACCGATTAATTAAACGTGTGATAGGTGTACCCGGTGATACCGTTTCTTTGGTAAATAACGAATTAATTATTAATGGCAAAAAACTTAATTACGAACATGCACAAAATAATATCGATTCGGTTGATAAAATAGAGATGTTAAACACTAAGAAGCACACTATTAGGGTGGCAAATGTACCATCCCAATTAGCTGACTTTAAAATGATCACCATTCCAGATGATTACTATTTGGCAATGGGGGATAACCGTGACAATAGCGCAGATTCGCGCGTAATTGGTTTAATCCCTCGTGGTGAATTACTCGGGAAAGCAAATAAAGTTATTGTGTCGCTTGATTACGATAATTATTATTTACCAAGGAAAAATCGTGTACTGCTCTCCTTAAACTAAATGCATTTTGACTTTGTTTTAGCACAGTATTAAGTGTCTGCTTTAATTTAAGTTTAAACCATACCGCGTAATTACGGCTGAATCAAAGCCCTTTACCCAGTGGGGATACTAGCTAAATAGTCATGAACTAATTGTATAAGAGCGTGCTTATCGTCTTGGTTTTTAATTACTTTTGAAAAGTCACTACTGATGGCTACGGCGCAAGCACCTGCATTAAACCACTGATTAAGGTTATCTAAATTTATACCACCAACAGGCATTAAATTGGCGCTATCAAATGGCCCTTTTAATGCCTTAAAATAGCCAATTCCCATACTGCCTGCTGGAAATACCTTAATAATATCCGCGTTATATTCAATCGCGTTAGCAATATCTGTGGGCGTTAAAGCCCCCATTAAAACGGGCAAATTATGTTGGTGGGCAAGTGACACTATATGCTTATTGGTATTTGGGGTGACTATAAACTGTGCGCCGGCATTAACTGCTTTTTTGGCAAGTTCAATATTTGTAATAGTGCCTGCACCCACCAAAATATGTTGGTGACGCGCACGCGCACTCTTTATTTCTTGCTCAAACCCCGGTGTATTTGAGGTTATTTCAAGCACCTTTATGCCCGCTTCAACTAGGGAGTCTAAAAGTGGTGCCACATCGGCTTGCTGTTTTAAGCGGATAATAGCGACTATTTTTTGCTCTAGAATTTTGCTGCAAATTGCCGTTTGTTGTTGAGTGACCGTACTGGGCATTGTGTTACTTTTTTACTATTAATTGACAGATGGTACAAAAAATCGATAAGAGTCGCAAACGGAGTATCAATAATATAAAAAAACCGCTGTAAATCAGCGGTTTTTTTATTCATAAGTGTAAGTTTACATTACACGCATACCTGGCTCTGAGCCGTCGTCAGGGTTAAGAATATAGATTTCTTTGCCGCCGGGTCCTGCTGCTAATACCATGCCTTCAGACATACCAAAGCGCATTTTACGAGGCTTAAGGTTTGCTACCATAACAGTTAGTTTACCTTCGATATCTTCAGGTGCGTAAGCTGATTTAATACCAGCAAACACTTGGCGCGTTTCGCCGCCTAAATCAAGTGTTAGCTTAAGTAGTTTATCTGCGCCTTCAACGTGCTCTGCCTTTGCAATTTTAGCTACGCGTAAGTCTACTTTTGCAAAGTCATCAAATTCAATCTCTTCGCTTATAGGCTCTTTTGCAAGTGGACTATTTGGATCAATTGTAGTTTGTGGCGCTAGGCTTTCTTTTGATTCTTCAACCATTTTGTTTACTTTGTCCATTTCTACGCGTTGCATTAACGGTTTAAATTTATTAATAGAGTGGTTTACTAGTGGTGTTTGCACTGCATTCCAAGCTAAGTCATCGTTTAAAAACGCTTCTACGTTTTCGGCCATGGCTGGTAGTACTGGCTTTAAGTAGGTAATTAAAACACGGAACAAGTTAAGACCAAGCGAACATACATCATGCGCATCTTGTTGCTTAGTTTCGTCTTTAATGAGTACCCAAGGTGCTGCGCCATCAATAAATTGGTTCGCTTTGTCAGCCAAAGCCATAATTTCACGAATAGCACGGCTGTATTCACGGTTTTCATAATGAGCAGTAATGCTTGGTGCCGCTGCCTGAAACTCTTCAAGTAACTCTGGCTGCATAATAGTGCTACTTAGCTTGCCATCAAACTTTTTAGTAATAAAGCCAGCACAGCGACTCGCTATGTTTACTACTTTACCAACTAGGTCTGAATTTACACGTTGTGCAAAGTCTTCTAGGTTTAAATCAAGATCAATAATGCCGCTGTTTAACTTAGCTGCGTAGTAATAACGAAGATACTCTGGGTTTAGGTTATCTAGATAAGTACGTGCTTTAATAAACGTACCCTTAGACTTAGACATTTTCTCGCCATTTACAGTAACAAAGCCGTGTGCAAATACGTTGGTCGGCTTTCTAAAATTAGCGCCTTCTAGCATTGCTGGCCAAAATAAACTGTGGAAATAAATAATATCTTTGCCAATAAAATGGTAAAGCTCAGCGTCTGAGCCTTCAGCCCAAAATGCGTCAAAATCAATACCTTTTTTATCACACAGGTTTTTAAAACTGGCCATGTATCCAATAGGCGCGTCTAGCCATACGTAGAAGTATTTACCCGGTGCGTTTGGAATTTCGAAACCAAAATAAGGTGCGTCGCGGCTAATATCCCATTGTTGTAAACCGTCAGTAAACCATTCATCTAGTTTGTTAGCCATCTCTTGTTGAATAGTACCTGAGTGCAACCACTCTTTAAGCATGCCTTCGAATGCTGGTAGGTCAAAAAAGTAATGCTCTGAATCTTTTAAAATAGGCTCAGCACCTGACATAACTGAACGCGGGTTAATGAGCTCTGTTGGGCTGTAAGTTGCGCCACACGAATCACAGCTGTCGCCATTTTGGTTTTCAGACTTACACGTAGGGCAAGTGCCTGTTACAAAACGGTCGGGTAAAAATATCTCTTTTTCTGGATCAAATAGTTGTGAAATAGTGTGCTTTTTAATATGGCCCGCCTCATTTAAACGGTTATAAATTAGCTCACTAAACTCTTTATTTTCTTGGCTGTGCGTGCTGTGGTAATTATCAAACTTAATGTTGAAGTCGGCAAAGTCGCGCTGGCGTTCTATGCTCACATTTTTTACCATTTCTTCAGGTGTGATCCCTTGCTTTTGCGCATTTAGCATTATTGGTGTGCCGTGTGCATCGTCTGCGCAAACGTAATAGGTTTCATGGCCTTGTAGTTTTTGAAAACGTGACCAAATATCAGTTTGAATATATTCCAATAAATGACCTAAGTGTGTTGGGCCATTTGCATAAGGTAATGCGCTGGTAATCAGGATCTTTCGCTGTGCCATAATCATTCCGAATTGAGGATAAGCTACCGTTTTTACTATTCAAACGGCTGTTATCATTAATTTATCTATAAGTAGGTGGCTGTGCGCGCACACTGCTCATGGATTTTTATTAATTGACTGGTGTTAATGACCTGAATGTTACATAATTCCGAGGCACTTTTCATCAAAGAAACGCTATTTAATTGCTATGTTTGGACTGTCAAAACTTTTCTCTTCTAAATCGGTGCAAAAACAACCGATTATTGCCGCTTTAGCGGCTTATCGTAGTGCGGCTTTTGCCGTAGGAATTGACGAAAAATTTATTGACTCAATTTCTGAAAACGACGATAAATCACTACAAATCACTCTTAGCTTGCCTTTTGCCGCGCAATCAGAAATGCCCCTTGTTGAACTACATCTGAGTGATGCACTCAATATTGCAGTATCGATAAAGTCAAAGGTCGATATTAAAGAGCCTGCAAAGTTTAAAGGGATTAAACATATTGTACTTATTGCCTCAGGTAAAGGTGGGGTAGGCAAATCGACTACAGCTGTTAATTTAGCGGGTGCATTAAAAGCTGAGGGAGCAAAAGTAGGTATTTTAGATGCTGATATTTATGGTCCTTCTATACCTATGTTATTGGGTCTTGTTGGTGCTGAGCCAAAAACAAAAGATAACAAACAATTACAACCGTTTTATGCCAATGGCATTAAAGCCCAATCTATTGGCTTTTTAGTGCCAAGCGATGATGCAACAGTATGGCGAGGACCAATGGCATCCGGTGCACTCAGCCAATTACTGAACGAAACTGACTGGGGAGAGCTTGATTATTTAATTGTAGATATGCCTCCTGGTACAGGTGATATACAACTTACTATGAGCCAAAAAGTGCCTGCCAGTGGGACTGTAATTGTGACTACCCCCCAAGATTTAGCGCTAGCAGATGCGCAAAAGGGTATTGCTATGTTTAATAAAGTGAACGTACCCGTACTTGGTTTAATAGAAAACATGAGCCATTACATTTGTAGCCATTGCGGTGAGGCAAACCATGTATTTGGCAAAGAAGGCGCACAAAAATTGGCGCATAAGCATGGCGTTCCCGTTTTAAGCCACATTCCCCTAGCTATAGATATAAGAGAGTACTCTGAGCAGGGAAAACTTATTGCTAACGATAACAATGCAGCAATAAGCAAAACATACAGCGCAGCAGCTAGGCTAATAGCCAGCACGCTATATTATCAACAGCATCACAATAGTATTGAAATTGTGATTTCGGAAGATTAAAAAGCATGAGACTTTCAGACACACATATAAAAGAACACTTACAAGATGGCCGTATTGTAATAGAGCCTGCTCCAAGCAGTGAGATGATATCGGGTGTGACAGCTGATTTGCGCCTTGGTAATAAGTTTAGAACGTTTAATGCCCACAATGCGGCTTATGTAGATTTGAGTGGCCCAAAGGATCAGTTAAATAAGGCCATGGAATCAATTATGAGTGAAGAGATTGAGCTTGCTGATGGAGAAGCCTTTTTTTTACACCCGGGCGAACTTGCATTGGCCATTACTCATGAAAAAGTAACCTTACCTGCTGACATCGTAGGTTGGTTAGATGGGCGTTCATCGCTTGCTCGTTTGGGTTTAATGGTGCATGTAACCGCACACAGAATCGACCCAGGCTGGAGTGGTAATATTGTATTAGAGTTTTACAACTCAGGAAAGCTCCCTTTAGCATTGCGCCCAATGATGAAAATTGGTGCCATGAGTTTCGAAATGCTCTCAGGGCCTTGTGAAAACCCTTACAATATTCGTAAAGATGCTAAATACAAAGATCAAAGTAGTGCAGTAGCGAGTCGCATAAGCGACGATAACAGCTAAATTTAATCGTGTGTATTATGAAGCGCATAACCTAATAGTTCAAAATAATGGTTAAGCGCCTTACCCGCTTTGGCGATGTGATGCGTTGGTGGGTATATTAAATTACTTGTTTGTAAGCCGCCCACTAAAAAACTATTTTTTATGTGGGGGGTTGCAGATATACAGGCTTCAAAACATCGAGCGGCAATTTCTTCAGGCATACTCATATAATTCATATTATGTGCCTGGTCGTGTTTAATACATGCTTGCACAAACTCATTGGCATTTTCGCCATTTTCATCTAAAAATACTTCTTTATAAAAACTGTTCAGCGCGTCATTAAGTGGGTGCGATAAATTTGGCGTGTTAGAAAGCCAAAGTTTTGATGCAAAGCCATAGCGTGGCTTTGCTTTAAATAAATGCTCACTAATGTGATGATCAAACGCGTGAAACCACTCATGGGCCAATGCTCCGCCGCCGGCATTTTTTGCAAGCGCCAGTGTTTGACTGCCAGCATTATAATGAGCTTGAATTCCTTTTTGGCCACCGTGGCCAAATGCAAAGTTTAACTTGCCGCGTAGGCCAATGGCTTTAGGTGGTAGGTGCAGTATTTGCGCAAGGTCGGCTAGGCCATCATAAATTAAATTAGCACTAATAAAATGCTCTTCTTTAGTGACCCATTTACCAACCACCATTGATCTGAACCCAAATGTGGTTCTTATATCGCTAAAATCAACTTGGTCATCAAAGCGATAATCAGGGCCTTGGCGAGTAAATCCTCGTTTTAATCTATTTGGGTAATGTCGCATCTGTTTTATGAAAAACTAAATTTAAGTTAAGTAACGTGCTTTTACGTGCTCGGGCATGTGTTGGGTCTGTTTATTTATTAATTCTTCTAGTAGTGCAAATAAAGGCTCTGGGTTTAATTGCTCAATGAGGGTTAAGCTATGTGCAACGGCTTCAAGCGTTGAAAGGCTGTCGGCACGAGGCGCTTTACGAATAGTGTAACGATTTTTAGGTACTTGTTTAAAACTGATGGTTTTAAACTGGCTAAGTATGGGAGTGAGCTGCAAAATTTTATAAGCTTTATTCCATGTACCATCGATAACAATCAAATGGGTAATATAGTTGTTAGTTGTGAAGCTTGGCTCATCTAAGTAGGTGGCGTCATCGTTAGGGTAAAGCAGACCTGTTGATTCTTTTGGCAGGTTATTTAAAGCCTTAAAGTCATGGCTGTTTTCACCTTTTATTATTAAGCAATTAGTTAAACTTAACTTAAGTAGTTTTGCGGTGTTTTTGACTATTTTTTCTTCGCTAGGGTGTTGCAGAATAACAACTTTAACTTTATTAGGTATGATTTTGACAGCGCTGCATACGCAGGTGTTGAGAGCAAAATTACAATGATTACAAAGAGTGCGTGCCATTTTAAAAACTTTCATAACGTTATTAACCCATTAATTATACATTTGTACGGGCAATTAAGTTGGTTTTTTTTGTTTATCAATATAAAGTAGTTATTACAATCAGAATACTTATGGATAGTTTGAGGACTTAAATTATGGCAGACATTACCATAGACACATCAGCATTAGAAAACATGAAATCGTTACTCGGAGAGCAGTTTGCTGATACGCTCGACTTTTGCTGTGCAGAGTTTGAGCGTTTAGGTTCAGAAGTTGTGGCAACAATTGGCAAAGATAAAGAAGCCGCGATTCGTCATTCTCATAGTTTAAAATCAAATGCAGCACAGTTTGGAGCCTCGAGTCTTGCTGAGGTTTCGCGCACTATTGAGCTAAGTTTAGTTGATGACGATTTAGACAAAGCAATGGACGCATGTGCAAGCTTAATGCCGCAGGTAGAGGGTTCTCAATCTGAATTTAAACAATGGCTAGATGCTCAATAACAAACGTGAATTAATTTCAGTTTTAAGCTGTTAAATTTGCTGGTGTTTTATATTTACTCGGTTAGTCTAACAGGTTACCGGGGGCTTTTATCGTTAAGATAAATTAGACCTTGCTAATAACAAATCAACTTACAAAGGTCATCAGGCGCCAGCGAGTAGAGGTAAAATGTCAGATATAAAAAAGAGTCATAAATTAGAAGGCGTGTGTTATGACATTCGTGGTCCTGTTTTAGCTCAAGCTAAGAAAATGGAAGACGATGGTCAAAAAGTCTTAAAATTAAACATTGGTAATCCTGCTGCTTTTGGCTTTGATATGCCCGAAGATATGCATCGCGATATCATCCGTAACTTGTATTCAGCCCAAGGTTACTGTGACTCTAAAGGACTTTACTCAGCCCGAGTGGCTATCTATCAGCATTATCAACAACGTGGATTGAACAATTTAGATGTAGACAACATTTACATTGGTAATGGAGTGAGTGAGCTAATCCAAATGATCACCCAAGCCTTACTTAATAACGATGATGAAGTGCTCATCCCTGCGCCTGATTATCCGTTGTGGACTGCGTCTGTTAAGTTAGCGGGTGGCAACCCTGTTCATTATTTGTGTGATGAAGAGCAAGATTGGTTTCCTGATATAGATGACATAAAAAGTAAAATCACCTCTAAAACTAAAGCCTTGGTGTTAATTAACCCTAACAATCCGACCGGTGCGGTATACAGTGATGACCTGCTTAAGCAATTAATAGATGTTGCTCGAGAGCATAAATTACTCCTGTTAAGTGACGAAATTTACGAAAAGATTTTATACGATGGCATTACCCACACTTCAATTGCTTCATTGTGTGATGATGTGCCTATGATTACTTTTAATGGTTTAGCTAAAACTTATCGTGCTGCTGGGCTAAGAATGGGCTGGATGGTTTTAAGTGGCAAAACTTCAGCCATGGACGATTTAAGTAAAGGGCTAGATATACTTTCGTCAATGCGTTTATGTGCCAACGTGCCTGCTCAATATGCTATTCAGCAGGCATTGGGTGGTGTGCAATCAATTGATAACTTAATTAACCCGGGCGGGCGTTTGTACGAACAACGTGACATTGCATGGCGTGGTTTAAATGCAATTGAAGGCATTAGCTGCAAAAAGCCAAAAGGGGCTTTATATGCTTTTGCTAAAGTAGATACTGCCCATTTTAAAGTGAAAAACGATGAGCAAATGATGTTTGATTTGCTAAAAGCCGAAAAAATATTGTTAGTGCATGGGCGGGCGTTTAATTGGCCAGAGCCTGACCATTTTAGGCTGGTTTTTTTACCCAATAAAGATGACTTAACTGACGCAATGCAAAAAATGCAACGTTTCTTTAAAGATTATCGCCAGTTATAAAACTTTATAAAAAAACGAGCCTGTTGGCTCGTTTTTGTTTTTAAAGGCGAGTTATTAATATGCTTTATCGACTCTTACTGTGTTGTCACCTAAATAAACGAGTCTCACGTTATCACCTCTGTGAAATCGCATACTTTGGTCTAGGTCTTGAACCACCATAAATTGATCGCCATTTTCTACCTGAATGAGTAATTCAACTAACTGAGTTTGTATATAATAGCTACCTTGCTGACTGTTGTTAGCAACGCTTCCACCAATAACTGAACCTAAAATTGTGGCTACAGCACGCCCGCTGCCACCACCAAACTGATTGCCAATAACACCACCAACAAGGGCGCCACCAAACGTTTTCCAACCATTCTTTTTGTCTTGTATGAGTTCTTGCTCGGTGATATTTCGTACTGATTTGATGTCACCAAATAGAACTTTTTGAACTGCCACGGCTTTATTTCGCTCGTATTTAGCAAAAGAGGGCGCACTTAATGTAAGTAAAACGCACATAATTACAGCAATTGCTTTCATAACTTACTCCTGTCGGCTTACCACCCAAACGTTGATTTTTCTTTAGTTTTACGAATCTCAGTTTCGTCTGCCCACTCGATTAGGCCACTTTTCATATCCATTAGGCGCATTGTAAATTTATAATATACATCTGATTTATCAGCATTTGTTTTTACTATGCTTGAGAGGTTGCCATACAACATGTACTGCGCACCAATTTGTTGTCCAAAAGCGACCGCTGTTGCAGGATTAACTAATGCATCTTCATTTTGAAAGGTAAGCTGTTCACGAACAGCTTCTACGCGTGTCATGTCAACAAAACGGAATTTACCGCTGCGTAGCATTTGTGTTGAAATAGAATCAGTGATTGATTCTGTATCAATATGTTCACTGGTTTTGTTTTTTATGCGCTCAACAAATACAACCGGACGGTTGTTTTGGGTCATGCTTCCTACCACTGGCGAACTGAGTAGTGAGTCGGTCATTTGGCTGGCAACTTTTTGTAAATCAGTAGAACCAAAATTAATATCCGTTGTTTCAACTGCTTGAGCGTCACCATAACTGACTACAGCTTTGTTTGCACAGCCGCTTAATATCAATGCGCTGAGCCCGACTAATGCGTAGGTGGATGCTGTTTTAAATGTGGTGTTCATAGTACTTTCCTTTAATCTTTAAATTCTTGAGACTGAGTTGATACTTTTCTGACTGCTAGTGAAAATGTCACTGCATCAGAGCTTGGCGCTAGGCCAGGTAATTGTGTTTTAGCAAAACCAAATAAAGTTAATGGTTGCCAGGGTGAATGATTTCCCTTAATTACAAATCCGTCTTTATCAAACCATTTAAATTGATACTGTAAATATTGTGATTTTTTATATTGGCTCGACAGGGTAACCACCACATCAGTTAACTGATTTGTTTGACGCGTTTTAACGTCGGTAATGGCAAGTTTTTCACCTAAGTCAGGGTTATCCACTCTAAGTTGATCATTAAAATTTCCTTTAGTTTGTTCAACCGATATACCTGATGTTACAGGCTGTGTTGCACAAGCACTTAGCAGTAATACGGCACACACTGGCACTATGTATTTCATGGTGACTCCTAGAGTTGAACTACATGGTAGTTAAAATAGTTGTTAATAGAGGTTAGGTAAATTAAGGTTAACCCTTGCTTACTAACGGTAAAATTAATTGGCGGTTGATTGCCAATATTTAATGAATGTTCGCCTGCTGTGAGACTTTTACGTGCCACAGCAATTTGATTTGGTAATGTAAGCCAACTTCGGGTGTCGGCTTGCTCTGACGCTAAATTGTATATATTAGCTAATATATTTCCTACATCACCAGCACTACGCGCAAGCTCAGCGCGGACTTTTTCTTTCGTTATAAGCCGTAATACTTGGCGTGTAATTTTGCCTGGTATTTCTTGTTCAAGCGTTTTGGCAGCAAGGGCTTCTAAATACACTAACGGTGATAATGCGACGTTTTGCCCTGCAATACTCACATTTTGTATCGCGCTAATGTAAGCACTATCTTTATATACCGGCATTGCTAGACTATAAAAACGAACATCACCTCGACTTGTATCAATCGGTAGTCTTAATTTAAATTCGGTTTGTTTAGGTACCAAACCTTGCTCAAGTAATACAACTACTTCGCCATGGGAAGACTTTAAAGTGGTGTGTTCGCCAAAGCGTTGTTTAAATTCGTCAAACTCTTGCTGAAACCCTTGCTTTTTAGCTAGGCGAATTACATCCTGTTGTAAGTATTTATTATTTGGTTGTATCGCTAACGCTTTTTTGTAGTCTATGTAGGCGTCGTCAAATTGTTTTGCACTTTGATAAAGTAAAGCGGATAAGTAAAATGTGTAGGCGTTTTGAAAGCCATTTTTTACGTCTCTTGTTACATTATCCATGCTTGGGTAGTGCTGCTGTGCTTCGTTTTCTTCTGAATCAATTTCTGACTGATTACTGATAAGTTCATCTGCCTGCACTTTATTTGCACGGCGTACTTCTACTAATGCGCCTTCAATATCATTTTTATAAACGTAGTTAAGCGCTTTATAGCTATGAAGCATACTCATTTCATACGCTGGTGGAACATAGGTAATTGCCGAGTCATTCGTAAATAACGCATTACTTTGTTCAAGCCCGGCACTTAGCTGAATTTTTGCTGCCTGACGTTTAGTTTGCATTTGGGCATATACGTTTTCGAATTTGCTTTGAGCGTCGTCAGCTGAATTAGCAAGGTCGTTGATACGCGCTTGTTCAAGTTGGTTAAGCAAATAACTACTGTGCATAGAGGTATTGTTAGCAATTAAGGTTTTAGCTTGCTCTAAGTTATTATTTTCAATTGCATTTCGCACAGGCGTCATTTGTGTGGCGTAATCATTAAATAGGTCATTAAAACCCATCGAGCTACAGCCACTCAAAATAAAACAAACGCTAAAAATTATACTTCTGCGCACACAGCACTCCTTTTAATCTACCAAAGTAGGTTAACACACTCTTTTTGAGCAAGAGCGTGAAACATTGTAAAAAAACGTAGAGCTATTTAATCCTCAAAGTAAATAAGCATTTTTTATATGAATAAGGCGTGAATTTAGTAATGTGTGAAAGATACAGCGAAAAGTTAAGGTCTTCATGAGTTGAAAGTTTTTGCACACCTTGCCTTATGCTGTATAAATAACTTACTGTTATAGCAGTTTAAGTTATTTAACTACTCACCTTTAAAAAAGATTAATTATTAACCTGATTTAGGTTAAAAAGGATTATTTTGAAAGCAGCTGTATATACATTGATTGCTTTAATAGCATTTGCCGCCAATTCATTATTTTGCCGAATGGCATTAGCTGAAGGGGATATAGATCCCTACAACTTTACCATCATTCGTTTGTTAAGCGGTGCAGCGTGTTTAGGTATCATCATGAGTGTCACCATTTATAACCAAAAACGTAAAGGGTTATTTAATGATGCAATTTTGAGTGATACTGGCAGTTGGCGAAGTAGCATTAGTTTACTGGTTTATGCTGTATGTTTTTCGGTGGCCTACGTTGAGCTAGATACCGGCACAGGGGCACTTATTTTATTTTCAGCGGTACAACTTACTATGATTGGTTGGGGTATCTACAACAAAGAGCAATTGAGCGGTGTGCAGTGGGCTGCTTTTTTTGTAGCTGTAGCAGGTTTTGTATATTTAATGTTGCCCTCAGCCGCAGTGCCTTCTCTGATAGGAGCAGGATTAATGGCTTTAAGTGGTGTAGCTTGGGGCATATATAGTATTCGTGGTAAGGTCTGTGTTTCACCACTTCGTACTACAGGATTTAACTTTGTAAGAAGTTTGGTAGCGCTCCCCATTTTATTGCTTGTTAGTATGAGTTATTTTAATTTGCTGACAATACAAGGTGTTATACTTGCTTGCGCCTCTGGCGCAATAGCATCTGGCATTGGTTATAGTATTTGGTACGTTGCAATGCCATTACTTAAAAGCACTCAAGCTGCGGTTGTACAATTGTGTGTGCCCATAATTGCAGCGGTTGCTGGCGTTATCTTTTTGCAAGAGCAATTAACACTTGAATTTATTAGTGCAAGTTTACTTATTTTAACTGCGGTACTGGTATTTATTTTAAATAAAAAGAAGGAGTAGCTCCTTCTTTTTATGGTGGACTTAGGTTAGTCACAAAGCGCTTATAAAGTGCAGGTAAGTGGGCTAATAAGGCATTTTTACCAAGTAGATCACTGTTTTTAATACATGTATGTAAAGCACTTTCAGTAAGTTGGGTCACTAGTAATTGCGATTGCTTAATGTGACTAATATGCCAAAGTTCAGGCGCTACTCCGTTTAAGTCTTCGCGATAAGGCCGATAAAATCCAAATTCATGGAGGTGTGCGCTTAGCCAATCACTTAACGGTGCAAAGGGGCCAGTTTGTTCATATTCATGAGGTGATAATTGCAGTTGATAATCATGAGTAACGGCACTTTTATCATACACATCAAAGTCAGTACCTAAATGATGCCTACTTGCGCCAGGCAGTGCTGAATAACGCATAATGGCTATACATTTTTCAATATCGCTTAATTGCGTTAAATCAACAACGTCTTGTTGCGAATTATAAACAGGCTTTTGTCCAGAAAATTTGTTATTCCAGATTAGCGACTGGCGTTCAAAATCTCTAAAACTTGATGCAATAGTTAAATCAAACCCGGCTTGTTTAACTGCGTTTTGTAGCGCGAAAAAATCTTCAATAATAGCGCTATGTAAACGATGGCTTTGGATGTTAGTTAGATGTGCATCACTTTGGCCTGTGATACACGCTATTGTGGGTAATTGTAAATCAGTCATTAGGTTAACAATTGCTCAAGGATTTGCTCGTAAATGTCGGTGAGTTTAATTAAGTCATCTGTACTTACGCATTCATCAACTTTGTGAATGGTGGCATTACGAGGCCCAAGCTCTATAACTTTAGCACCCGTTTGTGCAATAAAGCGCCCATCAGATGTACCTCCCGTCGTTTCTAGATTGGTTGGTAACCCTGTTACAGACTTAATTGCGTTAACCGTTGCATCGACTAGAAGGCCGTGTTCAGTGATGAATGGAAGGCCGTTCACAATCCAGCTTAACTCGTAGTTTAATTTGTGTTTTTGTAATATGTCTATTACACGCTGTTGTAATTGTTGATGTGTGACTTCGGTACTAAATCTAAAATTAAATTGCACGTCTAGCTCACCAGGGATCACATTACCTGCGCCGGTGCCTCCATTAATATTTGATATTTGAAAGCTGGTTGCCGGAAAAAACTCATTTCCATTGTCCCACTGGGTTTGGCTAAGTTCGGTTAATGCTTCAGTGGCCAAGTGAATCGGATTTTGAGCTAAATGAGGGTAGGCAACGTGTCCTTGAATTCCTTTAACTTTTAAAAATCCGGTAAGCGAGCCGCGTCGGCCATTTTTAACTACATCACCTAATACATCCCGAGATGAGGGTTCGCCAACCAAACACATATCAATCTTTTCGCCGCGAGCTTCAAGTGTATCAATAACTCGGGTGGTTCCATTTATAAATGGACCTTCTTCATCAGAAGTGATCAAAAAAGAAATTGATCCTTTGTGGTTGGGGTGCTTAGTTACAAAACGCTCAGTAGCTACAATCATGGCAGCAAGGGAGCCTTTCATGTCGGCAGCTCCCCGACCATGCAATAAACCATTTTCTATCAATCCAGAAAATGGTGGGTGCTGCCAGTTTTTTGCGGGTCCAGTAGGCACTACATCTGTGTGGCCAGCAAAACAAAAATGCGGCGACTGGTCGCCTTTGCGAGCCCAAGTATTTAATGTATCAGTAAAAAATAGTGACTCTATATTAAAGCCTATCGCTTCAAGCCGTTCATTCATCATTTGTTGACAGCCAGCATCCTCTGGAGTGACAGATTCACGCTGTATCAAAGCTTGTGCAAGTGCAATTACTTCATTCATTATTTAAAAATCTCATCGTATTGCGCGGCTTTAAAGCCTAAATGAAAGTCAGTGCCATTCACTAATACTGGTCGCTTTATCATGGCGGGCTGTTCAACTAATAATTCAATGGCATTTTGCTTAGTTAAATTTTGCTTTTGTTCGTCACTGAGTGCTCTGTATGTAGTTCCGCGTTTATTAACTAGTTGTTCCCAATCTAATTTATCAGCAAATTCCGCGACCATTTGTGTATTAACCCCTTCTTTACGGTAATCGTGAAAGGTAAACTCAATATTATTATCTGTAAGGTATTTTTTAGCTTTTTTAATTGTGTCGCAGTTACTAATTCCGTAAAGAGTGATCATAAGTTACTTCTTTTTAATGATAGTTAATAGAGTGTCTTCGCCTGCCTTTACTTGCAGGTGTGATTGATGAAATGTACCTAGGTTGTGACCATTAAGTAAAATTAAACTTCCCAGCAGGGGGGAGTCTAATTCTCTTAAGTCAAAATATGCTAGTCGTTGACCTTTAAATACTTGGCTGCCATTTAACTGGGCTATATGGGTATGTGTAATTGCTGCAGATTCCGGTAAAGTTAGGTTAATCAGTATCTTCAACCCATTTTTAGCCTGTAAAATAAACTCAGACCCCGCGTTTTTAACCTGTAGTAAAACCCCATCAAAAGGCGCTAATATTTTATGACTTGTTGTTTGCACCATGACGCCTGGGCCAAGGGTACCAAAACTAAACAAAGGCTCTGGGTGGTTACTCAATTCTATTACCTTTCCCGTAAAAGGACTGGTGATATTAATGGCGTCTCGGGGTATTTTATTTTGTGCAATTAGTTCTATTGGTTGTGCTTTCATAAATTAGTTTGTTACCACATTATAGCCATCTTTTTGGAGTGCTTTAATCGCTTCTTTCGCAGTTTGTTTTTTCACTAAAATATAATCAGTGTCGTAAGTTGAAAGAGAAAAAATAGATATTTGTGCCTTTGCTAACACACCAGAAATATTTGCCATAATCCCCGTTAAGGAAAACCCCAAAGGGCCAATTACCTCAAGTGCTTGCCAATTAGATTCGGTATCAAGACTTTGTAATTCAAAATTGCTGGGGCATACAATTGATAGTTCGTCATGGGTTTTTGAGATAAAAAACAACGGAAGTTTTAATAAAGCCGCAGGAATA
Organism: Pseudoalteromonas sp. H71; assembly: GCF_001468485.1. Classification (GTDB taxonomy): domain Bacteria; phylum Pseudomonadota; class Gammaproteobacteria; order Enterobacterales; family Alteromonadaceae; genus Pseudoalteromonas. The sequence goes on from NZ_LODI01000013.1 coordinate 202,114, forward strand.
TCTGCATCTATATCTAAACTATGTATAGATAAAATAGTGCTGTGTAATTGTAATGTTTGTTTTGACATTAAAAACCTGCGAACAGCAAAGAGGATTTATTAATAGTATAGATTATTAAAGCTAAATTAAAGCGGTAACTAGGTTGCAAAATGTAGACTAAGAAAACTTACCCACAATTTCTGTGGATAACTATGGGGGTTGAGGGGTATAAATAGCCTAACTAACTAATTTATAATTAGAAATTAGCTAGGCTATAAAAAGCACATGTTTATTAAAGCGTTTAATTAAGGGCTTCTACTTGTGCTGCTTGAATAGCTGTTAATGCAATTGTGTACACAATATCATCAACTAATGCGCCTCTGCTTAAATCGTTCACTGGTCTACGCATGCCTTGAAGCATTGGACCAATACTAATTAGATCTGCACTTCTTTGTACGGCTTTATATGTAGTATTACCGGTATTTAAATCAGGAAAAATAAACACTGTTGCCTTACCAGCAACAGGGCTGTTAGGTGCTTTTTTAAGTGCGACGTTTTCCATTATTGCAGCATCGTATTGAAGGGGACCATCAATAATTAAATCGGGACGTTTTTGTTGTGCTATTTTAGTTGCTTCGCGCACTTTTTCTACGTCTGCACCTGTACCTGAAGTACCTGTGCTATAGCTAATCATGGCTACACGTGGCTCTATACCAAACGCGGCAGCTGAATCAGCTGATTGAATAGCAATGTCAGCGAGTTGTTCAGCATTTGGATCTGGGTTTATTGCACAGTCGCCGTAAACGAGAACCTGATCAGGTAACAACATAAAAAATACCGACGACACAAGTGACGAACCTGGCGCTGTTTTGATGAGCTGCAGTGGTGGTCGAATTGTATTAGCCGTAGTGTTAACTGCGCCAGAAACGAGTCCGTCGACTTTACCTTGTTCTAGCATCATAGTACCTAGTACGACGTTATCAAGTAATTGTTCTTGCGCTACAACAGCGGTTAATCCTTTGCTTTTTCGTATTTCGACCATAGGTTCGACATAATCATTGATGATGCTGCTTGGCTCTACAATACTTACATTTTCGTTGAGCTCTATACCTTGTTGTTCAGCAATACGCATTATTTCTTCGCGATCACCTAGTAAAATGGTTTTTGCTATACCGCGTTGCCCACAGATAGCCGCTGCTTTAATCGTTCGAGGTTCGTTACCTTCAGGTAAAACAACCGTTTTGCCTGCTTTACGCGCTTTATCTGTAAGTAAGTATCTGAAAGCAGGTGGTGAGAGTTTACGTGTTTTTCCCACATTTTTTGCAAGTGAGTTCAGCCAATCTGAGTCAATATATTCCGCATTGTGGCTTTTCACTTTTTCTATACGTTGGTCATCATCGCTTGGCACTTCCATATTAAAGTTATGAAGTAACAACGATGTTCGCCATGTATCGGCCTCTGTCGCTAATATTGGTAGGCCCGTTTGCATCGCTTGTTCGCACAGCGCCATAATACGCTGTTCTGGCATAAACCCACCGGTAAGCAATATTGCACCAATTTTTGTGCCATTCATTGCCGATAAACACGCAGCAACTAAAATATCGGAGCGATCGCCTGGGGTAACTAATAATGCACCAGGTGTGAAGTGGTTTAGAATATTAGACACTGTGCGTGCACAAAATGTAATACGACGTAGGCGTCGATGCAGCATGTCACCTTCGTTAATAATTGTGGCTTTTAAATACGCACTTAGATCTTTTACTCGGGGGGCAACTAAATCAAAATCCCATGGTATTGCACCAAGCAACATGAATGGATTTTTTCTAAAAATTGGTAGGGATGCTAAGCGGTTTAGTTCGTTATCCACTTCATCAGGTTTGTAAGAGTCAACTAAGTCGGCGCGTGCTCTGCCTTCTTCATCTAGCGGAGCATTTACTTTATTAAAAATACAACCTAATACACGAGGGTGGTCAATTCCACCATAGTTACCAGCAGCAATTTCAAGGCGATCTTCAAGTTGAGTAATATTGTCGTTACCAGGCGTTAATACAAATACAATATCTGCACCTAAAGTCTGCGCTATTTCACGGTTTACACGCCCTGCATAAGGCTGTTTACGAGTAGGAACCATGCCTTCAATAATGGCTACTTCATCATCGTTAATTTTACTTTCGAAGCGTTCGACAATTTCTTCTAAGAGATCGTCGCCTTTTGCATCGCCAATCATTTGCTCTGCGTAATCCAGTGCAAACGGGGTTGGTGGGTCAATAGGGGAGCCTTGTTTTATTATTTGTGTCGATTTTTCTGGACCGGTTTCGCCAGAACGTGGTTGAGCAATAGGTTTAAAAAAATTAACTTTAACTGCTTTTTGCTCTAATGCACGTACAAGCCCAACTGAAACTGATGTTAACCCAACTCCCGTAGAAATCGGTATCAACATAATACGGTGTGCCATATTAAAGCTCCTTAACAATGTTTGCAGAGTCTAGGGCGATGACCCATTCCTCATTTGTTGGCATAACAACACTTTTGATACGAGAGTGTTCTGTGCTGATCACACCTTGTTGGCCAAAGCGAGCATCTAAGTTTGCTTGTGCGTCACATTCTATGCCTAAAAAGCCAAGTTGAGTGATCACTTTTTTACGTATGATATCTGAGTTTTCTCCAATGCCGCCGGTGAAAATGAGTGCATCAAGACGCTGCAAAGGCACCATGTACGACGCAATTTGCTTAGATAAACGATAGCAAAACATATCTAAGGCTAAAGTTGCTTGTTCATTTCCTGCTACAGCGGCTTCTTCAATAGTACGGCAATCGTTAGAAAGTTCGCTAATGCCTAATAAGCCACTTTTTTGATTAAGTAGGTCATCTATTTGCTGCGCACTATAATCAAGTTGCGTCGTTAAAAAGTTAAATAAGCCAGGGTCAATATCGCCACTGCGAGTGCCCATTACTAACCCTTCAAGGGGGGTTAGGCCCATACTTGTATCAACACTATTACCATTTTTAATCGCACATACTGAGCAACCATTACCCAAATGAGCACTTATAAAATTGCTTTTTTCAATAGGTTGGTTAAGTAATTTTGCTGTTTGGCCGGCAACATAAAAATGGCTTGTGCCGTGAAAGCCATAGCGTCTAACACCAAACTCGGTATATAAATTGTAAGGTAGGGCATAAAGGTATGCGACTTTGTCCATTGTTTGGTGAAAAGCGGTGTCGAATACGGCAATTTGAGGCAAGCCTTTAAACGAGGCTTGCGCTGACGAAATACCCAGTAAGTTAGCATGCCCATGAAGCGGTGCAAGCGTAGCCGCTTGAGTGATGCTTTCAATTACTTTGTCGTTAATTAATACTGATTTAGTGAAATGTTCACCACCATGAACAACACGGTGACCCACAGCGATTAGCTGTTCATCTAGTTTATGATCTTTTATTAACGTTACTAACGTATCAATTGCCTCAGCATGAGCTTGATTCGGCGTTAAATCAATGAGGGTTTTAACTCCCTTGAATTTATACTTTACCGACGGAGTTGCTGCACCTAAACGTTCTGCTAAACCAGATATTATTTCATTACCGGTGTTTGCATCAATAATGGCAAATTTTAAACTTGAGCTACCACAATTTAGTACTAAAACATGTTGTGGTTTAGGAGCAGGTGTTGGCATAGATTTGATTTCCATAAATAAAGTTTAGTCAGTGAACGTTAAGCTATTTTGTTACACTAATACATTAATAAAGCGGCTAAAGTGGGTTATTAAGTAAGGCTATCAATAAGCTACTTTAGGCTTTTATTTTAAACCATCTGCTGTATTTAGTTTAGTGTTTTGCATAATTTAACAGCAAAATTAAGCACTTTTACTGATTAAGTGAAACCATATGAATTTGTGTTACAATTTATTGAGCGCAAGCCCATTTATATATTGAATAAAGTTAATGTGAGGAGTCATGATGCAAAAAAGTGTGATGTCACAAGTTCAAATTGGCCGACAGTACGCAAAACAATGGCCAATGCGAAAAGAGCTCGCTCCGTTGTTTAGTGAGTTCAGAGTTATTAAAGCAACAGAACTGGCTATCACGGTTATGCCGATACTTGCTATGTTAACGTTGTTTTTTCAACTTAATTATTTGGGGCCTGATTTTTTACCTCAAGCTATTGCCAGTGCATTATTCTTCATCTCACTACCTTTACAAGGTTTATTATGGCTAGGGAAACGTGCGCAAACACCACTAGACCCTGTTATGCAAAACTGGTACAAAGAGCTTCACACAAAAATGGTCGCTAATGGGTATCAAGCCAAACTAAGTGAAAAGAAGCCTCGCTATTTAGAATTAGCGCATTTACTTAAAGATATGTTCGAAAAAATGGATAAAGCGTTTACTAAAGAACAGTTTTAACAAACGCTAGCGTTAATCATGCTTTCTTAAATTGCGTAATATAAAATGACAAAGTCACTAGGTGGTCACCTTTTTCTTCTAGGGCCTGCCAATGTTCAGGTCTAAATTTCCACGCAAACGGTGTCATCATAATCAGGTTTTTAAGATCATTAATACTCAGTGTAACTTGCTCAGTGATTAAATCTTGGTTCGTTTCAGTAAAACCCTCAGGTACATCTACTTTCGTATGCTCGTTTACTGTTTGGTAAATATAAGCTTTTAACTCTTTTAGATGCCATGGGCCCGGGCTTGCGACCACAAGCGTGGCATTTGGTTTAGCGAGTCTATCAAGCTCTTTAGAAAATAAAGGCGCAAATACACTTATCAGTATATCAGCAAACTCTTTTTTAAACGGTGCCTGGCTGATTGAAGCCACACTAAAATGGCAATGAGCATATCGCTTTGCGGCATATTTAATAGCTGATTTTGAAATATCTACACCATAAATATTTGCTTGTGTGTTATCTGCAATAGCATGAGTGTAAAACCCTTCACCGCACCCTAAATCAATAATATTATTACCTTGTAAACGGCTGACAATATCGCTGAGTGCTTGTTGTAAAAACGCATAATAGCCTTGCTCTAAAAAAGTACGTCTTGCCTGTACCATTTCAAGTGAGTCACCGGGCTGTTTAGAGTTTTTGTTTTGAACAGGGAGTAAGTTAACGTAGCCTTCTTTCGCAAAGTCAAAACTATGATTGTTTTCACAACGCAGCGAATTTAAAGAGTGTGATAGCGATTTGCTACATAAAGGGCATTGATATTCAAGACTCATGAGTCAAGGTAGTCCTTGTCGTAAAAAGTTTTAACCCAATGGGGACGGTAAGTGATTAAGATAGTGATAGCCATTCCATTTAACATGGCTTCTGGAAACCAAATTATAGCACTTAAAGAAACGTAATTGTCTGTAAGTTCTGGCCAATTGTACTGGCCTAAAAAGAAATAAAAGAGGGCACCCAAACTTATTTTGATACATGCTATAAACCCTGCAGTTATAAAAGCACAAACAAATATATATACAAAAAAATGCCGCGGTAAATAGTGATAGCATAAAATAAAACTTAAATAACTCAGCAATATGGGAATAAAAGCGCCAATAAGTAACTGTACAGGTAAAAGGTTAAAACTAACCTGCCCAAATGAAAACAACAAAGCACTTGCTAGTAGGCTACTCAAAATGGCTAGCCGCCAGCCCACTATTAATGTAGCTGCGGTAATACCCAGTATATGTAAGTCTAGGCCGGTTAAAATACCGGCTTTAATGCGCCAAAGTAATGCAAACACAAGGGCACAGGCTAATACGCCTGTCTGTCTAGCTGGGGTTCTATAAAGCGATTTATAGGTGTTTTTATCAAAACTGAAAATCGCAATAGTAACTACAAGGACCCACAACAGCCCTTGTATTTCAGTGTTTAACATTATGGCTACTTAAACGTTGACCAAATAGGCGCATGATCTGATGGCTTTTCGATCGCGCGAAGCTCATAATCTATTCCAGACTCAGTGCAACGCTCAGCAAGTGAATGGGTTGCAAGCACCACATCAATTCGCAGGCCGCGATTATCTAAAAAGCCTTTAGAGCGGTAATCAAACCATGAATATTGATCGTTCACCTCGGGGTAGAGTTCTCTGAATGTATCTTTGAACCCCCAATCTAGAAGTGTTGCTAGCCATTGACGTTCTTCTGGTTGGAAAGAGCACTTACCTGTTTTTAACCAGCGTTTAGCGTTTACCTCGCCAATACCTATGTCCAGGTCTGTAGGGGATATATTTATGTCACCCATAACAACCACATCTTGTTCGGGAGAAAGGTGTGTATTTAAGTGGGTCATCAAATCTTTATAAAATTGACGTTTATACGGGAATTTAGTTTCGTGGCTAATGTTATCGCCTTGCGGGAAATAACCATTCATAACTGTAATGTCGCGGCCGCTATCTTGTTCAATAGTGACACTGATCATACGCTTTTGCGACTCCTCAGTGTCGGTAGCAAACCCTTTTAAGACCGATTTTGGCTCTTTTTTGCATAACATAGCTACGCCGTAATGTGCTTTTTGACCATGAAAGTAGACGTGGTAACCCATTTTTTGAACATCGTCTAATGGAAACGCTTCATCATGAACTTTAATTTCTTGTAAGCCAATTACGTCTGGTTGATGCTTATCAATAACAGCTTGTAATTGGTGAAGACGAGCACGCAGACCATTGATATTGAAAGAAATCACTTTCATTCGATTTACCTTTAAATTAGTGCTTATTTTAATGGTAAATTGTATCAGTAATTTAGCTTATATAACATGTCTGAAATGACAAAATAGCTGCGCAAATGTTGATCAAATGCTGGTGAAAGTTTAAACATTGTTAATGTTGTATTAATTTATAAAATAAATAAAAAATTCAATTGATCTGCACAATATTGGCTATATAATGCGCGCAAATTCATTGGCAAACTCGTTCACATAGGATCTCTCATGAAAGCACAATTATTTTTAGCGGCAACATTATTAGTATCTTCTTCTGTTTCAGCTCAAAGTAACACTTACTTTAGTCAAGACAACTCAATTGAGTCTAAATTGTGTGTATTAAGCGCAAACGAAGGTTTTTCTGCGGCACGTAAATTAGCAGCTAAGCACAACGTTTACTTATCGCGCTTTTCACAAAGCATTATGTGTAACGGTCAAGATATTCGCGATATTGCAAAAAAAGATTCAACAAACAACATAATTGAAAACAAAGTAGAAGTGTTTGCTAAAGACGCTCAACAAGAAACTCAACTATGTATGACTGCACTAAAGCAAGGTTTAGCGCCAGTACGCCAAAAAATCGGTAACTTAAACTCGCTAAAATGTAATGGTCAAAAAGTTACTGATTTTGTTAAGCGTTACCAAAATGCTGCAATTTAATTAGTACAACAAGAATTAACGAGAGCCCAGCTTTTAAAGCTGGGCTTTTTTTTGCAAAATTTACAAGGTTGATTGAAAAGGTTTCAAGGCTAACGTATTGAAATAGAATGAAAAACATACGGCCAACTTGCAAGTTATTGAAATTTATATTTATTTCATTTTGGCATTAGACTTGTATTAGTTATTGTGACATTTACTAACAACGAAGGACACGTCTTATGAAAAAGTTAACATTAGCAACAACTATCCTAGCAACATTAAGTTTAGCGGCCTGTGCGTCTAATCAAGGTCTTGATAAAATAGATAGCGACTTTGCAAGTCTAGACAACGATAGTGATGGTTTTATTTCAAAAGTTGAAGCTGACGATGATAATATTTGGGGGCATTTTTCTAATATCGACACTAATATGGATGAAGAAATTAGTCGTAAAGAATTCAATGCCTACATGCAATTAAATACTGGTAAAGTTGCTACTGACAGTGATGTGAGCGAATCAGCTTTTAAAGCAAATATTGCTAAATTTGATAAAATTGAAAGTAGCTTTGCAAGTTTAGATAACGACAGTAATGGTTACATATCAGTTGTTGAAGGTAACGACGACGATATTTCTAACCACTTTGGTTACATGGACAAAAACAAAGATAAACGAATTAGTAAAAACGAGTTTACGGGTTACATAAAGAAATATGGTAAAGCCGTAGCTGAAGATGATGCATTAAAAGTAATTAAACACAGCTAACTGTGATTTAGTTTTAAAACAGCAAGCCAGTTATAGTAACTGGCTTTTTTTATGGGTAAAGCTCAGTAAGCGCTTATCTTTCCAGGTTGAAATTACAGCAATCTGTTTGGTATTTAGGCAAAATAGAGTCTACTTAGTGTGGTTATTCCCTATAAATTGGCTACAACACAGGAGCCGTTATCGAGCCCACAAAGTTAAAAACTTTGCGCCGAATTAATCAACCCCTAATTTAAACCCATCTTCATTCGTAAAGATAATAGACCTAATAAAATTACTAGATATATTTTCCTAGTTAGTGCTTATTCTGTCATAATAGATGGCTGTGTATTTTTATTTATTAAGAGTGTATATGGCTGGGCGGCGAATTAGTGATGAGCAGTTAGTTGAAATCATTGAAGCTGCAATTTTTGTTGCAGACAAACCCATAAGTAAACGCCATATTAAAGACACTGTTTTAATGGATATTGCAATTTCTATGTCACGAATAAACCATGCCATAGAAACGATACAAACACATTTTCAAACCCGTGGTATCCGCCTTGTTGAAGTGGGCAGTGGTTATCGATTTCAAGCGTGTAGCAGTTTAAGTCCTTGGTTGAGTAACCTTTGGCAAGAACGAGCGCCTAAATACTCACGTGCTTTATTGGAAACACTATCACTTATTGCCTATCGTCAACCCATTACACGTGGCGAAATTGAGCAAGTAAGAGGGGTAACAACGGGTTCGAATATAATTAAAACCTTACTCGAAAGAGAGTGGGTTAAAGTAGTAGGGCATAAAGAGGTACCGGGTAAACCCGCTTTATACGCCACAACTAAACAATTTTTAGATTATTTTTCATTAACGGGTTTAGAAAACTTACCTGCGTTACCTGCGCAACAAGAAAGTAAAATAGACCAGTTATTAAGTGATCCTTCTGTGAGAGAACCATCCGAATGAATGTACAAGGTGAAAAGTTACAAAAAGTCCTAGCCAGAGCTGGTGTAGGCTCGCGCCGTGAAATGGAAAAATACATTGACGCAAATCGTGTTAGTGTTAACGGCAAAGTCGCTAAACTCGGTGACCGCGTTGAAGAAACCGATTTAATTCGAGTAGACGGTCATACCGTAAAAATTGAAGAGAAAGCAGACAGAATTTGTCGTGTGATAATGTACAACAAACCAGAGGGAGAATTGAGTACACGCAAAGACCCTGAAGGTCGTCGTACTGTATTTGACAGACTACCTCGTATTGATGGCGATCGTTGGATAGCTGTAGGCCGACTCGATGTAAATACATCTGGTTTAATGTTGTTTACTAATGATGGTGAATTAGCAAATCGTTTAATGCACCCAAGTTATGAAGTTGAGCGTGAGTATTCTTCGCGTGTGTTTGGTGAAGTAACAAACGAAACACTTAAAAACTTGATGCGCGGCGTAGAACTTGAAGATGGTCCTGCAAAGTTTACGAATATTAAACCACTAGGTGGTGAAGGAATTAACCGTTGGTTTAATGTAACGTTAAATGAAGGGCGTAACCGCGAAGTTCGTCGTTTGTGGCAATCTCAAGATGTTGAAGTGTCGCGTCTTATCCGTATTCGTTACGGTAAGTTAGAGCTCGACAAGCGCGTTCCACAAGGTGGTTGGGTTGAATACGACTTAGATACCGTTAACTATTTACGTAAAACGGTCAAGTTAGGTCGTGAAACGCAAACTAAACTTTCAGTTATGCCAGAGAAACGTAAAGACAAACGCGCTAAAATTAATCAAATTAGAAAAGCAGTTAAAAAGCACAATCAACGTGTTAAGTCGACTAAACGTAAGTAACATTTTAACGTTCATAAAAAAGCCGCATTGTTGCGGCTTTTTTTATTTAGGCTATTAAAAATTAATACCTGTTACTTTTTTATTTGTGCATCTAATGACTTGCCATTGACTGCAGTTGAATCATCACTCATTAAATATAAGTAAGTAGGCATTATGCTTTCAGGCGTTGCCAACTTATCTCTATCTTCACCCGGGTATGCCGATGCGCGCATTGATGTACGTGTGGCGCCTGGATTAATACAGTTTACGCGAATGTTTGTTTTACCTACTTCACAAGCCCACGTTTGCATCATACCTTCAACTGCAAACTTAGAGATGGCATAGGGCCCCCAAAACTCACGCCCTTTTCGACCAACACCTGATGAGGTGAAAACAATAGACGCGTAGTCTGATTTACGCATTACGGGGAATAATGCTTTGGTGATCATTGCTTGAGCTGTCACATTAACTTTCATGATGTTCTCAAACGTAGATGAACAAAAATGCTCTAGTGGCCCAAGAGAGCCAAGTATGCCTGCATTATTTAGAAGCCCGTCTAAACGGCCAAACTGATTTTCAATAGTCGCAGCAAGATCACGATAATTTTGTTTTGTCGCGCCCTTTAAGTCCATTGGTACAATTGCAGGTTTAGGATACCCGGCATTCACAATTTCATCGTATACGCATTCAAGTTTATTTGTTGTTTTACCTAATAAAATGACTGTAGCACCATGTTTGGCATAAGTAATAGCCGCTACTCGGCCAATACCATCGCCCGCGCCGGTGATTAAAATAACTTTATCGTTTAATGCATTTTCAGCTGCTTGATAAGTGTGCATAAAAGTACCAATTGATAGATTTTTTTTGATTTTAACATAGCAAATCGACAAGTAATCGAATTTATTGAAAAATTAGGTGGCGAAAAAAGAAACTTTACGTTAAGTTTAACTGGTCTAATGTCTCATTAATAATCTGATTACATTGTTTTAACTTGATACACTGATTAAACACACTATAAAAATAAAATATGTTCGGAGTCACCAATATGAAGAAAATGCTACTTTCACTCTCTGTCACTGCTGCTTTAGCAGGTTGTGGCGGCGGAGAAACGTTAGAAGATGTTAAGAATGAAACCGCTACAGTAGTACCCATGGCCACGGTTAGCTTTGACCCCGCCAACGGTGTAATTTCTGTTCCCAACGATTTATTAATGAGCGGCACCCAAGATGGTACTTTAAACATCCCGGGTGAGCTAGATGACGATAATGTATCTATCCCAAGAGCAGCTTATGCTGACCCTCAGCTTGCGCTAGGTGCACTTGACGGCTGGTCGTCTCAGGTTCCTTATAAAGTTGATTTGACATTTCCACCCACTGTATCACTTGACGAAGCGTCAGCTGGAACACCAGGCAGCGTAAGAATTTTTGAAGTAATAATGGGTGCAAGCTTAACAGATGCAGAATGTTCTGTTGCTCCAGCAGGCGCTGCTTGTAAGCTAGTAGGTGAATTAACATTTGGTGTTGATTTTGTTACTCAAGCTTCTGGAAATGCCGTTGCGATTATTCCTCTTAAGCCTTTTAAGGCAGGTAGTTCGTACATTAACGTTCTAACTACGGGTCTTAAAGATTCAATGGGTCGCTCTATTGCACCGTCGTCTACTTATGGTTTAGTGAAACAAGAAGCGCCATTAATTACCGAATCTCAACTGGCATTGCAAGGTGCTGTAAATAGTTACGAGAATGTAGTTGTAAGCTCTGGTGATATTTCAAAAGAAGATATTATTTTCTCCGGCGCAATGACAATTCAGTCAGCGGGTCCGGTACTTGGCACAATAAAAAATCTATTGGCTGCAAGTTTACAGAACGACGCTTTGCCTACACCTGCACTTCAAGTTCCTGAACAACCAATGGTTAATGTGCAACAAGTGTTTGCATCTCAGGGTGTAACGGTATCGGCTGCGTTTTCAGGCGTTCAATATCAAAAAGGTAGCATTATGTTACCTATGTACCTTGGTACGCCAACAGGCACAGATATTAGCGATTTAAACGACACATATTGGCAAGGTATGTGTGATAACGCTGTAGCTCTTCAGGGTTACAAAGCAGTTGCAGGTGATGCATTTCCAACTGATCCTATCAGTGAAAACGATGGGTTATGTTCGGCACTGAGTGGCGGACAGTTACGTGATTTAGGTATCGATAGTACACGTCATTTAACAAAATATAACTCAATTCCTAAAGTACAAAGCATGGCTAACGTGCCAGTACAAATGACTAAGCCAATTTTACCAATTATTAACGGTGTGCGCGCGCAGCTACAGTTACCTGCAATTGAAATGCCTGAAGGTGGTTGGCCTGTTGTTATGATGCAACATGGTATTACAACCAACAAAGAAAGTATGCTTGCATTAACTGCTCAGCTTTCTATTCAAGGTTTTGCAACGGTTGCAATTGATCATCCTCGCCATGGTGAACGAGGTGTAGATGTTGACGGTGATGGTAACGACGACTTTAATGCAACAACCGGTTCAGTACTTAGTTACATGAATTTAAGTTCTTTATTAGTTGCACGTGATAGTTTGCGCCAATCTGCTGCAGATTTATTAGGTTTACGTTTAGGTTTAAACTTTTTGCAAGATGCAACTATTAACAGCCAAGATGTTACTTACATTGGACATTCACTAGGCTCTATTGTTGCTCCTGCGTTTATTGCACAGGCTAACAATCCATTAGCGCCGACTGTTGACCCATTATTTAATGTAAACACAGTGGCTCTTGCAAGTGGCGGTGGTGGTATTGCTAGCTTCTTATTAGAATCAGCAGCATTTGGCCCGTTTATTCAAGGCTCTGTACTTTCTCAAGCTGGTACAACTGAAGCTGATGAGTTTAATGCCTTCTTGCAAGGTGATGCAGTTTCTAACTGTGGCGCTACACTACCCGATATGGAAGCATACTTAACGTGTGGTTATAACGAATACATTGCGTCTATTACAACGGCAGGTGAAACAGCCAAGCTTACTAACATTCAAGGCGTGTTTACGCAGTTTGCGTTTGCTTCTCAAACAGCATTAGACAGTGGTGACCCAACTAATTACGCAGCAGCGGTACAAGCGTTGGGTACACCTGTTTATACTAATGTGGTAGTGGGTGACGGCGGTGAAAACAAGCCGGATCAAGTTATTCCACCAATGGCTGCTAACAATCCTATTTCTGGTACAATTCCACTTGCTAATTTTATGGGATTAGAAACAGTAAGCACGACGCAGGCAATGACAGAAACACCATCTAGCTACTTAGTTAAATTTTCTAAGGGTCATCATGGTTCTATTTTGACACCTGCACAAGATGCTGCACAGTCATCTACTGCAGAGGGTAGTGCTGCTGCAAATGCTGAAATGCAAATGCAAGTTGCTGTTTATTTAGCTACTCGCGGTCGTACGTTATTAGTAACAAACAGTGATGTTGTTACTGACTAAACATACGCTCTAAAACATATCTAATACAAAGCCACTTTAAAGTGGCTTTTTTTTGCTTAAAAGCATGATAAATTAGCGTAAATTTAAAATCGGAGAAATCAGTTGGAATTTTTATACGAATACGGTTTGTTTTTTGCCAAAACAGTTACCTTTGTTATCGCGGTAGGACTTATTTTAATGATGCTTGTTGGCGCTGCTGTAAAGCCAAAAGCAAAAAAGGGTGAAATACAAATTGATGATGTATCGGCTCAGCTGAGTGAGCTTAAAGAAAATTTTTTACAAAATACATTAAGTAAAAAAGAACTTAAAGTGCACGATAAAGAGCGTAAAGCGCTCGACAAAAAGTCAGATAAAGAAGGTGCAAAACCTCGTCTTTATGTTATTGATTTTATTGGGAGTATGGATGCTCATGAAGTTGAAAGTTTAAGAGAAGAAATTACAGCAATCATTTCAATTTCAGATCCTAAAAAAGATAAAGTCCTAATTCGCTTGGAAAGTGGCGGCGGAGTAGTACATGGTTATGGGCTTGCTGCATCGCAATTGCAGCGCATTAAATCAGCAGGAATACCGCTGAGTGTGTCTATTGATAAAGTAGCAGCAAGTGGTGGTTACATGATGGCTTGTGTTGCTGATGAAATACTAGCAGCACCTTTTGCTATAGTTGGGTCTATTGGCGTAATAGCGCAAATTCCAAATTTTAATAAAATTTTGAAAAAAAATGATGTTGAGTTTGAACAAATTACTGCAGGTGAGTTTAAACGAACTTTAACCCTTTTTGGTGAGAACACAGACAAAGCACGCGAAAAATTTCGTGATGAAATAGAACAAACGCATGATTTATTTAAAACCTTTGTTAGTTCACAGCGTCCGAGTTTAGATATAGACCAAGTTGCAACGGGTGAGCATTGGTTTGCAACACAAGCAATAGACAAAGGCCTAGTTGACGTTATTAAAACAAGTGACGATGCATTACTTGAACAGCAATACGAACGTCAAATTTATAATGTTAAGTACAAAGTAAAAAAAGGACTAAGCGATAAATTTGCGCTTGGGCTAAGTAGTGGCGTAAATAAAATAGGGGTAAACTTAATATCTAAGTTTAAATCGCTAAACCCGTAGATGTTCTTACAAAAATGTTAAGCATAAAAAACCCTGATAATTATCAGGGTTTATTTACACCATAAAATGCATGGCAATTAGTCAATTGACTTATGGTAATCTTCTAAATCTTTTGCGGCATTAGGGTCGTTAAATATAGTTTCATCTAACTCACCTTCGCTTTTAGCAACCGCACAGGTAACCATACAATCGCCTGTAACATTGACAGCGGTGCGAGTCATATCTAACAGTCTATCTACGCCAATAATTATGGCAATGCCCTCTACCGGCAAGCCCACTTGATTAAGCACCATCGCAAGCATTATTAAACCAACCCCAGGTACACCTGCCGTACCGACGGACGCAAGTGTGGCTGTTAAAATTACCATTAAGTAATCAGACACCGTTAAATCAACGGCAAAAACTTGTGCAATAAATACCGTAGCCACACCCTGCATGATTGCAGTGCCGTCCATATTAATGGTTGCACCTAGCGGAATAGTAAATGAAGCTACAGAATTACTGGCACCTAACTTTTTAGTTGCTGTTTCAAGTGTTATTGGCATGGTTGCACTAGAGCTTGATGTACTAAAGGCAAATAAACACGTGTGTTTCATTTTTGCTAAGAAAGTAGCAGGGTTTAAGCCGGTAAGGAGTTTTAATAACAAGGTGTAGTTTACAAAGGCATGAAACAATAGCGCTAATACAACAACACCAAAGTATTTAGCTAAACTTACAATCAAATTAAGTTCAATGGTAGTAAATAGTTTGGCCATTAAAAAGAAAACACCGTAAGGGGCAATGTTCATTAGTAACGTTACTAACTTTAAGATAACGGTGTTCAAATCTTCAAAAACAGCTGCAACACGTTTACCTGCTGAGCCACTTAAAGCCATAGCAATACCAAATAGCAATGCAAACACAATTACTTGCAACATGTTACCTTTTGCCATCGCTTCAAAAGGATTAGTAGGAAACATATCAATAATAACGCGCGCAAGGGTTGGGGCTTCTTTTGCATCGTAACTTGCCTGAGATGGCAAGCCAATGCCTTCACCTGGGTTAAATAATAAGGCAAGAGTCATAGCCACGGTTATGGCTATCGCTGTTGTAATCAAATACAGCCCAATTGATTTACCACCTAAACGGCCTAATTTTTTTGGGTCGCTTAAGCTGCAGGTTCCACATACCAACGACACAAAAACAAGAGGAACAACGAGCATTTTAAGGCTAGCAATAAATATTTGACCGCCGACATGAAAAATACCGTCAACAAAAAATGCTTTAATTGGCAAAGAGAATAACCCAAGAGGGATTAGATAATCGTCTTGACCAGCTAAGATTGCTTGAAATATAAAACCAACTGTAACACCGAGCACCATACCAATCATGATGCGAGTAGTTAAACTTAACGTACCGATTTTTGACATACACCGAATCTACTTTTTATAAATTTGCCATAGACTACCAGTAAGAAATTATTTACTACAGAAAAAATTAGTATTTACACGAAATATTTTTGTACAAAAAAGTAATAAAAAACTGTGATTTTAGACTAAGTTATAGGTTAATATGAGGTAAACAACATATTGTTAATAATAACAACGCTAGGGAGAGGTTCATGCCTTTAATGCGACTACTTGGCATTTCATTGCTCAGTTTATTACTCACAGCCTGTGGTGGCGGTGGATCAATTGAAAAAAGCGGTACAGTTGGTGGCACTGATACAGACACAGATACAACAACCTATACATTAACGCTTCAAGGGTTCTCTCAAGCAGACGCAACGCAATCAAATACTGTCACAAATACAGCTTCGTTAGATTTACGTGCAACCCTAAAAGACAATGATGGCGCTGTTGTTGCTGGCAAACGCATCACGTTCACGTTGGCCGATGATATTGGGGGTTTAAACCCTGATTCAGCGCTGACGCAAAATGATGGTATAGCAACAATCGAATTAAGTGCAGGCTCAGAGGCGGGTGCTGGTGAAGTTACTGCCACATATAATGGCGATGATGAAACATATACAGCCACATTTGCATTTCAGTCAACGGGTGGTCAAGGTGACGACACTGGCGTGAGTGGTTCAACAACATTAGAAGTCAAAATTGTTGACCAAAATGGTGAAAAATTCACCAGTACAAACCCAGTCACGGCAGATAACACCGGTGTTGTTGTTGCAACGTTAAAATCAGATGGTGTAGCAGTTGCAGATAAGCTTATTTCTTTTGGCACTAATTTTACAGGTGTTATAACGCCTGAGCTTGGCACTGCAATCACAGATGACTCGGGTGAAGCACGCGTCACATTAGGTAGTGGTGTAGCAACAGGTGCAGGCCAAGTTGTAGCTAGTTATTCTCCAGCAAGTGGTACAAACGTAAGTAATACAGCTGTTTTTTACTCATCGGGTGATGGGGCTGCGCAAGATGAAGCGCAATTTTCAGTTTCCATAAAACTACTTACAGGTTGTAATGCGGATTGGGATGATAACCGCAGCAATGTTAAATTAGATCCGTTATCTGTAGCGTCTGGTTGTACTGTAACCAACAGCATTTCATCTTCTGAATTGGGTGAATTATTTGTCGAGGTCACTAACGAGCAAAGTGGCGAAGGCAGTAAAAACGCGCTTGTAAATATTGAAACTAATTTAGGTACGATTCTACCTTCTTCGGGTACTGCTTTAACTGATAACTTTGGTATTGCACTATTAAAACTTCAGCCAGGTAATACCGGTGGGGCAGGAACTGTTACGGCAACGGCTCTAGATGAAAGTGCATCTTTAAATTTTGCAGTAGGTATTGCAAACTTAACGCTTAGCGTTGATAACGGATTGAATACCAATGATGACGGGAGTGTAATACCACTTAAAGCAGGTGGTAGTACTGTCATTGAAGTAACGCTTACAGACGAAAACGGAAACTTATATTTAACGGCTACTGACGTTGAATTTAGCTCTACCTGTGCAGTTGCCGGTGAGTCTGTAATTGATGACAGCGTAAAATCGTCAAATGGTATTGCTACAGCAACTTACAGAGCAACAGGTTGTAACATTGACGATGATGTAACAATTACTGTTGAAACAGGCGGTCAAAACTTTACTGAATCAACGGTTATTCCAGTAGAAAGCTCTGCAGTACAATCTATTCAATTTGTAGATGTAAGCGAGACATTTATAGCATTACCACCAGGCGAAGGTGGTTTACCAACGCAATCAATCGTTACGTTTAAATTACTTGATGCTGATAATATAGCGTCTTCTCAGCAACGAATAGATTTTAAATTAACTGATTCAGTGGGCGCTGCAAACTTAACGCTTACCAGTGGCAATACCGATAATGAAGGGCTAGTACAAACGACTGTAACCTCAGGTATTGTGCCGGGGCCTTTAGTTGTTAAAGCGTGTTATGTATCTAAAGACGATGTTAAAGCACTGCCCGAAGGTGATGATTTAACGTGTTGGGTTGATGACTTTGAATTGTGTCAAACTGATCCTGGCAATGAAATTTGCCCTGAAGGTACATTAAATTTAATCCCACTTTCTGAACAAATTAGTTCTGTATCTGCGCAGCTTACGCTTGCTTCAGGTGTGACTGATCAAAACAGCTTTGATTTAAGCCCAACTACATTTAATACTAATTCACTTTACTACAACGGTATTATTACTGATTTAACTGTATTTTTTGGTGATCAGTTTAATAATTATAACGGCGATGGTGTAGAGGCAACGGTTCTTTCAGAGGCTGGCGTAGTTGGTTCGTCAAGTAACGAAGAGACATGTAAAACAAATGACGCTACTTGTGTCGTCACGTGGCGCTCACAAGGCGACCGCCCATTCGAAGATTACAAATGGGGTAACAGAATCGGTGAAATTGATGGCAATGCGTCGACAACTGAAGGTATTAACCCTAAAACAGGCCAAATTAACTGTGACCCATACTTTGGTGCAGCTGCACCGTGTATTAATGGTATTACACGCGCTAAAAATGACGAAAACGGCGTAGTAATGGGCGGGCGCGTAAGTGTGCTTGCAGTTACCAAAGGCCAAGAGAACTTTGTAGATGAACAATCAACTGATGGCGTAAAACGCACGAATGGCTTATTCGATATAGGTGAATACTACGCAAGTTATGATTTACCTGAAGCCTTTATTGACCACAATGAAAACAATAGCTTTGATAAAGCGGATTGTAGCGATGCTCGCGGCGATGATTACGATCCAGTAACAGATGCTTGTTCAGAGTTAAACTCGCGTGGTGGTCATAACGAAACGTGGCGTGATTTAGACAATGACGGAATTTACGATGCCGCTGACGGCCTATACAATGGTTTATTATGTAGTGAAGCTGCAAATGCTGCCGGTGAATGTTCGCGCGAGTTGGTTGAGGTTCGTAAAAACATTGAACTAGTTATGTCAGGTGATGAACCCTACGTGCGTTTCTCTGTTGTTAAAACGGATGCATTACCAGCGCCATTTGAAGTATTTGTGCCCGCTGATTGTTCAAGTTCAGTCTCTGGTAACAGAACATTTGTAGAGTTAGAGGAGTCGGATGTATCTCAGCGTTGTGATGTTGCTGCTATCGACTTATCGGTTAATAATGTCGAAATCGCTAATCCTGATTTCGATCCTAATGATCCTGACGAAACAGACCCTGAAACACTCACTGTAGACATAGGTTTAACTTCAATGGCTGTGCGTATTCACTATACAGATGAATTTGGTAATCCATTACCTGCAAACACAGTGGTATCTTTAACGACGAGTAATGGCGATCTTTCTATCATTCGTCATAGTGAAACAATACCGAATACCAATACAGATAAGCCTATGTACTCGGACGTATTAATTTCACGAGAGACAGACGGTAACGACCAAACAAGCGGTGTTTTAACCATCACGTTTGAATTTGAAAACCAATTAGGGGCTAGTAAAACCGTTTCGACAGGCATCACTATTTTTGATGATGTTTAAGTTATTGAAAAAAATGCCAACCTTTAGGTTGGCATTTTTCATTGTGTTCTATATATTCCACAGCAATTATTCTAAAAACATCAGTTTGTCTAAATTAGCAACAAAAATTGTTCGTTTATTCAGTAAATACTGAAAAGTTTGTATTAAAAGCTTGTAACAACTAGTGTTTGTAGATATACCTATAAATATTCGCACCGCTAATGCGGTAAACACATTTTCAATATTTGGTTAGAAATAGGCAACTATGGGCAAATCGCTAGTAATTGTAGAGTCACCTGCTAAGGCTAAAACAATTAATAAATACTTAGGTAATGACTTTATCGTAAAGTCCAGTATTGGGCATGTACGAGACTTACCTACCTCAGGTTCGAGCAAAGCAAAAGTGCCGGCAACTAAAACGCCAGCAGAAGTGCGTAAAATGCCACCGGATGAGAAAGCAGCGTATAAACAGCAACGAGATTACACTAACTTAGTTGCACGTATGGGGATTGATCCTGAAAAAGGCTGGCAGCCTCATTACGAAATCCTACCGGGTAAAGAAAAGGTTGTTCAAGAATTACAAAAGCTGGCAGAAAAAGCAGACCAAATATACCTCGCAACGGATTTGGATAGAGAAGGGGAAGCAATTGCTTGGCACCTTCAAGAAATCATCGGTGGTGAGCCAGAAAAGTATAAACGCGTTGTTTTTAACGAAATTACTAAAAATGCCATCCAACAAGCGTTTGAAACACCGGGTGAACTAAATACTGACATGGTATTTGCTCAGCAAACACGTCGTTTTTTAGACCGTGTTGTTGGCTTTATGGTATCGCCGCTTTTATGGGCAAAAGTAGCGCGTGGATTATCGGCAGGGCGAGTGCAGTCAGTTGCAGTGCGATTACTCGTAGAACGAGAGCGTGAAATTAAAGCGTTTATCCCAGAAGAGTTTTGGGATATTCATGCAGATGTTACAAATACTGAGTCAGCATTACGTTTAGAAGTCACTAAACAAGCAGACAAGCCGTTTAAGCCTGTAAACGAAGCACAAATCAAAGAGGCAGTAAAAAGCCTTGAGAATGCCGAATACAAAGTTGTTAACGTTGAAGAAAAACCAAGCAAAAGTCGCCCAAGTGCACCTTTAATCACATCAACAATGCAACAAGCCGCCAGTACACGTTTAGGTTATGGTGTTAAAAAGACCATGATGCTAGCTCAGCGATTGTATGAAGGTGGTTATATTACTTATATGCGTACCGATTCAACTAACTTATCTAAAGATGCGGTTGAGATGTGTCGTGAATACGTGACAGAACAATTTGGTGCAAAGTATTTACCAAAAGAGCCAATTAACTACAGCTCAAAAGGAAACGCCCAAGAAGCGCATGAAGCTATTCGTCCTTCAAGCGTTACCGTGTTGTCTGGACACCTAGAAGGTGTAGATGCCGATGCTAAAAAACTTTACGAGTTAATATGGCGTCAATTTGTAGCGTGTCAAATGGTGCCTGCAGAGTACGATTTAACAACCTTGACTGTTGCGGCTAATGATTTTCAACTTAAAGCTAAAGGGCGTGTACTTCGTTTTGATGGTTGGACTAAAGTACAACCTGCTGTTCGTAAAAAGAACGAAGAAGATCAATCACTTCCTGCTGTTACTATGGGCGAAACATTGACACTTGTCGAACTTGATCCTAAGCAACACTTTACTAAACCGCCAGCGCGCTTTAGCGAAGCAAGTTTAGTTAAAGAGCTAGAAAAACGAGGAATAGGTCGTCCTTCTACATATGCCTCAATTATTTCTACAATCCAAGACCGTGGCTATGTACGCGTAGAAAACCGTCGTTTCTTTGCTGAAAAAATGGGGGAGATTGTTACTGACCGTCTAGTTGAAAATTTTACCGACTTAATGAACTTCGACTTCACGGCAAAAATGGAAGGCCGTTTAGATGACATAGCTGAAGGTGAACGTGTTTGGACGCAAGTCCTTGATAAGTTTTACGCTGACTTTTCAACACAATTAACTATTGCAAAAGACGAACCAGAACAAGGTGGCATGCGTCTTAATGAAATGGTTGAAACTGATATAGAATGCCCTACATGTAGTCGTAAAATGGGTATTCGAACTGCTTCAACTGGAGTGTTTTTAGGGTGTACGGGTTATAACCTACCACCTAAAGAACGTTGCACAACTACTATGAATTTAGTGTCGGGCGATGAAGCGGTAGCCGCTGACGTTGAAGACGAAGAAACAGAAAAATTAATGCAAATGAAGCGCTGTCCTATTTGTGAAACAGCGATGGATTCGTATTTAATTGATGAGACCCGCAAGTTACATGTATGTGGTAACAACCCAGCGTGTAAAGGGCATATTGTTGAGCAAGGCACGTTTAAGATTAAAGGCTATGACGGCCCAATTATTGAGTGTGATAAATGTGGCTCAGACATGGAACTTAAATCTGGACGTTTTGGTAAATACTTTGGCTGTAATAACGAAGAGTGTAAAAATACACGTAAGTTACTAAAAAATGGTGAAGCTGCTCCGCCTAAAGAAGATCCAGTTCATATTCCTGAATTAGAATGTGAAAAATCGGAAGCTTATTTTGTATTACGTGATGGTGCTGCGGGTATATTTTTAGCTGCAAATACATTCCCTAAATCGCGTGAAACTCGAGCGCCTAAGGTTGAAGAGTTAAAACGTTTTAGAGACCGTATATCCCCTAAATTTTACTATTTAGCTGACGCGCCAGCTCAAGACCCTGATGGTAATCTTGCTGTTGTACGCTACAGCCGTAAAAACAAAGCGCAGTATGTTATGACTGAAATTGACGGTAAAGCAACTGGTTGGACTGCTCATTATGAAGCAGGTAAATGGGTAGAGGAAGCCAAGAAAAAAGCGGCACCTAAAAAGAAAGCAGCTGCTAAAAAAGCCCCAGCTAAGGCAAAACCTAAAGCAAAAGCAAAAAAAGATGAAGAGTAAATAAAACTAGGTAGTAACACTTTATCGTTACAAAAACCGGAATGCACAGCCTGTGTCTATTCCGGTTTTTTTATGCTTAGTAATTGTGTTCGCAACGGCTTTTTGGCTGTTCAATCAACTAAGCATAGCTAACCTTAAATTACAGTTTTGAGTCAGCGTTAAATCTTTACAGACGTTACTTTTTGATAGCCTTCAGATTCAAGCTCATCATTTACACAATTTAAAACATATGCGTAAAGGTCTTCATTCATTACATCGTCGTCTTTAGCCCAGTTAACGCACATCTCAGTGTACTCTTTTATCATTTGCGATGAAGCTACTGGTGTGTCGTCTGCTACTGAGTATGTTGCATATACTGCAAATAGTGACGCTGTTAATGATGCAAGTAATGCTTTTTTCATTCGTTTATTCCTAAAAAAATGGTTTCATAACGGTTATTGTCGCTACAAAACAAAGGTGCCCAAGCAGAACGCTTCTGTTGGTATGCTGAATTTAATCGAATTTTAAATAAAAGATAACGAAAAATATTTATCGTAAAGATAAGTTTATTTATAGGCCGTTTTTTTTATAATTATTTGTATAAGCTTAATTAATACGTTAATGTCGCCTATTTTTAATATATAGAATAACAAATGACACCTAACACGCCCGATACACCTAAAAAAAGCATTCAATCAACCAATAAAATAGAGCATGCATTGGAGTCATTTATTTTTAAAGGCCGTTGGTTGTTAGCGCCTTTTTTTGTTGGCCTTTTGTTTGCGGTTATTTTGTTATTGATTAAATTTTTTAAACAACTGTATTTAATGGGGATTGCTACTTTTACAGCATCAAACCAAGATTTACTGGTAGGTATATTGACGCTAGTTGATACAGCGTTGCTCGCAGGCCTTTTGTTGATTATTATTTTCAGTGGATACGAAAATTTTGTATCTAAGCTGGGCATAGATAATCACGAAGATAAGCCATCTTGGATGGGCAAAGTAGGGTTTTCAGGGCTTAAAATGAAGCTGATCAGCGCAATTGTTGCAATATCAGCTGTTGAACTCTTAAAAGTGTTTATAAATTCAGAGGCACATTCAAACGACGAGCTACTCTGGAAAGTAATAATCCACGTTACTTTTGTGATGTCGGGCGTGTTGTTTGCATTTACTGACTACCTTAATAGTAAAACCCACAATCATTAATTTACCTACAAAAAAGCCCATGTCATTACATGGGCTTTTTGTTTTCACTAATTAGTGGTTAGTATCAATTAGCACGTTGCGTAATAGCATGCATACGGCGCTAATAGTAATTGCTCGTTCTCTATGTGGCCTTTGTGATGACTAAGCTCACCAAACTCTGTAGAGATAACAGTTGGCAGCGATAAGGCTGCTTCAGCGCCACTTAAATTAAAAACACATAACATCTTTTCATTTTCGAATGTTCTGTAAAAAGCAAGAACAGGCTCATGTGTGTTAATAAATTCAATATCACCTTCAAGTAACACGGGCTTTGTTTTTCGCCATGCCATAAACTCACGATAAGCATTTAAAATAGAATTACTATCAAGAGTTTGCTGTTTTACTGATTGCTGCTTATGCTGCTCGTCTACTGGCAGCCATGGCTTAGTTTCGCTAAAGCCTGCATGTTGTAAACTTGCATTATCCCATGGCATAGGCGTTCTACAACCATCACGGCCTTTAAAGTTAGGCCAAAAGGTTATTCCATAAGGGTCTTGCAGATCTTCAAAGGCTACGCTTGCTTCGCCTAAGCCTAATTCTTCACCCTGGTACATACACACACTACCGCGTAAAGATGCGAGTAGGGCGGTGAGCATTTTACATTGCTGTGAATTAATTTCGCCATTTTGGCTCCAACGGCTTGCTACACGTTCAACATCGTGATTACTAAATGCCCAACATGGCCAGCCTTCTGTCATCCCTTTTTCAAGGGTTTGCACCGTTGTTCTTATATACTCACTTGAATAATCGTTAGTTAAAAGTTCAAAGCTATAACCCATATGCAGCTTATCACCGCCTTGTGTGTACTCTGCCATCGTGGCTAAAGAGTCCTCTGACGAAATTTCACCTAGTGATACAGTGCCAGGGTATTTATTAAGTAACGCACGAATATCTTGCATAAACTCAATATTTTCAGGTTGGGTATTATTGTAGTAGTGGTATTGAAATGCGTAAGGGTTGTCTTCACTGAAACCACGGCCTTGGCGTTTTTCTTTTGGTTTAGCAGGGTTATCACGAAGCTGCGCATCATGATAACAAAAGTTAATGGCATCGAGTCTAAAACCATCAACACCTTTTTTAAGCCAAAACTCAACGTTATCTAGCACTGCTTTTCTAACATCTGGGTTATGAAAATTTAAATCGGGTTGTTCAGTTAAAAAGTTATGAAGGTAGTATTGCCCTCTGCGTGGTTCCCATTGCCACGCACCGCCGCCAAAAATTGACAACCAGTTATTTGGTGCTGTGCCGTCTTCTTTAGAGTCAGCCCACACATACCAATCGGCTTTATCGTTATTTTGGTTTTCACGGCTGTCTAAAAACCATTGATGTTGATCTGACGTGTGGCTTAAAACCTGATCGATAATAATTTTAATATCGCGGTCGTGTGCTTGCTCAATAAGCTCGTCGAAGTCGTTTAAATTGCCAAATAAAGGATCAATATCACGGTAGTCACTAATATCGTAACCAAAATCTTTCATAGGAGATTTAAAAAATGGCGAAATCCAAATTGCATCAACACCTAAGCTCTTAATATAATCAATACGATTAATTATTCCTCTTAAATCACCAATACCGTCGTTGTTGCTATCTTGAAAGCTACGCGGGTAAACTTGATAAATAACCGCACCTTTATACCACTGCTTTTGGGCCATGCTTTTCTCCGTCATTCCAAACAGTTTTTTAAATTCTTATATGTGATTATGATGAATCACGTTATTTTCAAAAAGCATACGTGAAGGCCGAGATACTGTAAAAAGACTGCATACGTATGCACAAAAATAAGCATGTTTGAGTTACTTCAAAAAATAGATATTTAGTGTCAATTAAGCGTTATAACTAAATTAAACCTGTTTACCAATTGCGTTTAATAAAAAAGAAACATGGCATAGCACCTCGCCAGTGCATATTTTTACTGGATTGCACTATAATAGTGATTGTATGTAATGGTCTTACCAATTTCACATTCATATCTATTAATTAAATTTAGCTTATGGTGCATGGTTAAAATTTATTTCTTAATAATTACAGGCTGTTAAAGCACGTTAAAATCATTAGGCTATTTTGCATAATTGTAATATTTGGATGGAATTGGTTGCACCAATAAATACCATTTAAAACAGTGTGTTACCAAGTGTTATGTGAAGTTTATGTTAATTTATAATGGTTTTATAAGGCTTGAATACGTATGCATAAACTTGTTAATAAAATAAACCAAGCGTTAATATCCATCCTGACAACAAAATAAGCTCGCCTCGGTTTACTATCACTAAACAATTGAGCGGGTATCACAATATGGGTAACGGGAAAACATCATGTCTATGTTCAAACCAAGTATATTAACTCTGGCGTTAGCTGCTGCTGGCATCACTAGTTTTGCAGCAACTGCAGCTGAAGAAAAACAATTAAACAATGATGACGTGGAAGTTATCGAAGTTAAAGGTTTTCGTGGCAGTGTTGTTGAATCTATCAACACAAAACGCTTTTCTACACAGGTTGTAGAATCTATCTCTGCAGAAGATATAGGTAAACTACCTGACTCATCAATTGCTGAATCTATTGCACGTTTACCTGGTTTAACAGCGCAGCGTTTAGACGGTCGCGCAAGCAGAGTATCAATTCGTGGTTTTGGTGAAAACGAAAGTGGTACTACATTTAACGGCCGTGAACAGGTATCTATTAGCGATAACCGTGGCGTAGAGTTTGACCTTTACCCATCAGAAATAATGAGCGGTGTAACCGTATATAAAACACCCAGTGCTAGTTTAGATGCTGATGGTATTGCGGGTGTTATTAACATGCAAACAGTTCGACCTTTGAGTAAAGGCCAACGTGTAATCATGTTTAACGGCCAACTTGAGCAAACTGGTTTTGGTAAACTTAATCCAGACGGTGATGATCAAGGTTACCGTGGTACATTCTCATACATTGACCAATTTGCAGATGACACGATTGGTGTTGCGTTTGCTCTAAACACAATGAGTTCACCAAACCAAGAAAAGCGCTGGAACTCATGGGGCTACCCAGAGTTTACTGCTGAAGATGGTCAGTCATATTCTATTTTAGGTGGCGCTAAGCCTTACGTACGTTCTTCAACGCTTGAGCGTGACTCAGCTATGCTTGTATTAGAAGCGGCTCCTACGGATAAACTAAATATGACGTTTGATGCGTTGTATGTAGATTTTACAGATGAGCAAATTTTACGCGGTATTGAAGTTCCTTTCGCTTGGGGGCAAGGTAGTATTGATGCAAGCAGTGCTACAGTAGATGCAGAAAGTGGATTTATAACAAGTGCTGTAACACAAGGCCAACGAGTAGTAGTACGTAATGATTACCAAGAGCGTGATGCTGAATTAACTGCATTTGGTTTTAATACTAAATACGATATTGACGATTCTTGGTCAGTAGAGTTTGACGCAAGTTACTCGCAAGTTGACCGTAAAATTTGGAGTATAGAAAGCTACTCAGGTACAGGGCGTGGTGATTCTCGCGGTGTTGCAGATAACCTAGGCTATGCCTTTAATGGCGGCAATACTGGCGCTACTTTTTCACATGACTTAGATTACAGCGATTATGATTTAATCCAATTAGGTGGTCCGCTTTCGTGGGGCGCAAGCTCTGCACTAAACGATGCATATGGATTAACAGGTACTGAGTATGAAAACCAAGCGCAAGATGGCTTTATCAACGCACCTACCATTGAAGATGAACTTGTAACTCTTAAACTAGCAGCCTCTAAAGTATTAGAAAACGAATATTTTAGCTCAATTGAATTTGGCTTAGGTTATAAAGAACGTGAAAAGTCTAAATTTTCGCAAGGTTACTTTTTAACCTTGACTGATTTTTCTCTTGAAAATCCAGGTATGGTTAGTGTGCCTGAGCAATACCGTTTAGGCAGTGTTGGTTTAGACTTTATTGGGCTGGGCGACATGATTGCCTACGATGTAAATGGCTTAGTTAACGATGGTTACTATGAAACACTTGATGAAAGCTTAACTAGCTCTAGTCATGCTACTAAATCATGGACAGTAAAAGAAGAAATCACATCAGCATTTGTACAAGCTAATATCAATGCAGAAGTAAATGGTCTTCCATTAACGGGTAATGTGGGTGTACGTTACGTTCATACAGATCAATCGTCTCAAGGTAATGCTTTTGGTGTGGATAATAATACTGGCTTAGTCATTACTTCACCTACAGATATTGGTCACGATTATTCTCACGTTTTACCAAGCTTAAATTTATCACTTGCGATTGATGAGCAACAAACAGTACGTTTTGGCGCAGCTAAAACAATCTCACGGGCGCGCATCGATGTAATGAACGCCTCTGTTAATGCATCATATAATGATACACCGGATGAAAACGGTAACTTTTGGTCTGTATCGGGTGGTAACCCTAATTTAGAGCCAAAAGAGGCAACCGGTTACGATTTATCTTATGAAAACTACTTCAGTGATGAAGGTTACTTCTCTGCTGCATTCTTTTATAAAGATTTAACACAGTGGATTTTTGACGGTACTTACGCAATTGATATGTCGGGTGTTGCAGATCCATCTAATGGAGAAATTCCTGCAACTTCAGAGGGCACAGGTAGTGGTAAAGTCAATGGCGGCGGCGGTGACCTATACGGTTACGAGTTATCACTAGCGCTACCATTTAAAATCTTCCACCCGTCACTTGAAGGCTTTGGTTTAATTGCAAGCCATACAGGTATTGAATCTGATATTGAAGATGGAAATGGCAATGAGTACGAACTTCCGGGTCTTTCAGATAAAATTCAAAGTTTAACGGTTTACTACGAGATGCATGGTATTCAATTGCGTACCAGCATGCGTAAGCGTAGTGACTTCAAAGGTGATGTATACGGTTTAGGCTTTAATACAGAGCAAGTGAATATTATCGGCGAAACAATTTGGGATGTACAAGCTGGGTATGACTTCTCTGAAGCCGGTGTTGAAAGTCTTGAGGGTTTATCAATTCAGTTCCAAGTACAAAACTTAACAGAAGAGCCGTTTACATCGCTTTCTGGCGATAACGCGCTACAAGTTCGCGATTACCAAGATTACGGTCGTACTTACTTGTTAGGCTTTAGCTACAAGCTATAATTAAGGTTGTGTGTAGGAGCCCTTGTAATTTGTTTTACAAGGGCTTTTTTATAGCTACTTTATCTAAATTTTATCAAAATCTGATTTATACCAATCAAACCATTAAGTGCTATGTTGAGTTGGTATTAACACGTGGGCAATACTATGAAACCAATAAAAAACGTTGTTATTGCGGGTGGTGGAACCGCTGGTTGGATAGCCGCAGCGCTACTTAATAAAGTGTTAGGTAAAGTAATTAACATCACGCTTATAGAGTCCAGTAGCATTGGCACAATAGGCGTCGGTGAAGCGACCATTCCGCCTATTATTCAGCTTAACAATGCGTTGGGTATTAATGAACAAGACTTTATAAACGCCACCAATGCTTCTATAAAACTTGGCATCGAGTTCGAAAACTGGAAAACACCATCTCACAGTTACATGCATGCATTTGGCTCGTTTGGTAAAGATTTTCCCTTTTGTGATTTTTATAACTTTTGGGTAAAAGGGCAAATAAGTGGCAGTGAAGATTCGTTATGGGATTTTTCACTTAATTACCAAGCCGCTAAAAAGCACAAATTTGCACCACTTAAAGCTATTCCAAATACACAACTGCCTGGGCTTAGCTACGCTTTTCATTTTGATGCGACTCTATATGCTGAGTACTTAAAAAAATTGGCGTTATCACGCGGTGTAAAACACATAGATGCAAAAATTGAGCATATTACGCAATGCCCTAACACAGGCCAAATTAACAGTCTAACGCTTGATAATAATAGCCAAGTTGAGGGTGATTTATTTATAGATTGTACGGGGCAACGTGCACTTTTAATTGAGCAAACACTTAATACAGGCTTTGTTGATTGGTCGCATTATTTACCATGCGATAGCGCCGTAGCAGTGCAATCAACAGGAAGTGATGAATTAAGGCCTTATACACGTTCTATTGCACATAACGCAGGTTGGCAGTGGCAAATACCTCTGCAAAATAGAACAGGTAATGGGTTGGTTTATTGCAGCCGCTATTTATCTGACGAGTCAGCTACCGCGCTTTTACTCAACAACTTACCGGGTGAACCGACAACATCCCCTCGTTTAATAAAATTTAAAACAGGACGACGTCTAAAGCAATGGCATAAAAACGTTGTAGCAGTGGGCCTTTCTAGTGGTTTTTTAGAACCGCTTGAGTCCACTAGTATTCATTTAATTCAAAGTGCGGTTATACGTTTAATTAAGTTATTTCCTCACAATGGCGTTAGTGATGCGCTTGTTACTGAATTTAATAAGCAAAGTGTGACCGAGATAGAGCATATTCGCGACTTCATTATTTTACACTACAAGTTAACCGAACGAGAAGATACTCCTTTTTGGCGCCAGTGTAAGCAGATGGATATTCCTCAATCGTTAGCTCATAAAATGGATTTATTTAGGCAAACAGGCAAGGTAGTTCGAGAAAGTGACGAGCTATTTGCAGAAGTGGCTTGGCAACAGGTATGCATTGGGCAAGGCCTTATTCCCGATGATTACAATAGTATTGTTGACTCACTCAGTAGTGAACAACTAAACGATTTATTTTCTACATTAAAAGCGCTTATTAATTCAACGGTAGAACAATTACCCACCCATAAAGAATTTTTAGCCAATATAAAAAGGGTTTAATGATGCGATTTTTAAATAAACTATTACTTACAACAGCGTGTGCTTTTTCATGCTCAACCTATGCACTTGACGTTGAACCTACTAATTGGTGGGTAGGCATGAATAAAAACACGATTACCATCATGGTTCATGAGCAAAACATTGCAAACGAGCAAATTAAGTTAGCTAAATATAATGGTGTTAAATTAAATAAAGTAATGCGCACAGATAACCCAAATTATGTATTTCTAAATATTAGCATTACCGATGAAGCTCAACCGGGAACGCTTAAATTTAATAGCAGCGAAGCAAACCAAAGTTTCGAATTTCCACTACTTGCACGTGATAAAAACAGTGCAAAGCGCCAAGGCTTTACATCTAACGATACCCTTTATTTAATCAACCCAGATCGCTTTGCTAATGGTGATGAGCAAAACGATACCGTTCCTAGCATGTTAGAAGCTGCAAATCCTAGTATAAAGGGCGGACGCCACGGGGGTGATATACAAGGTGTTATAAACGCATTACCGTATTTAAACGATTTAGGCATTACTCAGCTTTGGTTAACGCCAGTACTTGAAAACAACATGCCAGATTATTCTTACCATGGTTATGCAATTACTGACTTTTATAAAGTTGACCCACGTATGGGCTCAAATCAGTTATATAAAACGCTCTCGGTAAAAGCAAAAGAGCAAGGCATAGGCCTTGTAATGGATATGGTACTAAACCATTTTGGCTTAGAGCATACCTGGGTTAAAGATAAACCTACCAAAGATTGGATTAACTTTAATGGTGAGTTTAAAAAAGGTAAAAACGCTACAAGCCATGCACGCCAAACTATACAAGACCCACACGCCAGTGAGTACGACAAGCGCCAGTTTAATGATGGTTGGTTTGTAGAAACCATGCCTGATTTAAATCAGCGCCAACCACTGTTAAGTGAATATTTAATTCAAAACGCTATTTGGTGGATTGAATACGCGGATTTAAGCGGTATTCGCGTTGATACCTACTCTTACTCAGATAAAGCATTTTTGAGTGATTGGACAAAAGCCATTATGCAAGAATACCCAGATTTTAATATTGTAGGAGAGGAGTGGACCTCTAACCCTGCAATCGCCTCTTACTGGCAACGTGGTAAAAATAATCAAGATGGCTATAAATCAAGCCTACCCAGTGTGATGGACTTTTCGTTACAAGAGTCGGTAATTCAAGCGCTAAATGAAGATGAAAGTTGGAACACGGGCTGGGTTAAAGTCTATGAGTCGTTGGCGAATGACTTTTTATACCCTGATACCAATAACATTATGGTGTTTGCTGATAACCACGATATGAGCCGTGTATACACCGAGCTTGGTCAAGATGTTGCAAAAACTAAAATGGCTATGACCCTATTTTTAACCACGCGCGGTATTGCACAAATGTATTACGGTACGGAGGTTTTACTAGATAACACCCCAAGTAAAGACCATGGTGATATTAGAATAGATTTCCCGGGTGGGTTTAAAGGCCAAACGAGTAATGGATTTACAGGTAAAGGGCTTACCTCGCAGCAAAAAGACATGCATAAAACAATTAGCACCTTGCTTAACTTTAGAAAAAGCAGCACTGCACTAGATAAAGGCAAGTTAGTGCACTTTACGCCTCAACAAGGTGTGTATAGTTATGCGCGTATTAGCGACGAGCAAACTGTGTTGGTATTTATGAATAAAAACACAAAAGAGCTAGTTAAGAATATTGAGTATATGCAGGAAGTAATGCCAAAAAATGCTAAAGCGCATAACTTATTCACCAACAAAACACAATTACTAGGTGATACAGTGGCTTTACCGGCAATGAGTGCCACCGTTTTAGTAATAAATACACCACAATAGTTTGCCTGAATACGTATGCAGCAACTGTATGGTTGCTGCACTAATCATTAGTATTAAGTGATACGCACTGACAAAAGACACACAATGAAAAAATCAGTTTATGCACCTGCAATTTTATGTAGCGCACTATTAATTAGTAGCTGCTCAGAAAGTAATAAAGATGAGCAACCCCAAGTAACACAGAGTAAAGCTAATGAGTTAGCTAAGCCTGTTGTATATCAAGTTTTCACTCGTTTATTTGGTAATACGCAAACCGCCAATGTGCCATGGGGCAGCAAAGAGCAAAACGGCGTGGGCAAATTTGCCGACTTTAACAACGCTGCGCTTAAGGGTATTAAAGAACTAGGTACCACGCACGTTTGGTATACGGGTGTATTGCATCACGCATTAGTGGGTGATTATACGCAGTTCGGTATTTCTAAAGACGATCCTGATGTTGTAAAAGGGCGCGCTGGCTCACCTTATGCAATTAAAGACTACTACGACGTAAACCCCGATTTAGCGATTAACGTCACTAACCGAATGGGCGAATTTAGTGAGCTTATTAAACGCACACATAATCATGGAATGAAGGTCATTATTGATATAGTACCTAACCATGTGGCGCGTAACTACGAATCGCTGGGTAAGCCAAAAGGTGTTAAAGACTTTGGTGAAGAAGATGACACCAGCAAAGAGTATGATAAAAATAATAATTTTTACTATGTACCAGGAAAGTCTTTTCAAGTACCTACAGATGCTAATTACCAAGTCCTAGGTGGCAATGCTCATCCACTTGCGGACGGCTTTTTTGACGAAAACCCAGCAAAATGGACAGGTAATGGTGCAAGAGCGCCAAAACCCGACATAAATGATTGGTACGAAACCGTAAAAGTTAATTACGGTGTTAAACCAAACGGCAGTTACGACTTTCCAACATTACCAAAAACTATAGCGACGCAAAATTATCGTGCTCATTATGAATTTTGGCAAGATAAAGAGCTTCCTAACAGCTGGTATAAATTTAGAGACATTGCACTTTTTTGGCTCGAAAAAGGCGTTGATGGCTTTAGATACGACATGGCCGAAATGGTACCGGTTGAATTTTGGAGCTTTTTAAATTCATCAATAAAAATGCAAAAGCCAGACGCCTTTTTATTGGCTGAAGTATACAACCCGAAAATGTATCGTGCTTATATTCATCAAGGTAAAATGGATTTCCTTTACGATAAAGTCGGCTTTTACGATACATTAAAGGCCATTATGCAAGTCAAGCAGCCAGCAAACACTATTTTTGATGCGCATAAAACCGTTGCCGATATAGAGCAACACATGCTGCATTTTTTAGAAAACCATGACGAGCAACGCATTGCCAGCCCAGACTTTGCAGGAAGTGCAGCGTGGGGTAAACCCGCTATGGTGGTATCTAACTTAATTAGTCGCGCGCCAAGCTTATTATATTTTGGCCAAGATGTGGGTGAAGATGGTTCTGAAAATGCTGGATTTGGTTCGCCAACTCGCACCAGTATTTTTGATTATATAGGCGTTCCTGCTCATCAAGCATGGATGAATAAGGGTCAGTTTGATGGTGCAAAACTCACTAACGAACAAGCTGCATTGCGTGAATACTACAAAGCAATTATGGCTTTAAATATTTTACCTGCTGTTGTGGGCGGCGATATGCAAGAGCTTACTATTACAGGCAGCGATCGTATTGTAGGGTTTAGCCGAGCGCTTGGGCAGCAAACAATTTTGGTACTCAGTAACTTTAGTGAGCAAACACAGAGTATCTCTGTTGATCTATCTCGGGATAAAGTAACAAAACTGGGTGAAAGCTCACTACTTGTTGATTTACTTGAGCAACACCAAGTGGCACTTAAAACACACTCGCAAGGCGCTACATTTAACCTGACACTTGAAGCATTTAGCAGCGCAGTATTAACAAATAAGGCTAATAATGAATAATCAAAATAATAATAGTGACAAGCCAAATCTAAGTTTTTGGCAAATATGGAATATGTGCTTTGGCTTTTTAGGCATACAGTTTGGTTTTGCCCTGCAAAACGGTAACGTGAGCCGTATATTTCAAACATTAGGCGCCCAAGTAGATGATATACCCATTTTATGGGTTGCTGCACCACTAACCGGTTTAATTGTTCAGCCCATTATAGGTTATTGGAGCGATAAAACTTGGGGCCGATTTGGCCGCCGTCGTCCGTTCTTTTTTGTAGGGGCAGTGTTAACAACGCTTTCGTTATTTATTATGCCGCATTCGCCAACCCTTTGGATTGCTGCAGGTATGTTATGGATCATGGATGCCTCGATTAACGTGACCATGGAACCTTTCAGAGCGCTGGTTGGTGATAACCTGCCAGAGAAACAACGTGCAACAGGCTATGGTTTACAAAGCTTTTTTATTGGTATTGGAGCGGTATTAGCCTCAGCATTACCCTGGATGATGACCAACTGGTTTGATGTAAGCAATACGGCAGCGGCAGGGCAAATTCCCGAGTCAGTCAAATATTCATTTTACTGGGGTGGGGTGGTTTTATTAGTAGCTGTTTTATGGACTGTGGCACGCACCAAGGAATATAGCCCAGAACAACTTGCTGAATTTGAAAAGCAAACAGCGAAGTCTACCACTGCAATTATTGCCGATATTAACTTTAACAAAGGCGCCATTATTTTTGTGGTGTTAGGTTTAGCAATTCTTGCATTAGTAATGGGGTTATCGCTTGAAAAAGAGCTTTACCTACTTGCTGGTGGTTTACTAGCATTTGGGATTGTGCAGTGGATTGCAGCAGCGCTTAAAAGTGCTAATAAAACCCAAGGTGGTTTTTACCAAGTAGTGCAAGATGTATTCACAATGCCAGAGGCCATGAAGCAGCTTGCATGGGTACAGTTTTTTAGCTGGTTTACGTTATTTGCCATGTGGATTTACACCACTGCCGCGGTGACTAGCTTTCACTATGGTAGTAGCGATGCAACTTCTAAAGCATTTAACGATGGTGCAGATTGGGTGGGTATTTTATTTGCCGCTTACAATGGTTTTGCTGCTATTGCCGCTATGTGTATTCCGTTTTTAGTTAAAAAAATGGGTCTAAAAGGAGCGCATTGTTTTAATTTATTGCTAGGCGCGTTAGGCCTTGCAAGCTTTATGTTTATTCAAGATCCTAAAATGTTACTTATACCTATGATTGGTGTGGGCTTTGCGTGGGCCTCTATTCTATCGCTACCATACGCTATGTTAAGTAACGCCTTACCAAGTAATAAAATGGGCGTTTACATGGGCATTTTTAACTTTTTTATTGTTATCCCGCAATTGCTAGCAGCCAGTATTCTAGGGCTTATTTTACGTCACGCATTTTCAAATCAGCCTATTTACGCATTACTAATTGGCGCAGCCTCATTTGTCGTTGCCGCTGTAGCCGTAATGCGCGTTAAAAATTCTAATTAAGGACACACAATGAAAAAATATAACCTTATAACTGCCTCACTTTTAACATTGGGTTTAACTGCCTGCGGTGCACAAAACACAAGCACAGATAATGAAAATATCGCTGCACAGGTTAAATCGGCACCTGGCGCGCCAGGCGCAGAGCCATTTTGGGCGTATGCAGGTAAAACAGGTATCGGCACATCGTTTGAAGAATATAAAAACGGTCAGTACAGTGACTCAGCTGCAACAGGCAATGTATCGAAAGTGTGGTTTTCTATTGCTAAAGGGATGATCACAGAAACTATGTTTGGGCTTATTCACCAAGCACAAATAAAAGACATGCAATTTATTGTTACCGGTAAAGATTTTACGGTAACCGAGGCTGATGACTTAGACGTAACTATTGATTACTTATACAAAGATGAGCAAGGCAGACCACTTTCACTAGCTTATAAAGTAACAAGTACCGACAAGCAAGGTCGCTTTAGTTTAGAAAAACATATATTTACCGACCCAGATACACAAACATTATTTGTACGAAGTGTATTTAATACTCAATTAGAGGGTTTAAAAGCCTACGTTAACGTTAACCCATACATTAATAATAACGGATTAGGTGACTTTGCTAAAACAACAGAGCAAGGGCTTGTAGCTTGGGA
Organism: Pseudoalteromonas sp. H71; assembly: GCF_001468485.1. Taxonomy (GTDB): domain Bacteria; phylum Pseudomonadota; class Gammaproteobacteria; order Enterobacterales; family Alteromonadaceae; genus Pseudoalteromonas. Next base: position 238,361 of record NZ_LODI01000013.1, read on the forward strand.
AGGCGATAACTATTTAACATTACAATCAAGTTCACCTTTTAAAGCGCAAACCGTTAGCTTTACAGGTGAAAGTGATGGCATAAGCTCACTTAAAACAACACAAGCAATTAGCAATCAGTATACGAATACCGGTGATGCTTCAGGTAATGTAAACATGCTTGCAGAACTCGGTGATATCAGTAACAACACCACATTTGATTTAGCTTTAAGCTTTGGTAACACGCAGCAGCAAAGTATGCAGCACGGTGAGCAAAGCTTGGCAAAGGGCTATAAAGCGGTACTTGATCACTACAACGGTAAAGGCGACGAGCTAGGTTGGCAAGACTACATACAAAGTATTGAGCCACTAGCAAGCATGGTTGAGCAAACTGCCGATAACGGCAAGCTTTTATATACCAGTGCCATGGTTTTAAAAGCACAAGAAGATAAAACACACGCGGGTGCACTTATTGCATCACTGTCAAACCCATGGGGTGAAACTGTATCTGCAAAAGAAGGTTCTACCGGTTATAAAGCGGTATGGGTGCGCGACTTTTACCAAGTAGCAATGGCATTTATGGCGCTCGGCGATACAGCCACTGCTAAAACAGCATTTGAGTACCTTGAAAAAGTACAAGTTAACAGCAATACGCCCGGCAATAATGGCGATACTGGCTGGTTTTTACAAAAAACACATGTAGATGGTGAGCTTGAATGGGTAGGTGTACAGTTAGATCAAACCGCTATGCCTATTATGCTTGCCTGGAAGTTACATAAAGCCAATGTACTTAGCGACGATGAACTAAAAAGTTGGTACGGTAAAATGCTAAAACCGGCAGCCGATTTTTTAGTTGATGGTGGCCTTGCTAAAATTTTATGGAACGACACGCAAATTACTCCACCGGCAACACAGCAGGAGCGCTGGGAAGAGCAAGAAGGTTACTCGCCTTCTACGACGGCTGCAATTGTTGCGGGCTTGATAACAGCCAGCGATATAGCAACACTTAGCGGTGACGACAAAAACGCTAAGCGTTATTTAGAAACGGCTAAGAAGTATAACAGCGAAATAGAATCGCAAATGTTTACTACAAAGGGTAATTTAAAAAGCGAAAATACCGATGGTGAGTACTTTATTCGAATCGGTCAGGATACTGATGCTAATTCAGACACCAAAATTAATGCGAATAATGGCCGTGAAGGGTTTAATAAAAAGCAAATTTTAGATGGTGGGTTTTTAGAACTTGTACGCTACGGTGTGCGTGGCGCTAACGACGAAAGCATTGTTAAAACATTGCCTGAATATGACGATGAAACGCTTGATGATAACCTACAGGTAAAATATAGCTTTAGTTTTGAAGATGGCACCGGCACATTTGCAGGCTACCGCCGCTATGGTAACGACGGTTACGGCGAAGATGAAGTAACAGGCACAAATTACGCAGAGGGCGGCGCTAACACTCCTGGGCAACGTGGTCGTGTATGGCCATTTTTCACCGGTGAACGCGGCCATTACGAAATTGCTGCAGCTAACGCTAGCAAAACACTTAATGATACTAAGCAGGCTGATATTAGAAATAGTTACGTAAAAGGTCTAGAACAGTTTGCGAATGAAGGCATGATGTTGCCTGAACAAGTTTGGGATGGCGTAGGTGTTAATAAAGCCGGTTATGAGTTGGGCGAAGGTACTAACTCAGCAACACCATTAGCGTGGACACATGCTGAGTACGTAAAGCTAGTTCGCTCATTAAGCGATAAACAAGTATGGGATTATTACCCAGTGGTAGAAAAAGCACTAAAGTAAACTTGTCTACTAAGTAAAGAAAAACCACGCTTATAGCGTGGTTTTTTTATATTTAAGGTAAAGTTATATTTGAAGCAGGGTGCTGTGTATTGAATAACTTGAACTTTGGTTAAGAGATTTATTAACCAACTAAATTTTAACTAAATTTAATTCTGTTTTTCTCTAGCAAGAATTTTTAAGTGAAAACAAGGCGAATTTACGCGTCAATAGCGAGCCTATTGCAAATAAATTTAACGCAGTTAGTGCTAAGAATAGCTGCTTTAAATAGATATATTATCCACAGTTCAGGTTAAATATTTAACTCGATCCGCGAGCAATTAACACGGGGGGTAAAAGGGTGCTTTGTACTTCTTCTTCACGAATTAATTTTAGTAAATTTTCAACGAGCATTTGACCTGCAACGGTGGTGTTTTGCTCTATGGTTGTCAGTGGTGGGTTTACAAAGCTGGCTATAGCTATGTTATCAAACCCGACGACTGCAACATCTTTAGGGACGTTAATATTTGCTTCTTTGAGTGCTCGAATAGCACCAATTGCGATTAAGTCGCTTGCTGCAAATAACGCGTTAAATTTAATATTGTTGGCAATGAGTGAGCGAGTTGCATGATAGCCTGATTCTTCCGTTGAAATAGCGTTAGCCATTTTACGTTCGTTTATAGCAATATTGTTAGCTTCTAGTTCGTCTTTAAACCCCTGAAAACGAGCAAAAAATTCTGGGCTGTGGTCAGAAGCATCGCCAATAAATGCACAGTCTTGCCTGTTGTGGGCTATAAAATGAGCCGCCGCCTGTTTACCACCGCCGTAATTGTCGCAGCACACGGTTAGATCGGGTCTATTGTCTACCGTTGCACCCCAACATACAAATTTAGTGTTTTGATCAAGCAGGGTTTTAAACTTTGGCTGAAAGTCTATGTAATCACCGTAACCGAGTAAAATAATGCCATCGGCTCTGTGGCTATCCTCGTAATCGGCTTGCACTGGCTGATTGAAACGACACTAATAAATCGTAACCTTCTTTTGCGCACGCGCGGGTAATGCTGCCCAGCATAGATAAAAAGAATGGGTTTATTTGTGATTCGTCAGAAGTCGGGTCTTCAAATAATAATAAGGCTAGCGTGCTGCTTTGCTGAGTACGCAGGTTACTCGCGTTTTTGTCGACCTTGTAATTGAGCTTTTTTGCTATGTCGTGAACACGCTTGCGTGTTTCTTCATTTACAAGCGGGCTATTTCGTAAAGCACGAGATACAGTTGATTGAGATACCCCTGCATAGTGGGCAATATCAAATGATGTAGCTTTACCTTTCATTATCACAACTTAGTTAATGTAATACACAATAGTGCCATTTTCGTTTATTAATTAAATATTTCAAGCTTTTTGTGTTTAAAGCAAATTATTTATTGATTTGACTGTGACACCGGTGTCATAATATTTATGTTTTATCATTTTGTTGTCAAAACGAATTGGCTGTTTGTAATCGCTACAGGCAGCATTTTTTCTCTGATAGCCGCTTTAGGGTGATAGCCTAAAGTAATTACACCAATGGTTTACTATTGTAGAACAAAAAAGCACTGATTGCTTAAACAAAAGAGATAACACCATGAGCCTAAACTCTTCTACCCAATTTGATCCTATCTTAGTTGCCGATATTGGTGGCACTAACGCGCGCTTTGCTTTAATTACATCGTTTGATGATACAACAAATCAATTTACTATTGAGCACAATAATACATTCCCTAGTGCTAACTTTGGCTCACTTGAAAAAGCACTGGAGCATTACCTAACAACCGTACCACACATTACACCAAAACGTGCGTGTTTGGCGGTAGCAGGCCCAATAAAGGCAGGCCAGGTTCACTTAACAAATTTAGGCTGGCACTTTAGTGTTAACGATTTTAAAGTCCATTTTGAATTGAATGAGCTTGATGTTATTAATGATTTTGCTGCTTTTGCGTACGCTGCACCTTATTTAAACCCATCGCAAAATGTTGTTATAAAAGCCGGTCAGGCAGACGATAACGCAAATATTGGCGTTATGGGGCCTGGAACGGGCTTTGGTGCGGCTTGCCTAGTTAGAACATCTCATTCTACTTCTGTTTTAAGCTCCGAAGGTGGGCATATATCACTTGCAGCGGTGACAGAACTCGACGCTTTATTAATTCAAGAACTAAAAAAAGAGCATCAACACGTTTCCGTTGAAACCGTTTTTTCTGGCCCAGGCATTACCCATTTGTATAAAGCAATGGCTGCCGTTAAAGGGCAATCGCCTAAAAACCTTGATGCTGCTCAAATTAGCAGCTTAGCAAATAGTGGCGAGTGTGATGTGTGCGATGCAACATTAAACCAGTTTTGTGATTGGATAGGCAGTGTAGCGGGTGATTTATCGTTAGCTTACGGCGCGTTAGGTGGTTTATTTATTGGTGGAGGAATATTACCGCGTATGCAAGCCCGCTTGCTCGAAAGTCGCTTTGTTGAACGCTTTTCGCAAAAAGGGATTATGTCGCAATACACAGGTCAAATACCTGTTACATTAGTAACACAAGACAACATACCTTTAATTGGCGCAGCGGCGTGTTTGCATAACGCCAAGTAGTTTTTGTTGATTGCATGTGGAAAATAGAGTGATGAAAAAAGTAACAATCAACAGTGTAGCAAGTCATGCTGGTGTGTCTAAAAAAACAGTGTCGCGGGTTCTAAATAATGAGCCTAACGTAAGTGCAGCCACACGTGAAAAAGTACTCGCTGTGTTTAAAGAACTAGATTACACGCCAAATCCTATTGCGCGTGGTTTAGCACAAAACAGAAGCTTTATTATTGGCTGCTTATACGACAATCCCAGTAAAAGTTATATCACGCGTGTTCAAACTGGTGCATTAGCCGCTTGCCAAGAAAACAATTACAACTTACTAATTCATCCATGCGAATACAGAGGCGAAGCTTTAATTAGTAATGTTGAGCAGTTGCTTCAAACATCTCGTTTAGATGGCATTGTACTTACGCCACCTTTTGGTGATTTTCCTGAGTTGGTCGAGTTTTTAACAGCTAAAAAAATTCCGTTTGCTAGAGTTGCTTCCGCAATTCTACAAGATGAATCTATTTCTGTTCGTAGCAACGACGAGCAGGGCGCATTTGAAATCACAGAACATTTAATCAGCCTTGGGCATAAGTCAATTGCATTTATTAAAGGTCATCCTGATCATAGTGCAACACAGCAACGCTTTAAAGGGTACAGGCGCGCTTTAGCAAATCACAATATTGAGTTTGACGAGCGATTAGTTGAAGAAGGTAACTTTAGTTACCACTCGGGCGTAGACAGCGCGCGCAGCATTTTAGATTTGTCACCTCGTCCCACCGCTGTATTTGCATCAAACGATTACATGGCCGCGGCTGTACTTAAACTCGCAACACAAAGGCAATTGCGTGTACCTGACGATATTTCTATAGCCGGTTTTGATAATGCACCTATTGCACGTCATATTTGGCCAGGGTTAACAACCATAGCCCAACCAGTAGAAGAAATGACAAAGCTTGCGGTTACCCAATTAATTAACCACATTACAGAGCCTCAAGAGCAACCCTTTCAAATCACGCTTGAATCACGTTTAATAACGCGTGAATCAACAGCACGCGTAAATCCATAAAATACTTTTTCACAGTAGCCTGAATATGAGTGACGCTTATTCAGGCTTTTTTTGCCCGCAGCTTGATAAAAGTGTGTATGTACACAAGAATTTAAGTGTTCATTAATTGGTCATGATAAAAAGTTAAATTAAATTTAGCGGCCAGGGTTGACACCGGTGTCATAGCTGTGAGTTAATACAGTGACACCGGTGTCAGGTTTGTTGTGAGAGGCTCCCTGATATCGTACCTTTGAACGGGTCAATCAAAGATGCTCAGTACAGTTATTTACGTGGAGTCTGTAATTGCTACTGAGCCTTTATCCTCTAACTAATAGAGATGAGTTAATTATGTTACATCCTCGAATTCAAGAAGTTACCCAACGCGTTATTGAACGCAGTAAAAACACCCGTCAAGATTATTTAGATCGTATTTCGCATGCAAAAAAACAAACAAGAGTTCGTGCGGGATTAGGTTGTGGCAATATTGCCCACGTAATGGCTGCCTGCAGTAGCGATGATAAAGCACGCTTAAAAGCAGATGAAGTGCCAAACCTAGCCATTATCAATTCATACAACGACATGTTATCTGCGCATGTACCTTACAAAGATTACCCAGACGTAATCAAAAGCATTGCAACTAAGTTCGACGCAACCGCTCAGGTAGCGGGTGGCGTTCCTGCAATGTGTGATGGCGTTACGCAAGGGCGTGATGGCATGGAATTATCACTGTTTTCTCGCGACGTTATTGCAATGTCTACCGCAGTTTCATTATCGCATGACGTATTTGACGGCGTTTTTTGTTTAGGCGTGTGTGACAAAATTGTCCCAGGTTTATTGATCGGCGCACTATCGTTTGGCCATTTACCTGTGTTCTTTTTACCAGCGGGTCCAATGCAATCTGGTATCCCAAATAAAGAAAAAGCACGTATTCGCCAAAAGTTTGCACAAGGCTTAGTTAGCCGTGAAGACTTACTAGAAGCTGAAAGCGCATCTTACCACAGTGCAGGTACCTGTACGTTTTACGGTACTGCTAACTCAAACCAAATGTTAATGGAAATAATGGGCTTGCACCTTCCGGGTAGCTCATTTATTAACCCATACACAGAGCTTCGCGATGGACTAACAGGTAATGCTGTAGAAACCATGCTTAAGCAGCTTACAGATGATAAAGAAAGCCCGTGTTTAGCAGAGGTAATTAGCGAAAAAACCATTATTAATGGTTTAGTTGGCTTGCTATCTACAGGTGGCTCTACAAACCACGCTATTCATATTGTTGCAATTGCAAAGGCTGCAGGTATTCAAGTGACGTGGAAAGACATGTCTGATTTATCAGAAGTTGTACCACTACTTACGCGTATTTACCCTAACGGTTCAGCAGATGTAAACCATTTCCAAGCCGCAGGCGGTATGGGTTTCTTAATGCGCGAACTAGCAAGCGCAGGTTACCTGCATACTGATGTTAAAACAATGCTTGGTGATGGCCTAGCACCTTACATGACAGAGCCGCGTTTAGATAAAGACGAAAGCCTGATCATGAGCGATTCAAATGGCCCAAGCAAAGTTAAATGGGTTGATTGCCCTGCAAATTCACTTGATGAAGAAGTACTTCGTCCTGTAAGTAATCCATTTAGTAAACAAGGTGGCCTACAACTGCTTACTGGTAATTTAGGTAAAGCGGTAATCAAAGTATCTGCTGTTGCACAAGAGCATCAAGTGGTTACGGCACCGGCTAAAGTATTTAGCTCGCAAGGGGCACTTCAAGATGCGTATAGCCGCGGTGAGTTAAACCAAGACTTTATAGCCGTACTTAAAGAGCAGGGCCCTAAAGCGAAAGGGATGCCAGAGCTTCATAAATTAACGCCGGTTATGGCAACTCTTCAAGACGAAGGTTTTAAAGTTGCCATTGTAACCGACGGCCGTATGTCGGGTGCATCTGGTAAAGTTCCTGCTGCAATTCACCTAGCCCCAGAAGCTGTAGAAGGTGGCATTATTGCAAAAATTCAAGAAGGTGACTTAGTAACCCTTGACGCGCCTAACGGAATTTTAAAAGTACATGTTAGTGATGACGAGCTTGCTAAACGTGAGCTTGAAATTAGCCAACCAAGTTTAACATTTGGTACTGGACGTGAATTATTTACAGGATTTAGAAATATAGTAAGCAGTGCCGATTTAGGCGCGAGTGCTTTTGGACTTGAATAATAATTAGCCGAACTGGGTAATGAGGAACAAGTAATGAGTATTGAAAAAATCTTAGCATCGGCACCTGTTGTGCCAGTGGTTGTAATCGAAAAATTAGAAGATGCTGCACCACTTGCTAGAGCGTTATACAACGGTGGCTTAAAAGCACTTGAAATTACACTGCGTACACCAGTTGCAGCAGAAGCTGTAAAGTTAATGAAAGCTGAAGTGCCAGAAGCTTTTGTAGGTACAGGTACTGTAGTGGACAAAGCAAGTTTTGAAGCCTCAGTGGCGGCAGGTGCTGACTTTATGGTGAGCCCAGGTGTGAGCACTGAGTTATTAGCACTTGCAAAAGAGTCTGATATCCCATTTTTACCAGGCGCTGCAACTGCGAGCGAAGTAATGCAGTTAGCAAGTCATGGTTTCAAGTTTTTAAAATTCTTTCCAGCTGAAGCTGCTGGTGGAACGGCAATGCTTAAGTCGATTGGTGGCCCATTACCGCACGTTACTTTTTGCCCAACTGGCGGCATTAGCCTAGCAACTGCACCTAACTATTTAGCACTTAACAATGTTATTTGTGTTGGTGGTACGTGGATGTTAGATAAACAACTTATTGAAAATAAAGACTGGCAAGCCATTGAAGCGCTTGCTCGCCAAGCAAGTGAACTTAAATAGGAGTCTAAAATGATTAATGTAGCAATTAACGGTTATGGTCGTATCGGTCGCAATGTATTACGTGCACTTTATGAGTCAGAGCAAAACAGTGAAATTAAAATTGTAGCAATCAACGATTTAGCACCTGCTAACGTAAATGCACATTTAACTCAGTTTGACTCAGTTCATGGTCAATTTTCTAAAAAAGTAACACTTGCAGATAACACCATGTTAATTGGTGATGACGTAATTACACTTACTCAAGAACGTGACCCTGCAAACTTACCGTGGAAAGAGCTAAGCGTAGATATCGTTTTAGAATGTACAGGCTTTTTCACTAAACGTGAAGACGCAGCTAAGCACATTACAGCAGGCGCTAAAAAAGTAATTGTATCTGCGCCAGGTAAAGACTTAGATGCAACTGTAGTGCACGGTGTTAACAGCGATGTAATTAATGCTGATAGCAACATCATTTCAAATGCTTCTTGTACTACTAACTGTTTAGCACCTATTGCAAAAGCAATTAACGACACAGTTGGTATTGAGCAAGGTAGCATGACTACAATTCATGCTTACACAAACGATCAAAACTTATCTGACGTTTACCACCCAGATCTATACCGTGCGCGTAGTGCAACACAGTCTATGATCCCAACTAAAACAGGTGCCGCTGCAGCTGTTGGCTTAGTACTTCCTGAGCTTGCGGGTAAATTAGACGGTATGTCGGTACGTGTACCTACTATCAATGTTTCTTTAGTTGATTTTACGTTTATTACTAAACGCGACACAACTGCTGAAGAAATTAACGAAGTAATGAAAGCCGCAGCAACGGGCTCAATGAAAGAAATCTTAGAGTACAACGAGCTTCCGCTTGTTTCTATCGATTTTAATCACAACCCTGCGTCATCAATTTTTGATGCAACGCAAACAAAAGCTGATGGTAAACTAGTTAAAGTAATGGCTTGGTACGATAACGAATGGGGTTTCTCGAACCGCATGTTAGACCAAGTTAAAGCATTAGGTCAGTACTTATAATTGACCCTGTAAAAGTTTAGCTTTATCCAACCAAGCCTGCATTATGCAGGCTTTTTTATTTTTGATTAATTTATACCAAGTCGTTTAATAAAGCGTTTAGCGCTTTAAAACTAGGGCGCGATGCAATAGCGGTATTTATAGCACGCGCGGCTATATCGGACATTTTATCAAAGAGGTCGTTTTGTTTATCTGCTGAGCTAACAGTACTTAGTAAATCTTCTATTAAACAGCCAAAAGCACGCACTTCTATTAACTGTATTCGCTGCTGCTGATATGCGCTGAGCATAGCTAAGTTTGTAGCCGCACCAAAATCACCAAACAAAATATCATATTGTTCGTTTATCATGGTGTTGTGTGCGTAAATATCACCATGGCTTACGTAATTGTCATGTAGGTGAGTTAGCGTATTTGCCATCTGTTTTGCTATTTTATAAACACCTTCAATAGGGTAGTTACAACCGTCATTAAACGTGTCGCGTGTGCATGTTTGTAAACTTGGTGGTAACCCTAAATTTGTATAATTGGTATCTATTAATTCCATTACCAAGCCAAGTTGTTCACTTTGCTCTATGTAACTCAGTACATTAATTAAGTGAATGTGATTACCTGCTTGAAGGCAGCAATTTACTTCATCAAGAGGGTAACCATCGCTGGTGATTGCACCTTTGAACAGCTTTACTGCAACACTAGTTTGCTCAGCTTTTGCTAGGTGTATAACCCCCGATGCGCCTTGGCCTATTACTTTTTTAAGTTGAAAACTTTCAAGCGGGGTATTTTTCAACGTACTTTTAGTTAAGCACTGCGCTTTATTAAAGTCGTTACCTGCAAAAGCAAGCCAAGTAAGTTTGGGTAATTCTATTAGCCAATCATCGAGTTTTGTTAGGTTGTTGGCAGAGAGCCTTACGAGCTCTAAATTAGTACAGTTAGCCATACTTGTCGGTAAATGTTTTAACTTATTACCCGCAAGTGCAAGCTTTTTAAGCTGGGTGTAATTACCAAAATCTTCAGGTAACTCGTGTAGGTTATTATCGGTGAGAATAAGCCACTCAATTTTTTTTGGCAGGCTGTTAGGTGCAAACTTTGAAATTTGGTTACCTTTAAATGCCACCATAATTAAAGCAGGGCATTTGGCCAAAACTTTGGGTACATGCTTAAACTGATTAAACGATAAAAACACACGCTTAAGGCGGTGTAAACAAGCAAATTCGTCTGGTAAATCACTTAAATTGTTATTTGAAAGATCAAGTACTTCGAGTGTATCGGCAAGCTTAAAAATGTCTGCTGGAAACTCAGATAATTGCTCAACCAGCTGTAAGTGCTTCGCACCGGCTAACTTACCAGTATTAAGCTCTGCAAGGGTATTCATTAATTTATAAAGCCCTGTAAATAAAAAAGCCAACATGGCTGTTGGCTTTAATTAATATGTGAATAAAGTTTAGAATTGCGCGTTATGATAAACGTTTTGAACGTCGTCACAATCTTCTAGCATGGCTAAAAAGCGCTCCATTACTTCAACGTCTTCGCCTTCAATTGGCGCTTCTACTTGTGGTACAAACGCAATTAAGTCTTCGTCAAATTCAGTAATGCCCATTTCTTCAAGTGCTGTACGAGTATTGTTGTACTCTGTATGCGGAGCAAATACGGTTACTTTACCGTTATCAACTTCAACATCGGTTACATCAACGTCAGCCATCATAAGTGCTTCAAGAACCGCTTCATCATCGTCGCCATCAAAAACAAAAATAGCGAGGTGATCAAATAAATGTGAAACCGAGTTTTGAGCGCCAATTTTAGCATTCGCTTTAGTAAAACAAACACGTACGTCTGCAAATGTACGTTTGTTGTTATCGGTTAAGCAGTCAACAATAATCATACAGTTACCTGGGCCGTAGCCTTCGTAACGTGTTGCAGCGTAGTCTTCACCACCGCCGCCTTTTGCTTTTTCAATTGCGCGGTCAATTACGTGTGCTGGTACCTGGTCTTTTTTTGCACGTTCAATTAAGCGGCGCAAAGATAAGTTACCATCCGTATCCACACCGCCATTTTTAGCACAAATATAAATTTCTTTACCGTACTTAGAGTAAACTTTAGTTTTAGCACCCGCAGTTTTAGCCATTGAATCTTTTTTGTTTTGGTAAGCTCTTCCCATCTGCGTTTCGCCTTAATTTTATGAATAACTGAAAAAATAATAGACCGTATTCTAAAGGTAAATGGCATTAAGGGCTAGTACGGATTGGGGAACATTAATAGTTAAAAAGCCAATATAGCCATTTGAATAAAATACGTTCTAAATAAAACAGCCCGCTATTGCGGGCTGTTTAGTATTCATTTACATATTATAAGGCAATTACCAAATACGAACGCGTTCTTCTTCTGGTAAATACAACGCATCACCTGGTTTTACGTCAAACGCTTTGTACCAAGCATCGTGGTTACGTGGTGCTTGCGCTCTAAAGCGACCTGGAGCATGTGTTCCACCGCGTAACTGGTTTAACATGCTTTGCTCAGTACGTTTTTCTTTCCATACTTGTGCCCAAGCTAAAAAGAAACGTTGATCGCCTGTTACGCCATCTATTACAGGCGCTTCTTTACCATTTAGGCTTAGTTTATACGCGTGGTAAGCCATGGCTAAGCCACCCACATCACCAATGTTCTCACCTAGGCTGTTACGGCCGTTTACAAAGTTACCTTCAATAGGTTCGTATTTACTGTACTGTGCGGCAAGTTGGTCTGCTTTTGCATCAAATGCAGCGCGGTCTTCGTCTGTCCACCAGTTGCGTTGAATACCGTTAGCATCAGATTTTGAACCCTGATCATCAAAACCATGGCCCATTTCGTGACCAATTACAGCGCCAATGCCGCCATAGTTAACTGCTGGATCGGCGTTTGGATCAAAAAACGGAGGTTGTAATATGGCGGCAGGAAACACAATTTCGTTAAACGAGCTATTGTAGTAGGCATTTACACGTTGTGGTGTCATGCCCCAGCGGTTGCGATCCGTTTTTTGTAGTTCTTTTTCTACGCTTTCAGCGCGGAAAAACTCACGCATGTTTTTAACGTTACCCACTAAATCGTTTTGGCTAATAGTTAAACCATCATAAGACTGCCATACATCCGGGTAACCAATTTTTGGAACAAATGCAGCTAACTTAGCACGTGCGTTTACTTTGGTTTCAGCGCCCATCCAGTCTAAGTTATCAATACGCTCACCTAACGCTGAACGCAGGTTTTCAACCAGTTCAGACATTTGTTGTTTAGATGATTCAGGAAAGTATTGGTCAACGTAAATTTTACCAATCGCAAAGCCTAGCGAGCTTGTGCCCGACATTTCGTTAATAGCGCGTTTCCAACGAGGACGCGGCTCTTGTTGGCCGTTTAGCTCTTTGCCATAAAATGCAAAACGCGTATTAAAAATATCTTCAGAAAGTAAACCCGCATTACCGCTAATTGCATGGTAAGTTAGGTAATCTTTCCAAACCGCCATATCTTCATTATTAATAAGCTCAATCATGGCTTTAACCGGTTCAGGCTGAGATACGTTAAGCTGAGGTACTTTGTACCCTGTTTGCTCAAAATACACATCCCAGTTAAAACCAGGGTAAGTAGCGGCTAAATCTTCACGTTTAATTTGATTTAACGACAGGTCGCGGTTACGTCGTTTTTCGCGTGGCCAATGCCCTTGTGCTATTTTAGTTTCAAGCTCTAGTATGGCTTTTGCGCGTTCTGTTGTGTTATCAACATTGGCAAATTTTAGCATGTCGGCAATATGAGCCACGTAAGCTTCGCGAGTTTTAACAAAACGCTCAGCATCTTCTAAATAGTAAGAACGGTCAGGTAAGCCTAAACCACCAGCGCCTAAAGACATTTCGTATTTATTTGGATCTAAACGGTTAAACCACATACCACCACCAATAGGAGTACGAAGGCCCGATAACCACGATTGCCCAAATACATAAGCTAAGTCGTCGGTTGATTCCATATTACTAATTTGATTTAACAGCGGTTGAATAGGTTTAACACCCAGCTCATTAAGTGTGTCTGTATCCATGTATGAATTATAAAAATCAGCAACCAATTGCTCTTCAGCGTTTAGCTCTTTACGTGCAGCTATGTCTTCGATAATTTTTTTAACACGGTCTTCACTGCGTTCTGCTAATGCTGAAAACGCACCATAACGCGTTTTGTCAGCTGGCATATTGTAGTTGTCGTACCATGTGCCACTGGCGTACATGAAAAAATCATCACCAGGCTTAACGGCTTCGTTACGCGCTGATAAATCTACACCAAAGCTACCTAATTCAGCTTTATTGTTAATGGCTGTACTTTCAGCGCTTGCAGTTTGAACTTCACTGCTTGTAGTTTGTGGCTCTGAACAGCCCGTTATAAAAGTGGCAGCTAAAGCCGCTGCAATTAAACTCTTTTTCATTGTTTATCCCCCTGGATAATGAATTTGTTAATTTTTGTTATAAAAAATATCATTTTTGATTGTTATGTATAAAAGACAGGCACACAATTCTTTTGAGGTGAATCACAGCCTGACCCGATAAAAGCCATTAAATAACAGCAAGCAATAAGCGAGCAATATAAATTTATAAACAGGTTAATCTTGTTGTTGTAATGCCCACATATTTGCATATTCACCGCCCAAGGCCAGTAACTCATTATGTTTGCCTTGTTCAATAATTTGGCCTGATTTAAGCACAATGATAGAGTGTGCATCGGTAATGGTTGATAAGCGATGCGCAATTACAATACTGGTGTGCTCGCTGGCTACCTCATGCATGGCCTTTAATATTGCTTGTTCGGCCTGAGAGTCGAGTGCCGATGTGGCCTCGTCAAATATTAAAATAGGGGATTGTTTTAAAATTGCGCGTGCAATTGCAATGCGCTGTTTTTCGCCACCGGATACTTTTAAACCGCGTTCGCCAACTCGCGTTTTATCGCCATCAGCCAACGTGTTAATAAAACCTTTTAGATGGGCCATTTCAATGGCTTTATCAATATCGTTGTCGCTTGCAGAAGGGCGGCCATAGGCAATATTTTCACGAATTGTTGTATTAAATAAAACGGTATCTTGCGGCACGATAGCAATGGCTTTACGAAGGCTATCAAGCGTAACAGAGCTAATTGCTTGGTTATCAATGGTAATACTGCCCGAAGTTACATCGTAAAAACGATAGAGCAGGCGCGCTAATGAACTTTTGCCGGCACCACTTGCGCCCACAATCGCCACTTTACTACCCGCTTTAACCTTAAAGCTAATATTATCAAGAATAGGGCGGTTTGCATTGTAGCTAAAACTGACGTTATTAAAGGCAATTTCCCCCTTTTTTACATTAAGGGTATTTGCCTGTGGAGCATTAGTTACCTGTGGCTTTTTATTAAGTAAGCCCAGCATATTTTCTAAATCGGTAAGGGCGCGACGTATTTCACGGTACACAAACCCCAAAAAGTTAAGTGGTAAGAATAGTTGGATCATGTATGCGTTTATCATTACTAATTCACCAATGCTAAGTGATCCTGTTACTACCTCACTTGAGCCTAACCACATTAAAGCGGTAATGGCACTGGCAATAATTAACGCTTGCCCAGAGTTTAGCGCTAAAAGAGACATTCTATTTTTTAATCGCGCAGTTTCCCAGTTTGCTAAAAAGGAGTCGTATGTGTTGGCTTCAAACTCTTCGTTGTTAAAGTACTTTACAGTCTCGTAGTTTAGAAGGCTGTCAATTGCGCGCGTATTACTGAGGTTGTCAGCCGCGTTTGATTCACGAATAAAACGGTTACGCCACTGAGTGACCGTGACAGTAAAAAATATATACACACCTACAGCAAGGAGCGTAATTAAAGCAAACCAGACAGAAAATAGCGTCCCAAAAATAATCGCGACGGTGAGTATTTCAAAAAGGGTGGGTACAATGTTAAACATTAAAAAGCGCATTAAAAAGCTGAGCCCACTGGTGCCACGTTCTATGTCACGGCTTATTCCACCAGTTTGTCTGTCTAGGTGAAAGGCAAGCTCTAGGCTATGTAAATGTTTAAATACTTTTAAGCCAATATTGCGCATGGCATGTTCTGTTACACGCGAGAACACTGCATCGCGTACCTCGCCTAAAAACACGCTAGCGAAACGTAAGCTGCCGTACATAAGTAACAATAAAGCGGGAATGACCAATATTGGGTTTATTGACTTATCAACCGAGTCGATAATTTCTTTAAGTGCCCAAGGCATTAAAAGAGTGGCGCCTTTGGCACCAATAAGCGCTAAAAGCGCAATTAAAACACGCCCTTTAAATTTTGTAATGTAAGGCCACAATGTTTTAACGCTTTGTTTTAAATTCATGGCGTCTGCACGTTTTTCAACGTTTTGTCTGGAGCGCATTATTTTTCTCGATTAAATACTTAATTATTAAGCATTGTATTTTAAATAGTTGCCCTAATATACTAGTCATCCTTTATTTTAGTTTGATTTAAGTATGTTTAAATTTCGTGTTTTTATAACTGCTTTTTTGCTACTTGCTGCACTTTTTAGTGTGCAGAGCAATGCTGTGCAGGTAACACAACATTTAAATCCAGCTGTCAATTCACAGCTTTTATTTACAGACACTATTGATATAACTAAAACAAAGCCTACTACAAAGTCTGCAGACGCCCCTGCGCATAAAAAAACACAACACACCGATTTTGACTCACATCAGCCAAGGCTTACAGCAAGTAATGCGTCACTTTTTTTGCACACAGTTCAAAGTGAGCCAGAATACGACGTTGTTTTTGAGTTTTTTGCGCAGCACCTTGTTAGGCAAATATTTTTACGCCCTCAAGCTGTAAATGCTATTCAGCCATGGTTTACACTTGTAACGCATAGCAAGAAGTCGCGGCTCAGCGGCTGGAAAGATGCCAACCTACTCTACAGAGCTGTAACTACCTACCACGCTTAATTTTCTTATTTAATTTTTATTAGGTTTAACGTTTTACGTTTAAGCCTTGAGATTAATTGTACTTTTAAAAAGTACGTTGCCAGTAATTTACTGGTGATAAGGAAAAACCATGTTAAGTGTAAAAAAAGATCAAAAGCCATTTATGGCTAAATTTAAATTAAGCTATATAGCCATGCTTATTGTGCTGGTTTTATTAGCCATTAGCGCATTACCCAACTTATACCCTAATAAATCGTGGTTACATGTAAGCAATGCGCCACATAGCGAAACCCAAGACGTGCCAAGCAATCAAGCCTTAGTTACTTTTTTAAATAACCAAGGCTTAAAAGTCGAGCAAGGCCTTGATAAGCAAGCAACTATAAATATTCTGTTAAACGAGCCAACTAAAAGCGCCCAAGCGCAAGCGGCTATAAAGGCGCAGTATCCAAACACGCAAGTTAAAATTGTAGAGCATGCAACCAGCCCACCATGGTTACAAAATTTTGGTTTATCACCAATAAAGCTGGGTCTTGATTTAAATGGCGGTGTGTTATTTGTACTCGACGTAGATTTAGATAAAGCTGTTGATGAGCAATTAGTGAGTGCGTATCAGCAAGCTAAATCAATTATTGTTAAGCAAAAAGCGCATGGTCTTAAAACGCAGCAAACTGAGCATGGTTTTGAAATTAATGCATTGCCTAACGCGGTGCAAAAACTTACACCCGTAATTGATGAGCTACAAAGTCGCTTTGCTAATTTAGCGGTTACAACAACCAATAATGGCAATGTTAAAAACGCCAAGTTTAGCTACTCAGAGCAAGGGCGCAGCAACTTTGATAAAGAAGTAATGAGCCAAACGCTTACTACGCTTCGCTCACGCATTGAAGAGTTAGGTATAACCGAAGCTGTAACACAGCGCCAAGGCAAACAGCGTATCCGTATTGAGCTGCCTGGTGTGCAAGACCCAACCGAGGCAAAGCGCATTATTGGTGCCACTGCATCCCTTGGGTTTTATCAGTTAAAAGAAGTGGGTGGCCAAACATTTAATATGCAGTCTGGTGGCACCATAAACCTTGAACCTGTGCCTATTTTTACCGGCGATCATATTAATAATGCCAACATAGGCCGCGACGATTGGGGTAAGCCACTGGTTCAACTTAGCCTAGATGGGCAAGGCGGCGATGCTATGTCGGCGTTTTCAAAAGCTAATATTGGTAAGCCTATGGCCACGGTTTACTCTGAGTACTCTCAAAACGCAAACGGTGAAACCGTTAAAAAAAGCGAAGTTATAAATGTTGCTAATATTGCGCAGCATTTAAGTTCACGCTTTAGCATTACCAATATGAAAAGCCAGCAAGCAGCGGCAGATTTAGCCTTGTTATTACGCGCCGGCTCACTAACCGCGCCGGTAACTATAGTGCATGAACAAACAATAGGGCCAAGCCTTGGCAGCGAGAACATTAGTAATGGTTTAGCTGCACTCATGCTGGGCATGGGTATTACACTTGCCTTTATGGCGCTGTGGTATCGCCGTTTAGGGCTTATTGCAAACGTAGCGCTGTTGTTAAATTTAACATCGCTAGTTGGCCTAATGTCGTTATTACCGGGGGTTGTATTAACCCTTCCTGGTATTGCCGGGCTGGTACTCACTATTGGTATGGCGGTAGATACCAACGTTATTATATTTGAGCGTATTAAAGAAGAGCGCCGAAAAGGGCGTACGCCATATCAAGCAATCCAAGAAGGGTATAAACAGGCGGCCAATACAATATTTGATGCCAATATAACCACTATGATCACCGCGCTTATTTTATACGGCATAGGTTACGGGCCAGTTAAAGGCTTTGCCATAACATTGGCACTTGGATTAATTACTTCAGTATTTACTGGCGTGTACGTATCAAAAGTACTAAGCCAAACGTTATATTTAAAATTGGCAAAAAAAGCAGGAGTAAATGCACATGCTTAACACTTTTTTAAAGGGCGAGGCGGGCACTCGTTTGCGTTTTTCAGGCATGCTTTTGAGCGCCATACTTGTGCTGCTATCGGTATTTACACTTAGTCAAAAAGGGCTTGATTTTGGCCTAGACTTTACCGGTGGCTACCTAACGGAATTTACCACCAGCCAAGGTGTTGAGCTAAAAGAGCTTAAATCGTTTATTACTAAAAATCACAATGGCGAGTTTGAGCTAACCGCGCAAGGCAATAGCCACTATCAACTACGCGAAGCGCCTAGCGATTCAACAGCAAATAGTAATGATTGGCAATCTGCCATTACTCAAAACGCAGATATAAACGCTGAGGTATTATCGTCAGCGTATATTGGCTCACAAGTGGGTGATGAACTGTTTGAGCAAGGTTGTTTAGCATTATTTTCAGCTATGGTTGCAGTAATGCTTTATTTAGCGGTGCGGTTTGAATGGCGTTTAGCCGTAGGCTCTGTGGTTGCCCTAGTACATGATTTACTACTCGTACTGGGGCTATTTTCGCTATTAAATATTGAGTTTAATTTAACCGTACTTGCCAGTTTACTCGCCATTATAGGTTACTCACTTAACGACTCAATAATAGTAGGTGATAGAGTACGCGAGCTTTTACGTGTTAAATCTAATAATGCACTTAGCCCTGCAAGTATTATTAACAGCGCGATAAAAAGCACCTTAACGCGCACACTTATTACATCGGGCACCACGCTTGCAACGGTTGCCAGCGTTTGGTTACTCGCAGGCGCACCACTGCAAGGCTTTGCCATTGCATTATTTACAGGCATTGTAGTGGGCACGTTTTCGTCTATTTGTATAGCGGCAACCTTGCCTGAGCTTTTAGGGTTAAGTGCTAAAAACTACGAAGAAAAATTAGATGTAAAAACCCAAGCATTAATGGATATGCCATAAATGCGGGTTTAAATAACTGAGTAAACATAACGGCGCTTAAAACAATGGTTTTAAGCGCCTTAAAACGTTAAAATTAACCGCATAGTTTACAGCATTGGTTATTAGCGCTCCCTCATGAACAAAACCCACGTAATTGAACACCTTAAATTTGCACTTGAAGCACAATTAAACAGCGCAAAACAAGCTGCCAAAGCCGCGCACGACGCCGCAACTCACGAAGAAAGCGCAGCAGAAACGCAATACGATACCTTAGGGCTCGAAGCCGCTTATTTAGCACAAGGCCAAGCCGAGCGTGTAAACGAATGCTACAAAAGCATTAAACAATTTGAATCTATTTTTAAAGAGCCTGCTCACCATAAAGTGATTATAAGCTCACTCGTTTGTTTGGAAGATGAAAACACCGCACAAAAATGGTTTTATTTAGGCCCAGCCGCAGGCGGTTTAACGGTTGAAGTAAAAGGGCAAACTATTCAAGTTGTTACACCCGAAGCCCCGCTGGGCAAACAACTGTTAGGCAAGCAGCTTGATGATGAAGTAAGTTTAACTATTGCAGGCAAAAGCCATGAATATGAAGTGGTAGAAATTCTATAAAACATTGGTTTTAGATGTAGGTCGGATAAGCGAAGCGCCATCCGACAAAGCTAATGTATCTCACAACATTATCAAAAGTCGTTTTGGTGTATTTTACCAACAGAGATTTTATAACATACGTAATTTATTGTTTACATTAGAGTTGTTTGGTGGAATTATTGAGCTATGTAATATACGCCGTTTTGGGGTGTTATAAACCACCAAAATGGTGTTCAATAAGTTGTTATATGCACATGATGATTGCGATACTTATATTAATAATTAGCATTTCAATTGTTGCTCCGCTTTTCTGGAGTAAGAAATACTTGAGCCTCTTTTCTATTGCTAATGGTGTACTGTGGCTGGTTATTGAATTTGTCTCAGAGTTCACCGCTAAACAACCTGATCTAGATGCAATCTTTATATTTGGTGTATTATTTAAATCAGTAATTGTTGCGGCACTTACACTGTTGTTTATGCATGCTCTTTACATTATTAAAAACAAGGTTAAAGTGCATATAACAAGCTAATAAATAAGGACTTAAAACAGTTTGCTGTTTTCGTTCCTCAACATTTTAGCAAACTATTTTTAGCCCATTATTAGGGCGTTAGGAGTCAGGTTGGAAACTGATAATAACTAATTATACACCTACCTAAATTTTGAAATTAAGATGGATGTCAGTCTAATAAATAGTTTGTTCGGGCCAATTTTCACTAAGTTTCAAATGCCCGCTGAGCTAGGCAGCAGTAAACAAGGAAGTATTTTGATTTATAGATTTTTATCAATATTCGCAGTGCTCTTTTTATTATCAGCTTGCACAACAGGAAAGCTTTATTACACGAAGGCTTCTGGCGAACGTGTTTTAGGGTGTGATGTGGAGTTTGTTGGTTTACCAAGTGTAGACAAGTTTGCGGTTGAATATGCACTAAGCCTTTGCGCAAAAAGCTCTGTTAAAAAAGGGTATTCCATAGATAAAGAAAAGGAATATCTACTTAACCTAGATCTTCAAATTCCAGAGCCAAAATGTGGTCAATCTTGGAACCATAAGTCGGCAAAAGAGCTGTATAAAACTGGCAAACTGTCAAAGAAGGAATATGGCTATATTGTCGCTCACATAGACTTGGGTTTAGCGGTTGTTAATGAATGTTCACCTTTAGCTCAATAAACTTAATCATTTGGAGTGTTTGGGCGAGACATGCAGGATGGCTTCGCCACTTATCCGACCTACCCAACTAGTTAGCCTTTTTCACAAACTTCGCTGTTACCATCATTTCGCCAATGCCATCTACTTTACAATCTAGCTCGTGATCTTTTTTATCAAGCACACGCCTTACGACCGCTTTGGTGCCAATTTTAATAACTTGCGAGCTGCCTTTTATTTTTAAATCTTTGGCTACGGTTACTTTATCGCCATCATTAAGTTGGGTGCCGTTGGCATCTTTAACTAAAATTGCGTCTTCATCGCTTGTACTATTTGGGTTCCATTCATAGGCGCATTCAGGGCAAATAAGCATTTGTTGGTCTTCGTAAACATATTCAGATTGGCACTGTGGGCAGGCAGGATGTGACATTTATAACGCTCATAAAATAGTAATTTTGCGTATTTTAATCTGCATTAATAGGAAAATATAGTTAATCAATATTTTTTATCTTCACGCTAAAAATATCTCGTTTGTGTGGTTTTTAAAAAGGGCATATAAAGCAGATGTCGCTTAAGCAATTTAAGCGCTAACACTTACAGTAGGTATTTGTTAAAGCACCCATCGGATTAAGTGATACGCGCAATGCACACTTAGTACGATGGGTGTTTCTATTTATAGTGCGATAATTTAAAGATCGCACGCATTTATATTTGGCTTACTACCGATTGGTATAACTAGGAAAAGTCGTGTTTAAAACCTTAATAGTGGTTGATAACAACGAGCAAACACTTGCTCAATATTTCGAAAATGTAATTACGTTTAATAGTTACTTGCGTGATTACCCAAAACATAATGAACCTAAAACCCGCATTATTAATTTATGCGACTCAAGCCAATACTTGAGTAAGGGTTACTATTGCTCATTGCTTGCTGAGGCGCGCAAACACCAAGTATTACCAAGTGTAAAAACAATAAACGCGCTTCGAAGTGGCCAAGCACCTATGTTAAATGTGGGGCAAATTGATGGTGAAATTTACTTTGGTAATGCGCTAAACGAATTACAAAGTAAAGCGGCTAAATCGGTATTTAAACAATACCCAGCGCCTATTTTATATGTCGATGAGCAAGGTTTGTTACAGCAAGGTTCGCTTAGCTCTTTAAACGAGGAGCAATACAGCAATTTTGTAGCTAAATTAAATATGTTTACCCAAACTCAATGGCGTATTGGTAATGTGCAGCGCCGTTTTAGATGGGATATGGCAATACTGGTTGATCATAACGAAAAAGTACCACCGAGTGATAAAGACGCCATTGCCCGTTTTATAAAAGCAGCAGCTAAACATGGTATTAATGCGCAAGCACTCAGTTTTGATGAAATTGACAACATTGCCCAGTTTGATGCGTTATTTATTCGCCAAACTACAGCGATTGACCACCCAACGTATCGCCTTGCAAGCAAAGCGCAAAGCCTAGGTTTAGTGGTTATTGATGACGCCGAGTCTATTTTACGTTGTTGTAATAAAGTGTATTTACACGATGCGTTTAATTATCAAAAAGTGCCCAGTTTAAAAACGGTTGTAGTGGCTGATCAATCAGCGCAAACGCTTGAGCAATTAGAAGAGGCGTTTACCTATCCGCTTGTGTTAAAAATGCCTGAAGGGTCTTTCTCAAAAGGGGTGTTTAAAGTTGCAAACCGCAGTGAGCTTGAAGCTAAATTAACTGAGCTGTTTGAATATAGCGCATTGGTACTTGCGCAAGAATATATGTATACAGAATACGATTGGCGAGTAGGGGTATTAAATGGCCGCGCTATATATGCGTGTCGCTATTTAATGGCGCGCAACCATTGGCAAATTTATAACCATGACGCTAAGCGGTTTTTCTCGGGTGGCTTTGAAACGCTACCTACCTTTGAGTTACCAAAAGCCGTATTAGATGCCGCATTAAAAGCATGTAAAACAGTGGGTAAAGGATTATATGGCGTAGATGTTAAAGAGCAACAAGGCAAAGCATACGTGCTTGAAGTAAATGACAATCCAAGTATTGATCACAAAGTAGAAGACGGCTATTTAGGCGACGAGCTATACATGATCATTATGGACGAATTTAAACAACGTTTAGAAGCCCGAGGCCGTGGTTAACAACATGAGTAACCTTGTTATTCGTAAAGCACTTAGCAGAGATTTAAACGCATTGATTGACGTTGAAAATGCGTGCTTTAATAACGATAAATTGAGCCCGCGCAGTTTAAAGCGCTGGTTAAGTGCTAAGCACGGTATTTTGCTAATTGCAGAAAATGGCGAGCAAGTATGCGGCTATGGGCTTGTGTGGTGCCATAAAGGTACACGTTTAGCGCGTTTATATTCGCTAGCTGTAAAACCCACAATGCAAGGTAAAGGCATTGCCAAAATGCTATTAGCTGCGCTTGAAAAACAAACCTGTGAGCGTGGGCGTATTTACTTGAGATTAGAAGTGGCCGTAAATAACGACAGTGCAATTGGGCTTTATAAAAGTTTGGGTTACAGAGTCTTTGGTCAATATAGCGATTATTATGACGATCACAGTGATGCGCTGCGAATGCAAAAAAATATTCGCCAAACGAGTGAGCTAAAAGTAGCGCGATTAACGCCATGGTATCAGCAAACTACCGAGTTTACCTGTGGGCCTGCGGCGTTATTAATGGCAATGGGGGCACTTAAGCCAACAACGGAGCTTAGCCAATCACACGAGCTGGCACTGTGGCGTGAAGGCACCACCATTTTTATGACCTCAGGGCATGGTGGTTGCCATCCGTTTGGTCTAGCACTTGCCGCTAACAAACGCGGCTTTAAAAGCGAAGTAATGGTTAATACCACAGAGCCTTTGTTTTTAGATGGCGTACGCAATGAGAACAAAAAATTGGTACTAGCTACTGTTCATGAACAATTTGTTGATGGCATTGCACAGGCAAATATACCGCTGATGCATAAAGATGTAGAGCTTGAGCATATTGAACAGTGGTTAAGCCAAGGCTTTAGCGTACTGTTATTGATTAGTACATACAGTTTTGATGGTAAAAAATCACCGCATTGGGTGTGCGTTACCCACCTTGATGAGCACTGCGTGTATGTTCACGACCCATTTTGCGAGCCAGGAAGCGACAAACAACTCGCAATAGATTGCCAGTACGTGCCTATAGCGCGCAGTGATTTTAGTAAAATGTCAGCATTTGGTGGCCAACGGCTAAGAACCGCAGTGGCCATTGCTAATAATTAATAGGTATTTATTAAAGAGTGACTTTTTTAGATTTAATTGATGTAGCCCCTTATTCGTGGGCAGCCATTGGCACCGCCGCTTTTTGCGGTGCCATAATTGGTATAGAGCGCCAGTTACGAGGTAAACCTGTGGGTATTCGTACCTCAGCGTTAATAACGCTGGGCACGTATTTGTTTTTATCGACCGCGTTTAACTTACAAGGCGATGTGATTGATCATTCTCGTGTAGTGGGGCAAATAATTACAGGCATAGGCTTTTTAGGCGCTGGGGTCATGCTTGCAAAAGACGGCGCCGTAGTAGGGGTTACTTCAGCTGCAACCATTTGGGTGCTTGCCTCAATTGGCGTAATGATAGCCACCGACAATTTAGGCGCTGCTATTAAACTTTCAGTGCTGGTGGTTGGTATTTTATATGGTGTAGATGTACTTGAGGCTAAATTTAAAAGTTTAAGTAAAGGCGTACACGCTAAAGTAAAAAACTATCAAAAGCGTTACTACCGAAAAGACTTTAACGACATAGAACGCCACTAATTTAGTGGCGTTTTTGCATTAGCCAAATAATTTTCTTCTTACTACTTTTCTGTACTCGCTTGGCGTTTGGCTTAGCACTTTTTTAAACACGCGAGTTAAATGCCCTTGGTCGTTATAACCAACCTCAAGCGCCACTTCTTGAATAGTTAAATTAGACGACGCTAATAATTCTTTAGCACCTTCAACCCGTAATTGCTGCCAATATTCTATAGGGCTTTGATTAGTTGCAAGCTTAAAACGCCGTGTGAAGGTACGGTAGCTTAAACTAAATTGTGTAGCTACTTCTTGCAGGTTTAACTCGCTTGCTAAATTAGTTTTAAGCCAAAACTGAATTTGCGCTATGAGTTCATCTGGGTGGCGGTCAACCGCGCCTTCAAGGTAGCGCTGATCTTCGTACGGTTTACGTACTTCGTGCGAAAAGTTACGTTCTACGTGCTGCGCAGCGGCTTTGCCGTAATATTGGCTAATAATATGTACGATCACATCGGCAAGGGCATTTAAGCTTGCCACCGTATACATGCGCTCAGATTGGGTTATAAAAAAGTCAGGTTTTAGGCTTACTAATGGGTAGTCGTGGCTAAATTGTTTTGCATAATGCCAGTGGGTTGTTGCAGGGTGCCCATCAAGTAACCCTGCCTCTGCAATTAAGCAGTTACCAGTGCCCACACCAATTATATGGCTGCCAGTTTCAAAGCTTTCTTGTAGCCATTCAACAATTTCTAAATTAGTACGAACGACAGGGCGAGGGTTTCGCCAAATGCCGGGGACTATAATTAAATCGTTATATGGTGCGTTGGCAGTCGTGAAGTCGGGAACTATAGCAAGGCCTGTACGGGTTTGTATTGGCTCATTATTTTTAGCAATTAAATTTATACTAAGTGGTCTAAAGTCAGCTGGGTTTAAGTGGCCTTTTGCATAGGCTTCGCCCGCTCTCAGCATTTCAATGGGGAGCGTTAAACTGGTAATAAGTAGGTGTGGGTACACAGTGATTGCAATGTTTAGCGCGGGGTTAAGCGATTTTTTATTCATTTCAATGCTCCGACCAGTACTTTTTGGCCTTTTATGCAGAATATTTGGCTATTAAAGCATAAAGGGTTGTTATTAATCCAATTAAACTGTTTGCTTCTCCAATAACACGCATTAAAGGTTAATAATGACAGCATTACCCGTAATAGTAGGCATGGGCGGTATAAACGCCGCAGGCCGAACTTCTTTTCATCAAGGTTACCGCCGTATCGTATTAGATGCATTAAACGCACAAGATCGTAGTGAAACATTTTTAGGCCTCGCCACATTAATGAACTTGGTAAGCGTTGTTGATGGTAACCTTCAAGATTCAAATGGTAATAATGTTGAGCAAAGCGACATAGAAGCACGCTTTGGTGAGCAAATTATTGCTGGCACACTTATTCGTAAAATTGAAAAAGAACATTTTGATGCAGATGCCACGCCTTGGCAGCAAAAAATGACGTTAAAGACATCTGATGAAAACGCAATTGCATTTGAAACTCGCGCACGTGATTTACCAACCCCTGTGCCTGCAAGCTGGAATGTGCAAGAGCTTGACGGCAAAAAAGTAAAAGTAACCATAGCCGCAGAGCTAGACGTAAAGCTTGATTCTACCCGTGACAACCCAATTAAATCGGCGGGGCAGTTTCCTACTGGGTTTGATCCATCAATTATGTATAACAGCCGTTATCAGCCTCGCGGTTTGCAAGCCACTATATTTGCTGCAAACGACGCGATTAAATCAACAGGCCTTGACTGGCAACGCATAATGAATAGCGTAGAGCCAGATAAAATTGGTACCTATTCAGCCTCTGTTATTGGCCAAATGGACGACAAAGGATTAGGTGGTTTAGTTAAAGCGCGTCAGCAAGGGGATCGTGTTAGTACTAAGCAATTAGCACTAGGTTTAAACACAATGTCGACTGATTTCATAAACGCATACGTTACCGGTAATGTAGGTACTACGTTTTCTACCTCGGGGGCATGTGCCACTTTTTTATATAACTTACGCGCTGCAGTAAACGATATTCAAGCTGGGCGCACCCGTGTTGCGGTTGTTGCAAGTGTTGAATGCGCTATTACGCCAGAAGTAGTTGAAGGGTTTGGTAATATGAGCGCCCTTGCAAATGTTGAAGGCCTGCGCCGTTTAGATAACTTAAGTAGTGAACAAGAGCCCGATTACCGTAAAAGTAGCCGCCCATTTGGCGAAAACTGTGGTTTTACATTAGGTGAAGGCGCACAAGTCACTATTTTAATGGATGATGCATTAGCACTAGAGCTTGGTGCAGACATTATGGGCTCAGTACCTGATGTATTTGTAAATGCCGATGGTATTAAAAAATCAATCACCTCACCGGGCCCGGGTAATTACATTACCATGGCTAAATCTGCGGCATTGGCAACAAGCTTATTAGGTAAAGACGCGCTACAAAACCGCAGCTTTATTTTAGCGCACGGTTCAAGTACGCCGCAAAACAGAGTAACTGAGTCACTTATTTATCACAAAGTAGCGCAAACCTTTGCTATTGATAACTGGAAAGTAACGGCGCCAAAAGCTTATGTAGGGCATACAATTGCTCCTGCCAGTGGCGATCAGTTAGCGATTGCGCTGGGTGTATTTAGCCATAATATTATGCCGGGTATTACTACCATAGATAAAGTTGCTGACGATGTTTATGCAGATCACTTAGATATACGAAACAGTCATTACGATTGCGGCGATATGGACATAGCCTTTATAAACTCAAAAGGCTTTGGCGGTAATAACGCCACAGCGACTGTACTTAGCGCAAAAGTAACAATGCAAATGCTTGCTAAGCGCCATGGTGAAAAAGCGATGAGTGATTACGCTGATAAAAATACATCTGTTGTTGCTGCGCAAAATACCTATAAAGCGCAAGCTGACCTTGGTAAGTACGAATTAGTATATCGTTTTGGTGATGGCGCCATTGACGATAACGACATTGTAATTGGAGAAGACGGTATTGAACTACCAGGTTTTGATAAAGCCATCTCGTTTAGTACAACCCACTCCTATCAAGATATGTTTTAAGCACACATACTTGAAACCCAAGGCGCTTTATTAAGCGCCTTTTTTATATTTATGAGTTTATTAGTCTATAGTTAAATTTTGGTTAGTTATAAATATAAGCTTGCATCTTTTTATAATGTTTGTTTCTATAATAGCTACTTTGCTTTCTAGGATGGATAATCAAATGAAAAAACTCTCTATAGCTCTTTCTATAATACCTGCATTAACTTGTGTGCCAGTAATGGCAGATTTTGTGCCAGCTGAAGTTGTTAAAGATAACTACAATAAACAAATACATCTTCTCGTGTGTCACGCTTTGAAGGCTTAAATTTAAGTAGTTATGTTGTGAATGAAAGTGGTCAAGTTAGTGATATTGAAATTGTTGCATCTATCGGGCAAGGCAAATACAAAAGAGAAGTTGTAGAGTATGTGTCAAAACTAAATTACAAAAGTGCTCAGGTCGATGGTAAATCAGTGCCAAGTGCAAAGCTTATTACTGTAATGTCTCAAAATTTACACTTGGGGTACACTAATGACAAAGCAAAACATGGCTTTTTTAATGATTATGAAGCGGCAAGTAATTTAATTAATGAAAAAAAACTAGACGAAGCGCAAAGTAAAATAATAGAGCTAGAACGCGATCATGCTAAAAATACAGTTGAAATAGTATTACTTTCATGGTTAAAAAGTCAGCATAGCTATTTTACGAAAGATTGGAACGGCTTTGATAAACACATTAACAATGCATTTTTGTTCAGAGATAATTTACCAGATCAGATAAAAGTGCGAGTGGTAAAAAATGCTTTGCAATGGTTTATTTCTAAACAGGACTATGTGCGTGCCTATGATGCAATTGATGCCCTAGGAAATATTAAAGCCTTTGTTTTTACAGATGAAAATAAACAACAGTTGTTAACTCAAGTTAATGATATTTATAAAAACTCAGGCGATATAAACCAGCAGATAATGATTGAAACAGAACAAGCCGTTATACCTTTATTGTCTAAAAGTGAGGTTGTGCTTGAATCAACAATGCCACTTAGCAAGGTTCAACTGCGCTGTGAAAATAAAGTGGTAAATTACAACACAAGCGCTATTGATAAAATTACTATTTCTAAAGACGATTTACGCTGTGGATTATTAATTAAAAGTGCGCAAGCACAAACGGTCACTTTAAAACAAAGTGGTTATGCTTTTTTGTAAATAGCTAACAACATAGTCTTAATAAAAACCCCAATAATTGGGGTTTTTTATGCTTAAGCTATATTACTTTAATTTTTTTACATACCTGAGCGTTATAAAGTTAATTATAGCCAGCAAAATGGCTACTTCACACAGCAATACCAATTAAACCCATGTTCCATATGCTCGCTGCGGTTGCAGTACCTGATGTTGACTGGTTATTCTTCAAAATTGCGCCACCACCAA
>NZ_LODI01000014.1 GCF_001468485.1 Pseudoalteromonas sp. H71
AGCCTTTACCACTTTTTTGCCATTGCCTCTTGAATGACCTCGGATTTTAGCCGCTCTTCAGCATACATTTTCTTTAAACGGCGATTTTCATCTTCAAGCTCTTTCATTCGTGTCATTAAAGACGCATCCATACCGCCGTATTTAGCGCGCCATTTATAAAAGGTTGAATTGCCCATGCCATGTTCGCGGCACAGCTCAGGAATAGGCACGCCGCTTTCTGCTTGTTTTAAAATGGCAAGGATTTGGTTGTCTGTAAAATGTGCTTTTTTCATAATTTTCTCCTGTGTTTACAATAAGAGAAAATTCTACGCTTGGCTTCTATTATTTTTCGGGGGGATTACCGCAGTATGAATGTATTAACTTAGCAATTTCAAAGTACACCAGTCCAACAGCATCCAGTGATTTTAAAAAGCACTTCCTAGCGCTCGCAACACCTGGAGCTGGAAAAACGATTATGGCGGCAACGTTAGCTCGGAAACTTTATGAACTTGGTTTAATAGACTTAGTATTATGTTTTTCACCATCATCTATTGTTTCATCAGATTTTAGTGATGAACTCAGCACACAGTTTAAAACTGAATTTAATGGCAAAGTTGGTTCATTGGGTGATGCATTCACTTATCAACGGTTTGGAACTCTAGATAATGATACTTGGAAGTTATTTGACCGTTTTAGAGTATTCGTGATCTTTGATGAAATTCATCATTGTGCAGGTTCTTCAAACCTCAATGCAAATGCTTGGGGCGCTCCAATTATTGGAAATATTCGTGATAAAGCAGCTTTCACTGTTTCGCTTACTGGTACTCCTTGGCGATCTGATGCATTGCCAATTGCGCTATCTCAATATTGTGATGGGCAAAAGATTCAATGTGATTATGTTTATGGCTTGAAAGAAGCTATCAAAGATAAGGTTTGCCGTATTCCACAAATAGTTGCAATAGATAATGACAAAATAGTCATAACTAAAACGAAGGAAAGAAATGTTTATAACAGCTTTACTTCTTTACTGGCCGCAAAAGCAACGTCATATTCAAAGATTGTCACGGATAATGTGGTAACTAAACAGGTTACGAGGCGTGCAATCATTAAGCTAGACGAAATTAGGAAAGTTAATAAGAACGCAGGTGGCTTAGTCATCGCTTCTTCTATTGAACATGCCCAAAAGATAAGAAGTATTATGTGGTCTGAATTTGGCAAACGAGGAGAAATAGTTACAACTAATGAAGTGAAACCTTCATTAAAAATTAAACAGTTTAGAAGTAACAGTAAAGAATGGCTAATTAGCGTTGGTATGGTTAGCGAAGGGACAAACATCCCTCGCCTGCAAGTATGCTGTAACTTAACAAATATCACGACTGAAATGTATTTTAGGCAGATATTTGGACGAGTTCTCAGAAAGACAGGATCGCCAAATCAAGAAGCTTTTATGTTTATGCCCGCTGAGCCAAAGCTCATGAACTATGCTGAACGCATGTGCCAAGACATTCCTGACGATGTTAGCAAAATTAAGACGGTGAAGATGGATGAGCCTATCGAGACCGAGCTTGATGATGAAGCTATTTTTGATGATGTCGAAATGACTAGCTCACCAGCTTCAGCAATTGAAGACATACCAATTTTTAGTCCAGATGAAAAAGAATTTACACAGATTGATGAAGAAGAAAACAAGAGCATTCTCGATTCAACTTGGTCAATGGGGATTGTCGGCAAGTATAGGCAAGACAGTTTAAAAGTAACGGATCTTGAGCCGTTTTTAATTTCTGAAGCGGCTAAAGATAAGTTAGCTGATTTAGGTCGATTGGCTGTATAGATGTATAAGATGCTCCATAAACCGCCCGGATGGGTAATATTGAAATTCACTCAAGAAAGAGAAGTCTTTTTCAAAATATTTGCTAGTTGGCGCGGCGGCTACTTAGATGGAGATAGTTGGCGGTTAAGCTCCGGTTCTAAGGTACCGCCAAGCTTATCAGACTGCGAGGGATATTGGGTTTGGCCTCAAAAATCAGGTTCTTGCTATCATCTTTCTATGAATGGTGAGGGCGGTATGTCTTTTTTTTCAGAGCATNTACTTAAGGATATTTTAAGCTCGAACAAGCTAGCAGATACTGGTAACTGTCAGATTAAGTCTGAGCTAGCACAGCTAAATAGGTACAGCTAATTGACCTTCAACTCTTTGAGCTTTAATCGTAAATCACTTAACTCATTATTAGTTTGGTTTATTGTTTCTTGCTTAGCCAAGATCAAAGCTTTAGCTTCACTGACCTTTTTAATGTTGGAATCCTGTTTACTTTCCAACAGGAATATATTTCTGGGGTAGTCATACTCTAAAACGACTTGTTCATCAGAGGTGAGCTTTAACTTGTTGCCTTTTTTTCTAATATAAAATTTGTTGTTGAATGCTATAGGTAAAATTATTGTGACTAAATCGTCGCGGTTTTCCTCCCTAACTCCATGAGATCTAACCCGCTTAGCTAGATGTTCAGACATTTCTCCTTTAAAAAACTTTGTGCGTTTTCCTTTCTCACGCCAATCGAGGTCTGGCTTTAAAGTTAAAAGTTCTTTTTTGAGGTGCAAATTTGACTTACTAAAAAAGCCGTTGCTTCTGTATTTCACCTTATTTGTCTTTTTATCAAATGAATATATTCTGAATTGAAAATTTATCCCAGAAGCGTCTTTTTTTAATTCTGCAAGGAATTTATTATTAAAAACGTCAATAGATTTGATACTCAGCTTATGCGCACCATATTGGAATTCTACCAATCCATTTGCATTTATAACTTCGTTTAACTTAATTTTGTTAAATATAATTTCTTTCTCTATCACTCCTAATTCATTTATTAATGCTTCATTTTCGTCAGCTAATTTATTTATTTCAGAATTTAACTTTTTAACTAGCCCTTCTTTTGAGCTTACTAGCGCTTCAACATCCAAATATTGTTGATAATGCTCTGCGTCTTTATAGCCCAACTGTGATGCTTTTTCTTGAAGATAAGCTTTCTTGGTTTGCTCTATTGCACTATTTACAGCCTTTCTTAGTGTTGGGACATCAATATTGGTTTTTTCTATATCATGACTTTTACTGCCTTTTACTAAATCGTAAATATCAGTCGATACATTTACTTTTTCAAAAGACTCGGCACCCAACTTAGCTGTGACTGTATAATTACACTGAATTAAGCTTTCACTTTTTTCTCGTTGCTCGAATGAGTCTACAATCAACTCAAGGTGATATCTAAGTGGTTTTTTGTATGATTGACTAGCAAAGTTCTCAAGTTGTTTATTTATATTACTTTCTACTAAGTCAATATTTTCATCGGTGTTACAATCTAGGTGGGAATTACCGCAACCAGTAATTAGAGTCGTTGATAAAGCCAAAAATAGAGGCGCAAAAAATTTCAAATCTTTCTCTTTGTTTTAATTATAAAAATCGATATTTTACTTTTCTAAAAGTGCTTCTGCAAGAGTCAGGGGGAGAGTGTATTGACCGATTTATCAAAGGGCCAAAAAGTTAGATATAAAGTATTCATTTAGCACGGGAGCGACTGTCTGATTTAATCAACTCCTGTTCATCCAACCTGGCAGATATCAAGTCAATGCTTATTCACTTTACTACAACTAACAAAAATTATAGCTCTTTCATAAAATGCTCTAGCTCTGAAGTATTTTGAATTGTTTGGTACTTCCCAAAATGCTCTAGAGCACCACCGTCGGATAAGGTATGACAGATTGACGATAAATATGCGTTCTCATCAATTGAGTGGACTCCTGATATGTTAGATATTCCGAAAATCTCTTTTTGAGCACCAGATTTCAAACTAACTTGTATTTTAAGGACATGCCCTCCAACTACTGGCAACAACGAGGTGTAACTAGAGTTGGTGACAAATGAAACATGTTCGTTAAGCAATTTATTGTACGCAGTCAATTTTATCTTTTTAAAACTATCAAACGAACCTTCGACAATAGAGCCTTTTAGTTCGCTGCCCTCAAGCTCTTCAGAGCATTTAGATATTATTTCCAAAAAATAATTTGTGTTATGAATCATATTTTCTCTCCTACTTTACTCAAAGTATTTAACTTCATCAGGGATATCAATGGACTGCTCTTTAGCAATGCTAGACTTATTAATGATTGTCATCTCTCTAAGCTCATGCAAATACTCATATAGCTTTTCAGGTTTTGAGCTTTGGGTATTACTATCAGAAATAATTGAATCAATTCTGTGTTGCATAGACATTATTCTATCTTGGATCACTTTGGCAGAATTAGCCCCTGCAAAGGCATCCAATTCATCCCACGCTAAATCTATATAATGCAGTAAGGACATTGGGTTATTGTGCCCCGTAAGCATCGCAACTTTTTTCAAGATCCCCGTGTAATCGGTTTTACTAGTGTTGTAACGGCTTTTTTCTGGGCTACTCTCTTTGAATGAATTTAAATGTAGTTTAACGAGATTCGTTATAAAACGGTGGCGGTACATACTTGCGCATAATTGTTGCTTAACATCAGCTTCAATTTTTAACTCTCGAAAAAGTTGGTAAATTGTACCTGGTTTAATTGCCTGCCCAGACAAAGGATTTAGGATTAATACATCTTCGACCTCTTGATTTTGCTCTAAAATTTCTGCATC
Source organism: Pseudoalteromonas sp. H71 (assembly GCF_001468485.1). Taxonomy (GTDB): domain Bacteria; phylum Pseudomonadota; class Gammaproteobacteria; order Enterobacterales; family Alteromonadaceae; genus Pseudoalteromonas. Next base: position 4,631 of record NZ_LODI01000014.1, read on the forward strand.
CAGCAACCTCGTTTGCAATTTGGGAATATGCATAAGAAAGTACATTTGAAGTTCTTTTGCTAGGTCAACATCAATTGAAATGGTTCTATCTTTCCCTCCTTTCGCTCCGAGTATAAATAGTTTGTTTTCCCGCAGGTTGTCTATATTGATTAGCCTTGGTATTTTAATCAATTCACTAGGACGTACTCCCAAAGCTTCAAATACTCTGAGCATTAACTCCCTTCTAACCTTGAGAAAAGCAAAGTGCTCTTCAACTTGCTTTTTGCTGAATTTGTTTACGATTTTGGTTGATACTTTCTTTCTCTCTTTAAGAGTTAAAGATTGATGCGCAAGCCACAATTTTCTTATTAAACCTTGAGTTATAGCTTTTTTGGGGTCTGTAGTATCAGAATCAATTTTTAATGGAAAAAAATCATAAGTATGTGTGATGCCGCGAGAGTCTTTGCTTTGCTTTTTTATAAGCTCAATTCGACAATTGTTACCTACGCCAATGAAGTTTTCATCAAGGCAAAAATAAGATGCATACCATTTTAAGAATTCCACCCATGTTTTTAAAATAGTTTTTTGAGTATTCCGGTTACGACGTTTAGAACCGTCTTCTTTTTTTTCAGAAGAGAACATGAGGTATATTTTTTCAATTTTTTGAGTTGTAAGATCTTCAAAATCAAACTTTAGGTGAAACATGCATCGAATCAAATGGCTTACATGTCCGGCCTTATTTTTTACCGTCCCCTCTTTTAAGAACTTTAACTTGTCTGTCAGATAAAGCTCTACTGGAATACATGGTTTTCCATTTGGGTATTTAAAAGAAAATTGAACGCTAGAATCTCTAACATGTAAAACCTCGCCCGTGATTTCATCATAAAATGTAACTTCACCGATTGGTACACCTGTAACTTTTTTATATAGCTGAGTTTTACTCATTTTTTTGAGCCTCCGTGATACCAATAATGCCGCGAAATTTTTTCATATGTTCCTGGAAATCTTCTTTAATGCTTTTATCTTTTTCAATTAAAGGAGCTGTAAGCTTTAAAAGTTCATTGTATGCTCTGACTACAGCTAAACGCTGCGTATCAGGATCAACCTTGATAACACTCTGACTTTTTATTTTCTGCGATGAATAAGATTTGCCAGAAATAGCTTTACGCAGCGGCTCAATCTTCTTTGAAAAGTAGTTTTTTTCGATAAGATCAGCATATTTTTTGAAAGAGCCAAGCGACATAGAAATTATCCCCTGCTTTTTACTTTCATATGCAATTAAACTCTCTTGTGTCTTACAAGCTTTAACTAATTTTGGGTCTGAACTTGGTTCAGACTTGAGTATGTTTAGTTTTACTACTAATTGCTTAATAGAATTAATTTTTTCAATCTGCTTTTCTGTCATCACGCTTTTCCATCCTGATCGCAAAATTGAACTGCTCTGTGGAGTCTGAAATTGAATAAACTTTCATTTCATAGTCATCAAATAGCCCCATGTCGATTTGCTCTTGTATTTTTTGCTTATGGATTATAGATAGCTCGTCAACATTGAACTGCTCACAAAGATCGTTGTACAACTCTGATATCCCATCGACTTCAGAGCGACCCTCTTCAACATAGGAAAATAGTTGCATACTCAGAAATTGTTTCTGAATTGTCTGGTATGTATCCTCGTCTATATTTTCTTTTAAATATTGATCTAGGTGATTCCAATTGGAGTGACCTACAGCCCACCTCAGCGTATCTAAATGTCCGTGTTTAAAGCACCAGAAAAAATTGATAATGAAGAACTTGCGAAGCTCATGAATATTTAGATACCATCTCCGCCCGAAATCATCTAACGGCACTTCAATAAAGTCAGCAAACTTTCGGATACATTGTTTTGCAAAGCTATCTCCTTTAGCTGACGCTTTGAGTTCTGTACTATTTAGATCCAACCCAAAGAGTAAATATTTGGAGTTTTTATTACTTGAGCAGACATCCATTGAAAATCTTCTGAAATGTTTAAAGCACATAATAGCTTTAGCTGAGATGTAATGAATTGGCCTGTCACTACTAATTTTTTCCCCGCTGATTCCAGTTTTTAAAAAAGACTTTCTTATGTAAAAACCTGTCCCCTTTTTCTTATATAAACACTTGTTTAGCAACTCACCAAGTTCATTTATACGGTAGGGTAGTAAACTCGTGATAGCAACAAAGCAAGCGCCAAATAGTACATACATTAAATCTGATAGCGTGGGGTTAATTCTAAAATTTTCAAAATCATTACTTTTAGCTGTGTTGAGACAATATCCGCTAACGTTAATGCTTTTTCCAAATATTGCTGCCAACGAAGTGGGAATATTATTTTTTATGTAGTTATTTCTTTTTGAAGAAAAACTTGTTCCTATCCAGCACTGATTTATAAAGTGTGAAGTCGATTCAATATAGAATTTTAAAATATCATCTGCATGATCAAGCAAAATTTTGATTGATCTATTTAGATAAAACGTCACGACTTCAGAAGGCGGACACATAGTATGCCCCCCTGGGTGACAGTACGTATTGATCACCTTTTCTAGCTCTTCTTTATCGTAAAAGGAAGGTGGATTAATTTGTGTCGGAAATGAAGGGTACTGTGCAAATAAGCCAACAATTAAATCTAGTTGCTTCTTCGCATGTCTATAACTTATTGGTTTCGCTATCACCTCAGAAATAAGGGGAGTTTTGTGAGATGGATATTCACTAGTTCTTCTACTTTTAACTAACAAACCAGGGTACTTATTAAGCATCTCAGGCTCAAATTGCCTAATGAAAGCTTTAAATTTAGACCCGTATGTTTCCGTCGTAGCTAGAGCAAAGTGACTTCTAAACTTGTTAAGATCTATAATTTCGCATCCAAAAGCATTTGTTGTATATAAATCAAGCTTATGAAGGTAATTGACTATTTCTACAATTTGCTTTTCACCTAAGAAATACAGGTTGTCAGTTTTATATATTTTTATTTCTAGCTCATTTTGAAGCTGATTCATAATACGCTGAGGAATATTTAAAACCCCTAAATGACCGTGCCTAGCAAAGGCATAGAAAAACTTAGTTAAATAAAAGTTACTGATGTTTTTTAGATAGTCCTTATTAGGCTTCAGTTCTTTTTCATTCAAATAAAGCCATCCAATAAAGATCATTATGCAGGGTGATAAATTAAAAATATTTTGGCTTTCTGTAATATCTGTTCTACATAGAAACTGTGAGAAGACTTGTTGAATAAACTCTTTGAAATTTCGGTTCTCAGGTGAGTTCAAGTATGTGTGATTTGGTAAATATCGATCCCATTTCATTCTGAAAGCATATTTGTAACTACCACAGTCTTGTTTTATCGCTTTCTTGCTGGACAAAACCCACTCATCGTCAAGAGTATCAGAGAGCAAGTTTTTAACTTTCAGCATATTATCTGGACTATTAATCGCTCGATATTTTGATGATAATTGCTCTATCAACTTTAGATTAACTGTCATATTACGCACCCGACTTCGAAATGTCTAATACATTGTTTAATCAAATCTTTAGACTCTGCCTTGGCTTTCTGATGTGTTTTTTGATACTCTGGAATACGGTGTGTAGATAATGATAAATCCATTATTTTAGCGAAGCGGTACAATGAGTATGCGGTGAGACCATTATTAAATTTAATCTTTTTGATCTCCTTAGAGCTTAAACCACTTAATAGAACACTTTCGTGAAAGGCGTAAAGACGTGACAGGGGTTTCCACCCCACCAACCCAAACAATTTACCTACTAATTGTTTTTTAGATTTATTCTTAACAAGAGGTGCTAATAGAGAAGGGACTTCCATACCTGTCTGTTTAAACAATTCATCTATAAATTTTTCTAACTGCTTCTCCGTGTTTATGCCAGTAGCTCTAACCATTAGTTCAGGCTCTTCAATAGTAGAAGATATGACTATTGCATTTTGAAAAAGTCGAACAGTTTTCTCACGAACAATATCTATTAAAGCTGGAGGTATATAGTGTTCTATCAACACTTTTTCTGAGTTACCAATTTTCTTACATGCTTTTTTTACACTACCTGTTTTATGCCATTCCAACACTGCAATTGTCGCGCGAATTGCTTTAAAAGAAACAGTTCCCTTACCTAAACCGCATGAATTAAGAGATGGAAAGAAATCACTTAAGTCTTTTTGAGCAGCAGATTTTGAATTATCTTTGTATCCTAATATCCAGTTGATAATTCGACTTGATGATGGAACTGTAAACTGGCTATTGCTCTGATCTAAACAAAGAAAGACAAAATCACTTTCTATTCCATCCTGCCTAAATGATTCATTTTTTGATTGTATGCGCGTTAAAAACTCAAATATCTCTTTACTTATAGGATCCAATATTTCTGTTTGAATTTTTTTGCCTCTTTTTTTATCAACCTTGAACGAAGTATCCTGATCATCGTTTTCTTCGGCAAGAACAAGTGCTCCTGATTTATCAACGAATTTAGAAAATAGTAGAGGCTCAAAATTAAATTTGGGGCATTTAATTAATATCAGAGCAATTAGAAAAGCAATATCTCTAGTTTTTAGATTACCCAGGCACCAATTAATCCTGTCAGCATAAGGAATAAGTCCTATTTCGGGAATAAAATTTAACTTTCGTTCACTCGTATTATCGAAGGGGTTAAAGCCAAATTTTTCTATTTGACAACTAATTGTATCTCTTGGGAGATGAGGTTTATCTTTAAGAGTAGGGCTATGATAACTATGGTCTATTTCTCTGCATAAATAGAGTAAATTTGAGAGGGTCTCATTACTTTTTATAGTGCAAATATGTGTTCTTCGTGGTGGGCTTCCTACTTCTTTCTCGACAAAATAATATTTATTTTTGTCTTTGCGAGCCATTTTTTCATTAAGCTGTTTCTTATCAGCTTTTTCTAGCAAGTCGTTGCCAAAATCGAAGTATGCTTTGATTGTTTTCCAATAGCGTTCTAATGCTCCCTCTAAAGAGTTGAGCTTAGTATCCAAGTCAAATATAAAGTCATCCAGGTACTCTTGAGTTGTCTGGGATGGATCGACTGTAGAAATCAATTTCTTGAGGTTATTAGATGAAACTTCAATGCTTGAATTGTTTTCTACTAATTGTTTAGAGTTGTCGCCTAAAACTTTTTCATCTTCATCTTTTTCACAAAGTAAATTTGCCGGAACTTTATTAATAAGCACACTTTCGGGAATCAAACCTTTAATTTGAAGATAGTTTAGGAAAAGAACAAAAGTTTTATTCCAGTTGACCAGTCGAGTATGTATCTTGGCTTTAGATGATTCATCTTTCAAAAAATAAAAGAAAAGCTCATTAATGTATTCCTGCCATTTATTTGGCTCTGAATAGCTTGGAGGGATCAATCCAACCTCAAAGCCAACCTCAAATATACGTGTAATTTTTCTTACTTTTGTAGGTAGAGTTCTTGGGTTGTCATTTAAACAGTACAAGCGCAAATTATGTACAATCTCTTTTCCCCGTTCGAGCCTAGTAATATTGCGCAAACCAACATGACTAGGTTTGCCGCTTTGATTCGTATACCAAAAAACATTTTTTTCTAAATCTAGTCGTATCATGAGCACCTCTTGAAAACTCAAAATACACAACAAATAATAACCAGTCAATATACGAAGCTAAATCATATCATACATAGTCAAGTTTTAATTGCAATAGAAAACGATGTTACTCCGATAAAATCGTCAAAAAAAATCGTCAAAATTTAGTAATGGCAGGATAAAGAAGGTTTTATTTATTAGTAGTTTAATGGATATTTTGTGAGTTTTTTGACGAATAGTAACTATGGAATTCCGGTGTCCTATACCCTTCAGTTCCATTAGGTTTTATTTGCCACGCGTCGATATAATTAGCAAGCTCGTCAATTTGACTATGAGTAAGCTGATTAATATTACAATCAGGTATTGCAGCGCTTTCATGTAATATTTCAATAAAACGTTTAGGTAGTATTGTTGCTAGGCTATTTTTTAATGATTTTTGCGATTGCGTTTCTCGCCAATCTGCAAGCTGCTGTTTTAAATCTATCTCTGGAAGTAGGTTAATGGTAACAGCTTGCCCTGCACGCCAAAAAGAGCTTATTTGTAATATTGCAGGACCAGATAAGCCACGGTGCGTAAATAATATATTTTCTTTAAATGTGGTGCCGTCTTCGCTTGTGACTTCGCACGGAATACTCATACCCGATAGCCCTTCAAAGCGCTCTTTGTCGTGCTGATGAAGGGTAAATGGCACAAGCGCCGCCATAGTAGGTAATACGTTAAGCCCAAATTGCTCAGCAATTTTATAACCAATCGGTGTAGCACCTAATTTGGGCATAGTAAGCCCACCCGATGCAACCACTAACGACTCACAATGCAAAGTCTCTTGCTCTGTAGTAACGCTGTAACCCGACTCTGTTTTTTGAACATTAATCACTTCACTACGCAAGGCTATGTTTACACCCGCCCACTCGCATTCGGTAAGAAGTATATTAACAATATCTTGAGCACTATTATCGCAAAACAGCTGGCCTAACGTTTTATGATGGTATGCCAAACCGTGGCGGTCCACCAGCTCAATAAAGTCATGTTGTGTGTAACGGCTCAAACATGATTTAACAAAATGTGGATTACCGCATAAATAGTTTTCTGGTGCGGCGTTTTCGTTTGTAAAATTACAGCGCCCGCCACCACTGATTAAAATTTTACGACCCGGCTTTTTACCCATGTCTAGCACTGTAACATGTCGGCCTCGATATCCGGCTTGCGCCGCACACATTAATCCTGCCGCGCCCGCGCCAATTACAATTACATCTACCTGGGTCATTTATTCATCTCACTTAACAATTTGCTCGATTATAGCAAAATTTAATCGCCAGCAATGTACAGAATTAATTATTACAAATAACACAATAAATATACTTTTTACTTTTTAGAAGTATTAAAAATACAAATCAAAAAGCAATGCTTTTATCTCATTTTTGTTTTGTATGACAAATACAAAACAATGACAAACCCCTTTAAAACCCTCGTTATAACTAAATGAAATAGGGACATAATGATTTAGTATTTTAATTTTGTTAACACATAATTTACCTTTGTACCTGCATTGTGACAATCCATCACGATATAACTAATAAAAAATCTAGGGAAAATTATGACAACAAGTAAGACATTTAATAAGTGTGCATTAGCACTTACCATTAGTACGCTTTTTGCTACTGCATCAAGCATGGCTAACCCAGCACAAGCAATTGGCCCTTCAGTGGCAGATACAACGGCTAAACTTCAAAATCAAAGTGGCTTTGAAACGCAATTCATCATTAAATATAAAAATAACAATTTTGACGCACTGAGTTATTCAACTGCAGATGAAAGCCCTGTAAACATGAAAGCGCGTGCAAAAAACTTTGTTAAAAACTTTGCTTCTAAAAAAGGAAAGGTTAAAGCAAAATACATTCGCGCAATGGCACTCAATAACCACCACGTTATGCGAGCTGATAAAAAGCTTAGCGCAGCAGAAGCGCAAGAGTTTATGCAAGAAATGGTTGATTCAGGCAACGTTGAGTACATTGAAGTTGACCAAATGTTAAAACCTTTTGCGACACCTAACGATCCGCGCTATGGCGACCAGTGGCACTACTATGAGCAAGCTGGCGGTCTAAACTTACCAACGGCTTGGAACACCGCAACAGGTAGTGGTGTAGTAGTGGCTGTTCTTGATACAGGTTACCGCCCTCATGCCGATTTAAACGCTAATATTTTGCCAGGCTACGATATGATTTCTAACCTGTCAGTTGCTAATGATGGCGGCGGACGTGATAGCGATGCACGTGATCCGGGCGATGCAGTAGCAGCCGGTGAATGTGGTAATAATGGTGCGCAAGGTTCTAGCTGGCATGGTACTCACGTTGCAGGTACTGTTGCGGCCGTTACAAATAATGGTGAAGGCGTAGCCGGTGTTGCTTATGATGCGAAAGTAGTTCCAGTGCGTGTACTTGGTAAATGTGGTGGTTTAACATCTGATATTGCTGACGGCATTATTTGGGCATCTGGCGGTAACGTATCGGGCATCCCTGGAAACCCTAATCCAGCTGATGTTATTAACATGAGCTTAGGTGGCAGCGGCTCTTGTAGTTCTACAACACAAAATGCAATCAATACAGCTCGCAGCAATGGCGCTGTTGTTGTTATTGCAGCAGGTAACGACAACGATAACTCAGCTAACTACAACCCAGGTAACTGTAGTGGTGTAGTTAATGTGGCATCTGTTGGCCGAAATGGTGGCCGTGCTTATTACTCAAACTACGGTAGCAATATTGATGTTGCAGCACCAGGTGGCGCGCAAAGCTTCGCTAACGACTCTGAAGGTGTTCTGTCTACGTATAACTCAGGATCGTCTTCTCCATCGACTGATAGCTACTCATTCTCTCAAGGTACATCTATGGCGGCTCCGCACGTAGCGGGTGTAGCTGCACTTATCAAGCAAGCAAAGCCAAATGCTACACCTGATGAAATAGAGAGTATTTTAAAATCGTCTACACGCTCATTCCCTGCAACATGTAACAACTGTGGTACAGGTATTGTTGATGCAGCAGCTGCTGTTGCCGCAGCAAGTGGCGGCACAACACCACCTACAACAGGTGATAGTGAACTTGTTGATGGCGAAGCTAAAACAGGGTTAAGCGGTGGTGCTAACGCACAAGACTTTTACACAATGACCGTACCAAGCGGAGCAACGAATGTTACGTTTACAATGAGCGGTGGCACAGGTGATGCCGATCTATACGTTCGTGCTGCAAGCCAACCAACGACATCAAGCTACGACTGTCGTCCTTACAAAGGCGGCAACAGCGAAGAGTGTTCTATCGATAATCCAACAGCAGGCACATACCATGTAATGCTTCGTGGTTACTCTGCTTATTCAGGTGTTAGTTTAGTCGGTAATATTACAGGTGCATCTTCTGGTGGCGGTTCAGGCACACCTGAAGCAGGTGGCGGTACTGTGAGTGATGTAAGTGCAAGTGCTGGTCAGTGGAAACACTACACGCTAGATGTACCTGCGGGCATGTCTACATTTACTGTAACCAGCTCTGGTGGCACGGGGGATGCTGATTTATTTGTGAAGTTTGGTAGTCAACCAACATCGTCTAGCTACGATTGTCGTCCATATAAAAACGGTAATGCTGAAACATGTACCTTCAATAACCCGCAAGCCGGTACATGGCATTTAAGTGTAAATGCTTACAGAACCTTTTCTGGTTTAACTATTAGCGGACAATACCAACCATAATAGTAAATTCATAATCTTTAGGATAGCAAAGGCCAAACTGACTGTTTGGCCTTTTTTATGAGTAAGAAGGTTTCAGCTTATTTGGGTTTAATGCTTACTCGCTTAATTAGGTGGCCTATTTTGAGGATGGAAAAGCGTGTTGATAGCTAGGCAAAAAATTGCTATTTAGTTATTCTAAATGAAGGGGGTTAACGCAGGTAGCGACACGTTTAGCCCCGCAAAATGATTAAGTATTATTGCTGATTGGTATTAGCGTCAGGTTTAGCTTTTTAAATTGATTGGTACTGTGGCTGGTTTGATATAAGTACTAGTTCAAATATATTGCTAACTCACCACCAGAAAACAAAAAACCCAGCCTAAGCTGGGTTTTTATATTCTAAAAGAACTAAAATTATTTAATTTTAGCTTCTTTAAAAACAACATGTTTACGAATCTTTGGATCAAACTTTTTGATTTCCATCTTCTCAGGCATGTTACGTTTGTTTTTGTCAGTAGTGTAGAAAAAACCAGTACCGGCAGTTGAAACTAAACGGATTTTATCGCGCATGATTCAGATCCTTAAACTTTAACGCCGCGAGCACGGATTTCAGTAAGAACCGTGTCGATGCCTTTTTTATCAATAATACGCATACCTTTAGTAGTAGTGCGTAATGTTACAAAACGTTTTTCACTTTCAACCCAAAAACGGTGTGTTTGTAGGTTAGGTAGGAAACGACGTCTAGTCGCGTTTCTCGCGTGTGAACGGTGATTACCAACCGCTGGACGCTTACCTGTAACTTGACATACTTTAGACATGTCTATATATCTCCAATAACTTCGCTCGAGCTTAATTTAATCTAAGGCCGTGTATTTCTGCCCTAGATAAATCGAAGGGCGCTCTTTATACAGCTTTTACAGGCAAAGATCAAATACTGATCTATCCAACCAGCTCATATGTAAATTTGATAGCGGCCAATTATAAAGATCGAATGCCCTTAGGGAAAGTAAAAACTGCATTTAAATTAAACTAATTTGCTAAAATGCATTAAACCGCTCATTTTTAGCACATTTCTATATTAAAGAGAGTTAAATAAGGCCTCGCTCGGCAAACGAAACGCATGTTTCACCTCCCACAATGATATGGTCAAGTACGTTTATGTCTACTAATTGCAGTGCTTGCTGTAATTTATTAGTAATAAGTTTATCGGCTTGGCTAGGCTCTGCAATCCCACTTGGGTGATTATGGGCAAAAATAACGGCCGCGGCATTATTTTTCAGTGCAGCTTTAACCACCTCACGAGGGTACACACTAGCAGCATTAATGGTGCCGTAAAAAAGAATTTCATCTTTTACTAAGCGGTTTTGGCTATCAAGATAAAGCACCATAAACACTTCCTGCTGTAGCCCACGCATTTGAATCGTCAAATAATCATATACTGAGTTGGGGGAGTTAAACACGGCATCGCGTTGGCAGCGCTCCTGCATATAACGCTGGCTTAATTCAAGCACCGCTTGTAATTGAACGTACTTTGCCGTTCCCAACCCTTTTTGTGAACAAAACTCATCCATACTGGCATTAAACAAGTTATGTAAGGTTTTATTTTCGTTCAGTAAGTGTTGAGCTAACTCAATCACATTCATTCCCGGGAGCCCAGTACGTAAAAATATGGCGAGAAGTTCTGCATCACTTAGCGCTTTAGCGCCTTTTTCAATGAGCTTTTCACGCGGGCGCAAAGAATTAGGCAGAGAGGTCAATTGCATTTTTCATCCTTGAGTAACAAGTTGTCTTATAAATGTAATGCAAAATTAAAATTTAGCCTGCAATTTTAAATTAAAAACTTAGCTGAACCGTAAAAGATTTGTTATTTTAGGCGCAATATTTAATAAGATTGATAGACAACCATGATGACGTTAACAAACAAAAAAATTGTATTGGGTATTAGCGGTGGAATTGCAGCTTATAAATGCGCAGAGCTTGTAAGACGATTAAAAGACCATGGTTGTGAAGTAAAGGTTGTTATGACCGAATCGGCTAAGCATTTTATTACACCACTCACAATGCAAGCCGTAAGCGGCGAAATAGTATCGGATTCATTGCTCGACCCTGCGGCCGAAGCTGCAATGGGACACATTGAGTTTGCCAAATGGGCTGACCTTATTTTAGTTGCTCCTGCAACGTGTAATATTATTGCTAAAATGGCATCTGGTATTGCAGACGATTTACTGACTACCCTACTACTTGCGACCCCAGCAAAAGTTGCCGTAGCCCCAGCCATGAACCAGCAAATGTATGCACATACAGCAACGCAAGCAAACCTAACCACCTTAAAAGCACGTAACGTACTTATTTGGGGCCCGGGTAAAGGAGAGCAAGCCTGCGGAGATGTAGGTGCAGGACGTATGCTTGAACCACATGAGTTAGTAGCGCTGTGTGTTGAAAAGCAACCTCCTCAAATTTTAACCGGTAAAACAATTACTATAACGGCAGGCCCAACCCGTGAGCCTCTTGACCCTGTTAGGTTTATATCAAACCATAGCTCTGGAAAAATGGGTTACGCACTTGCAGAAGCGGCGTTACTACTCGGTGCTAACGTTAATTTAATTTCAGGCCCTGTAACTATTAAAGCCCCTACTGGCGTAAACCTGATAAATATAGAAAGTGCAGAGCAATTATTAAATGAAGCACTAATCTATGCACCACAGTCAGATGCGTTTATAGGCTGTGCAGCTGTTGCAGATTACAGAGCCGCAGAAGTAGCGACTCAAAAAATGAAAAAACAAGGCGACGAACTAACACTCACCTTGGTAAAAAACCCTGATGTTATTGCCGCCGTTGCTAATATTAAACATAACCGCCCATACACCGTTGGATTTGCCGCCGAAACGCAAAACGTAGAAAGCTATGCAAAAGGTAAGCTAGTCAATAAAAACCTCGATATGATTTGTGCAAACGACGTATCGCTAAGTGGCTTGGGCTTTAATTCTGACCAAAACGCGCTTACCCTATATTGGCAAAATGAACAGTTAGAATTGGCTGTAAATAGCAAAACGGAAATTGCCCTAAAAGTGATCGAACAGCTGGCTAAACATCTATAAAAAGGCTGGAAACAAACTGAATAAAACATTAACATACGTCTTTCATTTGAACAAAAAATGATTAGCGCTAGCTAAAAATAACTAATAAAAAAGGAATGTTCATGCCTGCGACAAAAAGAAGTAATCGCAAAGAGCAAATACTACAAGCACTCGCACAAATGTTAGAAACAAGCCCGGGCCAGCGCATTACCACAGCAAAATTAGCTGCGGAGGTAGGCGTATCTGAAGCGGCACTTTATCGTCACTTCCCTAGCAAAGCGCGCATGTTTGAAGGCTTGATTGAGTTTATTGAAGATACTCTTTTATCGCGCATCAACCTCATTTTAGAAAACGAAAAAGAAAGCCAAACCCGCATTTATAATATTCTACTCTTGCTTTTAACGTTCGCCGAAAAAAACCCAGGTATTACTCGTATTCTAACAGGTGATGCACTGCAAGGTGAGCAAGAGCGCTTACGTGAACGCGTACAAAGCTTTTTTGAAAAATTAGAAACTCAACTTAAGCAAGTCCTCAGAGAACGAAAACTTCGTGAAGGTAAAAACTTTCAAAGTGATGAACTTACACTAGCTAACTTTTTACTTGCTTACGTTGAAGGAAAAATGAATCAATTTGTTCGCAGTGACTTTAAAACGAAGCCCAGTGTTCAGTTTGAAAAACAATGGCCTGAGCTACAAAAAATCTGGCTTTAAACTCATTTAAATTGCCAAGTTTAATCTAAATAAAACGACCAAATGGTCGTTTTATTGTTTATACCTGTTACTTATCGTCGCTACCTGCCTTTTTATCCTATCTGGTCGAAATATTAGCCAAACTCGTTACAATCAAATAATGTTAAAAAACGAGACTCAATAATGAAAACAAAGCTCACCCTACTCAGTAGCGCATTTATTACTAGCTTAGTCAGCACCACGCCTAGTGCAAAAGATGCATTAGAATTTACAGACGTATTTAACTTCAAATCAGCCAAAGGCACACAGCTGTCTGAAGATGGCCGTATTTTATCTTTGAGTGCTACGCCATATCGCGGCAATGCGACAGGGCAAGTATACTCTTTAACAAATAACAGCTTAATAAGTGAAGTTGAACGAGGTACAAAACCGCTTATAAACAAAGCGGCTAACTGGGTTGCTTTTACGCAAGTACCCACATTACTCGAAAAAGAAACCACCAAGAAAAAAAACACGCTTAAAAATAACTTAGTGCTAGTGAATACTGAAACAGGTGAGCAAAAAAGTTTTGAGAATGTAAAAGACTACGCATTATCAAACGATGGGGTATGGCTTGCTTATCGCTCAGATATAAAAGCAGATAAAACTGATAATGGAGAAAAAAAAACCAAGGATGAGAGTGAAGAGGAAGACAGCAGCGCCATTTCACCTGACAAAAAAGACAAGGTTTACCCGCTCGTTATTATTAATTTAAAAAACCAACAAAGTGAAACTATTGATAACGTTTTTAGTTACAGTATAAGTGCTACTAATGATCAGCTTTTGCTAAGCCAAAGTTACCCTGATGGTAACGACAACCAAATAAAGCTAATCTCACTAACATCTTTTAAAAGTGAAGTGCTAATTGATGAACCCGGTGTTGTTGCGAATAAAATAGCGTGGCACCCAATCGAAACAACCGTGGCATTTACATTGGGTAATTATGTAAACGAAGATACTCGCCGACGAAACCACTCACTACAATTATGGAAAAACGAAACACTTTTAACTATTGAATCTTCAAACAAAGAGTGGACTATAGGCAAAACTGCAAAACTAAGCTGGTCAGAAAACGGCAAACGCTTATACTTTGAAAACCGACCAAAACTTGCAGCGAAAGTAAAAGCAAAAGAATTCGTAGATGAAACCTCACTCTATGACATTGAGACCATTCGCGAGCAAAAAGGCTTGGATATTTGGCATAACAAAGACCCAGAGATAAAACCACGCGAGAAACAACAATGGAACGCGGTTAATAAGCACCGTCACTACGAAGCCGTATATCATGTAAATTCACAAGAAGTAGTTCAACTGAGTACCCCTGCAATGCCGAGTGTTGCTCTTAATACAGAGCGCGATACTTCCTTGCTGGGCTCGTCAAACACTCCCTATTTAGAAAAAATAATGTATGGCGGATTTTTTGCGGATTACTACGCTGTAAACATCAATACAGGCAAGCAAACTCCTATTGTGACTAACAGCCCTTTTAGGCCTTCTCTTTCTCCTAATGGCTTATTTGCGGCTTACTTTGCCGACAACCAAATACAACTAAAAGAATTAGCTAACAATAAGGTTACTCCGGTTACACTAGCCCTAAAAGCAATCTTTGCCGACGACAAACACGATTACCCATCAGATCAACCAGGCTATGGTTTTGCAGGCTGGATGAGCGATAGCAGCCAAGTACTTGCTTATAGCAAATATGATATTTGGGCGTTTAATGTAAACACCAAGCAAGCTAAACGCTTAACAAATGGAAAGCAGACTAATACACAGTATCGCGTCATTAAGCTCGATAACAGCCAGGTAGGCTTTAAACAAGATGAAACACTGCTAGTTACTGCTGTTAACCTTCAAACAAAGCAAAGCGAAGTGGCTAAGCTTGATTTAGAAAACACGACCATCACTAAAGTACTCAGTGGTGATAAACGTTTTGATATTGTTAAAAAAGCCAAGAAAGCAGATAGATACCTATTTACAGAACAGAGTTATCATCAGTTCCCAGATTTCTATCAAACCGACTTAAGCTTTTTAACCACACAAAAAGTAACTGATTTGAACCCTCAAACCGCAAATTTTGCTTGGGGTGAAAAACCTGAACTGATTAACTACAAAGGCTTTGATGGTGAAGACTTACAAGGTGTTTTAATAAAACCTGACGGTTACAAAAAAGGCGATAAAGTGCCTGTTGTCGTTTATTTTTATCGTTACATGAGCCAGCGTATGTTTGATTTTCCTAAAATGGAGTTAAATCATCGCCCTAATTTCCCAATGTTTACATCAAATGGCTACGCTATCTTTTTACCTGATATTCGTTTTGAAATTGGTCACCCGGGCAAATCGTCAACGCAAACTATGATCAACGCTACCCAAAAGTTAATAGATCTTGGTATTGCTGATCCAAACAAAATTGGCTTGCAAGGCCACTCATGGGCTGGGTACCAAAGTGCATTTATGATCACCCAAACAGATATGTTTAAAGCGGTGGTATCGGGCGCACCGGTATCTAATATGACCAGCGCATACAGTGGCATACGCTTAAAGTCAGGCCTTGCTCGCCAGTTTCAGTACGAAACAGGGCAAAGCCGCATAGGTAAAAACTTATTTGAGGCGCCAGAGTTGTATATTGAAAACTCGCCTGTATTTTTTGCCGACAAAGTAAATACGCCAATCTTAATTATGTTTGGTGACAAAGATGATGCGGTGCCTTGGCACGAAGGCGTACAGTATTATTTAGCACTTCGTCGTGCAGGCAAAGATGCGACCTTTTTACAGTACGAAGGCGAACCACATCACTTGAAAAAGTTTCCTAATCAGGTCGATTTTTCAGTCCGTATGATGCAGTACTTCGATCATTACCTAAAAGGTCAGCCTGCAGCTAAATGGATGATTGAAGGTGAAGCATTTATAAGTGAGTGAACTGAGACATTCATAAATAAACATGATAAAAGCTGATCAGAGTACTCAGACAGATAGAGGCCGATATTACTCAGTAATATCGGCCTCTAAATAGTCAATTATTTTTCCAGCAACAAAAAAGCCGCGATAATCGCGGCTTTTTTTAAATTACTAATAATTACAAACCAGCACGGTCTTTAATTACAGGAATAAGCGCAGAACCTGCGTGATTGCCTTCAGCCCAGGCTATGTCGGCACCGTCTGACAATGAACTTTTAGATAAGTTTTTAACAATATACTCACCTGCATCTACAGCATTGCTGGCAACGGCATGACGCAATAAGTTATTACCGTTACATTGAATAGAATCATATATGTTACGAATTTTTACACGAGAGCTTTTTAACTTGCTACGTAAACGGTTTTTATCATCTGCTGCGATATACTCGCAAATAGATAGCGCTAGTTGATCATTTGCCTTTACAGGAGCTGTGTACGAAAGTGAACCTGCAGCAATAGCAGAAATAACAACTAACTTTGATAATTTAAACATTGTTGACCCTTGTTTGGTACTTTATTCCTACGTTAACTGGTTAATATTGTACCAACCTAGTTAACCTTACGCAATAATGTTAGCAGTATTTATACAAAGTTACGAATTTATAACTATGTTTATTTTTTTCGTCTGGCAGTTTAACTTGCTCTTCTTTCACTTCCCAATTTGCAATAGCTTGGTAATCGGGGAACTGTGTATCGCCTTCAACATCGAGATCAATAAAGGTTAAATATAAGCGCTCAGCTTGTGTTAAAAACTGCTGATAAACATTTCCACCACCAATAACCATCACTTCTTCAACATCACAAACCAAGCTCAGCGCGGCCTCTGGGCTTGTTACCGTTTCAATACCTTCGGCCTTATATTCAGTGTTGCGCGTAATAATAATATTGCGTCTACCAGGTAAAGGACGGCCAATAGACTCAAAAGTTTTACGACCCATGATCACAGGCTTGCCTGTAGTAACGGCTTTAAAATGTTGGAGATCTGCAGGTAAATGCCACGGCATTTTATTATCAAGACCAATAACACGGTTATTTGCCATGGCGGCAATCATTGAAATAATCACATTAAATACCTAATACTTTACTATTAAAAAACAAAAAAGGAGCCACTGCTCCTTTTTATATTTAATTAAAATTAACGTTCGTAGACTACTTCTACATCGTAATCATCTTCATCCCAGTCATCCCAATCATCATCGTCGCCTTTGGTGGCTTTTTGATGGTAGGTATCCCACTTAAATTCTATTTCTTCATCTTCAACTTGCTCAAACTTCTCTTTAGGCATGCTGTCAAGCAATGTCATAATGTCGTGTATAAGCGGTTGAGTATGCAGCTTGTTAATAGCTGAAATTTTATAGATATTTTCAGACTCACCTAGCTCTTGTGCAATCGCATCGCATAATGCTTGTGCTTCATCTTCAGGCAATAAGTCTATTTTATTAAATACTAACCAACGCGGCTTTTCTGCAAGCTTAGGACTGTATTGATGCAGTTCGTTTATAATTGCAAACGCATTATCGACTGGATTTGATCCATCCACAGGCATTACGTCAATGATGTGCAATAACACACGACAGCGCTCTAAATGCTTTAAGAAACGAATACCTAAACCAGCACCATCAGATGCACCTTCAATTAACCCTGGTATATCAGCTATTACAAATGACTTGTTAGCTTCAGGGCGCACCACACCTAAATTAGGAATAAGTGTTGTAAATGGGTAATCGGCTACTTTTGGCCTTGCTGCTGACACACTACGGATAAACGTTGATTTACCTGCATTTGGTAAACCTAATAAGCCCACATCGGCTAATAGTAGTAGCTCTAGTTTTAAGTTACGTACTTCACCGGGGGTACCTAATGTTTTTTGACGAGGCGCTCGGTTAGTACTTGATTTAAAACGTGCATTCCCCAAGCCGTGGAAACCACCTTTTGCAACCAAAATTCGTTGACCATGTTGAGTCAAATCCCCAAGCCCTTCTTGCGTATCAACATCGGTAATACGCGTACCCACTGGCACCATTACAAATAAATCATCTGCTTTTTTACCTGTACAGTTTCGGCTACGCCCGTTTGTACCGCGCTCAGCTCTGTGAAAGCGCTCAAACTGATAATCAATCAGGGTATTTAAGTTTTCATCAGCCTGTAGATAAACACTACCACCGTCTCCACCGTCACCGCCGTCAGGCCCACCATCTGGGACATATTTTTCACGTCGGAAAGACACGATACCGCTTCCGCCGTCTCCGGCCTCTGCGCGAATTTCTACTTCATCTACAAACTTCATGATTACTCACTTTAGGGATTGGCTTGCTAATTTATACATTATATACCGAAGCCAAGCCGATTGCAGGCTTGGCTTTGGTATATATTTTTTTCTCAAAACAAAAAACCCCGCAAAGGCGGGGTTTTTTAACTACCTTACTGATTACTCAGTTACGATAGTTACGTATTTACGGTTTAAAGGACCTTTTTGTTCAAACTGAACTTTACCATCTGCTTTTGCGAAGATAGTGTGGTCTTTACCGATACCTACGTTTGTACCAGGGTGGAAACGTGTTCCACGCTGACGAACAATGATGCTACCCGCTAGAACTGATTCGCCACCAAAACGCTTAACACCTAGGCGTTTGCTTTCTGAATCGCGACCGTTACGAGTACTACCAGCTGCTTTTTTATGTGCCATTTCTAAGTACCTCTAATTAAGCGCTAATGCCAGTGATTTTAACTTCTGTGAACCATTGACGGTGGCCCATTTGCTTACGAGAATGCTTACGGCGTCTAAATTTAACAACCTTAATCTTCTCACCGCGACCATGTGAAACAACCTCAGCTGTTATCTTACCACCGTTTACGAACGGTACACCGATCTCGATCTTCTCACCATCAGCAACTAAAAGCACTGAATCAAATTCAACTGCCGCACCAGTTTCAACGTCTAATTTTTCAAGACGAATCGTTTGACCTTCAGTCACACGATGCTGTTTACCACCACTTTGGAAAACCGCGTACATAATTAACTCCGTCTGTGCACCCTCAAATCGGTGCAACTAAAATATTCTTCGATAGGGCGCGAAGTTTACGCTAACGCGAAATAACTAGCAAGCCTATTTTGTAATTAAAATGAATAAAAAGTAGCTGCTTTGAGAGCAATTCAATATTTTCTCTATTTTATATTAATTAAGCCTTTTGCCAAGCGCTTTTTAACTCTTTGTAAAAATAATCCTACTGAGCAAAATGCAACCTGTGCAGTTCATTCTACAAACTCAAAAATCACTTTTACTGCCCAATAATTAAACAGACTTGTTATTAAATTAAGCACTTATTAAGCACTTTAAGTGGGTTTTTTAAATCAATCGTCACAAAATATCGAGCTAGTGCGTTTTTTGTTGTACAATCTGCGCCGTTCACACATAAAAATTGGCTCGGAGATCAATGGATATAAAAGCTATCCAGGCGTTAATAGAAAGCGATATGAATGACGTCAATCAACTTATACATGCGCAAATGCGCTCAGATGTGGCGTTAGTAAACCAACTTGGTTTATACATAGTTAACAGCGGCGGCAAACGCGTTCGCCCTATGTTAGCTATTCTAGCAGCCAAAGCGCTAGGATATACAGGTAAAGACCACATTACGCTTGCGACCATTGTTGAGTTTATTCACACCGCGACCTTATTACACGACGACGTTGTTGACGAGTCAAATTTGCGCCGAGGCACGCCTACAGCTAACGCTGAATTTGGTAATGCTGCAAGCGTATTAGTTGGCGACTTTATCTACACGCGCTCATTTCAGTTGATGGTCGGTTTGGGCAAAATGCAAATTATGCAAATACTTGCTGATGCAACCAATATTATTGCTGAAGGTGAAGTGCTGCAACTTATGAATTGCAACGATCCAGACACAACCGAAGCCAGCTATATGCAAGTTATTTACTCTAAAACAGCTAAGTTGTTTGAAGCTGCAACTGGGCTTGCAGCCATTATTACCGACAATGATGAAGCCACTCTCAATGCGTTAAACTTGTATGGCATGCACCTAGGCACGGCATTTCAACTTGTTGACGATGTGCTGGATTATAATGCCGATGCAGACCAGCTAGGTAAAAATATTGGTGATGATTTAGCCGAGGGAAAACCTACCCTACCGCTCATATATGCGATGCAACATGGTAACAGTGAGCAAAAACAGCTTATCCGAGACGCCATTGAGCACAGTAACGGAATGGACAATTTAGAGGCTATATTAGATGCGTTAAAGCATACCAATGCTTTAGAGTTCACAATGAAAAAAGCCGAATTAGAAGCTGATAAAGCAATTGCTTGCCTAAACTTTTTACCTGAATCTGATTACAAACACGCATTAGTCAGCTTAGCCCGCATAGCAGTGGACCGTGACCATTAATATTTAGTGGCTCGATGTAAATAAATTTAGATCAACAAAAAAGCCTGCAAATGCAGGCTTTTTTAATGCTCAATTTGGCTATTACGCCATGAAATCAACACCTTCTTTGATGTCTTTTTTCAGAGTCTCAAGCATGTCGTTTTTCGCTTTTTCTTCAAAAGCGCTAAGTTCGCCGTAAGAAAGAATTTCTTCAACGCCGTTTTTACCTAAGCGTACTGGGTGTGCAAAATACTCTGCATCACCATCTTCAACAGCAACATATGCATAGTCTACAACTTCTTCACCTTGTAGGCCTTTAACTAAAGACATACAAAAACGTGCTGCAGCAGCACCCATTGATAATGTAGCTGAACCACCACCGGCTTTAGCATTTACTACTTCAGTACCTGCATTTTGAATACGTGGAGTAAGCGCAGCAACTTCGTCTTCAGTGAAAGTAACACCTTCAACTTGAGAAAGAAGAGGAAGGATAGTTGTGCCAGAGTGGCCACCAATTACAGGTACTTTAACTGTAGCGACGTCTACACCTTTAAGTTCAGCAACAAATGCTTCTGAACGAATGACGTCAAGCGTAGTAATACCAAATACACGGCTTGCATCGTATGTGCCTGCTTTTTTAAACACTTCAGCAACAATAGGTACGGTGCCGTTTACTGGGTTAGTAATAATACCCACAAGTGCTTTAGGACAGCTAGCAACAATGCCTTCAGCTAGTGTTTTGATGATACCGGCATTTACATTAAATAAATCTGCACGATCCATACCTGGTTTACGTGGCATACCCGCTGGGATTAAAACAATGTCAGCACCTTCAAGCGCTTTGTTTAAATCGTCTGCGCCAAAACCTGCTACTTTAACATCAGTTGGGATGTGTGATAGGTCAACAGCAACACCTGGTACAACTGGTGCAACATCGTAAAGTGATAATTCAGAACCAGCCGGTAAGCCTGTTTTTAATAGTAAAGACAATGCTTGACCGATACCGCCTGCAGCACCTAATACAGCAACTTTCATTGGAATTCTCCGTCATTTGAGGTAGGAAATACTTGTGGCCCTTAAGATAATGAAATTAGCGCCTAAAAACAAATTTATCGGGCCTATTTTGCGATATTTTCGACCATAGTTGTAAACTTTGGTGGTTTATCGCATCAAACTGTCAAGTTGACTAAACAACTGCTGCATAATTATTCATTTTTGTGTAGTATTTACAGCATAAATAACAATAATGAATAAAGACTATGCAACCTCAAGATAAACAAGAAGCATTGGTAAAAGCGTTTAAGTCTCTTTTAAAAGAAGAAAACTTTGGCTCTCAGGGCGAAATAGTTGATGCTCTCAAAGAGCAAGGCTTTGATAATATAAGCCAGAGTAAAGTGTCACGCATGTTAAGTAAGTTTGGCGCTGTGCGTACCCGTAATGCTAAGCAAGAAATGGTTTACTGCCTCCCCGCTGAAATGGGAGTGCCTACAGCTAAAAGCCCATTACGCCAGTTAGTAATTGATATTATGCATAATGAAATGATGATCATTATTCGCACAAGCCCAGGTGCTGCGCAGCTTATTGCCCGCTTACTTGACTCGTTAGGAAAGGCCGATGGTGTACTCGGTACTATTGCCGGAGACGATACTATATTTATTGCTCCAGCAAAAATTTCTGAAATAGACGTAACACTTGAACGTGTACGTATTTTGTTTGATACGGTTTAAATTTGCTTTAAAAACCCAACTGAGGGGGCAAAAAAAGCTGACCCCATATCGGCTTGAGTAAAATCAAGCCAGTGGTCGTAACACTCCCCCTCACCTAAACGGCTATTCAATACAGCCTCAAATGCAGTCCCAGTGCTTGCGCAGCTTATGCATAACATCCCTTGTTCATAAACATCACCATAAGGCATACTTTGATTCAACAAAAGGGGTTGCCCTTCTTCATCTTTTAATTCACTGCGCGTGGCATGGCTCGTATTTAACGCAGGGGTTATTAACGTGTTATCTAGGCGTGTACGGCCCATTATTTGTTCTTGTTCACTGAGCGATAAATGCTGCCAAACAGTTAAGTCGTGTTTGTAGCGTTGAACATGAATATAACTTCCCTGATCTTCAAAACACCCTGGTTTATTAATTAACGCGGTTGCTCGTTTTTTTCTACCATGTGGCATATCGCCACCATAAATAAAGCCGTTAAAGTCTCGGCCATCTAAAAAGCGAAAGTTACGAATTTGCTCCACCAGCTCTACATCAGGTGCAAAAAGCTTTAAAACTTGCAGTGCAAATAAGTGATTTACATCTTCTCTATCGGAACGCACCTGCACAAACAAGTCACACGGTTGGACACTCATTTGGTGATCTGAATGATTTATATTGGGAAAGCTTTGCAGCTCACTAGGAATATATTCAGGAAGGATATGAGGCCAATATTGGGCACCAATGGCAACAACACATGACAACATTGACTCTGAAAACTGATCGTTAAACTCTTCTTCAATAGCGCTTACTTGCTTTAGTTTAGCGCGCAATGATTCGTCTTGACCATCAAACACATTAAAAAATAAATGCAAACCATGTAGGTTTGCTTCAGCACAAATCCCAGATTGCGCTTGCGCCATTGTTATTCCTCAGTTTTACAGATATAAACACAGTAAATAACATTTGATTACGATTCAAAAAAGTTCACTGTGTGGGGTTTTATTTTTATTATAACCTGCTCATTGATTTCAAATGATTGGCCATATTGCGCTGCAACTTCAAGCGTTTGCTCGGCTATGACAACTTTATAAATATGAGCAGAACCAATAAAGCGACGACTTAATATTGTAGCCCGTTTACTGAGTTTGTCACTTTGACACTCTTTCACCAGTTCAATTTGATGAGGTCGCACATATAACTCACCACTACATGAATTGTGGCTTGCTTGCGTATCAGACTCAACAGTACCAAAAGGTGTTTTATATTCAGTTGCCGTTAATGCTTGTGCGGGTAAGTATATGCCTTGACCAAGAAACTCTGCAACCACCTTTGACCTAGGCGCAGCAAAAAGCTGCTCTGGCGTGCCTTGTTGGGCAACTTTTCCACGATGCATAATGGCAAGCGTGTCTGAAAAAGCAAACGCCTCTTCTTTGGAATGGGTAACAAATACCGCTGATACTTGTTGCGCCTTAATAATGCGGCGAATATCAGCAATTAACTCAAACCTAACTTGAGTATCTATATTAGAAAAGGGCTCGTCAAGAAGTAGTAAACTTGGTTTATAAGCCAATGCACGGGCAATTGCAACACGTTGCTGCTGCCCACCAGAAAGCTGGTGAGGAAACCTATCGGCACAGCCTGACAAATGCACTAACTGAAGCATTTCATCTACACGTTGTTGTTTTTCGGATTGGCTCATTTTACCCAACCCAAACGCAATGTTATTTGCTACGCTTAAATGAGGAAACAACGCGTAATCTTGAAACATCATACCTATATTTCGGTGCTCTGGTGCAATAAATGTTGATTCATCACTGACAAGTTTACCATCAATAAATACACTTCCTTGCTTAGCCTCAACTAAACCTGCAATGGCTTTTAGTGTGGTGGTTTTGCCGCAGCCACTTGCACCAAGTAAACACACAATCTCATCTTTACCCACCGTTAAATCTAAGTCTTCGATCACCTTTGTACCGTTATAGTGATAGCTTACACCTTGCAAAATTAAACTACTCATTTAACTGTGTTGCTCCATAGAACGATTAATAAAATACAAAGGGATAAATCCAACAATAACAATAAACAAAGCAGATATAGAAGCCAGCTCTAACTGCTCATCACTTACATACTGGAAAACATGTGTTGCTAGGCTTTCAAAATTAAATGGCCTTAGGAGTAAAGCTGCGGGCAGCTCTTTCATGCATTCAATAAACACTAATAACGCAGCGGTCAGTAAGCCTCGTCTTAATAAAGGTAGATGGACTAAGCGCAAGGTTTGGCCTTGGCTTTTACCCATAGACTGGCTTGCCATATCAAGCGATGGACTAATACGCACAAAACTCGATTCTATTGCACCGTGAGCAATCGCATAAAACCGAACGACATAAGCAATCACTATAGTAAGCACACTGCCTGTTAGCAGTAGACCTATGTCTAAATTGTATGACTCTAATGCTGCATTAATGCCATTTTCTAACACGGTAAGAGGTAATAACACAGCAATGGCAAGCACAGTACCAGGTAGCGCATAACCTGTACTCGCTAGTCGCCCAGGAATAAGTGGGTACGAGTGTGATGCTATGCGTTGATAAAAAACAACAAATACACCCAATGCAATTGTTATTAGACTTACAACACCTGCCACTTTTAGGCTTTGCCATGCATAATTGAAAAACTCAGCATTCCACGCTTTTTCAAAATAGGTAATCGCGTAATTAAGTAGTACCGCAATGGGGATCACAAAAGACACAAGTAAAACCACACTACAAAATGCAGTCGCTAACCAAGCCGACTTACCCTTTAAAATATAAAGTGCCTCGCTATTTACACCCGATTGACGCTCAAACACGGCTTGATTACGACGACTAAAGCGCTCTGCCATAAGCGCTAAAAATAGCAATAACAACATAACACCTGATATTTTTGCAGCGGCAGTCAATGAGTAATACCCAAACCATGTGTCGTAAACCGCCGTTGTTAGCGTGCTAACAGCGAAATAACTAACGGTTGCAAAGTCAGCCATTGTTTCCATACTGATCAGCGCAAGGGCCGCAACAATAGAGCCTCGAGACAATACAAGGCTCACTTTAAAAAAACTTTTGGTAGGAGAAAGTCCCATTAATTGGCTTGCCTGTACCAATTTAAAAGACTGCTCTCTCAAAGCTGTTTTAAAAATTAAAAATAAATAGGGGTAAAGTACCAAAGCAATCATGACTATTGCACCAGGCAAAGTGCGAATATCAAAAAACCAGTAATCACTGGGTGACTGCCAGCCAAACCACTCCCTTAGAGTAATTTGCACGGGCCCAGCATAATCTAGTAAATCGGTATACACGTAGGCAATAATGTAAGTAGGCATGGCAAGAGGCAGCATGAGCGCCCATTCAAAGTGTTTTTTACCTGGGAAGTTACAGTAAGCGGTTAGCCAACCAAGTGGCAAAGCGATAACACTACTGAGTACACACACCCCTAAAATAAGTAGTACAGTATTAGCAATGTAATCCCAAAGCACCGTATCCCAAAGGTGAGTAAAAACCTCGGAGTTGCCTTGTAGCGATTCAAATAAGAGGAAGAACAACGGGGCCGACAAAACCAAGCCTGTCGACCACGCGAATAGCTGCCATTTAGACAGCTTAAATTTATAAGTCATTAAAGATCGAACTTCACCTCATCAATTAACTTAAGCGCTAACGGACGATATTTACTGATCTCATCAAGTGGCAAGCTATCTTCTTTAAAGCTGCCCCAAGATGCAACCAAACTGGATAATTGAACACCAGGCTTAACTGGGTATTCCATATTAAGCGATGCATACATATTTTGCGCTTTATTGTCGGTCATATACTCTATGAGTTTCAAGGCATTTTCAGGGTTTTTAGCATATTTAGTAATAACAGCCCCCGATACATTGATATGTGAACCACGATCAATTTGATTAGGGAAATTAATGTGCACTGCCTCTGCCCATGTTTTTTGTTCTTCGTCTTGCAACATTTTACCTAAATAGTAACTATTGCCTAACGCAAGATTACATAGCCCCTCTTTAACGGCTTTAACTTGAGCACGGTCATTGCCTTGTGGTTTACGTGCTAAATTAGCCTTAACGCCTTCAAGCCATGTTTTAGTTTGCGCTTCACCGTGATGCGCAATCATTGAAGCAACCAACCCTAAGTTATACGGATGTTTACCTGAACGAGTGCAAATTTGCCCTTTATATTTTGGATCAGCCAGTTCTTCGTAAGTTAGTTTTGGTAATGCGCCCAAACGATCTTTTGATGAATATACATTTCGCACGCGTTTTGTTAACGCGACCCATTGTCCATCACCATCACGAAAGGCAGAAGGTACGTTACTATCAACGTGAGTGCTATTAATTGTTTGAGTTAAATTTAAATCTTCCAATTGAATAAGTGCACTAAAATTAGACGTTAAAACTAAATCGGCTTTACTATGTTTACCTTCACGTTTTACACGCTCAATTAATCCTTTTTTAGCAAACACAACATTTGTTTTAATACCGGTTTGCTTTGTAAAATCGTCTAAAATAGGTTGTATTAAAAAAGGTTGGCGAAAAGAGTAAATATTAACAACATCATTTGCAAAGGCTGGCGCCGATGCGATAAACCCTAAAGCGATAGCGAGTGTTTTCTTCATTATTCCACCTAAATAGTAATTATTATCAATAATTCTACCGTGAACAGTTAAAAAGTGCACACCCTAAATAGCCATAAATACTAAAAAAACGTCCAAAACAGAAATACCTTGTAAGAGATATCTCACGGGTGTGCCAGCTTATAAGTAAAACGCCGATTAAAAACCTACCAAAAACAATTTAAACCATTGATAAAGTTAACCTTTATAGCATTTAACAATAATAATACATAAACTGTATCGTGTTTTTGTCCTACTTTAGTTAAGCCATTCACCTATACTTAACCCATCAATTAAGCAATGACGCTTAACGAGTAAAAGGACAAGGATTAATTACTCGATAAACCAGTGACTGGTTATAAATGACAACACGGAGTTAGGACAGGCTCAGGATGAGCATCGCAATGGATTGTTAATAAAAGGACAGCATCAGGAAGATGCATAAAGGAGTGTAACATTGGAACGTTGCTTAACAGGATGTTGAAGGAATAAAAAGGACAGGCCTCATTAACAGGCAACACAATGGATTGATAACAACATGGAAGCACTAGGAAGTGCAAATGAAGGATTTGGTAATAGATTTTACCACAACAGGACGTTTAGGAATAAAGGATACAAGCCCGGATTGGCTTACATTGCATAGAACTAAAAAGTAATATAGCAATAAACATGGAACAGTAAAAATTGGAGTTGATTAAGTTCAATTGCAGGATGCAAAAAATTAGAAGATTCCGCAAGCGCGCCTAGAAATAGAGCGCGCTTTTCTTTGCCTAAAATTTAATACTCATAGCCAATGCAATCGGTATTAAATAGACTCCGGTCTGCCTTTATTTCGTTTTCCCATAAGATACGCATCTCGAAACTTTATAAAGTGATCTTCAAGCTTTTCAGCGGCCTCTATTTCACCAGCGAGTGCTAGCACTAAAATACCTACCTCAGCTGTACCTAACTGATGCGCATGCGGCGCAACACGTAAACGGTAGTCTGATAACTTATCAGCTGTAATAGACAATACGGGCAAGTTATCTAGATATGGGCTTTTGCGAATCATTTTTTTCGCTTCACGCCATGTGCCATCCAAAAAGATAAACAGCGGCCTTTTACCAGGCTCAATATTTACTTGTGTAATTGCCCGCCCCGCTTCTACATCTTCAGCAGGAAAAATAACCATTGGCTGATATTGCTCATCATTAATGAGCGCTATTAGCGCATCATCGGGGTTAGTTCTATCCCATTTAAAAGCATGGTTATCAGGTATAATTTCGGCAATTAAACGCCCAGTATTCGAAGGTTTAAAACTTTCGTTATGGTACATCAATAAACACACTGCAGCATTGCATTGCGCTTTCTCTACACCTTCACAAATACAGTAATGCTTTGCAATTAAGCATTGCTCACAACGTGCTAACTTAGCGCCACGGGCATTAAATTCGCGACGAGATTCACTAATTTGCTGAGCGCGTAATACCAGTACTGAATTATGAGATGAGTGAGTCACAGTGATTAATTACCTATAAATTGTTCGGCGCGTATTGTAGCTAAAAACATGATGAATAGATATCAGCTATCAGCTATCAGCTATCAGCTATCAGCTATCAGCTATCAGCTATCAGCTCAAAATAAAATGGCACTTTATCAAAGCAAGCTTTGCTTATTTTTAAAATTAACAGTTATAAAAACAAAAAACCCAAGCCGTAGCTTGGGTTTTAAAAAAGCGGTGTTAGTTAAAAGAAATTACTTCTTCTTTTTAACTGCTTTTTTATTTGGTAAATCAGTGATTGAACCTTCAAAAATTTCAGCTGCAAGGCCAATTGACTCGTTCAATGTTGGGTGAGCATGAATAGTAAGCGCTAAATCTTCACCATCTGCCCCCATTTCAATACCTAAACCGATTTCGCCAAGCATTTCGCCCGCGTTAATACCAATCATGGCACCACCGATTATACGACCGCTTTCTTTATCAAAAATAAGCTTAGTAGAACCTTCAGTACGAGAAGATGCAATTGCACGGCCTGATGCAGCCCACGGGAATACCGCAGTTTCAATGCTTAAACCTTGCTCTTTAGCTTCTTTCTCAGTAACACCTACCCATGCAATTTCTGGGTCAGTGTAGGCAATTGAAGGAATACATTTAGGATCGAAGAAGTGCTTCTGACCAGAGATAACTTCAGCAGCAACATGACCTTCGTGAACCGCTTTATGCGCAAGCATTGGTTGGCCAACTAAGTCACCAATTGCAAAAATATTGCTTACATTAGTACGCAACTGTTTATCAACGTTAATAAAGCCACGCTCATCTACATTTACGCCTGCTTTTTCAGCATCAAGTAAATTACCGTTAGGCGTACGACCTACTGCAACAAGTACTTTGTCGTAACGTACTGGCTCAGCTGGTGCGTTTTTGCCTTCAAATGTAACGTATAAACCATCATCTTTCGCTTCAACACCCACAACCTTAGTTGAAAGCATAACGTTAAATTTATCGCTTACGTATTTTTGGTAAATTTTGATGATGTCTTTATCAGCTGCAGGAACTAATTGATCAGCAAATTCTACAACATCAATAGCAGAACCTAACGCGCGGTAAACAGTACCCATTTCAAGACCGATAATACCACCACCTAAAACAAGTAGTTTTTCAGGTATATCTTTAAGCTCTAATGCGCCCGTTGAGTCAATTACACGATCATCTTCTGGGATGAAAGGTAAGTTAACTGGTTTTGAACCTGCGGCAATTATCGCGTTGTCGAATGTAATAGTTGTTGTGCCGTCAGCACCTTCAACAGCTAACGTGTTGCTACCCGTAAATTTACCATAACCTGGTACAACTTTAACTTTACGCATTTTAGCCATGCCGTCTAAGCCACCCGTAAGCTGACCAACAACAGACTCTTTCCAAGAGCGGATTTTGTCTAAGTCAATTTGTGGTGCGCCAAAAGTAACACCATGAGATGACATTTCAGCTGCGTCATCAATTACTTTAGCTACGTGTAAAAGTGCTTTTGAAGGAATACAACCAACATTAAGACAAACACCGCCTAATGTTTCACGTGATTCTACTAGTGTAACTTCTAAGCCCAAGTCAGCAGCACGGAAAGCTGCAGAGTAACCACCCGGGCCACCGCCTAGTACAACAACTTGAGTTTTTAATTCGTTGCTCATGCTATTACCTTAATTGTTTGAACGGGACACTGCCCTAAAATTTAACTGCCATGTTTCTGCATGGGCAGAAAATCAGAGCAATTCACAAATAGTGCAAAGATTGTATCATTGCATATAGTAAAAATCCCAGCTAAAAACAACTGGCTGGGATTTGATTTTGTTTTTCTTACAAACATCAATTGAATTAAATTAGCGAGCAATTATCGCGACAGGAAAATAGCGCTATAACAAGGTAGAAATTACGCTGTATAGTTTTTCCTATATGAGTAATTTCTGACGCCGTTAACGTGCTATTTAATTCGCTAGAATGATCGCCTTTTTAATAAAATTGGTGTTACATCACTAATTGACGTATATCGCTCATGTAGCTTGCAAGTGTTGCTGTACAACGTGCTGCTAGTGCGCCATCAATCACTCGGTGATCGTACGACATAGATAACGGAACCATTAACTTAGGCTCAAACTCTTTACCGTTCCACTTAGGCTTAATCTCAGATTTAGATACACCTAAAATAGCTACCTCTGGTGCGTTAACAATCGGCGTAAATGCCGTACCGCCAATTCCACCAAGGCTTGAAATAGTAAAACAGCCGCCTTGCATGTCTGATGCAGTTAGCTTGCCTTCACGCGCTTTTTTAGACACGTCCATTAGCTCGCGAGATAACTCAATAATGCCTTTTTTGTCCACGTCTTTAAACACAGGAACAACTAAGCCATTAGGCGTATCTACTGCCACACCTATATTAATATATTTTTTAAGTATCAAGCTTTCGCCATCTTCAGATAGCGACGAGTTAAACGTTGGGAACTCTGCAAGTACTTTAGCTGCGGCTTTCATCACAAACACAAGTGGTGTAATTTTAACGCCCAGCTTCTTCTTCTCGCTTAACACGTTCTGCTCTTTACGGAACGCTTCAAGACTTGTGATATCCGCTTCGTCAAACTGTGTTACATGTGGGATTTGTACCCAGTTACGGTGTAAGTTTTTACCCGATAACTTTTGAATGCGAGATAATTTTTTCTCTTCAATTTCGCCAAACTTAGCAAAATCTACTTTAGGCCAAGGAATTAAGCCCAGCTCACTACCACCGGCGTTACCTGCTGATGCTGAAACCTGACCAGACTCAACTTGCTTAACTAAGTTTTTAACATAGTTTTGCACGTCTTCTTTAACCACACGGTTTTTACGACCCGTGCCTTTTACATTAGCTAAGTTAATACCAAACTCACGCGCTAAACGACGAACAACTGGCGATGCATGTGCATACGCGCTGTTGTTTTCAAAGCTTTCATTGTTAGCTTTAGCAACAGGTGCAGCTTGTGCTGGTGCCGACTCGGGTTTTGCAGGTGCAGCCGCTGGTTTTTGCTCAGCAGGCGCAGACGCTTTTGCTGGTGCACTGCCGGCCACTTCAAAAACAAAAATAAGTGAGCCTGTTTTAACTTTATCGCCAGTAGCTACTTTAATTTCTTTTACAGTACCTGCAAATGGTGCAGGTACTTCCATAGC
The DNA here is from genome assembly GCF_001468485.1 of Pseudoalteromonas sp. H71. Classification (GTDB taxonomy): domain Bacteria; phylum Pseudomonadota; class Gammaproteobacteria; order Enterobacterales; family Alteromonadaceae; genus Pseudoalteromonas. The sequence continues at coordinate 36,063 of NZ_LODI01000014.1, forward strand.
CGCTTTGTCGCCTTCAACGTTTAAGATAGATTGCTCTTCTTCTACGCTATCGCCAACAGCAACCATGATTTCGGTTACTTCAACTTCGTCGTCGCCAATATCTGGTACGTTTACATCTTTTGTACTTGTTGCAGAACTTTCAGCTTGCGCTGCTGGTGCAGACTCTTGCTTAGGTTCATCTGATGCAGGAGCGCTTGAACCAGCAACTTCAAAAACAAATACTAAAGAACCCGTTTTAACTGTATCGCCAGTAGCTACTTTAATTTCTTTTACAGTACCTGCAAACGGTGCAGGCACTTCCATAGCCGCTTTGTCACCTTCAACGTTTAAGATAGATTGCTCTTCTTCTACACTGTCGCCAACAGCAACCATGATTTCGGTTACTTCAACTTCATCATCACCAATATCTGGTACGGTTACTTCTTTAGTTGAAGAACCTGAAGCTTGAGCTGGTGCTGTTGATTCAGCAGGTGCTTCTGGTGCTGCATCAGCACCAGCGCTTTCGCCTTCAAATATAAACACTAAAGAGCCCGTTGTTACCGTGTCGCCAACATTTACTTTAATTTCTTTTACAGTACCCGCTTGCGCAGCAGGCACTTCCATTGAAGCTTTATCGCCTTCAACAGTCAGTAAAGATTGGTCAACATCTACTTTGTCACCAACGCTTACTAAGATTTCGGTTACTTCTACGTCATCGCCACCGATATCTGGAACATTAATTTCAATACTCATTGCAAACCTCTTATGCGTACAGTGGGTTTAGTTTATTGGTGTCGATATCGAACTTCTTAAGTGCGTCAACAACCACAGACTTTTCAACTTCACCGCGTTTAGCAAGTTCAGATAACGTTGCAACAACAACGTAGCTTGCGTTAACTTCAAAGTGACGACGTAAGTTTTCACGACTATCAGAACGTCCGTAACCATCTGTACCCAACACTTTATAGTTATTGCTAGGAATAAATGAACGGGCTTGCTCTGCGTAGTTTTTCATGTAATCGGTAGCGGCAACAGTTACTGAGTCGTTTAATACGCTCGTAATGTAAGCTGTTTTTTGCTCGCTTTCTGGGTTAAGCATGTTGAAACGCTCAACATCTTGGCCATCACGGGTAAGCTCATTGAATGACGTTACAGAGTAAACGTCTGAGGCAATACCGTAATCGTCACTTAAAATGGCCGCTGCTTTGCGTACTTCCGTCATGATAGTACCTGAGCTTAATAGCTGTACATTGGCTTTTTTACCTTCGTAGCTTTCAAGCTTGTAAATACCTTTACGAATACCTTCTTCAGCGCCTTCTGGCATAGCTGGCTGATGGTAGTTTTCGTTCATAAGCGTTAGGTAGTAGTAAATGTTTTCTTGGTTTTCACCGTACATACGACGAATACCATCTTGAACAATGACTGCTACTTCAAATGCGTACGTTGGATCGTAAGAAATACAGTTAGGAACCGTATTTGCAAGAATATGGCTGTGGCCATCTTCATGCTGCAGGCCTTCACCATTTAGCGTAGTACGTCCGGCAGTAGCACCTAATAAGAAACCACGTGCTTGTTGGTCACCCGCCATCCATGCCATGTCGCCAACACGTTGGAAACCGAACATAGAATAGTAAATGTAGAACGGGATCATTGGTAAATCGTTCGTACTGTATGATGTTGCAGCAGCCACCCATGACGACATTGCACCTAGCTCGTTAATACCTTCTTGAAGTACCTGCCCTGATGTTGCTTCTTTGTAGTAAGAAACAATATCACGGTCTTGAGGGGTGTAGTTTTGACCATGCGGGTTGTAAATACCAATCTGGCGGAATAAACCTTCCATACCAAAGGTACGCGCTTCATCGGCAATAATTGGCACAATATTTTTACCAATGCCTTTATCTTTTAATAATATATTAAGTGCACGAACAAAGCCCATTGTGGTTGAAATATCACGTTTTTGCTCTTCAAGTAATGGCTTAAACGCTTCGACTTCTGGCAACTGTAACTTCTCAGAAAATTCTGCAATACGCGTTGGTGTATAACCTTTTAAGTCTTTACGACGAGCATGCAAGTACTTGTACTCTTCAGAGCTTTCATCAAGCTCTAAGTAAGGTAAGTCTTTAATTGCTTCTTCAGAGACTAAATCTTGTAAGCCTAAGCGGTCACGTAAGTGTTCAACATGGCTCATGTCCATTTTTTTCACTTGGTGCGCAATATTTTTACCTTCAGCTGCTTCACCCATGCCGTAACCTTTTACCGTTTTAGCTAGGATCACAGTAGGACGGTCGTTAGTTTGCTCGGCCTTTTTGAATGCTGCGTAAAGTTTTGATGGCTCATGTCCACCACGCTTAAGTGCAAAAATTTCGTCATCGGTCATATCTGCAACAAGGGCTGCTGTTTCTGGGTAACGACCAAAGAAATGCTCACGAACGTACGCGCCATCTTTTGCTTTATATGTTTGGTAATCGCCGTCAATAGTTTCGTTCATTAACTGCAGTAACTTACCTGTTGTATCTTTAGCAAGCAGGATATCCCAGCCGCTTCCCCATACAACTTTAATTACGTTCCAACCAGCGCCTTTAAATAGGCCTTCTAGTTCTTGAATAATTTTACCATTACCCATTACTGGGCCATCTAAACGCTGTAAGTTACAGTTAATTAGGTAACATAGGTTGTCTAGCTTTTCACGAGCAGCGAACGAGATTGCACCACGTGATTCTGGCTCATCCATTTCACCGTCACCTAAAAACGCATATACACGTTGGTTTTTAGTGTCTTTTAAGCCACGGCCGTCTAGGTATTTTAAGAAACGCGCCTGGTAAATAGATGCAATTGGGCCTAAACCCATTGATACTGTAGGGAACTGCCAAAATTCAGGCATTAATTTAGGGTGTGGGTACGACGGTAAACCTTTACCATCAACTTCTTGGCGGAAGTTATCTAGTTGAGCAGCGCTTAAACGCCCTTCAACAAATGCACGAGCATAAATACCCGGAGAAATATGGCCTTGGTAATAAACTAAGTCGCCACCGTCTACGTCGTTTGGTGCTTTGAAGAAGTGGTTAAAACACACTTCGTAAAAAGCAGCTGACGATTGGTAAGACGCCATATGGCCGCCTAAGTCGAGATCTTTTTTAGATGCACGCAGAACGATCATAATCGCGTTCCAACGAATAATTGAACGAATACGACGTTCAAGATTCACATCACCTGGGTAAGCAGGCTCTTGATCTACAGGAATAGTATTAACGTAGTTCGTGGTAATACCCGTTGGCATATCAACGCCGTCTAAGCGGGCTTGCTCTAATACTTGCTCAAGTAAGTACTGAGCTCGTTCAACACCTTCTTCGCGCACAACTGATTCAAGAGCTTGTAACCACTCTTGTGTTTCTAGCGCGTCTACGTCAATTTTATTGACTTCAGACATATGGAGGTTTCCTTATGTTTAAAATACGAATGTTGTTAATTTAATACAACTGATACTTAACTTAGTGTGTTCAAGTAATAGAGTATTAGCTTAATTTTGTTTGGTGCGTCTTAAACTACGTTCAATTCGCGAATATTCTTTGCCCGCTTCAAGCAATGCTTCTTCAATAAACGCTAAATGCGCATTACTTGCTAAACGAGCTTGCTCTGGATTGCCGTCAATAACCGCATCCATTAACAAACGCCTGTGCTGAGCTAACTGACTGCTAATATCTGGCTTTTCTAATAAAACCGTTAAATTTTGCAATACATTTTGTTCAAGCAGCGCTTGCATACCTCTAACCAAGTGCAATAACACAACATTATGTGAGGCTTCAGCCACACTAAAATGAAAGGCATTAATTGCTTTTGCTTTTTGCTGTAAGTCATCACGCGATAGCGCAATTTGATCAAAGCTTTGTTTTACTTTAGTAAAATCATTACTCGTTCCTCGTAGTGCTGCATAGTAAGCAGCAATACCTTCTAATGCATGACGAAATTCGAGTAAATCAAATTGTGATTCAGGGTGTTTACTTATTAGCTCAAATAATGGATCAGTTAGCCCTTCTTCAAGCTGATTTTTTACAAACGTGCCACCGCCTTGACGACGCGTAACGAGCCCTTTTGCCTCTAACTTTTGGATGGCCTCGCGCAGCGAAGGACGAGACACTTCAAACTGTTTTGCTAGTTCACGCTCTGGAGGCAGCTTTTCTCCTGGTGCTAACGAGCCCTCAAGAATCATATTTTCGAGTTGCTGTAAAATAACATCAGATAATTTTGCTGCTTTAATCTTTAAAGACATGAATCAACGTCCGCGTTGTATAAATACCAAGCCCTAAAATTGGGGCTTAAAGTTATAAGATTTACCCAAAAGGTAAATTGGTCATACCAAGAATTTGCAATACGTTATCAAAAACCCATATAGCTGTCAATTTACAGGTTACTTGCACGGGGATATTAGCGTAACGCATTTTGAACGAAGATCAAACAATACACAATATAGCTTAATTTTGAGTAACTGATAAGGTGGCCATTCAAATGGTCTGACCAGATAAATTTAGAGTTTTAGCTCTATTTTAAAGGAGGGGCTAATCGCAATGTTTAAATAAGAAAGGTAACCAAAAGGCAAAGCACTTTGGGGTAAATAAGTGCTTTGCTTTTAAATAGGCTGTAAAAATAAATAAGGTGTTAAGACAAGCCACCAAACAGGGTCAGTAATGCAATTAAAACTAAATAAAATAGCACATTACGCTTAACTAATTTAATCATACACGTTGCCTCGTAAGTGCAACCATAATAACGCTTTTCTACTTGCTCTGCTGCAAGCGCAGTATAGGTGACGACCTTTCGGTTAGGGCTTGAAAAATCAAGCGCATAATGTAACCAGCAGCTAGTGCCTTTATTAAAGTTACCAATCACTAAATAACCAAAACTCGCTATACGTGCGGGTAACCAATCCAACCAAAATAGTAGTTTATGTATAAGCTTAAAATGTTTAGCAAATATTACTTTGTGGTTGTCTCGTACTAAATCAGCAAAGGTACGTACAAGAGCATATAAAACAGCGCCTGGTGCACCCAAAACCACAAACCAAAAAATAACCGCACAGTAAAATCTAAAGTTTACCCAAGCAAGCGTTTGCCCAAAGGTTTCACCACCTTGTTGATCTTCAGTGCGTTTTTGCCCCATTTGCAATGCATATAAAGAGGCTGCAGTACCATCATCTCGTGTGAGTGCGTTTAAATAGGCTTTATATAAAGCGCGCTGCTTTGCACAACCAAAACAAACAAGTAAAACAGCAATATTAATAGCCAGCTCCCACAACACAAAATTTGACAAGCTATAAATGCATGCCATGGCTACTACAGGTAAAAACAGCCAAATTAAAAAGCCAATTGCCGAACTAAATAAACCGTTACGGGCAAGTAAGCGGTTGGAGCGCTTTAAATAGCCATTGGCGTAATAGCTTATTTGCCAATAGTTAGACCGTGCCCCTAAACGCTCTAAAATTAACGCTAAAATAATAGATACTAAAATCATGACAGTGACTCTCTCAACTTGGTTGCTCAAGCATATTTAAAAATAATGGCCAGTTAAAGCTAAGGCCGGGGTCTGTTTTACGACCAGATGCAATATCGCAGTGCCCCACAATACGCGAAGGGGTAATTTTTGGATAGCGCTGCATTATAGATTTACTTAATTGACATAACGAGGCGTACTGAGCGCTGGTATAAGCCGTTGTATCGGTGCCTTCAAGCTCAATACCAATACTATAATTATTGCATGCAGTTTGCCCTGCAAATTCAGATACGCCCGCATGCCAAGCCCGCTTACTAAATGGCACGTATTGGACCACCTCACCAGTGCGTTTAATAAAGCAATGTGCTGAGACGCGCAGCCCTTTTAAATCACTAAAGCTTTGATGAGCATTGCAGTCAATACACCCCATAAATAAATCATCCACAAAGGGGGTACCAAACTGCCCTGCTGGTAATGAAATATTATGAATGACCAACAAGGTAATATCTGTGTGTTCAGGGCGCTCATCATAGTGCGTACATGCTCGCTGAGTTGCAGCTTTTAAAACCCCATTTAAATCTATTGCCATTACATTATTACCAAACTATTCATAACCTTGATGCTAAAGGATTTGTAAAAATAATGATAGTGACCAAGCCCCATCTTGATAAGGTAGGCAATTAAAAGCTTCTTACATTTTGCTATGAAAGCCCTAAGCTATACGCTAATAATTAAAAGCGCTTCTATTCATTATTTAAACATAGTAAAATTTTCTTTAATTTATTAATGCTTATGAGCTTTTAGCCATGTCTATTTCGCACACTTTACTTAGTCAACTTGTTACCCTTGCGCTCGACGAAGACTTAAACTACCAAACCGCAGCCGATGGTGACATAACCGCTCAGCTTATCCCACAAAACGAGCAAGCTAGTGCAAAAGTTATAACTCGTGAAGATTGCATATTTTGTGGAAAAGACATCATAATTGAAGTATTTAAGCAAGTGGACCCAACAGTACAAGTATCAGTACTTGTTAGCGATGGCGACTTTGTAACGGCCAACAGCACCCTGTTTACAGCAAAAGGTTCAGCCCGCGCAATTTTAACAGCAGAGCGTACTGCACTTAACTTTGTACAAACTTTATCTGGCACAGCAACCACCACAGCGCATTATGTAAAAGAACTCAGCGGCACAACGACCCAACTACTCGATACCCGTAAAACTATTCCGGGGCTCAGAGCCTTACAAAAATACGCAGTAAAATGCGGCGGTGGCGCAAACCACCGCATAGGATTATTTGATGCGTTTTTAATTAAAGAAAACCACATAGCAGCCTGCGGCGGTATAGATAAAGCCGTTACTCAGGCCAAACTAAACCACCCGAGTAAACCGGTTGAAGTTGAGGTTGAATCACTTCAAGAGCTAAAGCAAGCCATAGACGCAGGCGCCAATATAATCATGCTTGATAACTTTAGCGTTGAACAAATTAAGCAAGCGGTTGTTTTAACTAACAAACGCGCTAAATTAGAAGTATCTGGCAATATGACGTTAGCAACACTCAAAACGTATTCTCAAGCGGGCGTAGACTTTATATCTAGCGGTGCATTAACAAAAAACTTACAATCAATCGATTTATCGATGCGTTTTGAATGATGTATAGCCAAAGTAATAATTTAGTTCTACATTTAATAAATGCTAAAGCGTTGACAAGTTAAAACAAAAGTAATTTAATAGTTAAAAATAACTAGTTGTAACAATTTGTTAAATTAATTAGCTGTTTTAGGAAAAGTAACGTGCTATTAACTAAAATAAAATGATACACTTGTATTGTTTTTTTATAAAAGCTCGTCATAAATAATGAGTTATTAACGTTTAAATTAAAGTTAATAAGCAGCTTAAGCTATTTATTCCTACACTTTTATTGGTTACTGGTAGGCTTTATTTGCATCCAATTTATAAATAGCAAGTTACGTATAAAATATAATGAATTCAAACCTAGCTTTTGTGTTTCATACCCTAAAGCTAAAGTGCAAATACAGCGCAGATAATCTCATTAAAACCGAGACATAGCGCAAAAAGTTTATTTTAAGCAAAACTGTAAAGTAAATCAGTTAAATTAAGCTCGGCATAATGCCAATTAAGTGATTTAACTTACACAATCTATCCTTTAGGAGAGGAAACATGAAAACAATGACTCAAAAACAACAGGGTTTCACCCTAATTGAATTAATGATTGTAGTAGCAATCATCGGTATTCTTGCTGCGGTAGCATTGCCAGCGTATCAAGATTATACTGTTAAAGCTCGAGTTTCAGAATGTATTAATTTGATGAGCTCAGCCAAAACTACTGTAGCAATGAATGCATCTGAGGGATCTGACTTCGACTCAGGCTTCAACGCTAATGCAGCAACAGAAAACTGTGGCGCGGTAGCAATCGCAGATGACACTGGCGTAATAACTGTTACTTCTACTGCAAAAGCTGGCTCTGTTGCCCTAACAATGACCCCTACATCAGGTGGAGCTGCAATCGCTTCTGGTACGCCTCCAACAGGAGCTATTTCTTGGGCATGTACAATAGATGCTGCAACGAAGAACAAGTATGTTCCTAGCAGCTGTCAAATATAATCTGACATAAAGTATGGTGATTAAATTAAAGGTAGCAGTTAGCTACCTTTTTTATGTTTAAGAGAGTAGAGGATGACAAAAAAATCCGCTAAAAATAAATTAGATACCTTTCAATGGGTTGGTGTTAGCGCTCGAGGAAAAAGGTTAGAGGGTGAACTTTCAGGAAGCAGTATAGCACTAGTTAAAGCTCAGCTTCGAAAGCAAGGTATTACCCCCTCCAAAGTTAAGCGTAAAGCAAAACCTTTGTTCGGCTCTAGAATACAAAAAATAACTCCAAAAGATATCTCTCTAGTTACACGCCAAATTGCTACTATGCTATTGGCTGGTGTACCTCTGATTCAAGCCATTGAAATGATAGGGACTGGCTCTACTAACAAAAGTGTTGCCAAGTTAATGGAGACTATTGGCGATGAGGTAAAGGCTGGCCAACCTCTCTCGCAGGCTCTCAGAAAACACCCCCGCTATTTTGATGATTTATATTGTGATTTAGTGGCATCGGGTGAGCAGTCGGGTGCGCTTGATAAAATATTTGATCGTGTTGCTTTATACAAAGAAAAATCAGAAGCACTAAAATCTAAAATAAAAAAAGCGATGTTTTATCCGATTGCAGTACTAGTAGTTGCATTAATAGTTACCTCAATACTTTTGATCTTCGTAGTTCCACAGTTTCAAAATATCTTTAGCGGTTTTGGAGCTGAACTTCCCGCCTTTACATTATTTGTAATTGGTATATCTGAGTTTATGCAAGAATATTGGTGGATTGCATTAATTATAGTTGTAATTAGTGGTTGGGTTTTTAAAGAGGCAAGCCTTAAAAGCCTGAAACTCAGAGATGCAACCGACAGAACCATATTAAAACTCCCTGTCATTGGTATGATTTTAAACAAAGCCGCTGTTGCCCGTTATGCGCGTACGCTTTCGACCACCTTTGCGGCAGGTGTACCACTTGTTGATGCGCTTGACTCTGCAGCAGGTGCCTCAGGTAACGCAGTATACCGCTATGCTATTTTAGATATTAAAGCCGAGGTAAGCTCAGGTAACCAAATGAACTGGGCTATGCGTAACTCAAAAATATTTCCTGATATGGTGATTCAAATGGTGGCCATTGGTGAAGAATCTGGCTCACTCGATGGCATGCTGGCAAAAGTAGCCACTATTTATGAACAAGAAGTTGACGATGCGGTTGATGGCCTTTCTAGCTTGTTAGAGCCTTTAATTATGGCAGTCTTGGGTGTACTAGTCGGCGGTTTAATTGTAGCTATGTACTTGCCTATTTTCCAGTTAGGTAATGTAATTTAATAAAATTTAAAGTAATTAAAGAGAGCCTTATTTTTATAAGGTTGGCGGCTAACGTCTTCTCATTGATTCTCTATCACTTTTTTTTAAAGCAGTTTTCAGGTTTATAATGCAAAGTATTATTGAAGTAATGCAAAGCCAACTTTGGTTTTATTTAACTACTGTTGGCTTAGTTAGTTTATGTGTAGGCAGTTTTTTAAACGTTGTTATTTACCGTTTGCCACTTATGATGCAACGTGAATGGCAAAGCGAGTGTAGGCTTTTATTAGATGATGAGCTAAATACCAATACAGCTAAACCCAAAAATACCAGCGAGCCTTTTAATCTTGTAAAACCAAATTCTACTTGCCCTAAATGCAAAACGGCCATTAAGCCTTGGCAAAACATTCCTGTCATTAGCTGGTTAATACTTAAGGGTAAATGCGCAAGTTGTAGCAACCCTATCTCTATTCGTTACCCTGCGGTTGAGGCAATTACGGCTCTATTAAGCTTAGTAGTTGCTTATACCTTTGGCGCAACAGAACAAGCATTATTATACATAGTGATCACGTGGGCTCTTGTGGCACTGACCTTTATTGATATAGACCACATGTTACTGCCTGACCAGCTCACTTTGCCGCTTGTTTGGCTGGCACTTATTGCCGCCGTTGTCGAAATTACAATTACGCCAACTGATGCCATTATGGGTGCCGCCTTTGGTTATTTAAGCTTGTGGAGTGTTTTTTGGTTATTTAAACTGTTAACAGGTAAGGAAGGCATGGGCTATGGCGACTTTAAACTTTTAGCTTTATTTGGTGCGCTATTAGGTTGGCAATCGTTACTCACCATAATACTGCTTTCAAGTATTGTTGGCGCCATTATTGGCATCGCCTTGTTAAGTATTCAGGGTAAAGATAAAGCAACCCCCATACCATTTGGTCCTTACCTAGCAATTGCTGGTTGGATCACGTTACTGTGGGGTAACCAATTGCAAAGCGCGTATTTTAACTTAATTGGTTACTAACTTGAGTGCAGCCTAAAATGAGTGACACCATAAATAAAACATCACCTTGGGTTCTTGGCTTAACAGGCGGTATAGGCTGTGGCAAAACAGCGGTAAGTAATATGTTTGAGCAGCTGGGTATAACAATAGTTGATGCCGACATTATTGCGCGCCAAGTTGTAAAGCCTAAAAGCGATGGTTTAAATGCCATTGTGAGCAAATTTGGTCAAGGTATTTTATTGAGCGATGGCACACTTAACAGAAGCGCTCTGCGTGAACGTATTTTTACTAACAATGCAGTCAAAGAATGGCTAAATACCCTATTACATCCACTTATTAGAAACAAAATACATAACGATATTACTACCGCTAAGAGTGCATACGTTGTTCTTGTGGCACCACTTTTGTTTGAAAACGGCCTTGATAAACTGTGTAATCGAACGCTACTGATTGATATACCTCAAAGTGTGCAAATAGCGCGCACGGCATCGCGTGACAATGTAAGTGTTGAGCAAATAAAAGCGATTATTGCAGCGCAAATGTCACGCGAAGACAAACAAAAAAAAGCAGATGATATTTTAAATAACGACCGCGCACTTACCGACGTTAACCACGACTTATTAGAGCTTCATAAAAGTTATCTACACATGGCACAAATGCCAGCAACTTAAATTGTAAAACCGAGTCAAAACAAACTAATCTCCTATATTAATTAATAAATTTAGCCTAGATTGTGAAGAGTAATGTAATCCCCTTCTTTTTTCTGATAAATTACTCTCTCTGAAGGATTAAAAAGGTGCGCAATGAATATTAACTCACCGTTATTAAGAAAGTTTCTTACGCTTGGGCGTATTGATGCCGATACGGTAAAAGCAAAGCAGCAAGAGTTTGCCTCAACAGCTGAACTGATTTCTAAATGCGGAAAAATAGACAGTAAAGAGTTAGCAGAGCAATGTATTGATTTGTTCCGTGTTCCCTATTTTGATTTAAAAGACTTTGACCCTGCGTCTATTCCTGCCGACCTTGTAAAAGAAAAACTGATCCGCAAGCACCATATTTTACCGCTGGTCCAAAAAGGCCGAAAGGTTTATGTGGCAGCCTCTGATCCAACCGATTACGGTGCATTCGAAAACTTTGAATTTAGTACCGGCTTTTCATGCGAAATTGTCGTTGTTGATTATATTCAGCTCGATAATAAAATTGAGCAATTACTAGACGCAACCGGCAGCTTAAATTTAAGCGAGGATGAGTTTAAAGAATTTGCTGACCTAGACACCGAAAGCCAAAAGGAATCTACACCGCAAGATGATGATAAAGACGATGCGCCTATTATTGTTTACATTAATAAAATTTTAATGGACGCGATAAAAAAAGGTGCATCGGATCTACATTTTGAACCTTACGAGCACAAGTACCGCATTCGTTTTCGTATTGATGGCATTTTACACGAAGTGGCAAGCCCACCTAATACATTAGCAACTAAGCTTTCTGCTCGTATTAAAGTAATGTCGCGACTTGATATTGCCGAAAAGCGCAAACCACAAGATGGCCGAATCAAATTAAAAATTACTGAGCGAAAAAGTATCGATTTTCGTGTCAGTACGATGCCAACGCTGTGGGGCGAAAAAATAGTAATGCGTATTCTTGATTCATCAAGCGCTATGCTAGGCATTGATGTACTTGGTTACGAAGAAGAACAGAAAAAGCTATACATGGATGCACTTGGTCAACCACAAGGTATGATACTGGTTACAGGCCCAACCGGGTCAGGTAAAACGGTATCGCTTTATACGGGTTTAAACATACTAAACCAACCTGAGCGAAACATTAGTACCGCTGAGGATCCGGTTGAAATAAACCTGGAGGGAATAAACCAAGTACAAATTAACCCTAAAGCCGACATGACGTTTGCTAATGCGCTACGTGCGTTTTTACGTCAAGATCCCGACGTGGTAATGGTGGGTGAAATACGTGACCTTGAAACCGCAGAAATTTCAATAAAAGCAGCGCAAACGGGTCACTTGGTTTTATCTACGTTGCATACTAATTCAGCACCAGAAACCATTACCCGACTATTAAATATGGGCGTTCCCGCTTATAACGTAGCCAGCTCTATTAGTTTGATTATTGCACAGCGCTTAGCACGTCGTTTATGCCCAAAATGTAAAACGCCAGAGCAATTGCCAAGTGAAGAGCTATCTCGCCAAGGGTTTAGCACAGCGCAAATTGACGATATGACTCTCTATGCACCTAAAGGTTGTGATAGCTGTACAGATGGTTACAAAGGCCGTGTCGGTATTTACGAAGTAATGCAAATTACACCAGAAATTGCACAAATAATTATGCGCGGCGGTAACTCATTAGAAATCGCTGAGGTATCATTAAAAGTCGGGTTTACGTAAAGCCGCTGATGGTTTAACGTCACTTGCTGAAATAAACCGCGTAACCAATATGTAAAGCCATTTAGCGCTTTGCATTTTATAGCGAGCGCTAATGACTAACCTAAGCTCTGGAAATTAAAAAGTTTAACCAGCCCTTAGGCTAAGAAAAATGTAGAGAGTAAAACATGCCTACTGTTGTAAACTGTCCAACCTGTAAAACAAATGTAGAGTGGTCTGAGCAAAGCCCTCATCGCCCATTTTGTTCTAAGCGTTGCCAACTCATTGACCTAGGTGAATGGTCGTTTGAAAATAATAAAATTTCAGCACCCATTACATCAGCAGATCAAATAAACCAAGACATGATTGAAGACATAGAAGCCATGATGGCTAAAAACGAAGATGACTTTTTTAAGTAATGTCATAAAGTATCTATAAAAACAAAAGCCAGCTAATTGCTGGCTTTTTAGTGCTTAAGCTAAAATATAAGGTAGTGACAACCTATATTTTGGCAAATTAACCTCTTTGCTTATGGTGCTTTTTGCCCATACGCTTTTGCATTTTAGCAAACTTCTCTTGCTGCTCAGCGTTAAGTACCTGCATTACTTGGTGCTGTGTTTTTAGCTTAATTAAACCAAACTCTTCGCCTTTACTTTGGCGTGCACTCAATAGCTCTTTAGCTGCATTTTCATCAAATGTTGCAGCGCTAAGTAATGCATCCATTTTGGCTTTATGCGCTTCACGCATTTCTTTACGTGCTTCTTTATCGCCGCCTCGTAGGGCTTTCATTTGCGTTTTTTGTGCTTCAAAAATAGCTTTAAGCTTAGTTTGCTGCTCATCGGTTAAATCAAGCTTGTTGGCGCCGCGCTCAGAGAGTAAAAAACGCGCTTGAGAGTGGCCTTGCTTATCATGCATGCCGCCTTTAGCTAATACGCTGCCTGCGCCAAGAGTGGCTGTTGCTAGGCCACAAATAAGTACTAATTTTGAAAGTGTATTTACTTTAGTCATAATCATCACCTTAACTGTTGGGTTGGTTGTGGTTAGCTGTCGTTGTGACTGCTTAGCCTGTGAGTTAACTATAACTAACTCAACGCAAAGTAACGCAAAGCAGTGTAAAGGTTGTGTAAAGATTCACTTTTGACCAATTAAGGGCGTAAAATAAAGAAATGACATATTACCTAAGGGTTTGTAAATGAAACTATTAATGATTGACGATGATACGGGTCTTTGTGAATTACTAAGCGAATACCTTTCTACCCAAGGGTTTGAAGTACAGAGCGTACACGATGGCGCACAAGGCCTAAAGCTGGCACAAAGCAATGATTATGCATTAATATTGCTTGACGTAATGCTACCTACTTTAGATGGCTTTGAAGTACTAAAACAGCTTAGGCAAACAAAACTTACGCCCGTTATTATGCTTACTGCGAAAGGGGAAGACTTTGACCGTATTTTTGGATTAGAGCTTGGCGCTGACGACTATATACCAAAGCCGTTTAATCACAGAGAGTTACTAGCCCGCGTAAAAGCAATTACTCGCCGCATTGAACATATAAATAGTTTAGGTGTTACTAACACAAATAAGCTGCTCGTGAATGGGGTGACGATAAACCTTGGGGCAAGGGAAGCATTAATAAATGAGCACACGCTCACGCTTACTGGCACAGAGTACGAAATACTCGCGCTTTTATGTAAAAATGCTAGCGAAGTTGTTAGTAAAGAACAAATAAGTGAAGAGGTACTAGGCAGACGTTTAGCATCGTTCGACCGCTCTATTGATATGCATGTTAGTAATATCCGGAAAAAAATAGCAGAACACATCAAAACCGAACGAATTAAAACAATGAGAGGCACGGGTTATGTTTTCATTCAAGGCGAATAAGCCCAGCGCTTTTTATTGGCTTAAGCACCCTCAGCATTACTTATTTTTTAAAATATTTACATGGTTTTGGGTGACTATAATCGGCACTGTTACCGCGCTTATTTTTTTTAGTAATATAGGCGCTCTTAACTTAGTGAGTAACGAGCCATTACAAGGGCCAATAGAAAAAAACTTAGCCTATACCGCTAAAAGCATAGAACGCTCTGCATTTAAGCATAAGCGTTCGCTTAATAGTATTCTTTCACATCCACGACTTTCTAAACGTAAGCTATTATATTTAAGCGCTGAGCAATCTGAAGACTCGCTAACCAATAAAACCGTTCCAGCAAATATAGATTTAAGCTTGCTTAATTTTACAAAAAATATGTCACCACAAGTTGTGTTTACAGAGCAATACCAAGCATTTGGTCCTGTTCAATTAACACTACCCGAAGGCACTTTTTATTTATATGAAATAGACATAAACAATCAGCCTCCTTTATTTATACGCTTAAAGTTAATGCCTGGCTGGATAAAAATATCAATTGCTATTAGCGCGTCTTTAATTTTAAGCTTTTTGTTTAGCCGTAATTTAATAGCGCCTATAAATAGCTTAAAAAAAGCGGCTGTAAAACTATCTTCTGGCGACTTAAGCGCGCGCGCTACTATTTCAGCAAACCGAAAAGACGAATTGGGTGTTCTTGGCCGTGACTTTAACAGCATGGCAAACCAATTAGAGCTGCTAATAAGCTCACAAAAACGTTTGCTCGCCGATATATCTCATGAATTGCGATCCCCTCTTACTCGATTAAAAATGGCAACAGGGTTAGCACAAATGCAAGCAAACGAAGCAAGTCAGCCCTACTTAGTAAGAATCGAAAAAGAAGCGAACCAACTCGACAAAATGATTGCTGATGTTTTGCAAGTCTCTCGTTTAGAGGCGAAAAGCCAAACCCTTTCGCTGCAAAAGCAATCGCTACAAGTTATTGTTGAACACGTATTAAACGATGCACAATTTGAAGCAAAGCAATGTAATAAACAGCTCACAATATCTGGCGATACAAAAGTAACCATTAACTGCGATGAGGCCCTTATTGCCAGCGCGCTCGGAAACCTACTGCGTAATGCAATTAAGTATGCAAATAACACTATAAATATAAAGCTATCGCATGCAGATACCGTACATATTGAAATATGTGATGATGGCCCTGGTGTACCAAATAACCAGCTTGATAAGCTATGTGAGCCATTTTTTAGGCAATCTAATGCAAGAGACAGAGTCAGTGGCGGAACCGGTTTAGGCTTAGCTATCGCAAAAAATGCAATTACAGCTCATAATGGCACGCTTGTTTTATCTAATAAAGATCAGGGCGGCTTGTGTGCTAATATCACACTGCCAATAATCAAAGAGTAAACCATGTTTTATAGTAGTGAGCACGAGCTTAAAAGCAACCAATCAGCCATTAATGATTTTTATCAAAACACATTGGTTAAAGCCTATTTAAATACGCCTAATGGGCAATTGTTTTACGCTCATGCAAAGCCAAATAATGCGCGCGTTGCTATTGTAATTAGCTCGGGCAGAATCGAAGGGCTCGATAAATACAAAGAGTTATTATGGGAGCTTTACACTAATAATTTTGCTGTATTCATTGTTGACCACCAAGGACAAGGTCGCTCTTACCGCTATTTAAAAAATAAACATAAAGGCTATGTAAATAATTTTGGTGACTACAGTGCCGATCTTAATTTATTTAACACTCAAATAGTCGACACCGTTTGGCAAGGTAAAAAGCTATTAGTGAGCCACTCGATGGGAGGTGCTATTGCATTTGATTATTTGGCAAACTATGAGCATAGTTTTAGCGGTGCGTTTTTATCAGCTCCCATGTTTGATATACACACCAAAGGGATCCCAAAGCCTTTAGCCCGAATAATTGCAAGTAATGCCGTACGCCTTGGTTTTCAGTTTAGCTATGCACTTGGGCAAACCGATTATATCCCTGAGGAATTTCCTTTAAACGTATTAACAAGCTGCGAATTACGCTATAGCTTATTTAGGCAAACTTATAACGAGGAGCCTTTATTGCAACTTGGCGGGGTTACCTATGGGTGGCTACACTCTACCTTTACTTTTTTAGCCTCAATAGATGAGCTCAATGTTGATATTCCAGTTTATATTGCCAGCGCTAAAAACGATGTGGTTGTCGATAATGAAGCGCACTATAGACTGGCCAATAAGCACGCAAATATTACCCTAGAAAGCTTTGCTGACGCTAAACATGAACTATTTTTTGAATGTGATGAAATACGCCAGCCAGTGCTTAACAGCTTGTATCAGTTTTGTGAGTCGGTGACGGCTTAGTCAGAACCGATAGCGGATCGAGGTGGATCAATATATCAACCTCAGATTCAAAACGAGCACCTATCATCGCTTCAACTTCATCGGCCACAGTATGAGCTCGGATCAGGCTTAAATGGTCATCAAGCTCTAAATGCATTTGAATAAACTTAATTTTACCACCTTGGCGAGTACGAATTCCGTGTACACCATGCACGTCGGTATGCTCTTTAGCAATATCAAAAATACTTTGCTTTTCATCGTCGGGGAGTTCTTTATCCATTAAATGATCGGCACTATCTCTGGCAATATCCCAACTGTTATACAGTAGGTAGCCTGCGACCCCTATTGCAAAAATAGGATCGGCATACATCATTCCGTAATAAGATAAAGCAATCGCAATTAAAACGGCGGCATTTAAAATCAAATCACCTTTGTAGTGCACCGAATCTGCTTTTATAGCAATAGACTCTGTATGTTTAATTACTTTGGTTTGCACAAAAACAATCACCAAAGTACAAGCAATAGCAAAAGCACTTACCCATACACCTAATAATGAATGTGTAAGCTCTATAGGATTAAATAAACGCTCTATACCATGGAATGCCAGTAAACAGCCCGAACCTGCTATAAACGCAGCTTGCCCAAGCCCTGCTAATGCCTCGGCTTTACCGTGACCAAACCGGTGATCATCGTCAGCCGGACGCAGTGCGTAACCCAAAACTAAGAAGCTCATGAATGTAGCGGTAATGTCCATTAATGAGTCTGTTAACGAGCCAAGCATTGAAGCTGAGCCTGAAGCAAGCCAAGCCCACGCTTTTGCTGCAATCATTAAACTCACCATTACCATAGTAATAATGCTAGAAGCTTTAACCCAAAATTCGTAACTGCGGTTATGCACGTTTTTATCCGCTAATAAGAGTATTCATGCTGTGAGTATATCATTTTTTTTTAAGGGTTTCGTGTATACTCCTTCCGTCAAATACCGTTAATTAAAAAGGCTAATTATGCTGGATATTGTTTTATACCAACCTGAAATTCCACCTAACACGGGGAATATTATCCGCCTTTGTGCAAATACCGGTTTTTCGTTGCATTTAATTGAGCCTTTAGGGTTTGAGTGGGACGATAAACGTGTAAAGCGTGCAGGCCTTGATTACCATGAATTCAGCCATGTTCAGCGCCATGCATCATTTGAAGCCTACCTTGAAAAATGTAAACCAAAAAAGGTATATGCGTGCACGACTAAAGGTAGCCAATTTCATCATGAAGCACGTTACGAAGCAGGCGACTGCCTAGTATTTGGACCTGAAACACGCGGCCTTCCCGATGAGATGATTCAAGCGCTACCAAACGATCAGCGTGTGCGTATTCCAATGCAACCCAATAGCCGAAGCATGAACCTATCAAACGCGGTAGCGGTATTTGTTTACGAATCATGGCGACAGCTAGGCTTTCCAAACGCGCAGTAATACCTGCTTTATTAAAGCAAACAAAAAACCGACATTACGTCGGTTTTTTAGTTTTACTCACAATGATGAAAGCTATTCTGAGCGTTGCTCTCTTCCTAGCAATGCCATAGCAGCGGCTTTCATGTCTTTATTTTCATAAAGTACTTTATAGATTTGTTCAGTGATAGGCATTTCAACGCCTGCACGCTGGGCAAGTAAATATACTTCTTTGGTGTTTCTGAAGCCTTCTACCACTTGGCCTATCGACTCAATAGCGGCTTCAACACTTTCACCTTTACCCAGTGCTAAACCAAATCGACGGTTACGCGATTGGTTATCGGTGCAGGTTAAAATTAAGTCACCCAAACCCGCCATCCCCATAAAGGTTTCTGGCTTAGCTCCAAGTGCACAACCTAACCGAGTCAGTTCAGCAAGGCCTCGAGTGATCAAGGCTGTGCGAGCATTCGCTCCAAAACCTACGCCATCAGAAATACCCGCGCCAATAGCAATTACATTTTTAACCGCACCGCCCAGTTGGATACCAATAAAGTCATCATTGTTGTACACACGAAACGAGCGACCACAATGCAGTAAATCGGCGAGCTGCTGTGCAAACTCAGGTGAAGTAGACGAAACAGAAATAGCTGTTGGTGAACCCATTGCCATTTCTTTAGCAAATGTAGGACCCGAAAGTACCGCAAGCGCCATTTCATCACCCAACTCTTGCTGTGCAACTTCTTGTAATAAGCGCCCCGTATTGGGCTCAAGGCCCTTAGTCGCCCATGCTACTTTTGCATCGGCTTGCAACGCAGGCTTTATCTGCGCAAGCGTGTCGCCAAATGCATGGCTAGGCACAACAACGAGCACAATAGCACTGCATGCAACTGCACGTTGTAAATCGGCTTCTAGTTTTAGCGTTTCTGGGAATGGTGCGTCAGGTAAGTAACGTTGATTTTTCCGCTCAGCTGCAAGCGTGGCAACGTCGTCGCTATTGCGTCCCCAAAGCGTCACATTATGACCATTTCGGGCTAAACAAATAGCAAGGGCGGTGCCATAAGACCCCGCCCCTAATACAGTAACAGCTGAAGTTGCTGTACTCATAAGTTATGCGTCTGCTGTAACCTGGTCAGCTTGCGTAGTACGTTGTTGCATGTACTGTGCAAATAACGCGTCAAAATTTACTGGCGCAAGGTTCAGCTGTGGGAAAGTGCCACGGTTAACTAGGTTAGATACTGCTTCACGTGCATATGGGAACAATACGTTAGGACAAAATGCACCTAGCATATGAGCAAGCTGTACTTCTTCAACCTCAGCAATAGTAAAAATACCCGCTTGTTGAATTTCACATAAAAACGCAGTTTCTTCGCCAATTGATGCTGTAACCGTTAATGCTAAAACAACTTCAAATACACCTTCGTCTAACTTGTTAGAGCGAGTATCTAGGTCTAGTTTAACTTCTGGCGTCCATTCTTTTTGAAAAATCGCCGGAGAGTTTGGCGTTTCAAACGACACGTCTTTAGTGTAAATACGTTGAATAGTAAATTGTGCGCCTGCGTCTTGTGCCGCTGCTGCGTTTTGAGTTTCTTCGTTCATTGTTATTCCTAACTTGTTCGTTATTATAATTAAATTAAGCGTGTAGCTTAGCGTCAAGTTTGCCTTGCGCTTCAATAGCCATCATGTCGTCACAGCCACCGATATGTTCATCATTAATAAAAATTTGCGGTACAGTGCTTGCGCCACCTGCTTTAGTGATCATTTCATCACGAAGCTCAGGTTGTACACCAATATCATAATTAGTGAACTCAACGCCTTTGCTTTTTAAAAGCGCCATAGCGCGCTGACAAAATGGACAATATGCCTTGGTGTATAAAACAACGTTACTCATAATAAATCCTCTATCGGTCTAGCTAAATGTGATTAGCGACCTGTTATCGTTGGTAAGCTAGCAGATTGCCATGCACCCATTCCGCCTGCTAATACATAAACCTGCTCAAAACCGGCTTTATGCATTGCTGTAGCAGTACCTTGGGCTGTCATACCTGTAGTACATACTAATATAATGGGTTTAGTCTTGTACTTTTCAAGGGCTGAAAAGTCAGATTTTTTTGCATTTTCAGGGCTTAAATGTTCAGCACCCGAAATACGACCAGACGTAAACTCTTTTTGTGCACGCATATCGACTACTTGACCGTCTTCACGATTAATAAGTAGCGTTAGCTGCTGAGGGTTTATTTGACGGATAGCTGAAAACTTACTTTTTATCCAACCACTGACAATAAGAAAAACAATACCAACCCAAGCTAGGCTTAAAATAGGGTGATTGCTTATAAATTCAATATATTGATCCATTCGACTTCCACTATAAATTACATCCCAAAACGCAATGTTTTAGACATTTTAGACTTTAGCCACGCAAGTATACCCAAACCAACTTAAAATGCGAGTTTACACAGAGTTTAAAAGTACTAAAAACACCCCATATAAAGGTTATTAACCGCACATCGTCATCAATACGATATTCAATTAAGTGAAAAAATTTAATATGCTGTTTTGTATGCTGATTCAAGTAACAAAACACGGTATGCTAAAGCTAAACAGGTGCTAACTTTTAGGAGTGACTATGACTGAACATAAAAAACCACTGGTATTAATGATTTTAGACGGTTGGGGATATCGTGAAGACGAGCAAAGCAACGCAATACTCGCTGCAAACACCCCAGTATTAGACGATTTATGGGCGACTCGCCCTCGCACGTTAATTTCAGCGTCTGGTTTTGATGTAGGTCTCCCTGATGGACAAATGGGTAACTCTGAGGTTGGGCACGTAAACTTAGGGGCTGGTCGTATCGTGTATCAAGACTTTACTCGGATCACCAAAGCGATAAATGACGGTGAATTTGACTCAACCCCTGCACTTGTTGAAAATATTGATAAAGCAGTAAACGCTGGTAAAGCTGTTCATGTTATGGGGCTATTGAGCCCGGGTGGCGTTCATAGCCATGAAGACCATATTGTTGCAACCATAGAGTTAGCTGCAAAACGCGGTGCTAAGGAACTCTATTTTCATGCATTTTTAGATGGTCGTGATACACCACCGCGCAGTGCCAAAGCATCTATTGAGCGTATAGAATCGTTATTCGCAAAACTTAATTGTGGACGATTAGCAACACTCGTTGGTCGTTATTATGCAATGGATAGAGATAACCGCTGGAATCGTGTAGAAAAAGCCTATGATGTAATGACCTCTGGCATTGGAGAATTTAACTACGCCAATGGCGTAAACGCATTAAATGCAGCGTATGAGCGCGATGAAAACGACGAGTTTGTTGCTCCTACAACTATTACACCAGAAGGTACCGAAGCGGCGCAGATTAATGATGGCGACACCGTTATTTTTGCAAACTTTAGGGCAGACCGAGCACGTGAAATTACACGCGCCTTTGTAGAGCCTGAGTTTGACGGCTTTACCAAGAAAAAATCTCCGGCTCTTAGCGCATTTGTCATGATGACAGAATATGCGGCCGATATAAACGCACCCGTTGCATTTGGCCCAACTCCTCTTACTAACGTATTAGGGGAATGGCTTGAAAAGCAAGGTAAAACGCAATTACGTATTTCTGAAACAGAAAAATACGCACACGTTACCTTCTTTTTTAGTGGCGGACGAGAAGACGAATTTGAAGGTGAAACGCGTGAATTAATCCCTTCACCACAAGTAGCAACCTACGATTTACAACCTGAAATGAACTCAGAAATGCTGACCGACAAACTCGTAGAAGCTATTAAAAGTGGGAAATACGACGCCATTATATGTAACTACCCTAATGGCGATATGGTTGGCCACTCAGGTGTATTTGATGCCGCCGTAAAAGCCTGTGAAGCCGTTGACGCATGTATTGGCCGTGTAGTTGATGCATTAAATGAATTTGGCGGTGAAGCGCTGATCACGGCCGATCATGGTAATGCAGAACAAATGGCTAACCTTAAAACGGGCCAAGCACATACCGCGCATACAAGTGAACCGGTGCCATTTATTTATGTTGGTCGCGATGCTACACCATCAGAGGGTAAAGCATTAAGTGATGTTGCCCCTACTATGCTGCACTTAATGGGCATGGAGCAGCCAAGTGAAATGACTGGCACGCCCATCATGACGTTGAAATAACCCATGATTAAACGTGTTAACCGATACTTTAAGTGCGGCTTAATACTCGCCTCATTGGTGACTGCATCAGCAGTTGCCAATGAAGATCGCACTAAAAAAGATCTCTCGCAGGTGAAACAAGCACTTGAACAAAGCCAATCTGAGTATAATCAACAACGAAAAAAAATATCTCAACTTCAAAAAAACCTTAAAAGCCATGAGCTTGAAATAGCTAAAAACGCTAAAGCACTCAACATGGCTGAGCAGTCTGTTAAAGAAACCCAGCAACAGCAAAATCAACAACAAAAAAAAGCTGATGAGCTAGATAAAAAACATATCGAATTTCAACGTATTTTAGGGGCGCAGTTAAAAAGTGCTTACATGGCAGGTGGTGATGACTACTCTAAAATGTTACTGAATCAAGAAAACACAGCGCAATTTGAGCGCACACTGAGCTATTATAATTACCTCAACAAAGCACGAATTGAACAGATAGAAGAATTAAAAGAACTTAAACAACAAATCACGTTAAACCAAATTGCCCTAAATAAAACAAAAGAAAAGCTATTCGCTTTGTACGATGAGCAAAAAAGACGTCAAACAGCCTTAGTAAATGCACAAAGTGAACGCCAGGCAAACCTCAGGAACCTCCAAGCTCAGCTTACAAGTACTAAAAGCTCAATCGATTATTTAAAAGAAAATCAGCAAATATTGGTTACCACTATTGAAGAACTTGAAAAAGAAAAAACAGAAAAAATAGAATTACTTGGTCTTAATAAAAATAAAGGGAAATTAAACTGGCCGAGTAAAGGGAAATTACAGCACACATTTGGCCAACGAAAGCATGGCGGCATTGACTGGAAAGGCGTGCTTATAGGTGCAAAAGAAGGTACCAATGTAAATAGTGTCCACAATGGGCAAGTTGTATTTGCAGATTGGTTAAAAGGTTATGGCTGGGTAATTGTAGTCGATCATGGTGAAGGCTTTATGAGCTTGTATGGCCATGCCCAAACGCTACTAAGAGACGTAGGTGACATGGTACGACAAGGTGAAACATTAGCGTTGGTTGGTCAAAGCGGCGGGCAGGCAAGTTCTGGTCTATACTTTGAAATACGACACAAAGGACGCGCAGTAAATCCCGTAAAATGGTGCAGACGAATTTAATTGACTAAACCGCTGCTCCGCTGAGGAGCAGCTGATGAAAAACAATAATGTAATACCCGCATTTAAAAAAGCAGGCTATGTTTCCAGCCTGCTTTTATTCACTTTTATTTTAGTATTTAACAGTGCACTCGCAAGCTCAGTAAAAAATCTAAAAAGCCAACAAATCGATGAAATTTTATTTAACATACACGCTTATTATGTTGACGATTTAGATCTACAAAACAGCCATTATGTACAATACAACAACAAACAATTTGAGCGCTTATACTCAAAGCTAGACCCCTACTCTAAATACTTAAATCAACACGAGTTAGACGCCTTATTTGACAATACCAATGGCCGCTACACAGGCATTGGTATTGAGGTTAAAAAAGTTAATAAAGATATAAAAATTGTCAATGTGGTGAGTAACTCTCCAGCCAAAAAAGCCGGAATATTAGCAAACGATATTATTGTAAGTGTTAATCAAGAGGCGGTAAGCACTCTTGGCGTTGAAGAGGTAGCCGCTTTAATAAAAAAAAATCAATTTACAACGATTAACCTCACTGTTAGGCGCAATGAAAGCCCAGACCTTGTGTCGTTTAACGTAGCTCGTACGCAAATACAACTAGAAAGTGTAACCAGTAAAATTTTAGAGTCAGGCATTGGCTACTTAGCTATCAATAGTTTTTCTAATCACACGCTACATGAAGTAGCACTGCAAATTGCAGCAATGCAAAATAATTACGATTCCCCATTATTAGGACTTGTTATTGATTTACGTGATAACCCGGGGGGCACGTTAAAAAGTGCGATTGCTGTCTCGGATCTCTTTTTACAAAGTGGAATAATAGTTACAACTAAGGGCCGATACTTTGACGCTAACCAGGCTTTTTATGCTAAACGGGGCGACATACTCAAAGGCACCCCAATTGTTGTACTTATTAACGAAAACTCAGCTTCTGCGGCCGAAATTTTAGCCGGTGCCTTAAAAGATAACCACAGAGCAAAAGTGGTTGGAAGCCAATCGTTTGGGAAAGGGTCGGTGCAATCACTTATACCGTTAGGGGATGGTAACACCGCATTAAAGCTCACCACCGCAAAGTATTTTACCCCTTCTGGTAAATCAATTGATGGCGTTGGAATAACACCCGATGTGACGATTAATCAAACAATACTTCCACAAAACAATAAAGCCGTTATAATAAAAAATGAGCAAGCAAAAAATAACCAAAACCAGCTTGTTAATACCTTAGCTGATTTACAATTAGTTAAAGCGAAACAATTACTCAGCATGCAGTAACAGTTAAATTCTGGCATTTACTGAGAAAAAGATAATAAAAATTATAAACGTGAATACTATTAACAAAAACATACGAATGTGGCTTTTTATCAGCATATGTATTGCTTGCTTTAGCGCTAACGCCAACGCTAAACAAATAGCGATAGTCATTGATGATATAGGCTACCACCAAAGAGACTTAGAGTTTTTAACCTTACCTGGGCAATTGACCTATTCAATTTTGCCCCACACACCCTATTCACAAATTTTTGCAACACGTGCTAGCAAAGCAAATAAAGAGTTACTTTTACATGTGCCTATGCAGGCGCTAAACGGCAAAGCGCTTGGGCCAGGTGCGCTAACCCTTGATATGGACAAAGCTCAACTACAACAAACCCTAGGAACAGCACTAGCAAGTTTGCCGCAGGTCAGAGGCGTGAATAATCACATGGGCTCGGCATTAACTCAGCAAAGCCAAGCCATGAAATGGACAATGGAAGTACTAAAAAAGCGTCAGTTATACTTTTTAGATAGCCGGACAACAGGCCAAAGCCAAGCACAAAATGCCGCCAATTTTTTTGGGGTCGAAAATGTTAGTCGTCATGTTTTTTTAGACAACATAACAACTACAGATCAGCTTCAGCTTAGGCTCGATGAACTAAAACAAAAAGCAACTAAACACAACTTTGCTATTGCCATTGCCCACCCCTACCCAGAGACGATAGATTTTTTGCGTAAAGCACTGCCAGAGCTGAGCCAACAAGGCTATGAATTAGTGCCAGTTTCTCAGTTAGTACAACGCAAATACATTCAGTTAGCGCAGGCTCAAGGAAAAACAATTAGCGCGCGATAATTAAATCAAATAAGGTATTTGTCTCTTATGCTTTATAATACCCATCCGCAATGATACTTAATCATTTTGCGGAACTAAATGTGTCGCTAACTGCGTGAAAAAATTCTCATTTAGAACAAATAAATAGCAATTTTTCTGCCTAGCTATCAACACGTTTTCCGGCCCCATAAGTGAATAGGCATGATATTTGTGTACATTATTAATTTTCAACAAAAAAGCCCTGCATTTTCATGCAGGGCTTTTAAAATGTTACGCTTTTAGAACGTATCAACTCATAGCGCTTTGAAGCTTTTTCATTGCTGTTTTTTCAAGCTGACGAACACGCTCAGCTGATACGCTGTATTTCTCAGCAAGCTCTTGCAGTGTTGCTTTATCGTCTGACAACCAACGAGCACTAACTATATCTTGTGAACGCTCATCAAGTGTTTTAAGTGCGCTGAACAAACGAGTATGTGATTGTTCTTGCCATTGCTGTTGTTCAATGTCATCTGCTAAATCAGCAGAACCATCTGTTAAATATTGTACCGGTGAATAAGTGCTTGTTGGGGCGTCATCGTTATCGTCACCCGTTAAATCAAACCCCATATCTTGACCGCTCATGCGAGATTCCATTTCACGCACTTCTTTTTCACTTACACCCAGCTCACTAGCAACCGTGCTAACCTCTGCTTGGTTAAACCAGCCTAGACGCTTTTTATTTTTACGAAGATTAAAAAATAATTTACGCTGTGCTTTAGTTGTAGCTACTTTAACAATACGCCAATTCTTCAGAACAAATTCGTGTATTTCAGCTTTAATCCAGTGCACTGCAAATGAGACTAAACGAACACCCACGCTTGGGTCGAAACGTTTAACCGCTTTCATCAGGCCTATATTACCTTCTTGAATAAGGTCAGCTTGTGGTAAACCGTATCCCGAGTAGCTTTTTGCTATATGCGCTACAAAACGTAAATGCGACATAATGAGTTGCTTTGCAGCACTAAGATCGCCTTCTTCCTGAAGCTTTTTAGCAAGTTCTTGCTCTTCTTCAACTTTAAGCATAGGTATAGTGCTCACCGCTTGAAGATAGCCATCCATGCTTGCGCTTTGTTGTCCAACTGTAAGTGCCATTGCGTATAAATCTTTACTCATTTTTCACCTCGGTGATAAACATTTGAAACCATCTTAGCACTCTTTCTCTAAGAGTGCTAACCCCAATTTAAAACTTTTTTAAAGCATAAATCAAGCGGTTTTTTAGCGTTATTAAAGTCTACTATAAGCGACTGAATAAGCGATGAATTAAGGGATTGCAGGTGGTTAACGTGAGTTTTTCACCTTATTTACAATTCATGCCAAATATGGAGGGTAGTAGATAAATGTGACAGTTTATATAGAGGCTGTACAACCCAACTAGTTAGCATACGCGCTAAGCACTGAGTTAGTTCACTTATATAAGTTTGTGTAGATGAGGAAGAGAGCAACACACTCATAAAGTTAAATGTCTATTCAAAAAAGTTTCACTTTAAAGTGAATAAAACATCAATAGCATAACCTATATAGCTCGCTTAATTAGCAACGAGCTATGCAGGTACCTATTACACTTTGTCTGGCTCTATTTCTTTAATGTATCTATTTACAGATAAGTAAGAGCCAACAAATCCCAAGCTTGTAGCAAGTAAAACCAAAAAGCCAAATTCGCTAAGCGTTAAACCAATGAGTAAAAAGTTAGTTTGATACACACCAGCCACGCTATTTACGGCTGAAGAAAGCCACCACATCATTAGCGCAACGGATATAAAAGCAAACAATCCACCAATAACGCCATACCAAATACCGGTCCATAAAAATGGCGCGTGTATAAATGTATTTGTAGCACCTACAAGCTTCATTACTTGTATTTCTTCTTTTTTGTCCATGATAGATAAGCGAATAGTGTTACCTATTATGAGCGTTACAGACGTTAATAATAACAAGGTAATGGTTATTACACTTTCTTTTAGCAAGCCAAGTAGTGCATTTAAGCGCTCTAACCAGGCTATATCAAGCTTGCCAAAATCAACCTCACGCTCCGCTTCTAACTTAGTTAAAAGCACTTTTGCAGCATTAGGCTGGCGGTGCCGCTTGGTGGGTGTGACTAGCACAACATCGGGTAATGGATTGCTATCTAGATATTCTAGCGCTTGCCCAAAACCTGACACTTCCTGAAACTCTTTTAATGCTTGCTGCTTAGAAATGAACGTTACGCTCTCTACTTCAGGGTATAAGGCTAAGCGCTTAACTAACGTTGCTGTTTCTTGTTCCGTCATTGTTTGTTTTACAAATAACGATATTTCACTGGCCTCTTCAAAGCCACTGCTTACTTGCTGCACGTTTTTAACCACTAAGTAAAGTGTGGCAGGAAGCGTTAAGCTTAATCCAAGTACCGCAATTGTCATCATAGATGCCAGTGGTGTTCGCCACATTTCACCCAGACTATGAATCCCTTGACGGAAAATATTAACGATAAAAAAATAGCCATTTGAAATAAATGATTTTTTTTGTTTTTCGTTTTTGTTTTGGCGGCTTTTAAACAATAAACTCATAATGCCCCCTGCGCTAATGGATCTTCAAGCATTCTGCCATCCTTTAACGTTAAGCTCCTATACTTCATGCGCGCAACAAGCCCTAAGTCATGGGTAGCAATAAGTACGGTTGTGCCGTGTTTATTAAAGTCTTCAAATAATTTAAGTATTTCCATAGACAGTTCAGGATCTAGGTTACCCGTTGGCTCATCAGCAAGTAAAATTGGCGGAGAATTAACAATAGCACGTGCAATACCAACTCGCTGTTGCTCACCACCTGACAACATAGATGGGTGACATTTAACCTTATCGATTAAACCCACTTTATCGAGCGCACCATGAACACGCTTTGCAATTTGATTACGGTGAGTACCTTCAATGATCAACGGTAGCGCAACATTATCAAATACAGTGTATCGCTCTAGTAATCGATGATTTTGAAAAATAATACCAATATCTCGTCGTGCATAAGGAATTTGACGCGAATTAACTTTATTCAAATCAATACCATTAATAAACACATTACCGGCAGAAGGGCGTTCCATTAAACTAATTAATTTTAAAAGCGTACTTTTACCTGCGCCACTGTGACCTGTTAAAAAGGCAAGTTCGCCGGGCTTGATATGAAAATTAACTTTTTCGAGGGCTCGATGCCCACCTGGATAGGTTTTACTTACTTGCTGAAAGTTTATCATTTTTTATTATGCCAACCTCATTAAAGTGTTAATGCAATTGGTATTCCTTGCAATTAAAAAGGGAGCAAGCTCCCTTCTTGGTAAATTAAACGTCGTCCTCATCTTGGCTAAATAATGCATCAATAAAGTCATCGCTCTTGAAAGAACGTAAATCATCAATACCTTCACCAACACCAATATAACGAATTGGAATGTTAAACTTATCCGCTACTGCAAAAATAACCCCACCTTTTGCTGTACCATCAAGTTTTGACAAAGTAATACCCGTTAAACCTACACATTGGTTAAACAAGTTTACTTGGCTAATCGCATTTTGCCCTGTGCCAGCATCTATTGTTAGCATAACTTCATGCGGTGCATCAGGATCTATTTTTTTCATTACGCGAGCTATTTTTTCAAGCTCTTGCATTAAATTATCTTTATTTTGCAGACGGCCAGCTGTATCAGCAATTAACACATCAACATTACGCGCCTTTGCAGCCTGAAAAGCATCAAATACCACCGATGCACTATCGGCTCCGGTGTGCTGTGCTATAACCGGGATGCTGTTACGCTCACCCCATACTTGAAGTTGCTCAACCGCAGCGGCTCTAAAAGTGTCGCCCGCAGCAAGCATGACCGACTTACCTTCATTTTGAAACTGTTTTGCCAACTTACCAATGGTCGTTGTTTTACCAACACCGTTTACACCTACCATTAAAATCACAAACGGTTTTTTTTCTGCGGGTATTATTAATGGCTGCTCAGCAGTCTTGAGCATGCTGGCCATCTCTTGCTTCATTAATTCATACAGTGCATCGCCGTCTTTCAGCTGCTTTCTATTTGCACCATCCGTTAATCTATCGATTAACTTCATGGTCGTATCAACACCTAAATCAGCCGTTAATAATTGAGTTTCCAGCTCTTCAAAAAGGTCATCGTCTATTTTTTTACCGCTAAAAATAGATGAAAAGCCAGCGCCTATATTAACGCGAGTTTTTAGTAACCCTTTTTTAAGACGAGAGAAAAACCCTTCTTTTTTAGGTTTTTCTTCTTGCTTGCTCTTTTCTGCTTGCTTAGCTTTTTCTAAAGCAAGGCGCTCTTGCTCTAAACGTTGCGCCTCTGCTTGCTCTGCAGCTATACGTTCTTGTTCTACACGCTGGGCTTCTGCTTGCTCAGCTGCTATACGCTCTTGCTCTAAACGCTGGGCTTCTGCTTGCTCTGCTGC
>NZ_LODI01000015.1:0-22548 GCF_001468485.1 Pseudoalteromonas sp. H71
TTAGATAAAGCGATCCTAGCGAAGCGCCATCGGGTTAATGAAATGGCGAAATTACAGAATCCAAGTCGTTGGTCAGGAAAGTCTAGAGATTGGACGATGATCAAGGAAGTAAATTTGAATCCAGAGAAAAAAGAAGAAGTGCGGGCGGCATAAAATTTAACTTGATGCGACAACTAACTTGAAAAACACCGCTACACAGAGTTAAAAAGATTGGTTTTGTTGCTTCTCCTGGTTTTCTCCTTCACCTCTCGGTGGTAAGTTAGTTACTTTTATAACCCTTCAAGGCATTTTTAAACAAAAGCAAAGCACGTCTATAGGTAAATTCAGCCATGGCATTGTAAATGATGGGCTTTTTCACTAACTCCAAAAGCGCAGCGTCTCTTAACCTCTTGGTGAAGAGTGGGCATAAAAAAAGGCGTTAATATTAACGCCTTGTTTATTATATTGAGCTGATTACAACATCGGTTTTAACACATCAAATATGGCTTCAATGTGGTCGTCTCTGTCGTTTAAAGCAGGGATGTATCGGTATTTTTCGCCGCCGGCTTCTTCAAAAATCTCACGGTTTTCACCTTCTAACTCTTCAAGAGTTTCGAGGCAATCGGCGCTGAACGCTGGGCTTATAATTGCAACGTCTTTAATTCCCTCAGCTGGCAGGCTTTCAAGCGTAGCATCGGTGTAAGGCTTTAACCATTCAGCTTTACCAAATCGGCTTTGGAAAGTGCTAATAACGTTATCTTTATCAAGGCCAAGTTTTTCAACAACAAGTCGTGTTGTTTGTAAACACAGGCAATGGTACGGATCGCCATTGTCTAAAAATAGCTTTGGCATACCATGGTATGAAAACACTATTTTTTGCGGCATGCCATTGGCTGCTAGGTCTTCACTTATGCTGTTAGCCAATGACTCAATATACGTGGTGTTTTTATGATAGCCATTTATAAAATGAAGCTCAGGAACCCAGCGCCATTTGCGTAGTACGCTTGATACGGCGTCAAATGTAGAACCCGTTGTTGGACTTGAATATTGTGGGTACATTGGCATGATAATAATGCGCGTAAGGCCTTTGTCTCTTAGCTCCTCAAGGCCTGCTTCTATTGAAGGATTGCCATAACGCATAGCCATAACAACTTCGGTGTTTGTGTAGCCTTTTTGCTTTAATAATGTGTTGAGCTTTTCGCTTTGTTGACGCGTAATGTGTGTGAGGGGCGACCCGTTTTCTGTCCAAATGCTTTTGTATAGCTTTGCTGAACGTTTTGGGCGTACTCGTAAAATGATGCCATGTAGTATGATCATCCATACAAGGCGCGGTATTTCGACTATACGTGGGTCAGACAAAAACTCGCGTAAGTAAATACGAAGTGCCGCGGCCGTTGGAGCATCTGGGCTCCCTAAATTAGTAAGTAGTATTCCCGTTTTTTGATTAAAACGCCCGTCGTGGGGATTGTCGGTTACGGCAGAAAATCGCGACACGTTGTGCTCCTTCAAGCAAAGTTATATTGATATTTTAGGCTTATTGTAACGAAAAAAAGCCTGCTTTAGATCAATCATTTAGCGCTTTTAATCATAATTCTAAAGGGGGTTGGTTTTTTAGCTTCAAGTTGTTGTAATTTTTCAATTGATTTACGGCTAAATACATGGCCTTTTGGTAGTAACATAATGCCGGTATGGCTCTGAAGCGTATTGCCCAGTACCATGTTCTCTTTGAGCTCTTGTGCGTTGCAAATATTAACTGAGCCTGCTGTGCTTTTCTTTTCTTTCATCTTATTGTGGCTGGCTTCAAGTGCTCGCACAATTTTAGGGTGATAAAATGTACCGCTGTATAGCTTTATAGTGTCGAGCGCGTGCTGGTGGTGCTCAGCTTCGTTATCGCCCACACTTTGCTCATATGCGTCCCAGTAATCACGTGCAACACTAAGTACCATGGCGCCAATGGGTATTTCGTTACCCGAAAGCCCTTTGGGTAACCCGTTGCCGTTATAGCGTTCAAATTGATAGTAAATAGCGTCAGACACGTCGTGTAAATGCAGTGCAGGCATAAGCATTAGTTGCGCGGTGCTGGGGTGAGTGTAAAAGGCTTTGCGTTGTGCTTCGGTAAGTTTGTTCACTGGCTTTTTATAAAGATCGGGGTCCATTGCAAGTAGCCCAATTTGCGCTAGATAACCAGCCGTTGGAGCAAGCTCTATACTTTTTTGTGATGCATTTAAATACAAGGCTATATGAGTACAGGTATTGGCAATGTTTTGCGCTTTATTACCGTCGAGATAGGGGTTAGCGTTAATAAAATTATAGAGTAGCTCTACGGTAGACTTATGCTCGTTTTTTTCTCGCTCATTGGCTTTTTCAAGCTGCCTGAGAACTTGTTTTATTTGTTTTGTGCGTTTTTCTACTCTGAGTTCTAACGACTGATTCAGTTCGGTTAACTGCGCATTTTGTTTTTTGACATGGGCTTGCAGTAACTCGTTGTGTTTTTTTAAACGAAACTTTTCTACGGCTGATTTTATAACGCTGATTAAGTGATCGTTTTGCCAAGGCTTTTGAATATAGGCGTTGATCCCCCCATCATTGACAGCACTGACCGTTGACTCTAAATCAGAGAAACCCGTTAATAAAATACGTTGAGTATCAGGAGCTAGCTTTTTTGCCTTTGCTAAAAATTCTGCGCCACTCATTTTTGGCATACGCATATCACTTATAACCACGTCAAACTGTGTGGCTGACATTTTTTGAAGCGCGTCGTGCCCGTCTGTCGATACAACCACATTAAATTTGTTCATGCGCAACAATCGTACAAGTGACTTTAAAACACTTGCTTCGTCATCTAGGCATAAAATATGCGCAGGTCGATTGTTAAATTCTTCTAGTTCAGAGGTTTTTTGCATTAAATAAGGCCAGCCAATTCTGATATATAGTTAAATTTAGTCTAACCTGGGCGTATAAACAACTGAATTGATAGATTTTAATAATTATGATGTATTTTACTAATGCGTGAATTTAAGGCCTTTGAAAAATAACAAAAACTCAGCATGAAAGGCTAATTTGTAGGATAATTTTTTGCAGAAATCACTAATTACTTCTACTCTAAAACAGAGGGTTACGTACTAATATTGTATAGTGAGGACTGTATGCCAATACCGGTTACGATAGCTGATGACTCAGCACTTTCAAGAAAAACAATTAAACGCGCACTCCCTGAAGATTGGGATATAACTATTCATGAAGCTAAAAATGGCGTAGAGGCATTAGAAGCTGTGCATACTGGGTTAGCAGAGGTACTTTTTTTAGACTTACAAATGCCACAAATGGATGGTTTTGAAGTATTAAAAGAGCTACAGCAGGAACACCAAAAAACCATAGTGATAGTAATTAGTGCTGATATTCAACCAGCAGCACAGGCGCTTGTTAGCTCAATGGGCGCTTTTAGGTTTTTACAAAAGCCTTTAAAGGCTGATCAATTACGCGAAACCTTGCTGGATGTTGGTTTGTTATGATTGAAATAAATGAAGATGAGCGCGATGCGCTTCAAGAAATAATGAACATTTCTATGGGGCAGGCGGCCGATGCACTTGCACGCCTTATTCAAACTAAGGTGTCGTTGTCTATTCCTGCTATTCAAGCAATGTCTCCTGAAGACTTTCAGGGGATGATTAATAGCCTCTCTGATAATTGGTTTGCACGGCAGTCTTTCACGGGCACCATTCGTGGCGAAGTGATAATGAGCATGCATAAAGATGGCTGTAATGCGTTAGCAGAGGTTATGGACTTTGATTTACCACTTGATGATGCCGCTACAGAAGAGCTTGTTTTAGAAGTTACCAATATTTTATCTGCTGCTTGCTTGCAGGGATTTACAAGCCAGCTTGAGTTATCGACGCAATTGAATATGCCTGCGTTTTATTACCCATTACAATCGGTGCATAGCAACGAGTGGTCGTCTATTTTAATTATAGAAGTAGAGTTTTTTATAGAACAAATGCAATTTGATGCGCGCATACTCATTGGCTTAAGCGAAGGCTCAATTGAACAACTGTTAATACCCATAAAAGCTTTATTGGAGGATTAATGGAGAAAAGTGAGTTTGAGCGGGTCATTGAACAGCTTCCTATTGGTGCATGCATTATAAACCAAGATATGACCATCACATTCGCTAACCCTACATTTTTAGGTGGTTTAACTATTCGCCAGCCCGACCTAGTTGGTCAGCACTTATTAAGCGTATTTGAAGAGCAAGCACGTTTTTTAAAACGTAAAATTGACAGTGTACTTATTTTAAAAAATCCTAGCTTTAGTTATTGGCAACAACGCCCCCATGTATTTCCTATGCGCAGTAGTCGCCCTATTACAGGAGACGAGTCGCAAATGTACCAAAATGTGCAGTTTATGCCGCTTTCGAACGATAATGCCGAGGTTACGCATGTCAGCATTTTTGTGACCGATGTGACTGCAGAAGCCAGTTATTTTATTCAGCAATCTGACTTAAAAAATGTACTTGAAGAAGAGCATCAACAATTAAAAGCACTGCATCAAGAGTTAAAAGTAGCGCAAAAGCAAATGCTCCAGTCAGAAAAAATGGCGTCTATAGGTCAATTAGCTGCAGGGGTTGCACACGAAATAAATAACCCAATAGGGTTTGTAAGCTCAAACCTAGAAACGCTAAAGGATTATGCGTTAAAGCTGATAAAAACAACGCAGACACAAAAAAAAATCATTGTAAAACAAGCAGAAGAAAGATTTATAAAATTACTCGAGGATGTATACGAACGTCACGGTGTTGACTTTATTGTAGAAGATTTACCAGAGTTACTTGATGAGTCGCTAAATGGTGCTGAGCGAGTTAAAAAAATTGTGAATAGTTTACGAGATTTTGCACTAAACGATGAAGAAGGCTGGGCAGAAGTAGACCTATACGCCGAAATTGAATCTACGTTAGTTGTGCTTAAAAATGAGCTTAATTATAAAGTGCAGGTTGAAAAAGACTTACCCCAGGAGCCGGTATTTATAGATGGTAAAGCTGGAAAAATAAGGCAGCTTTTATTTAATGTGATTTTAAATTCGCTGCAGGCAATGAGCTCTGGAGGAACGCTTACCATTGACTGCAAGAAAAATGGCGACAAAATAACATTATTAATTAAAGATACTGGTGCCGGTATTGCTGAGTCTGACTTGGAACGCATTTTTGATCCGTTTTTTACAACTAAAGAAATTGGACAAGGAACGGGGTTAGGTTTGTCTGAGGTGTATACAATTATTGAAGAGCATGAGGCTGGTATAGACGTGTTGAGCAAAGAGGGGGAAGGCACTTGCTTTACGTTTGTATTTAACACTTTTAAAGCGCCTTTAAATTAATCTATTTAATGGCAATTTTAGCCGTGTACATTAAGACCCTATACGTATTGTAGTTATTAATATAAGTTAGTCTATTCCTAGTTGTATTGTATTGCTTTTTGTTGCGCTGTGTGGTTTTTTAGGATTGTTTTTTGAGTAATAAATAGCAGGCGCTATTTTTACAATGGGGCTATGAGCTAAAACATGTTAACTATAGCCATATCAGTTTAAATGACGATAGGTGCATTATGCGCTGTCGTATTAGCCGTTTTAATCTTTATTTAGGATTAAATAACAATGGGAGCCAATAGTGGAACCTAGTATCCTTTTGGTTGATGATGAAGAAAATGTATTACGGTCTTTAAAGCGCGTGCTAAAGCGTGCCGGCTTTAAAAAAGTAGCGTTAGCGGCTAGTGGCCCAGAAGCATTGGCTTACTTAAAAGTGCATGATGTATCAGTGATTGTTACCGATTACAGAATGCCTAATATGACAGGGGCCGACTTACTCAGAGAAACCAAAAAACATTGGCCAGATATAATAAACATAGTGCTTAGTGGTCATGCCGATTTTAATTCGGTTGTTGAGCTTCTTAATCAAGGGCTTGCGATTAAGTTTTTACAAAAGCCATGGGACGAAAACGAGCTGGTTGACACAATTAAACAAGCACAAAAGCTTTATTGCAGACGCATTGCACAGCACGAGCGTGATCAACTACTCCTTGGGAGCGTAACGGCACTTATTGAAATAAATGACCAAGGTAAAATAACTCGCTTTAATGCCCCCGCCCAGACTATTTTCCCTGGGTTATACAGCTATGTTGATGATTACATAACCAGTATAGATTCACAGCAAAACAAAACTGACTTAACGGCTTTTTTAAATAACAAAACCGACATGCTATTTATTGCTCGTAAATGTCCCGATAGCGACAAAGAATACGAGTTTATTTTGGAGCGATATTGGTCTGATGATTTTTGTCAGTTACTGAAGCTGTCGGTTAACCCGAGTAAATCGAGTAACAAAATTTTAATAGAAAGCTTTGGCGAGTTTCTTATTAAAGAGCCCGCTTTTTATCAACAGCTAAATGATTATGAAAGTGAAAATACCAGTTACACGGTTATTTTTATCGGTATTGCTAAATTTGAACTTATAGCTGATTT
Organism: Pseudoalteromonas sp. H71; assembly: GCF_001468485.1. GTDB lineage: Bacteria > Pseudomonadota > Gammaproteobacteria > Enterobacterales > Alteromonadaceae > Pseudoalteromonas. The sequence goes on from NZ_LODI01000015.1 coordinate 6,487, forward strand.
ATTAGATTACCAAAGCGCTTACGAATTTACACATTTGCTTGCAAAAGTACTGCACAATACCCTTGGTGAAAAGGTAAGAATGTGTCAAAAGCACTCTAACCAGTTTATGTTATCTGTGCCTCACGCAAGTAACGATGCCACATTACTTGCCGCACTTAATAAAACAATGACCTTATTTACCGATGCTATCCCCCAACGTTACAAAGGAATGAGTTTAGAGCTTTATGGCGTGTACGGCATTTTTCCTGACGATGTTTTAACGGGCAAAGAGTTAGTTAACCACCTTAGTTTGAATATGAACTACTTGGCTAAAAAACAGCAACGATTTTTTACCCGCTTTGATGCAGAGCTTGTGAATGACTACCGAAAAAACTTTGAGTTAAGCCGGTTATTATTTAAAGCGATTGATAATGAAGAATTTAGTTTGTGTTTTCAGCCTAAAATAGATTTAAAAACAAATAAAGTAAGTGGCGCCGAAGTGCTTATTCGTTGGTACGAACCAACAAAGTATGGGTGGGTGTCTCCTGGTTTATTTATACCTATTTCAGAATGCGATGGCCAAATTATTGCTATTAGCCGATTTGTCATTTCTCAAAGTTTTAATCAGCTTAAAACTTGGCAAGAGCAAAAAATAGAGGTTGGGAAATTAGCTATTAATTTATCAGCTCGGCAAATAAAAGAAGATCCGCAGTGGATTGATTTTATGCTAGCGCGCCTAAAAGAAAATGGCCTGAGTGCATCGAGTATTCAGTTTGAACTTACAGAGACGTATTTAATGGATGATTTACACGAATGTCAGCTACAAATAACAAGGCTCCGCGACTTGGGTTTTGAAGTGCAAATTGACGATTTTGGCATTGGTTATTCATCGCTTGCGTATCTTTCTAAGTTATCTATTGATGCGATTAAATTAGATAAAGAGCTTATTAGTGGTTTGGACTCATCACTTGAAATGCAAAGCATGATCAGAAACATTGTGCGCATGTCGCATGATTTAAACCTTAAAGTCATTGCAGAAGGTGTTGAAACTGTGCACGAGTGTAAGTTAGTTGGAAAGCTGGGCTGTGATTATATACAAGGCTTTTACTTTTCTAAACCTTTGCATGCTGATGAGTTTTGTCGCTATTTAACGATTAAAAATAAGTGCGATACTCAATGAACACAATGACCATCGTTTTATTTGACGACGAGCGTTTTATTTTAAAGGCTCTACAAAGAACAATTAATCGAATTTACCCTGTTGCAGACGTAATTACGGTTACTGAATTAAATGAGTTTTGGTCGATCCTTAATAAAAATAAAACCATTGATTTAGTCATAAGCGATTATTTAATGCCGCATATTAATGGGCTTGATGTGTTAGAGCGCTGCTTGACTGAAAACCCTTACCCGGTTAGGGCGCTGCTGACAGGCGATTTATCGTTAACTTCAAAAATGCGGCAAAGTAACGTTGTGCATATGTACCTTGCAAAACCATTTAGTAAAGATAATTTAATCTTGTTATTTGAAAATGTTGCCGATTTAAAGGCGTTGCCATTTTCAGATACGATGAGACGCAAGTTAGGCTCAATGCCTAGCTTTCCTGTTTACCCTTTACTACTTAAAGAGCTTAACAACCTAATAAACAGTTGCGATTACGACTTGGCTAACGTTGCTGAAGTGGTAGCTAAAGAGCCAATTATTGTAGCTAAATTACTACAACTTGCTAACTCGGCTTATTTAGGGTTTACGAGTGAAACGAGTTCAATTGAAGAAGCGGTGTCTCGCCTTGGAACAACTATATTATTATCAATTAGTGCATCGTTATTAATAGCTCAAAACAGCCAATCATGTTTATCTGCTAGTGAGCATGAACAACATTTATCTCAAGCTACACATTACGCGAGCTGTGTTAAAAAATTTGCACAACATATAAAAATGAGCCAAAAAGAACAGGCGCTGCTTTTTTCTGTTGCACTGTTAAGTTTTGTTGGCAAATTAATAAAGCTTGAAGGGGAAGAGAAAAGTGATTTAAGTGCAGAAGAACCGTTACCTGAACACTGCATTTCTTATTTACACATTTCTGCTTATGTGATGAAACTTTGGGGTTATAGCTCTCAAGTGTGTTCATTAATTATAAACTCTAGCGAGCTACAAGCGTCTGATAACAAGTTAGGTAATGTATTGTTTATTGTTCAGCAAAAGCTTTTTTATAAAGAGTCGAACGAAGCTTTAATTACTTTTTGCCAACAGCATGAGGTTGACTCATCAATTTATGAAGCAATTGGCACTTTTGATTGGTGATAAATCAAAGCGGTCATTACTTTTGTTTTCATTAATAAAGCTACTTAGGTTGCGTGTTTAGAATTTGCGAACTAAATATTAAAGCAATAGCTATAGGGATTCTGGCATGAATGAAGTAGAAAGTAATTTAGAGAGTGCACTTATAGACGAGCAAGCAAAACGTAAACAGCTCGAAAAGCAAATCAACGAAAAAGAAGCCGAACTAGCGCGTTATAAAAAAATGTTAGTGCAGAGTACTAAAATGGCGACTTTAGGTACTTTGAGCGTTGATGCAGCTTCAGAAATAAACACGCCTTTACTGAAAGCTATTGGTACTGTTGATAGCTTTAATTATTCGAGCCAAATTATCACCTCAGTATTAAATATAAGTGAGCAATACTTAAACGGTGAGTTAAAAGAAAGCCAGTTTAAACACGAGCTTGATTTGCTTAATTTACAACACCCATTTGCTTGGATCAGTAATGATTTGTCACCAAGAATAAAAGAAAGTGCCAGCACCCTAAAGCAGGTTAATTATTGTGTTCAAAACTTGCTAAACTTTATGGACTCTAATGAGCACCACGCAATGCAACTTGTTAACATGGCTGATGTTGCTAACAACATACTGCGTTTACTCGAAAGCCAGCTTAAATTATGTGCAGTTAATACTCACTTTGAAAATACCCCCCCGATATATTGCAATTTAGCATCAACTAATCAGCTATTTGTTAATCTACTCCTTAATGCCAGAGATGCATGCGAGCATAACGACACTAAAGGGTGCATTGTTGATGTGAGTATTTTTGAAAAAGATAATTATATTTGTGTTGAAATAAAAGATAATGGCTGTGGTATGTCAAACCAGGTTCAAGAGCAGATGTTTGACCCTTTTTTCACAACTAAAGAGGTGGGTAAAAATACTGGTATGGGGCTCACGCTTGTGCAATCAATTATGCAAGAACACGCAGGAAAGGTGCACGTTAATAGTATTTTAGAGACAGGTACATCCATTTCATGCTTATTTCCCTTAAAAGCATAACTTTGCATATAAATACCCTTTGTAAATAAGGTGTTAATTACTTGTTTTATAATTTCAATTCTTTATTTGCTTTAATTTTAACCGTTCTGAGGTTGTTTTTTCTTTAGTTGAATTTAATTTGCATACTTAGGTCATAAATTTAAATTTTTTCATTTCTTTTTGCTTGTATATGTTGCTAGGATGTTCCTCATTGGCGATACACAATCGCTATATAAATTATAAGAACACACATAAACAGGGTCGTCACTATGTCAACATATCGTTTAAATACACTTGCAGTGTCAGTTGCGTTTGCAGTATGCGCACCAGGCGTTGTAAATGCACAAGAAGCTCCCGTTCAAGCTGTCAAAAATATTGAGCAAATATCTGTTTTAGGCTCACGAGTCTCAAATCGCACATCAACCGAGTCATCTTCGCCAATAGATTTAATAGACTCGGATGATTTAAATAAAGGCGGTTATACTGAGCTTGGCCAAAGCTTACAAGCAACAGCCCCTTCATTTAATTTTTCGCGTACGCAGGTCTCTGATGGTTCTGATTTATTTAGACCCGCGACCTTGCGTGGTTTACAGCCCGATCAAACACTTGTACTGGTTAATGGCAAGCGCCGTCATAATCAATCTATTTTTGGCCTGAATGGTACTGTGGGGGCAGGTGCTGCGGGTACCGATATGAACGCAATTCCGTTAACTGCGCTTAAAGGTGTTGAAGTACTTCGTGATGGCGCAGCGGCAAAATATGGCTCTGATGCAATAGCGGGTGTAATCAATTTATCACTTAATAATTCAACAGGTGTAACAACGGGCTTTGTTCAGTATGGCGGCACAAGCGAAGGCGATGGCGATACGGTTACTGCAGGCTTAAACCGTGGTTTTGAGTTAGGTAGTGAAGGCGGTTTTATTAATTTATCACTGGAGTATCGAGATGCCGACGGGACTAACCGTGCAGAGCGCGATACAGGGGGGTCATTAAATGTAGAACCTGGAACGCTTTCAGAGGATGTTCGTTGGGGACAGGGTAACGCGGATAGCGAATTCACATCGCTGTTTTATAATATGGCACTGCCTGTTGGCGATAGCGAACTTTACTCGTTTGGTGGTTACTCAGAGCGAAGCGCGTTAGGTAATGGTTTTTATCGTAACTTTAATGAAGCGTCTAAAAACGTGACTCAAGTTTATAGTGATGGTTTTTTACCGCGTATATACAATGAAGCACAAGACCTTTCATTTGCAATAGGGTTTAAAGGCGACATAAACCCAGATTGGACTTACGATGTGTCGGCTGTATATGGTGAAAACGAATACGACTTTACCTCGCGTAATACCTTAAATGCGTCATACGCAGCTGAGTACTTATTTAATAACCCTGATGCAAGCGATGCTGATATTGCAGCCAATGCAGGCCCAACAGGTGGTTATTCAGGTGGATTTAGATTTGATCAAACTACATTTAATGCTGATTTTAACGGTATTGTAGATATTGGTCGCAGTGAACCATTATACGTAACTATTGGCGCTGAGTACCGAAAAGAAAACTACGAAATAGTCCCGGGCAGCCAAGCGTCGTATGCCTGTGGCTTAGCTAATACTGACACTTCATACCCTTCAGTTAATGATGAAAACCAATTTGCGCAGTGTGGTTTCCAGGCTTACAACGGCCTTCGCCCAGAAGCGGCAAACGAGAGCGATCGTAATAGTTATGCCGTATTTGTTGATGTAGAAACAATGATCACAGATGCATGGAATGTCAGTGGTGCACTGCGCTTTGAAGACTTTTCAGATGCGGGTGACGATTTAATAGGTAAACTAGCAACGCGTTATGAGTTTAATAATGACTTTGCTGTTCGTGGTGCGGTATCAACTGGCTTCAGAGCGCCTTCATTACAACAAAGTGGTTATACTGCGTTTACAACGAACCTAGGTTCTGACGGTTCGTTAACCCAGTCATTTACTGCCAACACTGGTACGGCATTCCCAAGTGCATTAGGTGTAGATACGTTAAAGCTTGAAACTTCAACTAACTACAGTGCGGGTTTTGTTTACGATGTAAGTAGTGAGCTTTCGCTTACTGTTGATTTTTACCGTGTAGAAATTAAAGACCGTATAACACTAGGTAGTTTGCTGTCGGCCGACGACGTCTCGTTTAGTCCAGACGCGCTTGCTGCACTGCAAGCAACCGGTGCAGTACAAGCCAATTACTTCTCAAATTCCGTTGATTCTACTACGCAAGGTGTTGATATTATTGCTTCATACCGTACTGAAATCGACGGCGCTAATTTAGGTGTTACTTTCGCTGGTAATTTGAACGACACTAAAATTGATAACGTTAATGCTGAAGAAGGCATTCCAGAAGCGGTTGCCTTTGATGACTTACAACGTAGCTTTTTTACTGATGGGCAGCCAAGTGAACGTGCAACACTGACATTTGATTATGAGCGTGAAGCTTATACTTCTACGCTTCGTTTTAATTACTTTGGCGAGACCGATGTAAAGTATTTTGGTAACGACCACATTTCATTACCCGGTGAGCTTTCGCCAACGGGCTCGTTTAAACCAACAAGTACTGTTGAAGCTGCTGTATTGGTTGATGTGAACGTAAGTTATGACATTAATGAGATGTTTACGCTTTCGGTTGGTGCCGACAACGTATTTGATGAAACACCTGATGAGTTAGGTGATGATGAAGTGCTAAACTTTATCACCAATGGTGCGTTTAAATACCCTGTACGTGCATTGCCTTATGGTTTTGACGGGCGTACTTACTACGCAAAAGTAAGCTTTGAATTTTAATTATTTGAGCTAAAAACTATTTAACCTGAGCTCTGGCTAGAGATAGATTTATTATCCAGCGTTCAGGTTCTTTACTAAGCGCAGTTATTTACTGCGCTTTTTTTATGCCTATTTATTATGAAAAAATAGCGTTGTGTAATGATAAAAATACTTGCAAGGTTGAAAATTAGGCATACAATCGCCACTTATTTAAGGACTTACTGTTGTTAGTGAGTACTCAATCTATAGGAAATCAAATGGCTAAAAAATCGAATAACAAATCGGTAAATAAAAGCGCAGTAGACACCGGTCGTGGTGTTATTAATCATAATGCGCTGGCGGCTTTAGTAACCTCTAAAGTGTTTAAACCACAAGTGGTAAAAGCTAAAAAAGGGAAAGGCTCGTTTAAACGCAGCAGCAAACACGTAGGACGAGAGTCTTATTTAATCGCGGCTTAAATAGCACCGATCAAATAAGACTTTTAAGTGCCTACTTTTTGCCAAACATACGTGTAAGTGTGTTGTCTTTATCAATAATATGGTGCTTTAAGGCGCCCACAATATGTAAACCTAACGCGATAAGAAGCGCATTTGCTGTAATACCGTGAACGGTTTTACCTAAATCTGACCAGCTTTCGCTAAATGGCATGCTTTTTTGTGGGTTTTCTGGGTTAGGATTATGCGGAATAATTTCTAGCCCAAATAAGTCTACGCCATGCCCGCCCATACCAGAGGTTATTAATCCTGAAATTGGCATTAGTAACATGCTAATTATCAATACGTAGTGAATAACTTTAGCGAGTATCATTTCATACTGTGGATGGGTATTAGTGTGTTTTGGCCAGCCATTTATAATGCGCCACGTTACTCTTAATAAAGCAAAAGCAAAGAGTAATACCCCAAACGATTTATGCCAGCTCATTAGAAAAAACGCTTTAAAGTTTTCCATGTACAGCCCTGAGCCTAATAACCCAATAATAAGCACCGCTACAATCCAATGTAGGCTGATTGTGGTTTTGCTCAGCGTGAGAGGTGTATCTTTTATAAGTTTCATACAGTTTATTCCTAACGTTAATACTTAAAAAGTTTTGAATATGTAGTTATACAGTTGAACAAGCTACATTGATGCAGTTAGCTTAAATTATAGAGGGTCAAAGTAGGGTTAACGAAATTGGCAAATACAAAATAATTTACTCGGTGATAAGTTTGGCGGTAGGCGAAGAGCCTGCTCACGCGAGATGCGGAGCATCTAATTACTTAAATTATTAGGTGTTGCAAAGCACTTAAAACCCTATTTTTGACTTATTGATCTTCAATAAAAATGCACAAAGAGAAGAGAATGAGGAGTAAATGAGAAGTGAAAGCTGCAGGCGCGAAGCTTGCTCGCGCAAGATGCTATTTACTTCTCTAAAAGCGAAGCGCCTCTTAATCTCTTTGTGAATGCATTAGCTTTATTTACGAGCTATCGCTCGTCACGCCAGCAAGCTGCGCGTCTACAGGGAATTTTACCGTTGAGTTAAATTTGGCGGTAGGCGTAGAGGTTGCTTACACGGGATGCGCAGCATCTAATAATCTAAGTCACTTTCTTTTAAATTATTTGCTATGGTTTTTGATGGGTTCTCACCAAAAAGCTGCGTATAGTCTTTAGCAAATTGCCCTGCATGCCAAAACCCCCAGTTTGCAGCAATGACTGAAATTGACTTGGTTTGACCAACTAATTTAAGTTCACGCCGTACATTATTTAAACGCGATAAGCGTAAAAATCGCAGCGGGTTAATACCTAATATACTTTCAAAGCTGTACTGTAAAGTTCGCCTGCTAACATGTGTGAGTTCGCATAGCTGTGTAATAGTCACTGTGCTCTGTGGATCAGCTTTAATATATTCTTTTACTTTGTCTACCACGGCTTTGCGATGCTTATAACTTGGCGCAATGTTGTGCTGCTGACTTTCAGTTTTTAATAAATTTAGCGCAAGCATGTAAAGCATTTCTTGTTGTAAATTGGCGTTTAAGCCATGGGCACCATGATTAACCATGCTGTTAATAATACTGCGCGCTCTGTTGAGAGTTGGGCTATTTACTGTGAGTCGCTCTGCGCCGAAGGCATTTATGTTTTGTAAATTAATACCGTGTAGTTGCGCCATGCATTCAATTGATTGCCAGTTAATCACTACCCCATAAATATTAAATTTTTCAGGTGTTATTAATTCAAAATCGCTGTGACTACTGCGGCACATAAATTGGTTATTTAGAACATCTAAGCCATTAATTTTACTTTCGCACGATGTTTTAGGAATACCCAACCAAATAGAGTCATCGGCAATAACACATTGCTGGCGAAGCGCACGCTCTGTGTACTCTTCAAATACGTGAATATTAGAATGGGCAACGCCTTCAATACAACCAAAAAAGCCACCCTCGCTGACCTGATCATACTTTTGTTGCCAATTGATTAGGTTACTTGCTTGTTCATCAATATCGTGAGTATGTACTTTGCTCTTTTGTGGTGCGTTAGATAAATGCTGATGCGCCATTTTGGATTCGCTCTTTATTTTGTATTGCTTATTGAGGAACTTTAACCGCGTGTTAAATGCCTTAAATTATTGAATTATATTTAAAAAACCGATTTGCCAAAATTCGATAGTGCTTTGGTACGAATTAAGCTTTTAGTACTTAAATGACAAATAACTATAAATAATGCTGCAGCAAAACCTGTACCAAGGTTTGAAAGAGTTAGATGAGGTAAAGAATGGGGCAAACGTATCGCTACACGCTTGGTACAAAAACCTACCAATTTAGAGATTTAGCCGAATTGATGGCTAAAGCGACCGCGCAGCGTTCGGGCGATAGGTTGGCTGGCGTTATTGCGCAGTCGGCGCAAGAACGAGCCGTGGCACAAATGACATTAGCTGAGGTGCCACTTAAAACATTTTTAAATGAAGCGTTAATTCCTTACGAAGACGACGAAATAACACGTCTAATTTTAGACGATCACGATGCACACGCATTTAAGGCAATAGCGCATTTAACTGTTGGAGGTTTTCGTAATTGGTTATTGAGTGATTTTGCCACCCCAGGGGTATTAGCCAGTGTAAGGGCCGCAATAACCCCTGAGATGGCCGCAGCAGTTAGCAAAATAATGCGTAATCAGGATTTAATTTTAATTGCTAAAAAATGCCATGTAACCAGTGCATTTAGAAATACGATTGGTTTGCCTGGGCATTTATCAACGCGTTTACAACCTAATCACCCAACCGATGATATTAATGGGATTGCGGCCAGCATGTTGGATGGCTTGCTTTACGGGAATGGTGACGCGGTAATAGGTATAAACCCTGCCACCGATAATGTAGCTCAGGCCATTAAGCTAATGACGCTAATGGATGATGTTATACAAAAATACGAAATTCCAACACAAAGCTGCGTGCTGACTCATGTAACTAATACGATTGAATGCATTGAAGCTGGTGCACCAGTTGATTTGGTTTTTCAGTCAGTAGGGGGCACAGAGGCAACAAACACAAGCTTTGGTTTTAATTTAAATACGCTCGCTGAAGCGCAAGATGCCGCGCTTAGTTTAAAGCGCGGCACGGTGGGCAGCAATGTCATGTATTTTGAAACCGGGCAAGGTAGCTCGCTTTCAGCAAATGCGCATCATGGGCTTGATCAACAAACATGTGAAGCACGAGCATATGCTGTGGCAAGAAAGTTTAATCCGTTACTTGTTAATACAGTTGTGGGGTTTATTGGCCCAGAGTATTTATTTGATGGCAAAGAAATTACCCGCGCGGGTCTGGAAGACCACTTTTGTGGCAAGTTGCTTGGTATTCCTATGGGTTGTGACGTGTGCTACACCAATCATGCAGAAGCCGACCAAAACGACATGGATAACTTACTTACGTTATTAGGTGTAGCGGGGTGTTCGTTTGTAATGGGGATCCCTGGTTCTGACGACATTATGTTGAATTATCAAACCACGTCGTTTCACGATGCGTTGTATGTACGCCGTGTACTGGGTTCAAAACCCGCACCTGAATTTGAGGCATGGCTGAGCAAGATGAAAATAATGCAAAGCACTGAAAATGTGACTTTGTCAGACTCATTACCTGCGGCGTTTGTAAAGCCACTTAACGCGATTTCAGGAGGGAACTAATGGCAAATAACCCTAAAGCTTTAAATGTAAACACCAATCATAAAAGTAATGGCAAGGTGGTACATAATCCGTGGAGTGATTTACGCCGCTTTACTGATGCGCGAATTGGCCTTGGTAGAGCCGGGATTAGTTTACCGACTTCAGAAATGCTGGCGTTTCAGTTATCTCATGCCCAAGCCCGCGATGCAGTGAGTTTTCCGCTGGATATTAATCAAATGAAAAATAGCCTTGGTGTTTTAACTCCCCGCACTCCTATTTTGCATTTACATAGCCAAGCGGGTGATCGAGTAAGTTATCTTCAACGCCCTGATTTAGGGCGTAAGTTAAGTAAAAAAAGCCAAGATATTTTGCTTGATTTTATGGCAGAGCAAAAGCAAACCACACCTTTAAATTACGATTTGGCTCTTGTCGTGGTCGATGGTCTTTCGTCACTAGCAGTACAAAAAAATGCGCACCCATTTATTAGTGAACTGTTGGCACAACTGGGCAAAAATCAGCAACTTAAACTAGCGCCAATAACCTTAGTAGAACAAGGACGTGTAGCCATTGGCGACGATATTGGCGAGTTATTAAATGCGCAAATAGTCATGGTGCTAATAGGTGAGCGCCCAGGGCTTAGCTCGCCTGATAGTTTGGGGCTTTATTTAACATGGGCGCCAAAAACAGGGTTAAACGATGCGTGCCGAAATTGTATTTCAAATATTCGACCTGCGGGTTTGTCTTATGAAGAGGCGGCTCGCCGTGCTGTGTATTTAGTACGCGAGGCCAAAAAGCTCAAGTTAACAGGCGTTAACCTAAAAGATCGAACACAAGATAATGTAATTGAACATCAGCAACCTAATACCCACTTTTTAATTGGCTAATAGTAAGCAATTAAAAATTAAAACAATAAAAATGAAGCATCAACGGAGATAACAATGTCGAATAATAATTCAGAATACCTTGCCAAAAGGCAATTAAAAAGCGGTACCGCAGGCTGGTTATTACTAGCCGGTCTAGGGGTGTCGTATGTTATATCGGGCGATTTTGCTGGTTGGAATTTTGGCATAGCTGAGGCGGGTTGGGGTGGTTTTGCCATTGCAGCAGTGCTAATGGCAATTATGTATTTAACATTGGTACTTTCGCTGGCTGAAATGTCAGCAGCTATACCTGCAGCAGGAGGCGGATACAGTTTTGCTCGCCAAGCAATGGGCCCCGCTGGTGGCTATTTAACAGGCCTTGCCGTATTAATTGAATATGCTCTTGCACCCGCCGCTATTGTTATATTTATTGGCTCTGCGGTAGAAGCATTAACTGGGTTTAATGGCCCGTGGGTTTATGCGCTGTTTTACTTGGCATTTGTGGGCATTCACTTAGCGGGTGTAGGTGAGGCACTAAAAGTGATGATGGTAATAAGTGGGTTAGCGGTGCTTGCTATTGTTGCCACTGCGGTTGTGCTTGTAACTAATTTTGACGCAGCTAATTTATTTGATGTGGCGGTCAGCGACGCCGCTGGCGCAACTGAGTTTTTACCCTTAGGTTGGTATGGCGTATGGGCCGCACTGCCATTTGCTATGTGGTTATTTTTAGCCGTTGAGGGTGTACCACTTGCTGCAGAAGAAGCAAAAAATCCCGCTAAAGATGTGCCAAAAGGCATTATTGGAGCAATGGTATTTTTACTGTTCACTGCATTGTTAGTCGTGGTGTTAGTGCCCGGTGCTGCTGGTGCCAACGCCATGGGAGCAAGTGCAGTACCTTTAGTTGATGCGCTGAACGCCACGGGTAATACAAGCTTAGCCACGGTGGTCAATATTTTAGGCTTAGCGGGGTTGGTCGCATCGTTTTTTTCTATTATTTATGGTTATAGCCGTTTAGTGTTTGCCCTTTCACGAGCGGGTTATTTACCACAATCTTTGTCAATTACCACAAAGCGTAAAGTACCGGCTCGTGCGTTAATAGTGCCTGCTATTTTTGGTTTTATTGCCTCACTAAGTGGTGAAGGTGATTTAATGTTGGCAATGGCGGTTGTGGGTGCAACGGTATCTTACGCATTAATGGCATTAAGCCATATAATGCTACGTATTAAGCAACCTGAATTAGTTCGCCCTTATAAAACGCCTGGTGGTGTGGTTACATCGGGTATTGCACTTGTACTATCGCTTGTTGCACTTACAGGTGTATACGCCTTTGACCCTCGAGCGTTTTTATATACGGTAATTTTATTTGCATTGGGTGCGGCATATTATTTTGGCTACAGCTCTAAGCATTTAATGGCTAAAACGGCTGATGAAGAATTTGCTATGTTAGCTGATGCAGAATCTGATTTAGCAATGGCGGTAAACGAGGGGTAATAAAGGTTAAGGAATACCAATCTGCAATAATACTTAATCATTTTGCGGGGCTAAACGTTCAACACGTTTTACCACCCTCAAAATAGATCAGTTAATTAAACGAATTGGTATAAACCGATAAGGCAGGCTATAAACAGTGTTTTAGCCTGCTTTTTCTGAATTAGTCAATTTGGGCGGTTGAATCTCTAACTACCAGTTCAGGGGTATATTGCTTGATAATGTCGCGTTCGTTGCCATTACGAATTTGCGCAATTAATAAGTTAGCAGCATCTTGCGCTATTTGGTTGTTAGGCTGGTGAGCAGTGGTAAGCTTAGGCCATGTTTGGCGCGAAAACGGGCTATCTTCAAAGCCTGTAATTGATAATTGACTCGGTATGTCAATTTCCATTAAGCGCGCTGCAAATAGCGCACCTGCAGCGATTTCATCGTTACAAGACACAATAGCGGTTGGCCGGTTGGTTTGATTTATTAATACTTTAGCCCCTTCAACACCTGACTCAAACGAGTACTCTCCGGCAATGATCAACTGCGAGTCTATTTCAATATTATGCTGCGTTAAAGCTGCTTTATAGCCCTCTAATCGTTCTTTAGTTGAGTTATGCTCTAAACCACCTGCTAAAAAACCAATACGGGTGTGTCCATTATTAATTAAATGCTCAGTAATAGATTTCGAAGCGCAGTTATCGTCAATCATAATACACGGTGTTAACGTATCTGGTGCGCTGTGGCCCGATAGTATGCGCACAACTTTAATATTTAACTGCGTGAGTTTTTCTACAAAATTGGGCATTTCTGAAAAGGGCGGTGTGAGTAAAATACCTGCAATTCGCGTGCGCTTTACCATGTCGGTAATTTCATCTATTATTCGTGTTTCTTTCGCATCGCATGGGTGAATGAGTAGCTCAAAGCCTTGTTTTTTACAGGCATCTAAAATACCTCTTTGCATGTCTATGATGTAATAGGCATTAGGATTATCGTAAATATAAGCAATACTGTAAGCTTTTGTTCCTGCAAGGCTTCTTGCTGCTAAGTTTGGATGGTAGTTTAGCTTTTCAACCGACGCCATGACTTTTTCACGCGTATTGTCACGCACAGACGCTTCGTTGTTTATTACTCGCGATACCGTTTTTATCGATACCCCTGCATCTTTTGCCACGTCGTTTATTGTTGCTTTCATAAGCTTAATAGACCTTTAATATTATTTTTTTTGGCACTAATTCATTAGTTAATATCGACAGTTAAAATAGCGATAACTGCGCATTGGATATCATTTTTAATGAACAAATTATAAAGACATCCGTTGAGATTGATAGTTAATTTATTGAATGGGTATCGTAGATCATGAAAATCCTGAAATTTTTTATAAAAAAATGACTAATTTATTATTTATAAAATACAACACATTATGTAATTTATATGATTTATTATGTAAATATTTTGTATCTTTTTTGCGCTCGTATGTAGCTATGAAAATAAAAACGGTGTAAAGTCGCTCCGTAATGACAACGCTGTCATGTGGTTTGGCACACAATGACATGACACCGTAGCGCGTTGTTTATTTATAAAAAATACTGACACTCAGACACTAGAACACTAAAAAAAATGAAACACCAATAAGGGGAAACCAATGTCAAATTCACTGTTTAAAAAGGGAATGCTAGCTAGTTCAATTGCACTTATTTTATCTGGTAGCTTATCTGCTGCGGCCATTGCACAAGATGCGCAATTAGCACAAGAAGAAATGGAAGTTATTGAGGTTAAAGGGATCCGCAGTTCACTAAAAGAAAACCTTAATGCAAAACGCTTTTCTTCAAATGTGTCAGACGTGATCACGTCTGAAGACATTGGCAAGTTCCCTGACAAAAACGTTGCTGAAACACTGTCTCGTATTACTGGTGTTGCAGTTAGCCGTGAATTTGGTGAAGGTGAAAAAATCAGTATTCGTGGTGCTGGCCCAAAATACAACCGAACATTGTTAAATGGTCAAACGGTAGGTACTGCTGATTGGTTTATTTTAGATGAAGCAAACCGAAGCTTTAACTACACCATGCTACCGTCAGTTATTGTAAAAGGACTTGAGGTGAACAAATCACCTGTGGCAAGTATTGATGAGGGCTCTATAGGGGGCACTATTGTACTTAAAACACGCCGCCCGTTGGATATGGATGCCAACTCAGTTAGTTTGTCATTAGAAGGGCAGTATTCAGAAACATCTGGCGAAACAGACCCACAGTTAGCGGGAATGTATTCGTGGAAAAATGACGATGAAACATTGGGTGTTATGGTATCGGCTGTTAAGCAAGAACGTAATTTAGAGCGTCAAGGTTTTGAAGTGCTAGGTTGGGTTGAAAGCGACGATGATGAGTATATTGTACCTCGTAACATTGGTGCACCTAAATTTATTCAAAGCCGGGAGCGCGAAACCTTATTTGCAACCCTCCAATACGCACCGAACGATAACTTATTAATGACGTTAAATTATCTAGATTCGCAAATGGATGTAGACAACCAAAATTCTAACTTAATTAATTTTGCGTTTGGCGACCGCGCTGAAATTATTGCTAATGCGACTAAAGTTAAAAATGGCGCTATTTTAGCATCAAGCGCAGGCGGTAATTATGCTTACAATTACATTAATCGCGTATCAAGTACTGAAACAGATCAAGTACATCTTGATATTGACTACCAAGGCGACGGTTACAGCCTTAATTTTGAGCTAGGTAAAACCGCAGCGAGTGGGGGGACTTACCGTGAAACGTCTTGGGAATATGTTGCTGTTGGCTCAGGCTATGATTACGACTTAACGGGTACACCCAATGTAAATGTGGGTGTTAACGCCGCCGATGGTAATAACTTTGCAGCTGGATGGATTTGGGGCGGGGCAAAACCGACTACCGATGAAGAAACCTTTGCTCAGGCCGATTTAACATACGATGTTGAATTTGGCCCATTCACAGCAATAAAAACAGGTGTTAAATATCGCCAAGCAGAGCGAACTCAAGGGCGTCATGCTTATAGTTGGCATGCACCGTTTGCCGACGGTGGTGCAAATTCAGACAATTATCTAGATCACATTTTTGACACCTGCCCAACGCTTGCAACGTGTGGCTTAGATGCCAATGGCGCTACAAGTATTGATGCTGCTGTGACTGGTAATATTACTGAGCAAGTTTCACATAACCGTAAACTAATGGAAGAAATTGCCTTTAACGGTTTAAATGGAATATCTGCCAGTTATGCAATTCACGATAATTTAGCCGAAATTTGGGAAGTAGAAGAAGATATTTTAGCGCTGTATGTACAAGGTGATTTTTCTGGAGAGGGTTTCAGAGGTAATGTAGGTATGCGTTATGTAAGCACCGAGCAGACCTCTTATGGTTATGAATTTTCAGGTGATTCGTGGGGCTTAAATACAATTAATGGTGATTGGTTAACGCCAAGCGTTTTAAACTGGGTAAGCCAAGATAATGACTATGCTGAGTTTTTACCAAGCTTTAACATTGCTTTTGAT
>NZ_LODI01000015.1:22563-56484 GCF_001468485.1 Pseudoalteromonas sp. H71
GGTGCTGCACGTGTTATGGCTCGTCAAAATTGGGCCGATATTTCAACGTCAGAAACCTTCGGTTCATTAACCGGCGGTCGTGGCACAGGTAGCCGTGGTAATCCAAACTTAGCACCCACTATTTCAAATCAGTTTGATTTGTCATGGGAATGGTATTACAACGAGGCATCAATGCTATCGATTGCTTACTTTGCTAAAGACTTAAGCTCATTGCGCTCTACCGTTACCGTAACAGAAGATCGTTATGATCAAGAAAACGAAGTATTTGTTCCTGTTGATTTTGCACAGCCGGGTAATGGGCTAGGTGGCACAATTCAAGGTATTGAGCTGGGACTACAACATGATTTTGGTGGTTTTGGTGTATCAGCGAACTATACATACACAGATGCAAGTACTGATGAGCAGCGCGATACAAATCAGGTTGGAAGTGGCTTAGTCGAAGGGACATCGAAAAATATGCTTAACTTAATGGCATATTACGAAAACGACGATTACCAAGCGCGCATTATGTATAACTACCGAAGCGACTGGTATAAAGGTCTTCACTTTAATGGTGATGAGCTTTTCAATGACGCCTTTGGCCAGTGGGATGCAAGCGCCTCTTATAATGTAAATGAATACGTAACGCTTACTTTAGAAGCGGTTAACTTAACAGATGAAGAAATTGTTGAGTACAACACGAATGAAGAACGCATTATGTCTATTTACTCTAATGGACGCCGTTATGTGGCAGGTATTCGTGTTAACTTTTAAGTTAATATGAATAAGCATTTCAAAAGCCGAGTTTAGCTCGGCTTTTGGTTATTAATTACCTTGATACAGATTATGGTCTTTAATTATGCGTGCTTTAAAACAGGTCGCAACTTGGCATAATGTAACTCCAGCTATGTTTAAAAACGACATAGCACCACTAGCCGAGCCCGCTATTTTAAAAGGATTGATAAGTGATTGGCCGTTAGTAAAGCAAGTAACTAGCTGCACAGGCGAGAACCCTCATGCTTGGCTTAACATGTTAAGCGAGCATTATGTGGGTGGCAGTGTTCGAATGGCTGAAATACCGCGAAGTGAATCACCTCAGTTTTTTTATAACAAAGCGCGTGATGGATTTAACTTTACCCGCAAAGTTGCACCTTTTATGCAATTTATGCAGGTGTTATTACAAAATGCAGAGTTAATAAAGGTGGGTAATAACGCTGGTGCTGTTGCTATTCAAAGTGCCCCAGTTGTTGATTATTTTAATGACCTTGCAACAACTCACACTATGGCATTATTTGCAGATAAACCACAGCCGCGATTTTGGCTGGGTAATCAGTCAACGGTGGTGGCTCATTATGATGATGCAGAAAATATTGCCTGCGTAATTGCTGGTGAGCGCAAGGTTACTTTATTTGCACCGCATCAAATAACAAATTTGTATGTAGGCTCTATTGAGCATACGCCAGCGGGTGCGCCAGTTTCAATGGTGGATTTAAATAATCCCGATTTTGAAAAATTCCCCAAGTTTAAGCAAGCACTCAATGAGGCACTTGTCGCTCAGCTACAACCGGGGGATGCATTATATATTCCTACCTTGTGGTGGCATCATGTAGAGGCATTAAGTCCTATAAATATGATGATGAATTATTGGTCGGGCGGGTCTATTGCAAAGAGCAGCGAACCCGTGCCAATGGATGCATTATTGTTATCAATTATGGCCATTAGAGATTTACCCACAGCTCAAAAAAAAGCGTGGCAGGCTTTTTTTAACTACCATATTTTTGACTTTGAAGAGGCGCAAAATCAGCATATTCCTGAACAGCTTAAAGGAATTTTAAACCCGCTTACAAGTCAACAACGAGCGCAAGTTAAGCAGTGGCTTATCAAGCAGCTCAGTTAATAGATTAAAGGATACAGGCAATGACACTCAAATCATTACTGATAGCAGGCTGTATAGCATTGAGCTTAACAGCGTGTCAGGACACAAAAACACACAAACATAATGTTGAACTGGTTCAAGCGAGTAATAGCGCAATAGAGTCACTCGCTAATATGCTACAAATACAGTACGAACAAGTCGATAATAGACCGTCAAAATACTGCGATAAAACCATTGAAAACGGTAATTGCTTTGAAGCAAAGCTACACATTAAGGCAAGTGGTGCCGTTAATGTGGATGGGTGGAAAATTTACTTTAGTCAAATTACGCCTATTCAACAGGCTCTCAGTGATGAGTTTACTATTACTCATGTTAATGGTGACCTTCATGTAATTGAGTTAAAAGAGGCGTTTACGGGGTTTAAAGCAGGCGAAACCAAAACTATTACGTTTTATGCTAATTTTTGGTCGTTATCGCAAAGTGATGCAATCCCAAATTATATTTTGGTTAACCATAATGAGTACGCCAAGGTAATTACAAGCACTAAGCCCACTGTTGACCCTGAGACAGGTTTAGAGCTATTACCTCATGTTGTACCTTATAGTGATTACGAGCGACAATTTAAGCGTACTAAAAACGATGAAACACAATGGCTGACAGCAGAACGTTTGTTTGAGCGGAACACAAAGTATGATTTTTCACCTTATTTAACAGATGAAAATAAACAAGTAGCACAGCACATCATTCCTACTCCAACTCAGGCTACATTTAGTCAAACACAAGAGCTAGATATTAGCCAAGGCTTACGCTTTAACCTCAATGATGTAAATGAAAAAGGGGTAACTGCGGCCATTGAGCGACTTAAATTATTGGGTTTAACGACAAGTGAATCTGGTGTTGCGGTAAATCTTAATTTAACACCGACAAAAGATGGCTCACAAGGTAGTTATACATTAGCAATTAATGCCAGTGAAATAAATATAAGCGCCACTGATGAATCTGGTGTGTTTTATGCCTTGCAGAGCTTGGCGAGTTTATACCAAGTAAACAATACAACATTGCCAATAGGTCAGGTGAACGATGCTCCTCATTATGAATTTAGAGGCGTGTTGGTGGACGTGGCCCGTAACTTTCAAGACAAAGAATTTATATTAAAGTTACTTGATCAAATGGCTGCATATAAGCTTAATAAATTACACTTACATTTAGCCGATGACGAAGGTTGGCGTTTAGAAATCCCTTCTCTTGAAGAGCTTACTGATGTTGCTTCAAAACGCTGTTTTGACCTCTCAGAGCAGGAGTGTTTAATGCCACAACTTGGTGCTGGTATAGATACTTCTAGCCCGGTTAATGGTTTTTATTCAGTGGATGATTACCAAGAAATCCTTAAATTTGCGAGTGCGCGACATATTCAAGTTATTCCTTCATTAGATATGCCAGGTCATTCGCGAGCGGCTATTAAGGCTATGCAAGCTCGTTATAATAAGTACATAAAACAGGGTGATAAACAAAAAGCTGAACAGTTTTTACTTTATGATCCGCTCGATACCACCGTGTATTCTTCGGTACAGCATTACAACGATAACACCATCAATGTATGTTTAGATTCATCGTATGCGTTTATACGCGAAGTTATGGAGCAAGTTAAAA
This sequence comes from Pseudoalteromonas sp. H71, assembly GCF_001468485.1. Lineage (GTDB taxonomy): Bacteria > Pseudomonadota > Gammaproteobacteria > Enterobacterales > Alteromonadaceae > Pseudoalteromonas. Next base: position 26,069 of record NZ_LODI01000015.1, read on the forward strand.
TAATTCATAATGAAGCGCAGCACCCGCTAACGCGTTATCACATAGGTGCAGATGAAACAGCGGGTGCATGGGTATCGTCTCCAGCGTGTACTGAGTTTATTAAACAAAATAATTTGCCGTTTACCAAAGCTGAGCAATTAGGTAGCTACTTTATAGAGCGTGTGTCGAACATGTTAGCTGACATGAATATTGAAACAGCTGCATGGAGTGATGGCCTATCGCATACTAACCCAAATAATATGCCTAACATTGTGCAAGGTAATAGTTGGGATTTACTGATGCGGAATGGCCACCAGCGCGCACACCAATTTGCTAATCGTAATTGGCAGGTAGTGGTGTCATCACCAGATGTTTTATATTTTGATTTTCCTTATGAAGCCGATCCTCAAGAGCACGGTTATTACTGGGCTTCAAGGCATATTAATACAGAAAAAGTATTTCAATTTATGCCTGATAATTTACCCGTACACGCCGAATTTTGGTTAGACAGAGAAGATAGGCCTTACACCGCAAACGACACGGTTATAAAAAATGATGCAGGTGAAGTTGAGTTTGCACCGCTTGAAAAAGGTAAGCAATTTATTGGTATTCAAGGTCAGTTATGGAGCGAAAATACCCGTACCAATAATATGGCTGAGTATAAGCTTTTTCCTCGTTTATTATCGTTAGCACAACGCGCATGGCACAAAGCGCAATGGGCGGTGCCTTACGATCATGATGGCTTTGTTTATAGCCGAAATACGCAGCGTTTTACGTCTTCACTGAAGCAGCAGCGAGACCAACAATGGTTAACGTTTGCCGCTAGTTTAGGGCTTAAAGAGTTTAATAAGTTAGAGAGGGCAAATGTGCACTTTCGCATTGCTAACGCAGGAGCCAAAATTGAAAACGGCATGTTGTACGCTAACGTTGCTTACCCCGGTTTGCTAATAGAATATATGCAAGCCGGAGGACAATGGCAGACGTATAATGCGCCGGTAAAAGTAACTCAAGATGTGTGGGTGCGTACCAAATTGCCAGTATCTGGTCGTGTTAGTCGTACATTAAAAGTAACACAGCCGTAGCATACACACCCCTTAAATTATAAGGGGTGTAGAAACATAATTTGAATATAAATTAAATAATGACAACGCTGTCATTTGTGTTAGTATAAGATTCATCCGCTCTGGCAGCGTGTTTTATTTTGAGTGTTATGCAACACGGTCGAACAAGTAAAGAGGCAAAAATGATCACCAATACAATTAATAATGAACTCTTTGTTGGGATCGATGGGGGCGGCACTAAATGTAAAGCAATTATCGTTAACAGCGCGAATGAAATTTTAGGAACGGGTATTGCTGGGCCAGGAAACCCTTTACATGGATTTACACAGGCCATTAATTCTATAGAGCAGTCAGCTCAATTGGCTCTTAATGATGCAGGTTTAAGTGAAACCCCTTTATCTTACTTAGTGGCGGGTGTGGGGTTGGCGGGTGTTAACTTACCAAGCCTACATAAACAAATGATGCATTGGAAAAGCCCCTTCAAAACAATGTATTTAACTACCGATTTACTTATTGCTTGTATGGGTGCACATCAAGGTGATGATGGTGCAGTGATAATTGCTGGTACGGGTTCGTGTGGTTTTTCATATGTTAAAGGACAGTCTTTTATGATTGGCGGACATGGCTTTCCGCATGGCGATAAAGGAAGTGGTGCATGGATTGGTTTTACAGCATGCCAAAACGTGTTGTTGAGCTTAGATAAGCTAATGCCTAATAACACGCTGACTGAATGTATTTTAAAGTATTTATCGGTCAATGATGCCATGGAGTTAGTCGAAATTATTGCAAATAAACCGGCTGCATTTTTTGCTCAATTAGCCGGGTGTGTATTTCAGTCAGCTGCGGCAAACGACGATATTGCTATTAGTATTTTAAAAGAAAGCGGTGCCTATTTGAGTGACATTGCTCGTCAATTATTAGCCAAAAAATCACCAAGATTATCTTTTATAGGTGGATTGTCTTCGGTTATGACGCCTTGGCTAGACATAGATATTCAAGGTGTTTTATCTGCGCCTTTATCATCACCCGAAATGGGATCAGTACTTTACGCGAAACAACAGCAAGTTAACTACAGCAGTCAGGAGTTATGATGTATCACACATTAATGGAAAAAGAAGCGGCGCAAACGCCCGAAGTCATTAAACAGCAAATTCTTGCTAATCAGCCTCTAGTAGAAAAAATTGGCCAAAAACTACGTGATATTGCGCCTAAAATGGTGATGATCATCGGCCGTGGTTCGTCAGATCATGCTGGAGTATTTGGTAAATATTTAATAGAAATTGAAGCCGGTATCCCTGTTAGTTCAGCGGCGCCGTCGGTTGCCAGTGTGTACGGTAAAACACTGAAACTTGATAGTGCATTGGTGATTGTTATTTCTCAATCAGGACGAAGCCCAGATATTATTGCCCAAGCTAAAATGGCAAAAGAAGCTGGCGCTTACTGTATTGCACTGGTAAATGACGAGGCGTCACCGTTAAAAGACATTGTTGATGACTTTATTGGGCTTAAAGCGGGAGATGAAATATCGGTTGCGGCGACTAAAAGTTATTTATCTACGCTGTCAGCTTTAGTGCATTTAGTTGCTAATTGGACTCAAAATAATGAATTATTACAAGGGTTAAAGCAGTTACCTGAAGCATTAGATGCAATCATTGACTCACCAATACAACTTCAGCCAGACGCATTTTTGCCTGTTAAAAACATGGTTGTATTAGCACGCGGTTTAGGGTTTTCAGTCTCTAAAGAAATGGCATTAAAACTTAAAGAAGTGTGTGCTATTCATGCAGAGGCATTTAGTAGTGCAGAATTTTTACACGGCCCCGTTACGTTAGTTGAACAAGGTTTGGTGATTTTAAACTGCGCGGTAGAAGATGAAACCGCATACTCTCACCAGCAGCAAATAGCAGACGTAACCCAGCGCGGCGCTCACATTATCAACCTTACTCAAAATGGAATTGCAGTGCACCCACGTTTAGCGCCGTTTTTAGTGTTGCAGCGTTTTTATTTAGATATTGCCAAAGTGGCAGTTAAGCGAGGCTTTAACCCCGACGAGCCCAAAGGGCTTAAAAAAGTAACAAGGACATTATAAATGTCAGTTCAACGTATTTTTGTTGCTACGCTGTTTGATGGTGATCAGTTTTTAAAAGAAAAAGTGCTTACAATTGACGCGGGTGTTATTACCGCTATTGATGATAATACTAATAATGTAGATGAAACCTTATCAGGCTTAGTTACCCCTGGGTTTATAGATTTACAGGTAAATGGTGGTGGAGGTGTATTGTTTAACCGAGCACGCAGTGCATCAGAGGTTAAACGAATGCTTATGGCTCACGCTAAGTATGGCACAACAGCCATGCTGCCTACTTTAATTACCGATACAGTTGAAGTTATGCGCCAAGCGGCTGATGTAATAGCCGATGCGATTGTTAAACACACACCTGGCATTTTGGGCATTCACTTTGAAGGACCGCATTTATCTATAGCTAAAAAAGGGGCACATAGCGAAGAATTTATTCGTCCGATTTCAGATGATGAGTGGCAAGTTTTATCGCGCAAAGATATAGGCAAAGTGGTGGTTACATTAGCCCCTGAAAATGTACTACCTAGTGATATTACTCAAATGCGTGAGTTAGGCATACATGTTTGCTTGGGCCATACAAATGCGTGTTTTGAGCAGGCACAACGAGCCGTTGATGCTGGCGCTACAGGATTTACACATTTATACAACGCCATGTCGCCTTTGCAAGGGCGTGAGCCAGGCGTTGTGGGGTGTGCTTTGCTAAATGATAATACCTATTGTGGCTTAATAGTTGATGGTCATCATGTTGATTATGCTGCATGCCAAGTAGCACTGAAAGCTAAACCTAAAGGGCGTGTGTTTTTAGTGACCGATGCAATGCCACCGGTAGGTACAAACGAAACTGAATTTGCTTTTTTCGATCGAACAGTAACACTTAACCAAGGCAAGTTAACCTCAACAACGGGGGAGCTTGCAGGCTCAGTACTTGATATGGCAACGGCTGTAAAAAATAGCGTAGAGCATTTACAGTTGCCACTATCAGAAGCACTAAAAATGGCATCTTTATACCCAGCACAGTATATTAACTTACCCACAACACATGGAAGGTTAATTGTTGGCAGCCCTGCTAATTTTGTTCAACTCGATACACACCAACAGGTTATAAGCACGTGGATTGGTGGTGAACAGCTTTTTTAAAAAACGATAATAAATATAAATAAAGGAAAAATAACATGACAACAAATGTTATGGATACACCTAAAAGCAGTAGCATGCTGCCCATGGCTATTGTGGCAGTATTATTTTTTATACTGGGGTTTGCAACGTGGCTAAATGGCTCACTAATGCCTTATTTAAGCCAAATATTAAAGTTAACGCCATTTCAGGGATCGTTAATTTTATTTTCGTTTTATATAGCGGTGACTTTTACAGCATTGCCATCGGCAGTGTTAATTAAAAAAGTTGGTTACAAAAACGGTATGGCGATGGGCATGGGGTTAATGATGATTGCCGGCTTGTTATTTATTCCTGCTGCGATGTCGCAAGTTTTTCCTTTATTTTTGCTAGCACAGCTAGTGATGGGCGCAGGACAAACATTGCTTCAAACTGCCGTTAATCCTTATGTTGTAAGGCTTGGGCCAGAAGAGTCTGCAGCGGTTCGCATTAGTATTATGGGCATACTCAATAAAGGGGCGGGGGTTATTTCTCCTTTAGTGTTTACCGCGTTAATTTTAAGTAATTTTACAGATACAGTAGGCACTGAGCTTAGCCAGCAACAAGTTGATGATATGGCAAATGGTCTTATTCTTCCTTATTTAGGTATGGCACTATTTATTGGACTATTAGCGTTTGCCGTTAAAAAATCACCATTACCCGAACTTATTACTGACGATGCTGAGCAAACAAGTAGCAACAGTGAAATACGCGAAACTTTATCTCACCCTAACTTAGTTTTTGGGGCGATTGCCATTTTTTTATATGTTGCAGTAGAAGTTATTGCTGGCGATACCATTGGCACTTTTGCGCTTTCTCTTGGCGTTGCTAATTATAGTGTGATGACTTCCTACACCATGATCTTTATGGTGTTTGGCTATATTTTGGGTATTTTGCTTATTCCCAAATTTATAACTCAACAAACAGCCCTCACACTATCAGCCGTATTAGGTATTGCTATTACCTTGTGCATTTTATTAATTGATGCGCAGTCGTTTATTATTGCCAACGCATTGTTAATACCATTAGGTGGCGCTAACTTACCCGATGTATTACTACTTATAGCTTTTTTAGGCTTAGCAAACGCCATTGTTTGGCCCGCGGTATTTCCACTTGCGTTGTCGGGGCTTGGAAAACTAACAAGCACAGGCTCTGCACTGTTAGTAATGGGTATAGCAGGCGGTGCATTTGGTCCGGTGTTATGGGGTTTATTGAGCGGCTTTACCTCGCTACAAACTGGCTACTCTGTATTGTTACCTTGTTACTTATTTATATTATTTTACGCCGTAAAAGGCCATAAAATGAAAAAGCAATAACGTCCACCAGCTACACTAACTCCAGTGCACTTTGCAATATAAAGTGCACTGATGATTAACGAACCTGAGCTTTGGCGAGGGATAGATTTATTACCCACAGTTCAAGTTAACTATTACACGTTAACTTAAGCGCGTTACTTTTAGTTTTATCCTGCCAGCATTTGCCCCATAAAAACGGCTTAAATCGTTAGCGAAAGGGCAAAACTCGCCCGATTTAGTCATGGTTATATCTGCTCCTTGCGCTATTTCAAATAAGGCTCTGTCACTTTTATCAATGGCGCCAATTAAAGCAAACCAATCAGCATTTGGCTTGCGCCTAAAAGGCTCCAGTAATGCCATAGGTATTTCTTTTACGCCAAGTTGCACGTTATCACGATGCCACCCTTTGGGTGTACACTTTATGCCGTCGTCAAACCAATATTGCTCAGGGTATGGGGTAAAGCGATAGGTTGCACCTTGCTCAAGCATCAAACCCGTACTGTTATAAAACTCACTCGCAAATACCACCACATCTTGGCTTTGGCCAATACTTAATACGCTCATATTTTGGTTGGCAAGCGTAATGTGCGCACTTAAGCCGGTAAAACTTAATGTAGAGTCGTCACTGTAGCTAATTTTGTATGTTAGCTTTTTAAGTGACTCAGGACGGTAGCTGGTGAGCTTATTAATTCTTGTAGCCACACTGTGGTGTATAAGGGGCTCTATAGTGCTTACCTCATTATCAACCAGTACAATGCATTCTCTATCTACCAGTTTAAAGAGCGAATTAAACCAAAAGTAGTTTTGTTGGTGGCTAAGTGCAAGTGGATCTGGGATCACAGTAACATCGTCTTGTGCAATTAAATTACTCGTTGGTAGGAGTGTTTCGTAATTTATCTCGTGACTTGTTAACAATGAAATAGCTAACGGTTGCTCAATTAACCACTCAAGTGCATAACGTAAGCAAATATCGGCTAATCCGTCGCGGTAATAACCACCCCCTATATCTGAATGGGCGCCTGCAAACCACAGTTCAGTAATGTTATTTTGATGGTTCATTAGCGTGGGCTCAAACGCACGGCGTTTTTCATCAAGCGCAACACAATGCAGCGCCGCGGTTATATTGTGTGCAATTGTGTGGTTTTCAAAAATAACATGCTCTGCGCCGCGTGTCGCTTTACTTACTTTAGAAAGCCCAATAGAGGCAACGGTATCAAACACACATAAATAAACATGCTCGCTGATAAGGCTTTCTAAACATTTTGCAAAGCGTCTAGCTAGGGCTGCACCTCGGCTAAAACCAGTAAGCAGCACAGTGTCGCCTAGTTGGTAATGTGCTTTAAAGTCGTTAATTGCTTGATTCAAAATGCTAGCAACATCGTCACCGCGCGGTGCTAAAGTTTGATTTAAAATGCGCTTTAAGCGGCTACCTTTAGTGCCAATGCCCTGATAATAAAAACTAAGCTGGTTTGTAAATGGAGTGGTGGGGAAGTCATCAAGTTTGCCACCTAATAATAAATGCAGCTTGAGGATGTTAGAAATACTAGTGTCTTCTTTAAAATGGTCTGAGTTAAATTGCTCTGCGTCGCGAGGCTCGCCCCCGGTACCATCAAAATTAAAAATTAGCGTTTTGCCCGTCATTGCCTATTTCCCTCAGTAGTTTGTATAAATTTATATGGGAATTGTGAAAAATCAAAGACAGCGGTAATAAATATTTATTAAACGTGTTTATTACCGCCTTAAGCTTTTTATTAATGTAATTTCATTTTAGGGCGCACTACACGCAGGACTTTTTCGCTTATCCATAACGCAAAGGTTTTTGCGCTGCCATGAATGGCGCGTTGGTGCATGCGATAAAGCGATATATACATAAAGCGGGCTATGCGCCCTTCTATAAAAAAGGTGTTGCTGGTTAAGTTACCCATTAAATTACCTACCGTGCTGTAGCGCGATAAGTTAACTAACGAGCCATGATCGCTATATTTAAAGCTACACAAAGGTTGTTGTTTTAAAGTGGCAATGAGGTTTTTTTCAACACATAGCGCCATTTGATGCGCCGATTGCGCGCGCGGTGGAACGAGCTTTCCGTCTTCTTGAGTAAAAGCGCAGCAGTCGCCCAGTACAAATATACTCTCATCGACGGTGCTTTGTAAAAACTCATTAACTTGAATTTGGTTGTTACGGGTAAGCTCAAAAACGCCTAAGTCTTTAATAAAGTCTGGCGCTTTTACGCCTGCAGCCCACACCATAATATCGGCATTAATGTGTTCATCGCCTTTGGTTATAAAGCCTTGTTCCGTGGCTTCCTTCACTTGTGTTTGCTCGCGTACGTTTACACCCAATTTGAGTAGCTCACGTTTGGCGCTTACGGCAATTCGCTCTGTTAATGCGGGCAAAATACGTGGCCCTGCTTCAATTAAATGAATGTGCAAACGCTTAGACGACATATTTGTAAGTCCATATAGCTTTAACAGCTCAGATACATGATACAGCTCCGCTGATAGCTCAACACCGGTAGCTCCTCCGCCAACAATTGCAATATCAAGAGACTGTTGCTGGTTATCGTCTTGGTGTAGGCGAGTAAAGCTATCGAGCAATGAATGCTGAAAACGTTCCGCTTGTTGATTTGAGTCTAAAAAGTAGCAGTGCTCTTTTATGCCAGGTGTATTAAAGTCGTTACTTACACTGCCAATAGCAATAATAAGATGATCGTAACGTACAGTGCGCTTGGGTAAAATAGTGTGTCCAAGTTCGTCAAAAAGAGGGGCGAGAGTGATGGTTTTATTACTTTGGTCGAGATTACAAAAGGTACCAAGTTGAAAGTTATAATGATGTTTTGCGGCATGGGCAGAGTAAACTACGCCATCTAAATCGGGGTCAATAGAGCCTGTTGCAACCTCGTGCAATAGCGGCTTCCATATATGGGTGCGGTTTTTATCAATGAGTAGTATTTCGGCGTGTTTTTTCTTCCCTAGTTTATGCCCTAACTGAGTTGCAAGCTCTAATCCACCTGCGCCACCGCCAATAACGACGATTTTAGGTTTGGTTATATTCATGACTATGACCTTAAAAATAATATACCCAAGCGATCTGTTTAATTATTTTAAAATGACTTGGGTATCAAAAACTATTTTGGCAAAGCACACGTTTATGGGACTATAGTGTGCGCCTAATTAAAGGAGATGTCAGCATTAAATCATGTTATTTACTGTATACTAACTTGCAAATACTTCATCTTGGCTGCGCTTTTTGTTTTAGCCCTGTGTTTACATCGCCTAAAAGGAAATTTTTATGAATACGCCGTTATTACAATCACTTGAGCAGCATTTTGGCTTTTCACAATTTAGAACTGGGCAACAGCAAACCATAGAGCAACTTTTAAATGGGCAGTCGTCATTGGCTATATTTCCCACAGGGTCGGGTAAGTCGTTATGTTATCAGCTAACGGCTTTACATTTACCTCATTTAACCTTAGTGGTATCGCCTTTACTTGCATTGATGAAAGATCAAATAAGCTTTTTAAATAGTAAAGGCATTTATGCTGCAAGCCTTGACTCAAGCCAAGATCAAATGCAAAGCAGCACGGTAATGAACGACGTGCGCAGTGGTAAAGTAAAAGTATTAATGGTCTCGGTTGAGCGCTTTAAAAACGAGCGCTTTAGAGAGTTTATAAGCCAAGTTGCGCTTTCTATGTTGGTGGTAGACGAAGCGCACTGTATCTCTGAATGGGGCCATAACTTTAGACCCGATTACTTAAAACTACCGCGCTACCGTGATGAGCTAAATATTCCACTGGTATTATTGCTAACCGCCACAGCCACTAAAAAAGTAAAGCGTGACATGGCTGAGCGTTTTAATATATCGCCTGAGTGTATTGTACAAACCGGCTTTTACCGCGCAAACCTCGATTTAAGTGTGCTAAGTGTAAAAACAGCTGATAAAAACACCGAACTTACTAACATAGTGCGTGCGCAAACTGGCCCCGGTATTGTGTATGTCACACTACAACAAAGTGCAGAGCAAGTTGCCAATATATTAAGCGCGCAGGGTTTGCAAGCGGTGGCGTATCATGCAGGGCTTGAAGATACGCTTCGCGGGCAAATTCAAGACGATTTCATGGCGGGCAAAATTAACGTTGTTGTGGCAACAATAGCCTTTGGCATGGGAGTTGATAAATCAGATATTCGCTTTGTTATTCATTACGATTTACCTAAATCTATAGAAAACTACAGCCAAGAAATTGGCCGTGCAGGGCGTGATGGCAACCCTTCAAATTGTTATACATTGGCTAATTTAGATGGTCTAAACACAGTAGAGAATTTTGTGTACGGCGACACCCCCGAGCTTAGTGGTATTGAGCACGTTATTAACGATATTCGCCAAAGCCAACAGCAATGGGAAATGCAAGAGTACAGCCTTTCGAGCGAGAGTAATATTAGGCAGCTAGCGCTTAAGACTTTGCTGGTACAACTAGAAATGCAAGGTGCAATAACGCCGCAGTACGCCTATTACGCCGATTTTAAATACAAGTTTTTGGTTGATAAAAACGAATTGCTTAGCCAGTTTGACGAGCAACGCCAAGCCTTTTTATCGCAAATATTTAGCCACACCGATTTTAAAAAAATATGGGGCACGCTTAATTTTGACACCCTTACCCAAGCCGCGCAGGTTGACCGTAAACGCGTAGTGGCTGCACTTGACTATCTAGCCGAAAAAAACCTTATTACTCTTGAAACTAAACGTATTACCCAAGTATATAAGGTGCATGGTGAGGTTATAAATAACCCAGAGCTTGCCGCGCAACTGCACCATTACTTTGTTGACAAAGAACAGGCTGAGATTAAACGAATTGCTGCGTTAGTGCGCTTTTTTGAACTGCAAACGTGCTTGAGTTATAACTTAGCGCGCTATTTTGACGATCAAAATGCGCCAGCGCAATGCGGGCATTGTAGTGTATGCCGTGGTAATGCTGTAAAGCTTGAGTATTCAATAGAACCTGCTCACATTGCCGATGATGTTGTTTATCAAAAAGTGGATGAGTTTTTAGCGCATATGGCAACAAAAGGTATTCACAGTGTAGGTATTGAAACGCAGTGCCGCTTTTTAGCCGGCATGAGTGTCCCGTTGTTTGCCCGAAATAAAGTGCGTCAACTAGGTGGCTTTGCACTGTGCGAGCAGCAGCGCTATAGCGAAATTAAAGCAACACTGCTTGCAAGATAGTATTGAAATGATGACCAAACTCGCATAATTATAAAAATGTTAAATTTTTGTTTGTTTTTTCAGCGTTTAACTATACTCAACATGACTATGAAGGTCATATAAAAATGAGGTGAACGATGAAACTGCAAAAATTGATGCTGTTAGGAGTGTTTATTTCAGGGACTAGTTACGCTGAAATTAACATTTCAGGCTTTGCAAGTATTAACGCTGGTAAAGTACTAAGTGGAAGTGGTGTGCCGCAATACGGTGTTGAGCCAACTTTTTTGGCTGACTACCCTAATGTGAGTGGCTATACAGAAGATTTATCTTTCTCGCCTGAGTCGTTAATTGGCATACAAGTGTCGGGGGACCTTGGTGAAGGCTTATCTGTCACAGGTCAAATTGTTGCCCGAGGTGTAAACGATTTTGATGCTAATTTTGAGTGGGCATATATTTCGTATGAAATTAACGATAATTGGACGGTTCAAGCGGGTAAAAAACGTTTGCCTCTTTTTTATTACTCAGACTTTTTTGACGTAGGTTACGCATATGTATGGATGCGGGCACCTGCCGACAATTATACATGGCAAGTATTTAACTATGAGGGCGTAAACCTTCTTTATTCTGGCTCGATTGGAGAGTGGGGAGTGTCGGCTAATGTATATGCTGGTAAAGAAGATGATGACGACAACAAATTGCTATCAGACTTTTTCTTTCAAGAGCCTACCCGAGAAATTTGGGAAGATATGCTAGGTGGGGTACTTTCGTTAAGCCATGATTGGCTTGAAGTGAGAGTAACGCACATGCAATACACTAATAAACGTTTTCGTTCTGGTGAGCCTGTTTTATGGGATGGAAAAGATAGCCGTGATGGTAAATTTTATGGTTTAGCAGCCAATTTTGATTTTGGCGATTTTTTTGTACTAAGTGAACTTAACCGTTTAGACCTGGATGGAAACCTAGACACCTATATGATCAGTGCGGGATACCGGTTTGATGCAATTACACCTTATGTGATGTTTTCAGATTTTGAGCAAGAAGGTGAAGGTGATACTGAAAGCCATAATACCTTTGCGGTGGGGGTTCGTTGGGATTTTCATCCTTCAGCGGCACTCAAAATGCAGTACGATAGAGTCAAAGATGATTCATTCGATTTAGCGGTAGCGGGTGATAGTAAGGCAATCACGCTTGGTGTTGATGTTGTATTTTAAGAGGAATTAAAAATGAAAAAATTAATGTTATGTGTACTGTTTTTGTTTAGCAACGTTGCCTTTGCTGATTTTGCTATTATTGTACATCCGTCAAACGAGAGTAGCTTTGATGAATCCGTTATTAGTCGAATCTATACAGGAAAAGAAAAGTCGTTTAGTAATGGCAATACGATCATTCCAATTTCACAAGATTCAAAAAACCCGACTACCGAGCAGTTTAATAGTAAGTTGCTTAATAAAAGCGCCTCACAGTTAAGAGCTTATTGGTCAAAGCTTATTTTTACGGGAAAAGGTACACCACCAAAAGAGCTAGAAAATGACGCTGAGGTGATCAAAATGGTTGCAGCTAACCCAAATACGATTGGGTTTGTTTCGGCATCTACCGTGTCTGATGATGTTAAAGTAGTATTAACCTTTTAATTTAACACTAAAACCAAACAATAAAGCGTGCTAAATAGCAGCACGCTTTATTTTACTGTATTTGTTCATCATTAAAATTAACTAGCGCGTTTAGCGTGCTCGTGTATCCTATCTTATGTGTTTCTTTTATTTAAGCCACCATGCCACATACCGTTATTCCAAGTAAAACAATTGCATCTACGCCAGAGCCTATTACATGTGCCAATTGCCAAGCGTGTTGCTGTCAATTAGAAGTGCGTATAGTAACCGACACCGGTGTCCCTTTTAATTTTATTGAATACGACAAATGGGGCAGTGGAGTAATGAAACGCGCTGATGATGGCTGGTGCGAAGCACTCGATCGTAACACGCTAATGTGCTCTATTTACGAGAACCGCCCTTTGGTATGCCGCGAGTTTGAAATGGCATCGGGTGAGTGTATTACCGAACGTGAGTTAGCGGGAATATAGTTTGCACTATAAAAAAGGGGCTCATTGCCCCTTAAGTCTATCTGTGTTTTGTAATTGCAATGTATTAGTCGTACTTTGCTTCAAGCTCTTGTGATGTATGAAACTTTTCGTGACTTTGTAATTGCTCGTCGTATTTTACGAGATTTTTAAAGTGGCCTAGCTGACCAGAGTTTTTAACAATTTCAACAATAAACGACATAATAAAATCGGCACCGGTTAGAGTGTCGCCAACTAAATAACGTTTACCTTCTAGACGGTCGTTAAAGTAGCTAATAACTTTAACGGTTTCGGCATCAGCGTATCCTTCTAAAAACTGTGTTTTAGCGCCATCTTTAAGTACAAACATTTTAAGTAGTAGTGGTAAAATTGCAGAGCTTTCTGCAAAGTGAAGCCATTGCTGATAATCAACGTATTCAGCAGTACCTGCTTTTGGCGCAAATTTACCATTACCGTATTTAGTAATTAAGTAATCGGTGATGGCGCCGGATTCAGTAACAATCAAACCATTGTCTTCGATAACAGGCGACTTACCTAATTGGTGCACTTTTTTTAGTTCGTCAGGCGCTAAAAAAGTTTCTGTATTGCGCTGGTAGGCAACAATTTCGTAATCAACATCTAGCTCTTCTAAAAGCCAAATAATACGTTTAGAACGCGATTTATTTAAATGGTGTAGTTTTATCATGTCAGTCCTTGTTGGCGTTACTGCATAAGCAGTAACGCTTAGTAAAATTTAAAGAGGCTCGTTAATTTTAACCACGGTTTTGCCAAAGTTTTTACCACTAAGCATGTCGTTAAATGCGCTTACAGTGTTTTCAATACCTTCTACCATGTGCTCGCGGTATTGTACTTTGCCATCTTGTAGCCATTTTTGCATGTCTTGTGCAAATTCGTCGTAGCGGTGGCCGTAGTCGTCAAAAATTATAAAGCCTTGCATTTTAATACGTTTAGTAAGCAATTGCCCCATAAGCATACCTAAGCGATCTGGCCCCTCAGGTAAGCTTGTTGCGTTATACTGCGATACTAAACCACACAATGGTACACGTGCTGCGGTATTAAGTAGGGGTAATACGGCGTCGAATACTTTACCGCCCACATTTTCGTAATAAACATCTATGCCGTTATCACAGGCTTTTTCTAGTTGCTCTGCAAAGTCATCGGCTTTGTGATCAATACAGGCATCAAACCCTAGTTTTTCAACAGCATGGGCACATTTTTTGCTGCCACCAGCAACGCCAACTACTTTACAGCCTTTAATTTTAGCTATTTGACCAACGGTTGCGCCCACTGGCCCTGTTGCGGCGGCGACGACTACCGTTTCGCCTTCTTTAGGCGCACCAATGTCAAGTAAGCCCATGTAAGCCGTAAAGCCAGGCATACCCATAATGCCAAGCGCATAAGACGGATTTGCAGGTTCTTTGCCTAATTGCATTAAGCCCTCGCCATTGGTAATGGCGTAGTCTTGCCAACCAGTGTAGGCAAGCACCCATTCGCCTTCACTAAATTTATCGTTTTTAGACTCTTCTACTTGGCACACTGTAGCGCCAACCATTACATCGCCCACGTTTACCGGATCAGCATACGACTTTGCATCGTTCATACGGCCACGCATGTATGGGTCAAGTGAAAGGTAAATAGTGCGCAGCAGCACTTCGCCATCTTTAAGCGCTGGTAGGTTTACTGTTTTAAGTTCAAAATTTTCATCGTTCGGGGCGCCATGTGGGCGTGATGCTAAAGTAAGTTGACGACTAGTTGCAGACATAAAATCTCCTTTTGAATATGAACCCACTTAACGAATGTGTATGCGTTTAATAACCTAATTGGCATAAACAATAATGCGCGCTAAGTAGTCTATGTATGTACAAATTTGTACCTTATAGCAGGAGTTTTGGGCGGGGGGCTGCTAATTCAAGCTTTGCAGAGTATTTATTCTAAACAATTTATTTTAGCTTGCTAAATATATGACTATTATAAAAAACGCCGTCTTTATAAATGGCGTGTTTGAGAGTGGCCTCGGCTTCAAAACCACATTTAGTCAGTGCCTTTATAGAGCCAATATTGCCAGCAAATACAGCACCAAAAATACGGTTTAGATTTGAGTTTTTAAAGGCTTCATCGCAAATTTGTGTAATAGCGAGTGTTATTATTCCTTGCCTCCAAAAGTGACTATTAAGCCAATAGCCTATTTCGCCACTGCGGTTGTATTCAAATTCTCCTGGGGTGATACCTATACAACCTGCAAATTGCCCATTAACAACTATGGCTTTAATTATACCATTTTTTGAGCCTTGGTTTATCCACCAATCCGCATCAGCTTGAGTGTATGGAAATGGAATTTTAGACGATAAAAAGCGTGTCACCAGCCCATCGTTTAAGGTTTTAATAATATGCGGGGCATCGTGCGGTTGAAAATCTCTTAGGGTGATCATTGTTTTAATTAAGTGTCTGTTGCATACAGGTCAAGTTAGCAAGCAATTAGAGATTGCACAATCACAAAGATTAACCGTTTACGCCTATAACTTTGTTTTAAAGTACTCTAATATAAGCAAAATATGATACCTGTTTAAGATACTTTTATGCATCCACACATAGCCGCCCTTTATAATAGTGCCCAAAAGCCAAGCCGTTTAATTATAGGTTTAATGAGTGGTACCTCGTTAGATGGGCTCGATGTCGCTTTATGTAAGGTAAGCGGTGCAGGCTTAAACACGCATATTGAAATACTAAATTTCACTACCGTTGACTATAACAACGAGTATAAAAGCAAAATAAAGCAGGTATTTGCAAAACGAGAGTGCGATTTAGAACTTGTAACCTTATTACACCCGTGGGTGGGTAAACTCCACGGCGACATGGTTAATCAGTGCTTACATATTTGGCAGGTAAATCCGGCAAGCATTGATGTTATAGCCAGTCACGGGCAAACCATTTACCACTGCCCACAGTCGCAACATAATCATAAAAGCTTTACTAATGGCACATTACAAATTGGCGATAGCGACCAAATAGCCGTTACTACCGGTATTACAACCATTGGTGATTTTAGGCAAAAGCACATAGCCGCAGGGGGCGAAGGCGCACCGCTTGCGGTTTATGGTGATTACTTGTTTTTTTCAAGCCTTGTTGAAAACCGTATTTTGCTTAATATGGGGGGTATTGCTAACTTAACATTTTTACCCAAGTGCGGTGATGCTAGCGCGGTATTTAGCTCCGATATTGGCCCGGGTAATACAATAATGGATGCCTACGTACAAAAGTATTTTGAGGGGATGCATTTTGACGACGGTGCAAAAATAGCAAAAGCAGGTAGGGTGAATACACCTTTGCTAAATGCGTTATGCACTGATGACTTTTTTAATTTAAGTATGCCTAAAACAACTGGGCCAGAAGTATTTAATTTAGCGTATTTAAAAGCGGCTCAAGCACTCTCCAATACACAGGATTTAACTCATCAAGATGTAATGGCAACACTCAATGCATTTAGTGCTAATGTAATAAGTGCTGCAATAAAAGAGTGCGCTAAAAACAAGGGAAATTGTGTGGTATATGCCAGTGGCGGCGGAATACATAACCCGTTATTAATGGAACAGCTTTTAACTCTTTGCCCAGAGGTTAAGGCATTTAAAAATACTCAAGTTTTGGGAATCGATCCCGATGCAAAAGAAGCCGTGTTGTTTGCCATTTTAGCAAACGAATGCCTAGCAGGTGAAAAACAACATTTTAAAGGCTGTTCACAAGGTATTGCGGGAGTAACGATGGGGAAAATAAGCTTTCCCGATTAAGCTTTCTCGATCAAACCGTTTTAAAATAACGATAAAAAGGTTGAGCCTACCCCTGCAAAATATCGGCGCAACCCTTGTGGTTTTGATTGCTCGATATTGATGAGTGGCGCGTTATAGCCTCCCTCAAAGGCGTTAATATTCATATCAAACTGAAGGCTATTTTTTAAGGTGGCGTATTTTCCATGCAACATTAGCTGCATTACAAAACATTGGCTGTGGGTGATTTTGTTTAAAGTAAGGTTAACGTAACCACGCTCTAAATCAGCTTGCGTAATAATGTTTTCAGTAAAGTACTGAGCACCACGGGCACTTGGATGTGTTGCGCTAAGCGAAATAACATCGCCTTCATGTACCGCATCGGGTAAATCGCATTGCAGCGTGATTGCATGAAGCGCATTAGCTTGTACCGAAAGGTTTTCGTATTCCATGGTGTGGCTCATTGCCGCAGACATCGGGTCATCAAGTGATTGCAGTGCAAATGTTAATTGCACTAGAGGTGTGGTCATTTTACTTCGTCTTCTTACAACAGTATCAGTTTATCGAGTAGAAATTATCCACCATCAACATTACAGAATTATGACTATTGTACGAAATCGTATAATTATTGAGTAGTTTGATCAAAAGCGATCTTAACTAACCAGAGCTTCAGTTAACTATTAAGGTCTGTTGAGTTTTCAAGATTGAATTTACACCAGTTTGTTTGGTATTTAGGTAAGGCAAAGCCAATTTAGTTTATTCTCCATAAATTGGCGATAACGTCGCTTTATTGCGAAACAGGCGCTGTCCAATGGGGCTCGTAGGGGCTATTTACGCTTATTTGCCTTCATGGGTTTAGGTGGGGGCGTGAGCAGGACGCGGAAGTTTACTCGGTTTTTATTTATTATTACATGCATGTAAACCAGTAAAATAAATTAGGAGCCGATATCAAGCACACTAGGTTACAAACCTCGAGCCGCTATTAAATAGCCCCTAGTTTGAACAAAATTTAATCTACAAAGATCAACAGACCCTAGTTTAAGATCGACTTATGTTTTTTTACTGTTTCGGCAGAGTGAATATTTTCTTTAAATTTTAGACAAGTTTATTGGAAATAAAATTTTACGATATGAACTCTTTATTCACTCAATACTAAACATTGGGTATAGTTGTTTAAACTCTTCTTTATAAAGTAACTTTATGTTAAAAAAATTAATTTTATTGTGTGCGTTAAGCGTACCACTTGCAGCATGTGCGGATGATGTTGCGCCATTTTCGGGCGAGATAAGTACACAAGCACTATTAAGCGACTACGATAAATTTAACGAACAATACAACGCATTTACGCCAACCGAACAAGATATTGCCTTAATGCAAAAGCTAGAAGGTAAGGAGCTAGTTGTATTATTTGGTACTTGGTGCCACGACAGCCATCGCGAAGTGCCAAAGCTGATTAAGTTAATTGATGAATCTAAGGTAGAGCTTGCAAGTATTGACTACGTGGCAGTGGGTTACAACAAACGCGATGATGCCGGAATAGCCGAGGCGCACGACTTGCAGTACACGCCTACGTTTATAGTAAAAGACGATGGTAAAGAGTTAGTTCGGGTAATTGAAAAGCCAACCGGAACATTAGCAGAAGATTTAACGCAGGGCTTGTAAGGTCTACCTTTATGTTATAGCCATTCAGTTAGTGGCTATGAAGCTTGGCTTTTTTGATTTGTTGCTAATCATAGGCAGATATTTAGCGTCGGTTTGTTAAACGTTATGCGAACATCAACCAGTAATTTTATTTAAAATTAATAGGGATATTTATGAAGTGTAAAAAGTGTAAATCAGGGATTACCTCACCAGTAGTTAAAACAATAAATATTGATAGTACGCCAATAAAATCATCAACGTGCCCTGTATGTGGTGAGAATTTAGATGGTTCAAAAAGGTATTGGGTTACATTAATTATTTTACTTATAGTTATTGGTGTGGCATCAAGGTACTTTTCTTGAGTTTGGTTATATTAACCAAATATGTAAATAAGCAAGGCATTAGCTTTGTTCATTAATTGCTTATTTTATCCGACTCATTTTAGTCTTTTATTTAAAAGTGAAGTGACTTATGAAGTTAATGAGCTCTGAAAAAATTCAATTGTGGTTCTTGGTTAATGCCAACAAACTATATGTAGCTGCAGCTATTTTTGGTGCTATTTTTATTTTAATTTGGGGAGATGCTTCCCAATGGGAATACGAGGAAGATAAAAATCACTTCAGCACTTTTTTTTCATCCATTGATAGCCGAATTAGTTTTGTAAGGCATGGTTATTCAGGTACCAGTTTAAGAGTTGTTTTAAACTTTGATGCTGAAGGGCTCACTTTGAATGAAATCGAAAGTATAACCCCAAAATATAAACACTTGATTCTTGAACTAATTTGTAATGACTTAGAGAGTTTAGAAATTCTAGAAGACGGCTACTATTTTGATGTGGATTTTAGGGATATTAGTTCCGAACATATGTTTAAAAACTATTTTAATTTAATAGTTAAGCATGAAAGGTGTGCTACCTAACGCAAGAGAGTTTTAGCTCAGCTAACAGGCACGAGAAAAACTAAAGAGCTCAAATTTCGACTTAACATATTGAACTTTATCTCAATTTGCTAATGGTGCCTTAATTCTCACATTGTGAGTACTATTCACTAAACAGGTTTTTTTCGAATGCTTGCGCAGCATGCGAAGAGGGTCTGTCTTTATAATGCAGTTGGTATAGCGGCCGAGAGAGTTGCTCGTTATTTTTTGGCTCAGGCGTGTTAATTTGCCTAGCTGCACTAAATCTTCTGTGACTACATTTGGCAATAAAGCGACCCCCATACCTTGAGCAACAGCCCTTGCTATGGCTTCGTTGCTGCCTAATTGCATACTTTGCTCAGCTTGTACGCCATGCTCTGCTAATAACTTAACCGACATTTCTAGAGTGCCAGAGCCCGGCTCGCGCAGTAGCCAAAACTGCTTGTTTAACCACGTTTTTAAGTTTTTAGTGGGCTTAAAGTTGCTCGGTATTACTACACTCATTAAATCGTTTTGCCAGTGCTTACTTATGATATGTGATTCGGTCGGGGTGCCCTCAACCAGTGCTAAATCGATAGTGCACTCTAGCAATGCGTGCTCAATTTGCGCAGTATTAGCCACTTGCACTTCTACTTTTATGTGTGGGTATTGCGCGCAAAACTTAGCTAAATAAGGCGGGAGCCAATAACTGGCAATAGTGGTGCTGGTGCCAATAACGAGCGTGCCGCGCTTAAGCCCAGTGCGTGATTTAATATCGTCAAGGGCGGCTTTTTCGATAGCAAAAATACTGCGGGCGTGATCATACAAGGCTTGGCCGCCTTCGCTTAAGGTGAGCTTTTTACCTTTAGATGCACGTTCAATAAGTTGAATATTTAACTGATGCTCTAGCTCTTTTAGCGCTTTAGAAACAGCGGGCTGGCTTATAAAAAGTGCCTCGGCTGCGCCTGAAAAGCTACCGAGCTTAGCCACCGTATAAAACACCCTAAGTGCATGTAAGTTCATTGTATAACCTTAAATTGCATAACTCTAAATTATATAACTTAAAGTTATCAAATGATGATTTTAATGTATTGGAGTTATATTTTGAGGTTTCTTACAATTAAGTCAACACATCAACATGGTTTAATTGAGGAAATAGGATGCTTAGCGCTATTAAAAATGGGTTTCAGCCTTTGGGTATTAATACTAAGCAATACGGCGATACGCGCTGGTGGTTAGGTATACTGCTGGTGGTTATTTTAGCGGGGGCATCTGTTGCATTAAGTAACTTACCCATAATGCAAAGTGCGCAATTTAGCTCACTCACTATTGGTATTGTGCTTGGCATTATTGTGGGCAACAGTGTGTTTTCGCGCATAGCTACGCGTACCGATGTAGGTGTTGATTACGCTAAAAGTATATTACTCAAAGCAGGCATTATTTTATTTGGGTTTAGAGTTACTTTTTCGCAAGTAGCGGGCGTTGGTTGGCATGGCCTATTAACCGATGTGGTTATGCTGTTAGGTACATTTATTTTGGCAGTGCAGCTAGGTAAGCGTGTTTTTAAGCTTGATGAACAAACAACCATACTAATAGGTGCGGGTAGTTCTATTTGTGGCGCCGCAGCGGTAATGGCAACTGAGCCGGTTATAAAAGCGCAGGCGCATAAAGTATCAGTAGCGGTGGCAACGGTGGTGGTGTTTGGCACGTTAAGTATGTTTGCCTACCCAATACTGTTTGAGTTTATGGGGTTGAGTGAACATGCGTACGGTATTTTTGTTGGTTCAACCATTCATGAGGTCGCGCAAGTGGTTGCAGCGGGCACAGCCGTAAGTGCCAGTGCAGCCGACACCGCCGTGATTGAAAAAATGCTACGCGTAATGATGCTTGCACCATTTTTAGTGGGCTTATCGTTTTGGCAAAGTAAAAAGCACGTCAAGGTTAACAATAATGGCCATTATGGTAAGCAAATTTCGGGAATTACGATTCCTTGGTTTGCGGTGTTATTTATAGTAGCAAGTGGCGTGCATTCGTTATCGATTATTCCGCAAGATACTACAAACGCTATTATATGGTTTGACAATATATTACTTACCATTGCCATGGTGGCGCTAGGGCTTCGGACGCAGATGGGGGCTATTCGCCAAGCAGGCATACAGCCCCTGTTGTTAGCGGGCTGTTTGTTTTTATTTTTAACCTTGGGTGGCTACGCCATTAATATAGGCATAGCGCAACTTTTTGGGGTTTTTAATCATTAACCTATACAGGCCAATCTACCTCGTTTAAGTGATCTAGCTGTGCAGCTGAATGTTGATTGCCTTGCCATTTGTTGGTGTAGGTACCGTTTGGATCAAACTGTGCAGTTTGCTTTTGTATATTAAAGTGGCGTCCGCCACGTGGGTCAACGCCGACTCCTGCTATGTACTGCCAATTTCCCCAGTTGGCTGCTACATCGTGATCAATTAGCTGCTGCTCAAAATAAGCTGCGCCGTAACGCCAATCAAGGCCAAGCTCGTTTACTAAGTAACTTGCCACAATTTGCCTGGAGCGGTTTGTTATAAACCCGGTTGCATTGAGCTCTTTCATAATGGCATTAACTAACGGGTATGGGGTTGTGCCTTGGCACCAAGCAGCAAAACGGTTTGGCATAAACGTAGTGAGCGGCTTAGTTTGCTTTTGCCCTTTAAAACTAAACAAGCTGCTTTGTACGTTTAGTGCATGCCATTTAAAGTATTCACGCCATAGTAGTTCAAACTTAATCCAGTAGGTTGAATCGTTAGCGGTGTATGTTTGTTCGTATTGTTCAACAGCATTGTATAATTGTTTTGCGCTAATACACCCAAAAGCAAGCCATGGGCTAAATTTAGTGGTGTTGTCAAAGCCATCAAGCGCGTTACGAGTTATTTTGTAAGTGCTAGGTAATTCGCCTGAAAAGTATTGTTCACAGTGTTTTTGTGCGCTTGTTAGGCCACCATGCATTGAGGTGTTTATTGCTTTTGGCAACTCAATTGGGTTTTTAGCGCACAGCGTAATAGGTTTAGGCAGTAGCTCGGTTGTAATATGCGAGAGTGTAATTGGAACACTGGCTGCTTCAACCTTCTTTTTAAACGGGGTAAAACTTTTAGGTAAATCGTTTAAATTAAAAGGCAGTTCGTTTTGTTGGTACAAGGTATCCTGCAGGGTACTGGTAAATTGAACTTCAGGGCAATGAGCTTTTAATAAATTAATTTCGCGTTGTTCGTACACACCAAATTGCTCACTGTAAACCACTTCATCAATGTGTTGCTCTTTGATACGTTGTTTTAAAACGCTCACCGGTTCACCTTCTAGCACATGCAAGGTTTGCCCACGAGCAATTAATGCTTGCTGTAACTCATAAAGGCTTTGCATTAAAAAGGTGTACTTGTTTTCACCATACTGCTTTTGCTGATAATTTGTGTTTTTAAACCAGTTAGGGTTAATTACAAACACGGCGTCTAGCGCGCATTGCTGTTGTGCAAGTTTACTAAAAATGGGGTTGTCGTTTAGGCGTAAATCGTTTTGTAGCCAATATAAAATGCGTTTGCTCATACTTTTGCTCTGGTTTTTATGATGATCAAATCTACGAAGCAAAAGTAGTTGAGGATTAATTAATCGTGTTTAATCGACTAAATTTAAAAATGAGTGCAAGACTCTAAGTTAGAAAAAGGCGGTAAAGTTACCGCCTCTGATTTTATTGAAGTAGGGTTAAATTATCCTTTTTGCTCTGCTATCCAATCGTTTATAACGTCTTCAAGTACTGCCATAGGCAGAGAGCCTTGCCCAATAACGGTGTCGTGAAAGCTGCGTATATCAAATTGAGCGCCGAGTTCTTTTTCGGCTTTTGCACGCAGGTCGCGTATTTTTATTTCGCCCATTTTGTAAGAGAGCGCTTGGCCTGGCCATGAAATATAACGATCTATCTGATCTTCAACCGCGCTTTGTGGTAAAGCCGTGTGACTGGCTAAGTAGTCAATTGCTTTTTGACGGCTCCAACCAAACGCATGAATACCGGTATCAACCACTAAACGCACAGCACGCCACATTTCGTAACCTAAGCGGCCAAAGTCACTGTATGGGCTTTGGTAAAAGCCAGCTTCTTTACCTAAGCGCTCTGTGTATAGTGCCCAACCTTCACCAAAAGCAGAGTGGCTAAGTGTGCGTCTAAATTCAGGTACATCCAGCTCCATAGCAATGGCATTTTGTAAATGATGCCCTGGTATTGCTTCGTGTAGGCTTAGTGCTTCTAAATTATACAAAGGCTGTAGCTTAGGTGTTGAGGCTAAAAAGTAAGTGCCAGGAGAGCGGTTATCAGGCGGTGGCATATAAAACGCACCACGACTCGCTGAGCCTTTTATAGTAAAGGTGTTACGCGGTAAATGGCCAAAGTAAGTGGGGAGTTTGCCATACATTTTTTGCGTAATAAAAGCGGTTTTTTCAAGTAGGTCCTGCGCGTCTTTTGCGTAAAATTGCTCATCGGTCGCTAAAAATTCTAAAAAATCGCTGTATGTGCCATCAAAACCTACTTTATCGATAATGTTTTGCATTTGCGCTTTAATACGCGCGACTTCTTTAAGGCCTAGTTCATGTATTTGCTTTGGTGTGGCATTGGTTGTGGTGTAGTAATTAACTGCATATTTGTAATACTCAAGCCCGCCTTTAACGCTTGCAATATCCGGCTGCGTTCTACAGTTAGGCATGTAATCGTTTTCAAAAAAGTCGTAAAAATGCTGATAAGCAGGGATTACTTTTGAGCTGATTAAGGCCTTAGCTTTATTTTGGTATGTGGCTTTTTGCTCTGCTGTAAACGTGTTTGGTATACGTGTAAAGGGCTCGTAAAGGGCACTTTTTTCAGGTTGCTTAACAATATGCGCGCTAATGCTTTGGCTGTAATTTTCAAAGGTTTTGCAGTAATGAGTAAAGCCTGTTTTTATACCTTCTTTCATTAAATCAATATTTTGCTGATTAAAGCGAGGGTAGTCGGCAAGGCTGATTAAAAATGCGTTGTAATCGTCGGGTGTTAAAAATGCCATGTTAGCGGGCGCTTCTGCAAAGTAAGTATGCCAGCCACTTAAAAAATTAACCGGAAAATACTTATCTTGATAAAGGTAGCCTTGCTGCTCGGTTTCTCGCTCATATTTAAATAAGCGGTAGTTCATTAGCTGCTCGTTGTTGAGCGTTTTTGGGTCAATGCTGGCTAAGCTTTTTAGCACGCTGTTGTTATAAGCTTGGCGCTTTGCAATGGCTTGCTCGCTCCAATTTGGCAATGTACCGTTTGGCTTCCAGCCATCTGGGTCGGTACGAAAAAATATTTTCTCAGCTTTGGCGTTTTGCCAGTGGTTATCAATAATGGTTTTTAAATCAGTGTTAGTGTCGGCTAAGCTTGGTAGCGATGCAACCGCTAAGCATATAGCTAGAATACTTTTTTTAAACATAGTCATCCGTTATTGGCGAGTTAGTTATTATTTATCGCGCTTTTTTATTTTAATTTGTGCTCAATATAGTACCAAGTTAACTTAATTATTGCGCTTACTTTTATAACCTGTAACTCTTGGTTTTACTTTTTGATTGAACAAATTTCACTGCGTAACTGATTGGCGTACTAGTTTATTGTTTTATCAGCGTTTAGAATGACTAAAACTTATTATAAAAAATGATCGTCATGTTTAATAAAGTAATTACCTTAATTGATGAAGCAAACGACCAAGACCCTAATACTGAGCAGCACAATGGACAAAGCTTTCCTAAAGAAAGTTTATACGCCTTGCGCATGAGCGAAATGTTAACTCGTTTTAAACCAGATGCCGATGAACTCATGCAAATTGCAGTGCGTGCACAGCATATTCAGCGTTGGAAGTCGCCACGTAGTGATTTTGAAATGAACAAACAGGGCTATCATCAGTGGCGCAGTGCACTTTATATATTTCATGCTAGCAGCGTGGTTGCGCTCATGAAGCAAGCTGGTTACGGTGAAGCTGAGCAAAACCGAGTGTACGATGCGGTCGCTAAAAAAAATATTAAACATAACCCAGACAGCCAATTAGTTGAAGATGTAGCAAGCCTTGTATTTATTGAACATTATATGCTTGGGTTTGCCAATGCAAAACCAGATTACAATGAAGAAAAATGGATTGGGATTATTCGCCGTACATGGCAAAAAATGTCAGATGAAGCCCATGAGTTTGTACTTGCAGGTAATATTACATTGCCCGGGCCGCTTGTTGGGCTTATTCATAAAGCACTTGAGTAAAAGAAAATAAATAAAAAGGAATTTTAAATGTATTGTCCTCGTAGTAATACGCCACTTGAACCTTTACTTGTTGGCGGAATTACTGTTTTTACGTCAGCGCAAGGCGGCGTATTTTTTGATAACAGCCAAATTTTTAAGTTTAGCTCTCCCGAGTTAAAGCATGGTCAGGTTTTACTTAAATATTTAAGTAATTATATTGAAGGTGAGGGCGATATATCATCGCGAGTAAATTGCCCTAAATGCCCAAGCATAGTGATGATGCGCCGGTATTTCTCACCGCTCAAAGTGGTTGAGATTGACGAATGCCCGGGTTGTGCAGGAATATGGCTTGATAGCGGCGAGCTTGCAAAAATACATGAAAACCACCTAACACCCAAAGAGCGAAAGCTGTTAGCCCACGAAATGGCAACCAATCATGGGTTTATAACTATTAAGCCGCCAAAATCAAAGTATTACCCCAGAGCGCCTAAAAATGTTCAAGACACGACAGTTGAACGGCTGGTGCAATTAGCATTACTTAATTTTCAGTAATAAAAAACGGCGTACTAAAAAGTACGCCGTTTTTTTGTAATAAATTAACGCTTATGCAGTTTATTTATTACGGTTTTCTTTTGCAAAGGCACGTATTTTACGTTTTTGCGAAAGCGTTACTTTGTTAGTACGCCCTGCAAACGGGTTATCACCTTCTCTAAATTCGATTTTGATTGGGGTGCCCATAATTTTAAGTGCTTTACGGTAGTAGTTCATGAGGTAGCGTTTGTAGCTATCTGGTAAATCGTGAACTTGGTTACCGTGAATTACAATACGTGGCGGGTTATAACCACCGGCATGCGCATACTTAAGCTTAACACGACGACCACGAACAAGTGGCGGCTGGTGATCGGCTTGTGCCATGTCCATAATACGGCGAAGCATTGCGGTGCTAATACGCTTAGTAGCCGACTCGTACGCTTCATCCACCGACTCAAATAAATGACCAACACCTGTACCATGCAGTGCAGATATAAAGTGCAAGCGTGCAAAGTCAATAAAACCTAAACGACGGTCAAGCTCGGTTTTAATACGATCTTTAACGTAATCATCTAGACCATCCCATTTGTTCACGGCAATAACAAGCGAGCGGCCTGAATTAAGCGCAAACCCTAATAGGCTTAAGTCTTGATCAGATATTCCATCACGTGCATCTACAACCAGTAAAACAACATTACAATCTTCAATGGCCTGCAGAGTTTTAATCACTGAGAACTTTTCTACTACGTCGCTTACTTTTTTACGTTTACGAACACCTGCTGTATCGATTAACACATACTCTTTTTCGTTACGTGTCATAGGGATATAAATAGAGTCGCGTGTTGTACCAGGCATATCGTAAACAATCACACGTTCTTCACCAAGTATACGGTTTGTAAGTGTAGACTTACCAACGTTAGGTCGACCAATAATAGCAAGCTTTACTGGTTTATCTGCAAATGCCTGGTGGTCAGTATCGTCGCCTTCACCTTCTTCGTAAAGATCAATGAGCTCTTCATCATTATCGGCTACGTCTTCATCTTGTGCTGCGAGTTCGGCAATAACAGGCTGAAGTGTGTGCTCAAGTAAAAGCGTAATACCGCGACCATGAGCGGCTGCAATGTGATGAATCTCACCCAGTGATAACTGGTAAAATTCAGCACAATTTGAGTCAGCATCAATACCGTCAGTTTTATTGGCAACAACAAAACATTTTTTGTCTTGCTTGCGAAGATGATTAGCAATAGCTTGGTCGGCAACGGTCATGCCTACGCGGGCATCAACTAAAAACAGTACGATGTCGGCTTCTTCAATTGCAAGTAGCNATTGGTCAGCCATTTCGATCTCGATGCCTTCTTCAGTGCCATCAATACCGCCCGTGTCTACCACGATAAATTCATAGCCATCGTAACTAGCTTGGCCATATTTTCTATCTCGTGTTAAACCTGGAAAATCGGCTACGAGTGCATCACGAGTACGTGTTAAACGGTTAAATAATGTGGATTTGCCCACATTGGGTCGCCCAACTAGAGCGATCACGGGAAGCATAAACTACCTCTTTAAAAAACAACAAAAGGCTTCGCAGAGCGAAGCCTTATAAAAACCATATGACTATTAGTAAGTTAGTTTGGTATTGTTACCGCACTTACTTCACCGTCACGGGTGTATAATATCAGTTTGTCGTCGGCAACAACAGGTTCAACAAAGAAGCCTGAGCTATCAAAGTCTTCACGCGCTACTAACTCGCCAGTTTCCTTGTTTAGCCAGTGTAGGTTACCTTCTTGGTCACCTAGGGCTAAATAGTTACCTGTAACAGCAGGACCTGTTAAGTACCAGCCACGAAGTGCGGGTTGGCTCCAACGTTCAATACCTGAATTTTTATCTAATGCATAAACAACGCCGTTGCTGTCTACTACATAAATACTTTGTGCATCCATCGAAATTTCGCGGTAGCTGCTGTATTCACGTTTCCAAACCACATTACCAGAGCGAATATCAACTGCTGCTAGGTTACCGTTGTATGCAATTGCATAGGCGTACGGGCCGCTAATGAGTGGCTGCGTGTCTACGTCAACCAGGCGTTCAAATTCTGAAGCACCTTTTGCAGCTGCAATTTCTGCGCTCCAAGCTGAGTAACCACTTTCTGAAATTAAAACGCTTAATTTACCTGTTTCTAGGCCAACTAAAACGCCACCGTTTGCAACCGTAGGTGCACTTTGTCCGCGTAATGTAAGTGCTGGCACTTCTTGTTCAAAGCTCCAACGCTCTTCACCTGTATCAGGGTGAAGTGCTAATAATTTACCTGAGCCTAGGTTTACAAATATAAGGCCGTCGCCGGCTGCTGCTTTTGAAAGTGACTCACCGGGTACGTTTTTGCGCCATACTTCTTCGCCAGTTTCGCGATCAAGTGCCACTACAAAGCCGTGTTCAGAACCAATATACAGTTTACCATAAGCTTGTAATATACCGCCTGATAATTTTGCTGTACCGTCGTCGCTCCAAGGCCAAAATGAGGTGTCTTGACGTACGTCGGTCTCCCACTGTACATCGCCGTTAGTAAGCGACAATGCTTCTACTTGACCTTCGCGGTTTGCAACATAAACAGTGTCTTTGTATACAGCAGGAGTTAAGCGAGAAAAATAATGCTCTACGCCGCTACCTACAGACTCTTGCCAAACCACATCAGTTTCAAACTGATTGGCGATTTCGGGAAGGACTAGTTCGTCTTCTTCATCACTTGATGAACAACCCATTAGCGTTGCCATACATAGGGCAAGGGTTGCGGTCGTTAATTTTTTCATACCTAAAACCTTATGCCGCTGGGCTAGTTACTGCTAGGTCATCTAACTTAACTTGTAAAAGTGGGTTGCCTGTTAACCCACCTGCATCTACCGCAGCCTGATAGGCGGTGCGCGCTTGCTCTTTATTACCTTGCTGAGCATAAATATCGCCTTTAAGCTCTGCAACGTTTGCATTAAACGCTTCAGGTAATGGTGCATTTAGTGTGTTTAACGCATCGTCAAAATTAGTTTGTGCAATTTGTATACGCGCTAAACGTGTAATAGCAATCGCTTTTAATTCTGCATTTTCAACGTTTGATACAATCCAGCTTAACTTTTCGCTAGCAACATCTAACTTTTGCGCTTCTACCGCGTCTTTAGCTGCTACAAACGCCGCAAGGGCTGCATAGTTTGTGTCTTTATTTTCACTGATAAAAGCATCAGCTGATGATAAAACATCATCGCCTTCTACTAATTTAGTGTAAGAATCTGACGCTTGCTCAGCGGTTGTAATTTGGTTTTGGTTGTAGGCTTTCCAACCGTATAAGCCACCTAAACCTACAATTACACCGAGTGCCAGTGAAAGACCGTTTTCACGGAAAAAGCGTTTAATGGCTTCTGCTTGTTCTTCTTCTGTTGAATGTATATCCATGATTACCTCTAATATCTGCTTAGCCGTTTATAAGCTCAGCTAGTAGCGCTTTAGCTTGTTCTAATTCTAATGTGACTTGTTCTTTACGATCACGTAAATACTTTATGGTCACCACGCCTTGTTCTAATTCATCTTCACCAATAATTACGGCAACAAGTGCATCGCTTTTATCGGCACGTTTTAATTGTTTTTTAAAGTTTCCGCCACCCGCGTGAACCATCACACGAAGGCCAGCCACATCACGGCGTAGTTCAGACGCAATAATCGGGGCTTGAATACTTGCTTTGTCGCCCATGGCCGCTAAATATACATCAGCATTACGGCGAATGTCACCAACACATTCAAGTGCTTGGAGTAACAACACTAAGCGCTCTAGGCCCATTGCAAAGCCAACTGCTGGGGTTGCTTTTCCACCAAGTTGCTCAACTAAGCCATCGTAGCGTCCGCCAGCACACACAGTACCTTGCGCGCCAAGGCTGTCGGTTACCCATTCAAATACTGTGCGGTTGTAATAGTCTAAACCGCGCACTAATTTTTCGTTAACCGTGTATGAGACGCCAGCTGCGTCTAAACGTTCACATAAATTTTCAAAATGTTCTTTTGATTCAGCATCTAAATGCTCTGACAGTTTAGGTGCATCAACTAATATTGCCTGTACGTCTGGATTTTTGCTATCTAGCACACGTAATGGATTTGAATACATGCGGCGTTTTGAGTCTTCATCAAGCACGTCGGTATGTTGTTCAAGGTAGGCAACAAGCGCATCGCGGTATTGTGCACGAGCTTCATTAGAACCCAATGAGTTAAGCTCTAATCGCACATGCTCGGTAATGCCAAACGCTTCCCAAAGCTGTGCTGTTAGTAAAATAACTTCTGCATCAATGTCGGCTGTGGCAATGCCAAAGGTTTCTAAACCAAATTGGTGAAATTGACGGTAACGGCCTTTTTGCGGGCGCTCATGACGAAACATAGGGCCCATGTACCAAAGACGTTGCTCTTGGTTATACAATAAGCCGTTTTCGTTACCAGCACGAACACACACTGCGGTGCCTTCTGGGCGAAGAGTTAGT
>NZ_LODI01000015.1:56509-65620 GCF_001468485.1 Pseudoalteromonas sp. H71
CGGCAAACGTGTACATTTCTTTTTCTACTATATCGGTCACTTCACCAATAGAGCGTTTAAATAGATCGGTTGATTCTACAATAGGAAAACGAATTTCTTGATAACCGAACGAAGCTACTGTCTCGCGTAAAATGTTTTCTACTTTCTGCCAAACTTGCGTGTCGCCCGGCAGACAATCGTTCATACCGCGAACTGCCTGAATTTGTTTTGCCACTGATAAATCCTAAATACTGTTTATGTGTAATAAAAAAATGCTTACACAACAAGAACGCTAAAAATTGACCCAATATTATATACCCAAACGACCTCAAGATGCGAGCGTCGTTGGAATTAAAAGAAATTACCATTATTAAAAGTAATACTTTGATATAAAGCCCGATGAAGCGCTGAACTCTGTATTTTGTGAATGCTTGGGTAAATCTATTATAAAGGTCAACGCCAAACACGAGTGCTTGGCGGTTAATACGTTATTTATTCGACTATTTTTACATCGATAGGGGTTTGGCTTTGCTTTTTATCGATGAAATCGCGAACGTAGCCCTCTAGTTGCTCAACAATGTTGTTGTTATCTATACGTGCTTTTTGGCGTTCGCCATTAATGTATAAACCTGAGCGACGGTTTGCACCGGCAAGGCCAATATCACTAACAAGGGCTTCGCCTGGGCCGTTTACTACACAACCAATAACTGAAACAGAAACAGGCTCAATGATATCTTCAAGGCGTTCTTCTAATTGGTTCATGGTGCTCACTACATCAAACTCTTGGCGTGAGCAGCTTGGGCAGGCAATAAAGTTAATACCGCGTGAGCGTATACGCAGCGATTTTAAAATATCAAAGCCTACTTTGATCTCTTGTACCGGGTCGGCGGCGAGTGATACACGTAGCGTATCGCCTATGCCTTCGGCAAGTAGCATACCTAAACCAACGGCCGATTTAACCGAGCCAGAGCGCATGCCGCCAGCTTCGGTGATCCCTAAATGTAGAGGTTGTTCTATTTCTTTAGCAAGCAAACGATATGCGCCTACAGCTAAAAATACGTCTGACGCTTTTACCGATATTTTAAACTGATCAAAATCAAGACGGCGTAATATATCTACATGGCGCATTGCTGATTCGAGTAATGCCTCGGGTGTTGGCTCGCCATATTTTTCTTGCAAGTCACGCTCTAACGAGCCACCGTTTACACCAATACGAATTGGAATGTTATGTTCGTGAGCTGAATCAACAACGGCTCTAATACGCTCTTCGCTGCCTATATTACCTGGGTTTATGCGCAAACAATCTACGCCATATTTTGCCACTTTTAAGGCTATGCGGTAATCAAAGTGAATATCGGCAACAAGGGGAATACTGACTTGCTCTTTTATACTTTTAAACGCTTCTGCTGCGTCCATAGTCGGTACTGACACACGAACTATATCGGCTCCTGCGTCTTGAATTGCTTGTATTTGTGCAACGGTTGCATCCACATCCATGGTGTCGGTGTTGGTCATCGATTGCACTGCAATAGGTGCGCCGTCGCCAATAGGCACATTGCCTACATTAATACGGGTGGATTTTCTGCGTTTGATAGGAGATTCTGAAAACATAGCGACTACTCTGCTAATGGTAAGGTAAATTTGGCTAAACGGTTTTTAGGAAAAGCCGAGATATCCACTGGCTCACCGTTTAAAGTAATGTTAACTACATTGTGCTTACCAAGCACAACAGCAAAAGGAGGTGTGCCAGAAACAGTCATTCTGTAACCTGCTTTTTTAACGCCAAAGGCTATTTTTTCCCCTTCGCCGTCGTGTATTTCGACCCAACTTTCGTCATTGAATAGCATTTCTATTGTGCTGATGTTGGCCTTTCCGGTATATGACTCTAGGGTTTGTTCGTCAAGTGTTTGTGTTACTTCGTCATTTGTAAAGTCTGTACTTTGCTCAATAGACTCTTGACGTAACTCCTCAGCGTCGTTTGCCGATTTTTGCTGTTCAATATTTGTTGATTGAATTGCCTGGCGCTCACTCATTATAGTGTTGCCAATATTTATATTTGTGGTTTGCTCTTCTATGGGGGTAGCGTTTTGCCAAAACCATAATGCAGACGAGCCAATAACTATGGCCAATATAATGTAGGTCACTAACATTAAACGGCTATCGCTGGCTTCTTTTTCTGTACGACGAGAAAAGCTTTGCATGTTAGCTGGTTTTGCTGGCTCAGGTGGCGCTGGCAACATGGCTAATATAGGGGTGCTATCTACCTTTAATTCGCGGCAATAGTTTTTTATGTACCCTTTTACAAAGGTAATAGGTCCTAACGCTTGAAACTCATTGTTTTCAAGGTGTTTAATTTGAAATTCAGAGAGCTTTAGCGGTTTAGCAATGGCTTCAATGCTTACCTTGGCTTGCTCTCTGTGTGCTTTTAGAATTTGGCCTACGGTAGGCTGTTCGCTCTGCGTTTTTTCTTCATTCATAATAAGTATGAGTCTGGATCCACTAGTAAAAGTCTATGTCCTGGTTTTAGCTCTATATCAGGACTTAATTTATTCCATCGCATTAATTCATCAATTAATACTTGCTTCTGGGTAGCAATATCGTAAAGGGAGTCGCCAGATTTAATTTCGTAATAAATATTAGGATCGTTTAAGTAAATTTTGCTGCCATTCATTACCCGATCTGACTCTTTTAATCCATTCCATTGCAGGAGTTTTTGTAGTTTAACATTGTATCGCACCGAAATGCTAAATAGGTTTTCACCAAACTCAATAATATGAAAAGGCACACGTAATGCTGCCACTTTAGGGTTTAACATCGGTAATGCTGTTTGCTTATTTGACGCTAAGTTTGTAAATGTAACATTATTACCGCTTTGGTAATCACTCCTTTCAAAAATATCTTCGTTTTTAGTGGCTTCGTAAAAAACAACATTTGAGTCGTTATTGGCAACGGTAGTGTTTGCCGTGACTGCTGGCTGATTTGTTTGAGGTGAATTAAAGTTAGCCGTTTTAGGCGCCCCAAAAGAAATAATTTTCACCTCTTCTTTTGGTGGTGCTGATGCTACTTTAGCTGCCACTGTTGCAGGTGCTGTACTAGGTTTAGTGGCGGGCTTTTCAATAACTGTCTCAGGTCTATTTGGTGCTTTGGGTTCAGTTGTTAAAGCACGTAATACCGCAGATGTATCTGTTGATGGCCCCGTAGGTGTAACTTGCTTTATTTCAGCTTGTTCTGGCTGTTCAGCAATTGCTGTTACTGCCGTTTTAGTTGTGGCTTTTTTTGAAGCCATTTTTGGTGTTGCTGAAACTTCAGCAACAGTGTTTTCAGCGCTTATGCTTGAATCATTTCTTGCTATGACTGGATTCGCGTCTTGCGTGTTTTGCTCAGGCTCTGCAGATCTAACTTGCGCTGGTTGTTTAATGACCAGGCTTTTTGTGTCATCTTGAGTAGGTGCTTTTTTTCTGACTATTTTTATTTTTGGTTTTGCACTTATATATGTGCTATCTGCATCAGCTTTTAGCTCATTTAGTTTGGCTTTACGGTATTTTTCACGCAGCATTTCAAATTCGTTAAAACGTGTTCGTTGCTCTCTGATTGCATACGCTTCGTTACTAGTAGAGTAGGTTTGTAAAAGGGTGCTTGCTACTTTTTCGGCTTCTTCTATTCGCCCCATACGATTTTTTACTAAATAGCTAAGCATCAAAGCACGCGACGATACTCGACCTGTGTCGTCATGTTTTTTAAGAATGTCGTTTGCTTTGTATAAATCACTTTTTGCATAAAACAAAGCCGCTAAACTTATAAGAGTTGAGGTTCGTTGAGAGCTGTGATTAAGCGCTTGCTTGAAGTAAGTTTCTGCGTTTTCAAAATCGTCAAATTCAATAGCGCATAACGCTAGATTTTCGTAGCTTTCGGCAACACGGATATACGTTGGAATTTCAATGGCTTTTAAAAATTGATCGGTGGCACGGTCGTATTCATCAATGCCACACAAAAATACACCGTAGTTGTTAAGTGTATTAGGGTCATCTGGTTTTATATCTAGTGCTTTTTGATAAGCCCTGTCGGCTAATGGGCTTTCACCTACTTGCTGGTAATAATACGCCATAGAGTAATGAACTTCAGGTAAGTTGGGAGCGAATTCAGCTGCGCGTTCTAGGTTGTATTTTGCTTGTGAATTATTACCTGTTTTTAGGTACTGTAAGGCTAAAGCTATTCGCGTGCGTGCTGCCCCGGCGTTATTGATTTTATTTTTGACAACGGGCTTATTACTGCCGTTATAACTACTTTCGGTAACACAGCCACTTAAAGCCAGTGCCGATAGTGTTATAGCAAGTATAGATCGCATTACCTTATCTCTTTATTTTTGTCCATATTGCCTATATTACCTAAAAGCCCTCATGTTGCATCAATTATTTAATAATAAACGATTTAACAGGAGGGCTTTAGGTAGTTTAACTAAATTAGGCTTGTTGGATGTTAACTGAGATTTTGTTATCGTCGCGCATTTTCTTTTTTGCCATACGTTTTGTACGGTCAACGACATCTCCGGCTAATTGTCCACAGGCTGCGTCAATGTCATCACCTCGAGTTCGGCGAACAATACATGTAATGCCAGCAGCTTGTAAAACCTTAGAAAAACGGTCAATTCGGCTGTTGCTTGAACGTGTATATTCGTTACCTGGAAACGGGTTAAACGGAATAAGGTTTACCTTAGATGGCGTGCCTTTTAACGTTTTAACAAGTTCGTGTGCTTGGTCGGTACTGTCGTTTACGCCATTAAGCATTACGTATTCAATTGTTACGTCTTTATTAGCTTTAGAGCCATCAATGTATCGACGACATGCGGCTAAGAACTCTTCAATAGGGTACTTTTTATTAATTGGTACCAAAATATCACGCAGTGCGTTATCTGGTGCATGAAGTGAAATAGCAAGCGCTACGTCAATCTTCTCTTTTAATAAATCAAGTGCAGGTACAACGCCTGATGTACTTAATGTTACGCGGCGCTTAGATAAACCAAAGCCCCAATCGTCCATCATCAGTTCCATTGCTGGTACTACGTTTTTAACGTTAAGTAATGGCTCGCCCATACCCATCATTACTACGTTAGTAACAGGGCGTTTTTCACTATTGCCATCTAGGCCAATATCTTTGGCTACACGCCAAACTTGGCCAATAATTTCTGATACTTTTAAGTTACGGTTAAAGCCTTGTTGTGCTGTTGAGCAAAAAGTACATTCTAGTGCACAACCTACTTGTGAAGATACACACAATGTTGCGCGCTCTTTTTCAGGGATCCACACGGCTTCAACTTCTTGTCCGCCTTCTAGTACTAAAGCGTATTTAATAGTACCGTCGCTCGCCTGTTGGCGAACTGAGATTTCAGGGGCTACAATTTCGCACTCAGCTTTAAGCTTTTCTTTAAGCTTTTTATTCACGTTGCTCATTTCGTCGAAGTTATCTACGCCAAAATGATAAATCCATTTCATCACCTGATCGCCACGAAATGGCTTTTCACCGAAAGATACAAATAGCTCGCGCATTGCATCTCGGTTTAAATCTAATAAGTTAATCTTTTTTTGCGCAGTGGTCATGAAACAACCTTAATCAGTAACGGTGGTGATAAAATTTACAGAGACAAATTGTACACAATTCGTTCACTTTAATCATTAAGTAAAGCATCATAAATAGCAGAGTAATACTTTAATTAATGACTAAAAAAGGGCTCGAAAGCCCTTTTCATACTTTGCAACACAGAGTTAGCTGTGAAACTCGAATTAACGAGTACGTGGGCAAAGTTCTTCGTCAGCGAAGAAGTACGCGATTTCGCGAGCAGCAGATTCAACAGCATCAGAACCGTGAACAGCGTTTTCGTCGATGCTATCAGCGTAGTCTGCACGTAAAGTACCAGCTAGCGCTTCAGCAGGGTTAGTTGCACCCATGATTTCACGATTTTTAAGAACAGCGTTTTCGCCTTCAAGAACGGTAACCATTACTGGACCAGATGTCATGAAAGATACTAAAGCGCCAAAGAAAGGACGTTCGCTGTGTTCAGCGTAGAAACCTTCAGCTTTCTCTTGAGAAAGGTGAACCATTTTAGCTGCAACGATTTTAAGACCAGCAGTTTCGAAACGGTTGTAGATAGCGCCGATGTGGTTTTTAGCTACTGCATCAGGTTTTACGATTGAGAAAGTACGCTCTAAAGCCATCTTTATGCTCCAATAATTTATAAGTAAAAGTGTGAATATTAACGGGCGCGAATTATACGCGTTTTAAGTGAAAAATCCTAATTTTATTAAAAACCAGTTCAATTACAGTTTTATGATCTTGATCAAGGGGAAATTTTTAGTGCTATTTATACTGCCGCGCTTCTGCTTTTATATTTAAATTTATGACGCACACAATTGGCTCAATGCCTGTTGTTGTAGGGAGCGCACATGCCATCTGTTTCATCTAGCCCATTTATACCAGAACTATTATGCCCAGCAGGGAGCTTAAAAAATATGCGCTATGCCTTTGCCTATGGTGCTGATGCGGTCTACGCAGGGCAACCTCGTTACAGTTTGCGCGTAAGAAATAATGAGTTTGATTTAGAGACCTTACAAATAGGTATTAATGAAGCACACGCATTAAATAAAAAATTTTATGTAGTATCAAATATCGCGCCCCATAACGCCAAAGTGAAGTCGTATTTACGAGATATAGAACCTGTAATTGCTATGAAACCTGATGCGCTGATCATGTCAGATCCTGGGTTAATTATGTTAGTACGTGAAAAGTGGCCCGATATGCCAGTTCACCTTTCTGTACAAGCCAATGCAGTAAACTATGCAAGTGTATTGTTCTGGGCAAAACAGGGTATTGAACGGGTGATTTTGTCTCGTGAGCTATCGCTTGAAGAAATAAGTGAAATACGTACGCTATGCCCGGAAACCGAGCTAGAAGTATTTGTACATGGTGCGTTATGTATGGCTTATTCTGGACGTTGTTTGCTTTCTGGCTACATAAATAAACGCGATCCAAACCAAGGCACATGCACTAATGCGTGTCGTTGGGAGTACGATGTAAAACCCGGTACTGAGAATGAAACCGGTGAAATGGTGCATAAAATTGACCCTAAAGCAGTTATACCCACTTTAGGTGACGGCGCACCAAGCAACGAAGTATTTATGCTCGAAGAGCAAGGACGCCCCGGTGAATACATGCCTGCATTTGAAGACGAGCATGGTACTTATATCATGAACTCAAAAGACTTACGCGCCGTGCAATACGTAGAACAGCTAACAAAAATGGGGGTGCACAGTCTTAAAATAGAAGGGCGTACTAAGTCATTTTATTATGTAGCCCGTACCGCACAGGTATACCGTAAAGCGATTGACGATGCCGTTGCAGGTAAACCATTTGATGCAGACTTATTTAAAACCCTTGAAAACCTAGCTCACCGCGGTTACACCGAAGGTTTTTTAAAGCGCCATGCTCATCAAGATTATCAAAATTACGAATACGGTCACTCTGTATCAACTAAACAGCAATTTGTAGGTGAGGTATTAGGAAGAAATGCTAATGGTTTGGTTGAAATAGATGTAAAAAATAAGTTTTGTGTTGGCCATTCATTAGAGCTAATGACGCCGAAAGGCAATATTAGTTTTACCCTTGAAAGTATTGAAAATAAAAAAGGCGAAAGCATTACCGATGCCAAAGGCTCGGGCCATATTGTTTTCATTCGTTTAGATAAAACTATAAATTTGCAACATGCTGTTTTGATGCGCAACTTGGATGAGCACCAAGATACCAGAAATCCATTTAAGCAAGTCGCGGCTAATTAATAATTAAACCCAATAACGAATGAGGCTGTGTATTACTGGGCAATTAAAGTAATTAACTAATGCTTAGATATTTTCGAACTAATTTAGAAGCAGCCTATTAAATTAAATTTTCATTATGTTATTTTTTGCTTGAGTCACTTATTAGTTTTAGCAAAATTATGGTAAGTACGAGTGCAGGGATTGCCCATATATAAGAATTCATTGTTTTTAACTCCAAAATTGAAAACTGAAATCAACATTAATGATTTGGCAACGTTTTGCAAGGAAACGATTACAAGCGCTCTTCATTCTAAAACTATCCGGCATAACGATAATTTTAAAAATGGTGATAAAAAATAAACAGAGTTAAGCATTCAGTTAATAAAGGTACTTGAATTTAAAACAAAACCCTACCGATTCTTGTTTTATAAATTATATTAATGAAAGAGGTTAATAGTGGCTCTACTTATAAATAGCAAATGCATTAACTGTGACATGTGCCATCCCGAATGCCCGAATGAAGCTATATACATGGGCGCTAAAATCTATCAGATAGATCCTGAAAAATGTACCGAGTGTGTTGGGCATTATGAAAAGCCAACCTGCATCAGTGTATGCCCAATAGATTGCATAAAACCTGACCCCAACTGGCGAGAAGCTTTAGATAAGTTAGCTGATAAATATGTACGTATTATTAGTAAGTCATAGAGTCTAAAAATGTAACTCTTAAAACTAGATATATGAGTAATTATATTAGCAGTAAGTAGTAGAGAATTTTAATGATGTATAAAACTGCTACCTCAATAAGAATGAAATAAATAGTTATGCGACTTTGCTAAACTCATGAGATGGGCTTTTTATCAGCTACTTATATTATTTAGCCCTCTAATTGTATACCTTTCATACTAAAAGTGTTTTTATTCAAAAAAGCGTGAATTAAGCATTGACCCCCACTCGAATATCCCTATAATGCGACCCCACTGAGACGGCAGAGCAGGCAACGCTTAAGCTGCAGGCAAAGCACTTAGTGAGTCGAGTAAAACTTAGGTTTAGATTTTTATAAAGTTTAAAATTAAGTGTTGACAAACACACAGGAAAGCGTAAGATTCGCTTCCCTTGAGTCGCTAAGGCAACTCAAACGTTCTTTAACAATATAAAGCAATCATCTGTGTGGGCACTCGTACAGATTGAGTTCTAACAGCCAAACTACTTCGCTCTTTATTGAGCAAGTAACGAGGCAAACAAATTAGAGTCTCAATGTGATTTCTCGAAAGAGAAGCTGAGTGACCAACAGCAATAACTACTTGGGTAGGAATTGCAGCACAGT
>NZ_LODI01000016.1:0-9544 GCF_001468485.1 Pseudoalteromonas sp. H71
CATTATTTTTTTAGCTTGTTCAGCCAAGGAGCGAAGGACAACAGGGTCGGGGCCGCTAAACTCGGCTTCAATTGCTGAACCGCCACCAGGCCCTAAAATAAAACGCCAAGCCTTTGATTCTGCTTCTGGGAAATTCTCCTCAACGTATTGTTGAATAACAGGAGTCATGGCATCAATTTTTTTATAGTCGTCGACTTTTACAAGAAGTTGGCCGTAGGCTGTGTTAGCTGACTGTGGTGAATAGGTCAGCATGTAACGAATTGCACCTCCGCCAATCAGAGTTTGCACACTGTTAACGTTATCTAAAGATTGAACGAATGATTCTAGTTTGATCATTTCGCGCTCAGTTTTTTTGATGTTTGTTCCTTCAGGTAGCCAAAAGTCAACCACCATTTGAGGTGACGTAGAGCGAGGGAAAAAACCTTGCGTCATAAATTGCGCACCCCAAATTGAGATAGCAAACAAAACCATTACGCTTGAAATAACTAATGCACGCGACCTTAAACACCAGCGCATAAGCGCTTTATATTTTAAGAAAAAAGCACTTTCTTTTTCTGTTTTTGAATCGTCTGAATTTTTTGCGTCACTTTGCGGGAAAAGCCAGTAACAGGTCAATGGGGTAATGGTTAATGCTAATACCCAGCTGAAAAGTAATGAGATCATAACAACCCAGAAAAGTGAGCCGGTATACTCAGCTGTTTGTCCTGGTGCAAAGCCAATTGGAGCAAAAGCAATTACGCCGACTAGTGTTCCGGCTAAAAGAGGCCATTTTGTCTGCATGACAATTTCTTTTGCTATATCTAGCTTACGTCGTCCCTGTTTAACACCTACTAAAATAGCTTCTGTTATTACTACTGCGTTATCAACCATCATTCCGAGTGATATTATAAGAGCACCCAATGATATGCGGTGAAGTGGAATGCCCATAAGTTGCATAGTCGTCAGCGTTGCGCCAACAGTAACAAGCAAAATAAATGAGATAACAGCCGCTGAGCGTACCCCCATAGTGAACAATAAAGAGCACACTACAATTACCAATGCCGATATTACATTGACTAAAAAATTAGTAACTGATGCTTCAACTACTTTACCTTGGTTATAGTATTCACTTACTTCAATACCGAATGGGCGACGGCTATCAGCTTCTTTTATTTTTTCATCAACAGCTTTGCCTATTTCAACAACATTACCACCAGAGGTATTAGATACCCCCATGGCTATGGCTTTTTGACCATTAAAACGGATTAGCTTTTGCGCTGGTTGTTCGTAACCTCTGTATACATTAGCAATGTCTTTTAGATAAATTACACGGCCTTCTGTTGAGTCGGTAACAAGTAAATTTTTTATTGAATCAATGGAATTTAAGCTACCTGATGGACTAAAGCTTAAACGTAAATCCCCAACGTCAACACTACCTGAAAAAGTAATACTATTTTGTTGTTTGAGTATGTCATAAATTTTGTTAATTGAAACACCCAGACTTGCAGCGTTCTCTTGCGAAATCTCTACAAAAATAGCTTCTTGTTGGCTGCCTGCTAATTGTACTTTAGCGACGCCATTAACTTGTAAAATATCTTTTTGTAATTGCTTTGCGTAATTTTGTAATTCAGCGTAGCTATAATCATTACCAGTAATCAAATAAGAGAGGCCATATAAATCGCCAAAATCGTCATTAACAATAGGTGTTAATGCATCTGGAGGCAAAGTGCTTTTTGCATCACTAATTTTATTTCGTAACTTGGTCCATATGACTTGTAAGTCTTCCTTAGACTTTGAAAATTCATACTTTATTTCAACATTAATCTCCGAGACACCTGCGGATGAAGTAGAGCTAATAGACTTAACTTCTTGGAGTTGTTGTAAGGCGGTTTCAAGAGGATCAGTTACTTCTCTTGCTACTTCATTAGGGCTTGCTCCAGGATATTGAGTGTAAATAAGCGCATTTCTTATGGTGAACTCTGGGTCTTCAAATCTTGGCATTGTGGTGTAAGCATTGATACCGCCAACGAATACTAAAATTATTGCAATTACACACAGTAATTGATTTTTAATGGAAAATTCAGCTAAGTTCATATGTCACCTATTGCTTTTCAGACCATGCATGAACTTGTATACCTTCATATAAGCTCGCTATACCTGCTGTTACTATTACATCGCCCGAAACTAAGCCTTCTTTAATAATCGCATTTTTTGTTGCTGACTTTTCAAGTGTCACAATTTGTTTAGACACGGTGCCAGTATCGGGTGTGACTTTCCAAACATAGGTTTTTTCGTTTTCGATGCCAATAGCACTGAGAGGAACTTGGACTAGACCTTTATCGTTGAGTGTACTTGTTGGGTCTTTAAACCAAACAGTTGCGTTCATTCCTGGCAGTATGTTTAAATTTTCAGGTGATTTAAATGCAAATTTTACTTGGTAGGTTTGTGAAGTCGCATCAGCGTTTAGGTTAGCCTCTTGAAAAACTGCGGGTAATTTATTTGAAGGGTCAAATACAAAAGTAACAAACGCGGCGGTATTACTTGCACTTTGCGGTTTTGCTGTTGCAATAACACTTGCCGGTAGATTAATTGTTGCTTCCATTAACCCATCGGCAATGATACTAACGGCGGTACTACCGGCTTGAACAACTTGTTTTTCTTTAAGGTTAAGCTCAGCAATTAAACATGAAAATGGGGCTTTTAGGGTTGTATCTTCAAGCGCTTTTTTTGCGGTTTTAAGTTTTGTCTCTGCAACTTCTTTATCAGAACGACGTTTGTCTAATTCATTTTTAGCAATCGCATTTGTGCCCATTAATTTTAACATACGCTGATATTCTTTATCTGCGATGTTAAATTGCGATAGCGCTGCATTATAACTTTCTTTAATGTCTCTTGAGTCTAAAATTGCAATTACATCACCTGCGTTTACACGTTGTGATTCAGTAACAAGCACTTCTTTAACAATGCCTGATACTTCAAAGCTTAAGTCTGAGGATTTTTGGGGTTTAACGGTTGCTGGATAGCGAAGAAACTGTTCTAGGTTGCTTTCTTTTATTGTAAGTAGTTTAGCGGGCTTACTTGCGGCAAGTGTTGATTCGTTTTGGTTGTTGTTGTCACTACAGCCATTTAAAAAATAAATGCTTAATATGAATACAGTGAGCTTTAAATAATTGAAGATCATAAATAATTCCTAACTTTTAATTTTTAACTTTAAAGCCAATCTGTAAGCTTTACACCAATACTTAAACGAGATGAGTGTTGGTTATAATAAATAAGCCCATCGCCATAGCCATTAAAGTATTCTACATAGCCTCTTAAGCGGTAAGTGAGAGGGAAAGACCAACCAAGTTGAAAGGTACTTCGGTTGTTACTTTTTAGATTATTGCGAAACATCAAATCTAAGTTATGGTCATTGTTAACTTGCCACAACACACCTAATTCACCATATCCGTAATAGTTTTCTATATTTGGGTTATCGTCGCCATCACTTAAAAAAGATGATTCTTTGTCATCTTCAGGGAGTCGCCACCAAGCTTTAAGATTCCAAACTAGGTCATCATCAACAATAGTGACAGCTCCAATTACTCTATTCCAACTGCGAGATAATGTACCTGCTTGGCCATTAGACTGGTGATTAAACGATAAGGAGGTGTTGCTAATATCAACACCTAAAAATTGCCACGGACGACTATAATTGAATATTAATTCTGGTTCGTAGTTAGTTTCTCTGAATGGGGCTGAAATATCGCTATTATATGATTGCCACCAGCTAACGGCTGTAAACGCTGCATAAATGTCTAAGTCGTCAAAATACGCATTTTCCATAGCTAAATATTTTAATGAAACTTGAAACTTGGTTTCGACATCATCAAGTGATTCGCCTTCTAAACGTTCTTGATAAGGCACTGAGCTTACATTGGAATAGCTAACAGGCAAAACGTAGTTGGGTTTGTGAGGTAAAATAGAAAACGGATTAGGAGATGCTTGGTTTTCTAATACCCTCCTTTTTTCGATAGAGTTTGTAAGTATATCGGAGCACTGTTTTTTTAGTTCGCCAATAGTTACATTATCATCGGCATTTATACTTTTTTCAGCTATACAGGCTGATAAATCAGCGGTTTGCGACAAGGTTGAAAAAGGTATTAATACACAAAGGGCAAATGGCAGCTTATATTTAGACATTATGTTTACCAAGGCTTTCTTATAATTATACATGTTGTTTACTCTTTTGTAACACAGCTTTATTGCAAATTATTGAAATTATATACTAAAAGAGCATGATTCAATTTTTAATAAATACAATTGAATTAGTTTTTAGGTAGGAGTCGCTAAATAATACATTAACAGTTATGAAAAGCTGTGACCTAAATCAACTAAAACCATTTTTTGGATAGATTTAATTTGCGTGCCGTGTTCGCTTTTTAATTTTATAAGAGA
The DNA here is from genome assembly GCF_001468485.1 of Pseudoalteromonas sp. H71. Taxonomy (GTDB): domain Bacteria; phylum Pseudomonadota; class Gammaproteobacteria; order Enterobacterales; family Alteromonadaceae; genus Pseudoalteromonas. Next base: position 4,417 of record NZ_LODI01000016.1, read on the forward strand.
AGTAAACCTGATACTGAGTATATTGAAGTAAAAATTATGGCGAAGGTTCCTTTAAAAAAGGGATCCCTTGCTCTAAAAGGTATTTTTGAGCCTCATCAGTATGGGGCTTAAATGCTTTCCAACGGCCAATTGCTTTGTTGTTAAGTGGTTGGCGTACCTGCATTTTACTGGCAGTAGACACCGGTGCGGTGTTTAAGTGAAAGTCTATACACTGCTCTTGCCACTCTAAATCACAAAAGCTGACTAACTCTTTTATTTGCTGTTCGGGCTGTGCGACTAGTTTTTCGTATTTTACAATTTTAATATTGTTGTGCACGTTGCTGAAGTGCTGCATGAGTGAGTAAAAGCGGCTATAAAATTTAGCGGTGTCGAGTAAATCGAGTGAATACGCGTAGTAAGGGTTGTTAATAGTAAATAGCTGGCGGTAGTTACCAATACAGGTGTCCATTGGATTGCGCAGCATACAAATAATTTTAGCGTTTGGCAGTGCTTTAGTGATTAAGTCGATATAAAAAAAGTTAAATGGAAGTTTATCTATAAAATGTTTATGGCTGCCAGTAGTTACGCGGGTGGCGTTTAAATACGTTGAGCCAAGCTCATTAAAATCAAGCTCATACGCTTTAGTTAATGTTTGTATGTCGAGCACGTTAGGTGTGGGTGTGTTGCTCAATCTTTTTACGCTTAGGCCGAAGTCTTGTAATTCACCGGCTGACTGCACGTCACTGTGGCTCGATAATATTCTTTCAACTAACGTGGTACCAGAGCGGGGCATACCTAATACAAAAATAGGCTCAGCGGTGGGGTTGCCGTTTACTTGTTGGTTTTTGTGTTCAGCACTGAGTTGTTTTATGTGTTCGAACAACGCGTTTGACGATGCGTTATCAAACGGGGTAAGCGCATGCTTTGCTGCTTTACCTTGATTTAACGCGGTAAAGGCGTCAGAAAATGCCCCAATATCTTGGTATTCTTTTGCCAGTGCATGGCCTATGTGTAATTTAGCATCAGGATGTGAAACCTGCTCAAATACCTGTTTTAACCTTGTAATATTGTTTTTTTGCTTTGTTACTTTAGTTAAATCACTGAGTGCAAAGTGGCTTTGATGATGAAGCGGATTAATAGCAATGGCATGTTCAAACGCGGTGTGTGCTTTTTCAAATAAGCCCAAAAACTTGGCGCTAACGGCAAAGTTATAATAAAACTGGGGCTGTGGTTGTTGTTTGGCATTGGCTAAAGTGAGTGCGCAGTCAAAATAATTGAGTGCCTGTTCGTGAAGGCCTGCTTGTGTTAGTGCAACGCCTAGGGTATCGGCGTCGAGTGCTTTTTTTATTTGTACAATAGGCACCGACAGCGCTACATTTTTTGCTTTTTTTAAGTCACCTGTAAGTGCATAACATTTTGCCAGTTGAGCGGTATATTCAATACTTGAGCCCAGCGTTAAGGCTTTTTCGATTAGCTTTATGGCTTTATAAATTTGCCCAACTTGCAAGTTAACCATTGCCAGTAAAAAATAGCCGTCGGCAAAGTCAGGTTTATGCGAAACCAGTTCTACTAAGTTTTTGTGGGCAAGTTGTACTTTGCCTTCATTTAAATATTTAATGGCGCTTTGATGGAGTTGTTTTAAATTTGGCTGCATTTTTTAATTTGTATTGTTTGGTTACGCGTTAATAAAGAAAAAAGGCTCAAATAAATTTGAGCCTTTTGATTGTACTTAAACTTAACGGTTAATTATATTTCAAACTTATAATTAAATTTAATACCTACCGTTAATGGACGGTTGATAAAGTAACCATAGTTACGTTGTATGTCAGATCTATTTGCTGAGGTAATATCAGCGTCTGAACGGCGAACAGACGTAACGGCGTATTTATTAAATACGTTGTCTACGTAAACAGTAGCAGACCACTCATCGGCGGTTAGTTTAGCCGATATGTTGCTTAAGCTATAACCCGGTAAAGTTTCACCATTGTCGCGTAAACCAACACGAGAAATCACATCGCTTTGAGCGGTAATACCGTAGTTAATATCAAGCGTTTTGTCGTTAAACACGTCGGTTTGATAGTTTACACCCATTGAAAACTGGTGCTCAGACGAGCCAGGTAAACGGTCGCCATCTTCTGCTCCATCTGTGCCGTCTGAATTAAATAAGAACGGTGCGTCAGATGTTAACTCTGCTTTTGTGTATGCATATGTAGAATACACAGAGAATGAGTCAGATAAAATTGCACGCGACGATATCTCTATACCTTTTGCATTGGCTGAACCGGCATTAGATAAGTACGGTAGTTGGCCTACCTCGGTTGCACCGGCAACTTGTGCGTCGTCCCAATCTATATTAAATAATGCGGCGTTAAAGTGTAAACGACTTCTTAACCATGTGCTTTTAAAACCAAGCTCGTAGTTAGTTGTTGTATCTGCATCGTAAAGCATTTCACTTGGGTTACCACAACCCGCTTGGTTAGCTGGTAGTGGATCAGGACAAGGTGCTAAGCCATTTGAACCACCAATTCTGAAGCCTTCACTTATTGTTGCATAACCCATTACAGAGTTAGTGAATTGATACTTGGCATTAAATTTAAATAGGCTGCCGTTGTCGCTTGCTTCATTTTGTTCAAAGTTAAGTGTTACGTCGTCTGGGCCTGCGCCGCCAAATAAGGTATTGAATAATGGAAAGTCGACCGCTGACTCAGACTCAACATCGTACTTGTAAAAACGAGCGCCTACAGTAATATCGAGTTTGTCGGTAACTTGGTAACCAATTTCACCAAATAAAGCTGACTCTGTTATTTCAACGCGATCAACTGAGTAGTATTCAAGTTGGTCTGGACGAGATTGATCTGCGCCAAAATTTTCTACTGCAAAGTCACCAAAGCCTGGTGTGTACTCTTGACTAGACGCATCGCTTTCAATTTTGTTGTAAAAGCCACCTACAATCCAGTTAATGTCACTGTCGTTTTGTGATACTAAACGAATTTCTTGTGTGAACGTGTCTTGCTCTTCAAGCTCACGTGTGAACGATGAAAACGCAGGAAATTCTTCGTAGCCGTAATCAAGGCGAATAAGTAAATCGGTTTGGTCACGTTGGCCGTCGGCATCAAAATTTGAAATACCAGTTGCCGATACTAATTCTGCAAAACCTAGGTCTGCTTTTAGCTCTAAACTTAGTAATTGGTTTTCTTTTTCACGTGGCTCTTCGTAGCGGTAACCTGACTCGTATTTACCAATTACGTCACTTAGACCGTTATCAGCACTTAATGTGTTGTAATGAACAATTGAGCGACCTTCGCTGTCTTGGTTTTGGTAAAAGTAGTTAAGTGTGCCTTCAAGTGTTTCGCTTGGTTTAAAGCGAACAGAAATACGCCCTGTTGTGGTGGTTTCACCGTTAGCGTCTTCTACATTTTTGAGGTTGTTGTTAACTGCTGCGCTGTCGGTCCAATCTGGGTCAGGTAACGAAACGCCCGGCTCACGTACTACGTAGCCGTAGTCAATAAACCCTGGGTCTTCGTAAACGTTTAAGCTCGCACGAACGGCAAGTTTATCTTCAATTAATGGTAGGTTGAAGATGAATCCACCTTCGCCGCCAATAGAGTCGCTTTCTTGTGTTTGCGATACATTGCCAAATACTTCAACTGATGTGAAATCAAGCTCAGGCTCTTTAAGCATGTAACGAATGGCGCCCCCTAATGTGCCCGCACCATAAAGTGTACCTTGTGGCCCAATAAGGACCTCTACGCGCTCAACGTCGACTAGGCGCATATCAATAGCAACTGGGATTTCATTAATATAAGTAGCTACTGTGCCACCGTCTGACGATGGGCCAGATGAGTTTGTGTTTAAACCACGCACAATAATAGGTGACCCAGAGCGACCACCTTGATCGGTAATTGTTAAACCAGGTACCCAGCGTGCTACGTCGGCAAGCTCGCTGATGTTTTGATCTTTCATTATGTCGGCATCAAGCGCTGTAATGTTAAGCGGTGCGTTTTGCACTGAGCCGCTACGTCGTGTTGCAGTTACTTCAATAACTTCAAGTGATTTGTCTTTTGCGGTTTCTTGCTCTTGAGCAAGTGCTGTATTTGGAAGTAAAAAAGCGCTAGTAAGCGCGCCCGACATAGCCAAGGTCAACAGGCTTGGTTTAAACATAAAAATGATCCCCAGTTCAAAGATTTAACATAAGTAAAGTACATGGAATATATTATCAGTCACAATTAGATCTGGGAATGAATAAATTGAATTAAAATTCAGTTTTTTAGAATAAAAAAGGGTTAAAGTTGTGTTTTTTAGTTAATGAATGATGATTTAAGCTCTTTCCTCATAATGCATACCTACTACAGGTACGTTTTTTGAACTGTTTTACTTGTATTGAGTGTGTGAATAGCTATTCATGCTTGTTAGATTTGCGTGTTTTTAATGATGTTAATTTTTTTGTTTTTTTTTGGTTTTTTAAGTTGTGAATCTTAATTTTTGTGTGTTTTGATTATTTAAAAATTATTGTTACTCCCCATAATCTACTTTTAAACAAAGGTTTTTATTGAGTTTAATGGGCGAATAGGGGGGCTTGTTCGTACATTCAATTTGATTTTTTACTGTGCATCCATCAAGGACTTGTTATGAGCCAACTTTTTTCACCGTTAACTATTGGTGAACTTACCCTCCCTAATCGCATTATTATTGCGCCTATGTGTCAATATTCAGCAATTAATGGAGAAGCCACAGATTGGCATACTATTCATTTAGGGCAAATGAGTTTAAGTGGTGCAGGGCTACTAATTTTAGAGGCGACCGCTGTTAGCCCCGAGGGGCGAATAAGTTATGGCGATTTAGGGCTTTGGAACACAGATACTCAGTGTGCACTTGGCAAAAGTTTAAACGCGGTTAGGCAATACAGCGATATGCCCATAGGAATACAGCTGGCGCATGCCGGACGCAAAGCGTCAACCGGTAAACCGTGGGAAGACGCCGGCGCTATTTCACCAAGCGATGAAAATGGGTGGCAAACTATTGCGCCATCTGCATTGGCTTACGATGAGCATTCGTTTGAACCTGTTGCAATGAGTAAAGCGGATATAGCCCAATTAATTGCTGATTTTGCAAGTGCAGCCAAACGCGCCGACGAGCTAGGCCTTGATCT
>NZ_LODI01000016.1:9554-21599 GCF_001468485.1 Pseudoalteromonas sp. H71
ATCGAATTACATGGTGCACATGGGTATTTGCTACACCAGTTTTTGTCGCCAATTACAAATAAGCGTGACGATGAATACGGCGGTAGCCTCGCCAATAGAATGCGAATTGTAATGGAGGTATTTAACGCCGTGCGCACTGAGTTTAACCCTAGTAAACCAGTCGGTATTCGCATCTCAGCGACTGATTGGGTTGAGGGTGGTTGGGATCTACAACAAAGTATTACACTTGCTCAAGCGTTAGATGACGCAGGGTGCGATTTTATTCATGTAAGCACCGCAGGTTTAAGCCCTTTACAGCAAATTCCTGTTGAGCCTGGCTTTCAAATTCCTTTTGCTACGGCAATAAAAAAAGCGGTTAGTATGTCGGTTATTGCGGTGGGTTTAATTACCGAAGCGCAACAGGCAGAAAATATTTTAAAAGAGCAACAAGCCGATGCAGTCGCATTAGCGAGAGGTATTTTATACAACCCACACTGGCCATGGCATGCTGCCGCTGAACTTGGTGCCACAGTAAGTGCGCCTAAACAATATTTACGCTCAAGCCCATATGGAAAGCCGTCGCCCATAAAGTGACTTAATAGCCAACCTCAGTTGCTTGAGGTTTTATTTCATTTATTTTGAGAATGCCATGTCTAAATTAAGCGCCGAGCCTGTGCAAATAAGCAGAGCTCTTGTGAGTGTTGTTGCGCTGTGTTGTGGGTTAATTGTTGCCAATATTTATTATGCGCAGCCTATTATAGAATTGTTAGCCCCCGATGTTGGATTAAGTGCACACAGTGCTAGTTTTATTGTGTCATTAACCCAAATTGGCTATGCCATTGGATTATTTTTTTTAGTGCCGCTAGCTGACTTAGTTGAAAATAAACGGTTAATGTTGATTACCCTGTCTGTTACATTTTTTAGCTTAATTGGAGTGGGGGTTGTTCAAACACCAAACGCCATGTTGATTTTGTGTTTGCTGGTGGGGGCAAGCTCGGTATCGGTGCAGGTACTTATTCCGTTGGCGGCACATTTATCGTCAGACGAAAAGCGTGGGCAAGTTTTGGGCAATATTATGGCGGGGCTTTTGCTAGGTATATTGCTAGCAAGACCTGTGGCCAGCCTAATTGCTGATCATTTTGGCTGGCGTGCCGTGTTCTTTTTTGCTGCGGGGTGTATGGTGTTTATCTCCTTGGTTATTTACTTTGTTATACCCACAAGGTTGCCAACGCATAAAACAAGCTACTTTGCGTTATTGAGGTCACTGAAGTCGTTGTTATTGAGCCAACCTGTGCTTCGTCAACGCGCGTTTTATCAAGGGTTAATGTTTGCGTCGTTTAGCGTGTTTTGGACCACAGTGCCCGTTGTACTAGCCCGAGAATATGGTTTTTCGCAAACGCAAATAGCATTGTTTGCTTTAGTTGGTGCCGCGGGGGCCGTTGCAGCGCCTATTGTTGGGCGCTTAGCTGACAAAGGCTATACCTACGAAATGTCGTTATTAGCTAAAGTTATCGCGGTGGTGTGCTTTTTACCTAGCTTATTTGATTTACCAAACGGCATTATTATATTGGCGCTTACGGGTGTATTTATTGATTTTGCAGTGCAAGCTAATATGGTACTTGGTCAACGGGTAATATACTCACTTGAACCACAAAGCCGCGCTCGGCTAAACGCCATTTATATGACCAGTATATTTTTGGGCGGGGCTATTGGTTCGTTAATTGCTAGCCCATTATATGAATTTGGTGGGTGGGAAAGTATTGCCTTATTTGCAGCTGCTATGCCGCTTATTGCGTTATTAGGTTTTATTTTTTCTGCTAAAAGGGCAAAACAAAAAGCACATTTAGTTTAACAAAAAGCCATCTTAGTTGATGGCTTTTCGGCTTAGGCTACTTTTTTGACTCGCCAGAGAAGGAGCTTCCTGCTGAGGCAATAATAACTAATAAAATTGCTAACCACTGCCATATTGTTAGTAGCTCGCCCAAAATAACAAAGGCAGCGAGTGATGCAATGGCAGGTTCAAGGCTCATCATGATGCTAAAGCCTTGTGAAGGCATATTACGAAGTGCAACCATTTCTAACGTGTAGGGTAACGCGCTAGATAAAACTGCAATACCAATTCCCAGTGGAATAATTTCCCATGTGAATGCGCTTGCTTGCATCATGCCTCCGTAGGGCACAAGCACTATGGCTGCGACTGTCATACCTAGGGCAACCGTTGCACCACCTGAGCTTTGCATTCCGGTTTTTTTTCCAAACAATATATAGCCTGCCCAACAGGCACCCGCTGCTAAGGCTAAAATAACACCAACAGGATCTAGGCTGTCTTTACCGCTCATATCGGGTAGTAAAAGTAAAATACCGGCAATGGCACACGCAACCCAAAATAAATCGCGTTTACGGCGTGAAGAAAACAAGGCAACGGCGAGGGGGCCTGTGAATTCTAGTGCGACACCAATGCCTAAGGGGATACGCTCAATTGCGTAGTAAAATAAAATGTTCATTCCACCTAGGCTTAAACCATAAACCACAATAGCTAAGCGGTTCCCTCTGGCGGGTATATGCTTCCATGGTTTAAATACTAAACATAATATAAGTGCAGAAAAACCAAGCCTAAGCGCGGTTGTCCCTTCGGGGCCAACAATAGGGAATAGTTGCTTTGCAAACGATGCACCCGATTGAATGGTCATCATGGCAATTAATAAGCAAACAATTGCTAATATGAAATCTTTGGTGCTTGATTGCATTGTCGTCCCTAATGTAAAGCACTGTTAATAGGGGTTAGTAAACTTACCCTGTTTGAGATGCTATAGCTGTATTTTGTGGCGGGATAATATCTGCTTTTAGTACGATTGGTAAGTGTTTGCGATTAAAAAACAAGTGTGGCAGTTTAGAGTAGGATTTAATGAAAGGCAACATACTAGCAAACAGGCATTTGCTAGTATGTTTAAACTTAATGGGCGTTTTTGTTAACTAAGCCGTCTAACGAGTACAGGCCGCGTTTTTCGTCATTTTTACGCTTTATTTCTTCAAGTGCGCGGGCTTCTACTGCATCAAATAATGCATTAATTAAGCGGTTAAAGTGTTTATGCATGGCAGTACGAGCGGCACTGGCGTCATGCGCTTTTAGTGCAGTATAAATCGCGGTGTGCTCATCCATTACGCATTCGTTATTGTTAGTACAAACGCTGCTGTAATCGGCAACAATTTGCGGGTTTTTTAATCGTAAATCCCATAAGTTAGAAACAGCAAACTCAAGTGCTTTATTTCGTGTTGCTTTGGCAATAATCTCATGAAATTCGCGGTCAGCCTGTTCTACGTAGAGGCCTTTTTCCATTGCTATTAGCGTTTGGTTTAGCTGCTCGAGTTCTTCTTCTGTAATGCTTTGAGCCGCCAGTGCTGCAATTTCACCTTCAATAAGCGCACGGGCTTGTGTTAGTTCAAATGCGCTGATCTCTTTTGATTTTATAGAGGCATTTTTTTGCTCAACAACATACACACCTGAACCGGTTTTAACTTCAACCCGGCCACGTACTTCTAATGCAATAATTGCTTCTCGAATTGTTGGGCGACTTACGTCAAACATTTCTGCAAGTTCACGCTCAGGGGGTAAACGACTCCCAGCAGTAAATTCGCCTTGATTTATTAAAGACTCTATTTTATCAACAATGCGCCAAAATAAGCGACGATTACCCATATTGTACCTTCATACCCTAAGGAATATTGACCATTTAGGTCTAAAAATTTATAACATTTGTTAACCGACAAGGTTACCCCAAACCCCACTAATTTGTCAAAATTCTAGCCCTATGTTTTGGTTATAAAACTACATTGTTAGTTGGTTTAATTTATGTAATACCAATTTAGTTTAAAATTACATAATTGGCCAGCTTGATTGGTTATGTTTTTTCGTGTTAGTTTAGATTTATGCTGTTAAGGTTAGTAATGGCTGTTTTGTGATTAGGATTGAGTAGTCGATCTATTATCAGTTAGGAATTGGTAAATACTTTAGGTCATTATATCAAATTGATTGCCCACGGATGGGGATCGTTACTTAAATGTGCGTAGGTAACAAGTGTGCAGTTGGTATAGTGATTTGCATTTCCCCATGGGCGTTAACTGTCGTTGGTTAACGCCCATATACAACTTCTCCCAGTCGAGGTTTAAATTAATCTGTTTTATCGTTAGGGTAAATCACGCCTAACTGTTTGCGAGCTTCGTCAAGTACATTCATAACATCTAGTGAAAGTGCGAATGTGTTTACATTAGACTCCCACTGATTTTTTGCTACTAACTGCATAAAATGAGCAACTTCAAATTTCATGAAATGCTCATCAAATTCTTCCGATAAGGTTTCTGATTCGCCATTGTTAGCAATAAACTCTACTTTTTTAAGTTGCGATACGGCTTCAATACGAATTCTGCCCAGTTCACCCTGTATTTCGGTTATGTTGTCACCTTGCGAAATTTTTGAGTAGCTAATAACGGCTTGCTTGTTTGAATAATTAAGCAGCACATCGCCAGCACCGTCGACCCCAGTATCGAGTAATACGCCACTGGCATTTACATTTTGCGGTGCGCCCCAAAGCGCTATTAATAAGTAAAGGGGGTATATGCCTAAATCTACCAAGGCACCGTTAGCAAATTCAGGTAAAAAGGTATTTGGGCGTTCGCCATTTTTATATTTATCGTAGCGCGAAGAGTACTGGCTATATTGCCCTATAAATTTTCTGGGGGTGCCTATTTTAGAAAGTGCATTTTTTAATAATGCAAAGTTAGGCAAGTGCGTGGTCATCATGGCTTCCATGTACAAGCACTGGTTTAGCTTAGCGGCGGTGATGATATTTTTTAGTTCTTGGCTATTGGCTGCCGATGGCTTTTCACCAAGTACATGTTTACCAGCGTTTAAGCACATAACCGCATATTGTTTGTGTAAGCTATTGGGGGCGGCTATGTAAACTGCATCAACCTGTTCGTCTTGGCAAACTTGTTCAATATGGGTAAATATTTTTGCTTGGCTACTTTTTGGGTGTTTTGCTAAAAATGCTTCACCGCTTGAAAGCGCGCGAGAGCAAACTCCGTACAAATTAAAATCAGCGAGGGTATTAGCAGCGTCAAGTAATGTGTCGCTGATAAAATTAGTACCTACAATTACAAAGTTCATACTCACTCCTTAGAATAATGTTTATTTAAGTTTATCATTTTTTTAGCTCTGTATGCTCGCGGAGAATAACCAAACCAACGTTTTACACTGGCGCTAAGCGTTGCTTGTTCTTGATAACCTAATAGCTCTGAGATGGTTGAAATACTGTAATGGTTTTGCGCCAAATAGTGCGCAGCTAATGAGCGCCGGGTTGAGTCTTTTAGTTTTACAAAGCTTGTGTTGTGTTTATTTAACTCTCTGTGCAATGTTCTGGGGTGCATACCCAGCGCTGCAGCTATGGTTTCGTTTGTGCATTGATATATTGGCAACATGGGCCTAATTAACGCGCTTACTTGAGTTGGCAGGGATTGATTTTGCTGTTCGCTTTGAGCTAAAAACTGCAGCGCGGCAGGTACTTTATCGTACTGGGGTTGTGCAATTGATAATGCTAAATCTGTTTTTAAAATAACAATACCGGCACTATTTCTATTGTGCGTGACTTTGCAGCCAAAGTAAGTGTTATATGCGCGGGTATTAGCAAGTTGCTTTTGAGGTAAGAATACCGCTTGTGGTTTACAGGTGTTATTACTTAATTTTTTTATTACTCCCATGGCAAGGCCGATAGTTAGTTCTAAAACTTGGGTTGTTTTAGGTAAAGGGTTTAAGTTTATTTGAAATGATAAAAAGAGTGTTTTATCAGCCTCTAACGGATGAATAGTTAAACTTAAAGCTGGGGTGTGTAGGTGCAAATATTTAATAACCCAGTTAAGGGCATCACCTAAATTAGTGCTACTTTTTGCTGCAATAGCAATAGGGCCAAGTATTTCAAAGCTTTGCTTATTGGCCAGTTGCAGCCCAAAGCTTGGGCAGTTGAGTGTATGTGCACAATGCTCAAGTAGTTCGGCGTAAGTGCTATAGGGCAAGTATTGTTGCTCTAAGTTATTAAAGCAAATGTTAAGGCCAAGTTGCGTCATTATTTGTGTTATGTCACCGCCTAGGTGCGTAACAAGTGAGTCTATCCCTTGTAGTGATGTGGCCTTAATAAAATTTTTCATGCATTACTCCAACAACTTGGTGTCTAAAAATATCAAGTTTTGATGTGTTTTTCTATGCAGTATTAATAAGGTATTAATTTTTCATAAGGGCTCACATGCAGAGCACAACATTTGATTACATTGTTATAGGGGCTGGTAGTGCTGGGTGTGTTATTGCTTCGCGTTTATCTGAAGATAAAAATGTGAGTGTATGTTTAATTGAAGCCGGCGGGGGAGATAAAAGCGCTTTTGTTCAAATGCCAGCAGGAATTGCTGCCAGCGTGCCTTATGGTATTAACAGTTGGCATTACAATACGGTACCTCAGAAAGCACTTAATAATCGGTGTGGTTTTGTACCAAGAGGCAAAGTGCTCGGTGGTTCAAGTTCAATCAATGCAATGGTTTACATTCGTGGTAATAAATACGACTACGACCAATGGGAGAGTTTGGGCAACACGGGTTGGGGTTTTAAAAATATGCTGCCTTACTTTATAAAAGCTGAAAACAACAAAGCATTTAATAATCACCCATTGCATGGTGATGATGGGCCGCTTCATGTGCAAGACCTCAATGCGCCAAGTTTTGTTAATCAATATTTTTTAAATGCCTGTGTAGAACAAGGAGTATCATTAAGCAATGATATTAACGCAGAAGAGCAAAGTGGCGCACGTTTGTCGCAGGTTACGCAGCATAATGGAGAACGCTGTAGTGCCGCAAAGGCGTATTTAACACCTAATTTAAATAGGCATAATTTAACAGTACTCACACATTGCCACGTTAATAAAATAAAGATAAAAAATAAAACCGCGCAAGGGGTGCAAATAGAGCAGAATAAAAAGCAAATAGAGTTAACAGCTAAAAAAGAGGTGATTTTAAGTGCGGGCGCAATTAATTCGCCTCAGGTGTTAATGCTTTCGGGAGTTGGTCCAACAGACCACTTAAAATTACATGACATTGATGTGAAGGTTGCGTTAGAGGGGGTCGGCCAAAACTTACAAGACCACCTTACAGTTGTTCCACTTTTTAAAGCTAATGATAGCGCGGGCACCTTTGGTATTAGCCTAAAAGGTGCCCTTAAAGTTGCCAAAGGGGTTGTAGATTGGTTTAGTAAACGAAACGGGTGTTTAACAAGTAACTTTGCGGAGTCTCATGCGTTTATTAAATTATTTAAAGATTCACCTGCACCCGATGTTCAACTCGAATTTGTAATTGGTTTGGTAGACGATCATAGTCGCAAGTTACATTATGGCCATGGGTACAGTATTCATAGCAGTATTATGCGACCTAAAAGTAGAGGGACTATTAAGCTTGCAAACAATGACCCACACGCAGCCCCGCTTATTGATCCTAATTATTTGAGCCACCCGGATGACTTAAATATAATGTTGTTAGGTTTGAAAAAAACACTCGCAATAATGAATAGCCCAGCCTTTGATGAAATTCGTGCCGATATGGTTTACCCACTGGATATAAAGAATGATCAGCAGCTAATAGAGTTTATTCGCCAAACAGCTGATACCGAATATCACCCCGTTGGGACGTGTAAAATGGGTAATGATGCTATGTCGGTTGTCGATAGCACATTGAAAGTGCATGGCGTTAATAATTTACGTGTTGTTGACGCGTCAATAATGCCCACAATTGTCACAGGTAACACTAATGCACCCGTTATAGCGATTGCAGAAAAAGCTGCCGACTTAATAAAGGCAGCCAATAGTTAGCTATAAAAAGTGTTTAGCCAATGCTGCCAATCAGATTCTAGGCGTAACATTTGCAGGTGCTTTTTAGCTTTAAAATGTTTGATTTGGTCTTCGTCAGCTATAAAAGGCCCTACTCGGCAAAGGGGGCAATGGTTTGGTGATAAGTAGCTTGGCTTAACTAATTGTTTGGCTAATTGTGGCTCTATAAAGCTACTTTTTGGGCTAAATACATACGTGATCCCGCTGGTGTCTTTAACGTGTTTGTCGCGGTCAACATTACGAATTTTATAACCCGAAAAACGTGATATATCAAATGGCATTTGGCCGCAGTACTCGCTGCTCAAACGTTCGTTTAAACTGCCTTCTATGTTCCATTCACGATAAGGTTTTACATCTTTAGAGGTAATAAAGCACAGCATTGGGCCATTTGGATTTAGTGCAAACTCAGTGGCGTATTTAATAAATTGATGTAATAAGGCTCTATTTAAAACATTCATAGTTGATTGACGAGTATTAGCTTCATATTCCTTTTTACCTACAAATGCAGGAATAAGTGGAAACTGAAAAATAACAACGTCAAAGCATTGATTATTACTTTTTAACGCTTGCCAACACGCTTTGTTTGTCACATCAAAACTATTAAGAACTTCAACACTGCATTCACGCAATTTATTTAAAGCGTTATCAGGGTACTTTTGTTCTAAGGTTTGCGCGCTATCGTAAGTTGAGGCTACCAACGTGTTTGGTTTTACATGCTCATAAATTGCATGAGAAAACGATAAGTCGCCATCGCCAACGGTAAGTATTCGCCAATTAGAGTTTAAATACATACTGTGCTAAGTGTCTTGCTTATGAACGTTTTGAGCTTGTTTATTTGCCGCATTTAAACGTTCAAAGGCAAGTCTTGTTTTTAGGCCTTCGATGGCTATTTGTTTAATAAGTAGGTTAAAGGTGATCACAATTGCAAACGAAAAGTGCAATGGGCCGTCTGTAAATCCGCCCTCTGCTTTATATAGCGTTACGCCAAATAATATGAGTAACACAACTAAAAATATCTCAATAAGTTGGTTTGAATAAAAGTTGAGGCGATTTTCATTTTTGTGATCTTTTTTTATGCTAATAGCGCAAAAAAATGGAATGACCTTTATTTTAAAAGCGGCATTTTTTTCTACGTAATTTTCGCCAAGTTCGTTAAGCTGCTGGCGTAATTGGTCAATCATGGTGAGTCCTCAAATAGCTGTGCGCGGATGGTACATTATTACCGCGCAATATTTAAGGTAATAGCTGCTATTTTGGGTAAATACTCATACCAATAATAAATATGTGGCACACAAACACGACCGACGTGAGCACAAAGCGCATTTTTTGATAGTCTTTATGGTAGGTTTGCCATTGTGGTGTAGATTTTTCAAAAAGTAAAACCAGCCAAAAACTCAGCGATAACCATCCTAAAACCCATTCAATAGGTAAAAATGCTAAAAATGGTACTGGAATAACAGGTAGTACCGCTTTTATTGCATCTGCATAGCTTTGCATCCCAGCATGCCAAAGGTTACCAGCCATAAAGGCAAGTATAGCAATGCTATAAAAGGTAAAAAACTCTAAGTTTACACTGTTACTACCGAGCATTAGCGGCCAAGCTAAACAGGCTAAAAACGGAATTAGGCCAAGGTAGCCTAATTGAATGTGATTGATAAACTTGTTCATAACAGTGTGCCCTGAATATTTTAATAGTAAGCGAGGCAATTGTATCAGCCTTGCGTGTGCAAACCGATATGTTGCAATAAATTAAATACGAATCTATCTATAATTTAGTTTCATCTTAAAAATCGATTGTTTTAATCTAAACAATCAATTTTATTTAGTTTATCAATAGGCTTATTGTATTAATCAAGCCAGCAAGGTTAGCCAACAAATCTAGCCTTGCTTGGTAACTTAAATTAATACATTAAATACAAATGAGGAATACTATGAGCACTTCATTAATCAACACAAAAATTCAACCTTTCAACGCAACTGCATACCACAATGGTGATTTTGTAGAAGTATCTGAAAAAGATGTACTTGGTAAGTGGTCAATCTTCTTCTTTTACCCAGCAGATTTCACATTTGTATGTCCTACAGAGCTAGGCGACCTTGCAGATTACTACGCACAGCTTCAAGAAATGGGCGTAGAAGTTTACTCAGTATCAACTGATACTCATTTCACTCATAAAGCATGGCACGATACGTCAGACACAATCGGTAAAATTACTTACCCAATGATTGGCGACCCAACTGGCCGTATTACTCGTAGCTTCGGTGTAATGATTGAAGAAGAAGGTCTAGCACTTCGTGGTACTTTTGTAATGAACCCTGAGGGCGAAATCAAAGTAATCGAAACTCACGATTTAGGTATTGGTCGTAGCGCTAAAGAGTTAGTACGTAAAGTACAAGCTGCACAATACATTGCAACTCACGACGGTGAAGTTTGTCCTGCATCTTGGCAGCCAGGTGAAGACACACTTGCTCCTTCACTAGACCTAGTTGGTAAAATCTAAGTATAGATTTATCCCTACTATAAGGGCAGGCAACTGCCCTTAAACCAATAAATATTCGTTTATTGGTGCCTCCTATCTCAATTTGATAATTAAGCACATGCGTTTATTGGCATGGGAGGCTTGCTGTTTAAATTTTCCTAAAAAGGGTTAAGCCATGTTAGATAACAACATTAAAAATCAATTAAAAAGCCATTTTGAATCGCTTACTCAACCTGTTGAGCTGCTTATTGCCTTGGACGACAGCAAAAAATCAGCAGAAGTTGAAAGCTTAGCAAACGACTTAGCATCATTAAGCGATAAGTTTACGGTAGTTACCAACCCTGATACCAGCGCACGACGCCCGTCTATGGTTGTACATTCACCGGTTAAAAACACCCACATTACGTTTGCAGGCGTACCGATGGGACACGAATTTACAAGTTTAGTGTTGGCGCTTTTACATACTGGCGGACATGCAAGTAAAGCAAAAAGCGAAGACATTGAACAAATACAATCACTTGATCAAGAACTTAATTTTGAAATCTATATTAGCTTGAGTTGCCAAACGTGCCCACAAGTAGTGCAGGCGTTAAACACAATGGCTGCGACTAATAGCAAAATTAAAGCAACAATGATTGACGGCGCACTATTTCAAGAGGAAGTAGAAGAGCGCAACATTTTAGCAGTACCGGCTGTTTATTTAAATGGCGAACCATTTAGCCAAGGTGCATTAAGCCTAACTGACATATTAAACAAAGTAGATAGTAAAGGTGCAGCACGCCAAGCTGCGGCACTTAGCGAAAAAGACGAATTTGACGTATTAGTAGTAGGTGGCGGACCTGCCGGTGCATCAGCTGCTATTTATTCTGCACGTAAAGGGCTAAATACCGGTATTGTTGCAGAGCGATTTGGTGGGCAAGTTGCTGACACATTAGCTATTGAAAACTTTATTTCGGTTAAATCCACTGAAGGCCCTAAGCTTGTTGCACAGCTTGAAGAGCATGTAAAAGAGTACGATGTTGACGTAATGCATAACCAACGTGCAGCAGGGCTTGAACGCGTTAATAACAAGTACGAAATCACGCTTGAAAACGGGGCTACTTTAAAAGCTAAATCGCTAGTTTTAGCAACCGGTGCACGCTGGCGCGAAATGAACGTTCCCGGTGAGCAAGAGTACCGCGGACACGGTGTAGCATACTGCCCGCATTGTGACGGTCCTTTATTTAAAGGCAAGCCCGTAGCTGTAATTGGTGGTGGTAACTCTGGTATTGAAGCCGCAATCGATTTAGCAAACATTGTTGAGCATGTAACAGTACTTGAGTTTGCAGATTCATTACGTGCCGATGAAGTACTTATTCGCAAAGCAAACAGCTTAAATAATATTACTATTATTAAAAATGCCCAAACTACAGAAGTACTTGGCGATGGTAAAAAGGTGACAGGACTTACTTACACAGACCGAGTAACAGGTGATAGTAAGGCACTTGCTTTAGCGGGTATTTTTGTTCAAATAGGCTTAATCCCTAACACTGAGTGGTTAAAAATTAGTGACTTAGAGCTAAGTAAATTTGGTGAAATATTAATTGATGCAAAAGGTGCTACGTCATTACCAGGTGTTTATGGCGCAGGTGATGCAACAAATACCCCATTTAAACAAATTATTATTGCGA
>NZ_LODI01000016.1:21624-50182 GCF_001468485.1 Pseudoalteromonas sp. H71
CGGCGCAACAGCAAGTTTAGGTGCTTTTGATTACTTAATTCGCAACAGCGAAGAAAGCGAGCAAGACAAAACAGCTGCTTAAACTGTAAAACCCTCTCTTGATATAACAGCAAGGTACACCCAAAGCTGTTTGTTAACCCAAGCCGCCCTCTCCAAAGGCGGCTTTTTTATGATGCAAATAACCTTTTTAAAAAATAGGCTAATCGCCACCACAGCTAGAATCTGAGCCGCTGCAACTATTATTAGAGTAACTTGCGCCGCCACTGTAGCCTGTTGTGCCGCTATTTGACTTTGAAGTTATGAAACTGAGCAATAGTAAAAAGCCGCTGATAATCAACACAACCATGACTGATTGCCAATCATCTGATGAGTAACCGGCAAAAAAAGCAATACTAAAAATAGTAATTAATAGCGTTCGAGCTATTAGCTTCATTGTTATCTCCTTTTACCTATTTTTTAATTAATTATCTAATTAAGCTTAAATTTGGTTTAACAGTTTTTATTGCTGATGCTATGGCTGATTCTAACGAATACATTTTAAATGGCTTTGATATAAATAAATCCATACCCGCTTGTTTACACGCAAGTTTGTCTTGAGACGATGTATTAGCGGTTAAAGCAACAATATAGGTCTTATTAGTAGGGCAAATATTTTGCTCTCTTAACTGTTTAGTGGCCTCAAACCCGTCCAAAATAGGCATGATACAATCCATGAAAATAAGGTCATACGGCTTTTGCTTACATTTTAAAACAGCGTCTTGCCCGTCCACAGCAAAGTCGGGGTTTATATCAAGCTTATTTAAGGATGCGTTAAGCACTAATCTATTGATGTCGTTATCATCAACAACAAGTACAGATAACTCATTTGTATCAATATTAATATTAGCGAGGGGTTTGTCTTCAAGTATTTGCTCCTCGCCTCGGGTTATTGGAATATAAACTGAAAATGTAGAGCCTTTATTAATTTCGCTACTGACTTCAATTTGACCGCCCATGTATTGCACAAGCTCTTTTACAATTGCTAGGCCTAGGCCAGTGCCACCTTTAGTATTTTTAGAATCGACTTCTTGCGTAAATGGCGAAAATAGCGATTTAAGAAATTCAGGAGTCATTCCTCTGCCTGAGTCGGTTACGGTAATAGTGAGTGACAAATCACCGTCAGTATTGGTTAAAAACGTGTCCAGCTTTACAATACCTTGTTCTGTAAACTTTAATGCGTTGCTGAGTAAATTAGAGGTGATTTGACTTAGGCGTGTGTTGTCGAAAAAGGCCCAGCAATCGTCATTAATTTCATTTTTTACTTCAAGTGCAACACGCTTTTCAGTAAATAAAGGGGTATAAAGTGAAACAAGGTCAGTAAAAACAGTTTTTAATAAAACATTATTCGGTTCTAATTTAAGCTCACCATGATTAATTTTTGAAAAATCAAGAACCTCATTAATAATATTCAATAATATATCTGAGCTGCGTAGCGCAACTTTGATTTTTTCTGTTCTATTTTCTGGGTCATGCTCATCTATCAAGTTGGTGAGCATGCCTGTGATACCATTAAGCGGTGTTCTGAGTTCATGGCTTATTTTTGCAAAAAGCATGCTTCTGTCAAAAAGTAAGCGTTCAGCCTCTGCTTTTTTACTTTTAAGCTCTTCGCGTAATCTCATCGACTCAGTAATATCTTGAAATGTACCAAATAGCCTTACGCAGGTGTCGCCTTCAAATTCAGCTTCACCGAATGTAGAAACCCAGATGTTGTTATTATTTGCGGTAACAATTTCTAGTTCTAAATTCCATTTTTCGCCTTTTCCAACGGCTAATTCTACTGCTTTGGTAATATTTTCTCGGCTAGATCCTTCTTTGTAGAAGTTGATTGCTGTTTCCATCATTGGTTGATAGTTTTCATCAACTTCATGAATAAGCTTGGTTTGTTTGCTCCAATAAATTTTATTGTGAGCAATATCAACTTCCCATGTGCCAATATTTGCGACGCTTTCTAGTTTTAATAGGCTATTACTGTTTTTTGTTAGGCGGTCTTTAGTTTGGTTTCTGGCAAACTCAGCGCCTAACCACTGCGCAAATAACTCTATATAGTCATAGGCCTGATCGGTAAATACCGGAGATTGATTGGCTGAGGAAAAGTTAACTGTGCCAAAAACCTCGTTTCCAACTTTAATTGGAGCACCAATGTAAGACTCTAGCTGAAAATTAGTAAAGCATGGGTGATCGGCTATTTCGCTTTGCGATACATTATGAAACGCAAGTGCGGAGCCTGCATTGAGCGTATGAACGCAGTAGGTATCATTTAAATTAAATTGTGTGCCGATGGCAAGCCCGTTGTCAGGAGTCACTGCATATAGAACAGTGTAAATACGTTCTTGTACTTCACTGATAATAGCTAAATCGAGGCCAAAGACTTTAAGCCCAAAATTTAATAATTTTTGCGTTTTATCATCAAAAGCCAAATTTTGGTCAGAGACTATGTCGTGAAATTGCCTAAGAAAATTCAATAGAAAAAGATCCTTTAGAAATAATTTTTCAAACTCAATTTTAACTAGCAGCTAATACAGATAGAACAAAATTGAAACAGTGATGATTTATTGCTCACAAACTAAATAATATTAAGACGCTTTTTATATAAACCATAATTAAAAAAATATTAGTTATTTAATAAGTTGAGTTAGGTGTGTATTCAGGGTTAATATCGCCATCAACTTCTTCTGGGTCAACATCGTTTATAAGCAGTGTTTCTCTTACCGCTTCAATATGACTCAGTACTGTTTGATAACGTTCACCGTATTCGTATTTAGTTACTTCAATAGCTTTTGGCATATACGTAAATGCTATTTTAAGAGCATATAGGGCATCTTCGTTCATTTTTTCACTCATCAATTTCTCCTAACCAAATACAATTAACAAATCAAGGTTACTATCGGCAGCTAATGTTTTTTCTTTAATTATTTCTATAGCTTAACATGACAATAAATAAGTACGGGCTTCTTCTAAACCTATGTTATAGCCATTATTTAAAACATCAAACGATTTAGTTGTTCTGCCTACCTTAAATTGTTTTGGTGGTGCAATAATATTAATTTTGCAATCACTGGGCGGGCTTAATATGAAGTCGATACTTTTATTATAAACTTCGGCTCTGTTTAAAGTTGCATTAATTAATGCAGGGTAGCCTTTATATATTTTTTTTGTTAGCCAAGGTGCTTTTGTTAATTTTTTACGATAACCAAGCGAGCGAGACAGTATAACGGTTATTTCGCGTGCTCCCATTTCGTATGCTTTAATCACAGGTATAGAGTCTGAAACACCCCCATCGGTCATTTGTATTTTATTGAGTATTGGATAATCACGATATGCAATGGGAATAGCACAGGATGCTTTTAGCTGCTCAACCATGCTATTGCTTGTTGCTTCTAAGTAGAGGGCTTTGCCTGAATCGACTGCCGTGGTAACAATGTAAAATGATTGTGGGTTTTGTTCAAAGACTTCTGTTTGCAAGGGAATATCACGAATTGTTTGCTCCCATAGCCAATCGAGGTCAAACAAATGCCCGCCTTTAACAAATCTTGCTAGATTAATAAACTCAGGCCTGCAAGAATAATCGGTTATTACTTTGTGGTTTCGCATAGGTTGATTACATAAAAACGCGGCGACATTTGTTGCCCCTGCTGACACTCCAAAATAACAATCAAAGGGTTGATAACTTTGCGTTAAAAATTCATCAAGCACGCCCGCCGCAAATATACCGCGCATTGCGCCGCCTTCGACTACAAGCGCATGTTTTATATTTTTGGCCATAATTATAACTCCTTTTAATCTGTTTTTATGCTAGCAATTAAGTTTGAGTAGAGCGAGTAAAAAATTCATATAATCAATACGTTATTTTACTAATGGTTGAGTGTCTTACACAGGTTAATAGTTCATATATTAATTTATTTACACACTAGTTTAGTGATATTTATGAATATTTGTACATCTAAACAGTGATAACCTTTGTTGTGCAAGTTTATGTTAATAGGAAAGAATATTTAATACTAATTCGTTTAATTGAGTCTTAGTGTGAATTGGTATACGAGTTCTTTCTATGCGGCTACTTAAAACGATGTTGCTGTGATCAAAAGCAGCAGTTTGAGGAAGTGCTATATATTTTTTACTAAATCGATGTTATCTATAGGGATTACCAAAAAGTTGCTATTTAGGCAATTTAGTTTGTTGCCTTAAAAATGCCCATTTATACAAAATTTTAATTCTGAAAGGTCACAGGCTTTAGTATGGCTGATTTTAAGACAATCCTATTTAGTAAAGTACAAAACCAGCTTGGAGAAAGCCCTCTTTGGCATCCAATACTTGATATGCTTTTTTGGGTTGATATCAATAAAAAACTGTTATTTTGTTGCTCATTCGATGAACCAGAAAAAATATACTCGGTTGAAATGCCTTTTATAGTGACCGCTATAGCTTGGCATGATGCAGAACATTTGATTTTAGGAACTGAGTTAGGTATCTATCGCTATAACATAAACAGTAAATTCACTGAATTAATTATAGAACTTGAAAGTAATGAGCTTAATAGACGCTCAAACGATGGGAGAGCCGATCCGTGGGGTGGCTTTTGGTTAAGTACCATGGATAAGAGTGCCGAAAAAGGGCAGGGGAAAGTATACCGCTATTACAATAAAAAGCTTGAGTGCATTATTACTGATTTAACTATTCCAAATGGTTTGTGCTTTGATAAAAACCGCTCACGTGGTTACTATTGTGACTCTTTTACAAGCTGTATCTACCAGCTTGACCTTGATGATATTAGAGGCGAAGTTGTTGGTACTGAAAAGGTATTTTATCAATTTAGTAATACAGACATAGACCCAGATGGATGCGTAATCGACAGTAAAGGTAACTTGTGGCTAGCGGTATGGGGAATGGGGTGCGTTATGTGCTTATCGCCTGATGCCGAATTACTCCACACAATAAAAGTAAACATCCTTAATCCTACATGTACAGCATTTGGTGGAAAACAAGGTGAGCTGCTATTTGTAACTTCAGCACTGTGCGAATCTAATAATGATTTACAAAATGTACAAGGGACGACATTGCAAATAACCGGAATAAAAAACGGGCAGCTAGAGCCACCCGTTATTTTATAATTAGCTTACAGATTACTAGGCTACGGGTTTGACCCACATAACGCCAACATCTTTTTTTATAACGTATACGCGAGTGCCTGCACTAATTAGCTGCTCACTTTTTAATTTCCAGCTAATACCTGAATAATTATACGTAGTTAACCCTTGATCGGTAACGTCGTCATCAAGAGTAAACGTAAGCTCTGCAAAGTCGTTTGTTACGGGTTTGGTATCTACACGATTTTGCATTTTTTTTAGTGGTTTCCACAAACCAATGGCTAAAATAGCCGTTACCACAGTATTACTCCAAAGTGCTGTTGTTAATGAGTCAGGTAAAATACCAATGCTCATTGAAAAACCCGTTATCAGCAGCGATAAGCCAAAAAACAATAGAATAATAGTAGAGAGACCAAGCACTGCTACCTCCACTATCAAAGCAAGTATACCCAGTACCATGAGTGCTTGCGGTAGGTTTTGCAAAATAAAGTCCATACTAGCCTCTCTAATTCTTAGCTTTTGTTTTGTTTATTTAAGCTATTAATAATAGCCATACCTTGAGCAACCATTGAACTTGCATCTGTTGCGTTATCAGGTAGTAAAACAACCGATGATTCGCGTGCGATTGCTTCTTTAGCTGATATGGCTTTAGTTGCTAAATCAAG
Source organism: Pseudoalteromonas sp. H71 (assembly GCF_001468485.1). GTDB lineage: Bacteria > Pseudomonadota > Gammaproteobacteria > Enterobacterales > Alteromonadaceae > Pseudoalteromonas. The sequence goes on from NZ_LODI01000016.1 coordinate 27,413, forward strand.
TTGAATTGCTTTTTGACCTTGTTCGGTATCTGCAGCTTCACCAACTTTTAGTAAGGCATTTGCTTGTGCTTCTGCAACGGTTGTAATTGCAGTTGCTTCACCTTCTGCACGTAAAATTTGTTCAGCTTTATCGGCTTCTGCTGCAAGAACTTGTGCTTGCTTTTTACCTTCGGCCACATTTATGTTTGCTTGGCGGTCGCCTTCAGACTCTAAAATTTGGGCACGTTTTACTCGCTCAGCTTTCATTTGTGCTTCCATAGCTTCCATAATAGAGTTTGGTGGCACAATATCTTTAATTTCGTAACGTAATACTTGAATACCCCAAGGCTCAGATGCTTGGTTGATTGCAGCTACTATATTGGTATTAAGTAAATCACGTTCTTCAAACGTTTTATCTAGCTCCATTTTACCGAGCTCAGAACGCATTGTTGTTTGTGACAGTTGCACAACCGCAAATGTGTAATCGTCAACACCATAGGTTGCTTTATATGGATCGAGTACTCTAAAGTAAAGTACGCCGTCTACAATTAATGAAATATTATCTTTGGTTATAGCCGATTGAGATGGAACATCTTGCGCTTGCTCTTTTAAACTGCGATCAGCTGAAATTCTGTCAATAAACGGAATAATAAAGTTTAGTCCGGCTTCTTTGGTTGATTGGTATTTACCAAAACGTTCAATTAGCCAAGCTCTATTTTGAGGGACAAATTTAACACTGCTTTTTAGAAGCACAATAACAAATATGAGTAAAAATGCCTCGACGGTAAACACGATATCAAGTATTTGAGATACTGGATCCATTTAAATATTCCTTTTAATAGTTAGTCATAAAATGGTGTATTGTTTTAATTTTAAACGGTTTAAGATTAACACTCATCAGGGCAATTACCTACAAAAACAACATTGTAAGCAACATATATTATTTATGAGAATACTCTGAGATTTTATTTCGGCCTGATTCTTTGGCATGATAAAGAGCAGCATCGGCTTTTGAAATTATATCTTTAGCTATTGTTTTAGTATTAGGGATAACACTATAAAAACCAATACTTAAAGTAAGCTGTTTGCTTACATCTGATTGATTATGTTCAATGTTTAGTCGCGCTATGTCATTTTGAATTAAGGTAGAGAAACAATTTGCATTCTCTGAGTCTGTGCAGGGTAAAATAATTGCAAATTCCTCACCGCCATATCGAGCTGCCAGGTCGCCGGGGCGTTTACATAAATTTTGAAGTGTTTCTGCAACGTATTTTAAAGCCTCATCTCCTTTTAGATGACCATAGCTATCATTGTATTTTTTAAAAAAGTCAATATCGCAAATAATTAAACTAATGGGTTGCTGATAACGAACGCAGCGTTGTATTTCATCTTCAAAGGTTTTGTCAAAACACCGACGATTGGCAATTGTTGTTAAACCGTCAGTGTTTACTAATTCGCTTAATTTTTGATTGGCGGTAATGAGTTGCTGCTGCGCTAGTTCTAGCTTTTGTTTGTAGTTTATATTTTTGAATGCATTAGTGAGTATTTCACCAACGAGTTTAATTCGGATTAAATCAAGGTTCGTCCACTCACGTTTTTCAGCTACGCAGTCGCAACCGATAAAACCAACCAGCTCTTTTTCGTAGCTTAAGCCAATACACAATACAGATTTAATTTTTTGTAGTTCAAACTCTTTTTTTTCACCTCCCGCAGAGGCTGGTAGATCCGAAACATCATTAACTTTAAATAAGTATGTGTCGTTCATTAATTTAAAAAAATAAGGTAGTTCGCTTTTAGGTACATCTTGCAACGAATCCTTAAAAGGCACTATACCTTTATTTACCCACTCATGCGTATTACTCATTTGAGAGTTTTCGTCGTTAAATTTAAAAAGGTAACTTCGGTCTGCATGGCATACTGTACCAATTGCTTTAAGTGCATAATTTATATGACCATCTACATTATCGTTTTGAATATCAATGAGGTCTGCAGATATATTCGATATAACAACATCAAAATTATACTGTTCATCGATTTTGTGTTTTTCTATTTCAAAAGTAATCATTGAAACGGTCTCGTTAATATAGGCAAATTTAATATTTAATAAAAAGGCTGTTTCATTAATTTCAAGTACAACGCTATTTAACACATTAGGTATGAGGTAAACATCAAACAGGTTTTGCAGTAATAAAGGTTTTTTACTTAATGGGCTTATAAGCTTAATGTGGCCAAAATGGTTTGCGCACAGTTCATCGCCCTGTTCTAATTTAAACAATTTTAAGGCTTGATTATTTGCTTTGTAATTGCGTGTTTTTGAATCATGTACTAAAACAGCAAAAGGGAGGCACTTTAATGTTCTCCATATGTCTTTTATTGAATTCAAGGCTTATGATTACCTCTTGTTAGTTCGAAGCTTGGTTGCGTTCGTTTATTATTATTCTTATATAATATGTTTTAGTACACTTTTGTTGATATTACTAACTTTTTAGTGCGTTTAAGTGAACGACGTATTATAATTGATACTGTATATCATTACTCCTTTCTCCAGTGAGCCTCAAATGGCTCATTTGCATTTTAAGTATAGGTAATTCAAGTATTTCATGACAGAAATCACAACACATCAAGCTTCTCGCCGACGCTTACTTATTGCGCTTGCCATTACATGTTCATTTATGGTTATACAAGTTATTGGTGCTTACTACGCTAATTCATTAGCGGTATTAGCGGATGCAGGGCACTTATTTGTTCACAATAGTTCGCTTTTTATAGCATTAATCGCATCAAGTTTTGCAATTCATTTAGCAAAAACATATAACGATGGATATCAACGTGCTGAGTTAGTGGGGGGGCTTGTTAATGGTATATTATACCTTGCGATTAGTTTAGTCATTTTATATGAAGGTGGTGAGCGTTTTATTCATCAACACGAGGGTAATGAGCTTGAAATTAATAGTTATTTAATGTCAGTTATAGCTGGTTTAGGCTTTTTGTTTCATGGTGCAGCTGCTTGGGTTTTGTACAAGGGGCGTAAAGCAAGCATTAATGTATACGCTGTGTTTTTACACTCATTTTTTGATTTAATTTCAACAGTATCTACATTCGTTGCTGGTGTATTAATATATTTAACAGGCTTTGCAATTATCGATATTTTATCGAGTATGCTCATTGCGTCATTTGTATTGTTTACGGGTATTAAAGTCATTATTAGTTGCATTAAAGGCTTACGTTTAAATAAAGCTAAGCTTCCTAAAGTAACTGATATTGAAAGCGAAATCACAGGTATGGAACACGTGCATAACGTACATAATGTGACTGTAACACGTAACTACGATGGTTTAGTAGTGGGGGCTCACGTAGTACTTAAAAAGCATTGTACTATTGAAAAACACGATGAAGCATGTCGCTTAAAGGTGGAAAATCTGCTTGCTGAAAGGTTTAAAGTAACCAGTAGCGTACTGCAAATTGAAAGCCATGAGTGTCATCATATTCACTAGGATTTATTAATCTTTCAAAGTTCAATCTTTAGTATTTTGTATGGCATTTAGGCAAGGTAACGCCTATGAAGTGTGTAACTCTCTCAAATAAACTTTAGCGCAGCATCGGTGCCTAATAGACATGTCCCCGAAGGGGCTTCCTCAGAGCAATTTACTGCTTGTTGCTTGGTATTGGCTTATTTTTATATGGATGTAATTCAGTAGAGTGATGCAGGAGCAGTTATCAAGCCCATGAGGTTAAAACCTCGCGCTGCGATTAAATCGCTCCTAGCTTTAACTAGTTTTAGTCCACAAGGCCAATTGGCCCTAACATTAATTAAGTACCAAGGTTTTAAATCCTCTTTTTAGATATTTTAAATAAGCTCAATAATTTTGCTAAAACAACTACTTTCTTTAAGAGCCTCAGCACTCATCGGCCTTGCAAAGTAATAACCTTGAAGCACATGACACCCCGCATTAGCTAAAAACTCCATTTGCTCACGATTTTCAACGCCTTCGGCAATACAATATAAGTTTAGGTTTTCAGCTAAAGAAAGAATAGTTTTAATAATTGACTCGTCTCCTTTATCCTCACCAATACTATTTACAAAGCTCTGATCTATTTTTATAACGTTAATCGGAAATTGGCTTAAATAAGTTAATGATGAATAACCTGTGCCAAAGTCATCAAGCAATAATTTAAACCCTGCTGTTTTCAACGCTTGTAATTGCTTTGCAGCTTTGTATTTATCTTCGAGCAAAATACTTTCTGTAATTTCGAGCCTTAGCTGCCTGGTTTGAACATTAAATTCTTTTAAAATATGCTCCAACCGATCAGTTATGTTTGCTTTTAAAATGTGTTTAGGCGACAAGTTTAAAGAAATATAAAATAAAGGGTTCTCATTAAGCAATGGGGCTAATTCAATAAGCGCACGTTTTAGTGCAAGCTCAGTTAGGTGTTCTATTAACCCTGTTTCTTCTGATAGGAATAAACACCGCAGGTGAAACAAATTGTCCTTTGTTTTTCCAACGCATGAGTAACTCCACGCCGTTAATCGTTTTTGCTTCTATATCAATAATGGGTTGGTAATGATTAAACAAAAGGTCGGCTTTTACTGCATCTTTTAAATCATTTTCGAGCAGCAGTTTTTGTTTTATTTGTTCATTCATTTCATCGCTAAAGAAACTGAAGTCATTGCGACCATTTTGCTTAGCTTGCATCATTGCAACATCGGCATTGCGAATTAAAATGTCGGTTGTGATGGCATCAAAGGGATAAAGAGCTACCCCTATACTGGCTGAAATATTAATGGCAAAGTCTTCAATCATTACTTTATTTGCTAATTCTTTACTAATTAGCTTAACGGTTTCCTTCAACGAGTCTTGCGATTCTACATTTTTAATAAGGACTAAAAATTCATCCCCGCTTTGTCTGCCAAGCTGTGAATTTGCGTCAAGTATATTACTGACCCGCTCAGTAATATTGCAAAGAAGCTTATCACCTACAGCATGACCAAAAGAGTCATTCACTGGTTTAAACTTATCTAAATCTATAAACAGGAGTGCGCAATGTGTATTTGAGCTTTCAGCTTGCTTAATGGCTTCCTCAATGTTTTGGTACATTAAACTACGGTTTGGTAGTTTTGTCAGTGCGTCATAATTAGCTAAATAACGCAGCTCATTTTCAGCTCTCTTTTGCTCAGTTAAGTCAGAAATAACAATTACATAGTAGCTTACTTCTGTTGTGCTTTTAGCTACTGCAGTCACATTAATATGCACTGGGTGCTTATTATTTTTAGCTGTTTTTATTAAGGTATCGATATGCCAGTTTTCAGTTGGCTGCAATGCCTTCAATCTTTTTGCAAATTCTTTGCACTTTTCTATACCAAGCGATTTTATAAATAGTTTAGGGCTAATATTTGTAGATGTTTGTGTATCTGAAAACGTTCCTATGAAACTATTATTCGCGGAAAAAGGCAGTAAATGGTCGTCTAAAATCAGCAACCAATCGTTTATTTGGCCAAATGCTTCACCTAATATTTTAGCTTGCTCTTCATTAACACGCTGCTCAGTAATATTGGTATAAATACCTGATACATATAAAGGTTTGCCTGTTTGAGTATCAAAAATTATTTGGCCGGTGTCTTGGTACCATAACCAATGGCCATTTTTATGGCGAAGACGAAATGTTAATTGCCAATTTTTATTTTTACTTTTATTACTTATATAATTTTGCCATTTGGTTTCAAAGCGGCGCTTATCGTCAGGATGTATAATAGAAAAAAACTGCTCTATAGCTACCCGTTCTTCTAAATTTTCGTAACCCAGTTCTATGCCACGTAAAGTATTTACTGAACGGTCTAAAAATTGATAATCCCATACGCCACTTTTATTGTTTCTAAGGGCGAGTTCTGTTTGTTTTTTCGAGTTTATGGTGTCTGTATGCGCTTGTTGAATGACATTTTGACGGTTTCTGTACTGCCAAAAAAATAAAGCGAAAAGGGTGAGCGTAATGATAATATATGTGAATAGTGCAAAGGGCGACTTCCAGGGAGCATGGGCTACATTTATGCTGAGCTTCACGGGTTGGGTTTTAATTACACCATCTTTAAAATGCGCGTTTATAGTGAGAGAGTAGTCGCCTGGTTGAAGTTTAGTAAAAAACACCTGGTTTGCTTTTAAGTTCTCATAGGTAAGGGATGTTGGGCCATCAAGAACCACATAATAAAACGTTTTATTTGTATCTGGGTAGGAAAAATCAGAAAAGCTTACCGTTAACCCCATATCATCATGGTTTAGTTTGAGCGGTTGATTACTGTATTTAATGGGGGAAAAAGGCAATTCCCTCGTTAATAAACTGACATCTGTAATTGCTAGTTTATGTTTTTTGGTTGTTTTTTTTGTTTTGAAGTCAGCAGGGTTAAAAAGTATGGCGCCTGCATTACTGCCAATTATTATTTGCCCATTATTCAATTTCTTTTGTGTGTAATCTGTGAATTTATTAGTGTTTAAACCATCTTTAACCGAGAAACTTATAACACTAAGTGTGTTGAGATTTATTTTGTAGAGTCCATTTTCAGAGCTTGCCCACAGGTAATCTTTTTCGTCAGGCACTAAAGACAAAATTGAATTAGAATTTAACGAGTTTTTAAGGCTTAGAGAATGCTTTTTTTCGTAGCTTTGTGGGTCTATGCCAATTAAACCTTCATGAGTCGTTGCAAGCCATAAAATATTTCTTTTTAAGTCAAGGTAGTAATTATCTACCGTATAATAAATGTTACCTTTAGTATTTGATGACTGAAATATTGAGGTTAAGTTTTGTGTTTCTTCGTTATACCTAACCAAGCTATTACTCATACTAATTAAAAGTTCATTAGGATGAGTTTCCAATGGCGGAAGAAACACATAGGCATTTATCGGATCTAGTAGGTTTTTAAGTCCTTTAATAACCCTTATATCACCCGTTTTTTCGTTAAACAGGTAAAAGTTTTTGTCGTTTGCAAACGCATATTTATGGGTGTCAATTTTGGCAAAGCCAAAAATAGTCGGTTGAGTAAGTAAATCGTTATTACTACTTAAATTTGACACTAATTGTTTACTGTTTTTATCAAATAATTCAAACCCATTGTATGTATACAGCCATAAATATTGGCTGTTTCCTAGGGAAGAAGCAAAAATGTCATAAACTGCTGATGAGCCAAACACTGCTTTAGTGTCTGTTGAATTTAAAAAAGTACGCGTGGTTTCTGTTTTAGGGTTGTATTGAGCTAGGCCATCGTTTGTGCCAAACCAAATAATATTATCGTCGTCTTCGTGTATTTTGTTTATTGTATTATTGACGGGCAAATTAATATTTTTAAATCGCCTAGTGTTAATAGGCCATGTGAATACCCCCTGGCTTCTTGAGGATAACCATAGCACTCCGGTTTGGCTTATTGTTAAATCGCTAATCGTGTTATCGTTTATATTAAATTTACTCTTTGCATAATTTAATATGAGCTCTATTTCGCCGTTTATTCGGCTAAAACTAAATAACCCTTTTTCGGTTGCTACAAAATCACCATCATCAGAAGTAATGTAATCCCAAATATTAAGGTCGGAAATAAGCGTTGTTATTTTAGAACTGAGGAATTGGTTATCATTTGAAAATGCGAATCTATACAGTCCTTCTACCGTACCGACTAGAAGACCAAGCTCTTTATCTACCTGCAAAAACTTTACATTAATGTTGTCTATTGTTATTTGTTCGGCAGGGTGAAGCGGTACTTCTGCAAGTTGATTGCTAATAAGGTTAAATGCATATAGCCCATCATTGGCACCAATATAAAGTGTATTATTATGTATTGTTAGAGCACGTATATATGAGGTTTTATTAGCTAAAGCCGCTGTTTGTGTAAAAGCACCCGTGGTTTTATTGTAAGTGAGTATTTGGTTATCAATAGCTAAATAGTAAAGCTCGTTCTGTCCCGCCATTGCTGAAACAGGAGAATAAATTTGTGTCTCTTTATCTAGCTGGCCAGAGTAGATTTTTTCTGTTTTGAGAGTTTGTGGGTCTATTAGGTATGCACCAGCTATATCAGTGGAAACAAGTAACTTACCATCGTTTGTTTTTAACAGTGTAGAGATGTAGTGTTTGTCTAGCTCAAAACCACCGTCGAATGTTTCAACAGTATAGCCATCAAACCTGTTTAATCCTTGTTGTGTTGCAATCCAAATGTATCCAATCTCATCTTCTTGTATTTTTTCAACATAATTTTGCGAGAGCCCTTCATCGGTAGAAAGGCGCTGTAATTGTTGGGCATAATTTTGCGATGCAACTGCATTAGTAATACATAACATGAAAATTAAAAGGCAACGTTTACTAAATGGCACTGATGACCGATCTCCACAACAGGTAATGCATTATTCAGCTAAGTGTTAAATATAGCACAAGTTTTATTTTTTAATTACAAATAATAAACAGAAAATATCAATGCTAATTTAATGTATTAAGCTAATATTTAAGGCTATTAAATAGTTATAGAGAGGTCCTTAAATGGTTTTAACAAACATACAAGCTAAAGATAGCCTTTTATTGATTATAGACATTCAAGAGCGACTTTCCCCTATGATCAGTGATATTCAGAATCTTTTAAAAAACACCCTAAAATTAGCCCAGGCGTCATGCGTGCACGACATACCGACACTGATCTTAGAGCAGTACGTACATGGATTGGGAGAAACTGATAAGAAAATTAAATCGGTTTTACCGCGGGCTACGTTTTTTAGTAAAGTTCATTTTAGTGCATGCGAAGAAGCCGGCTTTTTGGAAAAATTAACTAGTTTTAATAAAAAAACTATTGTTGTGGCGGGCACTGAGGCGCATTTATGTGTTCTACAAACATGTATCGATTTATTAAAAAGTGGATTTGAGGTGGTTTTAGTAACCGACGCAATTGGATCTCGTAATAGCGAGCATAAAAGTATCGCAATAGAACAACTAAAGCATGGCGGAGCGGTAATTTCATGTGCAGAAATTGTTATTTTCCAATGGACAAAAGCTGCAGCTACGCCTACGTTTAAAAAAATACTACCTATAATTAAATAGGTTATTCGCATATAATGTAAATTAAATGTTTAATGTTTAATTGTTTATTGACAAATTTGGTACTATTTGTCTTTGTTTTATTAAGCTAAATGTATTAGTAAAACTAAAAGTTAGGGTCTTTATGTCTAGTGTTAGCCGCTTATTAACAGTTATCTTTATCCTATTATTTGTTGAATCTATAGGCCTTGGCCTTTATTTTGATACGTTAACTCAGGCATTTGTAGTTGGTTTGCCGCTGTGTTTATTACCAATATGGCTACTAAAAACGCAAGAAAACAATCCTGTCACCCCTCACATAGTCGCTGCAGCAATTATGATGTTTTTTTTTACATATACAACAAGCGTTTGGCTTAATTGAAGTACATTTTGAAATTTTTATATTAATGCCAATATTAATTGTTTTTGTCCAGTGGCGCGTATTTATAACAGCTATTTTATTTGTTGCAGTCCATCACTTTTCTTTTTATTACTTGCAAACGCAAAACACGGGTTTTTATGTTTTCGACCCTGATAGGCTCACATTCAGTACTGTCATAATCCATGCGGTATATGCAATAGTAGAGGTGCTTGTTGTTGGTTATATAGCTATCACTTTAGAGAGAGAGCGCCGAGCTGGAACATCACTTAGTTCAGCAACTGAGCAAATAATAGAAAACTCTGAGCACATTAAATTATCGCTTAGAGCAGATTACACACAAAGTGAAGCTGTTGTAGGTTTTAACACCTTACTCGATTACTTGTCGGACGTTATTAAACAAGTTAAAACCCAATCATATTCGCTAAAAACTAACTCCGGTGAATTAATTCATGTTCATGATAGGCTAGCAAATGGTGCACAGCAGCGCACTCAGCAAACAGATGATATAGCTAATTCGGGTGCTCAAGTTGCGCATGGTTTTAAATTAGTTGAGCAAGAAAGTGAAGTGTTAAAACATCAAGTTGATAGCATCACAGAATCGGCTAAAGGAGCTTTAAACGACGTATTACAAACCCATAGCAAAAGTAGAGAGCTACTAAATTTGTTAAATCACACTGAAGAGCAAATTAATCAACTCGTTGCTGCTGGTGACGTTATTTCAAGCTTATTAAACGAAATATCAGGAATAGCTGAACAGACAAATTTATTAGCGCTCAATGCAGCCATTGAGGCAGCCAGAGCTGGTGAGCACGGAAGAGGCTTTGCCGTTGTAGCAGATGAAGTACGATCATTGGCAAATCACAGTAAAGCAACTACAGACAAAATAGGCCTGACACTTAAAGACCTTGTTACAAATAGCAAAACGTCTACTCAATCAATGACTCAATGTGTGAACTTTGTTGTTGATTTAACTGAAATAAGCACTGCAATGAAAGAGAATATCTCAGCAATGAGTGAACAAATAAAAGCGGTTTCAAGTAGTACGAGCTCGGTTGCACAAGTTGTTTCAGAGCAAGCAGGCAATACAGAACAGATCGCTGACAGCACAGACCAAATGCGCCAAAACCAGTATGAAGACGCCAATATTGTTAAGCAACTTACCGACAAAGTTCAGTTAATTGACGTGAGTATTGATGTACTTGAGCAATCAATTGCCAAATTTAAGTAGCTCAACTTTTTTAAAGTTTATAATATTAACCTGGTTAGGATTTGTGATATCAGGCTTAGTTTACTTTCAAGCTGAACAGTCAAAGCCGTTTGATAGTGATAAAGTATTATTGCAAGATGGTTGGTTTTTGAGTTTTAAAAACCAACCAGGCTTGAATACGCAAACACATCAGGCGTCTTTGATTCTTGTTTTAGAACAAAGCTGCGGTTGCACAAAGCAGGCTAAAAGTCATATTACTGCTCTTAAGCGCGTTGCAGAAGAAAAAGGCTTTAACATCATTCAGCACCCTTGCTCAGCTAAGCTAAAACACGTTATTCCAGCAACACCAGCTGCAATAATTATGGACAAGCATGGCGAGTTTGTTTACGCAGGGCCATTATCAGAAGGATTAGCGTGCTCGCAGGGCAGTGGTTTTGTAGAAACGGCAATTAATAACTTAGTTGCGGGGTTTAATTCGGGTTTACTCGTCGCAGATACTAAAGGTTGCTATTGTATAAATATCGTTTAGCTTCATACCGCCGCTTATTTAAAAACAAATGCCTTGGATGTTAATTCGCACTCGACGTCCTCCTTCAAAGACAAGCTAATTAACTTAGTGCTTATATATGGTTTGAATCAGTGTTAGCAGGCAGATTAAAGCAACACTTTTAGCTGTCCACTAGTTGAACTAACATATCAACTTCTACCAGTAGCAATTCTAAACAAGATTGACAAAAACTTAGCTGTTCACTGAGTAATCACTTTTTATGTTAGAGGTTATTTTAACGGCATTATGGGAGTAACAATAAAAATCAAATAAAGCTAGAATGGCTATTGATAACTATTACCATTTAGATTAAGATGAGGGTATCAAAAGTAATTAGAGTGGTTTGTATTCATGTATATTTGTCTATGTCACGGTGTGACAGATAAAAAAATTGAGCAGACAATTGACGATGGCGCTACCACCATGCGTGAATTAACCAAAGAGCTTAAAGTGGGCAGCCAATGTGGTAAATGTTGCGGTTGTACTAAAAAGATCCTTAATCGTAAACTTATCGAAATTGCAGATATTACTGATCAAGTAGCTTAATTACATTTTAAAAATTCATAAAAAAAGCAGCTTTATTAAGCTGCTTTTTTTGTAACTAAATTATTGTTTAAAGTTGAGATTGTAGGTAATTTTCGATCCCTACATTTTCAATAAGCTGCTGCTGTGTTTCTAACCAATCCATTTGTTCTTCTTGCTCGTTTAAAATATGGTCGAGCGCTTCTCGGCTAATGTAATCTTTTTTACTTTCAGCTAGTTTAACGGCAGCGCGGAGTTCGTCTATGGTGTCGAGTTCAAAGCTCATGTTAGCTGCAATCATTTCTTCGCTGTTCTCACCTATACGTAAACGACCTAGGTCTTGAAGGTTTGGTAAACCTTCTAAAAACAAAATACGTTCAATCAAACGGTCAGCGTTTTTCATTTTCTGAATGGACACTTTATAATCGGCTTTATCAAGCTTACTAAAGCCAAAATCTTTAAACATGCGTGCGTGTAAAAAGTACTGATTGATGCCGACAAGCTCGTTAGCAAGTACGTTATTTAACGCTTTAATTACCTCTAAATCGCCTTTCATAACTTTAGCTCCTGCTAACCCATTTGTGATTGGTGGTAATTTTCTGAGCCAATTTTTTCAATTAGGCCAAGTTGTTGTTCTAACCAATAAACGTGATCTTCTTCTGTATCGAACAATAGCTTTTGAAGTATTGCACGAGATTGATAATCTTGCTGTTCTTCACAGATGGCAATAACATCTTTCACGCAGGCAACCACTTCTAGTTCAAGTGTTAAATCATTTTGCATCATGCTTTTAACATCGTTACCGATAAGTAAATCACGACGCTTAGTAAGGTTGGGTACACCTTCTAAAAATAAAATACGTTTGATCAACCAATCCGCATGGTCTTTTTCTTCTTCCATCTCATGATTAAGACGCTCATAAAGTTTATTCAATCCCCGATCGTCGTACATGCGCGAGTGTATAAAATATTGATCGATTGCAGCTAACTCATTGGCAAGGAGTGCATTAAATGCGTCGATTACTTTTTGATTACCTTTCATGATACGTCACCATAACTTTTTTTGATTGTAGCCAGTGTAGTGTAAAACTAATTAATTGCAAGTTTTTCTCTATAAAAATCATTGTGTTACTATTGGTTTTGATTCTTATTTAAGTTTGCATTGCTGCTTACTTTACATACAGTGTTTTTGATTTCAGTTTAAATAAAATTTTAATTATTATCAGGTTAATATAGTTAAGTACTTCTGACGGAAGTAAAATAGGTGTTATGAACTAACAACACCGTTAAAGCATGTATGGTAGGCTTTATAGACATAATTAGCTGTACTCACGAGCAAAAGATTTCAGCAATTAAATACAGCAATTAAGTTAAACCATTAATACAGGGCAAAATAACGCTTTAACTATTTAAATGTATTGATGCTTAATACTTAATTAATTCTATGAAAAATATACTTTAATCTAATAAAAGCAAAGTACACCAGAGGAAAAACACTATGAGTCAGTCGATTATAATTCGCGATGCTAAACCAAGCGATGCAAATACTATCTTACATTTTATTACTGAGCTTGCAATATACGAAAAAGAACCCGATGCTGTAAAAACAAATGAGCAAGCAATTTTAGACACTTTATTTAGTGAAGGCGCCACTGCGCACAGTATTATATGTTTAGATGGCGATGAGCCAATTGGTTTTGCGGTTTATTTTTACAACTATTCGACTTGGTTAGGTAAAAATGGGTTATATCTTGAAGACTTATACGTTAGTCCAGATAGTCGTGGTAAAGGTGCAGGTAAAGCTATTATGAAGCATTTAGCCAATAAGGCGTTGAACAACAATTGTGGCCGATTTGAGTGGGTTGTGTTGGATTGGAATAAGCCTGCTATAGATTTTTATGACAGTATAGGTGCAAAACCACAAACTGAATGGATTATTTATCGTTTAACGGGCCAAGAGTTAATAGATTTCGCTAAATAGTTGAGTACCGATTGTGGCTAGCAATGGTTTAAAATTTATTTAAACTTTGTCGCAGTCAATTATTAAAAGAGCTGTTTATGATTTCATCTTACTGGCAAAAAGCACGTCAAAGTCGCGATCACCGTTTTGATGGTCTTTTCTATGTTGCAGTAAAAAGTACAGGTATTTATTGCAGGCCTATTTGTCCGGCTCCCACGGCGCTTGAAAAAAATGTTGTTTATTATGAGTTTGCTCATAATGCGGCACAAGACGGTTTTAGGCCATGCATTCGCTGTAGACCTGACAGCGCACCTGGAAGTGCTGCTTGGCAAGGGACTAAAACAACCGCTCTGAGGGCAAAGCAGCTCATTGACCAGCACAATGAACATGATTGTGAGAAGCTAGCTGAAAGATTAGGTGTAAGTAGTCGATATTTAAGACGGTTATTTAAACAACATTTTGGCTTGTCTGTCACGCAGTACCGTATTTTTAACCAGTGTCATTTTGCAAAAAAATTAATTCAAGAAACCAATTTACCGCTGACTGAGATTGCATTTTCAGCTGGCTTTAAAAGTACTCGACGCTTTAACGATGCATTTTTAAAGCAACTCAACATAGCCCCTTCAACACTGCGTAAAACTACTAATGTCAAACGCTCAACGCTTGAATTGATCCTGCCTTTTAGACCGCCTTATAATTGGCTTACTTTACGCTCGTTTATAGAAAAACGTTTAATTAAACCTGTTGAATGGGTCTCAGAAAATAGCTATGGTCGCACGTTTTCAAATGTACTGTATAAGGGGAGTTTCACTGCTGAATTTATTAAAGATAAACACCACTTTAAAGTGAAAATAGGCATAGACAACACACAATATTTGCAATCTGTTATTAATAATATACGTCGAGTGCTAGATTTAGATGCTGATGTTAATTTAATAGAAACTCATTTAAGTAAAAACATAAACGAAGCATTTCCACTGTGTATTGGGCTAAGGCTGCCTGGTATTTGGTCAGACTTTGAGGCAGGTATTCGAGCGGTGCTTGGTCAGCAAGTAAGCGTAGCTGCAGCGCATAACCTAGTCACTAAACTCGTTGCTGAACTCGGAGAAAATGACCTAAAACATGCGTATTTTCCGAGTGCTGAACAAGTAGCACAAAGCAATTTTGATTTTTTTAAAATGCCACAGGCGCGCAAAAACGCACTGCATAATTTAGCCTTGTTTTGTACTAATAATCCCGGCAACAGCGACTTAGATTTATGGCTTGATTTAAAAGGAATCGGCCCATGGACAGTAAACTACGCTAAGTTAAGGGGGCAGAGTCAACCCGATGTGTTACTTGAAGGTGATTTAGGAATTAAAAAAGCACAAGCTGCGGCGAATTCATTTAATAGTGAAAAGTGCACTCCATTTCGTTCATATTTAACGTTCCAACTTTGGCAGCAACTATCATGATTATTCAAACATACATATCAAGTCCTATAGACAATATAATAATTCAAGCAACTGAAAAAGGGGTGAGTTACGTTGGCTTTTATCCGCTTGAAACCTACCCACATGTGCCTCTTACTAAAGTAACTAATGAGCCGGTATTGAGCTGTGCGCTACAATTAAATGAGTATTTTAATAAAAATCGTAAAATTTTTGATGTTCCCTTAGATACTAAAGGGACTGAATTTCAAAAAAGTGTATGGAACGCACTTTTAGATGTTCCTTACGGTAAAACTAATACGTATGGTGATATTGCTCACGCATTGAATAATCCAAAAGCGGTAAGAGCGGTGGGGGCCGCTAACGGTAAAAATCCGATTAGTATTATCGTACCCTGCCATCGAGTTATTGGCGCAAATGCAACGCTTACAGGGTACGCTGGTGGAC
Organism: Pseudoalteromonas sp. H71; assembly: GCF_001468485.1. Classification (GTDB taxonomy): domain Bacteria; phylum Pseudomonadota; class Gammaproteobacteria; order Enterobacterales; family Alteromonadaceae; genus Pseudoalteromonas. The sequence continues at coordinate 42,922 of NZ_LODI01000016.1, forward strand.
TAGAAAGAAAGCGTTGGCTTTTACAACACGAAGGATTACTGTGAATGTGTTGCTATAAACTTTGTATCATATGCCATAAGGGTTAAACTATAAAAAACACCTTAATTAAAATAGCCATGCAAGTTGTTACACTATTTTACATATTTACTTTTTTAGCGCTCGTGACATTCAATAACGCGAGCGCGGCTGATAAAAAACTGCTTTTTTGCTTTGAAGACAAAGAAATTGCGCCGATGTTTTTAGGTGTAGGACAAGAGATCCCGATTCAAAGGCCCGGTGCTTCGGCAGACGTATTACGGCTATTGGACGACGCGGTTGATGGCGTTGATATTGAGTTTGTAAGGAAACCTTGGCGAAGATGTTTGAAAGATCTTGAATCAAATAAAGTCAATGCGGTTATTGCAAGCTTTAGAAAAGGCAGAGAGCGAATAGCCGTTTACCCAATGAATGAAAATGCAAAACCTAACACCCAGTTTGCCATTAGTAAGTTTGGTAGTTGCTTGTTAGGTCGTGATAAGTTCCGCTCACAATGGCAACTGCGTGACGAGTTAAACAGCAAAATATTTACGATTGCAGTGCCAAGTGGCTACGGCTTGGGCACAATTTTAGACAAAGAACCTCTTTTTGTTCACGAAACAGTGTCTAAAAAAAGTGCATTTGAATTACTTAATAAAGGCGTAGTAGATTCAAGTATCGATATTTGCCAAGTTGATAAAACCAAAACGTCAAGTTACCCTCATAACGACACTGATGTAGCAGCGATATACCCTCCATATGAGTTCACTTTTGGTTATTTAGTTTTTTCGCATCAATTCTATGAAAATCATCCGGTGCTTAGCCATAAAATGTGGCAATGGATTAGTGAATTTGATACCGCTCCTATCTACATTAATTATTTAAATTCTGCAAAACAGCCTGAAAACTAATGCTTTAAACCATAATCTTATTTAGCGTTTGAAATTGGTATTCATTGCATATTAGGGTAGCATAAGCGCACTTTTTGCAACTTGGCACCATCATGGCTCAATTATACTTTTACTATTCTGCAATGAATGCGGGAAAATCTACCACCTTATTACAATCGGCTTTTAATTATAAAGAGCGAGGAATGGAGCCGGTAATCCTCACTGCTGCTATTGATAATAGAGCCGGTGTGGGTAAGGTTTCGTCTCGAATAGGCTTGCAAGCAGATGCACATGTATTTGATGCAAGTAAAGATGTATATGAATTGATTCAATCGCTTAATAGTGAAAGAAAACGCCATTGTATATTAGTTGATGAATGTCAGTTTTTATCCAAAGAGCAGGTAATGCAGTTAACGGATGTAGTTGATGAGTTAGGGATTCCAGTGCTTTGCTACGGTTTACGAAACGACTTTAGAGGTGAGTTGTTTGTCGGTTCGCAATATCTTTTAGCTTGGGCTGATAAATTAATTGAGCTTAAAACAGTGTGCCATTGTGGGCGCAAAGCCAATCACGTATTACGTACCGATGAAAATGGTGATGCGATTGCCGATGGTAATCAAGTTGAAATTGGCGGCAACGATCGTTATGTATCGGTGTGCCGCAAACATTATAAAGCGGCTTTAAACATGGGCCGATAACGCGTTAATAAACGTGTCTATATCTTTTCGTGTTATTCCTAAATGCGTTACTAGCCTAAGTTGTTTACTTGGGCTTATTAAGATACCTTGCTGCTTTAGCTTCTGGGCTATATCTGCAATATTATAATCTTCTACATAAGAGACATACACCATATTGGTCGTATTACTCATATCTACGTTAAAGCCTTTGAGTGCACTTAAACTTTCAGCTAGGTAGCGCGCATTAGCATGATCGTCTTTTAGGCGGTTTACGTTATTTTCAAGCGCATATTGCCCTGCAGCAGCGAGCATTCCGGCTTGTCGCATTCCACCGCCGAGTACTTTACGCCAGCGTCTAGCTTTGTTTATTAACGCTGACGACCCCAATAATAATGATCCAACCGGTGCACCTAACCCTTTAGATAGGCAAATAGACACAGAATCAAAATGTTTGGTTATTTCTTTAATATCAACTTCTAACTCAGTTGATGCATTAAATACGCGAGCGCCATCTAAATGCAGCGCTAAATTATGTTCATTAACAAAGTCTCGTGCTTGGGCGAGGTATTCTAGGCTAAGTACTTTGCCGCCAATGGTATTTTCTAGGCTTAATAATCGAGTTTTCGCAAAGTGACTATCGTCTGGTTTAATTGCTGCGGCGATTTTTTTAAAATTAAGAGTACCGTTTTTTTCGTTTTCAATAGGTTGTGGTTGAATAGAGCCTAAAACAGCTGCACCACCGCCTTCAAATTTATAATTATGCGCATTTTGCCCGCAAATATATTCGTCCCCACGTTCACAATGTGCCATTAATGCAAGTAAATTAGCCTGCGTGCCAGAGCTGCAAAAAAGCGCGGCTTCAAAATTAAAACGGGTAATGGCGAAGTGCTCTAAGTTATTGACACTTTCATCATCGCCATATACATCATCACCGATTGGTGCGCTGTACATGATATCACGCATTTCTTTTGTTGGTTTGGTGACCGTATCTGAACGAAAATCTATCATAGTTTTCCTTATTCTTAGTTAATCAAGTTCATTACAAATTTGTTCACGCGTTTCTTTAGCAAAGTAGCTCCATGCAATAAATCGACTGACTTTTTGTCCCTGCGCCATTTCAATAATTTTATATTCGGCAATAGGGCATGTTTTTAGTTTTGCTTCAAGTGCAATAAGTGAGTCTTTTTTAGAGATTAAAGACGTAAACCATAATACCTGTTCAGCAAATTCTTCACTTTCAGCAATCATTGTTGTAATGAATTGTACTTCGCCACCTTCACACCAGAGCTCGTTACTATTTCCGCCGAAGTTAAGGGTGTTATTTGGCGATTTCCCTAGGTTTTTCCATTTGCGCTCACTGCCTTTGTTTGCTTGTTCCTCACTGGCATGAAAAGGTGGGTTACAGAGCGTTAAGTGGTATAAATCTTTTTGGTTGATAACACCTTTAAAAATATTAGCTGAGTTTTTTTGCAGCTTGAGCGTTATTTTTAAGGCATTAAATTGCGCAATTTGCTTGGCTATTTTTATAGATATAGGGTCTATATCTGAGCCAGTAAAGTGCCACTTATATTCACTTGTTCCTGTTAATGGGTAAACTAAATTTGCTCCAGTGCCTATATCAAGTACTTTAACCTGCTTACCCCTAGGAATTGTTTGCTGATTATCTTCGCTTAATAGATCGGCTAAGTAATGGATGTAGTCTACACGTCCAGGTATTGGTGGGCATAAGTTGTGCTCTGGAATATCCCAAAACTCAATATTATAGTGCGCTTTTAGTAGTGCTTGGTTGAGTGTTTTTACTGCTTTATTATTTGCAAAGTCAATGCTTTTAGTACCTGCAGGCGTATTCACTATATATGGGCAGAGAGCCGGCAGGGCAAGTGTTAGTAATTCAAAATCGTAACCACTATTATGCTGATTGCGTGGGTGTAGTTTTGCACGTGGCGTATTTTTAGTCATGGATTTATTTTGGCAATCTATATCAATAGTTAATTGTAACAAATCCTGGTAATTAAAGTGCAGACAATTACTTTGGCATATTTAAAAATACTGGTACGATGAGTTAGGGTAATAATAAGGAACAAGCGTGACCATCTCTCAACACTCAATAACTATAAATTTAGCAGCTGAACAAACACTGCATTTACGCAAAATATTCGATGAAAAACAAAATGGTCCCATTGTATTTTTTATGCATGGTGCAGTTGAAAATGGCAAAATTTTTTATACGCATAGCAATAAAGGCCTTGCTCCATTTTTAGCTGAGCACGGCTATCGTTGTTATGTTGCTGATTTGCGTGGGCGCGGTGAAAGTAAGCCCGTCATTTCTAAATCTGCTGCGTATGGTCAAACAGAAGCTATTTTAGAAGATATTCCTGCGTTTATAAATAAAATTGAGCAGCTTGAAGGTCATAAACCCGATTACTGGGTTGCGCATTCGTGGGGTGGCGTTTTAATGAATAGTGTCTTCGCACGTTTTCCACATTATATTGATGATGTAAAAGCATGTGTTTATTTTGGTTCAAAACGTTCTCTGTTTAACAATCATCCAAAAAAACTACTTCAGGCCAATTTTATTTGGTATTTTATGGCGCCATTGCTTGCAAAAAAACACGGATATTTACCTGCAAGGCGCTTAAAGTGGGGCAGCGACGATGAAACCCAAAAGTCTCATTATCAAAGCATGCAGTGGGCTAAAAAAAGGCCTTGGATCGATTCAGACGATAATTTTGATTACGCAAAAGCATTGCAAACACTTCATTTACCTCCTACGCTGCATGTTGCAGCGGTTAAAGATAAAGCGTTAGCACAGCCAATTGATATTCAAAGGTTTATTGATGAATCAGGCCCTGGTATACAACAAATGCGCATTTATGGTCGCCGCCATGGACACCGCATAGATTACGATCACATAAACATGTTAACTCATCCGACAGCCCGAAAAGAGCAATTTAACGATTTACTTGAATGGTTTAAGTGTCACCCTTGTTGATTAGTTTGAGCAGGGGGACTTGGTATCGCTCCCATTTACTAACGGCATTTGTATTTACTGGCTGACGAACAGCTTGTTTGCTGAGTGTTGTGACGGCTCTTTTTTGTTTGTAAAACGTTAAGCAATTTTGCTCGTATTTACAGCCTAAAAAGTCAAAAAGAGCACTTAGTTGGTCTTCGGGGTTATTTACTAAGTCTTCATAAGCTAAATTAAACACCGGTAGTTTTAAAGTATTCCAATGTGTCATTAGTTTTTCATATAAGCCATGGTAGTGCTTAAACTCAGTTAAAGAACAAAAGTACGGTTCGTTTTCAGAAAAATAGTTACTAAATACCGAGAATGCAGTGGCGTTAATGTTACGTGTTAAATTTATAAACTTAGCGTTAGGAAATAACATATAAATCAGTCCGAGAGATTGATAGTTACTTGGTAGCTTATTAATAATAATAGGCCTTAACGGTTTGGCTGCTTTAAGAGTATCAATATAAATATTGCGAGCTTGATTAATTAGGCTAGGCGTTAAGTTGGTTAAGCACTGAGGATACGGAGTTTTGGTTTGTTGTTCTAAAAAAGCAACAACACTATTACTAATACTCGCGTTTTCACCTAGGCTTGAACATTGACTATGATTTGAAAGCATTTGTTCAAGTAGGGTTGACCCGCTTCTGGGCATGCCGATTATAAATACAGGCGTGATTGTGCCAGAAAAGTCTTTTTCAGGTGAAGCTAATATATCTTGAGTGTTGTATTTAATAATCTGATCATAAAAAGGGTCGAGCTCTTTGGTTTTAAATGGGCTTAATTTATATTGCAGCGTATTTGCTAGTTCAAAATAGTTAAAAGCTTGATCTGTATCACCTAGTTTATCGTAGCTCTTGCCCAATGCGTAATAACACACCATTTTAAGGCGTAGGTTGTTTGTTTGAGTTAATAAGTGATGCAAATTACTAATGTAATTGTGTTCTTTATTAAAACGACCTAGTTGTACTAATTCAAATAAAATATAGGCGGTAACAGGGTATAAGCCCATGCTTAATGCGTGTGCAAATGTGGTGTGCGCTTTATCTAAATTACCATGTGTTAAATAATGCTGTGCTAAGTAATAATGTGGCTCAGGGTTATGGCTTGCTATGCTTTTTGCGTATTCTAATACAGTAAGTGCGTCGTGTGGTGAATTAACACCATTAAAAGCGTCTGCCAACGCGTGCAGTGGTTCTAACATGTGGGGTAAACGTTCACAGGCTTTTTGTAGTAAATAAACTGCGGCATCAAACTTTTCTAGTCTTAGTGCTATCTTACCTAAACCAAATAAGGCTTCGCCATTTTCAGGCTCACTAGCAAGTAGCGTTTTGTAATGAAACTCTGCTTCTTTTAGCTTGTTTTGTTCGAGTAGTTTGTTGGCTTTATCTAATAACATAGTAGAACATTTTATTTTTTATTCACTATAAAATAAAAAAGGCGAAATGTCTTAACATTTCGCCTGAGTGCTTTCATTCTAAAAATTAGAAAGTATACGTGGCCTTAGCGTAGTAGAAGCCACCGTTAATACCGTAAGGAGATGTTTCGTAGTATTTACCACCCCAGTTATTATTTGGGATACCAGTCGCATCTTGGAAATCAAGTTTTTCAGCATCTTGGTCAAGTAAGTTTTGTGCACCTACAGAAAAGCTGATTGAGTCATTCACAAAGTACGTAATTTCTGCATCAAGCGTTACAGATGCGTCTGCTGTTTTAGCTGTTGCGTCGTAATCTACGTGAACGCCTTGATATTCGCCATAGTAGTTAAGACGAGTAAATGCAGAAATTGACTCCCACTGTTGAGCCCACGTAAGTGTTGCACGGTGGTTTGGTAAGTCTTCTTCTAAGCGTTTAACTTTAAACTCACCGGTAATGTCACTGAATTTAGTTACTTCAGTTTCATTCCAGTTGTAAGCAAGGCTAAATGTAGAGCTGCCACCTAAAATATCTGCTGTGTAGTTAGCTACAACATCAACACCTTGAGTTGTTGTGTCAAAATCATTAGTGAAAAAGCTAACTTGCGCAAGGCCTTCAACATTAGGTACGCCTGCAGCTGTTAGTGTATCTTTATCTGCTTGGCTAAGCGTAATTTTTTCAGATTGACTTATACGGTCTTCAACTTGAATGTTGTAGTAATCAATTGTTAGGAACAAATCGCCAAGTGTATAAACAGCACCAAATGTGTAGCTTTGCGATTCTTCAGGCTCAAGTTCTGTACCACCTAGTTGAACAGCAACTGGGTTTGTAGGTGGTAACAATGCAGAATCTCTTAGCACACCATCGCTTAGGTTTGTTTGAACGTTACTAACGTTTGCTTGACCAACGGTTGGTGCACGGAAACCTGTGCTGATTGAACCACGAATATTTAGATCTTCAGTAACATGATACTGAGCCATTAATTTGTAGTTTGTTGTGCTACCAAACGAGTCGTAGTCTTCAAAGCGAAGCGCTAAGCCCATTAAGAAGTCTTCTGTAAATGGTGCTTCAATGTCTACAAATGCTGCGTAGTTACGGCGTGTAAATTCGCCCGCTTGCGACGGTTTAAAACCAGGGAAACCGTTTGAACCAATGCCAAAACCTTGCGCTGTTAATGGGCCCGCGGTGTATGATGCTTCATCACCTGAGATGATTGTAAATGTTTCTTCATGCCACTCTAAACCACCGGCTAC
>NZ_LODI01000016.1:50207-64593 GCF_001468485.1 Pseudoalteromonas sp. H71
TCGTAAGCTAGGTCAAAGTCGAAGCCTTTAGATAGGTCTAAGTTAAAGTTTTTCTCTAACTGCTCATATTTACCTGGGCTAAAGTCACGTGGTGTATCTGGACCTAAAGACGCATTAACTGTGTTGTAAATAAAGTAACGAGATTCATTTAGGCCAACAGTACCACTTAAATCATAAAGTACGTCTTTCATGAAGCCGTCTGTAAATTCACCTTTAGTACCAATGGTTAAAGAGGTGTCAGTGATGTTGCCACCAAAGTTTGGTGTAAAGCCACCAGGGATCATTTCGTTAAATGCAAAACAATCTGGATTGTTAGCCACACCGTTAATGTAAGCAGGGTCGTCTAAAACATTACCGTCTGTAATTGAAATAGTAGGACAGTTGGCGCTCATGTCGTCAGTTAAGTCTGCAACAAGAAGTGTTGCGCCATCATCGTTTGAGTATACACCAGAACGAGTATGCGGGTTACGGTAGTAAAAACCACCACGTACGTCGCGCTCAGAGTAGTTACCAAACATGTAAAATTGTGAACTGTTTGTTAGGTCTAGGCCTACATTACCAAAAAGTGAGATATCGTCATCAACTTCTGGTGCACCCCAAACTTGAGCAAGAGACGAGACTTCAGGTACACCTGCTGCTGCAAAACCTGCCGCATCTGGGCGTTGAACTGAGCGACTAGTCGCATCTGCTGTTTTATATTGGAAACTTAAGTTGGCAAAACCACTGTCTGTAAATGGTAAACCTACGTTACCAGAAATTTGAGTGGTATCGCCGTCGCCTTCAAAATATTGACCTTTACGAACTTCGAACTTACCGCCTTCTGAAGCGTCTTTTAATTGGAAGTTCATTACACCTGCGATGGCGTCAGATCCGTACTGAGCAGCTGCACCGTCACGAAGTACTTCAACTTGTTTAATTGCAATGCTAGGAATAACTGAAATATCTGAACCTTGTGCACCATCGTTAATACCACCACCTAAAAAGGCGATTACAGATGCACGGTGACGACGTTTGCCGTTTAAAAGTATTAAGGTGCTGTCTGATGGTAAACCACGAAGGTTAGCAGGGCGAACAAGTGATGCTGCATCACTAATCGGGTTTTGATGAACGTTGAAAGAAGGAACAGAGCCTTTTAGAAGTTCTAGCATGTCAGTATTGCCTGACTTTTCTAGTTCTTCACCACCAATAATATCAATAGGTACAGGTGAGTCACCAATTGAACGTGGAGCTGAACGCGTACCTACTACAGCGATTTTCTCTACATTTTTATTAACTTTAACTTCGCTTTGTTCATCTGCTGCTATTGCAGAGCCCGAGATAAATAATCCGGCGGTGGTTGTGGCTAATGCAAATTTAATCGCTTGGTTTAGCGCATTGTTTTTTAATTTCATTCTAAATTTCCCCAGTTAGAATAATTTTGTTTTAGTCGTGCTTTAAAGCACGCCTTAATCATAATTGTGGAACGAACAGAGTGGTTTAAGCCGATTGAAATATCGATTCAAAAGAGCATAAATGCTCAGCTTCTGTTAATTCCTGAATACAGACTATACATAAAAAACAACAAGAGCAATTATTAATTAACTATTAAATAACAAAACTTTAATTGGGTAAAAAATCCAAAGGTGGTGCATTTTAATGCCGATTATAACCATTTGTGTGCAGGTTGGGTTATATTTGGGAATATTAATGCAGGTGAGGAAGGGCTTTTCGAGGTTGTTTTTTTAACTTTCATCCTGTTTTTTTGTTTTTGTTTGCAAATTTGTTAATTTCCATGTTGCTAATTTTTCTCTATATTCGTCCCACACACATGAATAACAATTGCCACTGCCGCAACATTCATCAGATTTTGGTTTTTCAGGTTTTTGTGGAATTTGAGTTGTGAAATCAGGCATAGTTTATTCTTTTGGGCACTAGTTTGGTGCAAAGGATAAAGTATAGTCATAATCAAGTAAATTATTCTTTGTTAACTCATCAGCATGTGTGAAAATAAACACATGCGATTATATAAAGTTATCCACCGAGCTCCTTGGCGTGTAGTAAAAATTAGTAAAAGACGTCAGCAGCTTCGTTTTCGTCGTGCTATGGTGGCGCTTAAAATTGCACTTGCTCAAGAAAAAAAAGAAACCAAAGAAATGCTTTTTATATACAAGCGATACACACAAGGGCAAACAAACAGTGCAGAGCTTAAACGCGCCAATGAGCAGTTTGTTGATATACTGAAAGGTTTAGGCTTAGGTATATTTGCAGTGCTTCCTTTTGCTCCACTTACTATCCCTCTCGTTGTTAAGTTAGGTCGCCTTGTTGGTGTTGATGTTTTACCCAGCTCGTTTAGCATTAATAAATCAATAAAAGAGCTAGATAATGAGGTAGTTCAAGCAAATCAAAATTCAACTAAAAAAAACATATTAAAAAAGTAACAACAAAAACCCTTCAATTAGCGATACCTTTTAATAGTGCTTATTGGTATGCTCACAAGTACCATTTTTATAATATATGAGCTATTTAATGAGTGCATTACTTCGCAATACATCCTCTGGTATCCCTTTATCATTTATTCTTAAAAGCGAACTCTCTGATTGGCAAGCAAAGCAGCCTTTATTTATACAAAATTGGTTAAGCAATACCGGTTTTGAAAAGCAAGGTTTAGCGTTAATTCCAGATCCTGACTCAGGGCAGCTAAACCAAGTAATTTGCTTAATGCAAAGCGCAGATGACTTTTGGGCTGCGGGCAATTTAGCTAATGCGTTACCTGCAGGTAGTTATCAAATTCAAGGTGATGACACGTTTATAGAGCAAGTTGCTTTAGGCTTTGTTCTTGGCGGATACGAATTTAGTGAATACAAAGAAAAACCGACGCTAAAAGCAGAGCTGTGTATTGAAAACGAGCTTTTATACACACGAATTAAACAACAAGCCGATGCTATTTTTTTAGCGCGTGATTTAGTCAATACACCGGCGGTTGATATGATGCCGCAACATTTATCGCAAGTGATGGAAGATTTAGCTTCATCTCATGGTGGAGAGTTTTCACAATGGGTTGGTGATGAACTGTTAGAGCAAAACTATCCAACAATCCATATGGTAGGCCGTGCAAGTGAAAATAAACCGCGTTTACTTGATTTGAAGTGGGGGGCCGATGATGCACCACTTATAACGCTTGTTGGTAAAGGGGTGTGCTTTGACTCTGGCGGGCTCGATTTAAAGCCAAGCTCTGGTATGCGCAACATGAAAAAAGACATGGGCGGTGCAGCGCATGTAATTGCATTAGCCCAGTTAATCATGGCGGCTAAATTGCCTGTTCGTTTACGTGTGCTAGTACCCGCAGTTGAAAATGCGGTATCACGAAATGCATTTCGCCCAGGTGATGTAATAAAAACGCGCAAAGGTATTATGGTTGAAATTGATAATACGGATGCTGAAGGGCGTTTGGTCTTGTGTGATGCGCTAAGTGAAGCACAAAATGATAATCCAGAACTTATTATTGATTTTGCAACATTAACAGGGGCATGTCGTGTAGCGTTAGGTACTGAGCTACCTGGTTTCTTTTCTACAGAGCGTGATGTAGCTAACGGTATAATTGATGCGGGCTTAAGTGTGAACGACCCTGTTTGGCAATTACCCTTGTTTGAGCAGTACCGCGGATTTTTGAAAAGTGACGTTGCAGATATGGCTAACTGTTCAAGTACGCCATTTGGTGGCGCAATTACTGCTGCGCTTTACTTAAAAGAGTTTGTAGAGCCAACCACACCTTGGGTACATTTTGATGTAATGGCGTGGAACCTTCGTTCGTTACCAGGTCGCCCAGCAGGCGGTGAAGCGCTTGGTATTAGAGCCGTGTTTAACTATTTACAAAACCGCTTTAATCATTAATTAACCGTGAAACATTAGCGCTATATGAAGCTTAAACTTCATATAGCTCTAGCGGCAAATCATCAGGGTCGGCAAAAAAAGTAAACTTTTTACCTGTAATTTCATCAATTCTAATTTCTTCCACAGCCACACTTTTACTTTCTAAATATTCTTTTGCTTTAGTTACATTGTTAACTTTAAATGCTAAATGGCGTAAGCCTTGTGCTTCGGGGTAACTAGGCCTTGATGGTGCACCTTCAAACGAAAATAACTCAACTTGGCTTCCATCAGGCATAGCTAAGTCTAACTTATACGAATTACGCTCAGCCCTGTAATGCTCGTTAACAATATTAAGTTTTAAAATTTCACTGTAAAAATGTTTAGAGCGAGCATAATCACTGCAAATAATCGCAGTGTGATGAATACCTAAAAGCTCCATAAATGTGTCTTCCTTAAACAAAAAACGCACTAAAAAGTGCGTTTTAATTCTATATTTTCAAAGCGAGCTTATTCAGCGTCTTTACATGCTTTAACAGCCGGAGCAACTAACTCTAAACCTGTTTGAGTGCAAGGCGGTAATTGTGCGTCGCTAAGGCTAGTTGGGGTTACACGTTCACCCCATTTTATATAACTTGCAGCCCATGTTAAACCAGCACCAAATGCTGCAGACATAATGTTTGAATGAGGCTTTATCAACCCTTGTTCAACCGCTTCACATAGCGCAATTGCAATAGTGGCAGCTGATGTGTTGCCATAATCTGCAATGTTAACCATTACTTTTTCATCAGGCACTTTTAAACGGTGCTGAATTGCTTGAATAATGCGTAAGTTAGCTTGATGTGGTACCAGTACGTTTATGTCGTCTAGGCTTAAATTAGCTTGTTCGAGCACGTCGTCACAGGCTTCACTCATTCCTTTTACGGCACGTTTAAATATTTCGCGCCCTTCAAATAACAGATCAGACGGACCAATGGGCTCATATTTGTTTAAATCACTACCAAAGTTAGTGATATGAAGAATGTCGCGGTCTTCACTATCACACCCTGTTTTAGTGCCAAGTAAACCTGCGGGTGTTTCTGCCGCTTCTAGTACAACGGCACCAGCGCCATCACCAAATAGCACGGCACTGTCGCGGCGCGCCCAGTTTACATACCAAGTCATTCGCTCAGCAGCAATAACAACCGCTTTTTTGATCATGCCAGCTTGAATTTGCGCAGTAGCAGCTTGTAATGCATATAAAAAGCCAGAGCACGCAGCATTTGTATCCATAGCAGCTGCGCCTGTTGCGCCGATATTTTTTTGCACTTGCGATGCGGTATTTGCAACAACTGTTGAAGGCGTACAGGTTGCAAGTATGACAAGATCAATCTCTTTTGCGTCAACACCTGCGCAAGCAAGCGCGTGTTTTGCAGCAATGGTTGCCAGCTCTGCTGTACTTACATGGCTTACACGGCGAGATTTGATGCCAGTACGCGTGGTGATCCACTCGTCGGTGGTATCAACTATTTCGCTAATTTCATCGTTGCTAATACTTGCTGGTGGTATGCATTTGCCCCAACCAGTGATATGTGCGTATGGCATAGTGTGTTCTCTTAAGGTGGTATAACTTCAATTTATTACCGGCAAGTTATACCAAAAATCAACTTGTAAGACTAGTTTATAGCGTGCTTTGTATCGTAAATATTCGCTATTAAAGGTTTTTTAAGGTAAAGCTAGTATAAAAAAGGAGCATCTATGAAAACAGCACTCACAACATTATCGTCAATTGTATTGGCAATGTTCGCTAATAATGTAAGCGCAGCACATTCTAAAATTATTTACGCAGGTAGTTTACTTGTGGCACCTGAGCAAGCGCTAAAAAAAGAACAAACCTTGATTGTTACCCATGACAAAATAGTGTCAATTAAAGATGGTTATATATCAAAGTCAGCACTTAATTTACCCGATGCTGACATAATTAATTTAAAAAACCAGTTTGTTATGCCTGGTTTGATTGACATGCATGTGCATGTAACTTTTGAACGTGATGCTAAAGCAAACCCTCACCGTTGGGCTACAGAATATGAGGCCGATTACGCGCTGCGTTCCATTAAGTATTTAGAACGTACGCTTGATGCGGGTTTTACGTCGGTGCGTGACTTAGGCAGCGATTACCAAGTTATTTTTCCGCTAAAACGCGCTATTGAGCGAAAAGATATTGCCGGTCCTCGTATTTTTGCAGCGGGTAATACAATATCCCCAAGCGGCGGTCATGCTGATATGCATGGCTACAGAAAAGATATAACCGATGTTTTTAAAACGACACTAGGAATTTGTAATGGCGCTGACGATTGCCGCCGTGCAGTGAGAGAAGTTATTAAAAGCGGTGCCGACGTAATTAAAATTACCGCAACGGGTGGTGTTTTAAGTAATACCGCAGCGGGAGTGAATCAGCAACTCACTGATGATGAGCTGGCTGCCATTGTAGATACGGCTCATCATTTAGGGCGCAAGGTAACAGCACATGCCCACGGAACAGAAGGTATAAAAGCAGCGCTTAGAGCTGGGGTTGATTCAATAGAACACGGTTCTTATTTAGATAAAAAAACAGTCGATTTATTCAACAAAACGCAGGCCTATTTAGTTCCTACTTTGCTTGCTGGTGCCACGGTAAGTGAAGAGGTACTAACTAATCCTAATATGCCAGCGGCAATTGCCAATAAAGTGCGAGAAGTAACGCCTAAAATGCAAGCATCGTTTAAATTAGCGCTTAAAAATAAGGTCAATATTGCCTTTGGTACCGACTCGGGCGTATCCCGTCATGGTCTTAATGCAAACGAATTTAGTTTAATGGTTGATAATGGAATGAGTGAGGCGCATGCAATAAAATCAGCCACGGTGTATGCTGCTAAATTGTTAGGACAAAGCCATCAGTTAGGCGACTTGAGTGTTGGCAAACAAGCAGATATTATCAGCGTAAATGGCTCGCCACTTGAAGACATAAACGTACTTAAAAACGTGCAATTTGTCATGAAAGCAGGGCAAATTTACAAGCAATAGGGAAGCACATGAGCAGCAAAATTAAAGCGTCGTTGTTTAATCATTTAATTGAGGCTGAGCGTCAATTACTTGAGCCTGAGGTTCGCCAATCAGAACGTGCACTCGATGCTTTACTCGACGATGAGTTTATCGAAATTGCTGCTAATGGCACGTCATTTAATAAATACCAAGTACTCACACGCCTACCCACTGAAGTGGTGCCGCAGTTTTATAATCAGCATTTTAAAGGCCGAATGTTGAGCGTTGATGTGGCGCAAATAAGTTATCAAGCAGCGTATAGACGCTCTGCCCGTGCCGAATTTAATTATTCACTTCGCATGTCGTTATGGCGTAAAAATAGCGCACAGCAATGGCAAATGGTGTTTCATCAAGGCACACCTTGCGCTGCTTTTACAATTTCAATGGACGATGAGTAACGTTCTACCACAGTTCATTTTTATATATTAAATTGGAAAATCATTGTTTTGTTAATGCAAACCGATCCCACTATCAGCCGTTTACTTATGTTACGAAGCGGCGCCATTGCAGTACAATTAGTTGCTGTATTAAGTGTCTATTTTTTGCTTGATTACCAGTTAGCGTTACTGCCCTTACTTGGTGTGATTGCTTTAGAGGCGGTATTTCAACTAATCAGTTTATTTGCCTACCGACACGTTAGTCACGCTAAGCCCTCAGTTATGTTGATGCAACTCACTGCTGACGTTTTATTTTTAACTATTTTGCTTTCTTTAAGTGGCGGAGCTACCAATGCCTTTGTGTCTTTGTTGCTGCTACCCATTATGATAGCAGCGGTCACATTGCGTGAAAAAGGCTTAGCTTATATTGCGTTACTTGCCATTGCAGCATACAGCTTTTTATTAATAAATATGCCCGATCACAGTATGCATCAAATGAACATGAGCGGCCATTTTATTGGCATGTGGGTTAACTTCGTTTTAAGTACCAGTGTAATAGCGCTTGTAATAGGGGCCATGAGCCGCACGCTAAAAGAACGCGAACGCATTATTGGCAAAGCAAGAGAAAAACAATTACGAAATGAGCAGTTAGTCACGCTTGATGGCGCAGCAGCACAAATAACTCATCAGTTAGCAACACCGATAGCTAACTTACAATTACTGTTTGAAGAGCTATTAGAAGACCAACCTGACAATGCTATTGTTAAGCAAATGCAACCTCCTCTTATACAATGTCGAGCGCAACTTAATAGTTTTAGAGCGCTTTCAGAGCAAATAAGGGTTAAAAATGCTAAAGATCAAATAACCATAACGCAGTTACAAACAGCCATCAGCGATACCTTTGTATTACAATACCCTGATCAACACATAAAATGGGCTGCTTCCTCAATTACCGCCGTGCTTTTAAGTGATGCAATGTTGTTACCGGCTATATTAAATTTGTTGCAAAATGCGGCTATTGCAAATCAAAAGCAAGGTAAAACAAAGCTTGAATTAAGTTGGGAGCTAAGCCCACAAGAACACCACATATACTTATTAATTCGTGATTTTGGTAATGGTTTTACCGATTCACAATTAGCGGAGCTAGGCGGGCAAGTAATGCCTAGTGAGCAAGGCATGGGGTTAGCTGTATTGTTATCTAACGTCACGTTTGAACGTCTAAATGGCTCGTTAACGTTATTTAACCATAAAGAAGGCGGTGCCGTAGCAAAGGTTAAGTTAGCCATTATTAATAGCGAGCAAACAGCATAATGAAGTTACTGATAATTGAAGATGATATAAATTTAGCCAGTACGCTTGCTAGGCGTTTAACTAAGCAAGGCTTCACCTGTGATGTTGCGCATAACCAAAGCGACGCATTATTGCGTGCGCGCCAATTAGTACCCGACTCAATTTTACTAGACATGAAACTTGGAGACGACAATGGCTTAATGCTTATAAAGCCACTGCGCAACTTATTAGAAAATACACATATAGTCTTACTAACTGGGTTTGCTAGCATTGCCACTGCGGTTGAAGCAATGCGCTTAGGGGCAAACGATTATTTAACTAAACCTATTGATATGGCAACATTATTAAAAGCACTCAATAACGAAACAAGTGAACTTCAAACGAGTATTGATGATGCTGTTATGTCGCCTGAGCGCTTAGAATGGGAGCATATTCAGCAAGTACTACACAGTAATAATGGCAATATATCGGTCACAGCTAGGCAATTAAATATGCATAGACGCACATTGCAACGTAAGTTACAAAAAAAGCCGGTTCAGCACTAACCGCTTAAGGAAAATAAATGGGTGAAAATGCAGGCACACTAATGCGTAATCGAAAAATTATATTATTCGACTCACAATGTAAATTATGTAGTGCTTGGTGTAATTTTATAATTAGTAACGACACCAATGCTATTTTTAAACTATGCAGCGTGCAATCCCCAAAAGGTGAGTTGCTATTAACTCACTTTGGCTTTTCAACTACACAATACGCCTCGATGGTGTACTTAGAAAACGGCAAAGTATTCACGCAAAGCCATGCTTTTTTTGAAGTAGTAAAGCAGCTTGGTTACCCTTACAAACTAGCAACTATTTTTAGTGTTTTACCTAACACCTTTAATAATTGGCTGTACGATAAAATTGCTCTAAACCGTTATACCTTATTTGGCAAATACCAATACTGCAGAGTCCCCAGTCCAGATGATGCAAAACATTATTTAATTTGAACGCAGATACAGAGATTTATTAACGTATTGAATCATATTCTCCATTAGACAAATATATAAAGCAGTATAATAATCGCAATGATACGATATGCTGTTTATGCATTGGACAGCTGTTTCAGACTTTCCAATATATTACAGCACCGACTGGTACAACTAATTGATTAAGTTAAGTAATTAAGCAGTTTGAAAAATCTACACGGTATTGCGAAGTCCCAAAAAACCAGGTCTTGAAATGTTTAAAAAAGTAGAGGTTTTTGCCTTTGGCTGATTACTGCTAATCTTGAAGTGTTAATTTATAAAAATTGATAGGTTATAAAATGCCAGGGCTCTTAAGTTAGAGTGTACGAATACGCTATAGAACATTCTTCCCCAACAATTAATAGAAACCAAATATGAAAAAATTTATATCTAAATTTTTAGTTTTAATATTAGTTATTTTTTCTGCAAAAGCTTTTCCTTTTCAGGAAAAAATTGAATGTGAAAAAATATCTTGGGGCGAACTTTTCAAGAATCAAAATGATTTGGTTGGAACTAAGGTGTGCTTAGTTGGACATTACGGACACCTTGATTTTTATGAAGATCGTGCTGCTTTAGAAAAAATGTCAAAGCAATACTTAGTATTCCCATTTTACGGTGATGTAACTGAGGGGTTTGTTAAGCATTGTAGTGATCGAATGCTTTTAGTGGAGGGCGTTATTTCCAGCCATGAAAAAAGTAAAGCACCACGAATTAGAAAAGTAACTAGGTTAAGCCCAGTCTCGGCCCCTGAATATAGCTGCTTAGAGCAAATATCAGGTTTCGTGAATTAAAGCGTACTATTGGTGGACCCAATTATGTGATTGGTCAGCTATAAGTAGATGCTTGGCTTAAGTGGCTGTGCTAAAATCGCCGCGTTTTAAATTATCAGGGCTTTGAAATGGCAAGTACAGCGCACGCACTCCACATATTGGTTAAACACAAAGAAATAGCAGAAGACATTATTAAGCAATTAGGTAAAGGTGCAAAGTTTCAAACTTTAGCTAAAAAATATTCGTCGTGCCCATCGGGTAAAAAAGGTGGTGATTTAGGTGAATTTAGACGCGGACAGATGGTCCCGCAGTTTGACAATATAGCCTTTAATGGCGCTATTTTAGAGCCGCACCTAGTTAAAACTAAATTTGGCTGGCATGTTATTAAAGTACTTTATCGTACTTAAAGTAAATTTATTGGGTAATTAAAAAGGCTGCAACGCGCAGCCTTTATTGTTTGCCTAACTCATTAAGCTTCTTGCTTAGCCTCTTCTTCACTAATTTGTTTAAGTGCTTGAATGAATGAGTCGCTTGGTTGCCCGCCAGTGAGTGCGTATTTATCGTTTATGATAAACGTAGGCACTGAGGTAATACCCATTTGTTTAAAGTTATTTTGCTCTTGGCGTACAGCTTGAACATATTTGTCTGAGTGTAAAATACTGCGGGCCTCTTCTTTATCAAGGCCAACACTTTGCACTACATCAAGCAGAGCGTCTTCTTGATTTAAATATTTTAAATCAGTGAAGTGTGCCTCAAAGAAGGCGAGTTTAAGCTGTGTTTGTTTATCTTCCTCACGTGCCCACATTAATAAACGGTGCAAATCAAAGCTGTTGATCATGATACGTTTACCATCAAAGTTAAACGTAAACCCAGCACGCTGTCCTGCTTCGAACATGTTTTTACGATTTTCATCGCCTTGCTCTTCAGTTAGGTTGTACTTTTGCATTAAATGTTCGTTTAAGTCTTGACCCTCAACTGGCATATCTGGATTTAGCTCAAAAGGATGCCATGTAATATCTGCACTCATTTCGTCTTTGAGTTGGCCAAGCGCTGTCTCTAGGTTTTTATAACCAACCACACACCATGGGCACATTACGTCTGACACGATATCAATTTTAAAGTTTTTCATATTCATCCTTTTGCGGATTGCTTTGGTATAAAAGGGATATTGGGATGAAGTATGCATTATCAATCCTTAAACTAAAAAGAGCAGCTAATTGCTGCTCTTTATAAAGGGTTTAAGCGTTAAGCCCAAACGGGTCGTCGATACTATAACTTGGTTGTGTAAACCAATGTGGGCCGCTGTCGGTCATATAAAAGTGATCCTCTAAACGCACCCCAAACTCATCGGGTATTACTAGCATTGGCTCGTTACTAAAACACATGCCCGATGCAAGTGGAGTTTTATTTCCACCTACTAAGTAGGGCCATTCGTGAATATCTAAGCCAATTCCATGGCCCGTACGATGCGGGCAGCCGGGTGTTTGATACTGTGGCCCTAATCCTTGTGCTGCTAAATAGTGACGAGCACTTGCGTCAACATCTTCGCAGGTAGCACCAATACTCGCGGCGTTAAATGCGGCGAGTTGCGCTGCTTTTTCATGATCCCAAAACATGCGTTGGCGTGGTGTTGGTTCACCAAATACATACGTGCGGGTTATGTCTGAAAGGTAATCGTGTACTTTGCAGCCGGTATCTATTAATACCATATCGCCTTTTTTAAGTACTTGCGCATCTTTAACACCATGTGGAAATGACGTCGCAACACCAAACAATACAATGCAAAAATAGTTACCTGGTGCGCCTACCTTTTGATGCGCTTTTTTAATAAAGGCTTCTACTTCTGTGGTGGTAATACCTTCGTAAAGCATACTCGCAGTGGCTTGGTGAACGGCTAAGGTCATGTCCATTGCACATTGCATAAGCGCTAATTCGTTTACTGATTTATGCATTCTACAATGTGCAGTAACGCTTTGTGCATTAATTATATTTAAGCTTTTTTGTGCTTTGTTAATACCATCGAATATAAAAAACTGCGCACTTTCATCAATGCCAATGGTGGCGTCGTTACTAATATTGAGTTGCTTCAATACGCTAACAAATAGCGCATAAGGATTTTCGTGCTCTTGCCAGCCGTGTATTGGTCCTTCAACCACTTTAAAGCCATTAAGGGTACCAATTTCAAAATACGGGGCTATGTATTGTACTTCACCAATCGCAGGTAGTATTGCGCCAACCATTCGCTCGCTTGCGTACCACTTCATGCCTGTAAAGTAGGTCAGGTTAGTGCCTGCATTTAAGTATATGGCATCGATGTTGTTAGCCGCCATATAAGCTTGTGCTTTTGCTATACGTTCAAGGTGTTCGTCAGCCTGAATAGGCGTTAACGATTGGGTCATATTATTTAAGCTGGCTAATGCTTGTTCTGGGGTTTGTGTGCCAATACCGATTGTGCTCATTAGGCTTCTCCTTGAAATTTTAGCCATTGTGAGCAATGCCTATTTTAAATTCAATGTTATGCGACTAGTAGCATGGATAAGTGTTTAAAGATTGCTTGGAATGAGTTGGATTAGGTGGTTGTAAAATAAAAGGGGTGAAATACACCTAATGCCGATCAGTTAAGAAATATTTTAATGATCGGTTGACCGATCTTTTATAGATGTAAGAATCCGATGAGCATTTGCCATCGGATTTTTTTATGAATATTAAAACAGCTTTAGACACCGCATTTAATGCCAGTACCCAATTTCATTCGTTTGAAAAGCTCTCGTCATTTCTACAGCCATCTATTATTGATGAGGCTTTTGTTGAAGCGGGAGTCGCCACCGTCAGAAAGCGTCGCTTACCTCTTGAATCTGTGATGTGGTGTGTCATGGGGATGAGTCTTTTTAGGCAAGAGTCAGTGTGGAATATTGCGACTAAGATGGATATTGCACTACCAGGTAAAACACCGCTTGTTGCACCCAGTGCGATGGTTCAGGCGCGACAGCGCCTAGGAACCGAAGCTGTCGAAAAATCCTTTAAGAAGATGGCTAAGCATTGGTATCAACAAAATAAATTCGAAACATGGAATGGACTAAATTTGCTCGGTGTCGATGGGGTTGTGTGGAGAACGGCTGATACCGCTCAAAACCGTGAAAAGTATGGCTCTGGTAGTACTCAGTATGGCGATACGGCATTTCCTCAAATCCGCATGGTGTGCCAAATGGAGCTGACAAGCCACCAACTCATTAATAGTGCGTTTGATAAATACAAATCGAATGAAATGGTGCTAGCAGAGCAGCTAATTAATGATACGCCGAATCATTCACTGACCCTGTTTGACCGTGGTTTTTATTCCTTAGGCTTGCTGCATCAATGGCAAAAAGCGGGAGAGGAAAGACACTGGATGATACCGGCAAGAAAAGGACTCCAATTTGATGTAATAAAAAGTTATAGCCGTGTAGATAAACAGGTAAGGCTGAGAGCCACTCCACAAGCGAGAAAGAAGTTCCCCGAGCTGCCGGACGAGATTGAGGCGCGACTAATTACGAAAAAAGTTAAAGGGAAAGAGTGCCGAATTCTTACATCGCTTACCGATGTAATGCGTTACCCCAGTGACGAAATTGTAGACTTATACAGCCACCGCTGGGAAATTGAGTTAGGGTATCGTGAAATGAAACAGACGCTACTGAACAGTGAATACACGCTTAGAAGCAAACGCCAAGACATGGTTGAGCAAGAATTATGGGGGTTACTGCTTGCTTACAACTTGATAAGAGTGGCTATGACCGAAGCGGCTACACGTAAAGGTATCTGGCCAAATCAGCTAAGCTTCAGCGGGTGCTCAAGCGCGGTTGTGGCCTTCTTACTTACAACGGGACTTACAAGCTCAGGAAAACTCCCTGTGCTGTATGAAAACCTCATCAATCAGCTAACTTATTACGAGCTTCCGACGAGGCGGGAAGACAGGTTCTACCCTCGGAGGGTCAAACCCAAACCAAGCAAATACCCCACAAAAAAGAAAAATACCAGTCAGCTTAACTGACTGGCATTAG
>NZ_LODI01000017.1:0-21142 GCF_001468485.1 Pseudoalteromonas sp. H71
AAGCCATTATTTTCTAACTACGTAAATGCACGTCTAATCACTAAAGAACTGTTTTTATTTTCTAAAAGTAATTCAATAAACACTATTTGTTACGTAGTTATGCCTGATCATGTTCATTGGTTCTTCCAGCTTAGTGGTACTGCGAACCTATCAGGTGTAGTTAGAAAGTTTAAAAATATTACAACTCATAATCTTAATAAACAAAATAGTACAGACGGAAAAATATGGCAATCAAATTACTATGATCACCAAGTAAGAGATGAAAGGGACTTAATAGCTCAAGCTAGGTATATAGTAGCAAACCCTTTACGCGCAAAGTTAGTAGACAACATAAGCAAATATCCGTATTGGGATTGTGTTTATTTATAGATTTTAATGCGCCAGCAAGCAAGGCGCCTACGTGGTGTTAAATCTTAGTATTAGTGGTTTGAGATACCTTTGTAGGCATAAACTTGCTCATGCGAATTATTAAATGTAAGGCTATTCTTTTAACGCGCCAGCAAGCAAGGCGCCTACGTGGTGTTAAACCTTAGTATTAGTGGTTTGGGGTACCTTTGTAGGCATAAGCTTACTCACGCGGATGGTTAAGATTTAAAACACCTACAATCGTTTGTTATAAAAGCGACTCAAGAACTGCTTATATTAGGCAAAACGGTTACATTTGATTGGCTTGTTTGTTTTTCTTTCCAATTAAGATCGCAAATACCATCCGTAGGAGAAAAAGCTGTGGGCGCTTGTAAAAGTAACTTACGAATTTGAGGATGGTCAGACTCGTCACATGCAATTTTTAGGTTAGCTAAAAATGTATCTAATTCAGCCCATGGCATTTTTATTTCGTGGGCACTGAGTATTCTGGGGTGATCTGTTCCTGTCACGTTATCGCCAATCAACAGCTCTTCGTATAACTTTTCACCAGGGCGCAAGCCAGTACATTTAATTTCTATATCGCCATTAGGTCGTTTTTCATGTTTAACTTCTAACCCAGACAAGTGCACCATTTTTGTTGCAAGGTCTTTAATTTTTACAGGCTCTCCCATATCAAGCACAAAAACGTCGCCACCTACTCCCATAGCCCCCGCTTGTATAACAAGTTGAGCGGCCTCTGGTATGGTCATAAAATATCGCGTTATGTCTTGATGGGTTAATGTTATTGGACCACCCGCTTTTATTTGTTTTCTGAAAAGCGGCACAACAGAGCCTGAAGAACCCAATACATTACCAAATCTAACCATGGTAAAACGTGTTGTATTTTGCACTTCCGAAAGGCCTTGCAGCACCAATTCGGCCATACGCTTAGTTGTACCCATTATATTTGTTGGGCGAACAGCCTTATCAGTAGACACTAAAACAAATGTTTCTACATTGGTAAAAATGGCTGCGGTTGCCACGTTATAGGTTCCGTAAACATTGTTGCGAACACCTTCAACTACGTTATGTTCTACCAGTGGAACATGTTTATAAGCTGCGGCATGGTAAACAGTTTGAATACTAAAAGTTGAAAATGTTGATTCAACAAGCTTTTTATTTTGTATAGAGCCGAGTATTGGTAAAACTTCAATATTTAGATTATTTGCAGAGCAATATTCTGAAAGTTCTTTTTCTATAGCGTATAAAGCAAACTCTGAAAGCTCAAACAACACAATTTTTGTTGGATTATTTTTTATTATTTGCCTACATAGCTCTGAGCCTATTGAACCACCGGCGCCAGTAACCATAACGGCTTTATTTGTGATATTTGATGACATTAAATCTTGTCTTGGTTTAACTGACTCTCTTCCAAGTAAGTCATCAATTTCTACATCCTTAATTGCATCAACGCTTGTAGTGCCCGACACTATATCGGCCATTCCTGGTATGGTCATTACTTGTAACTTGTACTTTTCAATAGAGTTAAGGACTTCTTTTCGACGACTTCGGGAGGTGCTTGGTAGAGCAAGTAAAATTTTGTTAACAGATTTTTGCTCAGCAACTTCAGCTATCTGTGAAGGTGAATACACGCAGGCACCTTGTATTAATGATAAGTGTTTTTTAGGATCATCATCTATAAATGCAACAGGTGAGTATTCTGGCCCACTAGCAAGCGCAGTCGCTAATTGCCGACCTGCAGAGCCTGCGCCATATATAATAACCCCTTCTTTGCGGCGCATAGTGATTTGCCCGACAATGGCGCGCACTGTTAACCTTGATCCACCAACAAATAAAATGCAAAAACTAGCGTATATAAATGGTACGGTACGTGGAACAGCCGCACTTAAAAAGAAAGACAAAACCGTTAAATATAATGTAGATAGCACCACGCCAGCGGCAATAGCCCACATAGCTTGTGTATTCAAATAACGTAAAACAGCTCTGTATAATCCTAGCTTTACAAAACTAAATAAACTAAGTGGTAGTAGTGTGGCTAGTAATAACCAGGTATGTATATTTTTTAAAACAACGGTGCTGTCTAGCCTAAGTAGAAAAGCAAGCCAAAAAGCGATTATTATAAAAACGCTGTCGATAAGGAGAGAAATAATTCTTTTTTGAGGGCGCGGTAAACTAACTAAAAACTTTAAAAACACAATACATTTCCCTGAAGTCAGCAATCACATTGCTATTCTATTGGTTACAATTTTACTACAACATGAACAACCAATGCACTTAATAAATAAAGACTATAGGTAATATTTTATATAGTCTTTATGTATTTGGTTATTTTTTGTAAATTTGTGTATAAAATTTGGCTATTTTACCCTATCGCCACTACCACTCCCTGTTACTGTTTGCAGTATGTATGTAAAGTAATTTTTAAGATTTAGCGTGGTTATCATTTTTTCATCTGTTTGAGCCAGTAACTCAGGTGTAGACATATCAATCTCATTTACTTGAGCCAACCCTGTAATACCCGGGCGAACATTGTATATATTCTTTGCTTCACGAGCCTGAGTAAGTTCTTGCTGATTAAATAGTCCTGGGCGAGGCCCAACTAAACTCATTTCACCTTTAAGTACATTCCAAAGCTGCGGTAGTTCGTCTAACTTTGTTTTACGTAAAAAGCCACCAAACGGTGTAATAGATGCAGTACTTGCTAAGTGGCTTGCTACCGAGGCTGTATCAACAGTCATTGTTCTAAACTTGACCAAGGTAAATGGTTTTTTATTGCGACCAACGCGCTCTTGTTTAAAAATAGGCGACCCTGTATCAAATAAGCCAATTATGTATAGAGCTATTAAAAATGGCATAGTAAGTATTAAACCCACTAATGAGAACAAAATGTCGAGTGTACGAATCATTAACTAACCTATTTAATTTTTGCTGATAACTTAAAACCATCTTCAACTGAATATGGAGGTGACCAATTAAGTGTATTTTTTGTGTGACTGATATCTACTTGTAGCGACCCAATTAATCTATCGACTACCTGTTTTTTGCCTAACATTGCACCAGAAATTGAAAATAGTGCTGGCGGTACTGGGAGCGCCAAGTTTGACTTACCTTGTACCTTAGCCATCAATTGTACCATTTCGGCAGTAGAAAGGTCATCATCATCACTTACTAAAAACACTTGATTAGCCGCATTTGGGTGCTCAACACACACTTTTATAAGATCAACTAAATTATATACAGATACTAAGCTTCTCTTATTTTTGTTTATTGATCTAAAAGGTAGAGGTAAACCTTTGTTTACTAACCTCATCAGAGATGCAAAGTTAGCTTTTACCCCTTTCCCATATACTAAAGGAGGCCTTATAATTACTATTTCCATACCTGTTTGTTTCCCTAAAACTAGCAATTGTTGCTCTGCTTCTGCTTTAGAAACCCCGTATGGATCTTCTGGGACGTTTTCTTGCTCGTTAAAAGGAGCTCGGCCTGTTGTACTTTCACCATTTACTTTGATAGTACTTATAAATATAAAACGTTTAACACCAGCTTGAGCAGCTTGAGTCGCTAAATTTAAGGTTCCTTTTGTATTTACAGCCCTAAATTCATCTATTGGGTTTGCTGAATTATCATTCATTATGTGTACACGGGCGGCGCAGTGTATAAGTACTTTAACTCTACTTAAATCTACATTTTGAACTGGGTTACTAAGATCAAAAAATTGATGTTTGTAGCTACCCATAATTGGCTTGCGCCCTAATAACACACACTCTTCGGTATTTATTTTTTTTAGTAGCTCTGTGCCAACAAAGCCACTATAACCAGTAATAGCGATCATAGTTTATTATCCAGCAATCCTTTATATATTTTGATGTGAGTATCTACGACAGCTTTAACATCAAACTCTTTTTCTGCAAATGCTCTGGCTTTAACACCCATTATTCTACGTTGCTCTGTGTTATTGATTAGTTGTATAAACGCATCAGCAAGTGAAAGTCCATCCATAGGTGGAACGGCTAGCCCTGTTACGTTATTAATTATGGCATCACTACAACCTGGATTTGTAGTTGTTACAATAGCTCTACCGCATGCTGCCGCTTCAATTAATACTTTTGGTACGCCCTCACCATAAAAGGAAGGGAGAGTAACGATATTTACATCTGAAAAAATAGCCGGTATGTCGTTGCGATGCCCTAAGTAATCAATAACACCTTCTTCAACCCATATATCTATTTCAGATTGCTTTACTGTATTAGGGTTTTCTAAATCGGGAGTACCTATAAGTAAAAGCTCTGTATTAGGAAACTGCCCCTTAACTATCTTGGCGGCTTCTATATATTGATAAACACCTTTTTCTCGTAGTAAACGACAAGCCATCGCAATCTTAATATGTGGGCGTTTTATTTCCGAAGTATGGTTATATACTGATAAATCGGCACCAGAACCCTTAATAAGCACCTTATCGTTAGACTTTAGACTAGCAACTTCGGTAAGTATTTTTTCATCCGACCTATTTTGAAAAATAACCATTTTATTTTGATGCGCAAGTGCAACTTTATAAACTATTGAAGCTATAAACTTAGTCAGCTTTGCTCTAAAAGTATTTGCTGTAAATACATAACCTAAGCCTGATATAGCCGCTACAAACGGTATTTTTTTCTTAAACGTTTTTAGTACTAGACCTACATATAAAACAGGCTTTATTGTTACTGCATGAATGACTGAAGGCTGTTCTGAAGCTATTAATTTTCGTACTGCTTTTAATGTTCTCAACTCATTACTAATACTGCCACCGCTTCTACTAAATGGCAGTTCAACAACGTTAAACCCCATATTTATAAGCTCTTGTTTATGCTTTGTAAAATGACAAGCTATAGTTACATCGTAACCACTTTTTAGGGCTTCTACTGCAATTGGTAAGCGGTGCGAAACAAAAAACCAATCTACATTAATAATCAACAATAACTTCATTAGCTTACCTTTATAACGTTTTCAATTTCCATGGTTTACCAAATTCAATATCCCATTTTTCGTCAGGGAATTTCTCGAAACCAGCTCCAGGGTATACAGTTAGCTCGCCAAATGTGACTTGGTTTTTATACCAGTAAAAATCCACACGAATAAAATCAAAAGCTTCACCTAGTTTTTCAGCTGCAATTATCATGTCTTGTAAAAACTCAGGTTGTTTAGGCGGTGGCGATTTACGCAAGTAAGAAAAGTCAAAGTCTAGCTCTTGCCAATTTTTATCAAACATATTTCGTTTATGATCGATAAATCGGTCTGAATCAAGCTGAATAAAGTGAACCTTTCCATGATAAACAAAAAACTTATAATCATCGGGCTCCTTTCCTTCAAAGTCTAAAAATTCTTCAATAAAGACTTTCCTAGTAATGTTTTGATATGCCCATTCACCTAACGCAGACGCCTGATCATGTTTTAACCAGTTTTCACTCAATGACTTCATTTTTGCTTTTGAAAGATGGCTACCATTTTTTATAATTTCAATGGTCTGGCTAGTATGATTTGCTTTAAATACGTAATTATCAGGTAATTGTTTGTAATCTAACGAATCAATACCCTCTGGTGAACTCGCTTCCCATAACGTTTTTGGTATATAAATGTTATTAATTATTTCTTTTACATATCTCTTTGACTCGATTTTATCTGCAGCGATAGGTAATAAAGGATCTCTATCATTAATTTTTTTTACTTGTAGTTTTTCATTAAATTTTATCGGTTTTGAAAAATTACAAAATTGCTTAAAACGCCTAAAGAATAATAGTTGCATTCTTACCTTAATTGGTAATATTGATACAACGCCAGAAAAAAGCCTATATTGTAAGCTTGCCATATTAATACCTTTGACTTTAAAAATAAAAATAGTGTAATAAATAATATTTCACTAAAAACAGTAACCAAGTTATAAAATTATAAGTACACTATAAAATTTATGACTGTCTAACCTTACGTATTTGTAAAGAAGAAAATTATATATACATTAAAATAATTACTTTTTTATATAATTCTTATACTTATAAGAATAGAAATAAGCGTTTAATTTATTATTGAAAACCCTAAAAAATGTACTTGGCCTTAACCTACTTTTAAACCACTTAAAATCTCTTCTGGCTGACCTTTTAGTTTTCATGTTTTTAATTTCTGATGTTCTTAAATTTTGTAATTCACTAAAATCAAGCTTAAGTAACTCGGATCTTTCTGCTATGACTTTTTTGGCTTCTATACAATTTAAAACAAAATCACCTTTGTATAATGAAAAAGGAATTTCTTTAAAAGCACTTAGTTGTTTATTTTTTATATCTATAGATAGAATAAAAGAGCAAGCGTTTATAAATGCTTGTTCAACTAAAAGACTGCCCGTTCTATGGTCGTAAATATCGTCAAATAAACAGTTCCCTTGGCTATATGAAATTAAGCTATTGTTGTGCTTTTCGAGACCTTGAATTACATGAGGATGATGACCATGGTATACATAGTTAAATTCATTAGCTAACTTGCGTGCAAACATAATATCTTCAACGCTTGGTATACTTACGTTCTCAATACCAGAGTGGGCACTTATTATATTAAAATAACCTTCTTCGTCAGCTTTTTTTAATGAGGAAAGTACGTCATCATATTCTAATAAATTGAGCCCATCATTGCTTGAAAACCTATCTTTATAACTAGCGTATGAAGGATCTGTAATATATGAGCAATATCCATGCAATGCTATTTTTTCCCCTCGAATGTTTAAATTTAAACTCTTAGAGTCAACTCCATAATAATCGATGTTATTTTCTTTAAGGGTCATGAGGGTCTCTTGAAGTCCTTTTAAACCAAAATCAAAAATATGGTTATTCGCAAGCGAGACTGCATTAACGCCTAGATACTTCAGAACTTCAATATTATTAATTTCAGACCTAATATAAGCCGACTTAGAGCCAGCTCTTTTCTTATTGCTTGTAAGCGGCGCTTCTAAGTTAGCAACTATGAGATCAAACTCTGATAAGGAATTTTTTAACCCTGATAAAGCATCTAGTACATCGCTTTTATTATTGACACAATATCTTCCAAATAAAGCAATATCACCTAATAATGCTATTTTCATATATTTTCCTTTCGCTGAAACTTATAAAATATTACTAAAGAAGCCATAATAAAATTAACTAAATTCATCAAAATTATGGCACCATTTGAGCCATATTCCTTAATAATAAAAACACTACAGAAGAGTCCAGTTAAACTACCTATCGTTACGATATAACTATATTGTTTTTCTTTTCTGTTTAAATAACAATGCAATTGACCATACGCAACTCTGATTCCAAAAAATAAGATCATCGGTGCTAAAAATGCAATGTTGAAATTTATCTCTTCAACACTCTCATTGATTATTAACCGTGTTAAATAAGGTAAAACTAAAACACTACCAATACATAATAGAGCTGATAGCACTATATAGCGATACGAGAAAAAGTTTTCTTTATCCCTATTTTTAATTAAGTATGGATAGGCAACATTAAAAATAATAAGAAGAAATGAAAGAGAAATATTTACAAATTTTTGAGCCGCAGAAAAGATCCCTACGATTTCATTTGTTGTATAAAAACCAAGAACAAGAACGATGCTGCTTGTGTAAAGTGTAGGTGTAAATTGAACAACAAATGCTTGCACACCATTCTTGTAATAATTAAAAATCCCAGATAATGATGGTAATTTAAAATTATACCAAGAGCTTTTA
The DNA here is from genome assembly GCF_001468485.1 of Pseudoalteromonas sp. H71. Lineage (GTDB taxonomy): Bacteria > Pseudomonadota > Gammaproteobacteria > Enterobacterales > Alteromonadaceae > Pseudoalteromonas. The sequence goes on from NZ_LODI01000017.1 coordinate 8,102, forward strand.
TAGCCATAATAAAATAGAAATAAGGCACTAAAAAGTGATGATATGATAAAAGCTAAAAATACCTCTATATAGCTTGAGCTTTCGGGCATTAAAAAGCTCAAGTATGCGAGTAAGCAAAGTTTAGATATAACACCTACACCACCTAAAGCTTTCATTTTCTCTTTCCCTTGGTATAACCAAGTCGGTATTAAAGCTTCTGCTAGAGCATAGCTCACAGAAAGTAAAAATAGCTTATTATATTCATGTAAAGCTTCGTTCAAAGTAGATAAATAAACTAAGATAAACGATACAAAAAAAAGAATAACTTGAGAACATAAAACATTTATCACATAGCTTGAATGCTTTGCTTTATTTATTTCTGATGCTATATACTTAACAGCTACTAAATTATTTCCATATTGAAAAATTGCAATAAAGTACATTGAAAAGGCAAAGCCTAAAGAGATAAATCCAAATTCTGAAAAACCGAGTTTATTTATTAAAATAGGAAATACGATTAACGGAACTAAAAAATCGACACCTTTGATAGATAACAATGACAACGTATTGATTATGAATTTATGTCGCATAGGACACATTTAATCCTTTTTAGGTTATATAATTAGATTGAAATTAACTTTTAATTTTAAGTCTATTATCAAAACTAAAGTAAAATAAGACCACTAAAATAGCAGGGTAAAAAGCTTCTTTATATCTTATTGCACTTCCAGGATTAAAATAGCCTTGCGGATAATGGCCAATAAATAGCAAGGTAATAAACCCTAACAACATAAAAAATCTTAAAAAGAAAATTCGACTATTTTTTATAGTAGAATTGAATAACAAGATGAGTATGATGGATAGAGTTAATATGCCTTCTATAAAAAATGGCAGCATCATTTTTACTTTTAAGGCTTCAGAAAGCTTAGGCCCAACAAAAGCAACAATCATACCCGCTGGTATTTTATACAACATATCTGAGACACTATCCCATTTATGACTTGGTCTTGAAAAATCACCATCCGCAGAAAAATGTAAGTGAAAAACTTTAATAACGGGATCTAATAATTTGTAAGCTAGAAGAACAAGTAAAATTGAACAAACTATTGCAAATAAAGTTGTGATCATTGACGACATTACTATTTTCTTCCTTTTTGCTATGAATGCTGTAAAAAAAGCTAGCCATAGCAGGCTTGGAGCATATAAGGGTTTAAAGAAAATAACTAAGAAAAACCCTGTAAAAGCTAAAAGAAGTACCTTTTTTGAAATACGTTTACCTAGCCAGCTTTTAATTATTGCCATCAAGTAAAGACTAAAAAAGAAATTAATGATTGCTTCTTTAGAATGGATTGAAGTCCAAATTTGATAAGATGGAGATAAAAACAATAAAAACAGAAAAAGCCAATGCACTTTTTTCATACATAGATCTTTAGTTACTATAACCAAAGAAAACCAAGACAATAACAGTAGAGGTAAATTAGCTAAAAAGTTATAACCAACAATCTTACTAAAAATACTTCCCGTCAAAGACATTAGGTATGCTGTAGACAAAGGGTTATTTCTATTCAGGTAAAAGCCTGATAGGTAGTCTTGAGTATCACCAAGCTTTGTTATACTGCCAATTACATACCAAGCAATTAATCCACAAAACAACTTTGAAATTAAAAGAAGTAATAAAAACTGTTGACGAGACATTACTCTAGGTCCTTAGACCTATACCTGATTAATGAGGCTACAACTCCAAAAATTAAGCCTAGTATAAAGCCAGCTAAAACCACAGCTATACGATTTGGAGATACTGGCTCTTGCTCTACATAAGATTGATCTACAGTCTTGAAGATATATTCACTTTTAGTACTTATAAGCATTTTTGATCTTTGCTCTTTTTCAATTAATGCGTATAAAACTGACTTTAATCCCTCTACATTTGTTTTATCTAATGTTTTATACAAATAGGAAATATTTAAATCAGCCTCTTGTATTTCTTTTTTCTTTATTTTTTTATTTATCTTTTCTACTAATTTGTCCAATATTTCTTTAGCTTTATACGGAGAATAATGCCTCATGATTACTCTTATCAAGCCAGTATTGTCGTCTTTAGATATTGAAAAATTGTCTTTCAGAAATTTTTTGTGAACTTCTAAATCCGATGGTTCCGCCTTGTAAAGACCATCGTATTTTCTAGTCCAAGTGTTGCTTTTAATATTATAAATATCCTCGTCATACAAGACAGTATTGGTTTCTAGTTCCCAGCCTGAACTTGCCATAATTAATGGCTTTAGATTATTTTCAGCAACAAATTCATTTATAAACTCTCTACTTTTCATTACCTCCGTAGCATAGACAGTTTTATCTTGTCCCCCGCCACCTAGTTCAACACCAGCTATAGAAGCAAGACCTCCAAGTTGAGAGCTTAAACCAGCAAAAGAGCTGCTATCGTCATTTTGAGCTGGCATTAATAAAACTTCAGATTTATATATGTTTGCCATGGTTAAAGATAACAAAATAGCCGCAATAACGAAGGTTAGCACTGATATAGAAATCAGAACTTTGCCTTTAATTATTGTCAAATATAACTTTTTTAGGTCAAAGTCTTGATCAGGTAGAGTATTAATATTTTCCATTTATAGGCTCCCAATCGCAGCAACCGCCACACCCAGTTGATAAAGAATCTGGGTAGCTGTGCTCCACAGCGTTAATTTATCCATATGTCCTGCATCCATGGGGACCACTATTGTATCGCCTGGCTCTAACTGGTTTGCATTATTAGCCGCGAACCAGCCTCCTGTATTTGGGATTTCAACAGAGCCGTTGGCTTTAATAATGTAGATGCGATCTTCTGCTGCTCGTTCTTTAAGGCCGCCGCTTAGGTCAATGTAATCATCTACACTTACACCGGCTTTATAAAGGTGCGATGTAGAGTAGTTAACCTCACCAATAATGCTTATAGAGTCACGTTTACTTGGTACGTATAACGTGTCGCCATTTTGAAGTACTAAGTTTTGTTGGTTATTTACTATTAAGGGTAAATCAATAACTAAACGCCCTACCGCTTCAACACTGGCTAAATCGGTTAGTAGCTTATCCATCTCATCGTATGAAAGAGTGTTACCACTTACTGAATTTTGGAAGCTTTTAGAAGCAATATCGCGGCGTAACTCGGTTGATAAGCGGGCTAGTTGTTGTTGCTCTTGCTCTTTTATAGAAACACGGGTAAATATTGCTGCATTTTGTTCTGCAAACTCAGAAAAACCGCCCGCACGCTTAAGTAAATCAGTAAGCGTTTCACCACGTCGAATGGTGTATGTACCCGGGAATTTCAGTTCGCCTTTTAGCTCTACTTTTACATTTTCTTGCCAGTTAGGAATCGAGAAAATGTTAATGCTGTCTTTACTACGAAGGCTAATATTGTTTTGTGATTCACCTTTTAGAGCACTTTCAAGATCAAATCGTACATGTTCTACCTGAGAGGCATCACCTAAAACAATGCGCGTAATTTCAGCTTGTTTAGTATAAGCCGATTCTAATAAGCCACCTGCTGCCGTTACTAGGTCGGCTACTTCGCCGCTTACGGTCAGCGGGTAAATACCTGGGTAAGTTACGTTACCGTTAATTTCAACTAGCTGCATAGCTTGCGCTATTGATGCTTGCTGTTTTAACTTTTCGATAATAGGAAGGAGTAAGTTATGTCGACTAAAAAAGGCATAGTCTTCAGCTTTTAACTCTTGCGCTTGTTCATTAGCTTTACGTTTTGAAATATCAGCAATTGTAAGCGCCTGCCCACTTTCAGTAATGGTTTTTTCTTCTTGATCTATACCAATGTATTTTTCAAACTCTTTTTGCTTAAACTTATGCCATTGCTCAGCTTTAAGTTGTTGCTCTTGTTGCTCTTGGCTTAGCGCCATGTTTTCAAGCGCTGTTTTTTCTATTTCTTTTTCTTCAAAGCGGCTGAATACGATGATTTTGTCATTCGCTTTAAGCGCTAGGTTATTGTCAGCGTTTTTAATAATCGCTTGCGCTACGTCAAATTGGTGCGCTTCTATATCACCATTAATGTTTGTTTCACGAATTAATAAGCCGTAGCTTAAATCTGCCTGCGGGAGTAAATCGCCGCGCACAGACTTAAGTACGTCTGAAATACGTTTACCTTGATACCACTGATAGCTGCCTGGGCGTGCAACTGCACCAATTAGGCTGATTGAATTTTCGTATTGTGAACTTACCGAATTAAAACGAATTCGGTCGCCATCTTTTGGAATATAGTTAATGTTACTTTTGCTAAAATCAACAGAGAGTATTTCTTTACGCTGATTATTAAAACGCTCAACAACCACGTTTTTAGCATAAGCCTCTGGCTTTAATCCACCGGCCATATTCAAAAGTTGTTTAGCCGATTCACCTTGTTTAAGCTCAAAAATAGCAGGGCGTTTTACCAACCCATCAACGGTTACTTGCGCACCAACCGAAGGTACAAATACAACATCCCCTGGTTTTAACACTATATCTTTACTGCTGTCGCCTTTGATGAGTAAATCGTATAAATCGAAATTACTAACCACTTTACCAGCACGCTTAACCTGAATATTACGAAGAGAAGCAATGTCAGATACCCCACCACTGACAAACAATGCATGCGATACGGTGGTTAAAGACGAAACACTGTAGCTACCTGGTTTGTAAGCCTCACCTAATACTAAAATACGCATGCTGCGTAACTGCCCGAGCGATACAAACGCTTTTACGCCTATAACTTCTTGCTCTACTTTTGCATTAATAAGCGCTTTCACTTCTGCAAACGTTAAACCTGCAACTTGAACTGGTGTTAAATCGGGAATGCTAATTCTGCCTTCACGGTCTACTGTAACATCAAAGCTCTCACTTTCTTTACCATAAAAGTTAATGTTTAACTGATCCCCAGGGCCCACTAAATAAGTATCAGGAACAGCCGCACTTTCGTTTGGCATAAACGTGGTTGGTTCGCCGGCAAACAGTGAATACCCGAATGGTTTTAATTCATCTTTTTTGGGATTGAAGCGCTCGTCGTCGCTAAGCTCTTCTCGTTGTGGCTCCGAACGTTCACCAATCGTTGGCTGATCGGTTTGTGTTTGATTACTTGACTGGTTTGACCCTGTGATTGTAGAAAGGTCTACGCCATACTGCTTGGCTAATGCCTCTTGCTGTGATTTAGGTAGTTTTTTAAATTGCTCTAACTGCGACGCTGTCGGCGTAAAAGCCATTGCGTTAATGCTAAATAAAAGAACAAAAGCACTTAATAATTGTGTAAAAACTTTCACGAGTAGGTATATCCCTAGGTCTACAACCAAAATTGGTGGCTATAATACATTAATCTTAGGCAAATAAAAAAGGGACTTTCGCCCCTTTTGTCATTTTAGTGTCACTAATTTAGTGGTTTTGGTTAAAAACTGTAAACTAGTGTGAATGACATCTCTGTGTCTGTGCTTTCTTTGTCATCAGCAACGTCTGAGTTGTTGGTTACGTTAAAAGCCACTTTCATTTGTAGAGAACCATTAATTTTAGCAAGCAATGCAGTTTCTGAACGTGTTTTAGTATTTGTGTCACCGTATTCAACGGCAACTAGCTGAGTAAAACGCGCATTGTCTGAGATTTGCCAGTTGTAGTCTAATTTACCAAGGGCAATCACTTCACCTTCAAACTCACCGGCAAGTGGATTACCATTTTCATCTACTTCAGTGCTGTCATCTGGGTATTCAAAGTATTTGTAACCCGGACCAATCTCTGCGCTTAACCACATTGTTTTTTCATTTAATAAACGTAAGCCATAACCCGCTGAGATTACAGATTCGCTTCGGTATGCACCAAAGTAGTCTGAAACGTGTGAACCATAAATGAATAAATGAGAATGCTCTTCATTTAATTTATAGTTACCTTGGGCTGAAATTGAGTACTTTTCGTTTGTGCGTTGAGTAACTTTGTTACCGTTTGCATCGTCAACTTCATCTTCTTTGTAGATACCATCAAGCTTGTATTCGTTGTTCCAGCTTTCAAGATTGTGTTGTACTTTAATACCACCTTTAAGCGTTGTTGTTTCAGTGTTACCACTAGTAACAATAGCACCAAGCTCACTGGTAACTTCCCACGTTTTTTGCTCTGCATCTTCAGCGAAAGCGTTAGTCGCAGCAGATGCTGCAACTAACACTGATAAAAGCTTTAATTTCATTAAAAATAACCTATTTAATACTAAAAATTAGTCTTGCTTGTGTAAATGAACATCCATTTGCGGAAATGGAATTGAAATATTTGCGTCGTCTAATGCAATTTTAATATTTTCCATTAATGAAAAATATGTAGGCCAGTAGTCAGCAGCATTAACCCAAGGACGCACTACAAAGTTAACACTTGAGTCGCCTAGCTCATTAACAGCTACTGTATAAGCAGGGTCTGTTAGTAAACGAGTCTCTGCATCAAGTACTGATTTTAATACTTCTTTTGCTTGGCGTAAATCAGCATCGTAACCAACACCAATAACTAAATCGATACGACGAGTTGATTCTCTTGAGAAGTTAGTAATAGCGCCCGACATAATTTGAGAGTTAGGAACAATGATTACTTTATTATCTGGTGTGCGAAGTTCAGTTGAAAAAATCTCGATTTTCTTAACCGTACCCATTTTACCGCCAGCTTCAACAAAATCACCCGATTTAAACGGGCGAAGTAAAATAATAAGCACGCCAGATGCAAAGTTAGACAATGAACCTTGCAGCGCTAAACCAACAGCTAAACCAGCCGCACCTAAAATTGCAATAAATGAGGTTGTTTCAATGCCAATTTGCGAAAGCGCCATTAGTACTGTTAATGCAAACACAAGGGTATAAACTATGCTTGCTACAAAAGAGCCAACCGCTTTGTCTACCTGTTTTTTTGCAAACCCTTTTTCTGTTAAGTTAGAACAAAACTTAGAAACCCTACTACCTATTAAAAAGATAATAAGCGCAACAACTGCTTGAATACTATAGTGTAAAATTAAGCCTGAGTTATCATTAAGCCAATTAAGTACTGAATCCATGTTTACTCCAAATGTTTTTGATTAGTGTTTTTCCGGTTAGCATTATACATTAATTTACAATTTGTTCTCATTTATTAATGAATTCATACTATATATATGGCGTATTGTTTATAGTTTTTAATCGCGAACAGCTTGAACAAGCATTCCTGAACTTTCGCTGTACGAGAGTGAATTTTTAGATTTTATTTTTAAATTTAATTTTTTTTAATTTAAGGCTTCACAAGGTTTATTATTTTATGTATTATGCGCGCCACACCAAACAAGGTGTGTAGTGGCGGTTGTAGCTCAGTTGGTAGAGCCCCGGATTGTGATTCCGGTTGTCGCGGGTTCAAGCCCCGTCAATCGCCCCATTTTTCTCTTCTCTTCTTATCTTTCTGCAAAATATATACTCAATCATTAAATACAATTCTTTTTTTAGTCCAACTATATTCTCTCTGTACTGCGAGCCTTGTATTACTCCCCATTAATTACTATTTATGTTTATAGCTAAATATCATTGAATTCATTGTGTATTTTTATTATAAAACGCTTATTTTCTGTTCAAAATCTATTTTTACTGTAAAATATATCTACACTTTTCAAGATATATAATTAAGCATGACTAAACCGATTTTAAAACTTTTCCTTTATAGCTGTTTAACCGCTCTTAGTTTTAGTTCTATTGCGCAGAATAGTAATAGCTACAGCCAGTTTTTGATCGATGTACAAAAGTTAGTCTCTGAAAAAAAATATCGTCAAGCCTACCAGCTAAGCCAAGAACAAAACCAGTATATAGGCGAACCCACTTATGATTTTTTGTTGGGCGTTTCGGCTTTAAAGTTAAATCATACTGCTGAGGCTATTTTTGCTTTTGAGCGCACTATTGAAAGTAACCCAAAGTGGTATGAAGCACGCTTGTTTTTAGCTCGCGCTTATATGGCGGTAAAAAACTTTCCTGCTGCACAAAAGCAAGCATTAATACTTATTAACTCTTCAAGAGCGCCAAACACCATAAAAGCCTCTGCAAAGGCATTGTTAGATAGATCAAATTTACACAGTAAACGAGCCGGTGATTTTTACTCTCAAAATATTGAGTTTGCGTTAGGTGTTGATGGCAACGTAAATGCAGGCACTACAGAAGATACAATTATAATTCCTGAAATTGGTGAATTTTTATTATCACCTGAAAGTAAAAGCACAGATGATAGTTACGCTAAGCTTAATTACTCAGGTAAATATTCCTACCCTATTGATCAACAAAGCGCTGTTGTTATAAACGCTAACGCTGGGTGGTATAAATTCGCTGAACTGAGTCAGTATGACCGCGTTAATGCTCATTTAAGTGCTGCATATAATTATGATATTGGAAGTATTAATTGGCAAGTTCAGGTTTCAACAACGCCTTTGATGCTTGATTCGGAGCTTTATAGAACAGAGTCGGCTATTACCTTGGGTGCTGATTTTGAGTTATCTGACAGTATTAGCCTTTTTGCAGCGCTCAGTGGGGGGGAGTTAAACAACCGATTTGACGACAAGCTCGATAATACATTTTATGCGATTAATACTGGAGTAAGTTATTCAACACAGCATTGGTTTAACCGCTTTAGTGTCAATGTTAAAAATGAAGATGCTGACTTAACTCAGGGAGAGTTTAATAGTCGCCAAAGCACCAGTGTGTACTACCAAGCCAACACTCAATTAGCCAAAAATTGGCAATTACTTTCACTTGCTGGTTACCAATGGATTAATTATCAAGAAGATCATCCTTTATTTTTGCAAAAGCGTGCCGATAACCTACTTATACTCTCGGCTACTGTTCGCTACTTAGTTAATCGTGATTTTGCGTTGCAACTAACCACTAACTATCAGGATAAAAGCAGCAATATTGCTTTGTTCGAATACGACCGTTTAGACATTAATTTAAGCGCCTCTTACTCATTTTAATTTAAGGTATTTATGAAACACATACTTCCTATCATTACCGCCTTACTTTGTGTAAATTTTTATGCGCAAGCAAGTGAGCCAGCGGGTAAAACAATTTTGGCCCGTGGCTCTGTATTAGCAACAAATGAGGCAGACCAGCAACGTCAATTGCAGCGTCGTGATACTGTTTTTGGTATAGACCGAATAACGACTGGCAACCAAAGTAAAGCGCAGTTTTCAATGTTAGATGGCGGTTTAATTTCTTTAAAAGAAAATTCAGAACTTAATATAGCCAATTACCAGTTTGATAAAAACACACAACAAGGGTCGGCATCTATCGAGTTACTTAAAGGCGGCCTGCGTTCTATATCTGGCGTTATTAAAAAAAATGGCGGTGCTTATGACGTTAAAACCCCTGTGGGGTCAATTGGTATTCGTGGCACGCACTTTGAAGTGCAGTTAGTGGGTAGTGATGTATATATAGCCGTGTGGGATGGTGCAATCGACCTAACACTTACAAATAATAATGTGCTGTCGCTGGGCGATAATGAAGCATTTTCGTTTGCACAAATAACAGGGGCTGGTGATGTTTTTACAACAACACGTGCCGCAGCTGTATTTGATCAAACGGTTGCAACTATTGAGCCCAATAGCGAAAGTGAAGAAACAGAGCAAACTCAAACAGCCTCAACAAACAGCGCCATTTTAGAAGATGATAGCACAGCAGATGCATACTCTGAGCAGCAATTTCAGGCTGTAGATAATGCATCTTTAGTTGACCAAATAGCTCAGCGCCAAGGTATTTTTAACTACAACGCTTCTGATTTTAGCGTGGCTTCAAGTGAAGGAGGCGTTACCGACTTTTCTATGACTATGGCCGTTGATTTTGACAATGGGACAGTGCCCGATGGCGAAATTAGCTTTAATGATGCCGGCGGTACTTGGTATGCGGCCTACAGTGGCTTAATAAATCTGAGTAAACTAGATTTAGCTATTACGTTTGCCTCATACGGAAACAATAAAGCACAAGGTGACATAGACGCGGTGTTTTTGAATGACCTAGATACCATTATTGGTAACTTTCAGTTGAGTGAAATTAATAATCCAGATGTAAACGCGAGCGGCTCTTTTATATTAGAACCGTAAACACATTGGATAGACCGCTTTTATTTTGGAGTATTAAATAATGACCGCAAAAAAACACCTTTTGCTTGGTTCAATGATGTTTGCATTAAGTGCTTGTGGAGGCTCAGATGAGCAACAACCTCAAGCGCAGGCGCCTACATCTACAGTTAACCCACCAGCAGTTGCAAGTTATGTAAATTTAGCGGGCGTTTTAGCCAGTAATAAAACAACACAAATACAGATTTTAGGTGAAAATACCGCGAGTCGCGGCGCTGTAGGCTCAGCACTAGCAAACTCGCAAGCTACTATTAGCTTTACTCAAACAGAAACAGTACAGGGTAATGTTTCATTTTTACTTAACGCCCGCGATCCCGACGGCATTAGCGAAATAAACTTAGTATTGCCAAGTGTTAATAAAAGCCTACCTATTTGTTCATCTAATTGTGGTATCGAATACGAGCGTTCTGTTATTGGCCTTAGCCCATCTATGTATGGTGTAAGTGCCGGAGATTTACGTTTAGAAATATGGATTACAGATACACTCCAAAACCAAGTACTTGCCGATGCAATTACATTTAGCTGGCAACCTCATCAAATTGAGGGAGTAACAGCTCAACGCGAAGATCAAGGTATTAACCTTACTTGGCAAGCCAACACTGAGCTAAACCGTTACAACGTATACATTGCCACCCAACCGGGTGTGTCGCCTTCTAATGTTGATGAACTTGAAAATGGCCAACAATTTTTAAGCATTTCGGACCCTTTTTTTACAATACCAAACACCATTACAAACAAAAGCTATCAAGCTCTTATAACAGGCATAGATGGTAGCGGTGAAAGTGGGTTTTCTAACTTAATAAACATTGCTCCCGTAGGCGGAGAACTTGCTTTTGCCCCAACAGCCAACAACGATATATTTGAAATTGATGAAGATACTACCCTTCAAGGTAATGTACTAACAAACGATACGAATCCGTATAGCGGACAGCTCCTTGCCAACACACAAGTATTAGTAGCCCCTTCGCATGGCTCAGTAACTATGACCGAATCGGGTGATTTTACTTATCAGCCTGCGCTTAACTTTAATGGTGAAGATGCATTTAGCTATCAAATTATTAACGAGCTAGGCAGAACCGACACCGCGGTTGTGGCAATAACTATCAACCCAATTAATGATGCGCCTACTGCCCTAAACAATACCTATAGTATTTCAAGTGATGGTACGTTAACTGTTTCAGCTCCCGGTTTGTTAGGTAATGATAGCGATGTTGATTTAGATGAACTTACGGTTGATGTAGCGCCTGTTAATGAGCCGCTGCGCGGACAGCTAACCTTATTTGCTGACGGTAGCTTTGAATACCAAGGCGAACCAAATATGCAAGGTGAAGATAACTTTCAATATAAAGTTATTGATAACCAAGGCGGTGAAGCTACAGCAAGTGTATTTATTGTAAGCACCAATACTAACTCGGCCCCCGTTGCTAATAACGATAGTTATAACGTAAACGAAGATAATACGCTTGTTGTCTCTGCTGAAAATGGGGTACTTAGTAATGATATCGATCCTAACGGTGACACATTTACGGTAGACGACACCTTTATAGTTGCCCCTACTCACGGGCAACTTTTGCTTAGCATTGATGGCAGCTTTAGTTACATACCTGATGCTAACTTTAATGGGGTAGATCAGTTTCAATACGCAGCCATTGACTCTTTAGGTGCGAGTGCAACAGCGACTGTCACTATCATTGTAAATAGCCAGCCAGATAACCCGGTTGCGCAAAACGATGCTTATCAGTTTGCCCGAAATAGTTTGTTTTCGGTATCAGCAGAAAGTGGCGTACTCGCTAACGACTTCAATATAGAAACTGGCGAACTTAATGTAAACACTTCCCCTGTTATTGCTCCTCAAAACGGCACGCTCACTTTGAATAGTGATGGTTCATTTACTTATCAACCCAATGCTGATTTTTCTGGTGTTGATAGCTTTTCTTATTCAATTTCAAACGAGCAAGGCCTTATCGCAACCGCTCAAGTAACCCTGAGTGAAAGTGGAAATAACACCTTCCCTGAGGCAAGCGATGATCAGTTCACAATAGATGAAGATAGCAGCGCAGCACAACTTAATGTATTAGCAAATGACACCGATGCTAACGGCGATACCATTACACTATTTAATGTAAATAGCACACTTGGCTCAGCAAGCATTGTTAATGGGCAAATTGAATATACCCCGCCTGCCAACTTTTCTGGCCAAACTGTTCTTACCTACAGTATTACTGATGGGTATGAAAATGGATCGCCTGGTGAAAAAGACAGTTCTGCCAGCGTTACAATTACTGTAACGCCTGTAAATGACGCGCCAGTTGCAAATACTGACCTCATTACAATTAATGAAGATGCACTTACATTATTCGTTAACGTGTTAGCTAATGATTCAGATATTGATGGCGACAGCTTAATATTAAGCGAAGTCTCTGCAAATAGTGGCACTGCACTAATTGTTGAGAATCAAATTCAATACACGCCTGCTGCCAATGCAAACGGTGTAGCAACGGTAACTTATTCAATAACAGATGCGCAAAATGCAAGTGCGACTTCAACACTAAGTATTACTATTTTACCAATCAACGATGCGCCAGTTGCGACTGCTGATACTGCAACCATGGAGGAGGACGCTGCACCCATTACTACTGATGTACTGGCAAACGATTCAGACGTGGATGGTGATAGCTTAGTAATAAATACTGCAAGTGCTGATATAGGCACGGCAACTATTGTAAACAACCAAGTTCAGTACACGCCAGCGGCTAATGCAAGCGGCGTGGCAACAGTGACTTACACTACAAGTGATAACAATGGTGGAACGGCTAGCAGTACATTAGCCATTACAGTTGCCCCAATCAACGATGCCCCCGTTGCCACTGCGGATACTGCAACCATGGATGAAGATGCAGCGCCTATTTCCATTGATGTACTGGCAAACGATT
>NZ_LODI01000017.1:21442-36415 GCF_001468485.1 Pseudoalteromonas sp. H71
GCAACTATTATAAACAACCAAATTCAGTACACGCCTGCTGCTAATGCAAACGGCGTGGCAACAGTGACTTACACTGCAAGTGATAATAATGGTGGCACGGCTAGCAGCACATTAGCCATTACAGTTGCCCCGATAAACGATGTACCCGTAGCTACCGCCGATACTGCAACCATGGATGAAGACGCTGCACCCATTACTACTGATGTACTGGCAAACGATTCAGACGTTGATAGTGATAGCCTAGTGATCAGTAACGTCACTGCCGATATAGGCACGGCAACTATTGTAAATAACCAAATTCAGTACACGCCAGCGGCTAATGCAAATGGTGTAGCAACTGTGACTTACACCATAAGTGATAACAATGCTGGCACGGCTAGCAGCACATTAGCGATTACCGTCAACCCAGTAAACGATGCACCAGCGGTAGCTGAACAAAGCTTTAGTATTAATGAAGATGCAACTGATTCCGACACAATTGGAACCATCGTTGCCACTGATATTGAAAATCAAGATTTAACCTATGCACTAGCCGGCGGTGATTTTGCTTTATTTAACTTAAATGCATCATCTGGCATTTTAAGCGTGAATGGCGAAACCCCTTTTGACTATGAAACAAAAACTCAATATATATTAAATATTCAAGTAACAGATAACGGCACTCCTAATGAAACCACAACAGTTAATATCACGGTTAATATCCTTGATGTTACCGAGCCGCTAATCCCTGTTGAAGATGCATCATTTGGTCGCCCTGTTTCAGGGCCGCTCGATTTAGGTAGTGTATTTTCAAGCGGGCAATTTAACGACAGCTTAGCGCTTAATAACAACCTATATTTTGTGGGCTTTACCAATAATGCTGATAAAGACATTTTTGTTGTTTCGTACACAAATAACGGCGATGCAAATACCGCGTTTAATAGCACAGGCACCAAAACACTTGATTTAGAGCAAGATGAAGAAGCCACCGCCATTATTTCCGATGGCACCGATTTATTTATTGCCTATTCCAGTTTTGATGGCAGTAATAATGAAGCGTGTGTACTTAAAATGGATCTTGCAGGGACATTAAGAACCGGCTCAGATGATGACGATGATGATGACGGGGAAAATAGTACCGGCATACAATGTACAACGCTAAACAGTACCACCTTTATTAATGACCTTGAAATTGACGGTAATAAATTACTTGCTGTAGGCAAACACTTTGATGGTACTCAAACCGATAGCCTGTGGGTACATTATAAAACCGACGACTTGTCATTTGAAAACTCTACCCCCGCAATTGTTGATGTAAGTGGCGCTAATCGTGATGATGAAGGCTACGCAGTTAAAAACTTTGAAAACTCAGACTATTTAGTTGTGGGTAGCGTTACCGATGCTGATGGCACTAAAAACTCGCTAATACGTTATTTAAAAGCAAATGGAGATAACGACGGTAGTTTTAATGGGGGCGATCCGCTTATCATTAACTTATCAAGCGACTTAGGCCAGCCAGGTAACAACAAAGACGATGAGTTATTTGCCATTGGTGGTTTAGCTGATTCTAATTTTACTGCTTTTGCAGGTGGTTATGTAACAAGAAATTCAGGCGAAAAAGATGCGGTTGTGTTAGCCATTGATAAAAATGGCGAGCTAGTAACTAGTTTTGATACCGACGGAATTGCAATTTATAACATTGATGGCAACAGCGGTGCAGGTAATGGCGGCGCTCAAATAACTGGTATTCAGTACGAACCGATTAAAAATGAAATAATGCTCTCGGGCACAACAGGCGTACCTATTTCAGAGCAAATATTCACAGCACGTGTAATAAGCTCAACAGGTGCACTTGATGATAATTACGGTGAATCTGGAATTAACATTCTGGCTGATTTAGATGCTAAGCAAGTTATAAATACAGCATCTATCGACTCTAACGATACCTTGTGGGTAGCTGGCATTAATGACGACACCAACGCTAAACCATTTATTGGAGCTTTAACCGATCAGGCCGCATTATTTACTAATTTCAATAGCACAGGTTATTTAACACTTGATGAAATAACCGAAGCATCAAACGATCAATCAATAAAACTGATACAACTTAGTAATGGCGCTCAAGCAGGTAAATATATGCTTGCCTCAACAGCCGAAACTAACGGTGTAATAAAATTGGTATTAACACGTTTTACCAGCACAGGAGCAATTGACACAGGCTTTAGTGAAACGGGCCATAAAGAAATTGCCATTGAGTTAAACTCACAACACGTTGCGTTAGCTGAATTAAACAATGGCAACTTATTACTTGCTGGTACTAAAAAAACCACCAATGGCTCGCAAGGCTTTGTAGCCAAAGTAGACCAAAACGGCTCTCTTGATACAGCATTTGCCAGCGACGGCATTTATATAACTAATATTGAAAATACCGAAGCACTTACATTATCAGATTTAGCAATAACCAATAGCAACAATATTGTTGCAGTTGGTACTGCAACGCAATCTGCAAATACACAGTCATTTGCAATGATGCTTACGGCTCAAGGATTACTTGCTACAAACTTTGGCACTGAAGGCGTTTTATTAGGGCTAAACGATGAGTATTTTTCTAAAGTTCACATTAATAACGATGAAATTTTTATTGCTGGTAAATTAGTAATAGGTGCTGACTCAGCATTAGTTGCGCTCAAACTTAACTTAACCGGCAATGAGTTATTTAGATACTCAGGCATCGATACGCCTAACATTAATAATAAAGTAGCCAGCATACTGACCGACTCATCAGGCGCTATCTATTTAGTTGCAAATCTAGTTGGTACACCTGATAAAGCGAATGTTGTTCGCTTGCTTTCTTCAGGTACGCTAGATACAAGCTTCGCTGAAAATGGCGTTGGCCAATACAGTTTAGCTGCAACCGGCAATACTTTAATTAAAGATGCCAAGCTTGATACCACTAATAAACTTGTATTTGTAGGCGTTGGTAACAACCAAGGCGTCATTGCACGTATAACTGTAAATGGTGAACTTGATAGTGTATTTGGGACTGGTGGCGTTGGTTACTATCAAACCAACCTGTGTACAAACTCACTCACATTTAGCTCCGTTATTTTACAAAGCGATACTCAGGTGGTTGTAAGTAGCATTTGCGATAATGGTAACTCTAATGATGTGAGTGTATCTAAATTTGATTTTTATCCCGATGGAGTTGAGCCATAAATGAAAGTCGAATTATTTGGGGTTAGGGGCTCAATGCCAACACCTGGTAGCGATACACATCGATTTGGTGGCAACACATCTTGCACCTATGTAACACAAAATAATGGCAATGCGCTGATATTAGATTCGGGTACCGGTATAGCAAAACTTGGAGAGAGATTACTCGAACAACAAAGCCCAATCTGTATTTTGCTCACTCATAATCATTGGGATCATATTCAGGGCTTTCCTTTTTTTAAACCGATATATCAACCACATCGCGATATAACTATTGTTGCAGGTGATGTTGACGATAAAAACACTCAATGCGCTATTTTAGAACAAATGAGTGGCTCTTATTTTCCTGTACGCCATCAAGATTTACCTTCAAATATTACGCTCAATACAGAGCTTACGGCGCAGACGCAATTTAACCTTAATGGTTTTTCTGTATCCACCGCCCCGCTAAATCATCCGGGTGGCGGAACTGCTTATTGCTTATTTGCTGATGGCGCTAAGGTAGCATATGTAACCGATAACGAACTTAACCCACCTTTGCAAACTACCACAAGTATTAGCGAGTGGACTGCATTTATTGAAGGAGCAGACCTACTAATACATGACGCTCAGCTTATTGATGCGGACTTACCATTAAAACATGGTTGGGGCCATAGCACTATTGACCAAGTTGCACAGCTTGCAATAAACGCAAAAGTTAAAAACATGGTGATAATCAGTCATGACCCTGCAAGAACCGATGAGCAATTAAGCGAAATAGAAAGCTACTTACAAACCAGCTACGGCAACGATGTATGTATTGAATGTGGTCGAGAGGGGCGCGTTTTTGAATTTTAAATGCCCTAGGAGCTTTGAGCATTAGCCTATTAAAAAAAATAACATCAAAGCATTTTCATATTGGTGTATTGATCACATTATTCGTAGCATCTATCGAATTTTTTTCAACAGGTGCGGTAGCTAAACTTCTTAACCGAGTTGAGGGGATTATTTACGATTCACGCTTACAGCTAACCCTCACAGACACACCAAGAAAAGTAAATGAATCTGTAGTTATTATCGACATTGATGAAAAAAGCATGCAAGAACAAGGGCGTTTCCCTTGGAGCCGTTCAAAAGTGGCTGATCTTGTCACTAAATTGACTGACGCTGGTGTCATTGTTATTGCCTTCGATATATTTTTTTCGGAGCCCGAAGTAAACCCGGTCACTAAAATCATGGATGAACTTCCTGGCTTTTCGGCAAAATATGCGACCCCGCTCTCGACAATAAAACAACAAGTAGACGCCGATACAAAATTAGCTAAAGCGCTGGCAAAAAATGATATTACCTTGGGGTTTTTATTAATTAACGATGAATTAAGTGATCATAATGCGCCAGCTAAAAGCAGCGTAATTTGGCAAGAAGATGAACACACAAACTCGCAAATTAATGACTACCCTGGCGCTATTATAAATATTGCTAAATTACAAAATGTTGCTGCTGGCCATGGCTTTATTAATGCACATAGTGATGAAGATGGCTTTATAAGAAAAGCAGCATTGGTTAACCGTGTAGGTAACACCCTTTACCCTTCTTTAGCGCTTGAAGCCGCCCGTTTATATACATTAGCCAAAACAATAGAAACACGTTCAAATACATCAAATGGCATTACCCTGTTTGAAGGCATTAAGTTTCACAATAAATGGATTCAAACCGATGAATACGGACAAATCCTTATTCCTTATAAAGGCGGTGCTCGCAGCTTTGCATATTACTCAGCAACCGATGTGCTAACCCAGAAAGTTGGTTTGAAAGAGCTAGAAGGCAGCGTCGCGTTTATTGGCACCTCCGCAGTAGGGTTGGCTGACTTACGCGCTACACCAGTAGGCTTGCAATACCCGGGAGTTGAAGTGCATGCCAATATATTTGAAGGACTAATGAACCCACAGCTACTTCCTTCAAAACCGAGTTGGTCACTTGGCGCCAGTTTGGTCATTATTATTATTACTGGCCTTGCCCTGTCGTTTTTTAGCATTGGTAAAACCGCACGCTTTATTTTGGCACTCTCAATTATTGTTGCAAGCGTTAATGTCGCTATAAATTTTTATTTGTGGTCGGTACAAAAAGTCAGCCTTCCTTTATTTATGACCTTATTACTAACCACTCTTTTAGCCAGCTATTACATTATTATTGGCTCTATTGCTGAAATGAAACACAGCAAAAAAATAAAAACGATGTTTGACCAATACGTGCCACCCGAGCGTATAAACCAGCTTATAGAACAAAGCGGTAATTTAGTTCAAAATAGTGAACGCAGAAACATGACTGTTTTATTTGCCGATATAAGAGGTTTTACGTCACTCTCTGAAAGCATGTCGGCTCACCAATTAAGTGAATATTTAAATCAATACTTAAGCGCTATTACCAAAATAATATTCGATAACACTGGCACAATAGACAAATACGTTGGCGATATGGTGATGGCATTTTGGAATGCCCCATTAATAGATAAAGACCACGCCCAACACGGGGTAGAAGCGGCTCTAGCAATGACTGATGGCCTAGCGGAAATTAACTCACAGTTTGCAAAGCAAAACCTTCCAGCAATTAGTATTGGGGTTGGCTTAAGCTCTGGTGATATGAATGTGGGTGACATGGGGTCAATGTACCGTAAAGCGTATACCGTATTAGGGGATGCAGTTAACTTAGGGGCAAGAGTCGAAAGCTTGACCAAGTTTTATGGTGTCGCTATTCTGGTTACCGAAGATACAATGCAGGCATGCTCGGGGATCTCTTTTAGGCTCATTGATAAAGTACAGGTGGTGGGGAAAACAACTTCAATTGCACTATATGAACCCATAAATTATACGAATAAACTAAGCAAAATACAGCTTAACGAAATAGATAACTCGCTAAAAGCCATCACGCTTTTTCATAATAAAGAATGGGAAAGTGCGCTTAGCTTATTTAAGCAATTAGAAAGTAACGCTGTATTAAACGCAGACGTTTACCGTATTTATATTGAACGAATACAAAGTACAGATATACAAACACTCGCTAAGGATTGGAATGGTGCCTTCATACATACAAAAAAGTAGCAAAAATATGCCACAGCACATTAAAGACAGAACAAACCTTCAGCACTTTATCGATATTAGTATTCGTCTTACTACCGAAAAAGAGCCACAACTGCTGTTGGACGAAATTTTACAAGTTGTGATGTCTATCGCTAATTCAGATGCCGGCAGTATTTATTCGATTACAGAAGAAGATCAGCTTAAGTTTGAAACCGTGATCAACAAGTCACTTAACTTATACTTAGGTGGTGGTTCAGATCGTTTTGTTAGCTTTCCTAATATTAATTTGTATATCGATGGTAAACCAAACCAAAGAGCAATAGTTGCCCATGCCGTTAACTCAGGAAAAGTAATTAATATTCCTGATGTTTACGCAGCACTGCCTTTTGACATGAGCGCCGCGCGTGAAATGGACGCACGCACGGGTTACCGTACGCAATCAATGCTGACTATTCCTTTAAAAGATCACCAAGATGATATTTTAGGGGTTATTCAGTTAATAAACGTGAAAGATGAAAAAAATAATATCATTCCGTTTAGCGAAGAGTTAGTGACGCTAATACGCTCGTTTGCTTCATTAGGGGCTATTGCATTAACTAACTCATCGCTGATTAAAGAGATGGAAGAGTTGTTTTCTACTTTTGCTGAAACCATTGCAATGGCCATAGACGAAAAGTCTCCTCATACCGGTGGGCACTGTAAGCGTGTACCAGCATTAACGCTAATGCTGGCCGATGCAGTGAATGAAATGAGCAAGGGTCCATTAGCGTCATTTTCTATAAGTGACTCAGACCGACACCAACTCGACATCGCAGGCTGGTTACATGACTGTGGAAAAATCGCCACCCCCGATCACATCATGGAAAAAGCGACTAAATTAGAAACTATTTTTGATCGTATTAACTACATAGACGCTAAGTTTGAAATTATTAGCCGAGATCTAAAAATTGCTTATCAAGAACAAATCATCTCAGCAATGAAAAATAACAAGCCCGTAGAGGTGAAGCAACTAGAACGGCTACTCGATACCGAGCTTAAACAAGTTGCACTTGATCGCGCCTTATTACAGCGCATTAATGTGGGTGGGGAATTTTTAGGTGATAAAGAACTTGCCCAAATAGAACGTATTGCAAAACACTACCACTTAGTGATTAATGACAAAAGTACACCATTACTTAACGATGATGAGGTTGAAAACCTGTCAATACGAAGAGGTACGCTTACCGCTGGCGAGCATGATGTCATGAAGCGTCATATGGATGTAACCAAAAATATTTTAGATGCCCTGCCGTTCCCTAAACACTTAAGTAAAGTATCTGAGTATGCATTGGGGCACCACGAAAAACTTGATGGAACGGGTTACCCAAGAGGTCTCACTAAAGAGCAAATGTCGGTGCCTGCACGATTAATGGCAATTACCGATATATTTGAAGCACTTTCAGCGGTAGATAGACCTTATAAAAAAGCTAAGCCAGTGAGCGAGTGCTTATTTATACTCGGTACTATGGTTGAGAAAAACCACCTAGATCCTGATATTTTTGCTGTATTTATCGAATCAGGCGTGTACAAAAATTACATTAGTGAGTATGCAAATCCTGAACAACTTGATGACGTAGATCTGAATAACTTACCTGGATATAAACCAATCCGTTAATGCCCCACTAAAATTAACGACTGTTAAATGGGTAATACTAAACAAAAAAATGCCACCTTACGGTGGCATTTACACACGGGGTTATTTCTACTTATAGAAATCCTTTTACTTTTTATTTGGTTTTTAGTGTTGTTTTATTAACAAAAAATATGTGGCAAAGGTAGCACTTAGTCCTTGCTGTATCAATAGCAAAAAGAAAAGTTCATAGTTTCGCCATATTTTTGTAATAAAAAAACGTTAACGCACTCCATGAACATGAGTGTTATATCGCGACATGCGATTAAATTTTAATACATACGTACTTTTCTTCTAGGTATTCATCTAGCCCTTGATGCCCCCCTTCACGCCCTAAGCCAGACTGTTTTACCCCACCAAACGGAGCAACTGGGTTTGATATAACCCCTTCATTTACGCCTATCATGCCAAATTCAAGTCCTTCACTGATACGGTAAACTTGTTTTAAACTTTGGCTATAAAAATAGGCGGCTAAGCCATAGGGTACGTCGTTAGCAAGCGCAAGTACCTCTGCCTCTTCGTCAAAGGGTATTACTGTTAATACAGGGCCAAATACTTCTTCGTGGTATATGTCCATGGAGGTATTAACGTTAGTAATAATAAGCGGTTTTTGAAAGCTCCCCCCTAAATCGCTGTTATCGCCAATTAAGCTAGCGCCTTTATTTAGCGCGTCCTGAATTAAATCTTGTACTTTTTGCTTAGCTTTTGGGTAAATTAGCGGCCCAATATCCACATTTTCTTCAAAGCCATTGGCTACTTTGAGTGCCGCAACCTTAGGTGTAATTTTCGACAATACTTTATCAATAACGCTACGTTGAATAAAAATACGGTTTGCAGCAACGCACGCTTGGCCGCTGTTTCTAAATTTAGCCGCCATAAGACCCTCAATCGCATCATCAAGATCCGCATTATCAAAAATGATAAACGGCGCATTGCCACCTAACTCCATTGAGGTACGCTTAACCGTGTCGGCACATTGCTTAAGTAATTGGCTACCAACACCTGTAGAGCCGGTAAAAGTAAACTTGCGGACAATGTGTGAGTCGGTGAGTATTTTACCTACTGTTTTAGCGTCTTGCGATACAAGTACATTAAATGCCCCTTTAACAAAGCCAGCTTGGTCGGCTAGGTATGCTAATGCAATCGCGCATAGCGGCGTATGCTCAGAAGGCTTTAATAAAAAACTACAGCCTGCAGCATAAGCAGGCGCTACTTTACGTGTCACCATTGCAACAGGAAAGTTCCAAGGTGTAATGCCTGCTACAACGCCTATAGGTTGCTTAAAACTGGTTAAACGGTGGTTATTGTCGGTAGGTGGGATCACATCGCCATAACTTCGCTTAGCTTCTTCTGCAAACCATTTTATAAACCCTGCACCGTAATCTATTTCGCCCAGCGACTCTTTAAGCGGCTTACCTTGCTCTTTGGTCATTAGTTCAGCTAATATTTGCTTGTGCTTTATTACCAATTCGTACCAGCGCATGAGCGTTTCACTGCGCTCAGTGGCATTAGTCGTTTTTAATTTTACAAAAGCGCCCTGTGCGGCTGTTATTGCGCTATTTACACCTTGCTCGTCTATATCACTTACTTCAACAATACTTTTTTCGGTAGCGGGATCGTTAACGCTAAAGCGTTGGTTAGTTTCATAAAATTCACCATTAATAAACGAGTCACAAAAAATTAGATTACTCAAAATAAACCTCCAAAATTACGTTTTAAGGTGTTAGCTTTTAATGCGTGGCATAGAGCCAAGGCTAACTCTTTACGTCTACAAAATAACATACGAGCTTTACTCGTCACGCCTGCAATTTACAAACAAAAAAGCCGCTGTATTAAACAGCGGCTTTTAATATAATAGTCGTTAATTAAAAACTAGTGCTCTTCATTAACGATATTGAGATTGTACTTAGGTATTTCAACTACTAAGTCCTCATCTCTAATAATTGCTTGGCAACCAAGACGCGACTCAGGCTCTAAGCCCCACGCTTTGTCTAGCATGTCGTCTTCTAGGTCGTCACTTTCGTCAAGTGAATCAAACCCTTCACGAATAACTAAATGACACGTAGTACACGCACACGACTTTTCACATGCGTGTGGAATGCTTATGCCATTTTTAAGCGCCGCGTCGAGTACAGTTTGACCCTCAGGAGCTTCAATTGCAGCGCCGTCAGGACACAATTCAGGATGTGGAAGAAAAACAATTTGTGGCATTCTAATCTCTCTTAAATGTTGTCTACTGACTGACCCGTTAGGGCTTTTTTAATTGATGCATCCATTCTGCGCGATGCAAATTCACTACTGGCATTATCTACTTTTTCGATAGCCGCTTTAATTTCGCTAGGTTGCTGTGCATTTTCGCGCACTTTTACCAGCTCTGCAATTTCAGCTTTTAAATTTGTTAGTTGTATGTCGTCAAGTAATGCGCCATCGGCATCTAACGAAGCATTTAGTGCTTCAATAACACGAAGGGCTTCAACTTGTTGCTCTTTAAGCATACGCGCTTGCATGTCGTCTTTTGCGTTGCTCATCGACTCTTTTAACATGTTAGCTACCTGATCATCAGATAAACCAAACGACGGTTTAACCTGAATTTCAGCTTGCACACCCGTTGATTTTTCCATAGCTGAAACACTTAGTAAGCCATCAGCATCAACTTTAAAGGTTACTCTGATATGTGCAGCACCGGCTGCCATTGGTGGAATACCTTTTAAGCTAAATTTAGCAAGTGAACGACAATCGTCAACCAGCTCACGCTCACCTTGTAATACATGCAAAGACATCGCCGTTTGACCATCTTTAAACGTTGTAAATTCTTGAGCGCGCGCTACCGGAATGGTGGTGTTACGCGGAATAATTTTTTCAACCAAACCGCCCATGGTTTCAAGTCCAAGCGACAGTGGCAGTACATCTAGCAATAACATGTCTGAGTCTGGCTTATTGCCAATGAGCACATCGGCTTGAAGCGCAGCACCCAATGCAACAACCCGATCTGGGTCAATTGAAGTGAGCGGTTCTTTATCAAAGAAGCTATGTACTTGGCTACGTACCAGTGGCATACGCGTTGAACCGCCGACCATAATAACTTGTAAAACTTCTTCGTTCTCAATGCCAGCATCTTTTACAGCACGGCGACACGAACGCAGCGTTTTTTTAACCAGCGGCATCGCCATTTCGTCAAATGTTTCGCGCGTTACTTCTACCGTGTGGTTTTGTCCGTCAAACTCAAGCCCTACATTTACTTTTGCGTACTGACTTAACGCTTCTTTACAGGCTTTTGCTTTATTAATAAATAAACGTAAAACCGAAGGTGATAACGCCGACACACCCGTTTGCTGCTTAAAGTAATCAACCAGTAGTGAATCAAAGTCGTCCCCCCCTAAGCTTGAATCGCCGCCCGTTGCCATTACTTCAAAAACACCCCGGTGTAAACGAAGAACAGAAATATCAAATGTACCACCGCCTAAGTCGTAAACTGCAATGATCCCTTCTTGGCCCGAGTCTAAGCCATAGGCAACAGCCGCCGCGGTTGGCTCATTTAACAAACGCAATACGTTAATACCAGCAAGTTCTGCTGCATCTTTGGTACTTTGACGCTGAGCATCATCAAAATACGCAGGAACGGTAATAACAGCCCCTAAAATTTCTTGATTACCAAAACTTTGTTCTGCACGCGCTTTTAACGCCGCTAAGATGTGGCTTGACGCTTTAACCGGGCTAATTTTTCCGGCCTCTGTTTGAATTGCAAGCGAGCCATTATCTTCACAAAATTGATACGGTAGTTGGCCGTAGCTTTGCTCTATTTCAGCTTGTGTTTTACCTAAAAAACGCTTTACCGAAATAAGCGTATTAGCAGGGTCTTGTGTTGCAGCTTGAGCTGCATCTGAACCCACAGTAATACCACCGGCTTGGTAACGAACAACCGACGGTAGCATCGCAGCCCCTAACTCATCCGTTAAGGTGCGCGCTTCGCCGCTTTGCACGGTAGCCACTAATGAATTAGTCGTGCCAAGGTCAATACCTATGGCTAGTTTATGTTCGTGTGGTGCCGCGCTCTGCCCCGGCTCAGCAATTTGCAATAATGCCATAATGCTCTTTAAACTCGTTTTGCTCGCTTTGCAGCAAGTAATTAATCGTCAAATAAACTGTCTTCAATGCGTTCTAGTTCGTCACGTAATTTATAAACAAACTTCAGTTTACGAATATTATCAGCCGCCAATTGATACTGTTGCTCGTCGTTACTTGCTAACTGCTCTGCAAGCTGTGCACTGTATTGCTCGTTAAGTTGTTTTATTTGTTTTTCAAAATTAGCAATGGCCGCATCTGGGTCGCTTGCAGATGCAAGCTCTTCGAGCTCTTCGCGCAATTCCATTTGCTGCATTAAAAACATAGGATCTTGCAGCGTTTGTTGCTCAGCGCGAATATCAACCCCTAGCTCGCTTAACATATACTCAGCACGTTTAACGGGGTGCTTAAGTGTTTGCAAGGCATCGTTAATTTCAGCAGCACTTTGCACCGACATTAACTTATCACGGCTGCTTGCATTGGCATGGCGGTCGGGGTGAACAGCACGCTGTAATTCTAGGTAATTTTTATTAATCGTTGCTAAATCAATATTATAATCAACGGGCACTGCAAATAATTCAAAGTAACGCATAGCTTCAACCAGTAATATTCAGAAATAACAAAGCCCTACAGTTGCAGGGCTTCAAAATACAATTACACGTAGCAATTAAACGGTAAAACTTTCGCCACAACCACACTCATCAGCTTGATTAGGGTTATTAAATTTAAACCCTTCATTTAAACCTTCTTTAGTGTAGTCGAGCTCTGTGCCGTCAATGTAAACTAAGCTTTTTGCGTCAACTATTAAAGTAACGCCTTTAGCTGCAAACGTTTCATCGTCTTCGTTTAACTCGTCAACAAACTCAAGTACATAAGCAAGACCTGAACAGCCCGTCGTTTTAATGCCAACGCGCAGACCTAACCCTTTGCCGCGGTTTGCTAAAAATGATTGTACGCGGTTTGCTGCCGCATCTGTCAATGTCACTGCCATGAGTTTCTCTTCTTACTTCGCTTGTTTGCTTTTGTAGTCTGCAATTGCTGCTTGAATTGCATCTTCGGCTAAAATTGAACAGTGAATTTTCACTGGTGGTAATTCTAGCTCAGCACTGATATCAGTGTTTTTGATTGTTGCTGCTTCGTCGAGTGTTTTACCTTTAACCCACTCTGTTACAAGTGAAGAAGAAGCAATTGCGCTACCACAACCATAGGTTTTGAATTTCGCATCTTCAATAACGCCTTCAGACGATACTTTAATTTGCAATTTCATTACGTCACCACATGCTGGTGCGCCTACCATACCCGTTGCCACTGACGGATCGTTTTTGTCTAGAGCACCTACGTTACGTGGGTTTTCTACGTGGTCGATTACTTTATCACTGTACGCCATAATTCTATCCTCATTACCTGCTAGGGTATGTGCTTACATCACTAATTATTAGTGGTGAGCCCATTCAACTGAATCTAAATCAATGCCTTCTTGATGCATCTCCCAAAGTGGAGACATTTCGCGAAGGCGACCGATAGAGTTTTTCATTAATTCAACGGTGTAATCAATCTCTTCTTCGGTAGTAAAACGACCAATACTGAAACGAATTGAGCTGTGTGCTAATTCGTCGTTACGGCCAAGTGCACGTAAAACATAAGAAGGCTCTAAGCTTGCAGATGTACAGGCTGAACCTGACGATACCGCAATGTCTTTTACTGCCATAAGTAACGATTCACCTTCAACAAAGTTAAAGCTGATGTTTACAATACCCGGTACTGACTGGTCTTGTGTGCCGTTAAAGTACACTTCGTCCATATCAGCCATAATGCCGTCAATTAGGCGTTTACGTAATGCGCTGATGTGTGCAAAATCTTTTTCAAAATCTTCTTTTGCGATTCTAAATGCAGTCCCCATGCCCACCAACTGGTGCGTTGCAAGTGTGCCAGAACGCATACCACGCTCATGACCGCCACCGTGCATTTGCGCTTCTAATCGAGCGCGTGGTTTACGACGAACGTAAAGCGCACCAACACCTTTAGGACCATACGCTTTATGCGCAGAGAACGACATAAAATCAACTTTAAGTTGTTGTACGTCAATTAGCACTTTACCCGCGCTTTGCGCTGCATCTACATGGAACATAATTTTACGTTCACGACACATTTCGCCAATAGTCGCGATGTCTTGAATTACACCTAGCTCGTTATTCACGTGCATGATACTGACAAGTACTGTGTCATCACGCATTGTGTCTGCTAGCTTTTGCAGATCAAGAAGGCCGTTTTCTTCAACGTCCATGTAGGTTACTTCAAAACCTTGACGTTCTAATTCGCGACATGTGTCGATTACTGCTTTGTGCTCAGTTTTAGCGGTAATAATGTGCTTACCTTTCTTTTTGTAAAACTGTGCTGCACCTTTAATAGCAAGGTTGTTTGATTCAGTTGCACCCGAAGTGAAAACAATTTCACGTGGATCTGCATTTACTAAATCAGCAATATCTGTACGTGCTTGGTCAACGGCTTCTTCTGCTTGCCAACCAAAACGGTGTGAACGTGATGCAGGGTTACCAAATTTACCGTCCATTGTGAGGCATTGCATCATTTCTTTAGCAACACGCTCATCAACAGGCGTGGTTGCTGCGTAATCTAAATAAATCGGTAACTTCATTTCTCTCTCCGCTGCAGGTCAACCTTAAAGTTGACAGCTTACTTGAATGTTTTCCAACTGCTTAATTGCATTATTGATACTGTTATCTTGGCGTGATGCGATTTCTTTCACATCTGATTTTTCCACCAATTCAGCAAGGGTAATATTATTCAAAAATTCTTCTATGCGTGTGCTTAAATCTGACCACAAATTATGGGTTAAACAGCGCATACCGCTTTGGCAGCCAGTATTGGCACCTTGGCAACGTGTTGCATCAACCGACTCGTCAACTGCGGTAATAATATCACCAACAGAAATAACATCGGCTTCTCGCCCTAGTAAATAGCCGCCACCAGGACCTC
>NZ_LODI01000017.1:36425-64105 GCF_001468485.1 Pseudoalteromonas sp. H71
AACCGAACTTACCAAGCCATTTTTACGCAGGCGAGCAAATAATTGTTCAAGGTATGACAAAGAAATTTCTTGTCGCTGTGAAATATCAGCAAGGGCGACAGGACCAACACCTGTGTGCAGCGCAACATCAAGCATCGCTGTAACGGCATAACGGCCTTTTGATGTTAATTTCATAACGCCCCCTGCACAAAGAGTGCAAATTTTAATTACCAGAGTAAATTAGTCAAGTATTATCACTTGATAAAAATTTGATTTAAAAACATATCGCTTATAGTGAATGTAGTTAACAAATTTTTAATACTTGACCTGTTTGGTCAAGTATTATCACCATTGTAATTACCTGAGTAATTTAGTCAAGTATTAGGCAGTTATTTAAACACCCGTTTATATAACTAATTGCTATACCTTACTTAGGAATCGATTTATTTATAGAGGTAAGAATACCGCGCAAAATATTCATCTCTGCCTCTTCTGGGCGAGCACGGTTAAATAGACGACGAAGCTTTGTCATTACAATGCCTGGATGCTGTTTGATGATGAAGCCTGTGTTATACAAGGTCTCTTCAAGGTGATCGTAAAACAGCTCTGTTTGTTTAGAGTTTGGGTAAACCGTGTCGTCTTGCGCTTCTTGTTTAGGTTGCTTATTCAAAAATGCCATACGTGTTTCGTAAGACAATGTTTGCACAGCCATTGCGAGGTTTAATGAACTATATTCTGGGTTAGCTGGAATACATACATGGTAGTTACACAGCTGTAGCTCTTCGTTGGTTAAGCCACTGTTTTCACGGCCAAACACTAATGCCACAGGACCATTCTCGGCTTCAGCCACCAGCTTTTCACCACACTCGCGAGGCTCAACCATCGGCCATGATAGCGTGCGTGAACGTGCGCTTGTACCAATAGTTAATGCACAATCAGCAATGGCATCTTCAAGCTTTTCAACAATCACTGCATTACCTAACACATCGCTAGCACCTGCAGATAATGCACTGGCATGGCTGTCAATTTCACAAGCCGGGTCAACTAAATAAAGTTTTGATAAACCCATTGTTTTCATGGCGCGAGCCGCCGAACCTATATTGCCAGAGTGTGATGTGTTAACTAAAACAACGCGAATATCGTCTAAGATCATTGCTGTGCTTCTTACTAATGCCAAAAAATTGCGCGAATTCTAACATAAAAGCTTAAAAAGATCCTAGATCCTTAAAGCCGATCAACATACGTAATAAGGGCCTTTAAACCATGGCCGCTTTTACATACACATCAAAACGGTTCTTTTTAGTTTTAATTTGCATACTGGGGGTTTTGTCATTTAAAAACGGGGCGTAATCAGGGCGCTTAACCACCACTCGCTTACTGGCAAGTGGGTAGGCAAATTCAAGTAAATCATCGGCGTCGGTATCTGCGCCTACTAACTCTTGAAACACTCGCATTTCTTTTTTTACTAAGGCTGACTTTTCGCGGTGTGGAAACATGGGATCTAAATACACCACATCGGGCATGCTTTCACATTGGGAAAGTAACGTGTGGCTTGAGCCAAAGACTAGGCTCATATTGTCTTTCATCCAAGGGCCAATTTCTGTGTCGCTGTAAGCTCTGTTTAAACCGTCGGCCAGCAGTGCAGCAACAACCGGATGACGCTCATGTAAGATAACCTTGCAACCGAGTGACGCCAATACAAAGCCATCACGCCCCAAACCTGCGGTTGCATCAAGTACCACAGGCGTTGCCCCTTTATTAAGGCCAACCGCTTTGGCAATAGCTTGGCCTTTACCGCCACCAAATTTTCGCCTATGAGCAGCAGCCCCAGTAACAAAGTCAACGTTAATGGCGCCTAATTTAGGTTCATCTGTTTTAAGTAAACTCAGCCCTGTATCGTCATAGTGTAAGCTAAAACCTTGGCTCTCTTGTTGCCACTTTGCCAAACCAAAACGTGTTTCTAATTCATTTAAATACGGGCGACACTCTTTAAAGGCACACTGAATAACCACAATACACTCCGACGATAAAATACCGCCAGAGTATATCAACCAGCGGGCTTAAGCGCACTAAAATAGCTCTATGTCAGGCTCTTGGTTATTTGTCGTCTCAATGTCATCTACTTTGTGGCGTAAACTCTGTAAAAACTCACTGCGGCTTTGTGTTACCTGCTCAAACTGATATTTTATAAACGCTAAATCGCTATTGGCAGACACCAACAACTGCATCGTGTGTTCAAGTTGCGATATACATAAATCAATATCGGCGGGATTTAAGTTATTTTTTTGAAGCTCGATAGCTGTATTTAGTGCCTCTAGTTGTGCACAAAACTGATCGGCTACATTACTTTGCGTGACATTTTGAGCGTTAAACTGGCTTGTTATATCTTCCAGTGCCGTGCTAATTTGATCAGCTTGCTCGTAGGTTTGTTCGTTTCTTTCCATAGTAACGACCTTTTCATTGGTGACCTCTAAAATATGAGGGAATAAATCTTTATAACGCCCATATTTTTCGGTGTCATCGACCGGCATATTCTTAACCAGTAGCGATAGCTTTGGGTAGTTGATAATAGTGCTGTCACCTATATCAACAAACCGCTGTGCGTCTTTGTGTTGCGCCAATAACTCTTGCTCTAGTGGGCATACGCCGCCTTGCAAGCTGTAAAATTCACTTTTATGTTGGTACCAAAATACAACCACCACATCCAAATTGAAGGGGGTAAAAAAACCCAAAAAGTACTCGCTCAAAATGTCTAAACTGTTGGCATGATAACTTTGGCCAACATAGCGCATAATTCGCCCCATATCTCCCGACTCGGTCATCGCCATTGCGGCAGTTTTGTTGGCTTTATTTATATCGCTTTCGAGTTTGACGCATTGTTGGCGATACGCATACAGTATTTTAATACGTGCCATTAGCTCTTCTGTGTTAAACGGTTTCATTATGTAGTCAGACGCACCAACACTGTAGCCTTTTACTCGGTCGATAAGCGCTTCTTTTGATGACAAAAACATAACCGGAATATCTTTCGTATCGGGATTTTGTTTTATTTCTTGGCATACTTGATAACCCGACTTGCCCGGCATTTCTATATCAAGAAGAATAATATCGGGTTTATGTTCGTTTATTAATCTAAGCCCTTCAGCGCCTTCTTTAGCGTGAAGAAGTTTGCAAAACCCAGTTAAAGACTCTTCAATAATAAGGTGGGTTAATTTATCGTCATCAATGGTAAGTACTAACTTTGTCATACACAAATCCGTTCAGCTGAGTATGCTTAGAGCTTAGTACGGCGTGCTGAAATTACTAACGTTTATAGCCTATTATCTACACACAATAAAAAAGCGCCGTTTAGGCGCTTTTGTTACATTTAATAAATGGCATATTTTTAAGCTGCTATGCCACTATGGCGAAGTAGCGCATCAACACGTGGCTCGCGGCCTCGGAAGTTTTTGAATAACTCCATAGGCTCTTCACTACCGCCCTTTTCTAAAATATGTTGCATAAAGGCTTGCCCTGTTTGGGGATTAAAAATACCTTCTTCCTCAAACTTAGCATACGCATCAGCCGATAATACTTCAGCCCATTTGTAAGAATAATATCCGGCGCTATAACCACCCGCAAAAATATGGCTAAACCCATGCTGAAAACGGTTAAACTCAGGAGCTTGAACAACCGAGGTACGGCTGCGAACATCATTCAATACCGCCTGAATTTGACACGGCTCGCCTGCGACATAATCGTTATGAATTTTGAAATCAAATAACGAGAACTCAATTTGACGCAGCATTTGCATGCCTGAGTTGTAGTTTTTAGCAGCTAATAACTTATCAAGTAGTTCTTTTGGTAGTGGCTCGCCAGTTTCAAAGTGACCTGAAATAAAGCGCAACGCTTCTTCCTCGTAACACCAGTTTTCTAAAAACTGACTTGGTAGCTCTACGGCATCCCATGCTACGCCATTGATACCTGCTACAGGTGCAGCATCAATTTGAGTTAGCATGTGGTGAATACCGTGGCCAAATTCATGGAATAAGGTGGTTACCTCGTTATGGGTAAATAAAGCCGGTTTATCGCCTACCGCTTTGTTAAAGTTACATACCAAATAAGCGACAGGCGTTTGTAACTCGCCATTAGCGCGTACCTTACGACCCATACAATCGTCCATCCATGCACCACCGCGTTTGCGGTCGCGTGCGTATAGATCTAAGTAAAAACGACCTCGAAGCGTGTCATTGCTATCAACAATTTCAAAAAAGCGTACATCTTTATGGTACGTATCAAAATCTGTTACTTCATTAACACTAATGCCAAATAAACGGTTAACCGTTTCAAATAAGCCACTCAACACTTTATCAGCAGGGAAATATGGGCGCAGTACTTCATCAGAAATTGCATATTTTTCTTGTTTTAATTTTTCGCCGTAGTAGCCAAAGTCCCACGCTTCTAACTCTGTAATTCCGTGTTTTTGTGCAGCATACGCTTTTAGTTCTGCCACTTCTTGCTCTGCTTGCGGCTTAGATTTAGCGGCTAAACCTTCTAAAAACGAAAATACTTGCTCTGGTGTTTCAGCCATTTTTGTCGCTAGTGATTTCTCAGCGTAGCTGTTAAACCCTAATAACTGAGCAAGCTCATGGCGAAGTGCAAGTGCTTCTTTCATAATGTCTGAGTTATCAAACTCACCCGCATTTGGACCTTGATCCGATGCACGTGTACTAAATGCCGTGTAGGTTTCTTTGCGAAGCTCACGGTTATCAGCATACGTCATAATTGGCAAGTAAGATGGAAAATCAAGCGTAAATACCCAACCTTCTAGCTCTTTACTTTTTGCGGTATCAGCAGCAAGTGCACGTGCAGACTCGGGTAACCCGGCTAAATCGGCTTCATCAGTAATGTGTTTATGCCACGCCAACGTCGCATCCATTACATTATTACCAAATTTAGATGAAAGCTCAGATAAACGCGCACTAATTTCACCATAGCGCTTTTGCTGATCGCTCGCCAATGCAATACCCGACAATTTAAAATCGCGCAGCGCATTGGTAATTGATTTTTGCTGTGCTGTGGTCAGTGTTTTAAATTCGTCACTGTTGTACAAGGCATTATACGCTTCGTATAAACCTTGATGTTGGCCTACAAAGGTTGAGTACTCAGAAATAAGGGGTAAACATTGCTCATACGCTTCGCGTAGTTCGTCATTGTTCATTACTGAATTTAAATGAGAAACAGGCGAAAATAGTCGCGATAGTTTATCGTCGGCTTCTTCAAGTGGTAACACTAAGTCATCCCACGTGTATGACTTTTTTGCAAGTACGTCATCGATAGCTTTTCGGCAATTTGCTATACCGTCTTTAAGTGCCGGTACTACAAATTCAGGCTTAATTTTAGAAAATGGTGGTAAGCCCTCAAGGCCAATTAGTGGGTTGCTCATAAATACTCTCTTTGCGTTAATGCATTTCATTTTTAGATTGGGTCTAAAAGTTAAAAAACAACTTACTTTTATTAATCTGGCTATTCGAAAGCCATTAAAAACCACTTTTAGACTCGGTAATAACGAATGCCTACAGGTAATGCAATCTAAAGCGAGTCCGTTTACGTACTGCAGATATTCTGTTTGGTACTGACTTAGCGTATCGGTTTATATCGATAAGGCTGTAAATTCGAATGTTTTTTTACTAAACATAGGTCACCTAAATACTCTTTATTTTTAAAACTTAATGTTATGCTAATGCGCATAAAACTCAACGCCTAAGGACTTAAAATGACACAACACTTTGATTACATAGCAATTGGTGGTGGTAGTGGGGGTATTGCCTCTGCAAACCGAGCTGCTATGCGTGGCGCTAAAGTCGCACTTATTGAAGCAAAACACATGGGCGGTACCTGTGTAAACGTAGGCTGTGTGCCTAAAAAAGTTATGTGGCATGGTGCCCAAGTAGCTGAAGCAATCAATTTATATGCGCCAGATTACGGTTTTAACGTTGAAGTAAAAGATTTCAACTGGAGCAAGTTAGTAGAAAGTCGTGAAGCCTATATTGGCCGAATTCATAAAGGTTACGATAACGGACTAGCAAGCAATGGCGTTACCGTCATTAAAGGCTTTGCTACATTTATTGATAGCAAAACTGTTGAAGTAAATGGTGAACACTACACCGCCGATCATATTTTAGTGGCCGTAGGTGGGCGCCCTACTATTCCAAACATTCCGGGCGCTGAGCATGGTATTGACTCAAATGGCTTTTTTGAGCTTAACGAACAACCTAAACGCGTAGCTGTTATTGGTGCGGGTTACATTGCCGTAGAAATTGCGGGTGTATTACATAGCTTAGGCACAGAAACACATTTATTTGTTCGTAAGAGTAAGCCTCTGCGTACATTTGACCCTTATATTATCGACACGCTCGTCGATATTATGGCTAAAGAAGGTCCGACTCTTCATACTGACTGCTCCCCTAAAGAAGTAATCAAAGAAAGTGACGGCAGTTTAACTATTCATTTTGAAAACGGTTACAGCCAAAATGTTGATCAGGTTATTTGGGCCATTGGCCGTACACCTACAACAGACAAAATAAACCTTGCAGCAGCGGGGGTAGAAGTAAACGAAGGTGGTTATGTAAAAGTAGATGAATACCAAAATACGACGGCTGAAAATGTTTATGCCGTGGGTGATATTATCGAAGGCGGTATTGAGCTTACGCCTGTTGCAGTTAAAGCGGGCC
Organism: Pseudoalteromonas sp. H71; assembly: GCF_001468485.1. Taxonomy (GTDB): domain Bacteria; phylum Pseudomonadota; class Gammaproteobacteria; order Enterobacterales; family Alteromonadaceae; genus Pseudoalteromonas. Next base: position 43,118 of record NZ_LODI01000017.1, read on the forward strand.
GTACCCTATCTGAGCGCTTATTTAATAAAGATCTCCCAGACGACTTAAAAATGGATTATAGCCTAGTACCTACCGTGGTATTTAGTCATCCGCCTATTGGTACCATTGGTTTAACCGAGCAAGAAGCGATTTCTCAATACGGTGGCGAAAACGTGAAAGTGTATAAATCAAGCTTTGCTGCTATGTACACCGCGGTAACTCAGCACCGCCAAGCATGCAACATGATGCTAGTTTGCGCAGGGGAAGAGGAAAAAGTGGTTGGCTTACACGGGCTTGGTTTTGCCGTTGATGAAATGATTCAGGGCTTTGCCGTAGCGATGAAAATGGGCGCAACTAAAGCTGACTTTGATGCTGTTGTTGCACTACATCCAACGGGCTCTGAAGAGTTTGTTACCATGCGCTAAGCTATTTAACCTAAACTCTGGATAATAAATCTCTTAACCAGAGTTCAAGTTATTTACTAATTTAACTAGGGTGTGTTGACCTTTGCGGATTAAAGTTTGTTCAATCTAGGGGCGATTAAATCGCGGCGCGAGGTTTGTAACCTAGTGGGCTAAGTAAAAACCGAGTAACAAAGAGTTTATCGCCCTTAGGCAGAACCCGAAGGGCAGCGCATGTTTGGCATTTATGCTGCGTTATCGCCTATTTATGGGGAATAACCACACTACATAGGTTCTGCCTTGCCTAAAAACCAAACATGCTGCTGCAAATTCAACCATCAAAGATCAACACGCCCTAGGCCCCTTACAGTTATGTGTTAAGGGGCCTTTTTATTAGGGTAAAATTTGCTTATTAGCTAAATAACTCAATATACTAGCGTGTGTTTATCAACATACCTACAACTGGATATTATGATTACTGATATATTGCTACACCCGTTTCTTGTTTCAATTGTTATGCTTAGTTTTGCACTTGGATTAAAAGTACTTGTTGATAAATTAGCGAGAAACCGCGCAGAAAAAAAAGATAAAGATATTCGCTACATTGCACATAACATTAAACATTTTATTAATTTTGTGTTGGTGCTGTCGCTGTTGTTTGTGTGGTCGACTGAAATTCAAAATTTTGCGTTATCTATTGCGGCCTTTGCGGTTGCCATTGTTTTAGCCACTCGTGAGTTTATTCAATGTGTTATTGGCTTTTTTTACTTAGTCACCACACGGCCATTTAGGGTCGGCGACTGGGTGCAAGTCGGTGAATATTACGGTGAAGTAGCAGAAACAGACTGGATAAAAACAACCATGCATGAAATAGACATGCACACTTATCAGTTTTCAAGAAAAACGATTTACATACCTAATAATAAACTCATTACCAGCCCAATTAAAAATCTAAATTATGTAAAACGCTTTGCAACACATAGCTTTTCTATTGTTCGAAAAGAGAGCTTTAACCCTTACCCAATTTACGACACGCTCTCGGTGAAAGCTAAAATGTATTGCGAAGAGTTTGAAGAGCTCGCCACTCGTTATAACTCGATTATTGAGCGAAAACTAGATGCAAAAATATCGGGCCCTGCACCAGAAATACATTTTGGAACAACCGAATTGGGTGAGTTTAGAGCGCGCTTTACGCTATTTTGCCCAACCGAGCAGGCACTGGACATAGAGCATAAACTCACAGAGTGTTTTATGGCGCTATGGTATGAAGAAGAAATGAAGCATAAAATTGCGTTAAGCGAAGTAAATAACCAAGCAACTAGCTCATAGAACGACTAGGCGCGAAGGGTTTCGCGCCTAAACTTGATCGGTTAAGCCTTTAAGCTGTTCCACCTACCGTTAGCTGATCAATTTTAAGGCTAGGTTGCCCTACGCCAACCGGAACACTTTGGCCATCTTTACCACACACGCCAACGCCCTTATCAAGTGCTAAGTCGTTACCTACCATTGAAATATGCTGCATGACTTCAGGGCCATTACCAATGAGGGTGGCGCCTTTGATTGGCTGTGTAATTTTACCGTTTTCAATTAAGTACGCTTCTGATGCACTAAACACAAACTTACCCGAGGTAATATCAACCTGCCCGCCACCAAAGTTAGGTGCAAACACGCCTTTTTTAACGCTACTGATAATATCGGCTTGGCTATGCTCACCACCTAACATGTAGGTATTTGTCATGCGTGGCATAGGTAAGTGCGCATACGACTCACGACGCGCATTTCCGGTTGGGTTAACCCCCATTAAACGTGCGTTTAGCTTATCTTGCATGTAGCCTTTTAAAATACCGTTTTCGATAAGCACGTTATATGCAGCAGGAGTGCCTTCATCATCTACGTTTAGAGAACCACGACGATCGGCCATGGTGCCATCATCAACGACGGTACATAGCTCAGAAGCCACTTTTTGGCCTACCTTACCGCTAAATGCAGATGCGCCTTTACGATTAAAGTCGCCTTCAAGGCCATGGCCTACCGCTTCGTGTAAAAGCACACCTGGCCAACCATTTCCTAATACCACTTCCATAGTGCCAGCTGGCGCGTCAATGGCTTCTAGGTTGACTTTAGCTTGGCGAACAGCTTCTTGTGCAAACTCCATCCAACGTGGTTGACCGTTTACCAGCTCTTTAAAATAGCCGTAATCTAAACGTGCTCCACCGCCTGCGCCACCGCGCTCACGACGGCCATTTTTTTCAAGCAATACTGAACAGTTTAAACGAATAAGCGGGCGAATATCGGTAGCAAATGTACCGTCACTGGCTGCAATTAATACTTCTTCGTATACTGCTGACATAGAGCTAATTACTTGCTCTGCATCGGGGGCGAGTTCTCGAATGTAGTTTTCAAGCTCCCGTAATAAACTCACTTTATCGCTATCGCTCATACTTGAAATTGGCTGATGCGGTGCAAATTGCACTTTTGCTGATACATTACTAAATACTTTAATGGCTTTATCTTCGCCTGCATCGGCAATGCTGCGAGCTGCTGTAGCCGCTTTGTTAAGCGCTTCTAAGTTGATAGCATCTGAATATGAAAAGCCCGTTTTTTCGCCGCTTACTGCACGTACGCCAACTCCCCGCTCTACATTGTAAGAGCCTTCTTTTACTAGGCCATCTTCAAGTACCCACGACTCGTGATGACTCGATTGAAAGTATAAATCGGCGTAGTCTACTTTGTGCTGATGTATGTAAGCGAGCGTTTTTTCGAGCTCTTCTCTATTTAGCTGGCTGTCGTGTAATAAATGCTGTTCAACCGAATTCATAATAAATGCTCTCTAAATCGTTGATGAGACTGCACAGGCATATCTCGTCTAATTTTTTTTAACTGCTCTAAATCAGCGTTAGCGCTAATAAAACCTGTACCGCTGGGTAAATTACTTAAAATGTTACCCCAGGGTGAAATAATAATACTGTGACCATACGTTTGTCGGCCATTTTCATGTGTGCCATATTGGGCTGCAGCAACGACATAACACTGGGTTTCGATTGCTCGCGCCGCTAATAATGCCCGCCAATGTACTTGGCCTGTAACCATTGTAAATGCACTTGGCACTAAAATAACCTCTGCGCCTTTACGCACAAGCGCAGTAAATAAGCCACTAAAACGCAGATCATAACATACTGTTAGACCTAGTTTACCAAAGGGGGATTCAACCACAACCACATCGCTACCAGCTTGGGTAAAATCGGATTCGCGGTAACTCCCCGTTTTATCATCTACGTTTACATCAAATAGGTGTATTTTATTATACGTTGCAACGCACTCACCCTGATTATTATATAAATGTGAGGCGGCATAATATTTAGTATTGTTGTAAGGCTCAGGAATTGTCCCTGCGCTTAACCAAATATTATGGTGTTTACACAACTGGCTTATTTGACGTTTGTATTGCTCAATATGTTTAGCTATTAACAGCGTGTCGTGACCACTTTTGCTAAACACCAAAAAGGCCTCAGGTAGGCATACAAGCAGTGGCCGCTTAGAAGGGAGTGTGCTTAACGCTTTTTTTAACTCTGCAATATTGTCGTCGGCATTTAAGCCAGAGCACATTTGCAAAGCAAATATATTGTGGTTTTTAGGCGTCGCTAAATTAGTCATTAGTTGCGGTTACTTCAGCATCTTTAAGTTTTAAATCGACTGATGCTTGGGGCTGGTTTTGCGCCGCTTGTGGTAAGGTAACTTCACGGCTTTTCCTATCTAGTTCCTGAACAACAGGCTCGCTCATAGTGCCAGTCACTTTAAAATTAATTTCAGAAATAACGCGCGCAGAGTGTATTACTTTATCTAGTGCAAGCGCTGCTAGCCCTGTTACAGGATTTACCATCCATGCCACAATAACCGGAATACTTGAGGTAACCTGCGGTGCAACAGCAAGATCGTAGTTAATATCAAGCGTATTTAAATTTGCATACCCTTTGATAGTTAAATCAGCCGGAACGCCATCCATTTTAGTGTCTTTTGTATAGGCGATACCGTTCTCTAATTGCATAGAGCCTTGCATGCTGTTGTAAAAGAACCCTTTTGAAAATACATCTCTAAAATCAAGTTTTAATTTACGCACCAACGAATCTAAGCTCAACAACGAAAAGACTCGGGCGCCACCGTCGCTAATTTCGGTTAGGTGCCCTTCTCCTAAGTCCCAATCAATTTCTCCACTGAGGCTCGGAACATCAAATGAGTAAGGTGCAGCTTGCCATGCAAGGTTGTAGTTTATAGTCGCTTTAGAGCCCTTAATTGCAGTGGTAATATCAAACTCATTAAACAAGGCCCCTATATCATCACTTTTAACCTCGCCACTTAGCTGGGTAAGCCCATTTTGCCATTGCCCTTTAGTACGTAAAATATGGTCGCCTTTATCAACAACGAGTTCAGAAATAACCAATCGCTTACCGTCGCCAAGTAACGAAGCGCTTACTTTATCTAGTTGGTAGTTGGTAATTTTACAATCTGCACATTCAAACTCTATAGCAGGTAAGTTCGTCAGCCACGTTAAATCGGTTTCGGGTTCTGCTTTTGCAGCTTCAGTAATGGGGGCTTCAATTTGCTCTGCAAAATTAACGCGTAAATAATCTGCGTTAACTCTAATAGGCTGGCTGCGCTGCGAGGTAGGTATAAATACACCTGCACGCAGTTCTTTGGCGTTTAATTTTAAATACACATTGCTTTGCTCAGGGGCTAGGCGCATTTCAAAGTCGTTAAATACCATACTGCTAATATCGAGCATGCCAATATTGGCGACTATCTCATTCAGTGGTGGCATAATGCCTTGAGATTGAGGATCGTCATCGTTTTGGGCTGCACTAATAATTTGATCAATAAGATCTACCCAAGGAACAAGTTCTGTTTGCTCTAGGTTTATCGTAACGCTTAAGTCTTGTGAGTTAAGGCCCAAGTCTTGCTTACCTATAATAAAATGCGCATTGCTAAATTGCGATTTTCCATTTTCTAATATTGCATTAAAATAAAACTGCTTATTTACCTGTGTTGTTATAAGGTTTGAAATGTCATCGCCTTGAACAACCGCATTAAGAACCCACGGTTGTGTGTCGATTTTATTATATGGTGCTGGTAATTTACTTGTTAACCCAATAAGGTCAGAGTTAACCTGAGCACGGTAATTAAACCCTTGCTCGGTAAAGTTAAGCACAAGCCCTATATCAACCGCACTTTGCCCTTCTAGTGAGCCTTTTAAAATACCTTGCCCGCTATTAATTAGGGTATTGGCATCAAGTTGTGCATTAATATTTATGTTTGCTTTGTAGTCACTCGCTTCACTTTGGCTAGTATAATTAATTGCCAGCGGCATCCCAAGCCATGTAGCGCTCGCATTTTTAAGTTCGATATTATCGTTTTTAAAGTTAAGCACGCCGGTTAAGTTATTTAATGCAATACCGGGTGTGGCAATAAATACAGGCAAATCATCTAGCTTGACGGTGCCACTAACACTTGCACCACCTTCAAACTTTGAACCTACCAGTAACTCAATGCTGGCATCGGCTTCACCTTGGCCTTGTATGACCTCAAAAATATCAGCTAGCGGGCTCGCAATAGGTGTAGCTTTAAAAAAGGTGTGCAGGTTTTCCATCGGCGCTTTTTTATCTATTTGCACCACAAGCTCATCGGCATTCATTAAATCATTAATGCTAACTTTAACGCTATTACCCACATTTAAATTAACCAAGGTGCCTTGTTGGCTGTAAATGTCCATGCGCTCATTAGCAAAATGTAGTTTTACCTTTGCATCTGTTACAGCTGGCCACTGCGGATCAAACTGGTACGTGGCGTCATCAATTTGGGCAAGTACATCAAATTGCCCTGAGCCATCTTTAAACGGAAACCCAGATAATGGCCCGGCAAATAAAACTTGAGCTTTTGATATTTCACCGCCTTTAATAGCCCCGTTAAGATAGCTAACGAGTTCTGGGCTCATTGCTTTTAACGGGAAATAATGACCCGCAATACTGGCATCCTCTGCAAACGCCTCTGCGTATAAATAAAGGCGCGGTGAATCACCAAAGCTAAGCTGCATCTCAGCAGCGAGTGTGACCTCATTGTTATCAAACCAAATATTGTCACTGCTAATACGCCAATTATTATTTTGCTTTGCGAGATCTAATTCTATGTTTAGCTGGTTATACTTAATGTTGTCACTAAAGCTGTCGCCAGTTATTAAGGTGCCGTTTTCGCCAAATAGGCTGATACGACCTTTATTTTGGTTTATTAACCCGTTTACGCGTAAACCTTGCGCTGCAGGTACTGAGTTAAGCTCTTGCCAGCCAATGTTATTGGCGTTAAACCATACCTGCCACTGCTGGTTACTTTCATAATTAACGTATGCCTGCTGTATTTGCCCACTTGGTTTACGCTTTAAAAAAGCATCGAGAGAATCAAAATTAGTCAATGCTGCCAAGTTAGCCAGCAGCGCTATATCTATTTGATTTAACCAAATTTGATTATTTTCACCTAGTTGAGCCTCAAACTCTAGGCTTGGCCATGTCGTATTGTTGTTATTAAACGCTAAACCGGTGCTTTTTAAATGCCAATTACCTTGCTCAGGATAAAGGTGAAAGCCACCTTCACTTAAACTAACTTGTTGGCTTTGCGCTTCATTAAACCAAGTAACGGAGCTTGGTAGCCATTGCATTTTTATATCGTCAATCAGGCCTTTTTCAATTTTTAACCAAGCCTGTAAATTGATATCGCTAGTTAACTGTTGTTTTTCAGTATTTATATATTGCGCCAACCAATTAGACACATCTACCTTATTGGCTTGGACATACATGTTGCCCGCAACTTCTTCTAAGCTTTCCCCTTTCAGAGCAATGCGCGCGTCAAAGGTGCCAACCGAAATACCAGGTAAAGCTAATGTTCCACTGCCTAAATGTTGTGACTCTTCATTTTGCCAAATGATATTTTCAAGCAGGAGTTTACGCTCTTTGTTGTCGTCTAAAACAAAATTAATACTGGAGTTTTCTATTGCAAAATGACCTGTATTACCTAAAAATAACCCTTCTATAAGCTCTTTTTGCTCAAACGAAACATCATCTTGAGTACTACTCTCAAACAAGTCTGTCACATTTACTGTGGTATGAAAGCCATTTATAACAAAGTAATTAGACTTTAATTGCAGTGTTTTTATGCTTTCCCATAAATTAAGCTCTAGGCTGGTTTTTGCAATGGTTAGCGAAATAGGTGCAGTTTCGTTATCTTTAAACGACAAGTCTTCAAGCACAAGAGCAGGACCATTTCCCTGCCAACTTGCTGAAATAGCACCAATAGATAAACTAATAGCAAATTTTTCATCTAGGTAGGTTTCTATGTCACCTTTATAATCGTTTGCGTAAGGGAGTGTGTATTTTAATATTGAAACAATAACGGCCAGTAATACCAAAATTATGGCGCAGGTTTGCCATAACTTTCTAAAACAAAAAAAACAGACCGCTTTTGCTTTCATTACATCATTACCACATCAAACTGCTCTTGGCTGTATAAGCTTTCTGTTTGTATGTGTACTTGCTTACCTATAAATAATTCAAGCTCTGCCAAGTTGTGGTACTCATCATTAAGTAAGGCTTCACTTACAGCTGGTGCTGCATAAACCATAAACTTATCGGCTGCATAGGCGCGGTTTACGCGTACAATTTCACGCAATATTTCGTAGCATACCGTTTCGACTGTTTTTTGTGAGCCACGTCCTGAACATGCAGGACATACATCACATAAAATATGCTCTAAGCTCTCTCGGGTACGTTTTCGGGTCATTTCAACTAACCCAAGCGCTGACAAACCATTAATATTTGTTTTAGTACGATCTTTAGCAAGCGCCGATTCAAGCGAGTGTAATACACGGCTTTTATGCTCTTCACTGACCATATCGATAAAGTCGATAATAATTATTCCACCTAAATTACGAAGCCTTAACTGGCGCGCAATGGCAGACGTTGCCTCAACATTAGTATTAAAAATAGTCTCTTCTAAATTACGATGCCCTACAAATGCTCCTGTATTTACGTCAACCGTAGTCATAGCTTCTGTTTGATCAATAATAATGTATCCGCCGGACTTTAACGTTACTTTACGATGCAGCGCTTTTTGCACTTCGTTTTCTACATCGAATAAGTCGAATATAGGGCGCTCACCCGGATAGTACTCGAGTACTTGTGAAAGTTGCGGTACAAATTCTTCGGTAAATACTTTTAGCTCTTGATAGGTAAGCTTTGAGTCAACACGAATACGCTCCATGTCTTCACCCACGTAATCACGCAGTGTTCTAAAGGCAAGCGTTAGGTCTTCATGTAATATGGTTGCTTTGTTAGTTTTTTTACGGCGTGCGGTTATTTTTTCCCACAGCTTCCTTAAAAAACCAGCATCGTGTCTTAACTCTTCTTCGCTTGCGCCTTCGGCCGCTGTGCGAACTATAAAGCTGCCATTTTCATCGCCATATTCTGCAACAATTTTTTTAAGGCGAGAACGCTCTTCTTCTGTTTCTATTCTCTGGCTCACACCAACATGCGTTGCGTCAGGCATAAATACTAAGTAACGAGAAGGAATAGTGATGTCGGTCGTTAGCCTTGCACCTTTTGTGCCTAATGGATCTTTCACCACTTGCACCATAATATATTGGCCTTGGCGAACCAGTTCGCGTATGTCTTGCACTTTTTTTATTGGTACATCGTCTACGCCTTCAACAATGGAGGCACTGTTTACTATGTCTGATGCATGTAAAAATGCGGCTTTCTCTAAGCCAATATCAACAAATGCTGCCTGCATTCCCGGTAGAACACGGCTTATTTTACCTAAGTAAATATTGCCAACAATACCTAGGTTACCAATGCGCTCTAATTGAATCTCTTGAAGCACACCGTTTTCGATTAGGGCAACACGGCTTTCACTCGGCGTTACGTTGATCAGTAATTCTGTACTCATGCTACCCTCTCAAAAATGCGTGTAATAATTGTTCAGTCTCATATAAAGGTAAGCCGACAACACTAAAATAGCTACCTGAAATATGTGTAACAAAGCGACCACCTAGCCCCTGAATGCCATAACCACCCGCTTTATCTTGTGGCTCACCACTTTGCCAATAGGCTTTGATCTCTTCATCGCTCAGTTTTTTAAATGTGACGTCGGTACTGACAACTTGGCTAAGTACTTTATCTTTGGTTGCAAAAGCAATCGCAGTTAGTACCTGATGTGTATTTCCAGACAAGCGCTTTAGTGTATGAGTAAAATCGGCTTCATCGCATGGCTTACATAATGATTCATTACCAATAACAACAACCGTATCACTACCAAGCACTGGCCGGTCTGTGTAACCAAGTTCAACACCTGAACGCGCTTTAAGGCGTGCTAAACGCTCTACGTAATCATGAGGGAGTTCATTGGGAAGCTGACTTTCGTCTGCATCAACACTAAATTGAGAAAATTCAATACCCAATTGGGCAAGTAGCTCTTTTCGACGAGGAGAAGCTGATGCCAGATATACGGCAGTATTCATTATCTGATCCTAAAATGTCTGCGGTACTTACGAAGTAATAAAAACACCCAAAACCAACTTACCATGCCAGTAAATACTGGCCATAAATATTGTGGGTTAAAGTAAACACCAAGCAAAAAATGGTTTAGCCAAAACTGCATTAAATGATAAAGCGTTAAAAACAAACCAATTAACAAACTTTGCTGCCAAAGCGAGAAGTTACGAATTTTTTGAAAGTTGCTTGCGGTAATAAATATACACACCGAAAATGTCAGCGAGTTAACACCTAAAGGTGAGCCTGACGCTAAATCAATGAGTAAACCTACGACCCAAGCAGTACCAATATTTAACCGATGTGGCACGGCTAATGACCAATACATAAGTACTAATAAGACCCAATCCGGTCTGAATGGTTCAAACGAGAATGGCAGCGGCATTAGCGCCATTATTAAGGCAAAAAATATGCTCAGCGCAATTAACAATGAATAACGGTTAATCATCGTTTATTTGCTCCTGTTGGTTGCGCCATAAAATAACCAACAAGCGAATTCGGTCGAGCAGCGCGATTGGCTCTGCAAATACTTGTGCAAATGGGCGGCCTTCATCGCGGTTAATTTCTGTGACTATCGCCACCGGATACCCCTCAGGAAATGTGCCACCTAACCCAGAAGTCACCAATACATCACCAATACGTACATCTAAACTATGAGGCACATGCGAAAGCTTAACTACATTAATTTTACCAATGCCTTCAACGACGGTTCGCACGTCGTTTCTAAGTATACGCACCGGTGTTGCATGAGTTGTGTCGGTCATCAGTAGTACGCGCGATGTAGTGGAGCCTACTTTTGTCAGCTGCCCTACCACTCCCATTTCATCTATTACAGCTTGGCCTTCACTAAGGCCGTCGGTGGTGCCACGGTTAATAACAACTTGATGACTGTAGGGGTTTGAGTGAACGGAAAGTACTTGCGCAATAATTTTACGGTTAGATTGTTTTGCTGATGAGCCAAGTAATGCGCGCAACTTTTGGTTTTCTCTGGCTAAAAACTGATACTGTTGCAACTGCTCACTTTGTAGCATTTGCTTTTTTTTCAGTGCTTCATTTTCAGTGAGAAGTTGATCGCGAGTGTGTAAGCTTTTAGCGCCAATGCTAAATAACTCATAAGGTAAGTTGGCAACATAAATAAGCGGGCTAACCAACGTATTTAAACTGGTGCGCACAACGGTTCCACCTTCTGTGTAACGGTCTCCAGCTATGAGTACGATACTCAAAAGCACTGCGACAAAAAGTCGCAGTTGCAAAGAGACAGTGCGCCCAAACATTAATTTCATTAGTCGTAACTAAAAACGTCACCACCGTGAACATCAATCATTTCTAATGCTTTACCGCCGCCACGTGCTACACACGTTAGTGGGTCATCGGCTACAACAACAGGGATACCTGTTTCTTCCATTAGTAAACGATCTAAATCTTTTAATAGTGCACCACCGCCAGTAAGTACCATACCGTGTGCAGAAATATCTGACGCAAGCTCTGGTGGCGACTGTTCAAGGGCAACCATCACTGCGCTTACAATTCCCATTAGTGGCTCTTGAAGGGCTTCTAAAATTTCGTGTGAGTTAAGCGTAAATGAACGTGGAACACCTTCAGCTAGATTACGGCCACGTACTTCAATTTCAATTGGCTCGTCTGTTTTAAACGCAGACCCAATTTGGTGCTTAATATTTTCAGCGGTTGCTTCACCAATTAAGCTACCAAAATTACGGCGCACATAGTTAATAATCGCTTCGTCAAATTTATCGCCACCAATACGTACTGATGATGAGTAAACCACACCATTTAGTGAAATAATGGCGACTTCAGTTGTACCACCACCAATATCAACAACCATAGAGCCTGTTGCTTCTGATACTGGTAAACCTGCACCAATTGCCGCAGCCATTGGTTCTTCAATTAGGTAAACTTCACGGGCGCCAGCGCCCATTGCCGATTCGCGGATTGCACGTTTTTCTACTTGCGTTGCACCGCATGGAACACAAATAAGTACGCGCGGACTTGGGCGCATAAAGTTATTGTTATGCACTTGCTTGATAAAGTGTTGTAACATTTTTTCTGTTACATAAAAGTCAGCAATTACGCCGTCTTTCATTGGGCGGATTGCTTTAATATTACCCGGCGTACGACCTAGCATTTGTTTTGCTTCGGTACCTACCGATGCAACACTTTTAGGGCCACCAGCACGCTCTTGACGGATAGCAACAACTGAAGGTTCGTTTAGAACAATACCTTCTTCTTTTACATAAATTAGGGTATTGGCTGTACCCAAGTCGATCGATAGATCGTTAGAAAAAATACCACGGAGTTTTTTAAACATGAGGCTGGATGACCTTTGAAATACGTTCTTATATTAGCTGCCTCACTTTAACATGCCTATTTTGATGAGCAATATAAAGTGTGGCGCCTTTGTGAATTTGTTAAAAAAGGAAGCAATGCTTCCTTATAAAGTTTATCTCTCGCGAACTAAGCGAAAACCAATGTAGTTTGATCTAAAATCAGGCGCTAAGATTAGTCGTGTTGATACACGCGCAAGACTTGGTGCAAAATTCCATGCTCCACCTCTTACGGCAACATCCGATTGACCTGATTTTTTATTGGTCCATTCCCATACGTTACCTACCGTATCGTAAAGTCCAAACGCGTTTGGAGAAAAAGACCCCACGGGTGCAGCACGCTTATTTGACCATTCACTACCACACCAACCACAATTAGCTAAGTTTTTACCAATTTCGTTACCCCAAGGGTACTCAGTTTCTGTACCTGCACGAGCTGCATATTCCCATTCAACTTCGCTAGGTAAACGAAACTGCTGACCTGTCTGGCCCGATAACCACTCAGCATATGCTTTTGCATCGTTGTAAGTTAAACATACAGCCGGAAAATCACTGCCTTGTTCAAAACCAGGATTGCGCCAATTTAAAGCCGCTTCCCATACAGGCTCGCCATTTAAATAATATGCACAGCCTTTATTTATTTCTGCTTCTGTTTTATACGCTGTATTAGCAACAAACTTTTCATAGTCGCCTACTGTTACTTCCTTGCTTTGCATAGCGAATGAGTTAGCAATGGCTTTTTCAATAACTGGGCGCTCATTAGCCAATCCGTTACCATTAATATCACCCATTTTAAATTTGCCAGCAGGAATTACCACAACAGGTGTTTCTACATTTGCGTTTAAAACGTTAACATTTTCGCTTACTCTACGTGTTTGTGTTTCTGGTTGCTCGCGAGTATAGGTCGGTGCAGCAATCGACTTAGGCTTTTTTACTAAGTTAGCATTAATTGTTTGCGCTTTATTTAGGTTTACACGTGCTTGGTAAGGCTTGTAGCCTAACTTACGAATTTCAATTTCATGCACACCTTTTGGTAAACGCGTAATTAAGCGTGTAGAACCAAAGCTCACACCATTAATAAACACTTCATCGTCGTAAACGTTAGAGCGAAGTGTTAGCTCTACCGACTGATCTTTTTTTTGTTCAACAACCGTGTAATCAGGTTTAGATTGTACTGGCTGCTTAACAGAATAATCGCGTACAGGCTTATTGTTTAAGCGCGATACCGAAACTGCACTGTTATTATCCGCGCTATTGCTGAATGTTAACTGACTATCCGTATACGTTGTGCCATAAGTTGGCTGGTAAGCGGTATTAAGGGGTGAACCGTATTCTGAACAATAGCGGTTATCTATACTTAATAAGTTACATAAACGGCTGCTATTAACTTCACCGCGCATTGAAACGCTTAAGTTAACGTTATAATTACCTTGGCCGCTAAATGCACTACTCACTACATGGCTACTTAAAATTTGTACTTGCGCACCAGCTAAATTGCGTTTTGGTTCAACGATGCGTTCTTCTGTTAAGTTTGCAAAAATTTGGTCTACAAAGCGTTTGGTTGCTTTTTGTAACCCCATTTGCTGACCACGTTGCTCACACGCCGCAAGTGTTTCTGTGCGCTTACAATTTATTGTATGGTTAACCTCAAGCGTACCTTCACGCGTAAACTCGTTACGCAAGCGCTCTACACGAGCCGTTGTTAACTGCTCTTTCAGGCTTTCTAAAGTATTTAGTAAAGTGTGCTTAGCAACTCTAATTTGCTCAATATCTTTTCGGTGGGATGCAATTGCCGCCAACTGCATAGAGATATCATCTTTATTTTGCTTGTGATCAACTACCGCCTGTTGATAGCGAGATTGAGCGCTTGTAATGTTTATTGATGGATCATCAATTAAACGGCGATACATTTCGTTCATCGCGTCGAGCGCTTGGTTTTTTTCTTTGTCTAGCTCAGTTGAACGAGAACGAAGTAGCTCTAATTGATTTTGTAACTGACTTTCTTCTTTTAAATGTTTATCAAGTATTCTTGTCGAGTTATCGTATTCTGTCTGTTTAACACTAATCTCTGACTCAATTCCAGTTACGGTAGCTGTGTCTTGTGCAAATGCACTACTTGCTAACAAACTAGCTGTAATTAACAGAGATAAAGGAGTAATTCGCATATATTCCAGTCCCAAAAAGCGGCAATTATTTGGTCGTTATTATTTTTTTATAATTAAAGTCTTATGCTATGTACTTGCAGCGCAAAACACAAGCTTTGTTCAATTATTATCTTAGTTTACAACTATTCGCCCGTTTCACGCTAGTAAATAACCTGATCATTTACTCTAAAGCCAATAAATTGTAAAACACGGCTTAGATCTTACTTAAATTCATAAACTTACACTTAACAGTGAAACTATTTTATTTTAGGTTATTCATCACCGTTGAGTATCACATTGTATTAAACCTAGCGTATTTGCGTTATTTAACCGTTAACCATTAAAAATTACGTTATCAAATAAACTAGCAAACTTATAAACACTTATTTTTTGCACTAACACTCAGACATAAATACGCTTAAAGCGGGCGCAGTAATTACATTTTGTTTCGTGTTGTTTTTAGCTTCAACATATTCAATACGGCAATTATCCACTGCAGAATAACTGTTGGGGTAAATAATAGCTTTAGCAGCTTGTGGGCTATTCGTAATATTAAAATCCCCAGTGTGTTCAGTTGCAAATTTAGTATCTAAAAACGCCCTAAAAGCGGCCTCAGTTGCAGCAGGATAGCCATAAACAATATCAACCATTTTTCCTGAATCAAGCTCGATACTGGCATTTGCTTTATTATGGAGGTTTTTAATAATGGCTTTTCCATGTACAACGCTTATTTCAGCTTGAATTGATACTTGCAGTGTTTCAAGGATGGATGCGTGTGCTTCCCCTTGAAGGTTTAAAAAGCGCGGGGCAAAATAAACAGCTAACGCGCCAAAAGTGACAATAACAATTATTAGCTGCAGTAACGAAAAGCCAATCTGTTTTTTTATAAGTATTGTTTTCTTAAATTGTTTTTTCATAACTAAACTCCCTTTACAATTGGTTAACTTTAAAACATGTTAACCAATCTAGCTACTCAAAATTTAATCAATGCACTGTTACACAAAACAATCCATCGTAATTTTGTATAGCCCCTTCTATTTATAAGCTATAAAATTAGCCGTGTATTTTATTATTTATCCTTTTAATTGAGAAAAAATGCCTGCATCTTTCGAAATAAATGAAACCACTATTACGCAAAAAATCGATGATCCGTGGTTAAAAGGTAAAGGCATTGAGCTATTAGTAAAGCGAGATGATCTGCTCCACCCTTTAATAAACGGGAATAAGTGGCGAAAACTAAAATATAATTTAATACAAATGCAGTCCCAGAATAAAACCGAGTTGCTTACATTTGGTGGCGCATTTTCAAATCATATACATGCGTGCGCTGCAGCGGGAAAAATGTTTGGTTTAACAACGCATGGGATTATTCGCGGGCCTAATTTAGATCAAAGCAACCCAACCATCCAATTTGCACAGCAGTGTGGCATGCAGCTTCATGTTGTTAACCGTATTGAATATAAGTTGCGAAACGATGCGCAATACCTCGCAGACCTTAGAACAAAATTCCCCAATGCGTATTTTCTTGCTGAAGGTGGCACAAATACCTATGCAATACCAGGCTGCGCAGAGCTTGCACAAAGTTTGCCAAAACACGATTACTTAGTATGCCCTACAGGTAGTGGTGGAACGCTTGCGGGCCTTATTGAGGGCAGTAATGTAACAACACAAATAATAGGAATTGCAGTTTTAAAGCAAGCACAATATTTAATAGAGGAAGTCCGTAAGCTAAGCGCTAAAGCAAGGTCACAAACTAACTGGCAATTGCTTTGCGATTTTCATGGCGGTGGCTATGGTAAATTCACTCCTGAGTTATGGGCGTTTTGCCAACATATGAGCACTACACACAATCTACCGCTAGAGCCTATTTATAGTGGTAAAATGCTGTACGCTCTGTGGCAGTTAATAGAGCAAGATTACTTTCCTTTTGGCAGTAAAATAATTGCAGTTCATACCGGCGGCTTACAAGGATTAGAAGGGCTTAAGTACAGAAAACTTATTTAAGCATACTTTTTCAGTCGAGCACCCAATGCGTAGGGTTTAATTAAAAAGCTAAAGTACATCAATGAAAAACAGCCTGAGTTAGCTCTTGTAAAGGTTCCGAAAAATAAAAGCCTTGCGCGCCCGCGACACCTAGTTGTGTAAGCATAATAAGTTCTTTTTGAGTTTCTACTCCTACCGCATAAACAGGAAGGTTTAACATTTTTCCTGCATTAACAATGTTTTTGATGCATTTTTGATTATGCGATTTTTCATTGACTAAGTGCACTAGATCGTAACTTAGCTTTAAGCCTATTACCTCTTCACAGTGAATAAGCAGAGGAATGTTTTCACTCGTTTTTACATTATCAATAATAATATTAGATCTGTGTTTTTTTATTATATTTAACGTATTTGCTAACGCATCTTTGTTGTTGCAAAAAAAAGCTTCACTCATTTCAAACTGTAATTGGCAGCTTAAATTCAGCCTACCCATTTGTGTGCTTAACCAGCTCCAAAACTCTTCGTTAAGCCAATTGTTAGGGTGCATATTAATGCTAACGCTTAATGGTGACTTTTCAGCCATTACCAGAGTGAGTATTTGCGATAACACCGCTTTATCGAGTATTAGCGCGTCATTTTTACTCTCAACTTGATTAATAAAATACTGAGCCGCCAGCAAACCATGCATGTCGTGCCTTACTCTTATTAATGCCTCATGCTGAATAATATCGCCACTAATCAAATCGAACACAGGCTGAAAAGAAAGCATAAACTTATTCTTTTTAATATTGTTAATAACCTGCTCATTACAAAATAACACTTCTTGGCTTTTGCTCAGTGCTAATCGATGACGGTGCAATAACATACTATTTTGAGAAAGCGTTAAAGCCGCTTTTGCTATTTGCAATACCTTGGATTGATCGGCACCTAAGCGAAAGTTACATGCACCTAACTTAACATGTTTACGAGTCGTATTTTTCTGATGGCTTTGACACACATTAAAAATAATTTTGTATAGACGTTCAGTATAACGATCAAGCTCAGCGATAGGCACATTGTAGAGTGTAATGGTTAGTTGTTCAGGATTAATGACTTTCACAGCAATTTTTTTTATTTCAGGAACGCTTTTAAGTATTAATACTTTAAAGCTTGTTTCTAAGTCAGTATTTTTATCAAACTCGCAATCCCAACTCACTAAAATAAATAAACTATGATACTGCTCAGCCGCTGCATAGAGCGACCCTAGTTCATCGCTTTTAACGGTTTTAACTATATCTACCCTATCGCACGTGTCACTTGGTAATTTTAACTCCTTAGGCTGACTATTGAGTTGTTTCAATTGTTTTAAATTAACTGCGTTTCCCCAGCGATAAAGCGAGCTTGCAGCTCCTAAAACAATAAGGTTGAGTAAAATGAAGAGGTAGCTTTCCATTATCCAGACAGGAGGGTGATAAAGGCCTAAATTTAACGTTTTATACGAAAACACTTTAAGCTCTGGCTTTACAAGGTTTTTAAAATGCCCAGAAGACGGCTCCGCTGAAAGCGTAAATCCATTGCTTTTAACTAAAACAGCTAAAGTTTTTTGATCTAATGGCGCATTTAATTGCAATTCATACACTTGCTTTACAAGCTGGTGCCCAGCTCTATATATTTTTAAATGTAATGCATTACTTAATATAAAATTAAAACCAATCAGCAAGATAATAAGCAAGGCCAAACATACAGGTTTTAAATGATTTGATAACCAATAGCGCCCCTTAAACATAGCTCACCCAAACGTTATATTAATAACTGAAGTGTTGTTCAAAAAAGCCATAAGTACAAGGTAGCTAATCAACTTTAAATATAAAATCGTAAGTAAGCTAATCGCTACTTTTAAACCAATTCGCTTACTTGAGTGTTCTATTTATAGGCAGTAAAACATTGTCGATAACAAGACAAGCATTTTGGTATTTAGCTATTCTAAATAACAAATTTTTAACGCAAGTAGCAACATGTTTAGCCACACAAAATGATTAGGTATTATTGCGGATTGGTATAATAACCCTATAAAACAAAAAGACCGCTAAGTAGCGGTCTTCAATAGTTTTTCAACATTCTAAATTTTGTCTTGAATTAAAAGGGTAGTTTACGTGTCTTAAACACACAAGTGTGTGAGTGAGTGAATGAGTCACACATCAACACTTGGTTTTGATTGATAAAAACACGAACTAACTCAAAGAGCGAATAAGGTTTATTTACACTCCTTTCTTCAATTGTAAATAAAAACAAGAATTGCCCCAAATTAATCCTCTTTTTTGACAATTTCTGTTCTTAATATAAAGTTCAGCTCCTCGTTCAATACACACCAGTCGGGATATTTTTCACTACCGAACTGCATTAATTTACCCATGAAATTCTCTTGCCCAGCCCCACAAATATGGTCATCTATCAAAACATCACCAATGAATAATCCTTTATTGGGGCTTATAATCAGTTTCTCTGTAAACCGAGAACCCAGATGTTCTTCAATCCAGACTCTCTTTTCCGTATAGCACGCAGGGTTTTTAATACTTGGGGCTGTTAAGATGTAAACCTCAGCTCTTGTTGAAGAATCTAAATTTCTTAAGGCATGTATAGCGCCTTCAATAGGGGCAAGTTTACGAAAAAAATCAAACTGAGATTGTGGGTAAAGCACCTCAGGACATTGCTCCAGAGCTTTCTTATATGCTCCGCTGTAGTCACAGAGCACATCATCCATGTCTACGAATACTCTCTTCATAATTAAACCCAACCCATTACATTTGTTTTAATTTTATTTTTTCGCAAGATCTTTCCGCCAGCTTCCCTCTCTACGACATCAATAACAGCTAAATCAATAAAAAGTTTCTTACTGCATAAGTAAATAAAGAGGTATTGTAATATCTCATCTAAATCGTCCAAAAATGGCTTTAACTGTATTTGATTTAAATGTTGTGATTTTGATGTCTGCAAGACACTGACAAAATGATTTGCATCTTTAATTGTCATGCAGAAATTCTTTTTATAACCAACTCTTATAGAGTTAATAACAATATTAGAGTCATCAAATTCTGAAAAAGCTTTAGCAGGTATCTCTGAACTGACCACCATCGCATCATCGCTGAATTCAATCCTCAACTCAGGCCGAATAGCTGCGCTGTCGAAAGCATTGGTGAAGTGCAAGATATGACTTATTGAAGCATCAAGAAAGTCTGTATGTATAATCTCAAACCTCCCATCGCAACCGTATTTTTTATTTAGGTTCAATAACTTAAAAAAACTCCCAACATCAAGTTCTATCTGAGTAGCAACTTCTAGAGCATTCGATAATTTGAGATCTTTCTTACTGGACTTTATCCCGAAGAAATAGCTTATATTGTTGAGTCTAATATGAAGAAAATTTGGATAAGTGAAACATGCTGCAATCAATCGATTTAAACGTTCAGAAGTAAAAGTGTTAAAACGTGCATAGATTTTTGAGCAAGCGATTAATTCAGCTCCATCGGTATCATCTGGCAGACTTTCATAGAAATCCACTTTGCCCAATTTCTCAGAACCACAAACTTGCTCTTGGTGAATAAAGTAGACTTTCGTTATATCAACATTAACTTTTTGATTTTGTTTCGATATAGCGGCTTCGTGTAATAACTCAAGAGCTAAAGAGTCTGGGGTGTTTGGTATGTTTTCGACACACGAACTTATTTCTTCTGAAAATTGCCGTAAATCAAAAAGCTCAGGAAGCTGATATTCGAGCTTATGTGAAGCACAATTTGTCCACGATCCAAATTGGAATGTACGTGAGAGCGTTTTCAACAATTTTTCGTGCCCGAAGCGCTTAGCTGATTTAAAGGTCAATGCACTAGAGCTTGAATCAGCTCTATTTTTTAAAGCTTCTCCAATACACCGAACAACTTTTTTAAAGTACGTGCGAGAAATTTCTGACATAACTAATCCTTATCATAACTAAGCAGTCAGCACTAGACATGTTTAATTACGAAAAGACAGTTAAAAAATGATTTTTAAATATTCAATAAGATTCTAAATTACTCGAATTTCAGAGTGCTTTTAAACTAATGCGCAATCGAGCCAGCACAATCTACATAATAATAATAATAAAAAGGTAATTTGTAAATATGGCATCTAGTGAAATTTTTAAGGTTCATAACTTGAGCAACTCGGACTAATAACAACATGATTTATATTGTAATTTTACAATTAAACTGATTAGATGATTCAAATCGTATCACTTGGATAGCTAAATCTAGTCAGTTAAATTCCCGCTTACTTCATCCTTATCGATAGAAGTTCCCTGTCAAAACATTTTCAAAAGTCACACATCGTTGATGTGAAACAAACTGAACTCTTTCCAAGAAATTTGATTAGGAGTAGTATGGTAAATAAATATAATATTAAGGGATTAATATGACTTCAACTGTCCATAGCCCAGATCAGTATATGTATGTAGTGGCATAGTTAATTTGGCCACCCATTAAGAAAGAAATGTTATGCTCTTTGCATACAAATTTGGGTGAAAAAATGACGAAATTAAAACGCG
>NZ_LODI01000018.1 GCF_001468485.1 Pseudoalteromonas sp. H71
AGCCTTTACCACTTTTTTGCCATTGCCTCTTGAATGACCTCGGATTTTAGCCGCTCTTCAGCATACATTTTCTTTAAACGGCGATTTTCATCTTCAAGCTCTTTCATTCGTGTCATTAAAGACGCATCCATACCGCCGTATTTAGCGCGCCATTTATAAAAGGTTGAATTGCCCATGCCATGTTCGCGGCACAGCTCAGGAATAGGCACGCCGCTTTCTGCTTGTTTTAAAATGGCAAGGATTTGGTTGTCTGTAAAATGTGCTTTTTTCATAATTTTCTCCTGTGTTTACAATAAGAGAAAATTCTACGCTTGGCTTCTATTATTTTTCGGGGGGATTACCCTTGAGCTTGATAAAGTGGCCAATGAATATAAAAAACTAACGAATAAAATACCCAAAGGTATGCCGATACCCAGCGACATAGAAGCGATATTTTGGATGCAACAAGAGTTTAGAGTCTCATTATTTGCACAAACGTTAGGAACGCCTTACCCTATTTCGTCTAAACGAATTTTAAATGCTATAAAAGAAATAGAATAATGCTTGCATTTATTAAGAAGGTTAGTACCTTAAAGGTAGGATTTATTTTTGTTTTGAGAAGGAAACGACATAAGCATGTCCTCGGTGATTGAACCAAAAACAAAACGGCTGCTAGTAGTCGATGACGAGTATTTTAATTATGAAATGCTTGAATCTGCACTAGAGTCTAAATTTGACGTTAGTTATGCTGACTCAGGTCAGAATTGTCTTGCGTCTGCAATTGCCAATCCTCCTGACATTATTTTACTTGATGTATGTATGCCAGGCCTTGATGGTTATGATACATGCAGAATGCTAAAACATACGCCAGAAACTAAAAACATTCCTGTGGTTATGGTATCAGGCCTTGAGTCTGAGCTTGAGAAAAAAATGGGGTTTGACGCTGGATGTGATGCTTATGTAGTGAAACCATTCGCTATAAGCGCACTGTTAGAGCAAATAAACACAATAGTTTAGAGGGAATTATGTTCACAGAAGATAAACGAAACTATAGACGCATGCAGGTAAACGCTACTGCAATGCTTACAACTATTGAGCCAGTCGCAGGCTTAACATATACCGCTGAATGCGTAGACTTAAGTGCAACGGGTTTATCGCTTCATTTAGATGATTTGCTAGAACCAAATACAGTTTTGTCTGTTGATATCGCATCAACTCATCCAAGTATTGCTCCGTTAAAAGCGACCGCTAAGGTAATACGTGCCAGCAAAGAAGATGATGGCACAATTACAGCAGGGCTTGAGATAATAGAGTTTAATTAACCAATTAAATGTTAATTAATAAACTTTACAAATAAGCCCTTTTAAGTAAAAGCCTTCAGGGTAGCTGCCCGCAATAGGGTGGTCAGCTGCTTGGTTTAAACGTTCCATTATTAATAAGTCTTTTCCAGCATCCAGTGCTGCGTCTGCAACTACTTTTTGAAATAAATTTTGTTCCATTAAACCAGAGCAAGAGAACGTTAATAGTGTGCCGCCCGGCTTTAATATTTGCATAGCGATCATATTGATATCTTTATAGCCCCTGCATGCACCTGTTAGCTGTGCCTTGTTGTCGGCAAATTTAGGTGGGTCCATAACGATAGTATCGAATTGTTTACCTTCGTCTCTGTATTGGCGTAAAAGTTTAAATACATCTTGTTTAACAAAATCGACTTTATTTAGATCTAAATTATTATGCTCAACATTACGTTTTGCGGTATCGAGTGCCGGTTGTGATACGTCAACATTAGTAACATGCTTACAGCCACCGCGAAGCGCATAAAGTGAAAACGTACCTGTGTAGCTAAAGCAGTTAAGCACGGTTTTATCTTTTGAAAAACGTTCAAGTGCTGCTCGGCTATCGCGTTGATCTAGATAAAACCCGGTTTTATGGCCTTCTAAAATATCTACCTCGAGCTTTAAACCATTTTCTTCAATAAGTACAGGTTGTGTTGGTTCAGAGCCCCAAAGTATACCTTTAATTGGCTCCAGACCTTCTTTTGTCCGTACGTCTACGTCTGAACGTTCATAAATACTGCTGCCAGGAAATATAGCCATCAGTGCGCCTACAATTTCACCTTTATGACGCTCAGCTCCTGCACTTAAAAGTTGGCATACGAGCACATTATCAAATTTATCGATTGTCACACCCGGTAAGTAATCAGACTCAGCGGCACATAATCGGTAACCGGTTAATCCACCTTCTTCAATTACTTGACTACGAGCTTCTAATGCACGGCGTAAGCGTCGCTCAAAAAAGTGTTGATCAATAATTTCTTTTTCGTCAAAGCTCCACACACGAGCTCGAATTTGAGAGTGCGGGCTGTATGCTGCTGTTGCTAAATATTTACCTTCACTATCATGGATTGTAACTGTGTCGCCAAGCCCAGGTTTACCTTTGATCTTTTTAATGGCTTTTGAAAATAACCACGGATGTTTTCTTTTTAATGATTTATCGCGACCAGCTTGTAGGTAAACGGCAGATGACATAAGACTTCTCTGTTGTAGTAAATAAGCGCTGTATTTTAGTCAAGGCAAGGTCAACATACAATGAATGTTTTGCATGTAAACTGCAAAGCACGGTAAAGTATGGTTAATTCAATGTGTTAATAAATTTTTGGAAAATACCTTGGTTGAAACTACCTTAACTCCGTCATTACAATTACTTTCTGAGCAATGCCGTGACTTTATTAAATCGCTTATACATGCCGATGTAGCCCATGATATTACCCATATAGAGCGTGTGGTTAGAGTGGCGATACAGCTTTGCAACGCTGAAAAAGCGAATATGGCTGTTGTGCTACCCGCAGCATGGTTGCATGACTGTGTCGCTGTTGCTAAAAACCACCCTGACAGGGCCAAAGCGTCGACTATGGCAGCAGATAAAGCAATTGGGTTTTTACAAGGCTTAGGTTATGACGAAGGCTTGTTTGAAGATATTCATCATGCAATAGCTGCACATAGTTTTAGCGCCAATATTAAAATTAAAACGGTTGAGGCACAAATAGTACAAGACGCAGACAGAATGGATGCCTTAGGCGCTATTGGTATTAGCCGTTGCATGAAAGTAGGGGGCTCTATTAATCGCCTACTTTATAGCCCTGATGATCCATTTTGTACAACTAGAAAGCCAGACGATAATAAATTTACTCTAGATCATTTTTTTATAAAACTTTTAAATATTGCCAAGAGTATGAATACCCCCTCAGCGAAAGAGGAGGCGAATAAACGCACCCACTATATGCACGCATTTTTAGAGCAGTTAAGGTCTGAGGTAGGTGAATAGTATGAGTAACAAAACAATCCCTTTTTTGTCAGGAATTGACCATTGCCATATTAATGTAGATAACTTGCCCAGCGCAGTGGTGTGGTTTGAGCGAGTACTTGGCTTCAAGGTTATAGAAGAACTTGCCTTTTGGGATGAAACCGGAAAAGGTCCATTAACGTTACAAGATAAAAATGCGACAACACGGTTAGCATTGTTTGAAGGTCAAGTTCGTAGCAAGGGAATCGCGTTTGCTGCAACTGGGGAGCAATTTATTGCGTGGCTTGCGCACTTTAAAGCAATGGATGTAAAAGCAGTATTGGCCGACCACGGTGTTACGTTTTCAATGTATTTTAAAGATGAAAGCGGTAATAGCCATGAAATAACATCTCATGATTATGAATATATAAAGGCGTTTTATCCAGATGTTGAACAAGGTTCGCACAGTGCTAAAAAGGTTTAACTTTCTTGATTCCTTTGTTTAATAGTGAGTATTTCGTCCAGTTTTTCAACTAATAAGTCAATAATAGCTGGGTCGAAGTGGCTACCTGCTTGCTCTTTCATATGTAAAATTGTCTTTTCTACACTCCACGCGTCTTTGTAAGGGCGCTTCGAAGTCAGTGCGTCAAATACATCTGCAACAGCAATAATTCTGCCTTCGATGGATATTTCATCACCTTTTAAACCATATGGGTAACCAGACCCATCCCACTTTTCGTGATGCTCAATTGCTAACTTGTGAGCAAGTTGTAATAGCGGGGAAGATGAGTTAGCTAAAATCTTTGCGCCAATTAAGGCATGCTCTTTCATGTGTTCAAACTCTGTGACAGATAATTTTCCGGGTTTTAATAAAATTGCATCAGGAATACCTATTTTTCCAACATCATGCATAGGCGCTGCTTGATGCAAGAGCTCTGCTTGATTTTCTGACATGCCAATTCCTAAGGCAAGAACTTTACTATACTGACTCATACGAACTATGTGTTCACCCGTATCGGTATCTTTATACTCAGCTGCACGCCCTAAACGTTGAACTAAATCTACATGTGCCTGCTTTAATTGCTCAGCTTGTACTAATGAAAGATGTGTTTTAACACGCGCTCTTACAATGGCAGGGCTTATTGGCTTGGTTATGTAGTCAACAGCCCCTAATTCAAACCCTTTATACTCGTCACTTTCGTCACCGAGCGCAGTGACAAAAATAACGGGAATATGCGCTGTTTTTGGATTACTTTTAATGTGCTCACATACTTCAAACCCATTCATGTCTGGCATCATTATGTCGAGTAAAATAAGCTTAGGTAACTCTTTTTCAAGTAAAGTTAAGGCCGCTGTTCCAGATTTTGCAAACGACAGTCGGTACTGTTCGCCTAATATTTCACGCATCACTTTTAGGTTTGCCGGCTCATCATCAACAATTAATACTCTGGGACTTTGTGCAGAAAAAATCATTTATATACTCATATATCGTTTAGCTTTTTTAGTAATTCGTTTAACTTAACCTGCGCATTATCAAAATCAAACTCATCAAAGGCATCGGTTATTGCTTTAATATTACTTACCAATGAACCATTTGAACAACTTTGAAGGCCACTAAGTGCAGTGTCATTAAATTCAGCATTTATTGCGGATTCGATGAGTGTTTCACACAATAATTTTAGTTCAGTGTTGGAAATAACTGTTTGATTATTTTCAGGATTACTGAGTGGTTCAGTTTTTTTGAATGTTAACAACTTAGAAATAATAACCAACTCAGCTTTTATTGCTTTTAAAATATCATCAACGCTATCACCTTGTTTAATAGCTTGCTCTAAGTTGGATAAAAGCTTCATCAACGCAATTAGGCCCAAATTGCCAGAAATGCCTTTTAGTGTATGTATTAAACTATAGCTACTTTGAGAGTTTAGCTGAGGCTCATTTAACAAAAGTTCAAATCGATTATCACTATCGTTTGTAAATTTAGTAATTTCAGTTAGTTGTTTAGATTTAGAGCCCCACAAGGCTAACCCTTTTTTAAAGTCGATATGTTTAGCATTAGGGTCAGTTTGCGCAATTTCTATCTCTTTAGAAACGCCTAAACCCAGCACTTGTGCGATTTCTTGGTTTAGCTGATTAATATCAATCGGCTTATTTGCAAACCCATTCATCCCCGCTTTTTTGGCCGAAAGTTTGTCTTGCTGCAAAACACTGGCTGTTAATGCAATGATTGGGGTGTTTTTCAATTTTTTTTGCTTTTCTAGTTCTCTTATTCTCATAGATGCTTCAATCCCATCACACTCCGGCATATGGATATCCATCAAAACCACATCAAAATCGTGTTGTTGGAAAGTAGCAATGGCCTCAAAACCGTTACTCGCTTTCGTAACCGCATGGTGATCTCTTGAGAGTAATAACGAGAGAAGCTCTGTGTTTTGTTCTATATCGTCAACGACTAATACTCTTAGCGCAGGCAATTGTGTGTGAAGGCGATCAAAATGATCAATTTTATTTTCATCACCCACCTTTAGAGGAAGCGAAAAATAAAAGCAGGTGCCTTTATTTAATTCACTGACTAAATTTATAGTCCCCCCCATAAGTTCAACTAATTGTTTACTTATGGTTGTACCAAGCCCCGTTCCACCAAAGCGACGTGTTGTAGTTCCGTCGGCTTGAACAAAAGGCTGAAAAATAGCGCTTACTCTGTCCGGTGCAATACCAATACCTGTGTCTTGTACTTCAAAAAATAAGTGCCCGTTTTGCGTCGTACTCACTGTTATGCTTATAGAGCCGCGCTCTGTAAATTTAATCGCGTTGCCAATCAGGTTGGTTAATATTTGTCTTAACCTGTCAGGATCGCCGTAGTAAGTGTTTTGCACTGACTCTTTAATAGTTAGATTGAGTATAAGGTCTTTCTTTTTTGCCTCTAACCAAAAGGTTGAAATAATACTGTCTATAACGGGTTTAAGGCTAAAATGTACCGCTTCTATTCTTAGCTTGCCACGCTCTAATTTTGCTGAATCGAGTACTTCGTTAAGTAAGCGAAGTAGTGAACGGGCTGCATTATTAACAGTAACAAGGTGCTTTTGCTGCTCATGATTTAGCGGTGTATCCATAAGTAAGTCGCTAAAACCGATAATTGAGTTCATAGGAGTGCGTATTTCGTGGCTCATATTAGCCATAAATGATTGCTTAGCTTGTGCGGCTTCCTCAGCTTGCAGTTTAGCTTTTTCGAGTTTGTCTTCGTATTCTTTACGCTCGGTGATATCAATAAGTACGCCGTCTATCCACTGAGCTTGATCTTGGTTATTATAATAAAAGCTACCTTGGTCTAATAACCATAACACTTTGCCATTTCTGTGACGAATTCTATACTCGATAGAGTATTGACGTTTATCTTGGACTGCTTTTAATACTGCATCCATAACGGCTTGCTGATCTGTTTTTAGAATAAGATCAATAAACTCTAAGCAATGCTCAGTAAATTCATCTGATTGGTAACCTGTTAGCTCTAAAATACTTGGGCTTATAAATAACATACTCCAATTTTCATCTAGCCTACATCTGAATACAGCACCCGGCATATTATTTATTAAAGAGCGGTACTTTTGCTCTTTTTCAATAAGGCTGCGTTGTAATTCGCGCTGTTCGGTCAAGTCAGTAATGTAACCTACGTATAGGGGAGTTTGTCCGGGCTGGTTAACTTCGCCAATACCGATTCGAATAGGGAAAAGATAACCTTCTTTATGCTTTGCAAAAATTTCACGGTTTACCCCAAGGACCTTCTCAGAGAATGTATTTTCAGCATTGGCAAGGTATTGATCGTGATGCTTTGCAATTTTATCATCCATTAACATTTTTATGTTTTTGTTTTTAACTTCATGCTCTTGCCAGCCAAAAATATGGGTGGCTGAGGTATTAAAACTTAAAATAATACCTGCATGGTCAATGGTAACAATTGCGTCAATTGCGGTTTCTAGAATGGCATTTAACCGAGACTCATCGGCAGATTTTTCCTCTAACAACATTTTATAACGAACCATGCCATTGATAACGGCAACCACACTCGTAATTGCTATCGTTGCGGTTGCGACGGCTATTGCAACAAATGTAAGGCCTGCAGACGCATTAACATCGGTAAATAGTAAAGGCGATGTTGCAACAAAGCGTGTTGCAGCCATGCCCATATAGTGCATTCCTGCAACAGCGAAGCCCAAAATAATAGCGCTTATGGTACGGCTTTGTAGCGCTGTTAATTTCGGGAAAACCTTAGTAAGGTTAAACCGGCTATACAGGGCGATAAATGATAAAGCGACGGCAACAAAGAGCGATAAAACAAAGGTAAGTGGGTCGTAGCGTAACAAAGGCGCCAACTCCATAGCGGCCATGCCGCTGTAATGCATTGTACCTATGCCAGCGCCTAATAATACAGAACATAAACCAAGTATTTTGAAGGTCGTCTTATTGTTAATTAAAATAGATACAGCAAATTGGCAAGCAAAAAAAGCAGGGAGAAAAGATAAAATAGTGATTGTTGGGTCGTATTTGATATTTGTGCATAGAGAGAAGGCCAGCATACCGATAAAGTGCATACTCCAAATGCCTGCTGAAAATATTGCTGCGGCAGTGAATTTTGCTAAACGCCTATAATTATAAAATTTTGTTTCTTTTGCTAAATCAATGAGCCTAGTTGTAAAAAAAGAGGCGAATATCGCTATTAAAATAGATATAGATACTAAAAGTGGGTCATATACCCCGTTAATAATCAGGCTAGGGTCATGGTCTGTTACAAAAAACGCAGATAGCATATTGGCTCAAAAATTAGTCTTTAAGTAAGTAGTTTAATATAATTATCATATAAATATATACTTAATTGACGAGTGCGGTATAAAAAGTGATTTCGTTTCAATTTTTTAACGTATAGTTTTCAAGTTATTATTTTTTATGTTTATTTTAAGTAAAGTTATTATAAGTTATTAATTAAAATGAAAAGTAAGCAGGGTAAAAACCAATAGCGTTTATCCATTAAATAGCGTTAAAACGGGCCAAAGAATTAAATTAATGAGAGAAAGTAGTGTTTGATTATCAACTTAAAAAAAGTAAGCGCAGAAAGACAGTGGCTATAAAAATATATAATCAAACAGTAACCGTATTCGCACCTCATTATGTGCCGATAAAACAAATCGATAGTTGGTTACTCGAAAAGCAACATTGGATAGAAACACAATTAAAAAAGCAGCTTAATGTAATAGACACTAAACAGTACCCAATTGAGAAAAATAAAATAAAGATTTTTTCTGAGTCGGTTGAATTAATTTTTCGTGAAGGCCCATCATCTGACGTGAAAGAGCATAATAACACGCTATATGTTACACACTCTAGTCGTGTAAAAAATTATAAAAATAAATATGAGAGTTTAATTAAACGCTATTTAGAAGAAAAGTTAGCGGCTTATGTGGAAATGCGTATTGCTTTTTATTGTGAAAAAATGGATGAGGCGTTGCCGAAAAAATTAACGTTAGCTGTTTACAAGCGTCGTTGGGGCAGTTGTAACAGTAAGCGAGAATTGTCGTTTAATTTACATTTAATAGGAGCACCTCATAGAATTATTGATTATGTAATAGTGCATGAGCTTGCTCATTTAAGGTATTTAAATCACAGTAAGCAATTTTGGGACAGAGTAGAGGTTTTTTATCCAGACTATAAAGCTGCATCCAATTGGTTAAAAACAAACGGCATGAGTTTACAGTGGGTGTTTTAAGCTATTTTGAATATAGGAATATAGGAATATAGGAATATAGGAATATAGGAATATAGGAATATAGGAATATAGGAATATAGGAATATAGGAATATAGGAATATANCACGTGTTTGTGGCATAGGGCCGTCAGTTGCAGCTACTACTAAGATAGCGCCGTCCATTTGTGCAGCACCTGTGATCATGTTTTTAACATAATCGGCGTGACCAGGACAATCTACGTGTGCGTAGTGACGAGTTGGTGTGTCGTACTCAACGTGTGAAGTTGAGATAGTGATACCACGCTCGCGCTCTTCTGGAGCGTTATCGATTGATGCGAAATCTTTAGCAACACCGCCGTATACTTTTGCAAGTACGTTAGTGATTGCTGCAGTAAGTGTAGTTTTACCGTGGTCAACGTGGCCGATTGTACCAACGTTTACGTGCGGTTTTACGCGTTCAAACTTTTCTTTTGCCATGACGGAACCTATCAGTTTTGTGTATCTAGATTACATATGAAAATAATCCACCGAAGGTAGATTAAGTTAATTTTTTCAAATAGTATTTTCTGACAGATAAAGGAAGTAATCAAGAAGATTCTTAAGACTGGTGCTGATAGGCAGAGTCGAACTGCCGACCTCACCCTTACCAAGGGTGCGCTCTACCAACTGAGCTATATCAGCAACACAAGAACTGGAGCGGGCAGCGGGAATCGAACCCGCATCATCAGCTTGGAAGGCTGAGGTAATAGCCATTATACGATGCCCGCGTTAGGAATCTGTTCTTAATCTACCTCTAACCGTCAAGAATAAAGTGGTGGAGGGAGCTGGATTCGAACCAGCGAAGGCTGAGCCGTCAGATTTACAGTCTGATCCCTTTGGCCGCTCGGGAACCCCTCCACGATAATTCTCTACTAATTCACTTTCGGTAAAAGGAAAGTGGTGCCGACTAACCGAGTCGAACGGTTGACCTACTGATTACAAGTCAGTTGCTCTACCAGCTGAGCTAAGTCGGCACTGCTTTAGTACGGGGCGAGATATTAGAGTAAGGTTTATTGGGATGCAACTATAAAATTAAAAAAAATGCGATTTTATTGCTTAAATGTTCAATATTCATGCAAAAGTTACTTATTTTTCTATTTTTAGCTCGTTTTGCTTAAATTTCGCCAAAAATTTAAACCTTTCATTACCAACAAAGAATCATAAATACTGCCTTCAAATTGCTGCTGTAATAACGCGCCATAACCACCAGCAAAAACAATTTGCATTGTTTGGGTGCTATTTTTTGCACCTAAATGTAATTTAGCTTGTTCAACTGCGCCTATGGTGGCCACTAACGCACCATTTTTTAAGCCGTTAGGGGTGTTTTTTCCTAACTGACTTACAAACGGAGTATTTTCGTCGTCAAATACACGCTGAGTATTTTGCGTCAGCGATGACGTCATTAAATCAAGCCCAGGTAAAATCCACCCGCCTAAGTGCTGTCCTTCACTGGTTAATACATCAATCGTTGTGGCCGTACCCGCATCAACCACTATGCACGCTTTATTTGGATGCAATGTAAACCCAGCAATGAGCGCAAGCCATCTATCAATACCTAAGTTGTTTACTTGCTCGTACGCGCAGGTAAGCCCTTGAAGTGTTTTAGTTACCGTTGCTTCATAACATGCAGTGTGATGCGTAGCAGCTTGAGCTAATATTTTATTGAGTAATTCACTTCGCCCTACACACGCGTATACAACGTCTGTTATTTGCGGCCAGGGTAAATTATTTAAATCGGCTTGTTGTGCCTGCTCGTTGTGCCAAAGCACGGCTTTTAAAGAGGTGTTACCTACATCGATGAGTAATCTCATAGCGATGCCTTTCTCAGTGATATTTCCCCGCCATAGTAGCTTTTTACATCTCCATCTTGACGAATACGAATCCCCCCTTGAGGGTCAATTCCTTCGCATATCCCCCGCCAACTTCTATGGCCTGTATTTAGCTCTACGCACTCACCAGCAAAAGCATTCAGTGAGTTCCATTGCTGATGCATTGTTTGTAACCCACTTTTACGATACTGTTCTAACCGATGCTCTAAGTGATAAGTGAGTGATGCCACCAGCTCATTTTTATCTAGCTTTTGGGTATGCTGGCTTAAATCAGTCCATGCTTGATCTATATTTTGGCTGAAATTTTCTGGCATTTGTAAATTAATACCAATTCCTAATACCAGCTGACACGGTCCTTGCGGTTGCCCATCTAGTTCAACAAGTACACCTGCAAGCTTTTGTTTGTTTAGGTAGATATCGTTTGGCCACTTAAGCTCTAAATCTATGTCATAAAGCGCTTTAATTGTATCGTATACCGCTAACCCCACCGCAATCGACACCCCCATAGCTGCCTGCAGACCATCATCTAAACGCCAAAAGTAACTGTAATAAAGGTTTGCACCAAACGGTGACTGCCACACACGTCCTCGACGCCCTCGCCCAGCTTGCTGCATTTCGGCCACTATAATAGTCCCCGACTCAAGCGCTGTTTTAGCTTGTATACGCCGCATAAGCTCGGAGTTGGTTGAGTCGATTATAGGATGAACTTCTACGTTCGCTGACTGCGACTTCAACTGACTATTTAATTGATTATAATGCTGTTGTATCTGCGATTGGTTTAAAAGCCCAGCGTAGTTGTTTAGGCTATAACCTTTGCCCGTTACTTTAAAAATATCTAAACCCATCTCTTGTAGGCTATTAATATGCTTACTCACAGCCGCACGGCTAATACCTAGCTGCTCTCCCAGCGCTTGCCCTGATACAAAGCCCGGTTTATTTAATGCATTTAATATTGCGAGTTTATTGCCATCAGGTGCTTTCACTGTGTAACGCCTCCTTGTACATAGCATTCGGCAGTTGTATTTATTAAGCGCACTTCATGCTCAAGCAGTATGCTATAACGCGAATACACAATATGTTGAATGTGCTTGATTATACTAATTAGATCTTCGCCGTGGCTATCGCCATGATTTACTAATACCAATGCTTGTTGCCTATGAACTTCAATGCCCGCAACCCGATAACCTTTGAGGTTTGCGTTATCTATTAACCACCCTGCAGCGACCTTATGCTTGCTTTGTCCGAATGCGTAGTGCGGTAATTCAGGGAATTGCTTTAATAGCGTTGCTAATTGTTGATTGGTAATTATTGGGTTTTTAAAAAAGCTGCCCGCATTGGGTAACGTGTATGGATCTGGCAGTTTACTGTTACGTGTTTGGATAACGTGCTCAAATACAGTACGCGGAGTCACATTTTTCAGCTGCTGCAACGGACCATAACTCAGCACAGGCTGCCATTGCTTTGGCAATACTAGCAATACACGTGTAATAACCGCTTTATTTTTCAATGCATGTTTAAATATAGAATCACGATAGCCAAACTTACATTGCTCGTTAGTCAAACAAACAAGTTCTCTGCTGTGTATGTCAAAGTATTCGACTGACTCTATAAATTTTGAAAGTTCAACCCCGTAGGCCCCAATATTTTGCACCGGTGACGCTCCAACAGTGCCGGGTATAAGTGCTAAGTTTTCAAGCCCTGGTAAGTTTTTATCCAATAAAAATTTGACTAATTGATGCCAATTTTCACCGGCTGCAACGCTTATTAAGGTATCGGTTTTACGGGGGGTAATATTAATCCCTTTAGTTGCCATTTTAATTACCGTACCATGGTAATCGTTTAAAAAAATGGTATTACTCCCCTCCCCCAACAAACAGAAAGGTGACGAAAAGCTTTGCTTATATAGCTGCTCAATGTCAGTAATTTCAACTAAATTTTGGCATTTGGTATGTAATGCAAAGGTGTGTAAAGGGTGTAATGCGTGCGTCACAAGGCTCTCAAGATAAACCGCCAACTAATCGCAATAGTTTACCTCATCGTCGCAAAATACGCATCAGATTGTAAAAATTGCTCAACCCACCTTGTCAATCGTGTTATAAAACCTGCTCTTTTTATTTGTGTTCAAGGTAATTATGAAAATTAAACCTCTCTTTTTAAGCCTCGCTATGGCGGGCATGTGTTCGCAAGCAATGGCGAATGCTGTTGATCAAAACTCATACGCCAATCTTGACGATGTTGTTACAACTCACTTAAGCCTTGATTTAGATGTCGATTTTAAAGACAAGCAATTAGAAGGCTTTGTTGAGCATACACTTCAGTGGAATAACAGCAAAAGCAAAAAGCTAGTGCTTGATACTCGCGACCTAGACATCGATAAAGTAATGTATCAAACGCAAGCAGGCAGCTGGCACAAAGCAAAATTCACTTTAGCAAACCGTGATGATGTTAAAGGTTCAAAGCTAACTATTGAGTTTAAAAACCAAGCCAAAGTAGTGCGTATTTACTATAACAGCCGTCCAGAGGCATCAGGCTTACAATGGTTAACACCTGAACAAACAGCAAGTAAGACGCACCCGTTTATGTATAGCCAATCGCAAGCAATTCACGCTCGTAGCTGGTTACCTGTACAAGATACACCGGCAATGCGAGTAACCTATTCTGCGCGTATTACTACGCCTAAAGATATTCGTGCGGTTATGAGTGCCGATAATAAAGACGCACTTTATAAAGATGGCGATTATCACTTTGACATGCCGCAAGCTATTTCACCATACCTAATTGCTATTGGTGCAGGTAACTTAGAGTTTAAAGCGATGTCTCATCAAACAGGTATTTTTGCTGAGCCAGAAATTTTAGAAGCCTCGGTTGCTGAGTTTAACGACACGCAAGCCATGATCGACAAAACCAATGCCATGTACGGCGACTATGCATGGGGTCGTTACGACTTACTCATGCTTCCGCCAAGCTTTCCGTTTGGTGGCATGGAAAACCCGCGTTTATCGTTTATTACGCCTACTGTAGTGGCTGGTGATAAAAGTTTAGTTAATCTAATTGCGCACGAGCTTGCCCACTCTTGGTCTGGTAACTTAGTGACTAATGCAACGTGGGAAGATTTATGGTTAAACGAAGGTTTTACCTCATACGTTGAAAACCGCATTATGGAAGAAGTATTTGGTCGCGACCGTGCAGTAATGGAGCAAGCTCTTGATGCCGCAGGGTTACGTGCACAGCTTAAAACTATTGATGCGCCTGATACTCGTCTTAACTTAAAGCTTAATGGCCGCGATCCAGACGATGCCTTTAGCTCAGTGCCTTACACTAAAGGTCAGTTATTCTTAATTTACTTGGAAAACAAATTTGGTCGTGACAAGTTTGACCCTTTCGTAAAAACTTACTTTGACGAGTTTGCTTTTAAATCGTTAACGACTGCACAATTTGTTACCTATATTGA
This sequence comes from Pseudoalteromonas sp. H71, assembly GCF_001468485.1. GTDB lineage: Bacteria > Pseudomonadota > Gammaproteobacteria > Enterobacterales > Alteromonadaceae > Pseudoalteromonas. The sequence continues at coordinate 14,318 of NZ_LODI01000018.1, forward strand.
AGCCCATTTAATTAACAAGTACCCAGGTATTGTTAGTATGGATAAAGTGAACGAGTGGATTTTTGAACCTGGTTTACCAAGCGATGCGCCAAACCCAACCTCTGATGCGTTCGATAAGGTCGATACTGCAACCACAGCTTGGTTACAAGGCGCAACAACTGCAGCGCAGCTCCCAACAGCAAACTGGACAGTACATGAGTGGTTACACTTTTTAAATAACCTACCACGTGATTTAAGCATTGAAAAAATGACTGAATTAGACGGTGAGTTTAACTTAACGCAATCAACCAACGCAGAACGCGCATTTGCATGGTATATGCTTGCGGTGGGCAACGGTTACCAACCGATTTACCCTGCTCTTGATAAGCATTTATCAGGTATTGGTCGTCGTAAGCTAATTGTCCCTCTGTACAAATCACTGATTACTAACGGTAAAAAAGAGTGGGCACAAAAGGTGTACTTAAAAGCACGTCCGGGTTACCACCCACTAGCACAAGGCACTATTGACGCTTTATTTGAATAATAAACAGCGTAAAATAGGAACTAAAAAGGGCCAAATTTGGCCCTTTTTTAATGCTTATCTCAAACAGCTTATTTTGTTACTTTTGCTAAAAAAGCCTGTCGCTCAGCAATTGTTGCTTGTTGCCACCAAAAGTCGAGCATTTGCGTCGCACTTGGCATGCCTTTTCCTGTAATGGGTGCAATTGGTTTAATCGGTCTACTCGGCTTTTCTGGACTCGCAGGTGATTCTCGCATAGTCCTCACTGGCGCTTCGCTAGCAAGTTGGTTATTAGAGACAACACTCAATGGTGCAGCTAACGCACTGCCTTTAGCTTTTAAACTTACCATGGGCGATTGAGCAAATACTTTAGCCGCTACTGCATTTTCAGCACGATTAAATACCAAGGTGTAATCTGTGCCCGCCTCAATCGTAATATCAACCCAAAAAGGCTCTGACTCGACCACCTCATGCATATCGTAATCTTCATCGTATAAGTCGGTATACTTGAGCTTTAGCCGATACGAACCCGGCGCTAGCTCTAAATCGTCTACACGACTAAACAAAGAGCTTTCTATTATTCGCTCACCGACTTGTAACGGCACAAACTCTTCAGGAAAGTGAATATTTTCTGCCATACCCGATACACTAAATAGCAATGCAGCTACACTGCTCATTAACACTGATTTACGCATATTAACTCCTTTGGTTGATTTGAGTTTGACACTGCTTTGAAAATTTGTCATTAGTGAATCTAAATTTCATACCACTTGATAAGGAACACACAATGAGCCAAGAGACACTATTTACAAAAATAATTAATCGCGAAATCCCAGCAAGCATAATTTACGAGGACGAAAATACTCTCGCGTTTGAAGATATAAACCCTCAAGCTCCTTTTCATGTGTTAATTATCCCAAAAATTGCAATTCCTACCATAAATCATATAAATGATGATAACGCACACTTAGTAGGCAACTTATATGTGGTGGCCGCGAAGCTTGCAAAAGAACATAACTTTAGCGATGACGGCTACCGTGTTGTTATGAACTGCAACGATCATGGCGGTCAAACCGTCTATCATATCCATCTTCACATGCTTGCCGGTAAGCAAATGGGGTGGCCTCCTTATCAAGATAACAAAAAAGAAATCGTTTAATTAAGCTCGGTTACTGCATGCTATGTAAAAGCATGTGTTCCTATAAATTAAAAAACAATTACTTATTTGCAACATTTTATGTTTAAATAATCATAAAATTGTACTTGTTTTTAAGTACGATAGCGGTTTTCTAATACTAAAGGTGTGGGAATCGTGATAAACTTAATCAGTCAGCTTTATAAAAGAGTATAAAAACATGAGCAGTTCTGCCTTTTTGTTATTAGATAAAGATCCAATTAATACTATTGGTATTAACGTATTAGAGCCATTGCTAAAAACGCAAGGACTAGACGTAACAACCGGTACTAATATATTGGATACACCTGAAGGAACTCGCTTACTTTTTATTGAAACGTCTAGCAATGACGCGTGGGGAAAATTAAAAGAACAACTAGTAAACCTACGTGTTAAGTGCGATATCATATTATTTAATTTAGATGAAAACCCAGAGCTTGCCAATCGAGCATTACTCAGCGGGATTCGTGGTGTATTTTATACGACCGACAATGCAGATGTGCTAATGAAAGGTATTCGACTCTTATTAGAAGATCAGCTTTGGTATCGTCGCGACATCATGTGTAATGCGTTAAATCGCATGTTGCAGTTTAATAAAGATGCACTTCACAAGCTTACAGAGGGCGATATTGAACCTGTCAAACTTACTAAGCGCGAGAAAGCAATTATTTCATTAATGAGTAACGGTTCTAAAAATAAAGAAATTGCTGAAGAACTTAGCATTAGCCCACACACAGTAAAAACTCATCTATACAGCGCATTTAGAAAGACTAAGTGTCGTAACCGTATTGAGCTATTATCTTGGGCACAGCAAAATATACCAGACGAAATTCGCTAAACGCGTAGTTCAAAGCAAAAAACAGACACTTAGGTGTCTTTTTTGTATTTAGTCTAAGCACTTGTTAACTTAAAATATTTTAATTACTCTAACTTAAAATTTCTTTGCTGGAAGCCTGATGCTCGATTCCTACACTCTTTATTTTGCCAGCATAGCCGTTATTGTTGTTATGATATTTTTGAATATTTTAACATGGCGAACAAATAAGCAAATTCCGGGGACACTACTTTATATTTTTTACCCGGTATTAATGCTATGTGCAGTTATTGCATTTGCTTTTATGAGTAACACCCATAATTTAATTGTTATAAATGCAGCATGTAGCTTAATGTTTGCAGCCTCTATTGTGCACTGTTTTTCTATTAGCCAATTTTTGAATTATCGCGGGCCTGGGTTTAAGCTTCTTTGTTCAGTCACCGCATTTAGTGCAGTGGTATTTGGTTATTATAGTTTTTTTGATCCCTCTTTAGCTGGCCGTGTAATCGCATCCGATTTACAACATATTTCAGAGGCCTTGTTTTTACTGTTTATATTTATAAAGTACGCTCGTAAACCTTATCCCAACGGCAGTATTGTATACATTACAATTTTAACACTCGTGGTGTTAGCCTTTATTGCACGTTCAATTTTTATGAATGAAATTGAGCAAAAAGATCTCGTTTCAAGCAGCTGGTTTAGTACCGTACTATTTTTAAACGGAACTATTGCACCGATGTTTTATGCTGCAGGCATGGCGCTACTATGTAATGAACGCCGGGAACATCACCTCAATACGTTAGCCGCTAAAGCCCAAAAAGATTTAGAAATACGCGGACTATTTTTATCTACCATTAGCCATGAAATACGCACGCCACTTAATGGTATTTTAGGTAGCGCGCAACTGGTTATGAACCAAACAAGCGATACACACAGTAAGGCTTATTGCGAAGCAATTATTAACTCAGCAGAATCATTAAATTTACTAGTCGATAAAGTGCTTGAATATGCAAGTTTAGACCAAAGTGATGAAGCCCTTTATGAAGAAGACATTGAATTTAAAACCTGGCTAAATAATTTATGCCTGTTACTCAGCCCGTTAGCTGAACAAAAACAGCTTAAGTTTGAGCTTGTGTGTAATGTTCCCGAGCAAGCCTGTTACTACTGCGACCAACAAAAGCTACGACAAATAATTATTAACTTAGTCGGCAATGCAATAAAGTTCACCGACCGTGGTGTGGTAAAAATTCAGGTTGATTTGATTTTAGAAAAGCAGCTAGAACACACCATTAAAGTCAGTGTTAAGGATTCAGGCCCAGGTATTGAAAACGATGAAATTGCATACTTAACTGAGCCCTATGTACAAAGTAGTGCAGGTAAAGAAAAAGGTGGCACGGGTCTCGGGCTTGCAATTACAAGCCGCTTATTAGAAAAACTCGGTAGTCGCCTTGAGATTTCTAGCGAACTGGGTATTGGTAGTGTGTTTAGCTTTATAACGACCTTTACCTTAGGTGAGTTAAGCCTTGTAGAGCAACGCCATCAAACAAAAGACTACTTAACAGGGCTTGATGTTCTTTTGGTTGAAGATTTAGACCTAAACCAAAAAATAGCCATTGAGTTTATGGCAGACGACGAGCACAAAATTAAGCTCGCTAAAGACGGTAAAAGCGCCATTGAGCTAATGCAAGCATATCACTTTGACGTAGTCTTACTTGATATGAACCTACCTGATTTAACAGGACAAGAAGTTATTAAGCGCCTAAAGCGTGTTGAGCACAAAAACCAGCGAACACCTATACTTGCTTTTACTGCCAGTTTAAGTCCTGATGAAGTTAAAGAATATTTAGCGCTGGGCATTAAAGACATTGTTGGTAAGCCAATTAAACACCAAAAACTACGCCAAGCATTAAGCGACTCTCAATCAAATCAAACCACAAATATTGCAGTAGAACTTATTGATACCCTTTATGATAAAACGGCTATAGAAACACTCGCCAGCTCGTTTAGTGAGGATGAGGTATCGTCTATTTATAATGAGTTTGTACTTTCTGCTCGAAATAAGTTAATTCGCTGCCAAGGGTTAATAGACCAGCACCCCGAGCAATGCATTAAACTTTTGCATCGCCAAGCGAGCACTGCATTACAATTAGGGTTTAACCGCTATGGCATGGAGCTTAAAAAAATAGAACGCCGATTACTTGATAATAAGCCACATAACGATCTACTTAATGAAGCGCTCGAACTGTGGCAACGCAGCCTTGAAAAATACTTAAAGTTTGTCCGTGGACAACTTTCATAAAGTAAATTAAAAAGGCGTTAAAGCCCTTCTCTGCCATATAAGTCATCAAACCGTTGTATGTCGGATTCATCAAGTATGGCACCCGTTTGTACTTCAATAACAATTAATGGCACTTGTTGGTTATTCGCCAAGCTATGAACTTGCTTCGCGGCAATGTAGCACGATTGGTCTTGGGTGAGCGTTAGCAACTGCTCATCAATGCGAACATTGGCAATTCCCGATACCACCACCCAATGCTCTGCACGATGCTGATGTTGCTGTGTTGAAAGCTTAGCACCGCTATTAACGGTTATTTTTTTAACTTTAAAACCACTATCTTCAACCAAAGTGCGGTAGTTACCCCACGGACGATACACAACCTGATGGTGATTGAGTTTATCACTTTGGCCCTGTGCTAATTGTTTAAGTAATAAAGGTAAACCGTCGAGCTTATTCTTATCGGCAACCAGTGTGGCATCGTGGGTGTGAATAATGGCTAAATCACTTACCCCAAGCGTTGCGATACTATGGTCGTGTTCGCTAATAACAAAATTATTCGTACTGTTTTGTGCTATATGGTTTTGGTTTTCGTTATTACCGTGCGCATCTTGCTTAGTAAGGCTTGCAAGCGCACTAAAGCTACCTACATCACTCCATTTAAGCGCAACAGGCATAACCGCTACATTGTTGCTGCGCTCTAAAATAGCGTAATCAATAGAGTCACTTGGGCAGCTTTTAAGTGGCTCTATGTTTGGCCTTGTAAAGCCTAAGTCGTGTGAAAACTGAGAGGCAGCATGAACACTGTGTGCTATTTTTGGCGCAAAACGTTCAAGCTCATTTAAATAAGCTCGTGGCGTAAATAAAAACATGCCGCTATTCCAACTATAACCACCTTCCGCTAGGTATTTTTGTGCTGTTGCTAGGGTTGGCTTTTCTTTAAATTCAGCGACTTCAAAACAGTTTGAGCCTGAAATTTTACTGCCTTGCTTTATATACCCAAACCCTGTGTGCGCGTGTGTAGGTGTAATTGAAAAGGTAACTAGCATTCCTTGCTCAGCTAACTTAACAGCATCATTTAACTGAAGTGTTAGCTCATCAAAATTTTCAATATAATGATCGGCTGGCATCACTAACATTGGTCCATCAATCCCCTGCTGTAGTGCGTAACATGCGGCTAACGCAATGGCAGGCGCCGTATTTTTACCCTGAGGCTCTAGTAAAAGCGCTTGCGGGTTAATAATTGTACTTTGCTCGGCAGCAATAAAACGGTGTTGTTCGTTACAAACCAGTATTGGCTTTTCAAACTGATTACCTGACACTCGCGCTAAAGTGCTTTGTAATAACGAATAGTGGTTATCGAGTAGCGGTAAAAATTGTTTGGGCATGGCTTGGCGCGACAAAGGCCACAGTCTAGAGCCAATACCCCCAGCTAAAATAACAGGAGTGATTAAATTATTCATAATGCTAATTAGCCGCCAATCAATGTAATAGCGTCTATTTTAACACTAAATATTTTTAGTGCTAAGTGAAGATAACTTAAGTTAGCGTAAACGGATCGGCATCTAAATAAGCGGGAAAAGACGTTTTAAACGCATCTAGAGGCTCTTTTTCAAGTGTAATTGTCAATAATTGTTTAATATTATCGCCCGCCTTGGCTAATGTCTCTCCTTTAAAGTTATAAACAGCCGTACCACCATTGTGAGCAACGCCATTACCATCATCGCCTACACGGTTAACCCCTACCACATAACATAAATTTTCTATCGCACGAGCTGCCAATAATGTATCCCAAGCGGGACGTCGTACCGCTGGCCAATTTGCTACATTAACCATTATGTCGTAGTCATTTTTATTGCGCTGAAACACCGGAAAACGCAGGTCATAGCAAACTTGAGGCAGTACTTTAAAGCCATTAATTTCAAAAACTTTTCGCTCATTTCCTGCTATTACATGATCTCCCTCATTGCCTAAGCGAAATAAATGACGCTTATCGTAATGGGTCACTTCACCACATGGTTTTACCCAATAAAAACGGTTGGCTTTTTTATCATTTTGCGCCACCAGCACCGACCCAGCAATCACTGCATTATGTTTTTTTGCTTGTTGTTTTAACCAAGTAAGCACTAGGCCATTCTCTGGCTCCGCGCAATCATGGTTTATAGCAAAACCAGTGGCAAACGTTTCAGGTAATAAAATAAGGTCAGGCTTCTCTGTTAGCCCACCTAGTTGCTTATCAAACATCGCTAAATTAGCGCTTTTATCGAGCCAGTGAAGAGAGCTTTGTACTAATGTGAGCGTTAAAGTTGACATAAAATATGGGCTGCCTCTTTTAGGGTTTCATCATTTTTTGCAAAACATAAGCGAATAACCTTGTCACCCGGGGGCGTTTGATAAAAAACACTTAAGGGTATTGCCGCAACACCTGCTTGCTCAACTAACCAATGGCAAAATTCAATATCGTTTAAATCAGATACATCACTGTAATCTAACAATAAAAAATAGGTTCCTTGGCTTGGTAAAATTGTAAATCGACTTCCATGTAAATGACGTATAAGTAAATTACGCTTTTGTTGATAAAAATCACTAAGTCTATCTACATGATCGCCTTGTTGTTCTAACATATCGGCCAATGCATGCTGAGCAGGTGTAAAGCTAGAAAAGGTGACATATTGATGAATCTTTCTAAACTCACCTGACAAGTCATCAGGGGCAATGCAGTAACCCATCTTCCACCCTGTGCAATGAAATGTTTTACCAAAGCTCGAAATAACAAAACTTTTAGCTAATAACTCGTGATCGCGTAGTACACTTAAATGTAGTTGCTCATCAAAGGTAATGTGCTCATATACCTCATCGCTAATAACATAAAGGTTGTAAGTACCAACTAATCTTTTAAGCTTTAGAATATCGTGATGTGTAAATATTTTAGCGCTTGGGTTCTGGGGCGTATTTATAATAATAGCGCGTGTTTTTTTTGTGATTTTTTGCTCTACCTTATGCCAATCAATCGTAAAGTCTGGCGCATTTAAAGCAATATGTACTGACCTCCCACCAGCAAGCTCAATAGCTGGCTTATAGGAGTCGTAAGCAGGATCAAATACAATGACCTCATCGTTTGGTCGTACAGCTGCTTGAATGGCAACAAAAAGGGCTTCGGTTGCACCTGATGTGATAGTTATTTGCTTATCAGCATTAAGCTCTGTAGCGTATTTATTTTGTACCAAATTTGCAATTTGCTGCTGTAATTTAGGCACACCACTTGAAGGGGAGTATTGGTTAAAACCGTTTTGAACATAATGAGTGATCTGACTTTTTAAAAAGTTTGGAGTGTCAAATTCCGGAAAGCCCTGCGAAAGATTAAGTGCAGAGAACTGATTCGCCAACTCGCTCATTTGACTAAATATACTTACGCCAACGTCGGGTAATTTACTATTGAACACGCACTTTCCTTACTTCATTTTTGAAACAGCTCATAATAAACATGCGCCTATTGCGTCTGTTTATTTTTGACTTACTTATAATTTTCGTAAATTTTGTCTAATGGCTCCGAAAGGCCACTTTCTTGCACTATGCGTACATGCTCACGTTTAAGCTCTCGTGCACTTGTTACGCCGCATGAGTGAGCAATAAGCCCCGCGCCATAGTGAATATACTTATTGTAGTTAGCCACTCGCTGCGCTTTATCAGCAACGTTTAAACCGCGCTGCAAGCGTTCGTTATGAGTAGTAATACCGGTAGGGCAAGAATCTTTGTTACATTGCATTGCTTGAATACACCCTAATGCAAACATATGTCCGCGAGCCGATACAACAAAATCGGCCCCAAGCGCTAACGCCCAAGCAACTTTAGAAGGCACAATAAGCTTACCCGAAACAATGACTTTAACGCGATCACGCAGTCCGTGTTTTTCAAGCATATTAACTACTAGCGGTAAACTTTCACGAAGTGGTAATCCCACAGAGTCCATTAAGGGTTGAGGAGCAGCACCTGTTCCACCGTCTGCACTGTCAATAGTAATAAAATCAGGAGCTGACTCTATACCACGGTGATTTATTTCAGCAAATAAGGTTTCTAACCAGCCATACGCACCAATAACGGCCTTAAAGCCAGTTGGTTTACCTGTAGTATTTCGTACCGTTGCAATCATATCGAGAATATCGCTGGGGTTTTTAATTTCAGGGTGCCCATTTGGACTAATAGAATCTTCCCCCTCAGGGATACCGCGTATTTTTGCTATCTCAGCATTCACTTTACGCCCAGGAAGCATACCTCCCTTACCGGGTTTAGCACCTTGGCTCATTTTAAGCTCAAACATTTTAACCTGCTCGTGTGCTGCAACCTGTTTGAGCTTTTCGATACTGAGCTGCCCATTTTCATCGCGTACCCCGTATTTAGCAGTACCAATTTGAAAAACTAAATCGGCGCCCCCTTCAAGGTGATAAGGGCTCAAGCCACCTTCACCCGTGTTCATCCAACAGCCTGCGAGCTTGGCTCCTTTAGAAAGAGCACGGACAGCGGGTTTAGACAGCGCACCAAAGCTCATTCCCGATACATTAAATAACGAATTGGTTGAATAAGGTGTTTGGCAATAGGGCCCAAGCGTTACTTCACTTGGCGCAAGCGCTTCTTCATCAAGCGTAGGGAAGGCGCAGTTCATAAACATGACCGTACCTGTGACCTCTAAGCTTTGTGTAGATCCAAATGCCGCAGTACGGTCTACGTTTTTTGCAGCACGGTAAACCCAACTACGTTCGGCCCGATTAAAAGGCATTTCTTCTCTATCAAGGGCAAAAAAGTATTGTCTGAAAAACTCGCCTTGGCGTTCAAAAAAATACCTAAAGCGCCCAATTACCGGGTAATTTCGTCTAATTGCATGCTTTGTTTGTGTAACATCGCGGATATAAAAAATAACGACAATTAAAACCAGCAAACCTAAAAAAACAATAAATAGACTCGCAAATACATCAATACTAAACATTATAAAATTATTCATTGTAGGGTTCGCTGCTGTAAAAATAAAAAAGTGCTATGCCCAACATGACATAACACTTTTATGCATTCAAGAATTAACCATCTGTAGGTTAACTCTTCTGTTTGGCTAGCTCTTCATTAATATACAAACGTACTTGCGCCTCTAAAACTGATAAAGGAACAGAGCCATGGCGTAATACCTGATGGTGAAACTCCCTAATATCGAAATTTTGCCCAAGTGCTTGCTCAGCTTCTTTACGTAAATGTTTAATTGTGAGCTCACCAATTTTGTACGACAGCGCTTGGCCAGGCCAAGTTATATAGCGATCGGTTTCGGTTTTCACATTGTGTAACGACAACGCCGTATTTTCGCTCATAAACTGCATAGCACGCTCTCTACTCCAGCCATACATATGCATACCAGTATCAACCACTAAGCGAGCCGCTCGCCACATTTCGTAAGTTAAACGGCCAAATCGGCTATATGGGCTTTGGTAAAAACCGGCTTCAATGCCTAAATACTCAGAGTAAAGCCCCCAGCCTTCACCAAAGGCCGATAAATATGCATCTCGACGATAGCTTGGCAGGGTTTCTAGCTCTGCATTCAATGATATTTGTAGATGATGGCCAGGTACTGCCTCGTGTAAAGTCAACGCTTCTAATACATACAGTGGGCGTTTATCAAGTGCGTACGTGTTTACCCAATAATACCCTGCCTCATCATCCCTATTTGACCCAGAGTATCGACCCGTTGTGTATTTAGGTGCGATGCTCGCAGGTACAGGCGCAACACCATATGGTTTACGGGGTAGCGTATGAAACAGCTTTGGTAGTTGCGCGTCCATTTTTTTAGCTATGTATGCTGCTTCTTTTAGGAGTTGCTCTGGTGTAGTTGCATAAAATTGCGGATCGGTTCGTAAAAAGTGGATGAACTCTGCAAATGTTCCCTCAAATTCTACTTCTTTTATAATTGCTTCCATTTCGCCGCGAATGCGGGCTACTTCCTGCAACCCCAGCTCGTGTATTTCTTTAGGGGTCATTTCGGTAGTGGTGTAATATTTTGCTCTATTTTTATAAAACGACTCGCCGTTTGGCGTATTTGAAATACCTATCGTAGTGCGCGCACCGGGGCGGTATTCCTGTGTAAAAAAAGCTAAATAATTTTTATACGACTCAATTACTGTATCTTTTATTACCAATTTAGCCTGTTGTTGAAGCGATTTAAATTCACTCTCTGACAAAGCTGCGTTATTTTTTAAAAAAGGTTTGTAAAACTCAGATGTTGTAACATCATCAACTATATAGGCCAATATTGACTCTTCGTACCCTTCAAGTACCGCTTTAGGTTGCGTTAAACCTGTTTGAAGACCTTTTTTCATCCAATAAATGTTTTGTTCAAAAAAGCGAGGAACCTGAGCCAAACGCGCTAAATAAGTTTGATAATCTTGCAGTGTTTTGTATTGGCTACTGTTTACAATATACGATAAGCCAGAATGAAAACCGTACTCAGAAGTTAACGGCATGTAATGAGTATTAAATACATATTCGTCAACACTGTTTTGTACCTGCGCCCGAATAATGTTGAAGTTTATTTGGTTTTCAGCATTTAATTTATTTGTATTAATTGCATCTAACTCACCCAAAAATTGAATTTTTTTATTGTATTGTTGAGCTAAAAACTCGGGCGATAAATTAGCCAACAAATAACCATTAACGCCCTCAGTGTTAGCATAAGGACTCGTAGTTTGTCGGTAATCTACAATACTGTTAGCTATCGCTGTAAATTGACTATCGACGTTATGGTTTGTGGTTTGACAGGCACTTAAAGTACATAAAAACGTCATGCTGATGAGCGTATTGCGTATTGGCTTGAGTAATAAATGATTCGTCATAATAAAGTTTAGTCAGATAATGAATTTCACAAAACTATCGCAGACTCAGTAAATAGCAAGTAAATGAGATAAGCATCGTTGCTGAGAGTGCCTTTTAGGTTTAAAACTTACTTAATAAAAGAGCTCTTTAAACTCTAAACACTGCTTATAGTACGTATCTTATTTTTATACTAAAAACACAACTGTAAGGTGAGTGTCTAAATAAAAATCAGCCCTAAAAGTACCGTTTAAAATATTTATTAAACGATAAATCATATTAAATGAGTTAAAAACAAGCCTAATTGATGAGAAAAGCAGCTATTAAGCGACTAAAGTAAAATTTAAGTTCCCTTGGCCCTATTTTTGCTTTTTAATAGCAGTTATAACGATTACTGTAGTAAAAAAATAATAAAAAAGCTCGGACGCACAATCGACTCATGGAATGAAATTATAAATTAAGCATTGATGCGTACTTAGTTGGTATTAAATAATGATGTTCCATGATTCCATGGCTATTGCTCAAGAGAAAATGACTCAAGTGTGTTTGTTCTTAGAACGTTATGCATTGCCGCCAACGCCCCTGAATTTTCAAGTTGTATACACCTATGTTAGCCAAGCAAATCTAAAATTAAATAAAACATTAGATCGCGCTATTTCTACCGATGAAAACATTGATGGTGTATTAATAGAGCAGCTTTACTTTGAGTTTTTAAACGTCGGACACAATACGCAAGTGTCGATGATTCAAAACGTAGACGGTGTTATTACCTCATTATCTAACAATGCACAAAATACAGAAAAGCAAATCAGTCGCTTTGCTGATCAAGTGAGTGAATGTGTTCATTCGCTTGACGAAAATAATATAGAACAAAGCCGCCAAGCACTTAATAAACTTGATAAGCAAACTGCTGAGTTACTCGCCCAGCATAAAAAGTTTAAGCAAGAGCTAGCTAGAGCTAAAAAACTACATGAAAGAACACAAAAACAACTTTCCCAACTTCGAAAACAACACATTATAGACAGTCAAACCGGTTTATTTAAACGTCATTATTTGACCCAGCAAACTGAACTTTGGACAAACCAATCCAAGTCAATTTGTGCCATTGCCATTCAAATAGATAACTTAGCCCATTTTGTGGATAACTTTGGCGATGTTATTGGTGAAGTCATTTTAAATAAAGTGGCTAAACAAGTTCAAAAGTATGTGATGCAAAGTGGTTTACCAGGGCGTACTGCTAAAGATCAGTTCACTGTTTTACTAGCGGACATTGACCCTGAGACAGCAATTCTCATTGCTGAAAAAGTCCGTAAGGGCGTTGAAAAGCTGCGTTTTGTAAGTTCAAAAAGTGGTGCAAAACTGCCTAGTATTAATTTATCATTAGGTATTGCCCAGCATCAGCAAAAAGAAGACTTTAACCAACTGGCTAAAAAAGCGTCTCATGCGGCATTTAAAGCCCGATCACTTGGTCAAAGCAGTTTTACCGCCGGCCAATAAAACACCTGATAAATCATATTCAAATTGCACCTTCGGTGCACAATAAAGTACACTAGTACTTATTGCCACGATAGAGATTAATCATGAACGAAACCCCTGAAAAGACCACGCACTTTGGCTACAAAACCGTTGCTGAAAATGAAAAAGCATCAATGGTTGCAGACGTATTCCACTCTGTTGCGGCTAAGTACGATGTAATGAATGATTTAATGTCTTTTGGTGTACACCGTTTATGGAAACGTCAAACTATAGCCAGTTCTGGCGTTCGTAAAGGCCATCATGTACTCGATTTAGCAGGTGGTACAGGCGATTTAACGGCAAAATTTAGTCAACTAGTCGGTGAAACTGGCCAAGTGGTTTTGGGCGATATAAATTCATCTATGCTCAAAGTAGGGCGTGAAAAGCTTCATAACTTGGGCCTTGTAGGCAATATTGACTACGTGCAAATGAATGCTGAAATGCTGCCATTTCCAGATAATAGCTTTGATGTGATCACCATTGCCTTCGGTTTACGTAATGTAACCGACAAAGACAAAGCACTGCGCTCAATGTATCGCATACTAAAGCCTGGTGGTCGTTTATTAGTATTAGAATTTTCTAAGCCAAAACATGAAGCACTTAGCAAGGCATATGACTTTTACTCGTTCAATTTACTGCCAACAATGGGCAAGCTAGTTGCTAACGACAGTGAGTCTTATCAATATTTAGCAGAGTCGATTCGTATGCACCCAGACCAAGATACGCTTAAAGCAATGATGAATGAAGCTGGATTTGAACAAACAACGTATCAAAACTTAACAGGCGGAATTGTTGCCCTTCACCGTGGTTTTAAATATTAAGGCACAGAGTCATGGCGCTTGATCAAGCAACTGAAAAAACCAGTGATGATACAAATATATCAACCTTTTTGATGCTACCCAACTTTGTACTTTCGCTTGTTGAGCGCATTTTAAACCAAGCACTTAAACTCGACCCTAACGTTGCCCACAAGCTAACTACAGTAAAACAAAAGCGTTTACTTGTTGAAGTTAGAGACTGGCAACAAACCATACAACTTGTTTTTGCTGACGAAAAATTACACCTTTATACCGCAGACAACAGCGATTATAGCGATTGCATGATCAGCGCTGATATCGACACGCTTGTTGCACTTAAAAACCCGGCCATACTTACACAGTTAATTCGCCAAGATAAACTTGATTTACAAGGTGATTTGAATATAGCTCAAGCATATAGCGGTGCATTTTCGGAAATAGACATAGATTGGCCTGAGCAACTATCAGCGTATATCGGCGATGCTCCAGCTCAACAACTTTACATGCATTTAATGTCGCTAAAGCATCAAGGAAGTAAAGTAACAGCAAAACTAAGCTCTACACTTACAAGCTTATTTCAAGACGAATTAGCAGTCACTATTCACCCTTTAGAACTTGCACAATTTAAACAACAAAATAGAGAACTAAAAGGCCAAGTTGCCGCTATAGAGCAGCGTATAAACACTTTATTAAACGCTATAACACGCTAAGGACTTTTTGTGTCTTCTTCACGATTGTATTACATCACTAAAACATTACTTAGCTATGGTTTAGACGAATTAGTACCTAAAAATAAAGCGCCTTGGTTTGCAAAAATTGCCAGAGGGTGCTTATTTTGGTTACGAAATCAGCATAAAGAAAAACCTGCCGGGCTGCGCTTACGTTTAGCATTACAAGAACTGGGCCCTGTATGGATTAAATTTGGTCAAATGTTGTCAACACGTCGCGATCTACTTCCTCACGATATCGCGCAAGAGCTTGCCTTTTTACAAGACCAAGTTCAGCCTTTTGAAGGCGAACTAGCACAAAAAATTATAGAAAATGCACTTGAGATTAATGATATTAGCGAGCTATTTAGTGAATTTTCACAAACGCCATTAGCATCCGCCTCAATCGCACAAGTGCATACTGCAACGCTTATTGACGACAATAATATTGAACAAGATGTAGTTATTAAAGTAATTCGCCCAAACATCCATGAACAAATAAATGCCGACTTAGCATTAATGGAAAAGCTCGCTCAAGTACTTGCCAATGTACATAACGAATCAAAACGTTTGCGCCCCGTAGAAGTAGTAAAAGAGTATAAAAAAACACTGCTTGATGAATTAGACCTAATGCGTGAAGGCGCCAATGGCATTCAATTAAAACGTAATTTTGATGATTCTGATGCGCTTTACATCCCCACTGTTTATAGCGATTACAGCCGAAGCAACGTGTTAGTCATGGAGCGCATTTACGGTATACCCGTGTCAGACACCGAGTCGTTAATAGCGCAAAATACAAACATGAAATTGCTTGCAGAACGCGGTGTAGAAGTTTTTTTTACGCAAGTATTCAGAGATAGTTTTTTTCATGCTGACATGCACCCAGGTAATATTTTCGTATCTCGCGAGCACCCCGAGAACCCTAAATATATTGGTATAGATTGCGGCATTGTTGGCACCCTAAGTAAAGAAGATAAACGCTATTTAGCAGAAAACTTTATCGCCTTTTTTAATCGCGATTATCGTCAAGTTGCACAACTGCATGTTGATTCTGGTTGGGTCCCTGAAGATACCAGTATAGAAGAATTTGAGTTTGCTATTAGAACGGTGTGTGAGCCTATTTTTAATAAGCCCCTTGCTGAAATATCATTTGGTCATGTGCTGGTAAATTTATTTAACACTGCGCGTCGCTTTAATATGCAGGTGCAACCACAGTTGGTATTACTACAAAAAACTTTACTGTATGTAGAAGGGCTGGGAAGGCAACTTTATCCTCAGCTTGATCTATGGAAAACTGCTAAACCCTTTTTAGAACAGTGGGTAAAGGAACAAGTAGGTCCGCTGTCTGTGTTGAAACAAATGTATGCAAACTTACCGTTTTGGGCAGAAAAAATGCCTGAGCTTCCGGATTTGATTTATCAAAACCTAAAGCGCCCCGCACGAAAACAAGTGCCTACACAACCAATATCTCATAAACCTTTAGTGCTTAGTTTGTTGGGGAGTGCTACTTTGGTGGTGTCAGCATTGTGTTATTTACAGCATGATTTCATTGCTGCAGCTCTTACAATAACCTGTTCTATCGCATGTTTTATTGCTGCTTGGCGACACACATAAACAAAGTGCTATTTGCAGTTTAGAGCGTATAATTAGTATTTAAAATATACATTTAATCTTTTTATTAATTGGAGAAAACCATGGGATTGGGCGGCATTAGTATTTGGCAATTATTGATTGTTTTGGCAATCATTGTACTTCTTTTTGGTACTAAAAAATTACGCGGCATGGGTGGTGACTTAGGCGGAGCTGTAAAAGGGTTTAAAAAAGCAATGTCGGATGAAAAACCAACTGAAACAGAGGCACCTGAACAAATTCAAAAATCGCAAAATACCGCAGCCACAGACACAGAAAAAACCAAAGATAGTGATAAGGTTTAATTAACATGGGCATGTGGGAGCTAGTTGTTGTTTTTATTGTAGGCTTAGTTGTACTAGGGCCTGAGCGTTTACCCGTAGCAATAAGAACAGTTAGTCGCTGGATCAAAACGGTAAAATCTCTGGCTAACTCTGTTAAAGCTGAGGTCAGTGAAGAGCTGCGCGTACACGAACTCCACGAAAATCTAAAAAAAGCTGAACAGCAGAACCTGCAAGATTTAAGCCCTGAGTTGCAGAGCTCTTTAAGTGAGCTAAAGCAAGCTGCAGAATCGGTAACCCACAGCTATAAAAAACAGCCAAAAGAATCAAAACCTGAACAAATTATTGATGAAAAAAAGTGAATTTAATTTACCTTTATGTGGTCCACTTATTAAATGGTATGAAGAATAATGGCTGAAGAAGTAAAATCGGGATTTGTAGCTCATTTAATAGAGCTACGAGACAGACTTATAAAGTCACTGTTGAGTATATTAGTTATTTTTATTGCAATTGTGTATTTTGCAAATGATATCTATACGTTTGTTGCGCAGCCGTTAGTGTCTCATTTACCAAGCACTGCAACCATGATTGCAANCCGATGTAACTGCTCCCTTTTTCGCCCCATTTAAACTGACATTATTTGTCGCTTTATTTGCCTCTATACCCTGGATATTGCATCAAATTTGGGGGTTTATAGCTCCGGGGTTATACCAACACGAAAAGAAAATGCTGATGCCAATTCTTGCTTCAAGCATTTTACTATTTTATGGCGGTATCGCATTTTGCTATTTTGTAGTGCTACCCATTATTTTAGGCTTTTTTACCAATACAGGTCCTGAAATGATGACTCTCGCGCCAGATATAAGTAGTTACTTAGGATTTGTATTAAAACTATTTTTTGCGTTTGGTGTGGCATTTGAAATCCCGGTTGCGATTATGCTGTTATGCTGGAGTGGGGCAACCACAACTACGAGTTTAAAAGAAAAGCGCCCCTACATTGTGGTGGGCGTTTTTGTAGTGGCGATGTTTTTAACACCGCCCGACGTTTTATCACAAACACTTTTAGCCTTCCCTATGCTACTTTTGTTTGAATTAGGTTTAATTTTAGCGAAATTTTACACCGCTAAACCACAAGAAGAAGTTGAGGAATAAAATGAAAAAACAAATACTCTCACTACTGGTTATATTAAGCGCACCTGCATTTTCTGCGCAGTCAGACATTAATACACAAGCACTGAAAGCATGTAGCTTTATCGAAAATGATTTTAACCGTCTATTATGTTACGACAATACAATGGCAGGAAAACCACTTACAAAACCAACAGTGACTCAAAAGCTTACTGCCCCAAGCACTTCAACAAGTACTCCTGCTGTAGCGGTGGTTGATGCGCCAAAAGATGACTTTGGCCTAGAACATAAACAAGATAAAAAAAATAAAGAAAGTGAAATTAAAGCAACGATAACATCAGTTGAAAAAGCCCTTTATGGTGAACTCATTATTACATTAAATAATAACCAAAAATGGCGTCAAATTGGTTCTGATAGCATACGCTTAAAAGCGTCTGATGCTGTAACCATTACCCGCGGGGTATTTAATTCATTTTTACTTAGTAAAGATGGTCAAAACCGTTCTATTCGCGTTAAACGAACCAAGTAATGTCTTACAGACTGGTTGATGCTGGCGTTAACTTAACAAACCACCAGTTTGATGATGAGCATCTGGATGTCATCACCCGCGCTAAAAGCGCGGGTGTTGAAAAAATGCTGCTTATTGGTTGCGACCTTTCATCGAGTGAACAATCTTTAGCGTTAGCTAAAACCTATCAACTTTTTTCGACCGCTGGTATTCATCCACACGATGCCAAAACAGCAACTCACTCACTAGAGAGCCAGTTAACATTGCTTGCCAATCAACCTCAGGTTATTGCAATTGGTGAATGTGGGCTAGATTATAACCGTGATTTTTCCCCTCGAGATATTCAACGCAGCGTATTTAGGCGCCAACTTGCGCTAGCCGAACAGTTAAATTTACCGGTTTATTTGCATGAACGTGATGCGAGTGATGACATGATCAATATTCTTAGCGAGTTTAATGTACGTGGCATACTCCACTGCTTTACAGGAGATGAAAGTGCACTCGAAAGTTATTTAGCATTAGGCCTATACATTGGTATCACAGGGTGGGTTTGTGATGAAAGACGCGGACAAGCATTGCAAGCTTTAGTCCCAAGTATTCCCTTAAAACGCCTACTTATTGAAACTGACGCGCCTTTTTTAATTCCACGAACAGTTGAACCTAAACCGAAGTCTCGCAAAAACGAGCCTTCATTGCTGCCCTATATTTGCCAAACAATTGCTGAACTTTACCAACTTGAGCCTCATGTTATTGCTAAGCAAACAACCGATAACTTTTATACTGTTTTTGGTTTAGAAGCTCGTTAATGAACAGTTTAAAGGCTGCTATTTACCTGTTTATACTGTTTTGCACTTTTTCAGGTGTTGCTTCTACGGTAACAATAAACTCTGATTTTTCGTCCTACTCTGTTAAAAATATCACGTATTCTTTTGAGCCTTCATCAGTAGAGGCGGCTTTAAAACTTGAGCCTAAAAAATGGCATTCGGTTAATCAAAAACTTTTAAACTTTGGCCTAGAAAGTCGCCCTGTTTGGATCTCATTTGAAATAAATAACACGTTAAATAGTCGCTTTAGTCCATTAGTTTTAATAGACAATCCATTTTTAAATGAAGTTCAGCTTTTTCACTTAAATAATGCACAGATATTGTCAGAAATTAGGCTGGGTGATTCATTCTCACTTAATGAACGTCCCATAAAAAGTGAGTTTTTGTTAGCTAAACTGACGCTTCCAGCAAGCTCCACAACCCGGGTTATTCTTAAGGTAAACAATCCATCAGGTTTACGTATTCCGATTAGTTTATGGCAACAAGATATTTATTTAACTAAAAAAGAAGGCTTCAACTTAGTTTATGGATTAATGGTCGGCTTTTTGGCAGCACTAGCATTAAGCTGTTTATTTTTATATGGATTTTCTCGTAAGCGATATTTTGCACTAGCGGGAGCGATTACTTTTACCTTAGGCCTTTTTTTGGCGTATTTAGGCGGGTTTGGCTTTCGTTATTTACACCCGAGTATTCCTGCAATTCAACAAGTAATAATGCCAATATTACTTATTTTAATCGCGCTTTTGTTTTTCCCTTTACAGCTACAAATGTGCAAGCTACACACTTGCAAAATAGCACGCGTGCAAAAGTTAATAACAAAATTGCTCGCGGCATCTCTATTATTTATTTGGCTACTTCCTGACTGGTTAATCACTGCATATTGCCTAATAATAACTCCTATTGTTTTGAGTTTGTATATTTTAACAACCTACTTATCTACTCGCGCCCACCCTTCAAAATCTAAAAATGCCTTATTACTAGCTTTGGGCTTTTTTAATGCAGTAGCGGTTTATTTTGTTATAACCGTAATGGGGTGGTACACCTTCGAAACAATGGGTTTGATCATTATATCTGTATTCTTTTTTGGTTGTACCTTTTGCTTATGTTACGCGGTTATGAAGCAATTTATAACTGAACGAGATGAGCAGATAATCGAACAACAAACCTTAATAGCAGAAAATACAGCGCAAGATACACTTTTAAAAGAGCGGCTCGCATTGCAAGAAGAAGCGCAGTACGAGCTTGAATCGCAAGTAGACGAACGTACATTTGAGCTACAAGTAACACTTAGAGAGCTTGAAGAAAAAAACAGAGAACTTGAACAACTGAATACAGAAGATGCGTTAACAGGCGCTAAAAACCGTCGATTTTTTGATAAGAAGTTAGTAATGGAGCTTCGTCGTTCACGCAGAGAGCAAACACCGCTAAGTATTATTATGATTGATATTGATCACTTTAAAGCAATCAACGATACCTACGGACACTTAAGTGGCGATAACGTGATTAAAGCGACTGCTGGCATTATTAAACACTTTTTAAAACGCCCACTGGATGAAGTCGCTCGCTATGGCGGCGAGGAGTTTGTAATTTTACTACCAAACACCGCAAACCAAGGCGCCTTTGATATAGCAGAGCAAATACGATTAGATATTTATCAAAACCCAGTTATTGTTGCGGGTGCTGAAATTAAATTTACCATTAGTGCTGGTGTTTATACCTTTATTGCTGATGATATAAACACCCCTGAATTATTTACTGAACGCGCAGATAAAGCACTTTATAGCGCTAAACAACATGGCCGTAATAAAGTTGTCAATTTTGAAAACCTACAATAGGAGCATAGCAATATGGCCCAATCTGGACTAGATCTTTTCCCCTACACACGTATGCGCAGAATGCGTCGCGATGATTTTTCTCGTCGTCTAATGGCCGAAAATCAACTTACTGTTAACGACCTCATTTTTCCTGTTTTTGTGCTGGAAGGTAAAAACCGCCGTGAATCCATTGAATCAATGCCCGGTATTGAGCGCTTATCTATTGATCAGCTTTTATTAGAAGCGCAAGAACTTACCGATTTGGGCGTTCCGGCCATTGCTATTTTTCCGGTAACACCTGCAGATAAAAAATCACTCCATGCCGAAGAAGCCTATAATGACGATGGTTTAGTACAGCGGACTGTTCGCGCTTTAAAAGAAGCCTTCCCAGAGCTGGGGGTTATTACTGATGGTGCATTAGACCCTTTCACTACACATGGGCAAGACGGTATTATTGACGATACAGGCTATGTAATAAACGATGTAACTACTGAAATATTAGTTAAACAAGCCCTGTCACATGCAAACGCTGGGGCTGATGTTATTGCCCCCTCAGACATGATGGATGGCCGAATAGCGGCTATTCGTGAAGCACTCGAAGCAGACGGGTTTATACACACTCGCATTTTAGCGTACTCGGCTAAATATGCATCTAGCTATTACGGCCCTTTCAGAGACGCAATTGGCTCAGCAAGTAACTTAAAAGGTGCCGATAAGAAAAACTACCAAATGGATCCTGCTAACTCTGATGAGGCAATTAGAGAAGTAGCACTTGATTTGCAAGAAGGTGCCGACATGGTGATGGTTAAACCCGGCATGCCCTACCTGGATATAGTACGTCGCGTAAAAGATGAATTTGGTGTACCTACTTTCGCATATCAGGTCAGCGGAGAATATGCAATGCACAAAGCCGCCATTGATAACGGTTGGCTAAGTGAAGAGGCCACAATTATGGAGTCTTTACTTGCTTTTAAGCGCGCAGGAGCTGACGGAATATTAACCTACTTTGCCAAACAAGCCGCGCAATACCTCACTAAAAAGTAAGTAATTGATAAAAAGGCGGTTAAACCGCCTTTTTGTTTACATTCATTAACATAATTGTATTATTTTTGTCATTTAGATTCTCTAAACTGGTGTCCCATTTTGGGATTTAAATACACGGGAATAATAAAAAATGTTAAAAACAAAAATAACGCCACTGGCGCTTGTACTAGCAGGTCTTAGTGCACCAGCGTCCGCCAACTTAATCATATCTGAGTATGTTGAAGGCAGCGGCTATAATAAAGCGATAGAGCTATATAACACATCATCATCAGACATCTCTCTAGGTGATTATACATTACAGCGCTACTCTAATGGTTCTAGCACTGTTTCTACTGAATTAACGTTAAGTGGTACTCTCGCTGCTAATAGCACTTATGTTATTGTTAATGCTGACTCAAGAGCTGATGCAGGCCTTATTTCAAAAGCAGATTTATCTGACTCAGTTGTAAACTTTAATGGTGATGATGCTCTAGTTTTAATGCAAGGCACAACTGTTGTTGACAGCTTCGGCCAGCGAGGTGTAGATCCTGGCTCATCTTGGTCAGAGGGTGGTGTAGAAACCGCAAACAAAACGTTAAGACGTAAAGATGGAATAGTAACTGGTCGTGTCACTCCAGATGCAAGCTTTAACCCTAGCGAAGAATGGACCCAGTTCGATCAGAATGAATTTACTGGCCTAGGTTCTCACGCGGGTAATGGTGGCGGAACAGATCCTGAACCAGATCCAATTGAGCCAATCGTATGTGCTGCTGATAAAACGCTAATTAGCGCTATTCAAGGCGAAGGTAACGAAAGCCCGCTAGTAGATACATTAGTAGAATTAGAAGGTATCGTTACTGCCGACTTCCAAGGCGATGATGAACTTAAAGGCTTCTTTGTAACTTCACTTGCCGCTGATGAGGATACAAATCCACTAACTTCTGAAGGTGTATTTGTTTACTTTGCAGATACCGATGTAAGCGTTGGCGATCACGTACGTGTTCAGGGTACAGTTGATGAGTACTTCGATTCAACGCAAATTTCTGATGTTGTTCAAGTTGCTGTATGTGCAACGGGTCAATCAGTAAGCGCTACTAAAATTTCTTTACCTTTAGCAAGCCAAGATGATTTAGAGGCCTTTGAAGGCATGCTAGTTACCTTAGACCAAGAGTTAGTTGTGACAAATAACTTTGGTTTAGGCCGTTACGGTGAAGTTGAGCTGGCAACTGAACGTTTATACCAAGGCACCCAAATTGCTATGCCTGGCGATGCAGCTAACGCTGTTGAAGTAGAAAACTTAACTAAAAAAATCTTAGTTGATGACGGTTCAACAACTCAAAACTCAGATCCTACTGCTTACCCGACTCCTGGTTTATCAGCAGAAAATACATTACGTACGGGCGATAGTGTAAACAGCGTAACAGGTGCATTAGCGTACAGCTTTAGCACATACCGTATTCACCCAACAGTTGCACCGCAGTTTATCGCAACTAACCCACGTGAGGACGCACCTGAATTACACCCTGATGCAGACCTACGTGTTGCAAGCTTTAACGTTCTAAATTACTTCAATGGTGACGGCCAAGGCGCTGGCTTCCCAACTAGCCGTGGTGCTGACTCACTTGAAGAGTTGGTTCGCCAAGAAGCTAAGTTAGTAAGTGCAATTAGCGCAATGCAGGCTGACGTTGTTGGTTTAATGGAAATTGAAAACGATGGCTTTGGTGAGTTTAGTGCTATTGCAAGTTTAGTAAACGCATTGAATGATGCTGACAGTGCAAACGAATATGCTTTTGTAGACTTTAATGTTAACCAAGTAGGTACTGACGCAATTACAACTGCACTTATTTACCGCGCAAATAAAGTTGAAGAAGTAGGTACTGCTGCTATTACAACTGCAGCACCATTTGATTTCAGCAACCGCACACCTATCGCACAAAGCTTTAAATCGTTAGAGTCGCAAGAAGTATTTACTGTTGCAGTCGCCCATTTAAAATCAAAAGGCGGTTGTGGTAGTGCAAGTGGCGATAATGAAGATCAAAACGATGGGCAAGCATGTTGGAATGAAATCCGTACAGAAGGTGCAAGCGCATTTGCTGATTGGTTAGATAGTAAACCAACAGGTGTAGACGACGAAGATATTATCTTAGTGGGTGATATGAACGCCTACGCGATGGAAGATCCAATTCGCAAATTTGACGAAAAAGGTTACAAAAATGTTGTGGCTGAGCTTGATGGTAACACACTAGCTTACTCTTACAGCTTCTCTGGCCGTGCTGGTAGTCTTGACCACGCTGTAGCTACAGAGTCTTTACTTAGCAAAGTCGTGGCAGCTAAAGATTGGCACATCAATGCCGACGAGCCTATCGTACTTGATTACAATGTAGAGTTTAAGAGCGAAGGTCACCAGTCAACGCTTTACTCAGAAAGTGCATACCGCGCGTCTGATCATGATCCAGTGATTGTTGATATCAAATCTGAAATTGTACTTACACCAGAAGAGCAAACCCCTGTTGTTGCTCCAGATCAAGTTTTCTCTATTGATGAAAACAGTGCTGTAGGTACCGTAATTGGTATGCTTGATTACGCAGATCCGAATCCTGAAGATTCACCTGTTGTTAAATTCATCATATCTGAGAACGATAGTGTCTCAATCAATGATCAAGGTCAGCTAATTGTTGCTGGTGAAATTGATTATGAATTTGAAAACCGAATCACGTTTACTGTACAAGTAGAAGATAGTGTTGGTAACGTATCAAAAGCTGAAAAAGTTGCTGTAAAAGTAAACAACTTACGTTCAGATGATGATAACGATGCAGGCTCTTTACTTTGGTTGTCTCTTCTTTTAGCACCACTTTCTATTGTGCGTCGCTTTAAAAAGAAATAAGTAACATAAAGTAATTAACAAAAAGCCGCTCTTGCGGCTTTTTTTATTCCTCTGTAAAAATAATTCAGACAAGCTTCAGCTATCCTCCCTTAATATCTTTTGTGTTAGGTAAACATATTTAATTTTTTATTGAATACAACTTTGCGACCCCCTCAAAGTCAGTACTTAACATCAAATTTAAATATTAATTTAGGCTTACCCATTAAGTAAAAAAATCACTTTTAAATGTGACCTAGCCGTTTTCATAAAGGAAGAAAAAATGAAGCAACTTACCCAACTAACAACACGATGGCAGTCTCATACTAAATCGATTTTGGGTTTATTTATTGCACTTTCAACATGTGCAGTTAGTAACCAAGTATTAGCAAGCACAACCAAAGCCTCTATTTCACAAAGTAGTTTATTTGATGTGATCAGTGCACGTGCAAAAAAATTAGCCAGTGAAGACTACAAGGCCCCTAACAATATTGAACTTGATTCACTAAATAACATTAATTATCAAGATTACCGCTCCATTCGTTTTAAGCAAAATCAAGCTGTTTGGAAAGATGATGGTTTGTATGAATTACAGTTATTTCATCCTGGTTTTTTGTACAAAACACCGGTGACAATCAATACTGTTGATAGCGACTCAACACACAGCAGGCTTCCTTTTAATACTGACTTTTATAATTACGATGGGACAAGCGCACCACTAAAGGATGAGTTAACTAAAAGCATGACCAACACACAACTTGGCCATGCAGGGTTTAGACTTCACTACCCTTTAAATACTGATAAATATAAAGATGAAATTATGGTGTTTCAAGGGGCATCTTATTTTCGTGTAGTCGGCCCAAACCAAGTTTATGGACTTTCAGCACGCGGTTTAGCAATTGATACAGCGCTCGCATCTGGCGAAGAGTTCCCAATGTTTAAAGAGTTTTGGCTAGTAAAACCTAAAGCAGAGCAAACTAATATTGTACTTTTTGCATTGCTTGATAGCCCATCAGTATCTGGTGCTTATAAATTTAATATTGATCCCACTACCAACACAACCGTTAAAATAGACATGCAAATATTTGCCCGTAAAGACGTGAAAAAGTTAGGCATAGCACCGCTAACCAGCATGTTCTACCACGGTGAAAACAGTACTAAGTTTTTTGATGATTACCGCCCTGAGGTGCATGACTCTGATGGTTTGTTAAGTCAATCACAGGATGATAAATGGGTATGGCGCCCACTAAATAACCCATCGCAACTAAGTGTTACGTCATTTGCATATGAAAACCCTAAAGGCTTTGGGCTTGCACAACGCGACCGTGACTTTAATAACTACTTTGACATAGAGGCGCATTACCATGATCGCCCAAGTTTGTGGATTGAACCTCTGGGTGAATGGGGCAATGGCCGTGTTGAACTAGTCGAAATTCCAACTAATACTGAAACTAACGACAATATTGTTAGCTACTGGGTACCAGAAAAACCCTTTAAAGCAGGTGATTCATTACAGCTGAGTTACACAATGAGTACGTTTAATAGCAGTTTAAACAAACATGAAAAAGCACATGTAGTTCGTACTCGTATCGGCAGTGCAGCCTTGCCGGGTGAAGAAAACCCGCCACCACAAAGTCATCGTCAATTCACTGTTGATTTTTCAGGCCCTGCTCTAGATGCTCTCTCTGAGCAACTTAAGTTAGATGCCGATATTCAACTTACCACAGGTGAAGTAAGCGATGTATCCGTTCAAAAGTTGCCTGATGGATACGGCTGGCGTGTTGCTTTTAAAATTGCACCACAAGATGACAGTCCGGTTGATATGCGCTTATCGTTAAAACTACGTAATAAAGAAATTAGTGAGGTATGGAGCTATGTTTGGTATCCAAATGACATCAAGTAAGCAAAACAAAGGAACACCTATGCCGTTTAAAACAGCTCGCATATGGCTTTTTGCAATTGCCGCTATATTCATATCAGGCTATGGCATATCAATCATGTTCGACATACTTAACTCTAACGGCATGACCCCACTTGAGTATGCACTACTTGTTTTATTCTCAATTACATTTGCATGGATAGTGACGGCCTTTTGTAGCGGTACAATAGGGTTTGTATTACAGCTATTTCGTATCGATCCACTTACCTTAAAGCGCATAAAACCAATCGCGATTCACGCCCAAGCTATTGCTAAGCAAAAAACAGCGGTTGTAATGCCTATTTACAATGAAGACACACACCGTGTAATTGCTGGTTTTGAAGTAAGCCTAGCGTCACTTAAAGAAACGGGACAGCTTGAACACTTTGATTTTTATTTGCTAAGCGATACACAAGACCCACAAATAGCCAACAATGAACTCAGTGCATGGCATGCACTGTGTGAACGCTTAGGTGATACCGCTAAACATATTTTTTACCGTCGCCGTGAAGACAATAAACATCGAAAAGTAGGCAACTTAACGGATTTTTGTGAGCGCTGGGGCAGTAAATACGATCATATGATTGTACTTGATGCAGACAGTATAATGACTGGCAAGTGTATGCTTGAGCTCACAACTAGCATGCTCAATAATCCGCAAGCGGGCCTTATTCAAACTATCCCTATTCCTGTTCGTCAAGATACCTTTTTTGGCCGTTTTTTACAGTTTGCATCAGTGCTTTACAGCCCAATGCTTGCTACCGGCTCTGCTTTTTGGCAAACCGATCAAGCTAATTACTGGGGACATAACGCAATAATTAGAATCGATGCCTTTATAAAATGTTGTGGCTTACCTACGTTAAAAGGAAATGCACCTTTTGGTGGTGAAATTCTCAGCCACGACTTTGTTGAAGCTTCTTTACTTCACTCAGCAGAGTGGGATGTACTGCTGTTATCTGAAATTGAAGGTAGCTATGAAGAGGTTCCAAGCAATATATTAGACTACGCAATTCGTGATAGACGATGGGTACAAGGCAATATTCAACACCTTGGTTTATTGTCATCAAATAAATTAAAGCTTATGAGTAAGTTTCATTTTTTACTGGGTGCCACAGCATATATATCGTCGCTTATTTGGCTGTCAATGCTCGCATTAAGTACTATTGATGCCGTTACCCGCGCACTTAATAGTGATGTGTACTTTAACCGTGCTTATCAATTATTTCCTACTTGGCAGATTGCAAAAACAGATTTAATTGATTCATTACTTTACCTAACCATTGTTATTTTATTACTGCCTAAGTTAATGGGTTTAATTGTCACCTTAATACATAGAAACAAGCGTTTTGGTGGGTCAATTAAACTCATAGCTGGTTCAGTCATTGAAACTCTATTTGCCGTTGTAGTGGCCCCACTAATGATGGTTTTTCATGCTTACTTTGTTATATGCGTGTTTTTAGGTAAAAAAGTAACGTGGGATGCTCAACCGCGAGAAGGCCGCATGGTGTCGTGGAAAGAAGCGTTTGGTTATACACTGTTTTCAACTCTCGTTGCAGTTGTTTGGGGCGGTATTGCTTATTACTTTACCCCTGTATTTTTCTGGTGGTTGTCCCCTATTTTATTAGGGTTGCTACTTGCAGCACCTATTGTTCGTTACTCTAGCAGTATTGAGTTTGGCATCGCACTCAGAAAACTAGGTATATTTATATGTCCGAGTGAAGTCGATAACGATAAAACGCTAGCTGCACTTAAGGGGCACCTGAAAAGCATATTAGTACCAAGTAAAGGACAATACCCTGAAACTTTACCAATACTACCCGCAGAGCAATTAACAACAATGCCAGTACAGCGCTTTCATCGTGTTCGTAAGCTTAAAATCAAAACCCTTAAAGCAAGGCTAATTAGAAAGTTTACTTAATCATTCTATAACACTAAAAAGGAGCACTCAGAGCTCCTTTTTTTCTGCTTAAAATAAACGCTAGCTATATATTAAAAAAGTCACTTGAAATAATTTTCAACCAATAAAAAACCCGCAACATGTGCGGGTTTTTTAGAGTTTAAAAGACTAATTACTTAGCCGCTTTTTTCTCTTTTTCTGCAGCGATTACCGTTTCAGATACGTTAGCTGGACATGGTGCGTAGTGTGAGAACTCCATAGAGAACTGACCACGGCCTGATGTCATAGTACGTAGTGAACCGATGTAACCAAACATTTCTGATAATGGTACGTCAGCTTTAATACGAACGCCTGTTAAACCAGCTTCTTGGTCACTTAGCATACCACGACGACGGTTAAGGTCACCGATTACGTCACCAACGTGATCCTCTGGCGTGAACACGTCAACTTTCATGATTGGCTCAAGAAGCTGTGCGCCCGCTTTAGGGATTGATTGACGGAAAGCGCCTTTAGCAGCGATTTCGAATGCAATTGCAGATGAATCCACGGCGTGGAAGCCACCGTCGAAAAGTTCTACTTCAACGTCAAGTACTGGGAAGCCAGCTAGCACACCCTCTTGCATCATTGATTTAAAGCCTTTCTCAACTGCAGGCCAGAATTCTTTAGGTACGTTACCACCAACAACTGATGATGTGAACGTGAAGCCTGAACCCACTTCGCCTGGCTTGATGCGGTAATCAATTTTACCGAACTGACCAGAACCACCAGATTGTTTCTTGTGCGTGTAGCTATCTTCGATTTCACGAGTGATAGTTTCACGGTAAGCAACCTGTGGTTGACCAACGATAAGATCTACACCGTAAGTACGCTTAAGGATATCTACTTTGATATCTAAGTGAAGCTCACCCATACCTTTAAGGATAGTTTCGCCTGAATCTTCATCAGTCTCAACTTGGAAAGATGGATCTTCTGCAACCATTTTACCGATAGCAACACCCATTTTCTCATTACCGCCTTTATCTTTAGGCTGTACAGCAATCGAGATTACTGGCGTTGGGAATACCATTGGCTCAAGTGTTACTGGGTGCTTAGGATCACAAAGAGTGTGACCAGTTTGCACGTTCTTCATACCTACGATTGCAATGATGTCACCCGCTTGTGCTGAAGTAAGCTCTTTACGCTCGTCAGCTTGCATCTCAACCATACGGCCAACACGCTCTGTTTTACCAGTAAACGCATTAAGGATAGTGTCACCCTTGTTAAGCTTACCAGAGTATATACGTACGAATGTTAATGCACCAAAACGGTCATCCATGATTTTGAATGCTAGCGCTTTGAAAGGTTCGTCTGCAGATACAATTGCGAACTCGCCGTTTTCGTTACCTTCTTCGTCCATAAGAGGTTGAGGATCAACTTCAGTTGGAGCCGGTAAGTAATCAACAACAGCGTCAAGTACTAATTGAACACCTTTGTTTTTGAACGCTGAACCACAGAACGTAGGGAAGAATGCAAGGTCACGAGTACCTTTACGGATACAACGTTTGATATCTTCAACAGAAGGTACTTCACCTTCCATGTACGCTTCCATTAGGTCATCGTCTTGCTCAACAGCAGTTTCGATAAGCATTTCATGGTATTCTTCAACTTTGTCAACCATGTCAGCTGGAACGTCTTCGATTGAGTAGTTTTCTGGAAGACCAGTGTCATCCCAAACGTATGCTTTTTTCTCTAATACGTCTACAACACCAACAAAATCATCTTCAATACCGATTGGTAAAGTCATGATTAATGGTACTGCACCAAGTACTTTACGTACTTGCTCAGTTACACGGTAAAAATCAGCACCCATACGGTCTAATTTATTTACGAAAATAATACGTGCAACTTCTGATTCGTTCGCGTAGCGCCAGTTAGTTTCTGATTGTGGCTCAACACCACCAGAACCACAGAAAACACCAACACCGCCATCTAATACTTTAAGTGAACGGTAAACTTCAACTGTGAAGTCAACGTGTCCAGGAGTATCGATAACGTTGAAACGGTGATCTTTCCAGAAACAGCTTACTGCCGCAGACTGGATAGTAATACCGCGCTCAGCTTCTTGATCCATGAAATCGGTAGTAGATTCACCATCATGAACCTCACCTGTTTTGTGGATAGTACCTGTAAGCTTCAGGATACGCTCAGTAGTAGTGGTTTTACCCGCATCAACGTGCGCGAAAATACCAATGTTTCTGTACTTCGATAAATCTGCCATTATTTTACTCTTAATAAAGTCGATAAATTATTCGGCGGGAGTATAGCATTACTTAAAGCGAACATCACCATAGAAGTCGCTTAAAATGCAATCAATTCACTATATTTTTTTTACAAAGAGAATATATTAACGGCACAACACGCTGTTTATTATATAAACCAATAAAAACGTTAGGCTTTATTTCATAAACATAGCGATTTAGATAATGCTTTTTAATTTTGTATCGATGACCTAAAGGGCATTATTTATATCAAGTATATTGTTATGTTTAGTTATTTTTATTGCAGCCGCGCCCTTTAAGAAATAAATAAACAGTCGTAAATTCTTTCATATACACATTTAAGAAAGGTTTATTTAATTAAAATCAAAGCAGAGCGAGCATTTAAAAATAACACAATACTAAAGCTCTTCACATTTCATTCAATATGGTAACATCGATTAAAAATAGGCCACTATATGAACCCAAACGTGGTATAGCTTTAATAAAAAACAATAAGAATTAACAATGAAACGGAAATTTCTATCCTTTACCTATTGGCTGCTAATATGTAGTTCTTTTCTGATTAATGTACCTGCTTATGCTACGCAATATAAAATAGATGTACCTGGTGATTGGGTCAACCTACATGACGTAAAACAACCTCAGGTAAGTGATATGACAAAAGTGCGCGATGGCACACTCTACCTATTACTCGACAACCAAACCTATGTCCCCGAACGTCAAAAGCAACAACGTTACACACGCTTAGTTATGCAAGCACTTAACCAAAGTGGCGTTGACTACATAAGTCAACTAAACCTAGATTTTGACCCAAGCTATGAAAAATTAACCCTGCATACACTTTCTATTCTCAGAGAGGGCAAACGCATCGATAAACTTTCAACTGCGAGGTTCTCGGTTATCCAAAGCGAATCTGACCTAGCTGATAAAATTTATAACGGTAGGCTGTCTTTAAATATTATTGTTGACGATATGCGAAGCGGAGATATGCTCGACTATAGCTACAGTGTCACCGGCAGCAACCCTATCTACGACAATAAATTTAGTACTCGGCGCACTCTTAGATGGTCTGTGCCTGTAGTGCAACAAAACATGCGTGTTTTATGGGGTAAGCAAACACCTCTTAATATAAGAACAATGAATGGCAATGCCGAAGTAAAACAAACAAGTAATCAATACGGTACTGACTACTCTATTTCTGAGTTTGAAGCGCCGTTACTCACACAAGACTCTGAAACACCCACATGGTACAACCCGTACATGCAAGTTTACCTCTCTGAATATAGCCGTTGGGACGAGGTTGTTAATTGGGCATTACCACTTTATGAGTCAGCAATCGAAACACCTAATAGCATTAACGCCGTAGCACAATCTATACAGGCACAGCATACTAATACAGCCGATAGAATTACCGCAGCATTACGCTTTAGCCAAGACGAAATACGCTATTTAGGTTTAGAAATGGGCACGAATTCTCATCAGCCAACACCTGCTTCAGAAACGCTATCTTTACGGTATGGTGACTGTAAAGACAAAACAGCCCTACTGATTTCGTTATTAAAAGCGATGAAAATAGAGGCGCACCCTGCCCTTGTAGACACAGAAGAAACAAAGCGCTTAATAGATCTACCGGCCACCGCAAGTGTTTTTAACCACGTTATTGTTACGCTTACTCACGAGGGTAAACGCTATTGGTTGGATCCAACCATTAGTTATCAACGAGGTACACTTGCCTATTTAGCACAACCTGATTACGGTTATGCCCTTATTATAAAAAATGGCGAAAGTACCTTAACCTCTATGGCACAAACGCCTGTGCATAAAAAGGTAATAGTAAACGATCAATTTTATATCCCGAACACTGTAAAAGAGCCTGTCCATTTTACCACCGAATATTCTTATGCCGAGTTTCAAGCTATTAATCGCAGAAGTAATTTAGCGCGCAACGGGCTAGACAGCGTTGAAAAATCATACCTTGAATACTACCAAGGTTTTTTTGACGAGCTCAAAATCGACAAGCCTATGGAGGTAAGTGAAGACAAACAAACAGGCCAGCTTATTACTAGGGAGTCGTACCTTATTGGCCAATTTTGGGAAGAAACCAGAGACGGATATGAAGCTGACTTTTACGCTTCTGAAATACAAAACAGTGTTTACGAGCCAAAACAAACTGATCGCACAAACCCATTTTATTTTGAATACCCCAACATAATTGATACCCGCATAAAGCTTCATTTTACAGAAAAGAACTGGGCGTTTGATAATAGCCAAGACGAAATTGATAACGACTACTTTTACTTAAAAACATCTGTTAATTTTAGTGATAATATTTTAACGCTAAGCTACCACTTTTATTCAAAACAAGACCATATTCCTGCTGACAACATAAACGATTACCTAGCGCAGCGAAACAAGCTTATTTCAGCCACACACTACTCAATTTTAAAGTACGCCGACAAAACTGAAGTAGCTCAAACAACAGCCGACATACTCGATAACTTAGGAGGTAACTGGCTTAAATATGCACTCGCCGGTTACCTTTTATTGCTTATTTTCTTCTTTGCAGATTGGCGACTCGAATCCGCCAAGCGCCCTACTTTTGAAAATAGCCCATTTTACGCGGTATCGGTCAGTAAATTTATTATTTACAGCATTTTAAGCTTAGGTATTTATATTAATTATTGGTGCTACCGTAACTTCAAAGCTATAAAGCAACAAAACAATGCCAACATAATGCCTATTGCCCGCGGTATTTTCGCCATTTTATGGTATTACCCGCTTTATCAAGCACTGAAACAACACAGTGAATTGCAGTCAAATAAAAGTAAACTAATCCCTAGCTGGGGGGCTGCTATTTCATTTTTATTAATACTTGCAACCACATTGGTTTACCGCATGGAAGAGTACGCCACTATCGCATTGCTGGTTATGCCTTTTCTATGGCTTCCATTAGTGAGTTACATAGAGCATGCAAACACCAACCAAAAAGCGTTGCACTACCACTCTTACTGGCGAGTCAGACAATACCTTATATCACTAGCGCTTGCGCCAATATTACTATTTGGTGTGCTTCAAGAAGCTAATATTTTACCTAATAGCGCTATAATAAAAGGAAATAATTTATGGGCCTATCAAACTCATTATCTAAAACGACATCGCTTAACACCCGAGAATGAAGACGTTCTCTATTTTTATAGTGATGCAATATTTGATTACCGCAATGATGGTAATGGCATCACTAAAAATTATATTTTTAGTTACTACAAAAACGATGCTGGACAGCTTGAATCAGACCTGAGTCATTTTAATGACATTGATAAAATAGAAATCTCATACGGAAAAACTGAGCTTGATAACACCACTATTAAAGTAATAAAAACAGATGGAAGTGACTTTTTACTTATTGTTAGCAGGTTTAATAAGCTCGATGAAGTGCTCGTAGATAAAATAAATTTACGCTTAAGTGAAAATAAAAAAGAATAGTTATTTAACGCTAACATACCGATTTTTAAGAGAATAAAAAACGCACAGCAAGATAATGATAATTATTTGCATTTGAGTGTTGACAGCCACGCAAATCTAATTGATAATCACTATCAACAAGGCGAAACACTGCCTTGTAACGGAATGAATAATTTGTTTCTCGACCCTGAAACAACGTGTGGCTCACGTTAACTGCTATGGTTACTTGTTATTAACCGCAACGCCCCTTGATGTTGATGATAAGTAACCGCCCTACTATTTTACTTGCTACATTGCTCATATCGGTGACGGTAGATATGAAACTAAAAAAGCCCTTACGGGCTTTTTTTATGTCTGTAATTTAGTGCTCTCAGCCTTAAAATTAACGACGATTTTTACGTGCACGTGCTCGGCGTTGTTTTTTCTCTTCTTCTTTAGCTGCTTTTTTCGCTTCAGCGGCGGCGCGTAACCCAGCAACCATTATTTCTTCTTCTTCACGCATCGCTGGTGTTTCCATGGTAATACGACCAATAATGCCATCACGAAGTTCGTTAATAAGTATTTCAGACATTTTATACGTGTCTATTTGGTTACCACCACGAATACAGCCGCGCTTTTTACCCGCCATTTCCACAAATTCCCAATCGTTTTCTGGCAATTCATCTAATTTATAACGCGTTTTTAAAAGATCAGGATAAGCATGCAATAAATACTCAGCGGTGTAACTTGCCACCTCTTCGTATTCAAGTGCAGTGTCGCGTATTGCACCCGTTGCACCTAAACGATAGCCTGAGTTTTCATTCTCTACTTTTGGCCAAAGCATGCCTGGCGTATCGTACAGCATAATGCCGTCTTCAAGCTTAATGCGTTGCTGAGCCTTGGTAACCGCAGGTTCATTACCCGTTTTTGCCACTATACGGCCAGCTAATACATTAATTAACGTAGATTTACCCACGTTTGGAATACCCATTATCATGGCTTTAATTTGTTTGTCGGCGCCCACCTTATGCGGCACTAACTTTTTACAAAGCTCATTAATACGGTGTACTTCAGCGGCCTTATCATGTCCAAAAGCAATCGCTTTAACACCACTTTCTTGCTCAAAATAATCTTTCCACACTTGAGTCATTTTAGGATCGGCTAAATCAGCCTTATTTAAAATTTTGATGACCGGTTTGCCTTCGCGTAAGGTTGTCACCATTGGGTTTTCGCTACTATAAGGAATGCGTGCATCAAGCACTTCAATGATCACATCCATTTGTGGCATTATTTCTTTAATTTCATTTCGGGCTTTATTCATGTGCCCAGGGAACCACTGGATAGCCATTTTTAACTCCTAACGTATATTTAAGCGCTATTTTAACTGGCAATTCATTTAATTGCGCTATACTGGCGAAAATATTTTTAGATTAGTTGTTATGGCTCTTAAATCAACCATTATGAAGGCACAATTATCGCTTAGCGATATGGATCGCCATGTTTATCAAGATACAAATTTAACTTTGGCTCAGCACCCATCGGAAACTGACCAGCGGTTGATGATCCGCCTTCTCGCGTTTGCACTTAACTATTGTGATGGTTTAGAGTTCACAAAAGGGTTGAGCGCTGATGACGAACCAGAGCTTTGGCACGTTAATTACAGCGAAGAAATAGAGCTGTGGATTGAACTGGGTTTACCAGACGAAAAGCGCTTAAAAAAAGCCTGTAATAAATCTAAAAAGGTTGTGCTTTATACCTATGGTGAGAACAACCAAGCAATATGGTGGCAAAAACACCAACCAAAATTGTACGAATTTAAAAATTTAAGTATTTTTAGTTTAGACTATGTAGCAACACAAGCACTTGCAGCCCTAGTTGATCGCAACATACAGCTTACAGTCACCATTCAAGATGGTGAGGTATGGGTGAACACTGATAATACGAATATTGAGATAAAACCACAGCAATTAATGTAATTGCATTTGCTTTAGGGGTTATATGAAAGTTAAACACGTTATTGTTTTACATGGCTTGTATATGTCTGGCTTTGTTATGCGCCCCCTTTGCTCTAGATTAGAGAGCTCAGGCGTTAACGTGTTAAACCTTACATACAATACGCTTGACCCAAATCGTGATGCTATTTTTACACAAATAGATGAGTTTATTGGCAATGAACCAACAGCTTTAGTATGCCACTCTATGGGCGGATTAGTAGCTAGAGCTTACTTAGAAGCTAACTCAGGCGCCAGCCAATTCGTTACAAAAGTAGTAACGCTTGGTACCCCCCATCAAGGCAGTCACATCGCACAAAAAATGAAGCAAAAAGGATTTGAGGCTTTTTTAAAAAATAGCGTTGAGTTTTTACTCACGCAAAATGGAAACTGGCCATTTAAAGCTAAGCTTTATAGTATTGCCGGCGACCTCCCAATCGGCTTAATGCCTCTCATTGTAAAAGGCAGCAAGTCAGACGGTACCGTTCTTCTTGACGAAACTAAACTCAAAGGTATGGCTGAACACAAAGTCTTTCACTTAAGCCATACCAGTATGATTTACTCGCGTGAAGTGGTCGATTATATTTTAAAATGCTTAGGCGAAGGCAGTTAATCTTCTGCTGCCTCAGCTATTTTATAACTTAGTAAAACTATAACTCCAAGTACCAACGGAATTGGCGCAGCTATATAACCAAATACGTTTGAGTTAGCAATACTTGCACCCGCTAAATGAGCTACCAAACCGAGCACAAATGCCACCAGCGCAATGCATACTACTATTAACTCTGCTTTATTTTGTTTGCCTGTTTTTTCGTGCATGTTCACTCTCCTAATAAATCCAACATCATTATTATGCGCTTTAAAAAAGAGTGATTTTTGACCTAAATCAAAAAATAAAATAACAATTTTAATAACACCTTCTAAGCTTGTTTTAGATCATATTTTACGCAACAAACTACCCTATATAAAAATGAGGTGAATTTTAATAATTACACCCCATATCTATATATATTGAACAGAAACGTTTTCATCCGTCGCTCAATAGGTTTTAACTATCAACTATATAGATATAAACAGTTTTACTAATCTAACTTAAAAAGTAATACTTTACTCAGGTTAACAAACAATCGGTTTTTTAAGGAGCAAGTTATGTCACAAGTAAATGCAATTGGTTTAAACAGCAAAAAAAGCGACGATATTGTAAAATCACTTAATACTCTGCTGAGCAGCTACCAAATACAGTATATGAATGCTCGTGGTTTTCATTGGAACATTAAAGGCCGTAACTTTTTTGAATTACACGTTAAGTTTGAAGAAATTTATAATCTGTTACTTTTAAAAGTAGACGAAATTGCAGAGCGTATTTTAACGCTCGATGGCGCGCCATTACATGCATTTTCAGATTACCTTGAAGTCAGTGAAATTAAAGAAGCAAAAGGCATAAGTGATGGAGTTACTGCCGTAGAAAACATATTAGCGGGCTACAGTACATTAATTAAAAAGCAACGTGAGATTTTAAACCAAGCGGGTGATGCAGGCGATGAAGGTACAGCATCATTAATGGGCGACTACATCTCTGAACAAGAGAAGTTAGTTTGGATGCTAAAAGCTTATTTGGATTAGGCTAAACGTTATTCTTATTTTGAAAGCCTCAGCTAACACTGAGGCTTTTTTGTTTATTTAACAAAATGTATCATTCAACCAACGCAATAAAAAATGCCATTTCAAGTGCTTTTTCTTCCAAGCTTTTAAAGCGTCCAGATGCGCCGCCGTGACCTGCATCCATATCAGTTTTAAATACTAAAATATTATTATCTGTTTTGTATTCTCGCATTTTAGCAACCCACTTCATGGGCTCCCAATATTGTACTTGCGAGTCATGCAGGCCTGTAGTGACTAATATATTAGGGTAATTTTGTGCGCTTATATTGTCATAAGGCGAATACGCCTCTATTACATCATAAAATTGCGGATCGTTAGGATTCCCCCACTCATCATACTCGTTAGTGGTAAGCGGAATGCTTTCATCAAGCATCGTAGTCAGCACATCTAAAAATGGCACATGACACCCTACACCACAATATAACTGTGGGGCTTGATTAAGCACGGCGCCCATAAGTAAGCCCCCCGCACTGCCGCCTGATGCAAAAACTTTGCTACTGTCACAGTAGTTTTGTGCAATCAGCGCCTTCGTTACATCAATAAAATCACTAAAACTATTTTGTTTATGTGTTTTTTTACCTTGCTCATACCAATTGCGGCCTAACATTTCGGAACCACGCACATGTGCTATTACATAAACAAAACCACGGTCTAGTAAACTGAGCGACGTGCTAGAGAAGCTCGGATCAATGGTGTAACCATAAGCTCCATAACCATATTGAAACAGTGGATTGGTGCCATCTTTATTAAAACTGTCTTTTCGGTATACAACAGAAACAGGAACTTTAACGCCATCACGCGCGGTAACCATCAACCGCTCAGATTGATAATCAGTCGCGTTAAAGTCACCTAGTACCTTTTGTTGTTTCAATAAGGTTTTTTTACCCGTTTTTAGGTCAACATCGTATAAAGAACCCGGA
This sequence comes from Pseudoalteromonas sp. H71, assembly GCF_001468485.1. GTDB lineage: Bacteria > Pseudomonadota > Gammaproteobacteria > Enterobacterales > Alteromonadaceae > Pseudoalteromonas. The sequence goes on from NZ_LODI01000018.1 coordinate 53,096, forward strand.
GTGGTTAAGCTTGAGTAATAGATGCGCGCCGTTATAACATTTGGCTCTGGGTTCATTGCAACAGCAGCGTAGTAACAAGGGTCGTCAAACTCAAGCGCCATACGCTCGCCTTCTTTGTTTACTACAACAAACCGTGCTTGACCTTGTTCACGCTCACTGAGTACTAAAAAGTCATTAAATAACTCAACGCCTTCAAGTAATACATGCTCTCTGTGGGCTGTATGCTCTTGCCACTGAGTTTTATCGGCAATGGTCTGCTCGGTTGCTGTCATTAACCTAAAGTTTTTAGCTTGCCAGTTAGTGACGATGTAAAACGTATTGCCTAGCTTATCCACATCGAACTCATAGCACTCTTCTCGCGGCATAAGTGCACTAAAATCACCTTGCGGATTATTTGCATCAAGCACCCAGGTGTCGTTCGACTCAGTAGACGCCAAGTCTATGATAATAAGACTTTCATCGCGACTTTTACCCAGTCCCATAAAAAAGCTGCTGTCGTGTTCTTCATATACCAAAACATCTTGATCTTGCTCACTTCCCAGCTCATGTCTAAACACTTGGTAGCCTAATAAAGTTTGCAGATCTTTTTTGACATAAAAAACGGTTTTATTGTCGTTTGCCCAAACAACTTGGCCTTCTGTATTTTCAAGCTCATCTGCAAGCATTTCGCCTGTTGATAAATTTTTAAAGCGAACGTTATAAATACGGCGACCCTCAGTATCTTGTGAATATGCCATAAGCTGCTCATTAGGGCTTAATGCAACTTCCCCAAGGTCAAAAAATTCAAAATCTTGTGCAAGCTCGTTTACATCTAGCAAAAGGGCTTTATTTTCAGCTTTAATACTTGTGCTACGATAATGACGCGCATATTCATCGTCACCTCGTACTTCAGAGTGATACCAGTATTTGCCATCTTTAACTGGCACAGAATTGTCGTCTTTTACAATGCGCGCCTTTAACTCTTCGAACAAGGTATTTTGCAAGGGTTTAATGCTTGCTAATTGCTCATCGCAATAGTTATTTTCGGCTTGTAAGTGCGCAAGTACTTTTTCATTTTTGCGCTCATCATCACGCATCCAATAGTAATCGTCGATCCGCTTTTTATCATGAGTAATGAGTGTTTTAGGCTGCTTTTTAGCAACAGGGGAATGAGGCAATACGCTTAAAGAATAGTCTGAACTAGGCACAAAAAACCAAATTTAAAAAATAATAATGTTCGCAGTTTATCATAAAAATAAAAAGCCCACTCAATAGTTGAGTGGGCTTAAAGGTAACCGATTTATTCCTAAACCTGTAATACCTATGGGAAGAAACATGTTTTTACCTAGTTGATAATTGCAGCCAAGCCATAGCCCAGCTTTTACCTATACCTGGTTCAAATATTGACTGTGTATCCTTTGCCTTTCGACAAAACTCATTAAAAGGCCAAGGCCTACATTGATATATGCAACCATCTTTTGGCTGTAATACTTTAGTACCCGCGTTATAGCGTTCGCTATGTTCAGGGTAAACATACTCATAAGGTTGCGTACTTACTTCACGCTCGTCGCATTTCGCAATACAATGAAAGTCAATATGAGCTTTGTATATACCGCTACTTTGCAATGCAAATATTTTGTTATTCCGATAAGCGACGATTAAACCTTGTTCCGTCATTTTTCCTGCATTAACCAAAGGAATATGAACATTAATGTGTTCTGCTATCAAACGCGGCCAAGCGTGAGGCTCCCCTTGTTCAAACGAAGTAATTTTAAAGTCAAACGATAAGCTAATTAGCTCTCCTTGCATGTCGTAAAAGGTTACTTTCACCACATCACCAATAAATAATTGAGTGTGATGATTTAAGCAACCAATTGTTGACCATTCCCCGCAGGCCAACGACGTATGCATAAACACGGCAACACCTTAAGAGTGACATAGTTTATTCATTATGAATAAACAAAAAGCACCAATAACAACAAGTAATACAGCCATACTACGAACAGTTCACTTGTCAGCAAAGTCCTAATTATATGCATCCACTACTTAACAATCAAACAAAAGAATGTAACCGAGATTTACAACCAGTCATTAAGTATTGTTTTAAAAACCAATTCATCCAAATAAGTACTGTAAAGGCTCTTGCCCCCAAGTAAATGCAAGCAATAACAGTATGCCTACAAATATAACCCACGCGAGCCAAGGCGACTTAGTTACGGGTCTTTCTACATCGGTTGATTTTAATGCCTTTTCTCCGGTGATCATTGCTTTGACTAAAGGCTTACCTTTGATTCGGTATACAACAATTGCCGCTATGTGCAAACCTATTGCATACAGTAATATGTCAAAATTGAGGTGATGCAACCAATTAGCAAAATCTACTGCATCACTCGATACATATTCAACAAGCGGGCCGTCAGTTAAAATGCCATCACTGCTCATCAGCCCGGTAATTAATTGCGTTGAAATGAGCGCAAAAAAAGCAAGGACCATATAGCTTCCAGGGGCAGAGTGCCCTATGGTGTCTACCGGCTTTCTGAGACCCTGAAACAGAGCCTTAGGTGAGTGAATCAAGCCACTTAATTTCGCTGTTCTACTGCCAACGATCCCCCATACTATCCGCGTTACAATGAGCGCTAAAGTAAAGAATCCAGCAACAAAATGTAGCTCAATCATCCCCTCTTCTACACTAAAATATAAAACGGCAATACTTATGACTAACAGCCAATGAAAACACCGAATAAACCCATCCCATACTTTTATTGTTGTCATTATATTTACCCTATAAAAAACATTATCATTCAATAATAATTAATCTGAACCCTAGCTAGAGATTTTCAGTGAAAACATAAAAGTTTATGCGTTACTAACTGGCCTAATGCAAGTAAATTCAACCAAGTTAGCACTGCAACTAACTGCTTGAGAAAGATTTATTATCCAGAGCTCATGTTAATCACTTTCACCTTATAATAAGGTATCATTATCTTCCATTCTACAAGCCAGCAAGGTAAATGCTATGCAACCAGTTAAAAAAGCGATTATAAAAGGCTTTTTAGATATGCTTCCGCTTTGCTTAGCCGTCATTCCATGGGGAATATTATGTGGTTCTTTAGCTATTCAAAATGGGTTTACTGCACTTGAAACGCAAGCTATGTCGTTACTGGTTTTTGCAGGATCGGCTCAACTTGTCGCGATTGAACTTATGGCGGGCAACACGCCCTTGCTGACCATATTATTCACTACGTTTATCATTAGCTCTCGTCATTTTTTATATGGGCTTGCTGTCAGGCATAAAGTGATTGATCAGCCAATGCGCTGGCGCTTACCTGTTAGCTTTGTATTAACCGATGAATTATTTGCCTTTTCTCACCACCGCAAAGCTTATCGCACACAAGTGCGTTTAGTTTATGCGCTAAGTGCAGGCTTTAGTTTTTATATTGCATGGAATATTTGGACATTAATAGGCATTGTTGCAGGCTCTATGCTTCCCGATTTAACTAACTTAGGGCTCGACTTTGCAATTGCAGCTACTTTTATTGCCTTAGTTATCCCAGGTATTAAAAATGCCGCATCTTTAGTCACTGTTATTGTTGCAGGTGTTACTGCTACATGGTTAAAAAGCACAGGGTTTGAGTTATGGCTAGTGTGCTCCGCATTATTAGCAATGAGTGCTGGTTATACAACGGCAAGACTTTCAGCTAAAAGGGAAACTAAACCATGATGACCACTATTTTACTTATGGCCTGTATTACATTCTTTACCCGTTACTTGTTTTTACACCGCTCACTACCTTTTAAAGTAGGGCCCAAAATGCAGCAGTTTTTGAGCTTTAGCGCACCGGCCGTTCTTACTGCTATTTGGGTACCTATCGTATTTTTGAACGACGAAGGCATAAATTTGCATTGGCAAAACCCTTATTTAAGTGCCGCTATTGTAGCCATTCTTGTTGCTTATAAAACGCATAATATTTACTACACAACACTTGCTGGTATGGGCTTGTTTCTAATATTAAATTAAGGTTTATTGACCTCTTAACATTGAATGTTTAGTAGCCTAGGCTGTTAACTTTTTTTTGCCTACATAGATGTAATCCAAGGGTGTGAGAAGGGCGCGGAAACCTTATTCACTTTTTACTTAGAACACGGGTTTTTATACCTCACGGCACGATTAAATTTTATACTTTATGTAACCCTCTTACCGCGTTAAAATATGCTCCAACAAAAAAAACAAGAAGCCACTATGCAAAAGTTTCATCAATTAAGCGCAACAAGCCTACAAGGACAACCTATAAACTTTGATGACTTTGAGGGAAAAGTTGTCCTCATTGTTAATACAGCAAGTAAATGCGGGTTTACCTACCAATACGCATCTTTACAAGCGCTTCATGAGAAATACGCCAGTCAAGGGTTAGTGATTATAGGTTTTCCGTGCAATCAATTTGGCCAACAAGAGCCAGGTGATGCCTCGCAAATAGAGCAAGGGTGCTTAGTAAATTACGGGGTCAGCTTTTTAATAGCAGACAAAGTTGATGTGAATGGTAAAAATGCACACCCTGTATTTCGATTTTTGAAATCAGCATTACCGGGGTTTTTAACTCGAAAAATAAAATGGAATTTCACCAAATTTTTAATTGCAGCCGATGGCACGCCAACTAAACGCTATGCCCCTTTTACCAAGCCAGAAAAGTTAGAGCTAACGATACAAAAAGCATTAACTAAGGCTAAAAGCGCGCAGTAAAAAGTAATAAAGAGGCAAATAGCCTCTTTATTGCCAATTTCACAACCTATTAAGCGCACATGCCTGTGCACTTAACCGGCGGTTATTTATTGGTAGTGTATTTATACTAGTGCAATTTAATCGATGTAATCGCTTAAGTCATCTTCGCCTAGATTTTTACGCAAACGTTTTTGCTCAAGGTAGTCTTCCAACTTTTTCTTAACCTTTTGCTTGTTTTTATCGTGTTGATTTCGACCGACCATTTCGTATTCGTCTTCAACAAAATCATCATCTAGCGCATCGTAACTAAATGTCTTACCCACAACCCACTCCATAAAGTGTTTGAGACCAATTACGCTTTAATTAATGTAATTGGTAAATTAAAAAATTTAACACCAATATGCTGTGCAAATTAGCATCAAAGTAAAGCCACAAAGCTATAGTAAATAGCCTTCATGTCATTAATGTGAATAAATAGCGCTAAATTGCAATTGTGGAAAGTGAGAGTTTTTTATCGTATCGATAAATTTTTTTTATAAATTTATATTCGTTGGTTAAATTCGCCAAAATATAGCCTAATAATAAAAACAAAACAGACCATCAACCCCAACAAAAAATATAAACTATTGCTTTTGTTAATAAAAAAATAGTGGCACCAAACTTGTTATTAGTTATTTGTTATCAACAAAAAATAGAGTCATCAAATGAAAAAATTACTATTAGTTAGCGCATTAATCTGTACACCTGTTGCTATGGCACACAACGACAGCGATTCAACAATTTCATTTAGCAACGATCAATGCGATGTGGAGTTTAAAAATGATGTTCGCATTAAGCCAAACGAACTAGAAATTTTTACAGCACAAAATCAAGCTATGCAATTTAACAATAACGGCGATTTAATGGTAAATGGTGAGTTTGTTGCACTTAATAACTCACAGCGCCAAGCACTTACTCAATACTCTGATAGCTTACGCACACAGTTACCGGAAGTCGCTAATATTGCATTAGACGGTGTAAAAATTGCCGGTGTCGCTTTAGAAGAAGTAGGCAATGCGTTTAACATTAACGGCTTAGACGATATGTCGTCGTTAATGGACGATATACGCTTGGAAGTAGAAAACACGTTTTATCAAGAAGGCACCTTTGTTATGGGCCAGCAAAGTTTTAACCAATTTGGTGAAAACTTTGAACACCAGTTTGAAAAACAAATAGAAACTGCCGTTGAATCAGCAGTAATGCAATCTATGGGCAGTATATTGGTCGCGCTTGGATCTGAATTATTAGGTTCGGGTGGTGATATGGATGCATTTGAAGAGCGCATGGAAAACATGGGCGCACAAATTGAAGAAAAAGTAGAGTTACACGCAAACAATTTAGAGCAACGCGCTAATTCACTGTGCGGTAATTTTGCTGAAATTGCAAAACAAGAAGAGCAGCTAGTAACGTTAGTTCCTGAGCTAGAAGGGTATCAATTATTTACCTTTAAACACGTTAAATAACCCGCACTTTATTCTCCCTATTTAACATCCCTTCAGCAGCATTTTATTGAATGCTGCTTTTTTGTATCTGCTTTCTCTCTTTTCCCTCGTTTATGTTGTTCGGCTCAGATTACGGGGCATTGGTCTGGTTAGCACTTGCCTTAGTAAACAGCTTTGTGGCTTTATACAGATACAGACTTTGTTCACCCTTTTACCTACTTAAATAATAAGTATAAACACAGCGTCTTTGCGTTAGCTTTCTCACTTTTAACGTTTTTATAAACTTAAATTTAGCTCATACGCCTTACTCTGTTTTTGATAACACTAGCGCTTTAACCACCCAATTTAGAGTCGCTGCGCAAGGCTAAAGTATTCAGTAAACGATTAGCTCTTAAATTAATGCCCTTAGCAAAAAGCTGAGCGGCTCCATCCCCAGTTAGACACGTTTAAACGTAACTAACACTAAAGCGCCTACCTTAAAGTAGGCGCTTTTTATTTACTAAAAGCCCCAACATTGAAAAAATTATATTTTTAGGTCAATTAATATTTTAAATATTAAATTAATAACGATTTTTTATTGCACTGAACACTCCTATCAAGCGCCATGAAAAATGCCATAAACATTACAAGTAAAACCAAAATAAAATAATCTGAATAATTACCCAATAAAAATAATGGAATATGCATAAATAAAAAGCGAAATAAAAAATAACCCTTATTGAGCAACAACTTAAATAATATATAAAAATCAAAAAATAGAAAAAACACAATTAAACACTTAGTTAACAAACGTCAATTCAGATAAATATAACTAATGCCTCACATGTAATTTTTATCGTTTTATTTTTGTACGTTTCACATGCAAAATGCGCATGTTTTCAACAAACCTAAACCCGGAGCCAAATGATGAACCCTATAAATACATTAAACCAAACAGCAAACACACAAATTGCAGTTAAACCAACTAACCGAAAAGCAAAAATGCTAGCTAGACTTAATACGCTTGGTAAAAAACTAGCACTTGGCGGCGCAGCTCAGTACAAATAATCATCCAACCATGATTATTTTTTGGTGCAGCCAACACCCAACCACTAAAAACCTTTTTTAGCTCCCTTTGTTTGCTGCAACCTCTTTATTTTATTAAAAATAGTATTAATTCCCCTCTATTTACAAAAAAACACGCATTTACGTCTATTTTTTAGGCAAACAAACATTTTGCTATTTACACACCCCCTCCACCTAAGTATTATTCTGCGTCACGGAGAGATGGCAGAGTGGTCGAATGCACCGGTCTTGAAAACCGGCATAGGTTTGTAGCCTATCTAGGGTTCAAATCCCTATCTCTCCACCAT
>NZ_LODI01000019.1:0-3298 GCF_001468485.1 Pseudoalteromonas sp. H71
TGTTAAGTGGCAATTACTCATTGGTATAAATATCAATTTCTTCACTTTTACGAAGAACTTTATAAATTTTATCTTTGGGTGAATAAACCAATATAGCCAAAACTGAAACGTCTCCGAGTTTATTACCATCATCGTCTGATTTTACTGCGGTACCCCAAAGTAAAATATCTTTATAACCGTCAGAATTAACATCAATCAATTCGTTGTTAAGTAAGCCATCTTTGAAATAACTTAGGTCATCATGTCTGTCGTAAAGTCGCACCAAAAAAATACCCGGCAACTCAATACCACCATTACCTTTTGAGGTAATTGCGAACTCAATTGAAATAATAAGATCTTTGCCTATTTCTATATTCTTTTGGATCACATCTGTTGATGGAACCCCAAAATCAAGACTTGGCAGAATAGAAGCTACTTCAGACTTCGAAATCAAGTTTTCAGCCTTTAGTTGAAAACTAAATACAAGTAATAAAACGAGAATTATACGCATATGCTTCCTTGCCACTTAACGCCGCCAACAGCGGCCGAGTGAAACGAGGTCCAGCGCACGCAGTGCGCGCTGCTGTTTGGCCTTGTTATGTGCCTGCGCGCAAGTAAGAAATGTACTCATCTTGCACAACCCCTTGGTTAACAAATTTAAACTCTTCTATGCCCAGCTTGCTTGCAGCCAACTCAATATTCTCGGCGACTTCAACTCTTACCGGCTCATCATATTCGCTGGAAAGAGATTCAAACGTATAAATATCTACGTAATCTTCTGAGCCTTGGTCAATCGATTCCCAAAGTTGCCCTTCAACTTCAGCACCGCGGTTATTGAACGATGCCCAACGAATACATTTTTGCCCATGAGCTAAAAACCCGCCTAGAAATACCTCTACAGTCTTTCCTCTTTGCAGTGCAAATTCAGCTTCTGTTGTTGATAAATACCTACGACTCATATTTCATCCTAAGCACATAACTTTTCAATAACGGGCGCAGGCACGTAGGGCATAATGGCGAAGCCGCCCTGCGTGTATGCGTCCCAGCGAACGAAGTGAGCGAGTTTATTGAGTTGTTATACCCGTTCTTCAAAATCCCTTACCAACTCAGTTAATAAAGCCCGTTGCTCTTGAGGAATACCATTATCTAATTCACATTCAAGCCCTCTAATTAGATAATATTCTGTCTCATTTTTTATTTTGCCTCGCTTTAAGATAGATTTGTACTTTGACCAATATCTGGTTCTTAGCGTTGATAAAGTGATCGTACCGTTGTCTAGCAATTGTTCATCTAATTTACTTACAGTATTTGAGTCCCAGCTAGCAGTATCTTCAAGCGTATCGTTGATAGCCTGTTTGAGGCCTTGGAGAGCTTTTGATTTCCCAAATTTATCGACGATTTCAACCAAACAATTTGAAGGATGGATGGGATCTTCCCTCTGAATGCCAGATACATTTGTTGAATAGAATTCTAAGAATAAAGATAGCTCCTCAAATTCTAATTCTTTTTCTCTAGACATCTTCCGTGGCATCTTTTCCTCCGAGGGTATAACATCTTATTGAACACCACTTTGGGGGGTTATAACACCCCAAAACGGCGCATATTACATCGCCCAATAATTCCACTAAATAACTGCAATGTAAACAAGCAATTAGGAATGCAGTGAAAAAGCCTTTGTTACTTTGCACCAAAACGACTTTTAATAATGTTATTGGACAAAGTCAAAATAGCTGTTTATGTGAACAGTTTACTATAAAGGTAAATTTTGGCTTTGTGCATTTAGCACGTATGAGCTAAAGCATTGGCTAGATAAGCGAGCCTTAAAATATTGATGATACAGGCCCGCTGGAGTGTTTATGATAAAACAAATGGGTTAGTTAATTACTTAACATCAAAGTTCACGTGGTCAAAGTATGGATTACTCTCACGCGCTTTAATTACACTAATTGTAGTAAGTACAATAAGTTGCAGCTCGCTGTTTACGTTAACAACTATGCATTCGTCTCTATTAGCATTGCGTTTTGTATCAGTTGCTACGCCAAATACAACATCGCCATTTTTTAATATAAGCTCAATGCTTAAATGGTGCATACAGGCAATTTCGATGAAGTCGTATTGATGGCAACTGATCATACAGCTCTCTTTATTTAGTTGGTTTAAATAGCATTAAAGTGGCAATAACAACTAAGTTGCCTACATACCATAAGTCTTTAATTACAAATTGCCCTAAACGCTCTAATAATGTGCTTGAGCTCAATGCGCCGTTTGCGGTAATTAAAAATGTTTGGGTCATTAAAAACACACTTAAACACGCTAAGCCACTAACAATAATTAGCTTTTTATTGTTAAGTAAAATGCCTATGCCAAGTAGCACTGCAAATAATACATCAAACCCACCAATTACGTTTGATGCGCCTTGTACACTAAAGACTGTGTATAACCACGACATAAACGGTGAGGTTTCTACCAGGCTTACAATGGCTTTGGCTTCAAACTCATAAAACTTCATGCCACCAATCCACAGTAAAACCATAGCAACCGGTATAAAGTTTAAAAATACGTGTTGTTTGTCTGTTAGCTTATTTTTATAAAACAAAAATAAATACAAAGGGATGACTGCAAAGTATTTAATAATGCCTTGCCCACTGCCAATAATTGGAAAGCCGCCTAACTGGGCCATCCAACGGTTGCTGGCTAATAAAGTAAGTAAAGGCACTATGCTAACAATTAACGCGAGAACTAATGCTGGTGTAGGTTTTATTAATTTTAAATGCGCGGCTAGAGTGGAAAGTGCTAATGCAATCATAGTGCTTCCGGTTAGCAAGCCTATCATTTTATTATTTAGTGAAGTATTGAACCCATAAAATTCAAATGTTTCTACAAGTGCATTTGGGTTTGCACCCAAAGCAAACGATACGCCAAGCAGCCCAAAACTAAGAGCAAGTAAAGTGATCAGTGCGTTATTTGTGTGTGTTAAGTTCATTATGTGCCTATTAAATCTGTAATGGCTAACAAAGACCTCGTTTTTTCTAAAAAGCATTCAACCTAGCTAAAAAAATATCCTCGCTTACGTAATTTTAAATAATTATATAAATGCACTTTTTAAAAGCACATAGCTTACAAGAATAAACATATCCTATTGGTCAAGTTAACACATGAAAGCGATTAAAAAGTCATGCAAAAAATAACAAATAAAAACTTAGCCACTCGATAAAAAACAAATAAAAGCAATAAAAATAAGTAACTTAAAACCTTTTTACAACTTTATAAACTTCATTTAAAACCTTATTTAGCCTCTTAAAAAGCAAAAAGCTAACCG
>NZ_LODI01000019.1:3328-56615 GCF_001468485.1 Pseudoalteromonas sp. H71
GGTCAGATTTGGCATATTAACTGCAAAGTAATCATTATAATAAAACTGCTTTTTTCTTACTTGCGCAATAACAATACGAAAAAGCAGACAATAAACCTTATTAAAAACAAGGTGTTAAAAAGTTAAGGGGGTCTGTGTGATTCAGTTTTTATTAAATGACACGCCAATAGAAGTACAAGAATGTTCGCCAAGTCTCACCATTTTGGACTGGCTACGCACCAAAAAAGGGAAAGTGGGCACCAAAGAAGGGTGTGCTACAGGCGATTGCGGCGCGTGCACAATTTTAGTCGGCGAAGAAAAAACAAACTCAAACGGTAACCCGGTTTGGCACTATCAAACTATGAACAGCTGCCTGCTTTTATTAGGCAATGCACACGCAAAACACATAGTAACCGTAGAGGCTGTAACAACGAGGCTTTACCCAACCCTTGATGACTTACACCCAGTACAACGCGCATTAGTAGAGTGCCATGGTTCGCAATGTGGTTTTTGTACCCCAGGTATAATAATGAGCATGTTGGCGCTTTATATTAATAACCCGAGTTACCCAGGTAAAAAGGCCGCTATTCATGCTTTAGGTGGCAACTTGTGCCGTTGCACTGGCTACAGTCCTATTTTACTAGCGGTAGAAAAAGCCTACAGCTACGAGCGCAAAAATGAGCCTTACTCAGCCATGGCAGCTCAGTTTAAAGCCTCACTTAATACGCAATATGATGACGATATTCCATTTTTAAAAAATGGCCCTCGCAAATTCTACTTGCCACAAAATGCTAAGCAGCTTGTTGAACTAAAAGCGCTTTACCCCCATGCACACTTGGTTGCTGGTGGCACCGATTTTGCCATTGAGCTTAGCCAAAATATGCTATTACCCGATGTAATAATATCCCTAAGCCAAGCTAATGAGCTGTGCACATTAAGCGATAACAACGGTGAGCTACATATTGGTGCAGCACTCCCTTACAGCCAGTTTGTAGACGCTTTTTACAGTTACTACCCTGAGTCCAAAGAGCTGTTTGAACGCCTTGGCTCTAACCAAGTACGTAACAGTGGCACCTTAGGTGGCAGCATAGGAAATGCCTCTCCTATTGGCGATCCAGCCCCATTATTAATTGCACTTAATGCCACTCTAGATTTATTAAGCGCAGCAGGCACACGCACTATTAAAGTGGCCGACTACTTTGTTGATTACAAAAAAACAGTCATTAAAAGCGATGAAGTCATTAGCAAAATTACAGTGCCAAAACGCCCAGACTCGTTAAAGCTTGCGTGCCATAAAATTTCAAAACGCTTTGAAGATGATATATCTACCGTGTGTTTAGTACTGGCTATTGAGCAAACACAAGGCGTAATTAGCAATGCCCGCTGTGCCATGGGCGGTATGGCTGCCATACCCAAACGCGCCGCGCATATAGAGCAAAAGCTTAATACTCAGCCATTAGAAGTAAGCACGTTTGTAGATGCCGCTAATGCTATAAATGATGACTTTTCACCCATGAGCGATGTACGCAGCAGCGCACATTACCGCACTACGGTAAGCAAAAACTTGCTGCAGCGTATTGGTATTGAGTTTTGCGGTGCGCAGCCAAGCAGCAATAAAAATAATAACAACATTGCCATTACGAGGATCTCACATGCGTCACTTTGAAATGGATAAACTAAAAGCCCAAGGCGGAAGTGTTGGCCAATCTAAGTATCACGAAAGCGCAATAAAACAAGTATGTGGTAATGCAAACTACGCAGACGATAACCCTGAGCCCCATGGCTGCTTACACGCCTACCCTGTACTGGCGCCTATTACCAGCGGCTTTATTACATCAATTGATACAAGCAAAGCGCTTGAAGTGGCAGGTGTTAAACGTATTTTATCGGCCGATGATGTACCCGGTAAGCTTGATATTGGCCCTATATTTCCAGGTGATGTACTGCTGACCAATCATGAAATTCAATACCACGGGCAACCGGTACTGGTAGTCGTTGCCGACAGCTACGCCATTGCTCGCCGCGCTGCTCGCTTAGTGGTTATAGAGTGCGAGCAAATCACCCCCATACTTGATATTAAAGAAGCCATAAAAAAAGAGCATTGGGTAAGGCCGCCCCATTCACTTAACCGTGGTAATAGCGAGCAAGCCATAAATAATGCAGCTCACCAGCTCAAAGGCGAAATACACATAGGCGGGCAAGAACACTTTTACCTTGAGGGACAAATAGCACTCGCTCAGCCCGATAACGATGGCGGCATTCATGTGCAATGTTCTACGCAGCACCCAACAGAGGTTCAGCACTTAGTTGCTAAAATTTTAAAAAAGCCATTTAGCTTTGTAAACGTAGAAACTCGCCGTATGGGCGGTGCCTTTGGCGGTAAAGAAACCCAAGGTGCACCGTGGGCTTGCCTTGCAGCGCTTGCAGTTTACTACCTTGGCTGTGCAGTAAAAATGCGCCTTGCCCGCAGCGACGACTTTAAACTTACCGGTAAACGTCACCCATTTTATAACCAATACCATGTAGGGTTTGATGAAAATGGCCTAATTGAAGGCGCTGATGTAACCGTAAATGGTTTTTGTGGTTATTCGCCGGATTTATCTGATGCCATTGTAGACCGTGCAATGTTTCATGCCGATAACGCGTATTACTACCCAACCGCCACCGTTAAAGGTAATCGCTGTAAAGTTAATACCGTAAGCAACACTGCCTTTAGAGGATTTGGTGGCCCGCAAGGCATGATCATGGGCGAGCTAATAATGGACGACATAGCCGCTAAATTAGGTAAAGATCCGCTTGAGATCCGAAAACTTAATTTATACAAAAAAGGCCGCGACACCACGCCATATCATCAAACCGTTGAGCAGCATATTTTAAAAGATATGATAACCCAGCTTGAAGAGTCGGGTGATTACTGGGCGCGAAAAGACGCTATTAAAGCCTTTAACGCATCATCCCCTATTATAAAAAAGGGCCTTGCGATGACGCCGGTTAAATACGGTATATCGTTTACCGTACAGCACCTAAACCAGGCAGGTGCGTTAGTGCATGTATATAGTGATGGATCAATTCATTTAAACCATGGCGGCACCGAAATGGGCCAAGGGTTAAATACTAAAATAGCGCAAATTGTAGCCCATGGGTTTGGTGTTGATTTTGACGCAGTAAGCATAAGCGCAACCCGTACCGATAAAGTACCCAACACCTCGCCAACCGCCGCCTCAAGCGGGACTGACCTAAACGGCATGGCAGCGCTAAACGCCGTAAACACCATAAAAGAACGCTTAATAGGCTTTATAAGCGAGCACTTTGAAGTAGACAGCCAAAGTATTGTATTTAAAGATAACCTAATTACCTTTAGTAAAGGCGAAATTAGCTTTAGCGAACTTGCAAACCTTGCTTATATGAATCGTATATCGCTTTCATCAACGGGTTATTACGCCACGCCTAAAATTCATTACGATAGAGCCAAAGGCGAAGGCCGACCGTTTTTTTACTACGCGCACGGCGTAGCACTCAGTGAAGTAGAAATCGATACGCTAACAGGCGAAAACACCGTAACCCGCGTTGATATACTGCACGATGTGGGCAGCTCAATTAACCCAGCACTTGATATAGGCCAAATTGAAGGTGCCTTTGTACAAGGTATGGGCTGGCTTACCACCGAAGACTTACAATGGAATGATAAAGGCCAGCTTGCAAGCTTTGGCCCTGCTAACTATAAAATTCCGGCTATTGGCGATACCCCTGCCGAATTTAACGTCAATTTATATAACTCTGCCAACCCAGAAACCACCGTATTTAGATCAAAAGCAGTTGGCGAGCCGCCGTTTATGTTGGCCTTTAGTGTGTGGAGTGCGATTCGTAATGCCATAAGCAGTGTGGCCGATTACAAATTTACTGCCCCACTCGATACGCCTGCAACACCTGAGCGTGTATTAAATGCAATTGAGCAAACCGCTAGCTGGTTTAAGGAACGTCAACATGGCTAATTTAAATGAGTCGTTTCAGGGTTTTCATACTCAAAACTGGGCGCAAGCTATAAACGAGCACGAACAAAGCGGCACTAATTATGTTATTGCCACTGTGCTTGGCACCAATGGCTCCACCCCACGTGGCACAGGCTCTAAAATGGTAATAAGCGGCGAGCATATTTACGACACCCTTGGCGGTGGTCACCTTGAGTACGTAGTAATAGAAAAAGCCCGCGAGCTACTTGCCAAAGGCGAGGCCACCCAAGTGATAGAGCAATTTAACCTAGGCGCAAATTTAGGCCAGTGCTGCGGCGGGGCTGCCACTGTGATGCTTGAGTGCATGCAATGCGAGCGCTTTACCCTCGACATATACGGCGCAGGCCATGTAGCACAGGCGCTTATTAGTATATTGGCACAATTACCTATGCGTATACGTTGGATAGATAGCCGCGCCGATGTATTCCCACCGGTTATTCCAAATAACGTAGTAAAAGTGGTTGATGAAGAGCCAACAGAGCAAGTAAAACGCGCGCCTAAAGCTAACAATTACTTAATATTAACCCATAACCACCAGCTCGATTTTGCACTCACACAAACCATTATTAAACGCGCCGATGCCAATTGGCTGGGCGTTATTGGCTCTGATACCAAAGCAAAACGCTTTAAGCAGCGCTTAGCCCATCGCGATTTTACCACCGAGCAAATAAAGCAAATGGTCTGCCCTGTTGGGCTTGAAAATGTAACGGGCAAACTCCCTATGGAAGTGGCTATTTCAATTAGTGGGCAGTTAATTGGCCTTTATCAGGCTATGCAAACCCATGCGCCTAAACGCCAAGGTGTGCAATGGCGTGCACTTAAAAATGCCCTAATTAGCACCACACAAGAGGAAGTAGATGCATGAGTAGCTTAAAAATTAATAACCTAAATGAAGCGCAAGCGCACCAAGCCCTAGAGCACTGCTGCACAGCCCCTAACTGGGTAAGCGGTATGCTAAATACCATGCCATTTGAAAATAAAGAGCACCTATTTAAGAGCGCTCAAAGCGTGTGGGATAGCCTAGGTGAGAGCGATTATTTAGCCGCTTTTGAAGGCCACCCGCAAATTGGCGATTTATCAACATTAAGTAAAAAGTACGCCGCTACAGCGCAAAAAGCGGGGCACGAACAATCAGGAATGAGCAAAGCAAACGAGCAAACCCTTAAAAAAATGATTGCGCTAAATAAAGAATACCTCAGTAAATTTGGCTTTATATTTATTGTGTGTGCCAGCGGCAAAAGTGCTGAGCAAATGCGTGAACTAATAGAGCAGCGCATACACAACACCCGCAGCACAGAGCTCACTATAGCCGCAGGCGAACAAGCCAAAATAACAAAAATAAGATTGGAATCCCTGATATGAATAAAAGTATGAACAAAAGCCCTATTACTACCCATATACTCGATACCAGCACAGGCAAACCTGCAGCCAATGTAGCTGTACAATTGTTTGTATACACTAATAACAAGTGGGAATTAATTGCCCAAGGTAAAACAAATAGCGACGGGCGTATTACCGACTGGCTAAATACAGACGTAGAATTTGCAACCTTTAAGTTGGTATTTGATTTAGATAGCTATTACAAAAATCAGCCTACTCCAGCGTTTTACCCAGAAGCGCAAATAACCTTTAGATTACAAGATCAAAAACATCATCATATTCCGTTATTACTTAGCCCATTTGGCTACTCAACGTACAGAGGTAGCTAACAATGAGCACGCAAAACAATAATAAAATAACCGTAATTTGTGCCAACATACTCGACTTTGTTGACGACCCAGCCATAGCGGGCGACACCGCCCATCGCTATTTTGAAAAAGGCGCGTTAGTTATTCAAAATGGCAAAGTGGTTAACCTTGGTTACGAGCAAGACATACTGCCAAGCTTAGATAAATCAGCCACTCTTATTCGCCACGATGGCAAATTGGTAATGCCCGGCATGATAGACACGCACATACATTTGCCGCAAACCGAAATGGTCGGCGCGTATGGCGAGCAGCTTTTAAGTTGGCTTACCGAGTACGCCTTCCCAACCGAAAAAAAGTTTGCCAGTGAAGTGTACTCAAGTGAGGTTTCAAACCGCTTTTTAGATGAGTTATTACGTAACGGCACCACCACCGCATTGGTATTTGGCACGGTGCACCCGCAATCGGTTGATGCCTTTTTTAACGAATCACAAAAACGTAATTTACGCATGATTGCCGGTAAGGTGATGATGGACAGAAACTGCCCTGACGATTTATCTGATTGCGCGCAAACCAGTTACGATCAATCAAAAGCACTCATAGAAAAATGGCACAATGTTGATAGGTTAAGCTATGCGGTAACACCACGTTTTGCGCCTACATCAACCCCTGAGCAACTACAAAAATGCACTCAACTATTAGAAGAATACCCCGACACTTACCTACATACGCACTTATCTGAAAACAAAGACGAGTGCGAATGGGTAAAAGGGTTATTCCCCGACGCTGATGATTACTTGAGTGTTTACGAGCAAGCTAAAATGGTACGTAAACGCTCGATATTTGCTCATAGTATTCATTTATCTGAGCGCGAGCTTTGCTGCCTTGCAGATAACAACGCGGCTATTTCGCACTGCCCTACTTCTAACTTATTTTTAGGCTCTGGCTTATTAAATTTAAAAGCCTGTGAAGAGCACGGAATAAACGTAGGTATGGGCACCGATGTTGGCGCAGGCACAAGTTTTTCTATGCTACAAACAGGTAATGAAGCGTACAAAATTCAACAGCTTCAAGGTCAAAAGTTCTCGGCTTTTAAAGGCCTATATTTAGCGACGCTTGGCGGCGCACGGGCGCTGGATTTAGAAGGCACCATAGGAAATTTTGCAATCGGTTGTGAAGCCGACTTTATAGTCATGGATTACGCGGCTACTTCATTTTTAAAATTTAGAATTGGCCATGCTAAAACACTACACGAGCAACTTTTTGCCATGATGATGCTAGGCGATGATCGCTGTATTGAACAAACCTACATTATGGGTAAAAGCGTTTATAAACGCGATGATAAAAAACAGTTTACAGCCACCCACACACCGCAGTTAGAAGAGGCTTAACCTAATGGAAAACTATTTATTTGAGCTTGTTCATTTAGTGCTTCGTTTTTTTCATGTAATTGCTGGCATTGCGTGGATTGGCGCGTCGTTTTATTTTGCGTGGCTTGATAATAACTTACAAACCCCGCCACAATGGAAACAAGACAAAGGCATAAAAGGCGATTTATGGGCCGTGCACGGCGGTGGCTTTTACGAAGTGGCTAAGTATCAAAATGGCCCTGAAGAAATGCCCCACACTCTGCATTGGTTTAAATGGGAAGCCTACACAACGTGGATCACCGGTATTTTATTATTTAGTCTACTTTTTTATGTTGGCGCCGATGTTTACCTAATCGATAACAGCAAAAGTGAGCTAAGTAAATTTGCAGCTATTAGTGCATCGCTTGGCTTTATTGGCTTAGGTTATGGTGTTTATCGATTATTATGTAAAACCCCGCTGGTTGAAAACGGCAACGCGTTTATTGCTGTGGTTATTGGCCTATTGGCCCTTTGGACTTACGGGGTTGACCAGCTATTTAGTGACCGCGCTGTGTATATTCACGTAGGTGCCCTTATTGGCACGTGTATGGTTGGCAATGTGTACCACATTATTATGCCAGGGCAGCGCTACATGGTAAGCGAAGTAGAAGCTGGCCGTATTCCTGATTCAGCACCGGGTTTAAAAGCAAAGCTGTGCTCTATTCATAATAACTACGCCACGTTACCTGTGGTATTTATTATGCTAAGCAACCACTTTCCATATACCTACAGCCACAGCGTTGGCTGGCTTATATTAATTGCGCTATTTGGTATTGGCATGTGGATACGCCATTACTTTAACTTAAAGCACCAAGGTATTAATAAACCTTCGGTACTTATAAGTGGTATTGCCGCTTTTTTTGCCCTCATGCTGGCTATAGCTCCATGGCCTAGCAGCCCAACAAATACAAGCGAAAGCGCGCCTTTACAAGCCAGCATTACCGACACTCAAGCGTGGGATATAATCAGCAAGCACTGCACACAGTGCCACAGTGAAACACCTACATCAAAGCTTTTTCAAACAGCGCCGCTTGGCTTTAAGCTCGACTCTATTAATGATGTAAAAAAAGCCAGCACGCTTATTCATACCCGCGCGGTTATAACCAAAGACATGCCATTGGCAAATATGACCAAAATGACTGATGCAGAGCGAGAAACACTAGGCTCTTGGCTCACAGCAATTAAAAAGGAGCAATAACATGAGCGAGCAATTTAAACACTACCCGCGCGATTTAGTTGGTTATGGCTCACAGGTGCCCCATGCAAATTGGCCCAATAAAGCCCGCATTGCTCTGCAAGTGGTATTAAATTACGAAGAAGGCGGCGAAAACTGTGTACTCCATGGTGATGCAGCGGCCGAAACATTTTTATCCGAAATAGTCAGTGCCCCGCATGTAGAAGACCGCCATATAAGCATGGAGTCCATTTACGAATATGGCTCGCGAGCAGGTGTATGGCGTTTACTTAAACTCTTTAAAAAATACGATATACCTGTCACTATTTTTGCTGTGGCAATGGCCCTTGAGCGCCACCCCGATATAGCTAAAGCCTTTGTAGATGCAGGGCACGAAATAGCAAGCCACGGCCTGCGCTGGATTAATTATCAACATATAGATAAGCAAACCGAGCGCGAGCACATGCAAAAAGCCATTGAGATCATTCAAACACTCACAGGTAAAAAGCCAAAAGGCTGGTATACCGGGCGCACAAGCCCAAATACTGCAGCCCTTGTGGTAGAAAATGGCTCGTTTTTATATGACGCCGACGATTACAGCGACGATTTACCCTTTTACAGTATTAAAGAAGGTAAGCCACAGTTAATAGTGCCCTACACCCTTGATGTAAACGACATGCGCTTTGCTGCGGTGCAAGGCTTTAATGCCGGCGATCAATTTTATAATTATTTAAAAGATGCCTTTGATACGCTTTATGAAGAAGGCGACCCACAAGGTGAAAACGCCCCAAAAATGATGTCGATAGGGCTGCATTGTCGCTTAATTGGCCGCCCTGGGCGCATTAAAGCCCTCGCACGATTTTTAGAATATGCTAAATCGCATGAGCAAGTGTGGTTTGCCACGCGCGAACAAATCGCCGAGCACTGGCTTAAAACCCACCCGTATAAAAAAGCCTAGTTGTAGTCTATTTAAAATTACACTTTAATAACTTAAAACAAAAAAGCCCAGCATAGCTGGGCTTTGGTTACTCTAAGGGGGTGTTACTTAATTAAATGTTACTGTTACGATGTTAGAACATACGTTTTCAGAAACACACAATTGGTAATCGTAGCTTAATAGTGAAGCACCACGCTCATAATCACGGTATCGGCCGTTATCCGACGTAGTATCAATTAGTTCACCATTACGGTAAACGTTCATCGATTCAGCTCCCACTGTGTCCCAGCTAAGATCTACACGCATAGTACCCAAGCGTGATTTATTAGCGCGTTTTAATGTAAGCTCAATATCAACATCACTAACAACAACCGTTTGCATATACGTACTCGTATTACCTTCGCTGTCTGTTACGGTTAATTCAACGTTGTAGCTGCCAGAGCCAGCATATACATGAGTTGGGTTTTGATCAGACGATGTTGCACCATCACCAAAGTTCCAGCTCCACTGCGTAATATCGTTGTTGGCATCAGTACTTGCATCTGTAAACATGGCCGTTAAGCCCTCTATTTCAGCGTCAAAATTAGCTTGTGGTGGCTGAGGAGTAACCTCTCCAATCGCACTAAATGTAAGAGACCAGCCATTGATGTTACCAACATCAGCACCCGCTGTATCTACAACGTGTAACGTCCAATCGCCTGTTGCAACTTCGCCGTTAAATGCGCTTGATGTAAATGTTTTAACAATATCGTCGTCACTGCCACCTTGGTTACTTTGTAACGTAACTTCTGAACCTTGAGCCGATGTTAACGTTAATACCAAGTCACCAGACCAAGTGTGTGTAATATTTACATCGGCAGAAGTGCCAAAAATAGTTAAATCATCAGCAACAGTAATTACAGAGCTTGCACCTTGTGGATCGTTATCTGGAATAGATACGTTTTCATCACTGCTATATGTAAAATCGTTTAAGCCAGCAGGTTGCAGCATTAATGACACCGTTTGTGTTTTTAACTGCTGATCTGTACTTGCCTCAACTGTAAAATCATAATTACCCCAAGGCGTGTCATCAAACGTATTTACAGTTAACACAACCTCATCACCTGGGCGTGCCGTAGAAGCACTAAGTGAAGCCCCCTCCAAACTAGAACTAAGCGAAAGCGCTACATAGCCATCCCACTGCGCAATCGAACCAATCTCAAACGTGTAGGTAACTGTATCGCCTACGGTTGCTTGCTGAGTTGTAGGAGTAACCGATAATTTAAAGCCAGGTGTAGGATCAGCATCTAATAATGCCTGGTTTGCATTTAAACGCGTACCTGCAACTGTTTTACCTGTTAAAGCAGTATTAGCATCGCCGCTGCTCATTAGAAGCTCTTTTAACTCTACTGTTGTTAAATCTGGGTTTACTGAAAGAACAAGAGCAGCCACACCTGCAACATGTGGTGTTGCCATTGAAGTGCCAGAATAAGTAGCGTAACCGCCACCTGGAATAGTTGAAAGAATAGCGCTACCCGGCGCGCCCATATCAACACTTTCTAGGCCCCACTGCGAAAAACCAGACATATTATCACTGTTATCGGTACTTGCGATTGATAGCACGCTGTCGTTTTCGTAGTTAGATGGGTAGTGCGGGTTTACATCGTTATCTACTGCGTCATTCCCTGCTGCTGCTACGAATAAAATGTCTGCGTCTTCACTGGCCGTTATTGCATCGGCTAAAGCTTGGCTATAACCGCCTCCACCCCAACTATTATTTAGTACGCGAAGGTTAACACCTGAGTTTTTAAGACCAACCATGTAGTCAATACATTTAATGGCATCTGACGTTGAACCACTACCTGAAGCATCTAAAAATTTACAACCAGCGATAGATACATCATGGTTTACACCCACAATACCTTCGTTATTGTTGCCACTTGCACCAATGGTTCCTGAAACATGCGTACCATGCCCTTGATCGTCCATTGGGTTGCCTGAGTTAGTAATTGCATTGATGCCATGAACATCATCAACATAACCGTTACCGTCGTTATCAATTCCATCGCCAGCAATCTCACCCGGGTTTACCCAAGCATTAGCTAAAAGATCGGCATGATTATAGTCAACACCGGTATCGATCACACCAACAACCACATCTCTACTACCCGTAGAAATTGACCACGCTTCAGGTGCATCAATATCAGCGTCAGCTACACCACCGGTTTGACCTTCGTTATTTAAACCCCATAGGTCACCAAAACGCGGATCATTTGGCGTAGTGGCAATACTTACACGGTAGTCTGGTTCAACATATTCAATAGCCTGATGAGTTTTAAGGCGTTTTATTGCCTCTTTAGTACTCATACCCGTTACTTTAAATTTAGCTAAGCGGCCTGAAAGTAAAGACTTATAGTTATCATCAACCTCGTCGCTGTTCATGTCAGAGATTTTAGCTCTCACTAACGAACGAGCTTGCTTACGCATTTTAGCTGACACATTTTTTTTGTATTTAACAATAAGTGAATCACTGCTTGCAGTTACTGATTGTTTAATACTTGTTTCAGGTAGTTGCGCAGCAGCCAAACAAGGAACAAGCGCAAGTGTAATAATAGATAATTTTGTTTTCATTGTTCTATCCATAGTTGATTGAGCTTAAAAATTTTAAGCAAGTTTACCGACAACATTGAATAAGAAAGATCACATGGCATGTACCCAGCAAACTAACAAATCAAAAATTACTCAAGTATTTAAATTGGAAACAATAAAAAATCAACATTTTTGACCAGAGTCGTCATTAAAAAAACATTCAAGGCAGCCTTTTTTATGAACTTATTAATTACAAGCAGCCAGTCAAGTAGCTCAACAATTTTTACTGGTTTTTTAGCAAAATACTAAAAATAAAAATAAAAACAGCATAACTAATTGTATTTAAAGGATATAAAAATCGGTAAAAAAAGATGATTTAAGAATTTATAATTCAAGAATACAGTGAATGTGCACTTAGAAAACGCGACACAACATTGAATAACGTTTGATCACAACATTATACCGGCACGGCATGCTGGAACTACGAATACTCTATAAAAACAAAATAACGTAGAGCATTCAGAATTTTTATTTCAAGGAGAATAATAATGAAGTTAAACAAATCACTTATAAGCTGTGCAGTAGCAATTGCAATGGGCACAAGCTTTACTTCTTTTGCAGATACAGCAACTAAATCAGGGTCAGTATCTGATTTAAGTACAAAAGTATCTGTACAAAGCACGAGCAATTCAATGGTCCTTGCACAAACTCAAGTAGGTAATACAGCATTACTTTTACAAGATGGTGATGGTAATACAATGCAAGTTACCACTATTGGCAACGACAACACGACCGAGGTGTCGCAATTCCAAACAGGTAACGTTGTAGAAGTAACCACCGTGGGCGACAACAATGTGCAAACATACTCACAAGATGGTTTATACAATGGTGCGTTAACTACGGTCACCGGCAACAATAATCAGCTTTATGTTTCACAAGAAGGCGAAGGTTTATTTTTTAACAATGAAGCAATCAATTCTATTGTGGGTGATGACAACACTGTTGATATTGAACAAGGTACAGGTGGTCATTGGTTTTACAACATGGACATGCAAGGCAGTGGCAATGAGGTAAGTGCATTACAAACTGGTGAATGGCATGAAGCTGTAATTACAAGCGCTACAGGCGACGATAATGCATTAATGGTAGAGCAAAATGGCTTTTATAATACGTTCAGAGTGACCTCGCTACAAGGTAACGATAACGAGTTAGATATTGAACAAGACGGCGATCAAAATGCTGTAACACTTACAGAGCTTTACGGTGACAATAATGAGTTTGGTGTTGAGCAAGAAGGCGCTGACAACACTGTTAATTTCACTGCTATTGTTGGTAACGATAACGAAGTAGGTATAGACCAAGAAGGCTTAGCTAATAACGTTGATTCAGCTTTATTTGAAGGCGAAAACAACGAAGTAATGGCGATGCAAAATGGTGACTTTAATACAACAACTGCTGAGTTAATTGGTAATGATAACGAACTTACAGCCATTCAAAATGGTAGCGAGAATGAAGCATACATGGGCGTGTTAGGCTCAGATAATGAATTTACAATTAGTCAATTTGGCGATGTTAACTCAGCTCATTTAGTAAACTTTAATGGCTTGAATAATGATGTAAATCTTACCCAACTGGGTGAAGAAAACATCGCGGTTGTTGAATCGTCTTACCCTGACGTTTCGCTTACATCTAACGAAAACGACATCGAAATTACGCAAGACGGCCTGCAAAATGAAACCATGGTGACACTTGCGGGTATTCTTGATAGCAACTTCAACCAAATTGATATTGCGCAAAATGGCGACTTTAACCTTATCGACATGATGGTAGAAGGCAGTGGCCACAGCATAGATATTTCACAAGAAGGTGAAAATAACTGGGTTGTAGGTACTGAACAATCACCGTTTTTAGTAGGTGGTGAAAACGTCACATTCAATGTCACTCAGCTAGGCAATGACAATATTGTTGAAGGGGGTGTTATTGGTGTTAATAGTACCGTAACGGTTACTCAAATTGGTGACGGTAATACAGCCACAATTACACAAATGTAATTA
Source organism: Pseudoalteromonas sp. H71 (assembly GCF_001468485.1). Taxonomy (GTDB): domain Bacteria; phylum Pseudomonadota; class Gammaproteobacteria; order Enterobacterales; family Alteromonadaceae; genus Pseudoalteromonas. Next base: position 17,145 of record NZ_LODI01000019.1, read on the forward strand.
ATAACAATAAAGGGGAGCTTCAACTCCCCTATTTTAAACTATGAAAATAAATAAAAAAATCAATCTCCTGCTCTTACTCGCTTTGTATTTGGCCCCTCCAGGTGTTGCTGCAGATGAACTTGAAATTGACGGGTTATTACTTGATAGAAGCATTAGCCGATTTGGTCATCAATTTTACTATGAATTTTCAAATTACTGGCGAGACTTGCCTTCAACCGCTGGTTTTAACATTGAAATCAAAGAAACGGTAATACCCAAAGCTGGCACAAAGCTTACTCTTGTAATGAACAATCAAACTATATATGCAACCTATTTAGGACGCAGATTAGAGCCATTAGACGCACGCGTTGAACAAGCGGTCTATACGGTAATTGATGCAATGGCTCGCTCAAACATGGCTACATCTTCTAAGGATATGGCTTTAAATGGATGGTAAAATGAAAAAAATAATATTTACAATAATAACAACATTATCCTTTTGCGCATCAGCAACTGAAATGGTTTACACCCCTATAAACCCTAGCTTTGGTGGCAACCCACTCAATGCCAATATGTTATTGAGTAAAGCGCAAGCTCAAAATAAACACAAAGCGCCTTCAATCGAAAAAGGCTATGCTGAGCAATTTCAGGACTCGCTTGAGCGCACCTACCTAAACCGTATGGTACGTGAAATAACAGACATGGCCTTTGGAGAAGACATAGAAGATAGTATTTTTGACCAAGACTCAATTTTTATGAGCGGCGATTATCAAATTGAAGTCATCACCAGCACCGCTGATACCATTACAGTCAAAATAACGAATATCATTGATGACACCGTCGTGATTATTGAAGTACCGAGGTTTGGATAATGAAAAAAACAATAACAATAACAATAGCGATATTGATGCTACTAAGCGGGTGCTCAACATTAGGAAAATTAATTCCGCCTTCTCAACAAAGTGCCATGAGCCTTGAGCCGACAGAAATATTTAGCGACTTAAAAAACTTACCAAAACCAGCAGGCAGTATACCCGTATCAGTTTACTCATTTAGAGATCAAACAGGCCAATACAAACCACAAACAAATGTAAGCTCTTTTTCTACTGCCGTAACACAAGGGGCTAATTCTATTTTAGTGCAAGCGCTTCATGAGTCGGATTGGTTTACGCCGGTCGAACGTGAAGGTCTGCAAAATATATTAACGGAAAGAAAAATAATTAGAGCAGCCCAATCAGAAAATCCAAACAGTGTTGAACTCCCTCCATTAACCACCGCTAAAATAATTTTAGAAGGGGGTATTATAAGCTACGATACCAACGTAAAAACAGGTGGTTTAGGGATGGAATATTTTGGTATTGGTGCTTCTGAACTTTACAGAGAAGATGCTATATCAATATATTTACGTGCTGTAGACGTACGAACAGGGCAAATACTCTTGAGCGTTGCCACCAGCAAAAAGGTATTAAGCCAAGAAATGAGAGCAGGCTTTTTTAGATATGTAAGTTACAAGCGCCTAGCCGAAGCTGAAGGTGGCTTTAGCGACAACGAACCCATGAGTATATGCGTTACTCAAGCAATAGAAAAAGCACTAACCGACCTTGTTACAAAAGGAATCGATAAAGGGTTGTGGGCTCAAAAAGCAGCGTAATATTTAAATTTAAAATTATAAAGGCTACTTAATGTAGCCTTTATAATTTAATGGTTACTGAATTTTTGCCGCAACTAGCTACTTTGCCATTGGCAATAATACTGCCACATACCGCTGGGCCCAATTTGCAAGCTCTACCCTATTGCGTGAATTTGTTTTTTTAAAAGCACTGTATAAATGCGTTTTAACAGTGTGATCACTTATATTAAGTTTATCCGCAATTATATTATTACTAGCCCCTTGAGCTATTAAATGAATAACCGATTTTTCTCGCTTAGTTAAATGAGCGTAGTCATCCTGCTTTAAACTAATATCGTCTTGTAAAGAATTAAAAGATGAAGCAACTAATAAAATATCGCTAAACGCTTTAGAAATTACTTTTCGGGTAAACCACAATTCATCCGATGTGACCCTAACTAACCCTTTAAAAATAACTTCTGGGGCATCCGATTTATAAAAAACGCCATTTATATGGTTCATTAATAAATTTTTTTCGCAAACGGCTTCTTGCTCTACATTAAATAAAACAACCTTATGCTTTTTAGCCAAACAGAGTAAATCAGCAGGAAGTAAATCTAACCAATTATTTTTAGCACCATCAATTAAATATAAATCAAACTTGTCGCGTGCGTCTTGTTTAGGTAATGCATCATCCATTTTTATGTCACCAAAAATAGCCTGCATTGTTTTTAGTATAATGGTATAGCTTTCACAATGAAAAGAAGATTGAAAGGTTGTTTTTACAAATACGGTGTGAGGTTTGAGCATAAATTTCATCCTTGAAACATTTACACCACACTACCTAATTTAAAAACAACTTACAATGCGATTTTGGTATTAAATGAAAACGATAAAAATTTATAAGTAATATTAATTTATTAAAAATCAATTGATTAAATAAATTCATTTGAATTTTGTATAGTAAACAACTGCTCTGATCAGTCATCACAGAGCGTATAAAAGCGCGAAGTTACGCCATTTGTCCAACCAAAACCTTGCTGTACTGCATACTCACCGCCACCTGCTTTTAGCTGTGGCTCACACACATTATACTTTTCTAGTAAGCACTTATTTTGAGCAAAGTCTTGCTCGACCATAGTTAACCAATTTTGCATAATACGCTTACTAAGGCCGCTAAAGCCGTAGTTATTAAGCCCTTTTACGCTAAACCATTGAAGCGGAGCCCAACCATTTGGGCTATCCCATTGCTGTGGCGTATCTGTAATAGTGGTCACTACACCACCATCTTTTAAAAAGTCTTGCTCTATAAGTTTAGCAACCTGCTTAGCTTGTTCATCACAAGCCACATTTACAAACAGGGCTGTACTTGCTGCAGCGCTTAATACGTCAGACTGACTCGCTTTACTGTGATTGTAATCAACAAAAAAGTGATGCTCATCGCTCCATAAGTACGTATTTATAAGCTGTTTTCTATTAGCGGCATAGGTATTAAATACCTCGGCTTGCGTGTTATTACCTAATAAAGTGTAAAACTCACTAAGCTGATTTTCTAAGTTGTACATTAAGCAATTTAAGTCAATTGGCACTATATCTGTTGTTTGTATTGAACTTAGCGAAAGCGGCTCGGCTAACCAGCGAGAGCTAAAATCCCACCCCGATTCGCACGCGGCACGAATATTGCGATAAAAATCAGGCTTTTCATGATCTGCAAAATCATGGGCTAACTCTAAATCTTCCCTAAGCGACTCGGCCCTAGGAGCAGCCTCATCGTCCCAGTAACGATTTAAAACGCCACCACAATTGAGCTTTACTACACGCTTAACGGCTGTTTGGTCAGTATTTAAATTATCTGCACCTTGCATCCAAAACGCATACTCTTTTTCAAGCGCGGTAACACAACTTTTAAGCCAGGCTAAGTTATTCGATTTGCTGTGCACATGTTGCCATAATAATTGCACCATAAGCGCTAAAATTGGCGGCTGGGAGCGAGATAAATAGTAGCGACGGTTACCATTTGGAATGCACCCAAAATCGTTTATTAAATCAATAAAGTTTTGCAGCATATCTTCAACAATGTCGGCTTTATTAGCGTCAATTAAGCCAAGCGCTGTAAAGTAACTATCCCAATAGTATATTTCCTGAAAACGCCCACCCGGTACAATATAGCTGTGCTTAAGTGCTAATAATGAATCGGCTTTAGGCGTGTCTGCTTCGCGGCGTAAACCATCCCACAGCGAGTTGATGTAACTTTTTACACTTGAAGTATTTACCTCAGTACTCATTTTTAATAGCGAGGTTGTTAAAAAGTGAGCGTTTACAAACTCTTTAAGATCAATGTTGCTAAGTGGTGCTACTTGCTCGTAACTTTCACACGCACTTTGCCAATTGGTACGTGCGGTAGCATCTGCAAATGTTTTACAGTCACTAAAAATATGCTGTGTTTGTACATCTTTAAATAATTGGCTATCAAAAAAATTCATAACAATCCTAAAAATTTAAGCATTAGCTGTATGTTGAGAAATGGCATGGGTGCGTTTTTTAAAAATAATCACGCTAATAAAAATCAAACTAATGGGTATTAAAGAAAGGTAAAATGCATGTTGCCCGCTAAAGTGCTCAAACACATAGCCTGTGATCATTGAACCCGTTGTGCCACCCAATGCAGAAAATACAACGATTAAACCAGTCATGGCCGCATGCTGATATTTTGGTAGCGCATTTAACATCACAGAATTTAATACTGGGTAAATAGGTGCCATAAAAAAGCCAATAAGAGGCAAAATAAATGCCGCTAACGGAGCGTCAAATAAGCTTTTAACCGCAGCAGTTGGTAAGTTTTCAGTAAGCGGCAACGTAATAATAATAAGTGATGCCATCGCAACAAGGCAGCCACATAAAACAAAAAACCAATTAATGTGTTTAAGCACCTGCCCTGCAACTAATCGACCCAGCGCAAGAGCGGCGGCAAATATGCTAGCTAACTGAATGCTTATAGCTACAGGTAACTGTAATACTTGGTTATTAAAGGTTGGTAACCAAGTTCCAACTCCTTGCTCTATAAGTACATATAAAAAAGCACTTATAATAAAAATAACAACAAGTGGTTGGTAAGTTAGCTTTAACATGGCCACAAAGTCACTTAAGCTCGAACTACTCTTATCGCTTTGAAGCGCAGGCTTAATAGGTGCAGCTACAACGCTTACAATCACAACTAAAGTAAGTGCCGCCAGTGCATAATATACATTTAGCCATGCACTAGGCTCATTGGGATTTATAAATGCCGTAAAAATCCAGTAGCCGCTTAATACACCCACCATAAAAATACCTTCTATGGTGTTTAATAACGACGAATGGCTATTTGCATCGTCTGTTACTTGGCCAATAATTGAATAAACAGAGACTTTTACTACAGCAAAACCACAGCCAATAGCCGCAAATAGCACTTTAAACATATAAAAGTCGCTAATCATTGCGGTGCTTACACAGGCCGCTGCAACCACAGTTAATGCGCCAAGCATAGCGAGTTTATAACCCAGCCTAGGGATAAACGATGCAACAGCAAAAGACATTATCGCAATCGATAAATCTTTAAATCCTTCCAGTACCGATGCTTCTGTTTTACTAACGCCTAGCGTATTTATTGCCTGCAAAATAACGGTACCTACGCTATTTAATAATATTGCAAAAATAAAATAGCTTGCAGCAATTGCCAGTGTGATTTTTGTTTTACTCATAGCTTGCCCTACTTACAACGCAATGCATTGTAACTTTATAAGCTAATGACCTTAGGGTATTAGCGTGTGTGTGTCAGTGAAGCTTGAGTGTAGTGTAGAATAAAATTCATTGCAATCGTTTGCATTTCAACTTTAACAATTAATACACATAGCTATAAATTAGCGCTTGCTAGACTGGCGAGTTATTAATTCTATATCAATAACTTGAGACTCTACTTTTTCGCCTAAAAATTGTTGCATCAACTTTTTAACTATCAAAGAGGCAGCTAACTGGGTGTTTTGTTTAATTGTAGAAAGTGATGGGTGGCTTATATCTGCCATTGCAATATCGTCAAATCCAACAAGAGCAACATCGTTTGGAATACTCACATAACGCTCTTTTAAGGCTTTCATTGCCCCGAGTGCAACCATATCACTACAGGCAACAATAGCATCAAAATACAGGCCTTTTTCACGCAGTAAATGGTTTACTGCTTGATAAGCAGAACCACTTGTAATATCAATTGAAACAACGTGTTGCTCTAGTTTATGTGTTGAAAGCGCAGCAGCGTAGCCGCGGTGTCTTTCGCTAATTTCGCCGTGTTCTGGGTCACCTAAAAACACAATATTTTTAGCACCATGCTCTATTAAATGCGCCGTTGCTTGCATACCGCCCAGGTAATTATCACTGCCTACTATAGGGTAGCTGCTAGTTGTTTTAGGGTCTCCCCACACCACTAATGGAATACCAGCTTTAGCGGCAGCCTCTATATTGCGCTGGTCTTTACCTTGTCCAACAACAATGATTCCGTCGGCTCTGCGTCCGTTAATAAAATAATTGGCCCAATCGTGTTGCGCCATTATGGAATTAGATAATAAAAGCTCTAGCCCTTGTTGATTTAGTGCTAGGTTAATTTCGCTGACTACTTTTAATAAAAACGGATCACTAATTGACTGCTCTGTTTGCACATCAAGGTTAATAATAACAGCAACTACATTTGTTTTTTGGGTGCGCAAACGACTGGCTGCCGTGTTTAGGCTAAAATTATGCTTTTTTGCGAGCTGCTGAAGTTTGTCGCGTGTTTCTTGCTTTATCAATGGGTTGTCATTTAATGCGCGCGAAACGGTAGAGGTAGATACGCCTGCTAATTTCGCTAAATCAGCTAATTTAATTTTTTTATTGTTCATGAAAACCTTGAGCCGCTTTGAGTTCGCTAATATAAATTGTAACTAGCTGACAATATAGCATTATTAATTTTTACTGGCGCGTTCCAGCTACAAAAAATCAATTCATTTGGTATTACGCTTAATAATCCAACAAATTAAATTCATAAATAATTTACAAATAAGTATTGCAAACGTTTGCATTTATCTCTAAGGTTTCACCATATACAGCCTGTTTACATTAACTTTTACTAATGGCGCTGTAAAAACACACTGTTTAACACACTAAAAACGGGATCACACATGAAATTCAATAAAGCAAAAAGCACACTAGCGTGTGCCATAACTTTAGCCCTAAGCTCACACGCTGCGTTTGCCCAAGAGCAAGCACAAGAAACCAAGGTTGAGCGCATTGTTGTTTCAGGCACGCCCACTGGCGTTGGTATCAGAAAAATTGATGCCGGCTACGCTGTAACAAATATTGATAGCCAGCAAATTATTAAACTGTCACCTAAAAGCACCGCCGACCTTTTTAAAGCCGTGCCGGGTGTATGGGTAGAAAGCTCGGGTGGTGAGTCGGGCGCGAATGTATTTGTACGTGGTTTTCCTGGCGGGGGTGACGCCCCGTTTTTAACGTTAAGTATTGAAGGTTCGCCTGTTTACCCTGCCCCTACATTATCTTTTTTAGAAAATTCATCGTTGTTTAGAATTGATGAAACAATAGAGACAATGGAAGCCTTACGCGGTGGTCCAAACCCTGTTTTATCTAACGGGCAACCAGGTTTAACAACAAATTTTCGCTTAAAAAGAGGCAGCGAAGATACCGAAGGCTTATTTAAATACACCACATCAGATTACGACTTACAGCGTGTAGATGCGGTTATGAGCGGCGAAATCACCGACGATTTATACTTTATGGTAGGTGGATATGTTAAAAGCTCACCCGGTATTCGTGATGCAGGCTTTACCTCTGAGAAAGGCAGCCAATTCACAATTAATATAACTAAAGATTTAGATAACGGTGAGCTTAACTTTTACACTCGCCAAACAGATGACCACGGTGCATGGTACCTACCTACCCCATTAAATATAGAAGGGATAGATGCAGAGTACACACAACTTGGCACATTAAACCGCCAAGCAACAATATTCACCGGGCCTGATGCACAAGCACATGATATAGACCTAGGTGATGGCCGAGGCTGGGATGGGCATGTTTCGGGCGGTAGCATTAAATTAGAGTTTGATAATGGTTGGCAATTTTCAGATCGTTTTAACATAACCAAAGGCGATGCGAATACGTTTGGCCTAGTACCAAGCGGCTCAGCTACAACAGTTGGGGACGTTGCTGATAACGGCCAAACCGCGTTTGGCGCAGTAACCAATACAGAATACGCAAGCAATACCCCTATACAACAGCTTGGACGCTGGGTTGTACTTAAAGAAATTAGCTCATTTACTAACGATTTAGCGTTTTCAAAGCAATTTGATGACTTATCAGCCTCGTTTGGTTACTACACAGCAAGCACATCGGCAAACGATTGGTGGAGTTTAGGTAATACGGCTTACCACGTATTAGAAGCAGGCGGTGAGTCGTTGACTGGTATTGAGTGTAATCAAAGCACCGACGGCTGCGATTTTAACTACGATATAAGCTCAACAGGTGATGCACGCACCAACGCATTTTATATTACCACTCAATATAAATTTGCCGACGACTTTACCTTAGATGTAGGCATTCGCCACGAAAACCATGAAGTAGAATACAGTGTTGATGAAGGCCTAGACGGTATAATCACAAAGACTGTTAACTACGATGAAAGTAAGACCTCGTGGACAACCGGTATTAACTACTCTATTAACGATGATATGGGCGTATTTGCCCGTGTTAACCGAGGCTATAAAATGCCTTACTTTGACGACTTTAGAGATAACTTTAGCGCTTATGAAGGCGGCGAGAAGCTAATTAAAGAAGTAACTCAAGGTGAATTTGGCTACAAACTTATTTCAGACTCTACCGACTTTTACGCCACTTTATTTGTGAATGAAGTAAAAGGCGACACATTTGTACGCCGCCCAGGCGTACCTGCTGAAATTTTAACAAATGAAGCATATGGTGTTGAGCTTGATTATAACTTTAATCATCAGTCGGGTTTTTCGGTTAATTTAAATACCACACTACAAGAAACCGAAATTACGCAAAGCCCTACAAATGAAGGCAATATATCGCAGCGCCAGCCTAAATGGCAAGTGCGTGTAACGCCAAGCTACGACTTTGAGCTACAAGGTATGTACGCCACGTTATACGGTACACTTTCGGCAGTTGATGACCGTTTTGGTAACAACGAAAACACAGTGACACTTGATGGCTACGAAAAAGTAGACTTAGGCTTAATTTTAGAGCCAATGGAAGGTATAAAGCTTCAAGTAGCTATTGATAACTTAACTGATGAGCAAGGTATTACTGAGGGTGACCCACGTAATGCCGACGCGCCAAACGGTCGCTATATTATGCCGCGTACTACGCGCTTTAGTATAAGTTACGAATTTTAAATCCACTTAATAACAAAGGGAGCTTAGCTCCCTTTATTTTATTTTTTCTTTAAGTTTATTAAGCGCGTCAACCGAAAAACCACGGTCGTAAAAATGCAAAATTTTACCTGCTTTATCAATTAAAATTACACGAGAATTATTTGGGTTTTGATTGCCCGTAAATTTTTGTACTGCCTCTCCATCTTCATAAATGGTAATAACTCCGCCCCACAGCTCCTTTGGAATACCTTTGCGCATACCATTATCAATGAACGTACTAAACATACGTGGTGCCATGCCCGCAATGGTAGGTAGCTCATAAGTAGGGAGTGTTACACCGGCCATATCTAGGCCAATTAACCAGCGATCAATATCAAACTGGCTGTCTTGTTTATAGCCTATAAGCAGCAAGGTTTTTTCAGTGGTAAAATCACTCGGAATAACAAATTCTTTTTTCTCTAAACTTTCACCAGTGATTATTGGAAATTGCTTTCCAACAACTTGCTGATTGGGATATTGCGATGCACAACCACTTATAAGTAGTAGCAAAAATACTGTTATTACTGGTTTAAACATTTTATTTGGCCTATTTTTACAATAAATTTAGTGACTTATACGCAAACAAAAAGAGCGTCGATCTTTTTTAAAGCGCATGCTGCGCAATATAATGTTTAAATTTATCGACCCTCATTGGCCGGCCATATTTCCACCCTTGCCCGTAATGCACACCAGCTGTTTTTAACATAGTCTCTTGCTCTGTTGTTTCTATTCCTTCAGCTACACAGGTGTAGTTAAACTTACGCACTAACTCCATAATATTCGGGATCATAGACGCTTTTAAACCTTGTGTTGCTATATCTTGAACAAAGGTGCGGTCTATTTTTAACTGATGAAAACTTAAATTTTGTAAGTTTCTCAAATTGGAGTAACCCGTTCCAAAATCATCAAGCGACAAATTAAAGCCAGAGTCAACCAGCGTTCTAAAATGAGCATGCGCAATGCTAGTATCGAGGTACTCGTCTTCTGTTATTTCTAAGCAAATAGTAAATCGCGAATTAATAAGTGCAGGCTCTTGTGTCAACAGCGATACATTGCCAAGTTCTACATCACAAGGAAATATATTAATAGACACTTTAAAACCCGTTGGTAAATCGTCCAACTCTGTAAGCTCTTTAAGTACTTTTGCTACCATTGCTTGAGTAAACGACCACGTTAAATTATTTTTTCGTATCACCGGAATAAACTCATCGGGGTAAAGTGGTCCGTATTTGTCTTTAAACCGAGCTAGCACCTCACAACCAATTACTTTACCTGTGTGCAAACAAATAATAGGTTGGTAAGTCCAATAAAATGAGCCCTTTGTTAAGCCTTTACGCACTCTATTATTAGTAGAGCGACGAGCGGCTATTTGATAATCCACTATTAGCGCGCTCGACACCCCCGTTAGGCAGGTTAATATAAGAGAAATAATCAGCAAAAATTGATTGTCAGCGAAAAACTCACTCCATGGCGTTCTAACTGCAACACAATATCCTTTATTTTTTTCGCTGCACATAAATGCGGTTTCAAATGGTATTTGTTTGTGGTTTGCAAGCTTTTTACTTAATCCGCTTTTACCCGCCAAATGAAATGTATCTGAACCCGACTCATAAGTAATTTCCCAATACGGAGCTGCAATATTGCTGCGACTGATAGCTGCGGTATCCATAATTAAATTATAATTACCCTGCCTTACAATCACGACCTGCATTATGCGCTCCTTAAAAAGTAAAATTTTTAATTTAGGTTCGAATCGAACTCTAATGTTATTGTCGTTATTACTTTCGAGGTTGTTGCGAATGTAGTCGGGGGTTCTATCGTTTATGGGGGTTTTTAGTACACCCGAGCCCGTTGTACAGACAAGCTGATTATTTTTAAAAAAGCCAATATCTACAACATACTTGGCATCAAAAAGTGCACGCCGCATTTCAAGTAGATTTTCGTTGCTACATTCTGAGAAATTAAATGAATTTAAAGGAAAAAGAATTTGACGACGCTCGCTGACAGCTGCATCTATGTGGCTAACAATTTGTTTTGCATCTTTTTGTATTGCAGCTGCTAATTTGTGCCCAGCAAAATACAATAAAACTAAGCTACCCACTACAAAAACCAAAACACCGGTTAAAACTGCAATTAATGACTTTTGTTGGTATTTTTTCATTATGTCCTTATTGCCTATAAAGCATTCACTATCAGTGTGTTCTCCATCATTGCATAATCAGCCTTAAATGCAAATAAGCTCACAATATTCATAGTAAATAGCATACTCATAATTTAAACGTTAGCGTTCATTACGCATAAGCTTCATTTATTAAATTACACATCAAAGCCGCTACTTTAGCGTGCCCATCAGCATCAATATGCACCCCATCAATAGCTGAAACAGTAATACTTTGCTGTAAGTCACAAAAGTAGGCTTTTTTAGCACGGGCAATATTTTCAAACTCTTTTTTTAATGCCTCGTTTTTACTCGGTGCGCCCTCGTAAACATGTTTATATTGCCCTACACACTTTACATAAGCAGGGCTCAATATTATGAGCTTAGGTTGTTTATAACCCTCGTAAAACCCTTCAATACAGTCTATTAAATTTGCTAAGCCATTCCCTATTTGCTCAGGCGTTAATTTAAAGCGCTGTTTTAAATCGTTAGTACCAAGGGCTATCACTATAGTAGTTAAAGAGTGCGCTTCTAAAAGCGGTTTTAAATAACTTACGCCCGATAACTCCCCATTAAATGGTGGATTATTCACAAGCGTACGATTAGGCTGCCCCGCTTCTATAATAGCAAATTGCTCGCCAAGCATGTCTGCTAATACCGACGGCCACCTTACTTTTTCCTCAAAACGCTTTCCCGTTGCGGGGTTTAACCCCCACGTATTTGAGTCACCAAAACATAAAGTAGATTTTTTCATTAAAATGGATTCAAAGTGAAGCCTTGCTGCTGAAGTTGAGCATGCGCGGTCATAGCAGATAAAGACATGGTAACACCCTGTATAAGGTGTTTCGGCGCTACTTTAAAATGCGTAGCCGACTGCCCGCATACAAATACCTGCGTGTTGTTTGCCAATAATTGTTTTATTAAGCTTGCGTTTTTATTATCAACGTTAAAGCGTTTTTTATATTCATCGTTCGATAAAACATCTTCACTTGCACCACCATGTACAACTAATGCTAACTTAATGTTCTCTGGTTTAACGCCATGTGCTACATGCATATTTATAAAGCGAGCAAGTGAGTTCATTGCATTATTTTGCTCCCCTTTTTTAGCGCCATCGGCCACATCAAACGCTATTTTGAACTGAGTAGAATTATTAATTGCCGCATGTTCTGGCACGTTATAATAAAAACCAAAACCACTAATAGGCTGCTCATTAGCGAAAGATAATGGGCTTAATATTAAAAATAACAGTAAGTATTTCATAAACAATCCGTTTGTTTTTTTGTTTATAAATAAAGTACCAGATGCGTTGAACAAAAGGCAGTTATTCACGCTAAAGTTTGCGAACTTTTATGGTGGTGCGTTAAAAACTGCATCCCTAAATAACTAAATGTATTTTTAAACATCGCAACAAAGGCATCTGGCGCCTCACTCGACGACGCATTAGACAACAGTGAAAAATCTTTACTGCGCAGTAAACGCAACTTTGGTTTTAAATGTTCGTCATCCATGTAATCGGTAATTCTATCTATGAATGTTTTCATTTGTGTTGTGGTGCTGTACCAATAAACTGGCGAGGCAAATACCCAATGGTCGTAATGTAAAAGTGACTCAAAAAGCGAGAAAAACTCATCATCACTGTAGTTTTTACTGTAACTGTAAGGCGGTATTTTAAATTTATCTAAACACACAACATGCAGCTCATTTTGCTCAGCAAAACTTTTAACATGTGCGGCTGTGTTACCATTTTGTCGTGCCGATGAATAAATAATAACGGTGTTACGACTAAGTTTTTGTTGCATTTGTTCAGCTCCTTTTTTAATGTTGAAGAAAGCTTAAAACCTCAAGTTATATTGAGGTCAATACATGGAATAAAATTAATGTTTGCTGAGCAAAAAAAACTTATCGACGCTACTTTAACAGTAGGCTACGTCGCAAAAAGAAGTGGTGTGAAGGTGTCTACATTACACTTTTACGAAACCAAGCAATTAATAAAAAGCTGGCGAAATAACGGTAACCAACGCCGCTACAAACCCGATGTACTTCGCCGAGTGGCCGTAATAAAAGCAGCACAAGCCATGGGCATTACACTAGACGATATTAAAAATACACTTGCCTCACTCCCCGATAACCGTACGCCCACTAAAAAAGATTGGTCTGCGCTTTCAAAACGCTGGCAAGCTCAACTAGATGAACGCATAGCGTATATGCAACGTATACGCGACCGCGTAGATGGATGTATTGGCTGTGGGTGTTTATCACTCAAAAGTTGCCCTATTTATAATAAAGACGATCATTTAGGGAGTGAGCAAAGTGGAGCGGTATTGTTAAACACAGGATAATTTAATCCAAAAAATTATGATTGACCTATAAAATAATAAACCAGTAATAATTATAATTAGCTAATACGATATTGATTATAGGCAGAGCATTCTTTAGAATGCACTGCTTAAAAAGGAAGCAATACAAAAGGATTTTGCAATGACCCCTACAACTCCCTCTACCCAGAGTGAAACAAAAAGCCCTGCAGCTACTCAAAAGTTAGCTCAGGCTCTCAGAACCGTTGATAATAAAGAACTAAAAAGTACAGGCTTTTGGTTAAATCAGTTTTTTATGGTGATCTCGACAATTTTTGGTGTTTATCTGGCCGCACAAAGTGGCTTAGAGCAAGCCTTAAAATTTGATTCATTTAGTAAAATAGAAGATAACTACTACCTCAGAACATCTTTATTTGATGAAGTTAATGATAATGCAAATACCGTTGCAGAGTACGCCGAACGCTTATCAAAAAGCCCACCAAAATCTGAAATGGAATTTTTTAAGCCTACCTTAGAGAAGTATATTTGGAAAACAATGCAGTTTTCGCCTACTACACTCGAAACACCCAGTGAATTTTTGACTAAAATTCGTAGGTTTTATTCTAGAGCCGAATTTCTAATTAACGCTGCCATTGAAAGAAAAATGTCAGCTAAACAAGCTGCAATAGAGCTAAAAAAAATAACTAATTTAATTAAAAATGAAACATTACCCGCCTTAAAACAAAACGCGGAACAATTAAAAATGGAATTAAAACAGAATAATATTTCTGTCGGATCACTAAAGGAATTAACAAATGCCAATTAAACATTGCCCTCATTGTAAAACCCATGCTTTAGAAGTCACAAATTATCAAGGTGAAGAAATAGATATATGCCGTGAATGTGGCGGCCTTTGGTTTGAAAAAAATGAAGTTAATCGCATGATTGACGAAATTAACGATGGTCCTGTAGGTGACAAATTTGAAACAAGCTTTGGTGATTCATTAGGTATTTCAGAACTTGACTGCCCTGATTGTGATAAAAGCTTGGAACGTTTTCATCTTCTAGAAGATTTTCACACCGAAATTGATATTTGTAGGCATTGTGATGGTACCTGGATTGATAAGGATGAACTAGAAGGAGTTGAAAACAGCCCAGAATTAAAAGCGAGCCTAAACGAGCTAAATCAAGGAACAAGCTGGAAAACGTATTTTTTTCAATTTTTAACTCAAATGCCTGTTGAATATAATATAAAACCTCAGCGAAAAGCATGGGTCACTTTCGGTTTAGTTGCACTCAACACATTAATTTTTACTTTATACTTTTTCAATAAGGAAACATTTGGCATTGCTCTTGAACTTTTTGCCATGACGCCCGCAGATATAAGTCAAGGTAATAAGGTATGGACCCTACTAACTTGTGTGTTTCTGCATGGTTCAATAATGCACCTACTTGGTAACATGTACTTTTTATATGTTGTTGGTGACAACTTAGAGGATGTTTTAGGGCATAAGCGCTTTTTAATCTGGTATTTAGTGTGTGGGCTAATTGCTTCTCTCTCCAGTTACCTTGTTAGCCCTACATCTGCAATACCTAGCGTAGGTGCAAGTGGTGCAATTGCAGGTTTATTTGGTATGTACTTAATGTGGTTTAGGCATGCCAGCCTCACTTTTATGATTATCATTTACCAGAAAAAACTTTCTGCAGCTTGGTTTTTTGCAATTTGGTTGATTATAAACATATCTGGTGCGTTAAGCGGCCCTGATGGCATTGATTATGGCGCACATATTGGGGGCTTTGTTGCCGGATTATTGATTGGATATTTCTTAAAAAATAAAATTTTACAACAAAACCCTATCATTCGCTTACTCAATCAAAGCGAAGCACAGCTAAAGCGCTAATATTGTGATTCAATCACCTCCCCACTGATTCAGTTGTTTCTCAGTGGGGGGGGGTTAAAGGCTTAACTTAGCCATTTCCAAATACCCAAGAAACTCTAAAGCAAAAAAATATAAAACTATATTTAATAAAATGCACACCCAAAGTACCGTTATAAAACGCTTTTTTTGTGATTTATGACGCAATAATTGCTGAGCAATTAACGCCCCGGGCCACCCTCCACATAGTGCTAATAAATGAAGAGTTCGTTCGCTCGTGCGGCTTACTTTTTTATTTACCGACTGCTTAGCTTTTTGTTTATCCCACGCATACATAATAAATGTTATGGCACTAATAACCGTTATATAAGTAGGCGCAAAAATAGTTATGCCCCATTTAAAATGTGCAACCCATAATATGAATATAAAAAATAAGGATAGAATTATTAAGGTTTTCTTTATCAAGTAATTATCGCCTATACTAGTTTGTATCAGTTCAAATAATAAGAGAATAATTATGACATATTTTAAAGCGCTCCTTTGTACTTTATGCTTTTTAGCTTTTACAACCCACGCAAAAGAACAACCACTTAAACTTGATAAACACCTCAGTGTATTTCAGCCTTATTTAGGGTCGTGGCAGGCCGATTTTGATGTTGTACCAGGCGCTAAACCCGTTCAAGACGTGGGCTTATGGGAGCGTGCACTCAATGGTAAGGCAATAAGAACAAAGCACTCTATTAATGAGGGTGAATATGGTGGCGAGTCGATGATTTTTTACGATAGTAAAAAAGAGTCATTGGTTTTTTATTATTTTACAACAGCCGGCTTTTACACAAAAGGCACTATAAAAGTACTCAGCCCTACGCAATTTGTTGCTTACGAAGAGGTTACTGGTAGTAAAGAAGGTATTACTAAAGTGAAGTCGACCAGTGATTTAAAAAATGAAAAGTTAGTTGTGTCTACCTCCTACTTAAAAAAAGGTGAATGGACTAAACCAGAATCACGTATTTATACACGTAGCAATCAAGCCGTTAAATTTAAATAGCTATCATCGTTTACAGTACAAAAAAGGCAGCCCCGCTGCCTTTTTTGTTAATTAATACGCGATTATTTTGCGAATTTTTTAAATGGTTCGTCCACTGGCGTATTTGCTAGGTGGTTAGTGTAGTTGCTCATTACCTTTTGCGATAAACCTACAATAATTTCTAGTAGTTGCTGTTGGCCGTAACCGGCTGCAAAAAACTTTTCAATTTGCTCATCGCTAATTACGCCACGTTCACGCGTCATAGCCAGTGTTGTTTCACGTAGTGTTTCTAGTTTTGCATCTGCAAGTGGTGTTTTGTTTACTAGTGCATCAACAATACCTTGGTCAACTTTCATTGAAGCGGCAATTGCGCTGTGCGCTGGTACACAGTAATGACACTCATGCTCAACGTTAATTGACTGCCATACTACTGTTAGCTCTTCTGCGTTAAACGATGTTTTTTGAAATAAGTCGTGCAGTACTTGGTAACCTTTTAATAGCGTTGGTGCTTCAGCCATTACTGCATGTAAATTAGGTAGCATGCCAAATGCAGCAACTGAATCGGCTAATAAAGGTTTTGATTCTTCAGGTGCGTTTTCTGCTGTGTATAAAGTAAATTCTGCCATTGTTAGCTCCAAAAATGAGTTGTTTATGTAACGTCGAAATACATAGTATTTGATTTTGAGCGATTGCTCAAGTTAAAATTGAGCGAATGTTCAAATTAATTGAGAAACAGCATGGTCAATAAAGTAAAGTTTGAGCGCGAGAAGGTTGTTCGCCTTGCCAGTCAGCTATTTTGGGAGAAGGGATTTAACGCCACTTCTACTCGTGATCTACAAGATGCAATTAATATGCGCCCAGGCAGTATTTATTCTGCGTTTGGCTCAAAGGAAGGACTTTATATTGAGTCTTTAAAAAACTATACCATGCAAATAGAAGACCAAATAAAATCCTGTTTATTGGCGTCACCTACTATTATTGGTGGTTTACAAACGTTTGTTGAGAACGTGATTATTAAAGATAAAAAAAATGCCCCGAGCGCTATTTGTATGTTGGTAAAAGCAAATTGCGAATTTGCCGACGAAGACAGCGGTTTGTATTCATTAAGCCTTGATTTATCAGATAAATTTGAAGCCTATTTAAGCGATTTATTTGCACAAGCCATTGCGCGTGAAGAGCTAAAAGGCGAGGTTAGCCCAAAAGACTACGCCCGCTTTTTTAAAGTGCAATTTACAGGCCTACGCGGCTATTTTAACCGCCCGGGTGTTGAAGAGCTTGCACAACCTATGATCGATCAAATGTTTAAAATTATGAAAACGCTCTAAACCCTTTAGCTCAATTAATGGCAAAAAAAACGGCGGTAATGTAATTACCGCCGTTTTTTATTTTTAGAAATTATGTACCTGTTAGGTTTTTAACTTATTGAGTTCGCTATCTTGTTGAGCAACTAGCTTATTGAGAACTTCGCTGCTGTCGCCAGCCTGTGAAGATAAACCAGATAACTGAGAAGCTGCATCAGAAATAAGCGTTAAATTACGGTTTATTTCCTCTGTTACTAGGCTTTGCTCTTCAGCGGCTGTTGCAATATGCGTAATTTGATTAGTTATTTCATCCACTTTTACAACCACACTGTGCAGCGCGTCAAAAGCAACAGAGGTTTCGTCAACCGCGTTTTGTGCTCTTACAACGCCTTTTTCTATTACAGTGGAAGCATTGCCAACCTCATGCAGTAGGCTGTCTATAAGGTTGCTAATGTCATCAGTAGATGAACGTGTTTTAGAGGCAAGTGCTCTTACTTCATCAGCAACAACGGCAAAACCTCGACCGTGTTCGCCAGCACGTGCAGCTTCAATGGCTGCATTGAGTGCCAGTAGGTTAGTTTGCTCTGAAATGGTTCTGATCACATCTAAAATTTGCGTTATGTCTTTACTGCGCGTGGCTACTTTTTCAACCGCTTGGTTTGCCTCTTTTATTTCTTCAGACATGGTTTTAACTTGCGTCATAGCCGACGACAAGCTCGACTCACTGCTTACCACTAAGCCGTTAATTTCGTCAGCTTGCTGCGCCGACTGCTCAGACGCTCTTGCGACTTCAAGTGCCGTTGCGCTCATTTCGTTCATAGCGGTAACAACGCTTTCTATTTCTTTAAACTGCGCCTGCACATTATGTTTTGTGTCGATGGCTATATGCTGGGCAATTTCGCCTTGTTGCTTAGTCTGATACGGCTTTAAGCTCAGCAATTAGGTCGCGTAATTTGGTTAAAAAGCGGTTAAAACCACCAGCCAGTGCAATTAGTTCGGCATGGCTGTCTACATGTAAGGTGTGTGTTAAGTCGCCTTCTGAACTGGCTAGGTTATCAACGCGTTCTTGTATTTGTTCAAGTGGGGCAATAACACCTGCTACAACGAATTTCATAACTACAAAAGCAACACCCGCAATAATTAAGCCGGTTACTAAAATAATAGTGCCCAATGCTGCTGCGGTGCTTTGCATATTTTCGCTCAAAGCTTGTGGGCCAGCCAGTGCTAAATTTGCAGGTACTTCAATAATAAGCGACCACTGAGTGTCTGCAAGCTTTATATTTATGGGGTAATTAACCAGGTAAGTGTCATCCGCTTTTAAAAGATTGTTTTCACCTCGTACCTTTTCAACTTTACTGGTAATCGTGGATGACATGGCTTCTTTGTAAGGTCGGCCAAGCTTGGTTTTGTAGTGGCTACTGCCTACTATTAAACCAAAATCACTTAATAATGTTACCTTAGCTTGACCATTATAAAGCTCTTTTGAAAGCTGCTCTGTTAACGCTTGAAAAACCGGTAACGTTAAATCAACGCCAGATATACCAACAAACCGACCATCTTTGACAATAGGAACCGTAAGAGACGTCATCATTTCTGAGTTGCCTGGCGTAATTTCGTACAGGTAGGGTTCCATAATACAGGGCTTAACGTTGTCTTTAGCACACAAATACCATTCAGACTCTCGCAGGCCAAATTCATTAAGCTTAGTGAAATATTTTTCGGCAGGGTCGTCTACAACTTGCTGCTCAACCACGCCTGCTTTACTACGCGTAAAATAAATTTCGAGTGTACCAGCACCATCAACAGAGTGACTGTAGCCGCTTGTAAATTGAGTATCTTTAGAATCATAACCGTTTACTTCAAACTGGGAGTAGATGGAAGAAAGCGATTCATTATTATTTAATATGGATTGATTAAGATTAACAACGGATTCGCGACTAAGTGCATCATTACCCGCCGTGCCACTTAATATGGCAGCGAGTGAAAAAGGGACACGGTATGCCTCGTTAATAAACCCTGCAATTCTTTCACCATATACAGCCGCATTAGCACTTAGCTTTTCTTCAACCTCTGCTACTATGTATTTTTCTGACTGGGTTGATAGCTCATCGTTGCTTGATGATAGCTGCCACCACAAAACACTAGAAAGCACCAAAACTGTTATAAATATACTGCCTACTGTAATCCACAGTAGTTTTTTTGCTAACGATATTTCTCGCATTGACCCGCCCTTTGTTTAAACTACAAATACAGTTTAGACGATTTTATTAATCAAGCTATCGATAACCGTTAACAAAATTTAATTTAATACAATACGTTGAGTTTTAACGCTTGGCTAAAAAAGCAGTCGTCACTGAGGCACTTAGTAATAGCACCACACTCACCCACAAACAGGCACTTAATCCATAAACTTGGAATACCCAACCAGACAACACAGTCCCTAATAAACGCCCCATTGCATTGGCCATGTAATAAAAGCCCACATCTAACGACACCCCATCGTCTTTAGCAAAACTTACAATTAAAAAGCTGTGTAGCGATGAGTTAATTGCAAACACAGCCCCAAAAATAAGTAGCCCAACTATTAAGGTTATGTGTACCGCTAAGTTAAGTTGCATTAAAACGGCTAATACTAAAGTAACCATGCTCAGTAACACCACCCACCAATATGCAGTGGCACTTGCTTGTTTATGAGATTGGCTGTGTCCTGTAATACGTGGTGCCTGAGATTGCACTAGTCCGTAAGCAATAACCCACGTTGCCATAAACCCACTTACCCACCAATGATCCCACTTAAACTGAGCCGCTAAATAAACCGGTAATGCAACCACAAACCACACATCACGCGCTGCAAATAAGCACAAACGCGCTGCACTGAGTAAATTAATTGCACGAGATTTTGAAAATAACTCTTTAAACTTAGGTTTAGTTTTAGCTTTACCCATGTCGCCTTTTAAAAACACTAAACTTATTACCCACGCTATGCTGAGTAATACAATAAGCCCAACTAAAGCGCCAATAAACCCAAATAAACTTAATAGCAAGCCACCTAAAAAAAAGCCTACGCCTTTAAGTGCGTTTTTAGACCCCGTTAAAATAGCAACCCATTTATATAATTGCGCTTGCCCGCTGTCGCCTTGAGGAACTAAATACTTAATCGCGCTTTTGGCGCTCATTTTATTTAAGTCTTTTGCAATACCACTTAGTGCTTGCGCTACCATGACATACGCAACTGTGAGCCAATCACCCGGTACACACAGCATGCCTAAGGCAACAATTTGCAGCCCTAAGCCTATATTCATAGTTTTATTTAACCCAAGTTTGACACCTAACCAACCGCCCACTAAATTGGTGATCACACCAAAAATTTCGTAAAACAAAAACAGCATGGCAATAGCCAACGCACCATACCCTAACTGATGAAAATGCAGCACCACCAGCATACGCAGTGCCCCATCGGTTAAGGTAAATGCCCAATAATTACCGGTAATAATTAAATACTGTTTTATTGCTGTAGGTAAATTAGCAAGCTGCTCAAACATGGTTAAAGCCCTTTAAACCTTATAAATGGTTAAACCAAGTCGCTTTTAGCAACTTTAAGCATAAGCTCGGCGGTACGATTAGCGTAGCCCCATTCGTTATCGTACCAAGCGTATAATTTAAGCTGTGTATTATTAATAACCATGGTAGAGAGTGCATCAATAATGCTACTACGTGGATCGGTTTTGTAATCAATCGATACCAGCGGTTTTTCTTCGTAGCCTAATACACCTGCAAGCTCGTTTTTAGACGCCTGAGCAAACCATTCATTTACCTCAGTTGCAGTTACACCACGCTCAAGCTCAAATACACAGTCGGTAATTGATGCGTTAGTTAACGGTACGCGCACGGCGTGGCCATTTAACTTACCTTTTAGCTCAGGGAATATATGCGTAATAGCTGTTGCGCTACCTGTTGTGGTGGGTATTAAACTTGTCCCGCACGAACGAGCACGGCGTAAGTCTTTATGTGGCGCATCAATAATAGTTTGGGTATTGGTAATATCGTGAATAGTGGTCATTGAGCCGTGCTTAATGCCTACTTTTTCTTGTAGTACTTTTACAATAGGCGCTAAACAATTAGTCGTACACGAAGCCGCTGTAACAATTTTGTGCTCATCTGGGTTATATAAATTATCGTTAACGCCCATAACCACATTTAAAATGCCGTCTTCTTTTACTGGTGCGGTTACCACAACGCGCTTAACACCTTGTGCTAAGTATTGATTTAACAGCTCAGTAGTTTTCATTTTACCGCTGGCTTCTATTACTACATCGCAATCAGACCAATCGGTGTCGTTAATGGTTTTGTTATTGGTAACAGCAATAGTGTGTTTACCCACACTAAAGCTATTTTCGTTTGCTGTAACGCTGTGCGCTAAACGCCCATGCACTGAGTCAAACTCTAATAAATGGGCATGTGTTTTAGCATCGCCTGCAACATCGTTTACTTTAATAAATTCTACTTCTGGCCACTCTAGTGCTGCGCGCAGTGTTAAACGTCCCATTCGGCCAAAGCCGTTAATACCTACTTTAATTGTCATAATAAATACCTTTCGTAAAGTTATATCAATTTGCTTAATTAACAGCAGCTTGCTGCACGCTCAGGGCGATTACCCATTGCATTGAGTCGATTTAAATCGTCGTTATAAAACGAAGAATTTTCGTTTCGTGTTTGTGTTATTACGCTAAGAGACCACTCTGGCAGGGCTTTATTAATGCTGTAGTACACCCATTGATTTTGCTTTCGGTCGCTCAATAAGCCACATTGCCTAAGCTGCGCTAAATGGCGCGATACTTTAGGTTGGCTAAGTTCAAGCGCAGCAACAAGCTCACACACACATAGCTCTTGCTCATGGCTAATTAATAACATGGCTTTTAAACGCGTATCGTCGGCTAAGCATTTGTAAAATTGAAGTGGGTTGAGTTGTTCCATAGCATCCTCGTTTAGTTAGTGTGCATACAATAAAACAAAACAAGAATATATGAAATAGTGAATATACGATTTTTCGTATATTTATTTATAAGCGTGGAAACTCAGCTAAATTGCAACGCACAAAAAAAGCCCAGTGGCAAAACCCCTGGGCTATTACAATGCTAAGTAATCAGTTAACTAAATAACCGAAAGTTCCACCTCAATATTCCCGCGTGTAGCGTTTGAGTATGGGCATACTTGGTGTGCTTTATTTACCAGCTCTTGCGCTGCTGCTTTATCCATATCACCTAGTGATACCGCTAATTTAACTGCAATGCCAAAACCGCCTTCAATTGCGCCAATAGATACTTCAGAATTAATGTGTGTATCACTTGGTAGCGCAATTTTTTCGCTACCTGCTACAAATTTTAGTGCGCCAATAAAACACGCTGCATAACCTGCTGCAAATAGCTGCTCTGGGTTAGTGCCTTGTCCGTCATCACCACCTAGCCCTTTTGGGGTTGATAGCTTCACATCTAAACGGCCATCGTCAGATTTAGCTACACCTTCACGGCCACCGGTTGCAGTTGCTTTTGCTGTGTAGGCAACGTTTTGTAATACATTCATAGTGAACTCCAAAGTTTATCAATTAATTTATTTTGCATGCAAAATAATAGGGTAAGTAATTAGAGATTGCAAATACTTTGCATGCAAATTAAAATGTTTTTTTGAGTTAAAGGTATTATCGCGTTGGGAGTTAGGTATGTCGTTTGAGCAATTAAAATTAAAAAATCAGCTGTGTCATAGGCTATATATGGCATCAAATAGCATTGCACGCGCTTACCGTGAGCCTTTAGCTGCACTTAATTTAACGTATCCGCAGTATGTAGTAATGATGGCGCTGTGGGAGCAAGACAAAATAACCATCGCGCAGCTAATAGATAAAACCGCTATTGATGGCGGCGCTATGACCCAAATACTCAAAAAAATGACCGAAAAATCTTTGCTAGCTGTTATTAAAAACGAACACGACAAGCGTAAACGCCTAATTCAGCTTACCCACAGTGGGCAAGCCCTTAAAAACGACGCCGCTGATATTCCAAAAAATATACTATGTAAGTTTGAAAGTGTAGACCCTACGCAAGCCAAACAGCTTATGCAGCTACTTGATTTAGTAGTCAACGATTTAACTAGCCACAGCTGCGCAGAAAATAAAGATTAAAAACTACCCCACTAACGCGGTTATTTTTTGTTGAATAAACGCCCTAAATGCGCTGATCACCGGGGTCATTTGGCGCCGGTCGGCGTACATCATATAAAGCGGTAGCGGATCGCTTTGCCACTGTGGGCATAAATGAACGAGTTGCCCGCTTGCTAAATTATCAATTACATCCAAGTACGACTTATACGCAATGCCTTTGCCCTCTAGCGCCCAGCGCCTAACCATTTCGCCATCATTTACTATGTGTTGGCAATTTAGTTGCACTTTTTGTACCGCGCCATTTTTATAAAACCGCCACTCTTTAAACACTTCACCAAAACGCATAAAGGTAATGGTGGTATGCTGCGTTAAATTAAGGGGGTGTGTAAGTAATCCATTGTTTACTACATATTCAGGAGAGGCCACTAAAATACGCGCATTATTTAAAAAAAGCGGCGCTGCAATTAACTGCGAATCTTTTGGTACGCCAAAGCGAAGCGCAATATCTATTGATTGGCTATAAATGTCGCTTACTTCGTCACTTAAGTGCAGTTTAAGTTTTACATGCGGGTATTGCGCTAAAAACTCATTAAGCCATTCACTTAGTTTATTACGCCCTAAATCGCAGGGGGCCGATACCTGTAGCGTCCCTGTTACTTCACCTACTGCAGTTTGCACTGCGGCCACACCTTGTTGGATAAGCGAAAGTGAATCTTTGGCGTAACTTAAAAACTGCTCCCCAGCCACACTTAGGCGTAAACTGCGGGTAGAGCGAATAAACAGCACGTTTCCTAAATCTTTTTCTAGGCGTTTAATAGCGGCACTTACCGCCGCTGGAGTTTGCGCGTTTTGCCGTGCGGCTTCAGAAATGCTGGCGCAACTAGCCACATCTATAAAAGTTTGAATATCGTTAAATGATCGCATATTTTCAATTTAAATTTGAAAGTGCTTTAGTTTTTCATGTCTTTTTCTATTTTTCAACTGAGCTATAGTGCTTACATATTAAAAAGTACTTAAAATCATCAGGAACCCACATGAAAGCATTTGGCTACAGCAAAAACTCTAAAACGCTTACACCCAGCTCTATACAAGCAACTGAACTTGATACCCCAACCGCCACCGGGCACGACCTACTTATTGAAGTAAATGCTATTTCAATAAACCCTGTAGATACAAAAATACGTGCCAATGTAGCGCCAGAGCAAGGCTACAAAGTATTAGGCTGGGACGGCGTAGGCGTTGTAAAAGCCGTTGGCGAGTCGGTTTCGTTATTTAATGTGGGGGATCGTGTATTTTACGCCGGCGATTTATCGCGCCAAGGCAGTAATGCGCAATTTCAATTAGTTGATGAGCGTATTGTAGGGCGTGCGCCTAAAACATTAACCGACGCACAAGCCGCAGCGCTACCGCTAACCAGCATTACCGCCTACGAAATGCTGTTTGATCGCCTGCAAGTGCCTAAAAATAAACAAAATACTCAGCAATCTATTTTAGTTATTGGCGCCGCAGGTGGCGTTGGTTCTATTTTAGTACAGCTTGCCAAGCAACTTACTGGGCTAAACGTGGTTGGTACTGCATCACGCGAGCAAAGCGTAACTTGGCTTAAAGAGTTAGGAGCCGATCACGTGCTCAATCATTCTAAAAACTTAAACGAGCAGCGCAAAGAACTAGGTTTAGCTGAGTTTGATTACGTTATTGGCTTAACCCATACCGACCAATACCAAGACCAAATAGTGGAATGTATTAAACCCCAAGGTAAATTTGCGCTAATAGACGACCCAACATCGTTCGATATTTTAAAATTTAAGCAAAAATGTATATCGGTGCATTGGGAGTTTATGTTTACCCGCTCGCTATTTACTACAACCGATATAACAGCGCAGCACACCTTACTTAATGAAATTAGTGAGCTGATAGACGCAGGTACACTTAAAACCACGCTTGGGCAAAATTTAGGATTAATTAACGCCGCTAATTTATATAAAGCACACCAAATTTTAGAATCGCACACCTCACGCGGTAAACTTGTTTTAGAAGGCTTTTAAACATGATCGAGATTAAAAAAATACTTTTAGTTGCAGCCTGCAGCACCGCGTTTTTAACCAGCAGTGTGTTTGCTAATACTGCTAATCAAAATGCTGATTTAAAAACATTCGCCACTTTCGACGCGCAACACCCACCGGGTAACATTGCTATTACGCCATCGGGTCGTAAGTTTTTGTCGGTACATGGTTTTTACGGCCAAAAACAAAAAATTATGGAGCTATTAAGCGATGGCACCACCCAACCCTACCCTAATGAAGAATGGGCATACGCGTATAATAACGGCAAAGGGTTTTACGATGTACTGGGCATAAATGTATCAGCCGATGGCGTGTTATGGATGCTTGATACATCAGGCCCTGATCATGCTGGTCGTTTAGTCGGATGGGATACCCATAAAGAGCAGCTGCATAAAATAATTTACTTAGCTAAACCCACCATTACCGACACCTCGTTTTTAAACGATTTAGTCATCGATAATAAACACGGTGTTGTATACATTGCCGACACCGCACAAGGCAGCCAAGCCGCTATTATTACCGTAAATTTAAAAACTGGTGAGGCGCGCAGAGTATTACAAAATAGCCAATACAGTACAGCCGAAAACATCGACATGGTCATTGAAGGGCGCACCATGAAACTAGGCGGACAGCCAGCACGTTTAGGCGTAAACCCAATCACACTCGACCCAAGCGAACAATGGCTTTACTTTGGCTCTATGTCTGGCACGTCGGTTTACCGTATTGCCACAAGCGATATTAACAATAAAAGCCTGAGCGCAAGCGCTCTTGAGAGTAAAGTAACGCGTTACGGCACCAAGCCAATTTCCGACGGTATTATTGTTGATGGCGGCGGCAATGTGTATGTTACCGACATAACCAACGGCGCAATTGGCGTAGTAAAACCAAGTGGTAAATACCAGGTATTATTTAAAGACGAGCGCTTAAGCTGGCCAGATGGCTTTAGCTATGGCGCCGATCATAAAATATATTTTACCGTTAACGACCTACATCATTCGCCAGTATTAAATAATGGTCAAAACGAGAGCCACGGTAAATTTAAAGTCATGTCGTTCAAACCAATAGTAAAAGGGCAAGTTGGTCGTTAAACACGCTTATGCTTGTATTTTACTTCAACCAGCCCCGCTTACTTTTTGCAGGGCTGAGTTGTTTTTATGATCCAAAAAAGTGCAAATATTGACTATTTTTACCTATTTTGGTGCTAGTTTAATTGCACAAATAAAGCAAATAGCTGATTTATATTCATAAAATATTCAACTTAACATTGGCACAATTCTTCCTTAATTAAACACGTGTTTAGTGATTCAATAAGGAATAACCATGATCAGTTTTTACCATACCCTTTATCTTTTGTGGCGTTTAGACATTAGCGTTTGGCAGGTAAACGAGCCAACCAATACACATACTACTGCCGACAAAGAACGTGCCTATGTTAAGTAACACGGTAATGTACAAAAACGCAGCGTAAGCTGTGCAAATAAGCCCAACTGCATTTTTGTACATTATTTAATTTTACACCCTACCTATAAAATAAAACCTTTCTACTAAATACAACGTATTAAATTAAATATTTAAAACCAATGACTATACGCTTTGCAAGCGCAGCTATTGCGTTGTATGGTTGTTATATATTAATTATTTTTGGAAAAAGTATGCGCGCCTTAGAAGTGAATTTTGATGGATTAGTGGGCCCAACCCATAACTATGCCGGTTTATCGTATGGTAATGTTGCCTCATTAAATAACGCGACAAGCTTTTCAAACCCGCAAGAGGCCGTATTACAGGGCCTAGAAAAAATGAAAGCCATGCACGATAAAGGCCTAACACAAGGTGTGTTTGCGCCCCACGCTCGCCCCGATTTAAACGTGCTTCGTCGTTTAGGCTTTACCGGTAACGACGCACAAGTCATTCATAAAGCATTTAAAGCCGACCCTATTTTATTACGTGCGTGTTATTCGGCCTCTGCAATGTGGACCGCCAATGCTGCTACTGTTTCACCTTCGCCAGATACCCTCGATGGCAAAGTGCATTTTACCTCAGCTAATTTAAACAATAAGTTTCATCGCTCGCTAGAGCCTGCTACCACTACCCGCTTATTAAAAGCCATGTTTAATAACGATAGTTATTTTACACACCATACTCATTTACCTGATCAAGGCTTTTTTGGCGACGAAGGCGCTGCAAATCATACCCGACTTTGCGACAGCCACGGCGAGCAAGGCCTAGAAATGTTTGTATTTGGCGCAAGTGCCTTTAACAGCCAACTACCAAAACCGGCTAAGTTTCCTGCAAGGCAAACACTTGAAGCCTCAGAAGCTATTTGTCGTTTGCATAATTTAAAAGAATCGAGCCAAATTTTACTGCAGCAAAACCCCGACGTAATAGACCAAGGCGTGTTTCATAACGATGTAATTGCAGTAGGGAATGAAAACGTACTACTTTGCCACCAGCAAGCATTTTTAAACCAACAAGACGCCCTGCAAGAAATTCGCGATGCCTACACCGGCAGCAAACAGCTATGCATAATTGAAGTACCTACTGACAAAGTAAGCATTAGCGATGCAGTAAGCAGTTACTTATTTAATAGCCAATTAGTAAGCCTAGACGATGGCTCAATGCTATTAGTAGCGCCACAAGAGTGCCAACGTAACAGCGCAGTAAACGCCTACATTGAAGAAATGATTTTAGCCGATAACCCAGTAAACCAAGTGCAGTTTTTTGACCTGCGCCAAAGCATGCAAAATGGCGGCGGCCCTGCCTGCCTGCGTTTACGTGTAGCCCTTAACCAACAAGAGCTAAGTGCAGTAAACCCAGAGGTTATTTTAACCGATACTAAATACACTCAGCTTTGTGATTGGGCTAAACGTAACTACCGCGATAAATTAGGTGCAAACGACTTCGCTGACCCTGCTTTACTCTACGAAAGTTACCAAGCACTAGATGAGTTAACCCAACTGCTTAATTTGGGTTCAGTATACGACTTTCAATTAGCGCGTTAAATTTTTTGAAACCAAAATAGCGAGCCTTGGCTCGCTATTTTTATTTATGCTAATAGTGTTTAAATATCTTTATTAACCGTTACTGCCGATGCCATCGACTCAGATATATGCAAAGTACGCTGCGGAAACGGAATACTCAGCCCTGCACCTTCTATAGCTTCTTTAACGCGTTTATTTAAATCCCACACGGTTTGCCAGTAATCGCCGTTTACCGTCCATGCACGTAATTGAATGTTCACCGCGCTTTCGCCTATTGAGGTAACCATTACTTTAGGTGCTGGCTCTGCAAGTAGTCGGCTTTCTGATTCGGCGAGTTCTTTAAGTACATTTAAACCAACATCAATAGAGTCGGCGTACGAAATTCCCACCACTATATCCATGCGCCTTTTACCGTTACGGGTAAAGTTTTTAATGTTGCCGCCCCACACTTTACCGTTAGGCGATGCGATATACAGGCCATCGGTGGTTTTAAAAATGGTCGTAAATAAGTTTATTTCTTTTACTGTGCCAAGCGTACCGCTCGCATCTACAAAGTCGCCTATTTTAAATGGCCTAAGTATTAGTAACATAATGCCAGCGGCAATATTACTCAGCGTGTTTTTAAGCGCCAAACCAATCGCTAAACCCGCCGCGCCCATTAACGCTATTAAACTTGCCGTATTAACGCCAAAAATATCTAAAATAAACAGCCCTGCAATTATGTAAACTAAATACCCCGCAATGCTCGATAACAGCGGTAGTAGCGTTTCGTCTACTTTTTTTAATGGCGACTTAGAGTTTTTAATCGCTTTTTTAACCGAGCGCGCAATAAGTGCACTCGCAACTAAAATAGCCAAGGCTAATACCACTTTGTAACCTAAAGTGATGATAGTTTCTGAATGGCTTTGCCAAAACACAATAAGTTTATCTTTCATATTTGTTCCGATAAAAAGCTGTCACACAGCAAAATTAAAATGAGCCCAATTAGTTTTAGCTCATAATTTAACGTTAACGACCAAGTACCTGTTGACCCTACAGGATTATTTTCACTCTATTTAGTGCCGATTTAATCCAACGCAAGAACAAAAAACAGACGCGTTAACAAAAAGCCGCGCGAGTATATAGCCATAAATAAAATTAACCTATATTTTTTATACACACGGCAAAATTAAAGTATTAAATGAGCCGCTGTATGTTCAATTTAGGTTAACCTCAACCTGCTATGGTAAATCTTACTCAATGCATTATTTAACTAATCGAATTTCTATAATTTTGAATAGGTAACCATAGGAGAAGTAATAATGGCGAAAGAAAAAATAGTCCTCATTACAGGTGCTTCAAGTGGCATAGGTGAAGCAACCGCCAAAACACTGGTTAATAACGGCCACAAAGTAATACTTACAGCCAGAAGCGAAGACAAATTAACTAAATTAGTACAATCATTAGGTGAAGATGACGCACTGAGTGTACCCGCAGATGCCACCGACTTTACCGAGCTTGAAAACGTAGTAACAAAAGGGCTCGAAAAATTTGGCCGACTAGATGCCGCATTTGCCAATGCAGGTATGGGCGTTTCAACCGCAGGCACCGAAAAGGGTGACCCTGATGAATGGTCAGCCATGATAGACATAAACATTAAAGCTCTGCTGTGGACGACAAAAGCAACACTGCCACATTTACGCCAAAACAAAGGTCATTTTATATTAACCAGCTCAGCCGCTGGCCGTAAGCCAATTAAAGGCTCTATTTACGGTGCAACTAAATGGTTTGCTTACGGGTTTGGGCAAAACTTGGCTGAAGAAATGAGCGAGTGGAATGGCCGCTGTACCACCATAGCCCCAGGCATGGTAAACACCCCATTTTTTGATGAAGCTAAGCCCGACAAACTCGACCCGCAAGATGTAGCCGACGCGGTATTGTTTGCAATAGAAGCAAACCAGCGCAACAGCGTACGCGAGATTTATTTAATGCCAACTAACTAACGTTGATTGGTTCAGTTTGAGCTGTCAGGTTTAATGCCAATGATGTTAAACCTGACTTTTCCTAATGTTAATCTCAACTAATAAGAGTCGTATATGCTGAACTCAGAATAATTATTTATAATTAGCTCAAACGATCATTTTATCTCGCTTGAATAGCTTATTAGCTGCAATCACAGCTAAACGCTTTCCTTTTTTGATTTGCTTTCTTTGCTCTTATTAACTCGATCTTCAATTAGCTTATTCAAAGGGGAGTTGCTAGGATACAACACTTTAGCACATGGAATATCAATGGCCGCAGGGTCGAGATGCGAGTCTTGATCATCAAAAAATATATGTGGCTTAAATGCCTTTAAAAATCGACTTTTTTGAAGTCCACCAAGAAAGAACGCTTGATCAATATAAACATCCCATGCTCTCAGCGTCTTTATTACTCGCATCTCAGCAGGACTATTACGCGCAGTCATTACAGCTAACTTAACAGGAGAATATTCAATACGACCTGGTAATCTTTCTTGAACCTTTGATAATTTCTTCAATAGATTCGCGTAGGGTCCATCAGGAAGTGGGATATCTTGATTTTCATCTTCATTTGACCAAAATTTTTCCAGTCCTTCTGTTTGATTTACTAACTCACTTGTTTCATTAAATAAGACAGCGTCAGCATCAAAGGCAAACCTAACTTGTTGTTCATCTAACGGTTTCGCATTTTTAGGAGGAGCTTTAACTAATGCTGATGCGCATACTTTACTATCTATAACATCTTGCGCATCTTCTTCATTTGTAGTTAAAAACAAATCCACATAAAAAGCATCTAGATAAATAGAGCTTTTTTCACCTGCAATGAATGCAGATCTAGTAATAGGTAAATTTCGTCTTCGGATTTCTTTTAATACTCTGAAACCAGTTTCTGGGCTATTCCTTGAAATAACAACAACTTCAACAATAGGTGTACTATCACCTTTGTCTAAATGGTCATTTAAATTAAGAAGAGATCTTACAAGTGACATACCTGTTCCATCTTCTAATGGTTCATCCTCTCTCTCGAGCATGTGTTTTCGATATTCATCAATAGCGGAATCAGGATCTAATTTTGATTTTTGTTTGAAAATTTCAGCTGATTCAGAAAGATCAAATAGTGCTGTAGCAGATATCCCTACAACTAATGTTTCATTTAACTCTATGGGCATACATAATCCTTTTTAGTAAACTGTATTATCAGAGGTCATTCTTATTCTTAAGTAAAATGTCCCTATTTTGTGTAGTTCTATTAATAGCAAAGACTGTGAGTTATTACCAACCATAAATATTATGTTTGGTATAATTTACTGCTTACTGAAAAATAGAAACATTTCATCGTAGTTCTGTAGAGAAAACTATATTAACTATGGTCATCATGCCAACTTTAAACCCTGAGTTTAAAGTAACTCCAAGCTACTTCTATTGAATACTCTGTATTTTTACTTCATATTAAATAATCTTATTTCTCACTTATTAGGCTGTTATGTCACTTTTAAAATTTAGCCAAGCCCTTATATTTATCCTTGCGAGTACCCTTTCGCTTACAAGCCATGCGGCGCTTGATAAAAACGAGCGTGAAATAGAACAAGCGGTAAACATTAATAGCGGCTCGCTTGATATTGACGGCGTAAAAAAAGTAGGCGCTATTGCAAGCGAGCAACTAAAAGCGATTGGTTTTAAGGTCGAGTGGTTAGATGGCAGCGCGTTTAACCGTGCTGGGCATGTACTCGCTACGCATGAGAGTAAAAAACCCGATGCAATAAAAATACTGATGATCGGCCATCTAGATACGGTGTTTGCCAAACACGATAACTTTACGACCTACAAACAAATTGATGAATACACCGCGAGCGGCCCAGGTGTAGCCGATATGAAAGGCGGTAACACTATTATAATTACCGCCCTTAAAAGCTTACAAGCCCTTAATTTACTTGAAAACGTAAGCATTAAAGTACTGCTTACGGGCGATGAAGAAAGCAGCGGTCGCCCACTTAGTTTATCTAAGCAAGTTATTGTTGATGGCGCAATATGGGCAGATGTCGCGCTTGGCTTTGAGAACGGCGATAACAATATTAAAACCGCGATGGCAGCGCGCCGTGGCTATACCGGCTGGACGTTAAATGTAACGGCCAATGCAGCTCATTCGTCGCAAATATTTAGTGAAAGTGTGGGCTATGGCGCTATTTACGAGGTGTCGCGTATTTTAAATGACTTTAGAGAGCAACTTGCCACGCAACCTAATTTAACCTTTAACCCGGGGCTTATTGTAGGCGGTACAAATGCCGATTACGATAGTGCTAACTCGTCAGCCACGGCGTTTGGTAAAAGTAACGTAATTGCGCAAACCGTGCATGTAGCGGGTGATTTACGTGCGCTTTCGCCAAAGCAGGTAGAAGGCGCTAAAAAAGTGATGCAGCAAATAGTGGCTAAAAGCTTAAATGGCAGCCAAGCTGAGCTTATTTTTGAAGACGGCTACCCACCAATGGGACTCACCGAAGGTAATAAAAAGCTGCTTGCACTGTATAGCCAAGCAAGCCAAGACTTAGGCTATAACAAAGTGGTGGCTGCAAACCCTCGTAATGCCGGCGCTGCTGATATTTCGTTTGCTGCAAACCATGTTGATATGGCGCTTGATGGCCTAGGACTAATGGGAAGTGGCGCGCACACTAAAAACGAAACCGCCGATTTAACCAGTTTAAATAAAAACACCGCTAAAACAGCGCTGCTTATTTATAGATTAGGGAAAATGTAAAAGTATTTAAAAACGAGTGCTGTTATTTTTGCACTCATTTTAAATACATGTGATGAAAAAATGTTTATCACGACATTATTTTAAAGAGTAAATCTCGCACTGTTGCGGGTTCAAACGGTTTATCACAAATGGCATCAACGCCCGCTTGCGCAATATTAGCTAGATGGGTGTCGTTTGCCTCTGAGCTCACCATTAAAATAGGAATATGCGAGTAAGCATTTGAGCCACGTACTGTTTCGGTTAACTCACGCCCATCCATTTCCGGCATGTTATAGTCGGTAATAATCAAGTCGAACGACTGCTCGTTAAGTTTTTCAATTGCTTGTTTACCATCTTCTGCTTCAACCGGGGCTGGAATTCCCATACCAGCAAGCACACGAATAATATGCTTGCGCGCAAAACGACTATCATCAACAACAAGTACACGTAAAAGTGTGACATCAAAGTGCTCTAGTTCTACCTCTTCTTCTGTAATTATATCGAGCGTTGCTTTTAATGCGCGTGTAATTGCATCTGCACTGAATGGTTTAGGTAAAATAGCTAATACGCCCGACTGCCTTAATTGCTCAAGGTATTTTTTATTTCTTTCGCTCGAGATTAACATAAACGCTTGGCTTTCTGTGCGCGGATTTGAGCGAATATTTTGTAACAGAGAATCTGCAGTACCATCGGCTAGGTACATGCTACTAATAACTAAATCTGGGTGATACTTTTCTAGCAATGCTAACGTTTGCGCTTGATTACTTGCAGTTTCTACTTGCGTTACACCACATTGAGTTAGTGATTTGATTATCAGTTTTTGCTGAACCTCTGACGGCTCTACTAATAATATTGATAAATTGGCTATTGCAGTTAAATCACTCATGTAACTCTCTTAGGTCATGTTATTTTAAACGATTTCGGTTTACAGTTTCATTATAAAACAACATGTATCACTGGGGTTAACAAAACGCATATTTTTATGTATTTATTTGTAAGTTTTAAATTACATAAATAAATTAGCAATGCTGGATATACTCAAGTGCAGTCATTTTTTTATAGCTTACATTTGGGTGTAAAACATGCGCGGGACTAGGATCTACCACCTCAATAGGTATGCTGTAAGTACGAGCTATTTCAATTGCCATTTGAGTGATATTGACACTAAATGAGGTGCCTATAAATACAATTTTATCGGCATTGAGCATACGCTGCTGTGCTTCGGTTATTCTGTAAAGCTCGGTGTAGTATTCATCAAATAATAAAACAAAGGGCTTAAATGAATGGTTTAACTCAGGCGTTTGGTTTTGAATATTAAATAGCTCAAAAAGAGAGTCATGCAGGCGGCTTTCGTCTACGCTATCCCATGGGGTCACTAGCGGTTTAACTGCTTCGCCTTGTTCATGAAATAACGTCATTTGATCGAGCCTGCCATGTATAGCAATATAATTGTTATTACCCGCTTTGCCATCAAGCCCATCTATATTTTGGGTTATTAAGTTTTTATCGCTCAGCCAATGGTGTACCTCGTTAGGGCCATGGTTACGATACGTTGCAAAGCGGTTGTAATACCAGGCTAAAAACTCGCGCGGATTGTTTTGATACATAGCACGCGTGGCCATTTCCATAGGCGTATAGTTTTTACTGCCTATAGTCCAAAAGCCATCTTCGCCCCTAAAAGTAGGTATACCACTAGCAGCGCTTACCCCTGCGCCTGTAATATAAAGCGTATTCACTTTGCTACCTCATAACCTGTTACATCGCTTATTACTTGTTGTTGGTTGTTCATACCTCCAACACGATATAAAGCCCCGTTGTGCTCAAGTAGCCCGCGGTGATCCATAGTGCCTGCGGCTAAAGGCGATAAAACTTGCCATGAATTTTGCTCAATATTAAAACGCCACACGTGTTTACTTGCCGGTGCTGGCTTTTTATCATAACCAATGCCGTTATAGTTATAGGGGTTGTTAGAACCAGCCATCATGTAAATGTTGCCATTGTAACTTGTAGCAGCCATACGGTAATGCGACTCACCTGTAGGATGAGGTAACGTGCGCCAATCTATTTTTTGCACATTGTTAGCATCTATTGTGCCTTTTAAACACTGCGCAACACCTGTAAACGAGCGGCGTGAATCTGGGTTTGCTTGGGTTTTAACGCCATCGCATATAACAATAGTGTTACCACTAATAGCAGCTGCTTGGCCAAATACAGGCTCGCCTAAAAAAGGTGATGCCTGTTGCCATGTGTTGGTTTGGGTATCGTATACCTGTACTAAATTTACGTTACCATCGTTATGCCAGCCGCTAATCAGGTAAATGTAGCGCTCTTTGTAGCTCAGCGCTACACTGTCATCTACCGGTACTGGCATGCTTGCAAGGTGTTTGTATGTATTGCTTTTTATATCAAAACGGTAAACATCGGGACTTGAAATTTCAGTATGGTCGCTATCTACCGTATAACCACCAAATACATAGGCGTATTCACCTAAGCCCACAGCAGTACTTGCTAAGCGCCCTTTTAGTGGCAAACTTGAAGGCACACTCGCTTGCTGCTGCCATGCGCCCTCACCTAATTTAAGAGAAAACACCTTGTTGTGTACATCGGTATGTTGTTTGTTTTTACCCAGCCCCATAAAACTTAAAAAGTAGCTTTGGTTTTGTACTGTAACCTTAGCTACGGCATTGTTTGCAACGGGCTCAGGTAAAACAGGAAGACTAGCTAGCAGTGCAGAAAAAATAAAACTCATATAATATTCTGATAATCGTTAAATGCAGCAAGATTAATTTATTTTTTAACCCTGAACCAGTATTGATAAGCTTTATTGAGAATAAATTTAATTACGCCACCATTAGGGATCACCATCATTTTAATTTATCAAAGCATTTTTATGCGAAACAACCTGATTTAGGTGGCAAAAAGCAATCAAACATGGGCTTAATACTTTCGTTATAAGATAATATATAATCAATCATTTAAACCTACACTTAGTAATGATGTTATTTTAACCAAAATTGCTATATGAGCTAATGATATACGAATAAAAGTAGTCTCGATTTTTATTAATGACGATAACGTATTTTCTATGTTTAAAGCTTTTACGATGTTAATGTAATGTTTTAAAAAGCAACCTCGCTTATATAATCTTTGACTAGGTAGGAGATCCTTAGTGAAATTTTCGTATCAATCACTATGGCCATTTTTATTATTATCGCCGCTTGTGATTGCAGACCCTTTTGAAGACACAGAGCTAGACCTTAGCGCATTAATGGAAATGGATGTGTAAGTAACGTCTGCAATGAAGCGAGCACAGTCTGCATTTAATACCGCCTCGTCAATCTATGTATTAAGCAAAGAACAAATATATAAGTCGGGTGCAAACTCAGTACCTGAAGCGCTAAAAATGGTGCCAGGTCTTATCGTTAGGCAACTTGATAATAACCAATGGGCAATTTCTTCGCGCGGTGTTGCGTCTCGATTTTCAAGTAAACTTTTAGTTATGGTGGATGGGCAAAGCTTATATACACCTAAATTTGCTGCTGTCTACTGGGAAACACTTAACGTCCCACTTTATGATATAGAACGAATAGAAGTTATTCGCGGTCAAGGCGGCTTATTGTGGGGCACAAATGCAAATAATGGTGTTATCAATATTATTACTAAAAACAGTATTGATACCCGTGGGGCCTATGCAAATGCTACTACGGGTAATCAAATAAACATTAATACCAATGTACGCTATGGTAACGATTTAGCTAATAAAGGAAGCTATCGTATTCATGGCCATGTAAAAAATGCCAATGAATCAAAAAAAGGAATTTCGTTAGAGCCTACCGACACAGCAAAACAACATTCTTTTGGCTTTCGTACTGACTTTACACCTAGCGATGATTGGTCGGCATTGGTTCAAGGCGACGTTACTCACTCAAACCTTGGCCAAAACTTTCGTGGAGTCATTGACGCAACTAATAAAAACGTTTTATTTTCGGATGACTTATCACGCACAGATTAGCGTGTTATGGCGCGCCTTGAAAATAGAATATCACCAGATGCCAATCAAATGTTGCAGATATCGTGGTTGAAACAAAGTGGTAATCAGACCTATATAAAAGAAAATTTTGAATCTATAGACATAGACTACCAAATGAACTTTTTATATAACTCTTTGCAGCTAGATTGGGGGCTAAATTATAGGTATAACAATATCTCTTTTGACGAGAGCCTATTTTTAGACAGTGATAAAAACCTTAACAACCTACAACAGTATGGCGGGTTACTTCAGGCTCAATACAATGTAATACCTAACTCTCTAGACCTTATTATTGGCACTAGGCTCGATCACAATGACTTAACTGGTTGGGAAAACCAACCATCAGCTAGGGTTATTTATAAGCCACAAGAAAACCACCTAATTTGGGGAGCCATATCTAGAAGTGTTCGTACACCAACCCTTATAGAGTTTAATGATGACTATAA
Organism: Pseudoalteromonas sp. H71; assembly: GCF_001468485.1. Lineage (GTDB taxonomy): Bacteria > Pseudomonadota > Gammaproteobacteria > Enterobacterales > Alteromonadaceae > Pseudoalteromonas. The sequence continues at coordinate 55,246 of NZ_LODI01000019.1, forward strand.
AGTGAATGGCACGGTTGTAGAAGAGGCGCTCGGAGGAAGTGCTGGGATTAGAGCTATTGATGAATATGCGATTGCAACTTTCCTCAATGGCAACGACAACGTTGAATCAGAAAATTATGTTTCATACGAGTTGGGCTACCGCTTTGAAAGTGAAAACACCTCTGTGGACTTTTCTGCATTTCATACCGATGCCGATAATATAGCTGCAATTAGATTTAACACCGATCCTAATCAGTTTTTGCCCGCGATACGTTTTTTTCAACTCGGTCAATTTGAACAAGCCGCATTTGCGCTTACTCAAACCCGTGTTGACCTTGATATTGTCTCAGAGGGTGAAACAACAACTAACGGGGTTGATATAGTCGCCACTTGGCAACCTTTTAATAACCTAAGTACAGAACTAGGGTATAGCGCCAAATAAATCTGAGGTTAGATATCAAGATTCTAAAACTGTGGCCAAATTTTATTGACCACCTGTATCTTGAGGCTTTGGATGATTAGCTATCTCCAAGCTCTAAAATCAGTGAGGATGTTGTACCACGTAATGTTTAACATTGAGCTGTAGATTATCCCCTGATTTTACTTTCTACATACCCATAGCAGAAAAAAATGGATTAATAACTGATATTGGTAAATGGGTTGAGTCTCAAGCAATACAAGACTGTATTTTATTTAATACACTTTCAAATAAGCTGATCCAAGTAAGCGTCAATACCTCACCACTTGAAATTGATCGTTCAGGAGAATGGGTTGGTGGATGGATACAGGCTAGTAAGCAATATAACTTACCCGCACACTCAATTTTAATTGAAGTAACAGAGAATACTTTAATGGGTACTGACGCAGAGTTTAAAAGACAGTTAAAGCACCTAAGTGAATTTCAGATAGATGTTGCTATTGATGACTTTGGTGTAGGGTATTCATCACTGGCTTATTTACAACGGCTAGATATCGACATACTAAAAATTGATCGCTCGTTTATACAAGACATAGAAACAAATGAAAACAGCATTGCTCTGGTAAAAGCTATTATTACAATGGCTCATAACTTAAATGTAGAAGTCGTTGCTGAAGGCGTAGAAGATCAAAAACAATATTTGTTACTGAAACAGTTAAATTGTGACTACATCCAAGGATACTTTTTTTCAAAGCCTGTATCCCCCTGTGTCAGGATAGTTGTCGCCTCTAACTTTTAAGAGAGGTAGATAAAATGAGTCGTCGGTTTACACACGAATTTAAAGTACAAGCTGTTGAAAAAGCACTATCTCAATGTGATGATGTTCGTATAGAAGATATTGCAGATGATTTAGGCGTCGGCTATTCAACACTACAACGGTGGATTGCACTTGCCAAAAACCATGAACTTGAAA
>NZ_LODI01000020.1:0-33660 GCF_001468485.1 Pseudoalteromonas sp. H71
AAGTCAAAGTCATCGCTTTCTTCAACTAACGCATCGGCTGTAATTTCTTGCGTTGAATCATCGCCAGCTTCATCAATTAAGCTGTCAATGTCATCTAAGTCAAAATCGTCATCTTCTCCAGGAGTTTTATCCGCTGTGACTTCTGGTTCGGCGCTAGTTTGATCAAGTAAATCATCTATATCAAAATCATCGGTCGCCAGCTCTTCGCTCAGTGCCGCCATTTCATCGTTAGATTCTAAACTGTCATTGTCTGGTTCTTTTTCTGTTGGTGAGTCAAACTCAGGTAGGCTGTCATCTTCGTCAAATAAACTGTCTAAGTCATCATTACTTAAAATATCATCAGTTCCAGACGGTTCTTGGTCTAAATCTAAATCAATGTCGTCTAAGCTATCATCAGCAGTGTCGTCAAACCCTTGCTGCATAAAAATGTCAACTTCATCGTCTTCGTCACTTTCATCGTCAAAAACAATATCGTCACTGAGTAAACTTTCTAACTCATCTTGATCAAGAAGATTGTCAGATTCATCAAGCTCGTCTGTATCATCTTCTAATAAATCATCATCAGAAAGCATATCGTCTTCAAGATGATCGTCTAACTGCACACTCAAATCATCAAGTGGGTCTGGAATAATAGGATCATCAAGTGGGTCTGATACATCATCATTTGAATATGTTGGCGTTTGCGGTAAAAACTCATCATCTTCTTGAGGCTCTTCTTGGCTATTTGCTTTTTTACGCAAAAACATAACAATACCAAAAATAATCAATAAGCCAGGAATAAACATTAATAGCCCAAGAACTATGGGATTAGATAAAAGCGCAAGCAGGTCAAAATCGCTTTCAGGTTCTACCTCTTTTGCTTTTTGCTGAGCAATTATTTCGTTTTGTTTAAGTATTAATTCTTTTAACTGCAGCTGTATTTCACTGTCTTGACCTAATTGTTGGCGAACATTTTCGAGCTCTTTAGAAATTCCAGTTAGTTGTTTTTTAAGGTTATTATTTTCAACTAAAATCTCTTCAACATTTGTTACTGAACTTTTAAATTGCTGCTGTAACTCAACTAACTTATTAGTTTGGTCTGTTTTGATCTCTTTTATTTCTTGTTGTAATTCTTTTTTGGCGTCGTCTACATCAACTTTACGTGCTTGTGTAACTTGTGTTTGAGCCGTTGTTATTTCAGTCTGTGTAAGTGTTCCGTTTTTTTTCTTTTCCCACAACTCGTCGTCTTGCTCAGAACGCTGCCTAGCAAGTTGAGTGTTCACACGTCTAATTTCAGATAAAGTAGGTATTTTTAAGTAAGCCCCACTTCGCATATGATTGAGGTTTTGATCTAAAAATGAGTCGGGGTTTTTGTTATACAAGGCCTGCATAACTTGATAAATACTTACTGAATTATCTGGGCGTACTTTTACAGCTATACGCCAAAGTGTATCGGTAGGTTTAATCGGACCAATAGATCGCCCTTGAGCACCATAGTCAACGCCTTTAGGCCCCTTTAATTGGGTACTATCTTGTGTATATACAGGCGTTACTACTAGTGCAGACGCTAATATTAAAAGTATAGCCAAACCGCGCATGCTGATCCTTTAATGTCTAAATGTTACAAAGCACTCTAAACTAAGTGTGTAAACATTGATTGCTCTTGCCTTATCAGCCTAATGACTGACTCACATTTGTTATTACAATCTATTTTTGTTGCAAGCTCTATTCCAATTACAAACTATAAACCACTTAAGGCACAATATCCATTGCAACACATTGAAAAGAAATGCCTTAACAACACATTATTAATATTAATTTATTGAGTATTATCAGTAACTTTATTAAATATTACAAAAAGCGGCAAAAAAGTGACGCTCCTCTTAAACAAAAAACGGCAAACACATTGTGCTTACCGCTTTTAAAGAGTATTTAACATTCAAAAATGTTACATGTAGTTTGCTATTAATTCTTCAGCTATTTGAACGCTATTAGTTGCCGCGCCTTTGCGAGTATTATCACTAACAACCCACATATTTAAGCCATGAGGGTGTGAAATATCAGCACGTAAACGCCCTACATATACAGTATCGTTACCACTGGCATCTGATACTGCGGTTGGGTAATCACCTTCATCGTCAATTAGCTCAACACCAGGCGCATCATTTAGCAGCTGTTTAACGTGTTCAAAGTCATATTGCATACGTGTTTCAATATTAATAGATTCAGAATGGCCAAAAAACACTGGAACACGCACACATGTTGGGTTTATGGCAATTGTTGTGTCGCCCAATATTTTGTGCGTTTCGTTTACCATTTTCATCTCTTCGCGGGTATAGCCATTATCTTCAAAACTATCTATTTGAGGAATAACATTAAACGCTATTTGCTTTGGAAATATCTCATTATCCATTGGGCGTGCATTCATCAAATTAGCAGTTTGCTTTGCTAACTCATCAACAGCTTCTTTCCCTGCGCCTGACACCGCTTGGTAGGTCGATACGTTAATGCGGTCGATACCATACGCATCGTAAATTGGTTTTAATGCCAACATCATTTGAATAGTTGAGCAATTAGGATTTGCAATAATGTTGCGATTTCTAAAATCAGCTAAACTTGAGGCGTTTACTTCCGGTACGACAAGTGGAATTTCAAAGTCATTTCTGAAGTGTGAAGTATTATCGATGACTATACACCCTGCGTCTGCTGCAATTGGGGCATATTTTTCTGAAACGCTGCCACCGGCAGAAAACAATCCAATATGCGCTTGGCTAAAATCAAAGCCTTCAACGTCTTGTACTTCAATTGTCTCACCACGAAACTTAATATCTTCACCTGCACTGCGGCTGCTCGCAAGCAAAAATAGCTGATCAACCGGAAATTTACGATCTGCTAATGTTTCGATAATTTGACGCCCTACTAAACCAGTAGCACCAAGTACGGCAACGTTATATTTTTGCGACATATTTTTTCCTCTTTAAACGATATTAAAACACCGTTATATTAATAATTAGTTGGTTAGTGTAAAACCAAGTTGGCCTAAGGCAGCTAGTTGCGGGCCATCACCTTTAACGGTTAAGGTGCTAAATTCTCTTCTTACAGGATAATTTTTACGTAAACTATCAAAGCCATGAGACTCTATATGACGAAGTAAAATCCCATCATCTCTTCGTACATNGTAAATTGTATGCACTAAACGTGCTATGTCTAGCTCTGTGAAACTTGAACTAACAGTGGCCTGCGTAATAGCTGGTACCGGTAAAAAATCGCCTAACGATTTCATAGCTTCAACGCCTTTGAGTTCGCATAGCTTTTGATACAGCATTTGTGTACCTCTTGCCTTACCCTCTAAGGTATGGCCTGCAATGTGTACACTGGCATAGCGAACGTGTTCAAATAAATCGGTCAAAATATTGGGCTCATTTTCCCATACATCAAGCACTAAATCTAAATTGGCACCACCTTGCATTACATCAAGTAAAGCACAATTGTCGATAACATCGCCCCGGCTGGCATTAATTATCGTAGTACCGGGTTTTAAAGCACTGAGTCTCACTTTATCCATCATGTGCAAGGTTCTATGCGCACCACTTTTAATAAGTGGCACATGAAAAGTAACAATATCTGACTGTGTGAGTAACTCATCTAACTCTACATGTTCATCAAGTAAGCCTTGCTCATGCTTAAGAGGATCGCATAGTAGTAATTTTACATTTAATGCTTTTAACTTTTGCGCCAAACAACTACCAATGTTGCCTACCCCAACAATACCTATAGTTTGCCCGTTTAGTGGGCGGGCATTCTCTTGGCTTAGCGCAAATAAGCTGCTAATAACATACTCTGCAACAGCAATGGCATTACAACCAGGCGCACTAGTAAATGTGATATTTTTTTCTTTTAGCAGCTGTGTATCTATATGGTCAATTCCAATAGTAGCTGTGCCAACAAAACTTAACTTATTCGCTTTTGCCAATAATTCGCTGGTAACGTTGGTAACTGATCGTGTGAGTAAAACATCTACGTCTATAAGTTGGTCGGGTTTTAGGTTACGTCCATCAAACCGTTCAACCTCACCAAAACCTGAAAAGTACTGCTCAACTAAAGGCATGTTTTGATCGGCAAGAATTTTCATCACAGAATCCATTTGGCAATTAAGAGGCGCCATTGTATCGAACAACCAGACCTTTGCACAAACTAAAAAGGCCGAATCAAAAACTGATCCGGCCTTTTGAGCTAAATAAAATATAATGCTTAAATTACATTCTATTTTTATGCAAATTTAAGTTTATAACTCAAAATCTTTTTTGAATTTTAAACCAAATTCACTACGGTCGTTGCTTCTCATAACTCCAACAAAGCCTGATTGTTGTAAACGACCTACATCGTATACTTCGTTCAGAACGTTTTCGCCATAAAGTGTTACTTCCATATCGCCATATGCGTTAGTGTAAGAAATGTTAAAACCAACTAACTCACGCGAATCAATTGTTTCACTTTGGCTATATACTGACTGACCTTGCATTTCACTACGGTATGAATAATTAGCATTAAGTGCAACTGTTGCACCGCTGTCTAAATCCATAAAGTATGATGGGGCAACCATTACAGTCCAGCGAGGTGTTAAAGCCGGTGAATCACCTTTACCAATACCTTGAACGCCGGCATCAACCTCTGTAATTTCTGAATCTAGGTAACCTACAGCACTTCTTATTGTAAAGTCGTCAGTGATAGCAACGGTGGTTTCAAGCTCTATACCTTGTGCTTTTGATTGGCCCGCATTTTCAACAATAGTTACAAAACCACCACCCGCTGTTGGATCTGAAAACGGAAGTGCTAAATCAGTGTAATCAGTAACAAATACCGCTAACATCATAGATACGTTTTCGTGTACCTGGCCTTTCAAGCCCATTTCGTAGTTAACCGCTTTAGTTTCGTCGAACGACACAAACTGATCTGGTCCACCAAATGGACGCGGTGGGAAGCCACCAGTTTGATAACCTTTTTGAATTTGACCATACACATTCATGTTATTGCTGATTTGGTATGATGCATTAATGTCCCATGTCACCGCGTCAAAATCAGCACTTACAAACTTAGGTACAGGGAATGTTGGGAACTGCGCGTTTGCGTCTTTTTCGTCTTTAGAATAACGCAATCCACCGCCAACAGTTAAATCATCAGTTAAATCGTAGCTAGCATTAATATAAGCTGCATATGAGTTAGTTTCTTGATTAATTTCAAAGTCGCCGTAGCCACCAAATGAAGGAGTAACACCATCATTCAACAAGCCATTTGGTGTATTGAACGGACTAAATACAAAAGGACCTGAACGAGTGAAGCCATCTTCGTTAAAGAAGTAAAGACCAGAAACAAAATCCATGTTGTCGAATGTTGCATTTAACTGAAGCTCAAATGAGTACTGATCGGCTCCACCTTCTTCAGGAAATTCTGATAAGTTTAGAGGTGATGCATCATCATCAAGGCCACCTTCATACTCAGATGTACGATAGCTTGAAATAAATTTAGCTGTGTATGTATCGTTAATCGCCCAATCAGCAGTTAAAGACGTACCCCAACCAGAGTATGACGTTGACTCTATACCAGCAACAGTAGTCCCTAAATCATCTGGGTCTGATGGGATCATGTCTTGTGTAAGTAATGGAAAGTCACCATTAAATACATCATTTGGGTCAAGTGGTTCTGTCAGTTCAATTGTGTAAGGAGATTGGCCTGACTCGTTATCAACACCGTCTAAAGAAAACGTAAATGCAAGATCTGAATTGGCTTGCCATTTAAGAGCAACACGACCGCTAAACTCTTCTTCTTCACCGATTTCTTTTTCTGGGTTCGCTAGGTTTACCGCTTCGCCAACACCGTCTCGTGTTTTGTATGACGCGCTTGCAGACATACTTACTTCGTCATTTAATGAGTTATTGAAGTAAATATCGCCAGCAATACGTCCACGACTACCTAATTTTGCAGACGTTGTTAAAATACCTTCATCACCTGGTTGTTTGGTAATAACGTTTACCGCACCACCTAACGTGTTTCGACCATATAAAGTACCTTGTGGACCGCGCAGTACTTCTACACGCTCAACATTTGGCAATGATAGGTTAGACCCCATTTGACGGCCTAAATAAACACCATCAAGGTATACACCCACACCTGGATCGGTTGTAATAATGTGATCTTGCAAGCCAATGCCACGAATAAATACCGAAGCATGTGCTGCGTTACCTACACCGTAACGTGTGATGTTTAAATTTGGAACGTATTTACCAATATCTTCAAGGTTACTCATATTGGCTTTATCAATTAAGTTAGCACCAATTGATGTGATAGCGGTTGGAGATTCAAACAAGCTCTCTGTACGTTTACGAGCTGTAACTTCGATTTTTTCAAACGCATCTTGTTTTGCAGTTGTTTTGGTTTCTTCAGCACTTACTGAGGTAGTCAGGGCAGCAACTATTGCTAGGCTTAACTGTGAGAGTTTGCGTAGTTTCAAAATATTCTCCAAAGGATACCGTAAATTATTTATTATGCATTTACTGGTGCAACCAGTAAGTTTTGGGCATAAAAAAAGATGCGTGATAGCATCTTTCCTCTGGAAGGGCATTATATTACACAATTGTGAATTTATGTATTTATTTTTTGGTAAAAATGCAAATGTTCCTTATAGGGGAAAAATTAACACGTTGCAGCGATATTTACTTTTTATGCAATTACGGCATAAAACCTCGCGCAATAAATATACGTTCTTAAATTTAATTGGCTGAAACTTATTTTGATATTTTACTTAAAATCAGCAACCTGCATTAAAAACACCTGGCATATCCACTTAAAAAATAATGATAAAGCATTAAGTTAATCAGTTTTTATCACTAACTTGCTAAATTGATTAGATATAGCTCTATTTCACTTCTATAATACGCATGAATCAACATCTAATTAACTAATAGGAAATACATATGAAAAAGCTATCTGTAGCAGTAGCATTATGTGCGGCTTTAGCAACAAACTATGCTAGCGCCGAAGTTCGAATCAATGGCTTTGCATCAATTGTTGGTGGAAAGAGCCTTGATAGCGACAGTACCTTATATGGATATGATGATGACATTTCATTTAAAAACGAAAGTGTCTTTGCATTACAGCTATCAGCTGACCTAATGGAGAAACTAACGGCAACAGCTCAAATTGTTGCTCGTGGTGAGAATGATTTCGACGCAGAATTTGAATGGGCCTACGTAACTTATGAACTAAGCGACGAGTTACAAATTAGCGCGGGTAAAATGCGTGTACCTTTTTACCGTTACTCAGATTTTATTGATGTAGGTTACGCTTACCGCTGGGTACGCCCGCCTCAATCTGTTTATAGCATTCCTTTTTCTACCTATGAAGGTTTAAGCTTATTGCACAATACACAACTTGGTGATTGGGATTCAACAGTACAAGTCATGTACGGTAGTTTTGATGGTGAAATAGACGCAATCACTGAAAAAACTCAAGCTGAGCTTAATGATTTTGCTGGCATTAACTGGACGCTTGCATACGACTGGTTCAGTGTTCGTGCTGCATATTTAATTGCTGAATCATCATTTGCACTTGACGGAACAGACCCCAGCGGCGCTGCATTAAATGGATTAGAAGCTGCACTTCGCGCAAACAGCTTAAACACGTTAGCTGACGATATTGCAATAAACGAAGATGACAGCAGCTTTTTCGGCTTTGGCTTCTCAATTGATTATGATAATTTCTTATTTGATGCTGAATATACACAATTTGAAGTAGAAAACAGTATTTTGACTGAGCAAACACAATATTATGCATCTGTAGGTTACCGCTTGGATGACGTTATAGTCCATTTTACGTATGAAGATAATGACGATAAGCATGATGCATCTCGCTTTGACCCTATCGCAGCAGTACCAAGCCTTAATGCAGCTATAAACGGTGCCTTGACAGGTGTTCAAGCGCAAAGCAATGTATACACTATCGGCGCGCGTTACGACTTTCACCCTTCTGCAGCGTTTAAAATCGATTTTAGCCGCTTTGAAGACGATGTAACTGATACAGAAACTGATGTTGTTGCTGTTGGCGTTGACCTTGTATTTTAATTGGAGCAAATAATGAAAAAATTAATTTTAGCTAGTGCACTTTCATTGTGCTCAATTAATGCTTTTGCAGAAGTTGCGGTAATAGTTAACGCTGGAAACGCCAATGCTTTAGACGCAGATACTATTAAGAAGATATACCTTGGTAAAGCCAAATCATTTGGTGATGGTACTAAGGTAAACCCAGTAAACCAAGATGGTACCGCTGCAGCAGATGAGTTTAACGATAAAGTTGTAGGTAAATCTGGTAGCCAGCTTAATGCTTACTGGTCTAAACTTGTGTTTACAGGTAAAGGTACACCACCCGAGAAGTTAGGTTCTGATCAAGCTGTCATAGATTTTGTAGCAGCTAATGCTGATGCTATCGGCTACGTAGATAGCGCAAAAGTGAGTGGCAACGTAAAAGTAGTTGCGACCTTTTAACCGTTTAAAACGGTAAATTAAAAAACCACCAAATGGTGGTTTTTTTATGCCTGTAAAAAGTTATATCAATTGGCTTAATTAACTAAGCTATTAAAAATATGGGAAACGCGTTAATAAGCAAGGTAAAAGTTTGTTATCCAATTCCTCAATGTAAATAGTACAGTTTTCGCCCAGTCTTGCACTTTAAATTGCTCTGTTATTGCAGGTCGGTAATACCTAATAGCCTGCAAAACAAAAAAGCCTCCACTTGGAGGCTCTATTGGTGTTAATTTTACCTATATATCACTCAATTCTAAATTTGGCTGTTGCATCTAGCAGGTTATCTGATAAGTAATGTAGGTTTTTAGCTACATCCCTTACAGCAAGTAATGAGTCCATAGTGTCTTCAAAAGAAACATGCATATTAGAGACATTTTCTACAACCATGGCTGCAACCGATGTTTGCTCTTCTGTCGCGGCTGCAATCTGAGAGTTCATGCCGTTTATTTCTAACATTTGCTCAGCTATTTTCTCTATTGATATACCTGTTTTTTCAGCCGCTGTTGCATTATCTGTAGCCATATCACGCGCTGAGGTCATCGCAGTAACCGAGTCATTAGCGGCGGTTGTTAACGCACCTAACAATTCGCGTATTTCATTAGTTGAATGTGCGGTTCGTGAAGCAAGCTCTCGTACTTCATCAGCTACTACCGCAAACCCACGACCGTGTTCACCAGCTCGTGCTGCCTCAATAGCTGCATTTAGAGCAAGTAAGTTGGTTTGATCGGCAATTGAAGTAATTACATTCAATATTTGCGATACATTTTTTGTGTCGTCCGCAAGTTTATTAATTGTTGTTGCTGCTTGGTTAATTTCATCACTCAATGTACGAGACGCATTTACTGACATTTGTACTTGTGTACGGCTTTGTTCTACTTCTTTTTCTGCTGTTTCAGCGGCATGTGATGCATTTGCTGCAGATTGAGAAATATCACCCACACTTTGCTTCATCTCTTCCATTGATTGCTTAACAATTTCAGCGTCTGTTGTTTGTTTGGTTGTTGCACGCTCTGCCTGCTCCATGCCTTGTACTAATCGGGTAGAGTTTTCCATTAGAGGTTCACATACAGCAATTACTTCAAGTACGGTTTCTTTCAATAGCGCAATAAAAGCATTAAAGTTGATAGAAACTTGGCCAATTTCGTCTTTAGAATTTACGGTTAACTGAGTACTCAAAGACCCTTTACCATTCGCTAATAAGCTTAAATTATTTGCTGCATCACTTGCTGAAGAGCCAATATTTTTTGCTATCCATATAGCCATAAACAAAAGCAGCAATAAAGACACGATAGACACAGCAAGCATTAAAGTAAGTGCATTATCAGAACGTGTGTTAGTGCTTTCAACTAATTCAAAAAAACGATTATCAGCTTTTTGTTGCGCTGCTTTAAAGCTTTCTAACACAGAACCATAAAGACTTGTTTTTAACTGTGCCTGCTGCTGGATTTTACTAAAGTCGGCAGTGCCATTTACCATTCCATTAGCAATGGTTGCTGAGATTTTTTCGTAGTCGGCTAATTCTTTCACTACATCATTACTAATGTAGCCATTACTAATCTGCTTAATTAGATTTATATTTGATTCAATTGTTTTGTAAGTGTCATCAGCTTTGGTTATTAAGTCTTGTTCACCAAATGTCACTGCTTGTGTGTAAAGCTCATCGAGTTTTTCTAACAGCCCTACATTCGCTGATGTTAACTTTACAACTTTATATGAAGAATTCCCCATTTCATCTAAAGAAGCCCTATTATCATCTATGGCAAGAAAATTAATTAATACCATAATTATAAAAGCAACAACTGCAATACATGTTATTGCATGTATTTTTTTAGTTATGCTTAGGTTTTGAAAAGAGAAGCCTGAAGCCATACTATTTACCTTTTTGAGTTATCTAAATATATTATCGGCTCAATACTGATAAGTGTGAGTTAAATTTGTAAAATTTCTAGTTTTTTTTCTCATTTTAATCATTAATTAAGCTAAAAACTAAAATTAACACAAAAAAATAAACATTATTGGGTACACGATATGTTTTTCGTAGAAAAGACCAACAACATAACCTAAATTATTGTTGGTACACAAACGTTTAAAGTGCAAAAAACAATCAAAACAAATTTTAGATATAAAAAAACCAGTAGCATTGCTGCTACTGGTTTTAAATTTGGTGCGGATGGGGGGACTTGAACCCCCACGCCCGAAAGCACTACCCCCTCAAGGTAGCGTGTCTACCAATTCCACCACATCCGCATTTTAAATTTTTGTTCACTTTGTTTATTTGTTTGAGGTTAACAAATAGCTGAACGGTAAACTGTATTAGTTTGGTACGTCTGAGTTACTTTCTTCGTTAGAAGTAACAGGAACATCTTCTTGAACAGGTACCACTGTTTCTACAGCAGGTGCTGCTTCTAAGTTTTCCCATTCATCAGTCTGTTTTATCTGACCGGCTGTTAAGTTACCTAGAACAATACTCAGCACAAAAAAGACTGTTGCTAAGCTTGTTGTCGTCTTTGTCATAAAGTTACCAGCACCTGAAGAACCAAATACAGTTCCAGAAGCGCCTGCACCAAACGAAGACCCCATATCAGCACCCTTACCTTGTTGGATTAAAACCATACCAACTAAAGCTAAAGCTACAACTAAATAAACTACTAATAAAATTTCGTACATCTTATACGGTCCCTTTTGCACTGTTACAGATAGCAACAAAAGATGCTGCTTTTAGACTGGCACCTCCAATAAGGCCACCGTCAATATCTGGTTGTGCAAATAATAATTCGCTATTTTTTTCGTTAACGCTTCCACCATATAAGATGGTAAGCCCTTGTGCTAAATCACTGTCTAAAGAAGCAATTTTGTCACGGATAAATTTGTGAACAGCTTGTGCCTGTTCTGGCGATGCAGTCTTACCTGTGCCTATGGCCCAAACGGGCTCGTATGCTATCACAGAATCTTTCAGCGCTGCTACACCTAATTTTTTAATTACCGCATCTATTTGAGCAGCAACTACATGTTCTGTTTGTCCACTTTCTTGCTCTGTTTCACTCTCGCCAACACAAAGAACGGGGATTAAACCTGCTGATTGTGCTCTAGCAAATTTATCAGCAATAACATCGCTGCTCTCGTTATAAATACTACGACGCTCTGAATGGCCAACTAGCGCATAATTTACGCCAAGGTCTTTCAATAGTTGTGCATCAACTTCACCAGTAAAAGCGCCTGGCGTGTTTTCAGATACAGTTTGAGCACCTGTATTAACACCGTTTGCAATCATTGCTGAAACAAGTGGGAATGGAGGAAATAAAATAACATCTATTTCTGATGATTTAATACTATTTATAGCATCCGACATATCTTTGACTAGCTCTATTGAACCATTCATTTTCCAATTGCCAGCGACCATTGCCTTACGTATTGCCATTTTCCACTCCACATTAGAAAGCGGGCGAGATATTAACTTTTATCGCCCAAAGTTACAAGAGGTTATTGTTATCAATCAGGTTGTTTGCTCATAGATTCGACAATCTCTGCAATCTTACGTGCACTGTCTAATACTATTTTTTCTTGCTCTGCTTCAACCATAACACGAACGACAGGTTCAGTGCCTGATTTACGGAGTAAAACGCGGCCTTTATTGCCCAAGCTTTGTTCCACTTCTTCGACTGCCGCAAGCACTTTTGGCGCCATTGTAGGATCGGTACCCGGTGTATAACGCACGTTAATCATTTTCATTGGGTATTTTGTAAAACCGGCGCCTAAATCTTGAAGCGTTCTATTTTGTGCAACCATAGCAGCCAGCACTTGTAAGCTTGATATGATACCATCACCCGTTGAAATTAAGTCTAGATTAAGTACATGCCCTGAGCTCTCTCCACCAATTTTCCACCCTTTTTGCTGCAGTAATTCCATTACATAGCGATCGCCAACTTTGCTTCGAGCAAACTCAATACCTTTTGCTTTTAATGCATTTTCGAGCCCCATATTTGACATCACAGTACCAACAACACCGCCACCCAATATATGATCGTTCGCTGCCTGGCACGCAATAATATAAACTAAATCGTCGCCATCAAATACGCGGCCATTATGATCAACCATCATTACGCGATCGCCGTCACCATCATAAGCTATGCCTACATCAGCTTTATGCTCAAGTACTTTACGTTTTAAGGTGTCTACATGAGTTGCACCACATTCGTGATTTATATTAACGCCATTTGGCTCACAAGCATGTGTAATTACGTCTGCACCAAGCTCTCGCATAACTGATGGTGCAATATGGTATGTTGCGCCGTTAGCGCAATCTATAACCACTTTTAATCCCTCTAAAGACAGCCCTTGTGGAAATTGACTCTTACAAAACTCAATGTAACGGCCATCAGCACTAGCCAAACGTGTTGCTTTACCTAACTTATCTGAAGCCACACAGGTCATTTGCTCATCAAGCATGGCCTCTATTTCAAGCTCAACAGCGTCATCCAGTTTTAAGCCTTGACCATTAAAAAATTTAATGCCGTTGTCGTAATAGGGGTTATGTGAAGCGCTTATTACAATACCGGCCTCAGCCCTAAATGTTTGTGCTAAATAAGCAACGGCTGGCGTTGGCATTGGACCTAGAAGAACAACATCAATACCGGCAGCTATTAAACCCGCTTCAAGTGCCGTCTCAAGCATGTAACCTGAAATACGCGTGTCTTTACCAATAATAACTTTTTTGGTTCCACCTTTTGATAATACACGTCCTGCAGCCCAACCTAGCTTCATTGCAAACTCAGGGTTTATAGGTGCTGTCCCCACTAAACCACGCACGCCATCTGTGCCAAAATATTTTCTTTGTTTCATTCTATTATTCCTTTTATGCACGCTTGGTAAACACCGAGTACATCTGCAGTTTCTTTTACGTCGTGAACACGAATTATTTTTGCGCCATTTTGTGCGGCAATAAGAGCGCCGGCTAAACTACCGGCCATTCGTTCACTCGTGCCTCTGTTTAACAGATTGCCAATCATCGACTTACGAGATAACCCCGCTAATAATGGCAAACCTAATTTATTGAAGTCATTAAACTTGGTTAAAATTTCGTAGTTATGGCTTAATGTTTTTCCAAATCCAAAGCCAGGGTCAAGAATAAGCTGTTGAGCTTTTATCCCCATTGTCTCACAGGCAATAATGCGATTTTTAAAAAACTCATTAATATCGCCCATTAAATCATTATACTGAGGAGACGTTTGCATACTTCGGGGCTGACCTTGCATGTGCATTAAACAAATTGCGATATTTTCAAATTGTGCAACAACACTCAGTGCGTCAGGTTCTTGTAATGCGCGAACATCATTTACCATATCTGCCCCCGCTAAAATAGCCTGCCTCATCACCTCAGCTTTACTCGTATCGACAGAAATAACACAATCACTCTGGGCACGTATCGCCTTTATAATAGGAATTACTCGTTCAAGCTCATCATCAAGACTTACAGCCTGAGCACCCGGACGCGTTGACTCACCACCAATATCTATTATTTTTGCGCCATCACTTAATAGTTTTATTGCGCGCTGTACAGCAAGATTAGGGTCTATAAACTTCCCACCATCTGAAAATGAATCAGGGGTTACATTTAATATCCCCATAATCACAGGTTCAATTAAATTAAGCGTTCGACCATTTGGCAAATTAATAACGTTATTCATCGTGAGCCTTGTTTGCATTTCACCGTCCAAACACACTCTAACTATAAATTAGAGCGAAATTAAAACCGATACAAAAAAGCCCCGAAGTACGGGGCTTTTTTAGTATTTTAACGATTATTCAGCTTTGTCATCAATATTTGTTTCATCTTTTTTAGATGATTCTATTGTTGATTGGCTTTCATCACTAACAGGTTCTTTTACAGAATCTGTTTTTGCTGCTTTTGGCTCATGACGGTCATGAGCATCGCGAGGCTCACGCACTGGCTGACGCGCCATTAAATCATCAATTTGCTTAGCATCAATCGTTTCGTATTTCATCAATGCATCTTTCATTGAATGAAGAATATCAATATTGTCTTTCAGTATTTTTTCGGCACGCTCGTAGTTTCTATCTGAAAATAAACGAACCTCTGCATCAATTACTTTAGCTGTATCATCCGACATGCTAGATGCGCGACTACCGCCACCACCCATGTACATTTCGTTTTGATCTTCAGCGTAAAGTAGTGGTCCTAGTTTTTCGCTTAGACCCCAATGTGTAACCATTTTGCGTGCTATATCTGTTGCACGCTCAATATCGTTACTCGCACCGGTAGTCACTTTATCGGCACCGTAAATAAGGGCTTCAGCAATTCGGCCACCATAGAGGCTAGAGATCATTGACTCTAAAAGCTCTTTAGAATGACTAACACGGTCTTGCTCAGGTAAATACATAGTTACACCTAGCGCACGGCCACGTGGAATGATAGATACCTTATAAACAGGGTCATGTTCTGGCACCATGCGTCCAACAATTGCATGGCCGGCTTCGTGATATGCCGTCATTTCTTTTTCTTGCTCGCTCATCACCATGGTCTTGCGCTCTGCGCCCATCATGATTTTGTCTTTAGCGGCATCAAATTCAGCCATGTTTACAACACGTTTGTTACCACGCGCAGCATAAAGTGCAGCTTCGTTAACTAAGTTAGCTAAATCAGCCCCCGAAAAACCGGGTGTGCCGCGCGCGATTACAGCCGCATCAACGTTATCACCTAGTGGTACTTTACGCATATGTACTTTAATAATTTGTTCACGACCGCGTATATCAGGTAAACCTACTTCTACTTGACGGTCAAAACGACCAGGACGAAGTAATGCTGGGTCTAGTACGTCTGGGCGGTTAGTCGCAGCAATAACAATGATGCCTTCATTACCACCAAAGCCATCCATTTCTACCAGCATTTGGTTTAATGTTTGCTCGCGTTCATCGTTACCGCCGCCCATACCTGCGCCACGTTTACGACCTACTGCATCAATTTCATCAATGAAGATAATACAAGGCGCTGCTTTTTTTGCTTGTTCAAACATGTCACGTACGCGCGATGCACCTACACCTACAAACATTTCTACAAAGTCAGAACCCGAAATTGTGAAAAATGGTACTTTTGCTTCACCCGCAACAGCTTTAGCAAGCAATGTTTTACCAGTACCTGGTGGGCCAACCATTAGTACACCTTTTGGAATACTACCGCCTAATTTTTGGAATTTAGACGGGTCACGCAAAAAATCGACCAATTCGGTAACGTCTTCTTTTGCTTCATCACAACCAGCCACATCAGCGAACGTAGTTTTAATTTGGTCTTCGCTCATTAAACGTGCTTTGCTCTTACCGAATGACATAGCGCCTTTGCCGCCACCGCCTTGCATTTGACGCATGAAGAAAATCCATACACCAATAAGCAGTATCATTGGGAACCAAGAAATAAATATGCTTGCTAAAAATGATTGTTCTTCAGGTTTTACACCTTTCACATTTACATCACTTTTAAGTAAGTCATTTAAAATGTCTTTGTCGTAAATTGGCATAATGGTTTGAAAACGCTCACCATTATTTTTAGTACCGGTGATTGTTCCACTGGTGCTCTCGATTGCCACTTCTTGTATTGAGCCATTTCGGGCATCTTTTACAAACTGACTGTAACTTGTTTGACGGTCGATTTGCTCGCCACCATTAAAGCTCTGAAAGACTGACATAAGCACAACTGCAATGACCAGCCATAATATTAAATTTTTCGCCATATCGCTCAAGGGGTTAACCTCTTGTATCCAATTAATTTAAATTCAACTAAACGCCAAGCAACTGTACTACAGTTTGTATCCAGTCGCTACTATATATACTTCCCGAGAACGGGCACGTGAGGCATCAGGTTTGCGTATTTTCACTGCTTTAAAACTATTACGTACTTCCTGCAAGTATTGATCAAAGCCTTCTCCTTGGAAAACCTTAACAATAAATGCGCCATTTTTCTTTAAAACTTGATTACACATATCTAGCGCAAGCTCGACTAAGTACATGCTTCCAGCTTGGTCCACTGAGTTATTACCACTCATATTCGGTGCCATATCAGAGAGTACCACATCAACATTTTTTCCATCAATGCGTTTTAGTAAAGCATCTAACACGGCTTCTTCGCGAAAATCACCTTGTAAAAAATCTACACCAGCTAAAGAGTCCATAGGTAAAATATCACAAGCAACAACCTGCCCTTTGTCACCTACTTTTTCGGCTAAATACTGTGACCAACTACCTGGGGCTGCCCCTAAATCCACCACAGTCATACCAGGGCGAAGTAACTTATCTCTATTTTGTACTTCATCTAATTTAAAAACCGCTCTTGAACGCCAGCCTTTTTTTTGCGCTTCCTGAACATATTTGTCATCAAAATGTTCTTTCAACCATCGCTGTGAACTGGCTGACTGTTTTTTATTTGTCATAAATTACACGCAACTAATTAGTAATATTCTCTAGATGGCGTTAGAATACCCTTAATTCAAGCCATATTCAGCAAAATTTGTATAAACATGACATTATCAAATAAACAAAAGCAGTTTTTAAAAGGCGAGGCACATAGCCTCAAGCCTGTAGTTTTACTAGGTTCTAACGGTTTAACCGAAGGCGTAGTGATGGAAATTCAAAGTGCATTAGAAATTCACGAATTAATCAAAGTTAAAGTACCGACTGATGATCGTGAAACTAAAGCGCTTATTTTTGAAGCAATCGTTCGTGAAACAGGTGCAACAAAGCTTCAAACAATTGGCCACACAATTGTGCTTTACCGCCAAAGCCCTGAGAAAAAAATTCAACTGCCGCGTAACTAATATACTTTTTGTATAATTTATCGCACTAAATAAAAAAACCAGCTGATAGCTGGTTTTTTTTATAATTTATTTAAACCTGAATTTTCAAAAGTAAAATTCATTTCTAAGTCTTCAAGCAAATATTTTATTTCTGAACTGTGTTCTTTTTGGCTTAACAAAAAGTAGCGTGAAAACTGCATTTCATTCATGGGCGCTACTTCTTCATTTGAAAGCAACACGGCAAGGTCAGGCGTTGTATTACTATGACCAATCATAGCAACTACCCCTTCCAACAACACTATTTGGTTTTTTAAATCTACCAAATCTCTAGCATTGTAAATTTGTATTTGTGAATCAAAATGCGCAGCAAGAGGTGCTGCTGTTTGTAAGGTGCGTTTATAGTTACTACTAAATACATGAACCCTATCGTATTGTTTAAATAATGAAACTAAATGCTGAGCCCGCTTATTGCCTTGTTGTGTGAGCTCCGGGTCTTTTCCCGCTAATTTTTCACTATGGCGAAAAAGGTATATTTTTTCTGGAGCCGAAAATACATAGTGGCTTTTAAATAAAACTGCACATAATAAAATAAAAACACCCTGTTTTATTTTCATACCTTCTGCTCACGTTTGTACTTTAATAACCGATTAATAAACTCGGTTGTTAATTCATTAATTAACCCAGTTTCAGCGTTTAACACCAAGCTAAAGCCAATATTTAAATGGGGAAATACCACTAAGTCGCTTCTGTATCCTTGTACCCAGCCACTGTGGTAATACAAGGTTTCATTGTCGTAATTGTATACTCGCCAACCTAAACCGTAATAAGCTTCGTTAAGTTGTTTTTTCCATACCCTGCGGTACATTTCTTTTTTCGTGCGTGTGTATGGCCGAGTTTGTTTAGACAATGCATCAAGTGATAACACTTCAGGGTAGTGACCTAATTGCGCCTTTAACCAAATAGCCATATCGCTTGCACTGGCGTTAACCCCCGCAGCAGGCCCAACTTTGTAATAGTTTTTCTTAAGCTTTGCGGTGTACCACCGTTTTTTTCCACGTACGTGCGGTAGTGCATAATTGTTATCAGCTACCATGGCTTCAAAACCCAAGCTGGCATCAATCATTTTGAGTGGCTGAAAAATACCTTCATTTAGCCATTGTGAATAATCTTTATTGGTACTTTTTAAAATAACATCATCAATTAAGCTAAACATGACATTCTGATAACCGTAACATATCCCAGGCTCGCAAATAGGTTTAACTGTCACCAGCTTTTGAACTATATCGGGATAGTCCATCCGCGATTCAATTAAGTTGTCGTACGCATTTGGCACCAAGCCGCTAGAGTGACTCAATAAGTGATAAACTTTTAAATCCTCTTCGTATACTGTGCCTTTAAAATCAGGTAGGTAATCACTGACGTAGTTATCTAATTTTATGAGCCCATCACTAGATAATTTTGCAGCTAGCGAACCTGCAAATGTTTTGGATACTGACGCCAATCTAAAACGAGTATGAACATTAACCTTTTGACCATTTCGGGCTTTAGTGCGCCCAACTCCATGGATGTAATCACTGTTGCCTAAATTAACTATGGAGAGTGCGGCACCAGGTATGCCCTTACTCGCGAGTTTTTTTTCTGCGTAACGGCCATATTTTTTTACAAAACTATCCCAATTTGGGTCTTGCTGCGCTGCAAAACTAACGGTTGCATACACATAACACACTGCAGCTAAGCAATACTTTAAAAGTGGTAAGCGCTTCATTTTTTAATACTTTGTCTTTTTAACTGCGTCTATATGCATAATATCATGAACTTTTCTTTGGACTAACGTACAATACAAAAATTATTGTACTTTTTGTGGGTGTTAAGTATTTATGCGTTTTTTAGTTGTATTACTTTTTGTTTTATTATCATCAGGTTGTGCCATTACCAAACAACCAGCAGAGCCTTTGGCTATGCCGCTAAAGCCAGCACTAAAAACTCAAACATATCAGCTCAAATACCAAACTGAGCATGCTTCACCAAAAGTAAAGTCGGTGCAATTACCTGCGCACAAAGTTTTACAAAATCAAACGGTAAAAATAATTACCGATAAAGCAAGCGTAACCGATACACTGCTTTCACAAATAAGCCAAGCTCTTAACGATAAACAACTTAAAGTCACAAGTAAAAATAACAGTGATTACACGCTTACCATTCAAAAGCTCGACTTAACATTTAAAGAAAACACACAGTACTCACTTGTCACACCAGAAAAAAAATCCCCTCTGTTTAACAGTATTGCAAATCAATACCCAACGCAGCAATGTGCATCTATATTTGCAGAGGTTAACATGCGTTTAACGCACAAAGCTTCTGGTGATGTAGTGTGGTTTGCCACGTCGTCTATAGACAGCGCCAGCTTTCACCGAGAGCCGCTAATTTATAGCTTAAGTGAAGAGCAAAGAATTACAAACGAGTTAGAAGTTGTTGCGTTTATCCACCAGCAAAACACCGAAGAAGCGCGTATGGCGAGAGTGGGTAAAGAAGTGAAAATCCCTGAATATCAAATGCTCTCTAAATTATCTAGCCTAAGCAAATTAAGTGGTCCGTGTAACCGCACAGAAGTGAGTGCGCTTACACCTATGATGCAATTTTACTTAAGCAGTATCCTAATAGATAAGATTAAAGTTCAGTAAAATTA
Source organism: Pseudoalteromonas sp. H71 (assembly GCF_001468485.1). Taxonomy (GTDB): domain Bacteria; phylum Pseudomonadota; class Gammaproteobacteria; order Enterobacterales; family Alteromonadaceae; genus Pseudoalteromonas. The sequence continues at coordinate 20,043 of NZ_LODI01000020.1, forward strand.
ACATTTACTACATTTTTTTACAGATTAAGGGTACACCTTAACAATATACTACACACTATAACATCAAATAATCAGGCTCAATGTGGATGAAACATACCTTACTTAACCATACTACTTTTTGTATTGTCTTGTTTATTTTGAGCCTTATATCGACCTCAACCCAAGCAAGTAATCGCTACTATGCAGATAACACCCTTGAGCCAACTCAAGGCTTTGCATGGGATTGGAGTGCAGGTGCAAGCTACTTTGTAGAAGATACTTACCTAATTGGCACCAATGCCTACGACACCGATTTAGAGCTCGATTTAAGCCTTGCTGTCTCCTACGATCGATTTTATCTCGACTTTGACCATAACCAACTCAGCGGTGGGCTTGTTATCGGTTACAGTATTATTGATAAGTATGATTGGGGCTTGGATATACTGGGCACAAATACGCAAGCTGGCTTTGACGAAAAAGGCCTTGGTTTTTATAACAATGGTGTTATAGCAGAACTTGATGGCATAAAGTCTCGTCGCTATGACTTTGGTGTAGGCCTGAGGCTTACACGCCGATTCGAAAATTCTCAAATTTCATTTGAATACCTTCATGATATTTCTGGCGCTCACAACAGCTGGGTTATTAATACCTTTTTTAGCCAAATTTTACCCTGGCGAAACTGGGAATTTAGATCCGGTGTTGGCGTAAGTGCATACTCAGCTGACTTTACAAATTATTATTTTGGCATTGACCAAGAAGAAGTAGCCGAAAACCGACCCTTTTATGATGCACATGCAAGTACCAGCTTAATATTTGAATTTCATGCAGAATACCCAATAAGCCAAGATTGGGTCTTTTTAGCAGGGTTTCTCTCTACCTGGTTCTCAGCTGAAATCGACGACAGCCCAATTATTTCTCAAGGGTATCAACATAAAGCCAAGGTAGGCCTCCGTTATGTTTTTTAGATGGCTCTGTTTACTAATAATTTTTCCTGCATCAACGTTTGCACAATCGGACGGCGGACAAGATAATTTAACCGCTGTTCCTGATACCTGTGTGGCTCTTCGTGAGGGGCGTGACTGTTACGCTGATGTAGTCATTACTTGGCGCCAACCAATTATTGGTAACTACTGCTTACGCGATGCTACATCTAAATACATTATGCAATGCTGGCTAAAACAGCAGCAAGGCACATTAAATTACGCGTTTGACTCTAAACAAAGTATCGCTTTTGAATTATTTGATAGTAATACATCGCAAATAATTGGCACTGCAGAAGTGAAACTTCAGTGGGTTTATCAAAACAGACAAAAAAAACGTCGCTGGCGATTATTTTAACCACTGTATTAAGGATAATTTATGGATAACTACGGCACTATTTTATTAGTAGAAGACGATATATCATTGGCTCAATGGGTAGCCGAATACCTCACTGAACAAGGCTACACTACGCATGTTTGTCACCGAGGCGATGAAGTTGTCAGTAAAGTAAAAACCTTAAACCCAAACATTGTATTGCTCGACATTATGTTACCAGGTCAAGATGGCATTAGTGTATGTAGAGAACTTCGTAGCTTTTACAATGCGCCAATCATTATGTTGACCGCTCGAAACGAGGAAATGGATGAAGTTATAGGTTTAGAGGTCGGTGCAAGCGATTATATAATGAAACCTGTTCGCCCTCGCGCTTTACTCGCTCGTATAAAAGCTGCACTTCGTCAAAGTAATGAACCCAATAAATCGGCAATAGTAGAAAGCACAATTTCGGTCGGTTCGCTTAATATTAATACCGAATCAAGAAACGTAAAATTCAACGACCAAGATGTAAATATTTCCAGTGCGGAATATTTACTCCTGCATTATTTGGCAAGTAATGCAGGCCAAGTTGTATCACGTGACGCTGTTTTTAAAGCAACTAAAGGACGAGAATACGACGGACTTGATAGAAGTGTTGATGTGCTTATCTCTGCACTTAGAAAAAAATTTAACGACGATCCACAAAACCCTGAAAAAATTAAAACAATTTGGGGCCGTGGGTACTTGCTTGTCTCTACCGCATGGTAACTTACAGCTGTATGTTTAAATGAAAAAGTTTTACATATCACTGCTTGGCAGCGCGCTTTTATCTATAGTGGTTTTAGGCTGGCTAATAGACGCCTTTAGCCAGCAAGCACATACCCCACAAGACGAGTTTAGTGTGCAAAGTAAAATGATGATGGGGTTTAGTAAGCAACTGGCAAATGTTCCCACTTCCGAGCGTGGCGCATATGTTAAACAGTTAGCTAAAGAATTTGAGCTATCAATAGATTACAAACCAAACGAATCGCTTGCCTTACCCCCTTCGTTATTGCTTCAAATGCATGCTGTTGGTGGGTTGATTTTAGAAGATCAGCAAGGCTTTTATATGCTGTATAGCAATCAAGCACTAAACCCCTTTCATATTTCTATGCGACTTAAAAAGAGCGCAGAAGCCGACAAACGAAACGATATATTCTTAACTTTGCTTTTTTATGCTGGGTTATGCATTTTAATGGGGTTCATTATTGCGCCACTAGCAAAGCGACTAAGCGTACTAAATGAGGCTGCTAAACAGTTTGCTTCGGGTAATACACAAGCCAGAATTAAAGCATCTCATTTTACTTATATAAGGGACGTAGAGTTAACGTTTAACCGAATGGCGAGTCAAATTGAAAAGCTTGTTGCTGAAAATAAACTAATGGCGTCAAGTTTATCGCATGATATACGCACTCCTATTGCCTGTCTTCGCTTTGGTTTAGATGCCGCCATAGATACCCATGATGAGAAAAAAATAAAAGCCTATTTAGAGCGCATGGAAAACGATTTAGATCATATGGAATCTATGCTTAAAAGCTATTTAGCGTTTGCAACACTTGAACAAAACGCAAATAAATTGACGTACTCTTCAACAAATATCAAGCATTACCTAGAAGATATTTTAGTTCAGCTTGCGCCAAAGTTAGAATCACAAATGTTAAGTGTTGACCTTAATTGCTCAAGTGACATCATTGTGGCCGATCTTCATTGGCTAGCTCGTGCAATTACAAATCTGCTTACCAACGCTTGCGATTTTGCCGAGCAATATATTTATTTAAGCGCAAAGGTTCACGAGCACCAACTTATAATAACAGTTGAAGACGACGGCCCTGGAATTGCTCAAGAAAACTTTAAAAACGTATTTAGCCCCTTTTTTAGAGAAGAAGAACACCGAAACCGCGCAGATAAAAGCTATGGCCTTGGCTTAGCTATTGTTGAAAAAGTAGCAGATTGGCATAACGGCACTATTACTGTTAGCAAAAGTAAACACTTAGGCGGTGCCTGCTTTACCCTTAATATTACCCAACAGTAAAAATCGTAAAGTATAAATTACGCAGTGTAATTAACATTTTTAAAACAAAATCAACCTATTAATTTTAATTGCCTAGTAACATTGACTTAAAACAGCGTATTAATCATGCCGCTGGAAAACTAAATTGTGTGGGATCAGCAAATAAGCACTTTTTATTTTTTTACATTTCCAGTAGATTGTCAGCGCCGTTAAAAAACAGAGAAGTATAATAATATGAGCGCAGTTAGAGGCGAGTTTAGTTCTCGCTTTGGATTTATTATGGCCGCCGCCGGTTCTGCCGTAGGTTTGGGCAATATATGGGGCTTTCCCACACAAACAGCCAGTAATGGCGGTGCCGCATTTTTGGTTGCCTATTTAGTGTTAGCTTTCTTTTTGGCTTATCCTGCGCTAATGGCCGAATTAATGATTGGTCGACACGGCCAAGCCAACGCCGTGGTTTCTTTAACTAAAGTGTCCAATAAACCTTGGCAAAAACACTTTGCATTTATTGTCGGCTTTGGGGGTATTTTATGTGCCGGCTTTATACTTAGTTTTTATGCTATTGTTGCCGGCTGGATGCTCAGTGCAACAGCCCAACCTATTGCTACCTTGGCTGGAGCAGACGCTGCATCTTTGTGGCTAAGCGAACAATCACTCACTCGCAACATTATTTTTACTCTTGTTTTTATTGTTTTAACGATAGCAATCATTAGCCGTGGCGTTGAAAACGGTATCGAAAAATGGTCAAAGCGCTTGATGCCGGCTTTATTGGGCATTTTATTTTTATTAATTGCTTATGTGATGACACAAGAGGGTGCAATGGAAGGTTTAAAAGCCTACTTGCTACCTGACTTTTCATCTATTTTTGACACCCAGTTAATTGTTAGCGCCTTAGGCCAAGCCTTTTTCTCATTATCACTTGGTACAAGCGTAATGATCATATACGGCTCGTATATTAGTAAAAAAGAAAACCTAGTGTCTCTAGGTGCATACGTAACATTAATTGATGTGTTTATCGCGTTTGTTGCTGGTTTACTTATTATTCCAGCTATGTATGTAGCTCAAGCTCAGGGCGTTGAGATATTTTCAGCCAGCGGCAAGTTACTCTCAGAAGATACTTTGGTATTTCAGGTACTTCCCGCTTTATTTGATGGCATGGGCAGTGTAGGTTTATTTGTTGGCTTTGCATTTTTTGCCCTGATGAGCATAGCAGCGCTAACGTCCTCTATTTCAATGCTAGAAGCCCCTGTATCTTACACCGTTGAACGTTTTGCGATGAAGCGAATTCAAGCTACATGGTTAATCGGCGTCTTAATAGCCGTCGTTAGTATTACGATTGTATGTAACCTAGGCACCTTATTTGGCTTAGTAATTACTTTAACAACAAAAGTTGCACAGCCTTTACTTGGCTTAATGTGTTGTATTTTTGTAGGTTGGATTTGGTACAGAAACTCATTATTACAAGCTATTCAAGAAGGTAATCCAGAAGTACACAACACCTTATTTTGGAAAGTATGGCCTTGGTACACCAAATTTGTTTGCCCTATTGTTATAGGCGCCGTGTTCGTGCATTCAATATTAAGCTAACAACACACTATAAAAAAGCCCACTTTTTGTGGGCTTTTTTATAGTGACTCACAACATTACGTTTTGAGCTTTTCAATTGTTAGCAGCATATCTTGGTGAGGTATACCGTCTTCTAAGTAGGCCTCCCCTATACACTTAAAACCAAATGAACGATAAAAATCTAACAAGTAGGTTTGCGCACCTATCACTATATCGCGTTCGGGCCAGTGCAATGTACAACACGCTATTGCCTTTTGAACCAGCTTACTCGCAATCCCCTTACCTCGGTGCTGCTCATCAACTAAAACACGCCCAATTGCACTGTACTGGTCATTTTTCTCATAGCAACGTGCATAGCTCATTAACTGCATATTATCCAAGGTATAGATATGCTGAGTTGTTTTAAAAATATCAACATCGTCTAACTCAGGGTAAGGGCAATTTTGTTCTACAACAAATACGTCTACACGCCCCCTCATAATTGCAAACAAAGTATGGGGGTTCAGGTTTTCAAATGGTTCACAGTTAAAATGCATGGCAATCCTTAAACAAAAACCCAGCTGAAGCTGGGTTTGATATCGCTATAATACTAAAATGAACAATAAAAATTATATTCACCGCTTAACGCTATGCTAAGCGTTAAGCAAATAAACGCTCTAACTGATCACATAGCTGAGACAGATTCACATGGTCATGTTCAATGGTTACATCAATATATCCATCGCCTCTAAATGCACGGTCAAGCTCAATTAAAACGTGAGTTTTATGTGCTTCTGGCACAAATGACAACTCAATTTCTTGAATCCCAAATAAGCTTCTGCTGTTAGGTTTATATTCAAGCTCTTGATAACACCCAGAAACAGACGCAAATGTAGAGGCACGTAAAAAACCTTTTTCAACATCGGCTTTAGATAAACTAAAACCTAATTTATCCATTGCCTGCATGCACGTTTTAACGGCTTCATTTGGGTAAATATGAAGATGATCTTTGTCTGTTGGATCTAATGCTAAATCAATGTCCAGCCCAGTTTCTAACCAAACATGAGACTGATTGTAACCCGCATTAATTTCAGTGATCGGTGTTTCTGAATGCAGACGCGCTTCAAAAGGTATGCTTTTTACGTCTCCTGGCTCCAACTTACCTATATCTGTAATTCGCCATTGATCAATCACATGGTTGGTAAAATAATCACCGTCATCACCAGCCACTTTTACGCGGGTCATTAGCAATAAATCTAAGCCTGCAATTTCTTGGCTAACGTCACCTGCTGTAATAACAATATTAGCGTTAAAAAGCTGTCCTGGTTGTAGATGTTCAGTTTCTAAAATAGTATCCACTTTTGCTGCACCAATACCAACCGATGCTAAAATCTTTTTAAACATATAATTCTCCTTAAGCTGAGCCGCTCTTAAATATGCCCTAACTTAAATGTTTTCGTTATCTCATCTTAACCATAATTAAAAGCCGTTGTCAGTTTAAAAGTAGGATTTAAATGCTTTTAAAGGTTAAATATGCATAATTTGTGCGTTTATTATCCAAACAAAGTCCTAAAAGCGACTAAATAAACAAAGCTCAAGTGGTATATTTAATTTTCATTAATCGTTGTTTTTAGCTACACTGCAATACCAAATGATGTAATTTTAAGTATTATGGAACTAATTTACTTTGCTACCGCATTTGTGTGTGGTTTTGCCGTTTATCAATTAAAACTCCCCCCACTTATTGGCTTTTTGCTGGCTGGCTTTGCGCTAAACCTCGCAGGTTACAAAAGCACAGATCTACTTGATACAATTGCCGCATTGGGCGTTACTTTATTGCTGTTCAGTATTGGCTTAAAACTTAAAGTAAAAAGCTTAATAAAACCCCAAGTGTGGGCACCCGCTACCCTTCATATTATTTTTAGCAGCGCTATTTTTAGCGGTTTTATGTTGTTATTAGGTATTTTTGCTCTGCCTCTTTTTGTTGATTTAAGTTGGCAGAGTGCCTTATTGGTCGGCTTTGCTCTTAGCTTTTCAAGCACAGTATTTGCTGTAAAAGTACTTGAAGAGCGCGGTGAAATGGCAAGCCTACACGGTAAAATCGCTATTGGTATACTTGTAATGCAAGATATTTTTGCGGTTATATTTTTAGCAATTAGTACAGGTAAAGTACCCAACATTTGGGCATTAGCTATCATTATTGCCCTGCCTTTAATACGCCCTATTATGTATTTTATGCTTAACCGCTCTAAACATGGTGAACTACTTCCCTTGTTTGGCTTCTTTTTTGCGCTTGTTGCTGGTTATAACGCATTTGAATTTGCAGGTCTCAAAGGTGATTTGGGTGCGCTAATCATAGGCATGATGTTTGCGCCACATAAAAAAGCGGGCGAGTTATCAAAGTCATTACTCAACTTAAAAGATATTTTACTTGTTGGTTTTTTCTTAAGCATTGGTTTAAATGCTCAGCTAACCCTTGATTCGCTCTTTATTGCCATTGTGCTTATTTTTGTACTCCCTATTAAAGTGATTCTTTATTATGTATTTACCAATGCGTTTAAATTGCGTGCACGTACATCGCTACTTACCGCATTTACCTTATCTAACTACAGTGAATTTGGCTTGATTGTGTGCGCCGTTGCAGCTTCAACAGGTATTATTACACCTGAATGGCTAGCCGTTATGGCTATTGCGGTATCTATTACCTTTGTTATTGCCTCACCACTTAACAAACGCTCTAATGAGCTATATGTAAAAATAGAAAGCTGGTTAGTCAAGTTTGAAAGCAAAACACGCCTAGCCGAAGAATTACCAGTAAACCTTAATGATACAAAAATTGTTATTTTTGGCATGGGCCGTATTGGCACCGGTGCATATGAAACAATTAATATGACTCACCCAAATTTAGTAGCAGGTATTGATATTAAACCCGAAGTTGTCGATAAACATATAAGTAGAGGCCGTAAAGTACTGATTGCAGACGCTACCGACCCTGATTTTTGGCAACGTGTAAACCACTCTCACGTTGAAATGGTTATGTTAGCTATGCCGAAGCACATGCAAAATATTTTTGCATTAGAGCAGCTTCAAGCGTCAGGCTACACAGGGCAAGTTACTGCAATTGCAAACTACCCAGACCAACAAAAAGAACTTGAAAATATGGGAGTTCATTCAACCTATAACTTTTACTTAGAAGCAGGAAGTGGTTTTGCTGAACACGTAAAACAAGAATTGTTTGGTGAAAAGTAGTATTTAATGTGTATAAAGGCAAAAAAACAATTTTTTTATTAGTAAATAAATAAAAAGCAATTGTATTTACATTCCTTTACAAGTGCATACACCACACCTGCAAAAAACAGGTAAACTGTCTTCGTTGGTTAAATATAACCCATGTTAAATACAATCTAGTTAGACTCCAGCTAACAAAAATTGTGTCGGGCGGTTACACCAACAAAAATTCTTAAATCAGAGGGCCTACTCCCTCACTCAATAGGCTGTTTCTTGCCCGTCACAGCCTATTTTATCTCTCTAAAATACCTTACACTCAAATCATTATTACACCACTAAGTAAACCTATGGATCCGGAACAATTAAAAATTGCCATAAACACTAAAATGCCATTTGGAAAATACTCAGGCCGCCCATTATTATTACTTCCAGAGCCCTACTTAGTCTGGTTTAAGCAGCAAGGCTTTCCAGATTCAAAACTTGGCAGCCAATTAGCTATGATGTATGAGGTCAAATTAAATGGCTTGGAGCAAATGTTAATGCCGCTGCTAGAAAAAAAATAAAATTATCCGAAACTATTTTATATATTCACGGTCTATTTAATTGCTACTTGTTGATTTTGGTTTTAACCACAAAAAAGCGCCTTTTGGCGCTTTTTTCATATCTTTTAGTTTTGCTCCAGGGGTAAGCTAATGATGAACTTTGCCCCACCTAAAGACGAGTACTCAATACGATAACTTCCCTGATGCCAAGCAATAATTTTAGCGACTATGGCTAACCCGAGGCCAAATCCACCTGTTTTTTTGTCTCTACTTTTATCGAGCCGTGTAAAAGGCTTAAATACGTTTTCTCGCTCTATTTCAGCAATGCCTCGGCCATCATCTTCAATTACAAACTGTATTTCGTTATGCTGCGTAATGAGTGATATTTTAACCTGGCTGTTGGCGTATTTAATTGCATTACCAATTAAGTTTTGAAAAGCACGCGCCATAAAATGCGGGTCACATTGGTAAATTAAGCTACTTGGCAATACTTCATACAAATTAATTTTCTTGTCAAAATTAAGCTTTTCAACGCTTACTCTTACTAACTCAACCAAATCACTAGGGAGAGGCTGCAAGCTAGGTTGCTGAGAGTCTAGTTTTGCGTAATCGAGCATTTCTGAAACTAGGCTTTCAAGTTCACTAATGTCGCTGTTCATTTTTGCAATGTAGACTTCACTTTTTTCATCTAACAAACGCTCTTTGAGTATTGCCGTTGCAAACTTTAGGCGAGCTAAGGGGGTTCTAAATTCATGAGAAACCGACGAAGTCAGCTCTTGTTGAGCGGTTAATAAAAAGCCAATGCGTTGCTGCATTAAATTGAGTGTTTCAGTAATTGGTAAAAAAAATGATTTAGAGGAGTCAGAAAGTTGAAAGTCTTGAGCACCTTCAACCGCTTCGCATGCATTGCGTAATTTCGAAAAGTCACGCCAAAGTAAAAAGCTCCATAAGCCTACGGGAATACCCACAATAGTTAGCAATAATACGTATGGCCATACCGAAGTCGATACAGGGGTATCTAGCCCTATAGGCCCTACTTGCAAAAGCTCACTGTCATTAAGCGTTATGTACCAAATAATACGCTGCTGTTTATCATATAAATATAAGTAGTGATGACTATTTAACTGAACCAGCTGTTCTTGAGGTAGCACTAAATCAGCACGACTAATAACAAGGCTTTTGTAGTGTTCCTTTAATTTTGCTAATCCATTAGGTGTTTGCGAAAGCAGCCAAAGCGACTGCCCAAACTCGTCATCGAGAAAGACGTGCTGCTGCGATTCATCATATGGCCATAATTGTTCTATAACGCCGCTAACAACGAACAATGAAACCACAATATAAATATATAAACTTGCAAACAGCTTTCCCATTAATGCCTATTAACCTTGTGTTTAAAGATCCCACGCATCAGAAACAAATAAGTAGCCTTGCCCCCATACTGTTTTTATTCTAAATGGTTTGTCGCTGTTGTCACCTAGCTTTTTTCGAATACGCGACACACGAACGTCTACGGTGCGGTCAAGCCCATCATATTGGCGACCGATCATATGTTGGTGCACATGCTCTCTACTAAGCACTTGACCTGCATTTGAGGCTAATAACCAAAGTAATTCAAACTCATGCGACGTTAGCACTATTTCTTTGTCAGAAAGTTGCACTATACGGCTAGTCTTATCAATAATTAAATCACCAAACTGTAACTCTTCACTCGCTTTTGTCACTGTTTGACCACGGCGTAGTAGTGCATTGACTCTTGCGAGTAAAACACGAGGTTCAGCGGGTTTAATAACATAATCATCTGCGCCCAGTTCTAAACCCAATACTTGGTCAAAGTCTTCGCTTTTAGCTGTTAACATTAAAATTGGTAGAGAAAACTTATCGCGCACTTGACGACACACGCTAAATCCATCTTTTCCCGGTAACATAACATCTAGTATCATTAAATCGACGTGATTATTTTCTAAATAACTAAATACTTCATCACCACGTTCTAAAGCTGCGACTTCTAATCCATTATGTTCAAGGTAATCTTTTGTGAGTTGTTGTAAACCAAGATCATCTTCAACAAGTAGAATTTTTGGCATTGATTGCTCCTAAATTAAAAAAAGCTCCATGGTGAACGAAGCCGACGCCTACTTTTTTTTACATGAGTACTTTGTACTTCAACCTGTGTTTTAGCTAATAACACACCCGATTTTGAATTGATTAAGGAGTATATGGTTTCGACCTGAACACGCGCTTTATAATTAAACTCTCCTGCGCGCTGTTGTTGCCAACAATGTATCTTTTTACTCTGTTCATATATACACACATCACCTACCACATCGCCCTGCCATTCAAACGTTAAATCAAGATCGCAAAAGTCCTGAACGTGAGAAATAACACATACTTTAGGTGACACAGTAAAAGACGCAGCATGCACACGGCTATAAGGCATAAGCAGTGGTGCTAAAAATAAAATGACCATTAAATATTTCATATTAAAAAGTGCGTTCTAATCCTAAAAATGCAGTCATTGAATAATCACGCTCTAAAAGTGGGCTGTCATCTATAGCTGAATAGTCATAATAAGCTAAATGAAAACGAACAGAATAGTCATCGCTTAAGGGGAATTTGGCATCAATTTTTGCATAGGGTTGCCAACTGCTACCAACCTCTACCTCGCCCAATAAAGTTTCGCCGTCTTTAAGGCCATAGTAATAGGTATTTAGTTCCGCAGATTTATAATTTAAACCAAACGATGGCTTAATATTTATAGGTCCTAGTTGAGTATGGTATTGCCACTGTAATGCACCGCGAACACCGTTATACACATTTGTCACATCATGTAGTACCTGTACAGAAAATACATGGTGATCATTCACGTAATGATATGCAAGTCCTGCATCTAAGGCTACATGACGTTTATGCAGGTCATTTAAATTAATATTTTTTACTGAAGAGGCCTCTGCTGCCTGCAAATAAAACGGGCTATCTGAACTACTACCTTGCAGTGTAAACACATTATTAGGATGCCAATCTATAAAAAAGCGAGACTCAGTATTGAGCTCGCTAATAATGTTTAAATGGTGCTTAGAAGTTTGCAAAAAAGAATAGCCTAAGCGGCCATTGTCAAAAAACCACTCTTCAGCATAAAACGCTATTTGAGGAATAACGACTAAAGGAACATTGTCGCCACCACGCAAAGGATTAGTGATAACACCCACACCAGCGTTAATACTAAACATTAGCTGGTGAGATTGAACATGCTGCTCTGAGTATTCTTGTTCCGCGTACGTATTTTGCTTGGCATTTAACGTAAAACAAGTGAACAATAAATTTAAACTAAGAATGGTGAGTAGAAAAAAATTAAACCGCATCAGCGTAAATCAGAGCACAAGGTTATTTATTTACGCATGGTAACAAGGTTACCTAAAACTATCTGCAGCTGATTACAATCATTCACACTTTTTATACACAATGTAAAAGTTTAAACCCCTTATAATGATTATATATCAGGGGCTATTTCAACTCGGTTGCGTCCATGTGTTTTAGCAATATAAAGGGCTCTATCGGCACGCTCAACCAACACAGAGCTTTTTGTAAATGGGCGTAGCATAGCTAATCCAAAGCTGGCCGATATAGCACGCTTGTTATTTACATCTTGTTTTTTACGGATAGCCAGTTTCGCAATTTCTAGTCGAATACACTCTGCAAAAGCAACTAAGTCATTTATGGTGTCAAAATAGGCGGTAATACAAAACTCTTCTCCGCCGTAGCGATAAACTTTCGCGTTTTCAGTTAAATTTTCTTTTACTTTTTTTGCCACTAGCTTAATGACTTCATCGCCTTTTTGGTGGCCAAAATCGTCGTTAAATCGCTTAAAGTGATCAATATCAAACATAATAAGTGCAGCAAGTGAACTTTCAGTTGTTTGCTCTGAATATTCACGACAAAAATCAGTTATATCAGAGTCAAATTTACCTCTGTTATAAAAACCGGTTAGTGGATCTGTGTCGGCAGCTTCTTTAGAAAGGTTAAGCGCTTCTTTTAAATCTTTAATTTCGTTATATGCAACCGATAGCTTTGTTTGAAACTCGCGGGCTGAGTCTTGCATAGCAATAGACTCATCGGTCAAGCGCTCTACACAACCAAGAATATCGTTAAAAGAGTTAGTATCTATCAGGCTGTTAATTTCGTTTTGTGAGTCAATAAGTGAAGTGCTAAAGCTTTTAGAATGACCCAGTGTAATACTTATATCTTGCTGAATGTTTTCAACCGTATTATGAAACTTATCCGACATTTCTTGAAAAAGAGCTAAATCTTCATCACTTAAATGCTTATCGAATATTTCTTTTGCTTTACTTTGAGTACATGTTTGGTGCTCTGAAATAACTTGATCTAATTCAATGTTTAAAGACGGTTTATTACCCTGAAAATAGCAATACCAAATAGCATAATTAATAGGTGTTACCGGCATACGGTACTTCACCATCATAGGTACTGCTTTTTTTAAATACTGAGCGGAATGAGAAAGTGATACAGCATTATTCATAAAGAACTCTCAAGCGTCATTTTTATTATTAGCATTCAATGTTAAGTAATAGTAAACCTTTACGCAAGCCATAATAATACTATTTTATGAACTTATTTAACGGTAGATAAATCTAAATCGCTTTTGCGTCTAAAGTTTGTGCAATATTCCATAAAGCACTAATAGCGGGGTCGTTGAGCTCTTTTCTTAAAACCGCCAAGCCAATATCAAAGCCTTCTGGGGCCTGCATTTTTGGTGTAAGTATCTGTACTTTATCTATAAGAGGGCTGTTATCTAATACTATTTTAGGAACCATTGCGACCCCAAATCCCAGACTAACCATAGACACCATTGCCTCATGCCCCGCCACTTGTGCATAAATTTTCCCGTGAATATTGTTTTTTCGCCACCACATCTCTAAGCGTTGGCGAGAAAACCCCTGCTCAGGCACAATAAACTCCAGAT
>NZ_LODI01000020.1:33680-52432 GCF_001468485.1 Pseudoalteromonas sp. H71
TCTGAGTAATCAGGCTCCTCACTACAGGATGTTAACTTTTCGGTGATCGTACACTGAACCTTTGGCCCAATAAGCACCAAGGGTGAATGGCCTATATCTACAAAAGCAATTTGGGCGGGTAATTTAGCGGGTTTAGCTGCTATCGCCATAGATTCATGACCATCTAATACACGATTTATAGCAAGCGCAGGGTCGCCCGTATTTAAGGTAATTTCTATATACTGATGCTGCGCTCTGAGTTGCTCCAAAATTTGATGCAAAAAGCTATAAGATGCCGTAACAGAACAATAAATACTGACTTTTCCATAAATATGCTGCTGTGGCTCTTTCACATTAGCTTTGAAGCGTTGCCAATTAGCAAGAGTGGCAGTGGCGTAATCAATAAAAGACTCTCCCTCTTTTGTTAACTTAACACTACGGTTATCCCGCATAAATAGCGCAACACCCACCTCTTCTTCTAGGTGTTTAATATTACGACTTAATGTAGGCGCACTCACATGACAAAGCTCACTTGCCCTAGCAAAGTGCAATGTTTTAGCCAGAGCTAAAAAATATTTTAAATGCTTATGATCCATAGCAACACCAGTATTTCATATTTTGAAATACTTTAATTCAAATATATCATTTTACGCAAGTGGCATTTTTAAATATGGTGTTTACAAGCGCAAAATACAGCGCATCTAACAAACATATTTATAGGACACTAACAATGGCGAATTACTTTAATACTTTACCTTTACGCGAACAATTAGCGCAATTAGCACAATGTGAATTTATGGACGCAAGCGAATTTACAGACGGTGTTAATGCACTTAAAGGTAAAAAACTAGTTATTGTAGGCTGTGGCGCACAAGGCTTAAACCAAGGCCTTAACTTACGTGATTCAGGTTTAGATGTGTCTTACACGTTACGTGATTCAGCTATTGCTGAACGCCGCCAATCATTTTTAAATGCATCTGAAAACGGTTTTACTGTAGGTACTTACCAAGAGCTAATTCCAACCGCCGATGTAGTACTAAATTTAACGCCAGATAAACAACACACAGCAGTCGTTAGTGCCATCATGCCGCTAATGAAGCAAGGCTCTACACTTGCTTACTCACATGGCTTTAATATTGTTGAAGAAGGCATGCAAGTTCGCGAAGATATTACAGTCATCATGGTTGCACCTAAATGCCCGGGTTCTGAAGTACGTGAAGAATACAAACGTGGCTTTGGTGTACCAACACTTATTGCCGTTCACCCAGAAAACGACCCACAAGGTCATGGCCTAGCACAAGCTAAAGCCTACGCTGCTGGGACCGGTGGTGACCGCGCAGGCGTGCTTAAATCGTCATTCATTGCTGAGGTTAAATCTGACCTTATGGGTGAACAAACTATTTTATGTGGCATGTTACAAACGGGTTCTATTTTGTGTTTTGATAAAATGATTGAAAAGGGTATCGATGCAGGTTACGCATCTAAACTAATTCAATTTGGTTGGGAAGTTATCACAGAAGCCCTTAAATACGGCGGTGTTACAAACATGCTTGATCGTTTATCTAACCCAGCAAAAGTAAAAGCATTTGAACTTAGTGAAGAACTAAAAGTAATTATGCGCCCACTGTATAATAAGCATCAAGACGACATTATCGATGGTACATTTTCACGTGTAATGATGGAAGATTGGGCAAACGATGATGCTAACCTTCTAAAATGGCGCGCAGAAACAGCTGAAACTAATTTTGAAAAAACACCCGCTGGTGATGTAGAAATCTCAGAACAAGAATTCTTCGACAACGGTATTTTGATGGTTGCGATGGTTAAAGCAGGTGTTGAACTTGCGTTTGAAACTATGACAGCGGCAGGCATTATTGAAGAGTCAGCATATTACGAGTCACTTCACGAAACACCGCTAATTGCGAATACCATTGCGCGTAAAAAGTTATTTGAAATGAATCGTACTATTTCAGATACCGCTGAATACGGATGTTACCTATACAATCATGCATGTTTACCATTACTTGCCGACTTTATGAAAAACATCGACACCGATGTAATTGGTAAAGGCCTAAGTGAGCAAAGTAACCAAGTAGACAACAAAGCGTTAATTGAAATTAATACAGCGCTTCGTGAGCATCCGGTTGAAAAAGTAGGTGCTAAATTACGTGGCTATATGTCAGCTATGAAAAAAATTGTTTAACGTTACCCTTTAAGTTTCGCTTGTTAGAAACCAAGCTCACATGCTTTGCGTGTGGGCTTTTTTATGGCCTATAGCTTAGTAACAAAAAGGTCTAATTTTATGTCCGTTAGCATTATTTAACTCTAAATAAATTGTGTGCTAACATCGTATTCTACTTCGTTGTAAAAAATTATTATAAAATGATACAAAACCTTTCTATTACTCAAAAAATCACAGCACTTGGCAGTGGCATCGCTATTTTTGTTGCAGCACTCATTGGCATTACATCGTTATATAGTTCTGAAGATATAATAGAACAACGTATGATTGAGTCAGAGTTACCAGGTAAGCTGCAAACAATTAGTAACCACATTGGTGGTGAAATAAACATGCTAATTGGTGCTGCAGAGCAACTTTCATCAAACGAGTTTATTTTACAATGGGCACAAACTAATAATAACGATGCGCTGCTTTTAAAAGAGCTAAACCGCTTGGTAGAACAATACGACTTAGCCACAGCATCGTGGGCTAACCGAAACACCGCACAATACTGGAATCAAGAAGGCTTTTTACGCGTACTAAAAAACGATGAAGCCGATGGGTGGTTTTTTGCATTCAAAGAATCAAGAAAACCCTACTCTATCAGTATTTATCAAGAGTCAGTGAATGATGTAAAAATGTTTATTAACCACCAGCAGGTGAATGGTAAAGGTTTAGCAGGGCTAGCTAAAAGCATTACTGATATGCAAAAACTACTGCAACAATTTAAAATTGAGCAAACAGGGTTTGTATATATTGCTGACAAAAGCGGCCTTATTCAATTACACAAAGACTCAAATAAAGTAGCCAAAGCAAATATTGATTCGGTTTATGAAGCGAACATTAGTAATGAAATACTAAGCTCAAACGGCTTTAAGCTAAAAGAAATCACACTAGATGGTCAAGCCACCCTTGTAGCAGCAACCCCGATAGAAAATACCGACTTATTTATTGTGGCCCAAGTTCCAAAAAGTGAAGTGTTTGCAAGCGTAAGTACACTTCAGTGGCAAATATTTACGTTTACCCTAATCATTGCCTTAATTGCCAGCTTAATTAGTTACTTGTTAGCGCGCTCGTTGTCTTCACCATTATTTAAAATGGGCGAATTATTCTCTCGTTTAGGTTCTGGCGACGCAAACCTAGCGTATAGATTACCCGAATCGAGCCAAGCAGAGCTTAATAACTTAAGTGCAGGGTTTAATCAGTTTATTAGTAAAATTGAAGTGGCTATTGGCCAAGTTGCCACAGAAAGCCACGATATAAAGCGCAGCTCTGACCATGTATTTGAGCAAGCCAAACGCAATTCTCAAGCAATCGATAGCCAAAAAGAGCAAACTATTTCTGTCGCGGCAGCTATTAATGAAATGGGCGCAACAGTTCAAGAAATTGCTCAAAGCGCTGCCAATGCGGCCAAACTTACCGATAACAGCCGCGAAAACACAATGCAAAGCCATAACCAAGTAATGCAAAGCCAGGCAACTATCTCTGCGCTTGCAAGCGACATTGACGGCATAACAGAGCAAGTGTCACTACTCTCTAAAAAGACAGTGGATATTGCCAGTATTATTGATGCAATTCGTAGCATTTCAGAGCAAACAAATTTATTAGCTTTAAATGCGGCAATCGAATCTGCTCGTGCTGGTGAGCATGGCAGAGGGTTTGCTGTTGTTGCTGATGAAGTAAGAGCGCTTGCAAACCGGACCTCTCAATCTACCAACGAAATTCAGTCGATGATTGAGGAGCTTACACAAATATCAGATGACGTAGTAAAAGACATTAGTCAGTCAAAAGATAAAGCACAGCAAAGTGTGGGGGCTATGCAAAGCTCAGTTGAATTACTCGATGTAATAAGCGAAACATCTAATCAAATAAATGACATGGCAACGCTTATTGCAACAGCTACCGAACAGCAAAGTAATGTAGTTGCCGATGTTGGCCGTAATATTGAGCAAATTAGCGAAATTAGCGACAACGCAATGAGTGAACAAATTAACACTGAACAAGCTATTCGTGACCTAGCAAATAGCGCTCAAACATTAGATGCCTTAGTGGCAACGTTTGAAAAGCACCGTTAAAACTTTCTGCATTACACCAATTCGCTTGATTAATGATCCCGAGGGGTTTGATATTAAAGCGAATTGGTATTAAGTACCCCTCTAGGCAAAATTACGACTAAACTTATTAAGACGTTTTTGTTTGGAGGTGGTTATGCAATCCCATCGATTTCAATCTTTGGTCATATTGGTGGGGCTATTTACGCTAAGCGCATGCAGTTCAATACCGCCTGCCCCGCCGCCAGTTAAATTGACCCAAATAAATTCGTTTGAGTCATATACTCTAGAATCTCCAGAAGAGATTTTTACTCTCAGCGACAATCTCAAGCAGCAGCTACAAAACCATCTAAAAAGTCAGCAATCTGCCCAAGCGCTGGCACACAGTATATTGAGCTTTTTACTTAAAAATGGTGATGATTCGCTTTCATATCAATCAGGGGCAACCCTCACCGCGTCACAAACCTTTAAAAACTTAAATGCAAATTGCTTATCGCTCTCTATTTTAGCGTATAGCCTTGCTGACTATTTAGGTATAAAAGCACGGTTTAATAAAGTACATATCCCAGAATACTGGGCTCTTAACAATGGATTTAATTTACTGACGGGCCACATTAACTTAAGTATTGATATCGCCATTGAACCTTCTAACCAGTCAGTATTTGTTTACCAAGGCAAAAAACGCTTAACAATAGACTTTGACCCTAATAGCCGCCAAGCTCGCTTTAAAACAACACCTATTAGCAAACAGACTATTACAGCCATGTTTTATAACAATAAAGGCGCAATTGCACTCGTTAATAAGCAGTACGATTTAGCTTATAACTACTTTAGCCATGCAGTTAAAGTCGACCCTAATTTCAGTGCTGGGTGGGGAAATTTAGGCGTATTGTTTAGACAATTAAACTACTTAACTGAAGCTGAAAAAGCCTACACCCACGCAATATTGCTTAATCAAAACAACAATACCGCACAAGGTAACTTGGCTGTTTTGTATCAGCTAACAGGCCGTTCGCAGTTAGGCACTGACATCTTAAACAAATTACATATCAAGCGTCAAAACAACCCTTATTACTATATATCGCTTGGTAATACAGAGTTTGAGCAATCTAATTTTACACTTGCATTAGCACATTATAAAAAAGCCTATAGCCTTTCACCCTCATTGCACGAAAGCCACTTTGGCCAAGCTCGCGTGTATTTTAAATGGGGAAATACCCAAAAAGCGACATATCATCTTAAGCAAGCGGGCAAAAAAGCTGACTTTTTACATGACAAAAAACGCTATGAGAGTAAATTAGATACATTACGTTCACAAACAGCAAAGCTATGACCATTAAATACTTTTTATGCTTTATTTTAATAAGTGTGTTCGCTAATAGTTATGGAAATGCCTTACACACCCAACTTATTGATGATTTAACTTATTTAGCCAGTAATGACCTAATGGGTCGAAAAACAGCAACAGAGGGCGCCGTAAACACTCGAATATACTTACAGAATAGACTTTCTGAAATTAACCTAAATGTGAGTGAGCAAACATTTACTTATAAGTCAGGCGTTTTTGAACAAATACAAGGTATTAATATTGTTGCTAAGCCTGCTCAATCAACACCCCATCCAAAAATTATTATTACTGCCCATTACGATCATTTGGGAAAACGCGGTGGAAAATATTATTTAGGGGCAAATGATAATGCAACAGGCGTCGCTGCCCTGCTTTATCTGGCATCTTCGTTACAGAATACAGAATTCCCTTACGAGTTTATATTTGTATTAACCGACGCAGAAGAGAATGGTTTACATGGCAGTAAACATTTTGCGCAAACACTTAATCCTAATAACGTTTTAATGAATATAAATTTAGATATGCTGGGGGTAAAAAAACATAAAGCCCGTGTGTATGCATTAGCATCGTACTCACTAAAACAAAAACTAAAACCTGTGTTCTTGGCTTTAAAAAACACTCAAATAACAATCAAACCGGCCTATTCGTCAAAACAAATGAATCGGCTAATTAAATCACAAAATATTGATTGGCATAGGGCAAGCGATCATTACTCATTTGCGCGTAACAACATACCTTACGTGTACTTTGGAATGGGTCACGACCCGCATCACCACACAACTAAAGATACCGCAGAGCACATCGACCTACCTAAATACATAAACACGGTGCTCACGATAGAGCAATTTATTAAGCAGCTTGCTCAGGCCCCTGCTGATGATTTAAACGCTGAAACATAAGCCTCTTTTTTCGCTCTGGGTAGTTTTTTTATTTTGCATTCAAGCTTACTCGCTTCGCTTTTAGTTCCTACCTCTTGTTGATGAATAAGTATAAGAGGCCCTTTACCTTTTAAATTTTTCGCCCCTTTACCTGCTTGATGCGTTGCAAAGCGCTTATCTACATTTGTAGTAATTCCAGTATACCAATGTCCAAACCGTGTTTGCACTATGTACAAGTGCCATAAAGTGTCTGAAGTGTGTGTTTTTGGCTCTGTGGTTAGTAAACTTTTTTCATTATTGGTGGTCAAAATATTACCTTAATACCCTTAACTCAAAACAATTGCTTAAAAGGGTTTACCTTCAGTGACTAATCGGTATCATGCAGATTATAAAAAATAAGGATCACAACAAACAATGCAGTCGTTAAAAACTTTTTCTCTTTGGCTTATCGTCGCTTTAACACTTAGCTCTGCAGCAGGTTGCTCTAGCTGGGTATACAGAATAAACATCCCTCAAGGTAACTTTTTAGAGCAATCAGATGTTGAAAAGCTTCGTGTAAACATGACTCGAGACCAAGTTATTTATGTATTAGGCCGTCCTATTGCTACAGATGCTTTTGATAACAACACATGGCGTTATGTTTACAGCTTTAACAAAGGCCGTGAAAACGAACAACATAAAGAGCTTGTTATTAACTTTGAAAATGAAAAACTTGTTTCGCTTTCAGGTGACTACGACCAGCCAGAAAATTTCAACACCCCTTTAGAACAATAATATTGTTGCTAAAGTAAAAAGGTAAGCATTGCTTACCTTTTTTTATACCTAAATTAACGCTCGAGTGGGCGACCGCCTGTTATTTTATTTGCTCGGCCTTCTTCTTTTGCCTTTTCAGCGCGTTTTCTCCGTGCATCTTTAGGGTCTGCAATTAATGGGCGGTATATTTCAATACGGTCACCATCTTTTAATTCGTAGTTTGCCTTAACCGTTCTATTCCACACACCTAATGTCAGTGCATTTGAGTCTATTTCAGGGCACTTTTCAATAATACCCGACTGAATAACCGCTTGTTCTGCTGTGCAGCCTGGTTGCACCTCAAGCGATAAACAGGTAGCTGTAGTGGGTAAAGCAAATACAACTTCAATATTGATCATACTCGCGCTCCGTATACTTCTTTAGCTCGCGAAGTAAAAGCACTGACCATATTTTTTGCAACATCATTAAAAATTTTGCCAAACGCGAGTTCAATAATTTTGCTCGAAAACTCAAATTCAAGCTCTAAATAAACTTTACATGCATAGGCATCTAATGCTTGAAAATGCCAACGCCCTTTAAGTGTTTTAAATGGACCATCAACCAGTTTTAACAACACGGTTTGTTCGTCTATAAAGGTGTTTTCGGTGGTAAACCACTTTTTTATACCCGCCTTGGATATTTCTATACTCGCGGTCATGTTATTATGCTGTTGCGAAACAATTTTTGAATCAGAACAATTTGGTAAAAACTGAGAATAAGCTTCTACATCATTAACTAGATCAAACATTTCTTTAGTGCTGTACATAACCAGCGCACTTTTTTCTATTTGTGGCATACTCACTCCCAAATGTGTGGGCGAATTTTAGCAAGCTTTGTTCGTTTCCCCAAACTTTCATGACGCATAAATTAGATCTAATTTTTTAAAATCATTACTAAAAATCGATGTAAAACATCTCACATTACGTATATTATAGGGCACTATGGCTAAGAAAAATTCATCAAAATCGACAAGTAATACCATCGCGCTAAACAAAAAAGCGCGACATGAGTATTTTTTACACGATAAGTTTGAAGCAGGTGTCGAACTACAAGGCTGGGAAGTAAAAAGTATCCGAGCTGGTAAAGTAAATATCTCTGAAACTTATATACATCTTAAAAACGGCGAAGCATTTTTACTTGGTAGTCAAATTCAACCATTAAATAGTGCCTCTACTCACGTTATTTGCGACCCTATGCGTTACCGAAAGCTTTTACTAAGTAGACGAGAACTTGACCGCTTAGTGGGGGCAACTGAACGTGACGGCTATTCATTAGTCGCAACAGCCATGTATTGGAAAAAATGCTGGGTGAAACTTGAGTTTCATTTAGCAAAAGGTAAAAAAATGCATGACAAACGCGAAGATGGTAAAAATAAAGACTGGTCACGCGAAAAAGAACGCTTAATGAAGCACAAAGTATAAGTAAAGCGCCTAACTCAGTTAGGCGTTTTTTTTATAAAAAACTAATCGCCATTTGTTTTATTAATATACAACACGATTATTATTCACCCTAAATATGGAAATAAATAATTTATTACAATTTTATCATCAATCAATTAATTTAATTATTACTCTTATTTAGGTTGTATTTTTTATCTCTTGAATAAAGCATATGCGCCTATTTCAACCTCCTTCAGCGCATAAAACCTGTTTTAAAATCATCCAAAACTACACTAAAAGTCATACTAAAATCACATTTCGGTCTAATTGCTAACACTTAAGTTACATGATATTAATGTCGTCGCTTGTTATATCAATCCGATAAAATGTGGGATTTATTTAACAATTTAAAAGGATTGGTATTGAGCAACTAAACTTATTACATATCAACAAGGATTTAAGGATGAAGCAATCAATTGCATTTACACCAAGTATTATTATTGGTGCAACACTTTCACTATCAGCGGGCTTTACAACAACAACCTACGCTGCTGAAGAAGCAAAAAAAGTAGAACGCATTGAAGTTACAGGCTCGCGTATTAAACGCTCTGACATTGAAGGCCCTTCACCGGTGCAGTCAATCAGCAAAGCCGATATTGAAAACATGGGTTATGACAACCTCCAACAACTCCTCGAAAGAATGCCTGTAGCAGGCAGTGGTACTTTTTCTACACGTGGTAATAACCAAGATTCAACGGCAAATGGAGCTGCCGCTGTAAGTTTGCGTGGCCTAGGTGCCGACGCAACGCTTGTGCTTATTAACGGGCGAAGAGTCTCAATTAGTGCATTTGCCGAAGGTATAACAAATTCGTTTGTCGATATAAACAGCATTCCAGTATCGGCTATTGAGCGTATCGATATTTTAAAAGACGGTGCATCTGCAATTTACGGCTCTGATGCCGTAGCCGGTGTTGTTAATGTTATTTTGAAAAAAGATATCGATGGCGTAGAAGTAAACTTAGGTTACGGCGGCACTGACGGTCCTAACTATGAAGAGACAACTGCAAGTGTTGTATGGGGCACTACTAGCGAAAAAAGCAGTGCGTCGGTAATTATTGATTACTTTAAAAACACATCGCTTTCATCAGATGAAATGGGCCGCTTAGGCACCGCTAACCAATCACCTTATGGCGGTGAAGATTTCCGTTCTTCTCGTGGCTTTCCTGGCTACTTTTACTTTGATGGCGTAAAAACAATTGACCCAGATTGCCCAGCTGAAAACGCAACAGCAAGCGGAAGCTGTTTATTTGATTATGGTCCATTTGGCTACATTGCCCCTGCCGCTGAGCGTATTGGCGCTATATCGCAATTTGAATATCGTTTTGACAACGGCATTACGGGCTTTTTAGAAATGGCCGTTCAGCACAATACCTCAGTTGCAGCCGGTGCACCAACGCCACTTGACGAGGATGCAGGCCTAACGGTACCAGCAAATCATCCAAATAATCCTTTTGGACAAGACATCGAAATTGGCCGCTACCGTACTGTCGATGCAGGTGCACGCCAATGGGATATTGAATCAGACACAATGCGTATTGTGGCAGGCTTAAAAGGCGAAATTAACGACTGGAGCTGGGAAACAGCAGTACAAAAAGGGCGGAGTAAATCAATTCAAACCGGCGACCGTTCGCAAGGTTGGGTTCGTACAGATTTCTTACAACAAGAAATTGACGCAGGTAACTACAACCCATTCGGTGGCACTTACAACGACCCGGCTGTTGTAGACAGAATTACCACCAGCCTTGTTCGTCGTGGCGAATCGCATATGACTTCATTTGACGCAAACATCACTGGTGAAGCATTTAGCTTTGGTGATGATGTTGTGATGATGGCTGCAGGTATTGAATACCGCGAAGAAGACGTTAGTGATATTCCAGATGACCAATTCCAACGTGGTTTAATATTTGGTACTGAATCTGTATCGGCATCAGCAAACAGAGACCAGTACGCCGCGTATGTTGAGTTTTCAATTCCACTTGCAGAAACCCTAGAACTGCAACTGGCAGGTCGTTACGATGACTACAGTGACTTTGGTACGACTACCAATCCAAAAGTGGCACTTCGTTGGGCACCAACCGATGAAATTACGGTTCGTGGTTCATGGGCTCAAGGCTTTAGAGCTCCGTCTCTTGCACAAGTTGGTTTAGGTCCATCTCAAGAAAGTCAGTTTTTTGTAGACACCTACCGCTGTCAGGCAACGGGTAAAGACTGTAGCGCTCTTGATTACAACATTGAGTTTGCAGGTAACCCAGATCTACAACCAGAAGAGTCTGAATCATGGAACGTTGGCTTTATTTGGGCACCAACAGCAGAGTTTGGTTTAAGCGTAGACGTGTGGAGCATCACACAAGATAACAAAATTGACGAGCAAGAATTTGGGCCTATTTACGCCTCTGAGTGTAATAACCAAAACAGCACCGTGTGTGTTCGTTTAGCACCCAATGGTGGTGATGCACTCGGCACAATTCAAAAAATATTCAGTACCTTTGAAAACGTATCATCGCAAGAAGTATCGGGCGTAGATATTTCAACAAACTACAATCACTCGCTTGACGATTTAGGCTTATTAAAATTCAATTTAGAATGGGCATACCAAGATAAATTTGAAAAAGATGGTCGTGATTACACCGGCGAATATGGGTACCCAGAGCACCGCTTTATCTTCTCAACTAACTGGGAAATGGGCGCGTTTAACACTAACTTAAACATTAGCTATGTTGGTGAGTTTGAAGATACGCCAGATATCGATTTCGATGGTAACTTAGATTTCGACACCAATACGTCGCGTATGGTTGATTCGCAAACACTGGTTGACTTACAAACGTCTTACCGTGTTTCTGATTCAGCAAAAGTATCGTTAGGTATTAATAACTTATTTGATGAAGAGCCACCATTTGCAATTGGTGACGGTGATTCTGATTTATACGGCTATGCGTCAGGTGTTCATAACCCTCGCGGTCGTTATATTTATACTAAAGTGAGCTTTTCTTTCTAAACGCTACATAATTAAAAAAAAGGGCTAAATTATAGCTCGCCTTCGTTTTCNTAGGAACTTAGCAACACCTTCAGGGCTTGCATCCATACCTTTTTTACCTTCAGTCCAACCAGCAGGACATACTTCACCGTTTTCGCTGTGGAATGCAAGTGCGTCAACCATACGGATCATTTCGTCGATGTTACGACCTAGTGGTAAATCGTTCACTACTTGGTGACGTACGTTCCCTTCTTCGTCGATTAAGAACGAACCTCGAAATGCAACACCCGCTTCTGGATGTTCAACGTCGTATGCTTTACAAATTTCGTGTTTAACGTCTGCAACAAGTGCGTATTGTACTTTACCAATACCGCCGTCAGCTACAGGCGTGTTACGCCATGCATTGTGAGAGAATTGTGAATCGATAGAAACACCAATTACTTCAACGCCGCGCTTTTTAAACTCTTCAAAACGCTTATCAAATGCAATAAGTTCAGAAGGACATACAAACGTGAAATCTAATGGGTAAAAGAAGATTACAGCTTTTTTACCTTTAATTGTTTCGTGTAGATTGTAGCTATCTACAATTTCACCATTACCTAAAACTGCTGCAGCGGTAAAGTCTGGTGCCTGGCGGCCTACTAATACACCCATTTTATTCTCCAAATATTTTGAGTTTGTTTTCAATTGCTTTCGCAATGCTGGTACATATATGGGCGCTAAAATTTAAAAACCAATAGCACCAACATATAATTATTTTGTATATTAAATATAAATATTTGAAAAAGACAATCGTATTTACCGATGTAAGCAATCGAAAATACCGAATAGAAAGAATCGAATAGAAAATACCGAATAAAAATTAAAACACCGCAAATACAAAAAAACCTGCAAATGCAGGTTTTTTTAAATGTTTAGTCCATTATATCCGACGGCATATCACCACGAATTTTTTGCCAAATTTCACCCGTTTGATGACCATATTTACGCATCATAGAAATTGCACCATCGTGCTCATTATTTTGCGCTAATACAGTTAAATCTTTATAAAACTGGCGGGCAAGCTCGCGGGTACCCGGATCTGAAAAGTAATGGCAACCAATTTTAGAATAAAACCCTCTAAAACCATTTAAAATTAAAACGTAAATTCGGTTATTCCCTGCAACGGCTAATTCGTGGTGCACTTTATAGTCGTAATCAGCAAAGGCTTGTGCAGTATCTTCAAGTTCGTGGCTTAATGATAAAATTTCAATAACACGTTCAGGATTAAGCTTAATTGCAGCACGGGTGTAAATAGCACTTATATTAGTACGAGCAGACAACAACTGATCTGTCAGCTCAGGCATTTTATCTTCGTCTAAACGTGCTAACGTTTCTAATATATTCAAGCCCGACGTTTCCCAAAAGTTATTCACCTTTGTTGGTTTACCGTGCTGAATAGTTAGCCAACCGTCTCGCGCCAAACGCTGTAACACTTCGCGTAATGTAGTTCTTGTTACGCCAATTAACTCCGAGAGCTCTCTCTCAGCTGGTAGAATTGAACCTGGAGGGAAATCGCCATTCCAAATAGACTCAACTATGTATTCTTCAGCAAATCCTGCTGGGCTTTTTGCTTTAAAAATTCTCATCCAATTCCCACTCGAATTAATCTACAACGTTTCGCTTACACGAATAACTGACTGATTGTACCAGACGAAACTCAACTAACAAGTAAAGTAAGATATATTGTTAAATTGATCATACACATCAAGGTAAAGTTACTGAGGAACGTGAATTTCCGACCTTTTTAAAGGAACAAACATAGCTTTCAATAAAACAAATTCATTGAAAATGTCAAATTAGAATTAGGCTACACACAGGGTAAAGATGCTGATACTCAATGTAAGCAACCTACCATGAGCCGGTATGGGTAAAACCAATGTAGACCGGATAAGCGAAGCGTCATCCAACACAGTGAAATAAAGTGATAATTTAATGCTATCGGGTGACTGGAAAGCAGCATTTACACGCTATTGCACCAAAGTCGCTTGTTATGCGGACGTTACTTTGAGTACGCTAAAACTAACTGTATGAATACTATTGCCCCCATTACATACATATTAATAAGTCCAGATGGCAATGCAGCTAACGCTGCATTGAACCACGAACATAGACTGAAGACAGGTGCGATCGGTGACCGCCACAGGACGCAATAAGTAAGGNATACGTGGCGGCCGACCTAAAATAAGAACTGCCATGTATATGGCGATGATGTCAGCCATTCAGTGCAACTCTAAATTTAAAAACCTTTATCAACGCATGGTTAAAGCAGGAAAGCCTAAAAAAGTAGCCATTATTGCGTGTATACGAAAGCTGGTAGTGATCATAAATTCTATGGTGAGAGATGGTGTCATGTGGGATCCTAAAATGGTTTGAAATTAGGAATTGACACCATAGTCACTTGTTAGGTTTAAACTACTCCGTAGTATTACCGAATATAGGTAACGAACGACTACCATGCTGTTTAATATACATATAATTAAAAGAGAAGTAGGAATTATCACTCAGGTTTGGAGGGTAAACCTTTACTTGAACCAAAATAAATTCACCTTGAAAACTCTCAGAGGTTTTAACCTTTATTTGCTTTAAGTCCACGTCGCTCAATGAAACCCTAAGTTCATCAAACTTAGTAATATTGGTTTTTATGAAATCGTTGAACTTGGCTTTATCTATGTTTAATGATGTTTCAAATTCAGATATGTACGAATACTCGAATTTAATATTTTCAGGGTAAGAACCTAGTTTCGTTGAAAGTATAGATGTCAAATAACTCCTAGCATTAGCATTTTCTTTTTCATTAGCAAAAGAAAAGAAGGAAACCAGAATAAGAAAACTTAACAAATATTTCATTTAAACCTAACGCCTCATTCAGAGGCAATAAAATAGCTGGTTAAAATTAGCGAGGTACGAGCAAAACTAGCTGTTTTTTGTCCTGCTGAAATGACTTGATACTCATTGAGCCTCCTCCCCAGCATCGCGATTATTCGCTACGCTGAAAAGGCAACCAACCTTACAGGAGAAAGCTCAATGAACTTTTACAATAACATGCATCCATATTATTGTGGAATCGATTTACAAGCCCGATTACTTTACGTCTGTATCATTGATAATACAGGACTTATCCTTGTTCACAAGAAAATTAAAGATGACCCAGAAGCACTATTAAAACTACTAAAACCGTATATCGGTGACATTGTGGTTGGCGTAGAATGCATGCACTGTTGGTATTGGGTCGCTGACTTTTGTAAAGAACACACTATCGACTTTATTCTCGGTCATGCTTTGTATATGAAAGCAATTCATGGCGGTAAAGCCAAAAACGATAAAATAGATTCATATAAAATTGCCAAACTCATCCGTGGGGAGAACTTTCCGCTTGCTTATGTCTATGACACAGATATGCGTGCTACGCGCGACTTATTACGCCGAAGAACTAAAATTGTTCGCCACGGGGCTGATTTAAAAGCCCATGTCGCCAATACCGCCAGCCAGTACAATTTACCTGCCCACAACGTGAATTTAAAGAACGTCTGCGACAGAGAAAAGATGCGTTATTACTTTCCTGATCCCGTTGTTCAACGCTCTATTAATTTAAACATGGCCATACTCGATTGCTACCACAATGAGCTTAAGCCTTTAGAGCATTATATTGAACAAATGGCCAAGCAACACAATCCTGTCCACCTTAATATCTTGCAAACAATTAATGGGATAGGCCGCATTCTCGCACTTACCATTATTTATGAAATTGGTGACATCAATCGCTTTTCAAGCGTACAAAAGTTCGCTTCATATAGTCGGTTAGTCAAATGTAAAGCAGAGTCTGCCGGTAAAACCTATGGCACCCAAGGTAACAAAATTGGCAATGCACATCTAAAATGGGCATTCTCCGAAGCCGCAGTATTACTGCTGCGTCACAATCACAACGCCAACAAATACCTTGAAAAACTACAAAAGCGAATGAGCAAAGCCAAAGCACTGTCAGCGCTTGCGCATAAGCTTGGTCGCTGTGTTTATTATATGCTTAAAAAAGAGACGGTATTCGATGAAGCAAAATTCTTAAAGTGTTAGTCACGGTACTGAGTGAGCTGAACATCTAACTGGATATAAGGCTGAGCATCAATCAATTGGGTGAGTTAATAACCAACAACGTTTAACCTGATTATATGCCTACAGACCTAAGCCACTTGTCTTGATTAGACGCTCAGTACGCGTGCATTAATACAATAAACAAAGTCGCTTACACCTGACTTGAGCCTGAAACTAACTGGATCATAATGATGAAACCAGCCGCCTTGAATAGTGCCATGATGAGGTTAACCGATGAATGTCTAGTGCCCCAGCAACCCCAAAAGGATATGGGAAAAACCTGGCTGCGATGAGATCGCAATAAGAGATTACTGCGTAACGCACCCTATTTGTGTTTGCCGTAAGCTACTTGCTTAACAGCCGTATCGACAGACGAAGTAAACGAATTTGTTTATTGGTTTAGAATTGACCGTCAATTTATAAAAACGGTCAAAAAGAACACTAATGCCTATTGACAGAGTTAAGGCTCATATGTGTTATTTGTATTATTTACAACAATACCAGCCATTTTTGCTACTACCATGATACGTATCTGCAAATAATTTAAAACCCGTGTTGCAGTTGGAACACTTAAAATAATTAAGAACAATGTCAGGCCACGGAGCTTTATTTGGTACTAAATGGAATTCTTCTTGAAACCCATCATCATTTGGTGGAAGAGCAATTAAATTTCCATTTTCCACTTCAGCTTTGATGCGTTTAACAAGAGTAGAAAACTCACTTGGATTTTTCACCAACTTTTTCTGCCTAAGAGATCGGCATTGCTCGCAATTTTTCTTCCGTAGAAATTTAAACACTGAACTCTCTCAATACACATAGACATAATGACTCCCACACGGTGTTAGTCTCCGCTTTTCGTGGGTTAGCTTAATTCAAAGCCAGAGCCATAATTAGTTTGTCAATTAACTAAACAGCAGAGGCTAACATGAATAAACATAGCATACTTTTTATCGGTCTTGATACACATAAAGAATTCAATGAAGTCGCCTATATTGAAGAACATAGAGGTGCGAAACCCGTTCATCTTGGCCGGTTTTCGTCTTCCAAAGTGGCCGTTCAAAAGCTTGTTCGTCAGTTTGAATCCAAATATCCTGGCGCAACACTTCATTTTGTTTATGAAGCTGGCCCATGTGGTTATTGGATTTACAGATTAATTACCAGCCTTGGCCATTGCTGCTATGTGGTTGCACCCTCTCTTATTCCTAAAAAGCCTGGTGAGAAGATTAAAACCGATAAACGTGATGCCCTTAAGCTCGCTAAATTACTTAAGTCTGAAGATTTAACACCTATTTATGTTCCCGAGCCTGAAGATGAAGCCGTACGTGATTTATCTCGCGCACGCGAAGTGGCAATGAAGGATTTAAAAGATGCTAAATATCAATTAAAGGCACTGCTGCTTCGCAATAATATTAATTACAGAGGCACTGCAAATTGGTCACAAAAACATTTACGTTGGCTCACTGAGCTTGTGTTGCCACATCCCGCGCAGCACATCGTCTTACAAGAGTTTTTACACACAATTAATGAACGAATAAGCCGAATTGAACGGCTAGACAATGAACTAACACACCATGTTCACCAGTGGCGTTATTATCCTGTAGTAAAAGCAATACAAGCTATGCGTGGCGTTCGTTTGTTGGTCGCCACCGGCGTTGTTGCTGAGCTTGGCGATTTATCGCGCTTCGACCACCCCCGTAAATTAATGAGTTATCTTGGTCTTGTACCTAGTGAGCACTCGAGTGGTGGCAAACGCCATATTGGCGCCATCACAAAATGCGGAAACGGCCGAGCGAGGCGCCTTCTCGTTGAAGGCGCACACACTTATCGGTATGCGGCAAATATATCGACAGATATGCAAAAACGACAAGAAGGTTTACCAAAGGACATTATTGATATTGCGTGGAAAGCACAACTTAGACTCTGCAAGCGCTATAAAAAAATGATAGCCAAAGGGAAACATTACAACCTGGTTGTCACCGCCATTGCTCGAGAAATGATTGCATACATATGGGCAATTGCAAAAGAAGTGGTGCTAACACCAGTAAATACAAAACTTAGATTGGCAAGAGTATCTGCATGATAAACGAATTAGAGTTAATGCATAGGATCAAGCATCGGGTGTGGCACAACCACCGACGGCGTTAGGATGGCAATGCAACTAACACTGCATTGAACCACGAACATAGACTGAAGACAGGTGCCATCGGTGACCGCCACAGGACGCACTAAGTAAGGTCTGCTCTGTTACTAGAAATAGTAATAACCAACGACAAAATTNTCAGGAACAATTTTGAACAGCGAAGCTGATTCACGAAAGGCAGGACGCCTGTAGNCATATCAGCAAGATAACCGACGACATTACTTACTTCATCCTATGTATTAACTCGCTCTAATTCGAGCTAAAGTAATTATGGCTTAAAATAGTTAGGCAGGGAGCAGTGCGTTTAACTTGACAGTGGGCGTCATACCAACGCCGCAAATAAACGGCAAAAAATAGTTGGCTATAATTTGAGAGGCACGAACAAAGCCAACTGTTTTTTGTCCGTACTTTTTAATTTGCTTTGTTAGGTGCGTAAGAATCCAAATACTCACCTACTCGACCACCAAATAGCGAAGGTGATGTATTATGTATTTTACGTTTAGCATATGAGCAAGACTCTTTAACTCTGATGCTGCTCTCAGATTGCCATAATGCCGCGTCTGTATTTTTTACTATTTCTTTTAATGGTTGCTTGCTGATGATAACTGCTTTATCGATGAGCTGTTTGTTACTTAAGTACCACTCATTTATTTCTTCTTGGGTTGCNCTATCACAGTATTTTTTTAAAGATAATATGTAGCTAAAAACCTGACGAGCTCTAAATGCAGCATCTTCATATGAACAAACACCATCTCGTCTTTGCTTGCCCTCTGGGACTGGTTCACAAGATTCCACAGCAGAG
>NZ_LODI01000021.1:0-32391 GCF_001468485.1 Pseudoalteromonas sp. H71
TAAATGGTGCCTCGACCCGGAATCGAACCAGGGACACGAGGATTTTCAATCCTCTGCTCTACCAACTGAGCTATCGAGGCACTTTAACAGTGCTAATTAAAAATCTTAATAGATTTTTAATGCAATTCCCAACAACCTATACTGAGCCAGCTGTCTGGGCGTGCGGCGTATTAAACGAGTTTTGCCCTTACAAGTCAACTTTTTTTTTATCCTTTACGACTGTTTGAACGGTTTTCAAGCAACTCAGTACGTTTTTTATTGATAACGTGCATTTTTACCACAAACCAGTCTATATATATGAAATATTATAACTAAATCAGACTAAAACCGTAGTGAATTATTTTTGGTAAATGGTACGATTAGTTCAGATACCTATGCTAATGGCTAAAGTAGCAAAAACACATCAATGGGAACATTCAATGCAGAGTAAATTCTCTTCGCCGGTAAAAGGGTTATTACCACTTTTTTTAATATTTAATATTGCAGTTACCGCACTTGCCGTATTTGGTTACTCGTTCTACGTAAAAAATAAAACACAAGTAGTTCAACCTGAACAATCGGTAAATATTAAAACACTTGCATCTACATTAAACCAGCCAATGATCGACGCGCTAACAATGTATGGCCAAGACAAGGTTAAGCAATTACTCGACTTAACATCCTCTTTAGATGATGAGTTTGAATACACTCTTTATCGTTTCAGCGCGACTTCTGATACACAGCTCGTTTATAGCAATAGCGAGACCGCACCTGAGTCTATTAAAATTACACAATATAATGAGAACACAGGTGTGTTGCATCATATTCTCTTACTTAACGACCAGCCAATTGGTGAGCTAATTATTAAGCAGGAGTTAGCCCCACCACCATTAAGCATGCAAGACTCTCAAGTAATTGCGTATGGCATTGCAATCGCAACTGTTATTTCTTTATTTATCTTTGCGTTACTTTTTAATGTGTATATTAATGGGCGTTTGCGTAAGAGTACCGACTCACTGTCACAAGAGCTTCAAGCTATTACGGAACAAGGTAACTATAATAGTAGTATTAATGAACAACTTGATATTGGTTTAGGCGTCGTTGCACAAAATATAAATGTACTCCTTAAACAAGTACAAACAGCCCTAAGCGATAACGAGTCGGTACAAAAAGAACTGAAAAAACTACAAAATGGCTTAGAGTCAGAGGTACAAAACCGCACTATTGCACTCGAGAGAGAAACCTTAAAAGCACAAAGAGCTAGCGAAACTAAAACCACCTTTTTAGCTACTATGAGCCACGAGATCAGAACGCCGATGAATGGTGTTATTGGTACCATTGATTTACTGCGTCAAACCGAGCTAGATGGTGCTCAGCATCGCTTAAGTACTATTATTCGCGAATCAGCATTCTCATTACTGAGTATTTTGGACGATATTTTAGATTTTTCTAAAATTGAAGCCGGTAAGCTTAATATTGACCCAACCCCTTTTTCAGTTGGCGATACCTTAGAAGAAGTAACTCGCGTTTTGTCGTCGGTTGCTAAAAAACGCGAACTCGACTTAGAGCTATCAATTGCGCCAGATATTCCAGTAAATCTAGTCGGTGACAGCGTACGTGTGCGCCAAGTACTTTATAATCTGTGCAGCAATGCAATTAAATTCACAAGCACCGATGAAAAAACCCAGGGCCATGTAAGAATTTCGGTTGAGGTTGCGCATAACACCGCCGATCACTTTACCTTACGCTTTTGCGTAACCGATAACGGCAAAGGAATGACACAAGCTCAGCTAAGAGACATATTTAGCCCGTTTGTTCAGGCTGAGAGCTCGATAACCAGGGAGTTTGGTGGCACCGGCTTAGGGCTTTCTATTTGTAAGAGCCTTACAGAATTAATGTTAGGGACGATTCATGTAAATAGCCATGCTGGTATTGGCAGTGAGTTTACCGTTGAACTGCCTTTTAGTACTTCAGGTAAAATAAAATATGCTCATAAAAATGCCTTAGACGGCAAACCAATTATTGTTGTAAGTAACAATCTTCAACGCGAAAAAATAATGTATCGTTATTTATCGTTTATGGGGGCAAAAGTTATTTACGCACACACAGAAAAAGAAATTGAGCAACACCAAAACACTGAAGGTGCTATTTGGGTTGCTGATGGCATTGATAACATTGATGATATTAACTCTCTATTAAGGCGCCTGTTATATTCACTAGAAGATTACAATCAACAAGTTGTTGTACTGAGTAAATTAGACGAAGCAGCCATTAACCATAAAAATATTTTTTACATCAATGCATCTCCACTTTGTAAATCTAACTTTATGCTTTCGATTTTAGTTGCCGCAGGCTTGCATCAACCAAAACAAATTAAAAAAGCCAAAACACTTAATAACTATTTAAATGTAGAGCAAGCTAGAGAATCAAATAAACTGATTTTACTTGTTGAAGACAACCTTCTAAACCAGCAAGTTTTAACCGACCAATTGCATATATTAGGGTATGGCGTAGAGGTTGCAAACAATGGTGAAGAAGGCTTGGATATGTGGAGAAAGAACAACTATTCACTTATTTTAACCGATCTACACATGCCAAAAATGTCAGGATACGACATGGTTGAAAAAATTCGTAACGAAGCTGAATTGCTAGAAGCTATAGACGCTCAACCCTATATTGTGGCAGTTACAGCTAACGCCCTTAAAGGTGAAAAAGAGCGCTGTTTAGCCGTAGGTATTAACGATTTTATTACTAAACCTATAGAGCTAAATGCCTTAGAAGATACTCTTAAACGCTGGTTTGATAAGCAAGCACCTAAACAAGAGTTAATTCCTCAACAAAGTATGGCGCTACCCATAGACATGGATGCAGTTTCTAAGTACGTAAATGGCGATAAAGCTAAGCAACTACGCTTTTTCAAGATGTATTTAGAGCAAAGTCAAAGTTTAATTAAGTCTATAAATTCTGGTGTTATGGTTAACGACTTAGCAGAAATAATTGAAGGCTGCCATCAACTTAGATCTATATCTAAAACTATTGGTGCGCAAACAGTAGGAACACTAGCTGGTGCATTTGAAGATAAATGCAAAGCGGGAGAGCTAACAACCGATGAATTAATTGATTTACGTGATCAGTTAGAAATTGAATATTCTAAAGCGGCTCAATTTTTAAAAGAGCAAGTTAGAAAGGCAGAGCAGGAAAACGAAGAGTTTTAGCACTTTATAATTAACAATAAAAAAGGGGCTAATAGCCCCTTTTTTATTGTATTTACAATTTATTTTTCTGGCGGTCTATAGCCTTCAATTTCTACATCTTTATCTTCAAACAAAAAGCCAACCATTTGCTCTTCTAAAAATGTACGATGCTCTGGGTCCATCATATTTAAATGCTTTTCGTTAATTAGCATCGTTTGTTTGTGTTGCCATTGAGCAAAAGCTTCTTTAGAGATGTTATTAAAAATCTTTTCACCAATTTCACCCGGATAAAGTTGAAAACCTAAGCCTTCGGCTTCTTTTTGTAACTTTTGACAAAATACAGTACGTGCCATAATTAATTTCTCTTAAGCGTTAAATGCCAACAGTTTAACCTATTGGTGCAATTTGTTTAACCAACTTTTTAGTTGGCGCAGCTAAACCGACTTCCACTGATTGATCTAGCGGGTACCAAACTAGCTGACGTTCGTTAATTACATCCGGGATTTGTTTAAGATTTAATATATGTGGATTAATAGTCAGCTCAAAATGAGAAAATACATGGGTAAACGAAGCTAATGGTTCAAGTTCTGATATAAAGCCATGTTGAGCTAAAAAGTCATCTAGCTGTTGGCGTTCAGTAAACTCGAAAAAACCAAACAACCCACCCCAAATACCAGAGCTAGGGCGTTTTTCCATAAGGACCTTATCGTCGCACTTTATAATTAGCTGATGACAGCTTTTTTTAGGCACTGCTTTTTTAGGCTTCGAATGAGGAAACTCTTTAACTTTACTCGCATTAAACGCACCACAGCGACTATTTAACGGGCACGCCTCACAATCAAAGCGGCTACGTGAACATAAGCTTGCACCTAAATCCATCATAGCTTGGTTGAATTCTGTCACATTATTTTTAGGTGTTAATTGCGACGATAAATGCCAAAGCTGGTTTTCTACTTTTTTTACACCATACCACCCTTCAACCATAAAATAGCGTGCCAATACTCGCTTTACATTCCCATCTAAAATAGGGTGATGTTGACCAAGCGACAATGACAATATAGCCCCAGCTGTAGAGCGGCCTATGCCCGGCAAATCAATAACCTCTTCAAGCGTTTGAGGAAACTGTCCGTTGTATTTGTCGCGAACTATTTTTGCTGTTTTATGAAGATTTCGCGCGCGAGCGTAGTAACCTAAACCAGTCCAATGGTGTAGTACCTGATCTTCTTCGGCATTAGCCAAAGCAATAATATCAGGAAAACTTTTCATAAATTTTTCAAAATAAGGGATCACAGTAACAACTTGAGTTTGCTGAAGCATAACCTCAGAAACCCACACTTTATAAGGCGTTTTACCCAATTGCCACGGCAGCGTTTTTCTGCCATGAAGGTGATACCAATCAACTACTTGCTTTGAAAACCAGTGAGACTGCTCTTTATTTAAGTCCAACATATTATACTTTTTACTCATGCTCAATGGCGGGTCAGTCTATTGCAGTGAGTAAAAAGATCAAGCTATAGAGGCTGTAAAACCAGCTAATACTTGTGATTGAGGCCATCGTCAGGGATAATATGCAACCATTTTTAAACACATTGTTTTGTCAGGCCAATAAGATATGAGTGAATCAAGCAATACCAACCTCGAGCAAGCTAAGCAAGAAGGTAAATACATCCGCACCATTCGCAGTTTTGTAAAACGCGAAGGTCGATTAACCAAAGGCCAAGCCGCTGCAATCGAAAAATGCTGGCCAACAATGGGCTTAGAGCATAAAAACGGCATGCTTGATTTAAGCCAAGTATTCGGCAACAACAATGATGTAGTGCTAGAAATAGGCTTTGGTATGGGCAAGTCGCTTGTAGAAATGGCTAAAAATGCCCCACACTTAAACTTTATTGGTATTGAAGTACACCGCCCAGGCGTTGGTGCATGCTTAATGGATGCCGACGAAGCGGGTGTAACTAATTTACGCGTGTTTGAACATGATGCTGTAGAAGTACTTGCTGACTGCCTAAGCGATGAAAGCCTAACTACATTGCAATTATTCTTCCCAGACCCATGGCACAAAAAGCGCCACCATAAGCGCCGTATTGTACAAACTGAATTTGCTGAAAAACTACGTTCTAAATTAAAAATAGGCGGTGTTTTTCATATGGCTACTGATTGGGAAAACTACGCAGAACATATGCTAGAAGTTATGCAAGCTGCCCCGGGTTATAAAAATCAATCAGAAACTAACGATTATGTGCCTCGCCCTGATTTACGCCCTCTTACCAAATTTGAGCAACGCGGCCACCGATTAGGTCACGGCGTTTGGGACTTAATGTTTGAGCGCACAAAGTAATTACACTTTTATATTAATTTAACATACTGTAAGGCAAAGCCATTTATGAGCGTATTAACCAACCCAAGTTTACTGTTGCTGCGAAATAGTGATGCATTAACGGGTAAATCTATATTGGTGGTCAACTTTGTTCAAGATGGCTTTTTAGCTGAGCTTAAAACGCTTAATCCAAATAGCAAAATTACAGCGTTTAGCTATAACCATGCTAATGGTGAATTTGCTAAAAATACTCATGGTGTTGATGTAAAAGTTAACCACACCATTACCGGCAGTGATTATGATTTAGTCATTCTTTATTATCCTAAATCAAAACCAGAGCTTTTAATGGCCCTTGATAACATACGCGCTGTAATAACTGCCGACGCAGAGTTATTAGTTGTTGGTGAAAATAAAAGTGGCGTTAAATCCATTGAAAAACAATTAGCAGCTAAAACTGAATATAGTAATAAAATTGATTCGGCTAAACACTGCGTACTTTACTCATTTTCTCAAATTGAACTCAATGCGCAATTTGATATTAGCCACTACCATAAAACATTTACCGTTAGTATTGCCGATACATCATTTTCAGCTATTAGCGTACCCGGCGTGTTTAACCATGGCTGTTTAGACGCTGGTACGAAAATGCTACTCGAAAATGCCCCTTCAACTAAACAAGGTAAAGTACTCGACTTTGGTTGTGGTGCTGGCTTAATTGCGACCTTTTTAGGGTTAAAAAATACAGCTCTTGAATTTGTATGTAGCGACGTAAGCGCACTTGCAACCTATGCAACAACTCAAACTTTAAAGTTAAACGGGGTAACTGGTGAAGCAATTCTCAGTGATGGCCTTAAAAATATTAGTGGTAAGTTTGATTTAATAGTGAGTAATCCGCCGTTTCACACAGGAATTGCTACAGACTACAGCGTTGCCGAAACGTTTTTAGCTAACGCTAAACAGCATTTAACTAAAAACGGAAAGCTAACTATTGTTGCAAACAGCTTTTTAAAATACCCGCCAATTTTAGAAACACAATTTGAAGCGTATCAAACCGTATTCAAAAACAATAAATTTGCCGTATATAGCAGTTAAACACGCTTAAATGCTCAGTTAAACAATTAATATGTTTGGCTTAGTATTTGAATGTATACTTAATTTTATGTGTTTTTTTGCGCCACTCTCTGCCTTCTTTGCTAAACTAATAAAATAATAAAACTTAACGACTCAGGCGACACTTTAATAATGCCTAGAAAAGTTCATCAAAGCAGTATTCGTAAAGCACTTATAAATTTAATCATGCTTATAACTGCTATTTGCTTGTCGTTATCGATTTCTATATCGACTTACCTAAGTGTTAAAGAGCAAAAACAATTAATAGTTAGTAAGCTCGTTATTCTCGCTGAAATTGTTGCCTTTGACGCAGGAATGTCAGTTTTTGAAGATGACAGAGAAACAGAAGAAAAACGCCTTAAATACTTTGAAAAAATCTCTCTAGTTAAAAACATACATGTTTATTCTATTGAGCAAGCATCTCAAAAGCCTGTTTTTTTTATTAGTTTCAACGCAAAAAAAACGCCACCAGTCCCCCTCAGAATCGACAGTATTGAGGAACTAAAAACACCACGTATAACCAACGAAGATATTGAACTAATAAAGCCAATTTTTCATAATGAAAAGCTTGTTGGCCATGTATACATCCGCGGTAGCCTTGAAAGCTTAGACGATTATATAAAACAAAAAATAGTTGTGGATGCCTTACTTACTTTATTGATACTTGTTGTTGTGTATTTTATTGCAATAAATGTTCAAAAAAGAATAGCCCGACCGATAGAAAGATTGAGCATGCTATTACAAGACGTATCAAAAAATCATAACTACGATGTACGCGCACCGGTAACCGACGTAAAAGAAATATCAGCGCTTTCAAACAGTTTAAATATCATGCTTACACGCACTCAAAAACAACTGACCCGCCATGAAAAAGACAAAGAAGAAATTAAACAGCTTAACCAGGGATTAGAAGAAAAAGTAAACCAACGAACCATAGCCTTACGAGAGGCAAATCAAGAATTGTTGTCAACCCTTGAGCGTATGCATCAGTATCAAACACAAATTGTTGAAAATGAAAAAATGGCATCCCTTGGCCAAATGGTCGCCGGTGTTGCACATGAAGTTAATACCCCAATAGGGCTTGGCATTACTAGTTCAACCTTGCTGCGCGATAAGTTAGCTGATTTACAAATTAGCTTTGATGACAAAAAGCTGACTTCAAATCAATTAAAGCGCTTTATTGATGAAGGCATAGAAAATTTAGATTTAATTTACCGTAACTTAAACCGTGCAGCAGACTTAATTTCAACTTTTAAAAAAGTAGCGGTTATTCAAGATGATGACGTAACTACCTACATCAATATTCATAAGTTAATAACGGATGTTTTGACATCAATAAGCTCTGAACTTGAAGAGAAAAAACCTGTTATAAACATAAATTGTGCAACCGACTTAACAATAGAAAGCAAATCTGAACCACTACAACAAGTATTTATACAACTACTAACAAACTCTCTGCTACATGGGTTTATAGGTAATGAAAATAACGAAATACAGTTTGATGTGGAGTTAACGGGTAAAAAACTCACTATTATTTACAGTGACAATGGCCAAGGTGTAGACAAAAAAATTAAACATAGGATCTTCGATCCTTTCGTAACATCAAAAAGAGGGCAAGGAGCGAGTGGACTAGGCATGCACTTAGTTTACAATTTAGTAACACAAGCTTTAGGCGGCCACATATTAATTGATTTAGAAAAAAAACACGGTGCGCGATTCATCATAACCATCCCTTGAAAGTGAAGTAACCAAGTGTATTTATTTGCTTACACTCATTGAATTACTACTTATCGACCATATTTATGCTTTATGTGACAAGTAAGGGTAATAGTTATCGTTTATAGAGCGCAATTTTTTGAACTTTATTACTTTTGCGATATCACATACATTGATGAAAGATTAGATAGTGATATAATTTAACTTTGAATTAGTCTGATTATTTAACAGTTTTGCATAGTCAGCCGGTCCATAAATTTTCAAAGTAAATGAACTTCATACGTGTAATGATCAATTTAACAGTAGTTTTTACACGGGCTTTTTGAGCAAACTTTGAACTCTTGCTGTTTTATTTTTATCCAACTTGTTTTTTCTTGTTAACAATTGGATATAATCCTATAATCTCTAGTAGTCGGATTTATACTAAATACCGATTTTTTGTAAATAAAATATTCCAAAAAGGTTAATTAATAATGCAAACGCCAGTCATTCTAATCGTAGAGGATGAAGACGTAACTCGACTAAACCTCGTTAGTTTATTTGAAGCTGAAGGTTACAAAGTTATTGAAGCCATTGATGGCGATGACATGCATGACAAGCTTACAAATAACGACGACGTTAATCTCGTAGTTATGGATATCAATCTTCCAGGCAAAAACGGCCTTATATTAGCCCGTGAACTACGCCAAAAACGCAAAGTAGGCCTTATTTTCTTAACAGGTCGTGATAACGATGTTGATCGTATTTTAGGGCTTGAAATTGGCGCTGATGATTACATTACTAAACCATTTAACCCTCGTGAATTGACTATTAGAGCTCGCAACCTTATTACGCGTACAGGCCTAAGTGATGATGAATCAGCGCTTGAAACCAATGGCGTTATTACATTTAACGGTTGGGAATTAGATGAAAACAGCCGCTGTTTAACATCTCCTAATGGCGATGCTAAACGCTTGCCTAAAGGCGAGTATAGAGCACTGCGTTTAATGCTTGATTCTCCGGGTCGTATTTTTAGCCGTGAACAACTGATTAAACATATGACTGGGCGTGAACTTCGTGCAAACGACCGTACTGTCGATGTAACTATCCGCCGTATTCGTAAGCATTTTGAAAGCGATAACTCTACATCGGAGCTTATCAGCACCATTCATGGTGAAGGCTACCGCTTTATTGGTAAAATCGACAGCTAATTAGGGTTCATTCTAATTGCTGTAGAAATAAATGAAGGGCATGTTGTCCTTCATTTATTTTATTTGCCAACACGAGCAGCCACTCCTCAAGCACCTCATCTGACTCTTCTATTGCGCCGTACTCCATCACTTTTGCATGCAGTTGAACATCGTTTAAACCAACAGAACCTGCAGCACCTTTAAGCTTATGCGCAACCGATTTATACTCTTCCCTGTCGCCTGTATTTAATGATG
This sequence comes from Pseudoalteromonas sp. H71, assembly GCF_001468485.1. Classification (GTDB taxonomy): domain Bacteria; phylum Pseudomonadota; class Gammaproteobacteria; order Enterobacterales; family Alteromonadaceae; genus Pseudoalteromonas. The sequence continues at coordinate 9,741 of NZ_LODI01000021.1, forward strand.
TAAGCAGTTCTTGTTGATACTGCGGATTTAGCTTTTCGAATAGCTGACTGCTGCGCCGAAAAACAACTAATCCCATTGAGTTAACAAAGTCTTCTATTGTTTCAACATCTAGCAAATGTGCATCAATATTTTTAAGTGCCTCGTCGGTTACTTTTAGCTGTGGCTCGGTGCATTGAGCTTGCTTAATATCAAACAAGTCAGCAAGCATTTTATCAAGCTTTACTGTATTGATAGGCTTAGCTAGAGCGCCTTGAATAGAAATACCTTCAAGCTCTTCTTCTGCACTTCTTACATTAGCGGTTAGTGCAACAATAGGCAGGTTATCAAAATGACTATCGGCACGAATTTGCCTTGCAACTTCGTCCCCATTTATATCGGGTAGCTGCATATCAAGTAATACTAAATCTAGGTCGTCTTCGGTATCTACAAACGAAAGAGCATCTTCGCCTGTTTCAGCCCATAACACTTCGTGACCGCGTTGTTCTAATAAATTGGTGGCTATTTCTGCATTAAGCGGTACATCTTCAACAAGTAAAATGTAAAGCTCTCGTCCAACATAGCTCTGCTCTGTGGGGGCAATACATAAACTAAGCGGTATTTGTACTGTAAAGCAACTGCCCTCCCCCTCTGTACTATTTACTGTAATACTGCCTTTCATTGCGGTCACTAGCGCTTTGGTTACCGCAAGACCAATGCCTGAACCAATGGCATTTGTGCCTTGTAAGTCAGGTGCTTTGTAATACATATCAAAAATACGAGAAAGCTGCTCTTGAGGAATACCTTGCCCTGTGTCTGATATTTTAATAACTAACCACGGACCTTCAGGGCGATTTTCACGGCTACATTCAAGTGTTACTTTGCCATGCTGGGTAAACTTCACCGCGTTATTTATCAGGTTCCAAACCACTTGGCGTAAACGAGTGGGATCAAGCAGCGCATATATGTCTAGCTTACCATTTCGTTCAATATCAAACTCCAGCCCTTTTTGCTCTGTAATTAAACCTGCAAAATTCACAACATCGTTTATAAAATCAGATACATTGATAGAATTTGCAGCAATATCGAGCTGTTCTCTGTCTATTTTATCTAAATCTATAATGTCGTTAAAAATATTCCCGAGCGTCTCTGCACTTGAAAAAACCGTATTACACCAACTACGCTGCTGCTTATTAAGGTCGGTATCAAGCAACATGCGTGTTAAACCCACAATACCATTAAGCGGTGTACGCAACTCATGGCTTAATGTAGCAATAAACTTACCTTTATCTTTATATGCGGTTTCAAGAGCCTCAGCGGCTTCTTTACGGCTAGTAATATCACGCCCAAAACCAAGCAAACCAATGTAGTCACCTTCATCGTTTATAAAAGGAAGTTTTCGTAATTCAAACCAGCGTGTTGCGCCATTAACTTCATAACCTACATCGATGGTGATTGCTTTGTGAGTTTGCTCTACCTCTTTGTCTGTGCGAAGTACTTCAGATAAAAAGTCATTTGGAAATATTTGTTCTACCGTTTTACCAATGAGCTCAAGGCTTGATTTACCCATTACTTCTTCAAACATTTTATTGCAGCCAGCAAATACCCCATTGTTGTCGCGGTAATAAAATAAATCGGGGGATGAATCAACAATTGAGCGCTGTAGCATGCTTTGCTGAGCTAGCTCTTGCTGTGTTTTTTTGCGCTCTGCAATTTCTCTACGAAGCTCTTCAATGGCGCGATGTTTGGCATGAAAGGCCATTTTACGTTCATCTATTTCAATATTAAGCCGATTAATATTATCTTTAAGTGTTTGGTTTAATAGTTTTTCTTGTTTGGTTGCGCTATCTAAGTAGGCGTATGAAGCGTCTAACTGACGAATTGAGTTTATAAGTACGCTAATAATTAGAGGTGACACTACAGCTGAAAAAAATACCACAGCCAAAATATCTACAAGAAACAATTCACCTATCGCTACGTAATAAAACATACTCGATAAAATAAGAGACGCAGCTAAAAATAAAGCGTAACAAATGGCAGCCGTTTTTAACTCGCCAAATCGCGCTATAGAACTTGAAAGCACCCGAACCCAAGGGCTCAAAGAATAATCGGTCATACGTAGTTTTATCTCTTTGCTGTTTGCTTAAATATAAGTAAGGCAATGCTATTTTACAGATTTTAGCATTTTTCTATTCGCTATTTTCGTGTTGTGCGACAAAAACAGTAAAAATTCATACGCGATTTTGACTGGCAATAAAGTCCTCGTTTCAGCCACTGATTATTTCGTGTAAAATAAGGCGCCTTATCATTGCCAATAACGAGTAACATAGCATGCAAACCAATATGCCCGATATAGCCGACACTGCTCCCGCATTACAAACAGGTAAATTAGACTGGGTTGGCATGGGTGAAATTGAACTGCCATTTATTTTTGAATCGCGTCATTTAAGCCCTGTTACCGTTAATGCTAAAGCGCGCGCATTCGTAAACTTACATAAAGAAGACGCCAAAGGCATTCATATGTCGCGCTTATTTTTAGCGCTTGATTTACTCTCAACAGAGCAACAAGTAAATCCTAAAACAATTGGCCAAGCGCTTGATACCTTTATATCAAGCCATGAAGGCTTGAGTAATAAGGCGCAAATTGAGTTTAAATTTGAGCTTCCACTTCGCCGCAAGTCTCTATTAAGTGGGAAAGCTGGCTGGAAAAGCTATCCAATTACACTGACAAGTACAATTGAAAACAATATTATTAGTTACGAGCTAACTGTTGATGTTACCTACTCATCTACTTGCCCTTGTTCGGCAGCACTTGCACGCCAGCTGATACAAAACGCATTCAGCGAAAAGTTTAACCAAGACACACTCAACCAAAAAGACGTACTTGATTGGCTTGGCACAACACAAGGCATTGTGGCAACACCTCACTCGCAACGCTCAATTGCTAACGTAAAAGTTAAACTCGATAGCAACATCCATGAGTTTGATGTAGTTAACTTAATAAATACCCTTGAGGGCGAGCTCAAAACGCCAGTACAAGCGGCAGTAAAGCGTGAAGATGAACAAGAATTTGCCCGTTTAAATGGTCAAAATTTAATGTTTTGCGAAGATGCAGCACGTAAAATTAAAGCAATATTAGAAGCAGACAGTTACGCAGATTACTGGCTACAAATAAACCATTACGAATCGCTTCATGCACACGATGCCGTAGCTGTTGCTGTGAAAGGTATTAATGGCGGGTATAAAGCATAAAACACCTGCGTCAACTTAAATCGCCATTCGGTAATTCAGATACAACTTAGGCACAGTATTTGCTTTAACAAAACAGTGTCAATTTGTTGTTATGGAGTTACCGTATGGAATTCGCTTTATTGTCGATTTTAGTATTAGTGGTAGGTGCATCAATTGCCGCGTCAAAATTTAGTGACGACGGCGGTAATCCTTATCCTTTCAAACGTAAACAAAGCGTATTTACGCAAGTAGAAAGCGCCTTTTTAAATCTATTAGAGCGTGCTATTGGCGATCAATACAAGATTGTGAGCCGAGTTAAGCTTATTGATGTCATCGACTGCAAAGAAGGCTTATCACCTAAATCAAAACGTGCTGCTATTGCCAAAGCCAAAAATAAGCAGCTTGATTTTGTGTTAATCGACAAAGAAAAGATGACCATAGTTGCCGCCGTTGATTTAGTAAATAACGCCAACAAAGATGGCCATAAAGCACAGCGCGACTGGTTTGTGAATGGCGCCTTAGAAGCTGCAGGTATTCCACACATTCGCATGAAGGTAAAAGCAGGCTATCGTCCATCAGAAGTACGCGATGCCATTATGTTTAAGTTAGGCAAACCTGCACCGACAGCACAGCGTCCTTTGCGCAACCGAGTTCACAAACCTGCCGTTTTATCACCTTCACAAGCTAAAGCCCATTCAACAGCATTAGCCGAAATATAATTATCAGGTGACTAAACTTGCATTAAAGCGAGCATTTTAAATGTCTCGCTTTTTTGTTTTTTATTGTTAACTTCACGTATAATCATGCTATTCAAACTCAGGAATCAAACACTATGAATGTTGGTATTATTGGCGCAATGGAGCCAGAAGTTAAAATATTGCGTGAAGCAATGCAAAACCCAGCTGTTTTAACTAAAGCAGGTTTTACATTTTACACTGGTGAATTAGCGGGTTGTACAGTTACTCTTGTTCAATCAGGTATTGGTAAAGTAGCATCAAGCATTGCAACTACATTACTTATTGATAACTTTAAACCTGATTGCGTTATTAACACCGGCTCTGCTGGCGGTTTTGATCCATCATTAAGTGTTGGGGATGTCGTCATATCGTCAGAAGTTCGTCACCACGATGTAGACGTAACCGCTTTTGGCTACGAAATTGGCCAAGTACCGCAAATGCCTGCAGGTTTTGTTGCGCACCCTAAATTGGTTGAAGCAGCACAACAAACTATTGCACAAATTAGCGAAGTTAAAACCTTGGTTGGCCTTATTTGTACTGGCGATACTTTTATGTGTGACCCTGTTCGTATTGATAAAGCGCGCAGCGACTTCCCTTCAATGCTTGCAGTAGAAATGGAAGGTGCATCTATTGCGCAAACCTGTCATACGCTTGAAACACCTTTTGTTGTTATTCGTTCAATGTCTGATATTGCAGGTAAAGAATCGCCACAATCATTTGAAGAGTACCTAGAAACAGCATCAATTAACTCATCTAAAATGGTTGTTGCTCTGCTTGAAAAGCTAACGGCTGTAACACTGTAAATGCTTAGCAATATTGTTCAAAACCATTTGGACTTTATTGTATTCATAATAGCGCTCCTTGCTGAGCGCTTTTTACCACTCGTTAGTTGGTACCACCCTAATACCGTTTTAGTGGCCGTGTTTCGCGCCATGGGCAAACGTATTTATAGTAAACAAAATACAAACAGCTACCACTATTTAGCAGCCATCCTTGCCAGCGTGCTGGTGCTCAGTGTTATTTTAATAATTATTACTTTACTGCTTGAATTTGCATTTTACCCCGAGTTACTGGCAGGCCTTATTTTATACCTTTGCCTTGAAAGCCAAAGCCTCAACAAAAAAGCGCGTCGTATTGCAAAGTTGACCAAGCAAAACCAAAAGTCAGCCGCGCGCGAACTATTAAAACCGATACTCGCACGTGAAGTAAGCAAGCTTTCTACAGCCGGCATTATTAAAGCACTTATAGAGAGCTTAATACTTCGCACTGCCCGTTATTACTTTGTAGTTATATTTATTTTTTTACTTTTAGGCCCCATTGCAGCTCTTGGGTACCGACTACTTACCTTAATGCAGCAAGCATGGCGCCATGATGTTTCACCAAACAGCGCATTTTTAAAACCATTAAAGCTTATTTTATTTGTTATTGAGTATATTCCGGTACGTTTATTGTCCCTAACAATTGCTGCGAGTAAGGCCACAAAACAAAGTATTCATTATATAAAACACTATGGCCAACACTTCTATCAAACAAATACAGGGTGGTTACTCAGTGCATGTTCAGCATCACTTGGCGTGCAACTGGGTGGGCCCGCTATGTATTTTAATAAGCGGTATAACAAAATGCGTGTTGGTACTGATAGGCTACCTAACGCTGACGATGTGCCAGCCGTATTAAATCGGCTTAATCAGGCGCGTGCCTTTTGGGTACTCGTTATTGTGTGTATTGAAATTCTAAAAAGCATTTAAGCTTTACTTAGTAAAAAATTGAATATAAAAAAACCAGCCTCAGCTGGTTTTTTTATTCCCCGTATACTTAAGCTACGGTAATTTTGGCAAACTTACGTTTACCCACTTGGTAAATATCGGTTGTACCTTTTGCTATTTCTAGTTTGGTATCAGTGATTTTTTCTTCACCGTTCAGTTTAACTGCACCTTGTTTTATCATGCGCATCGCTTCTGATGTACTGGCAACTAAATTAGCTTCTTTTAATAAGTTTGCTATTAAAATAGTATCTTCTGCAATGGTTATTGTCAGCTCAGGGATTTCATCTGGCAGTGCTTTTTTCTGAAAACGTTGAATAAAATCGTTGTGTGCAGCTTGTGCATCTTCTTCACTATGAAAACGTGCAATAAGCTCTTTAGCAAGTTCAATTTTGATATCACGCGGGTTAGTACCCTGCTCAACACGTTCTTTTTGCGCTGCTATTTGCTCAATTGAAAGGCCACTTAGTAAATCGTAGTAACGCCACATTAATACATCACTAATCGACATCACTTTACCAAACATGTCATTAGGTGCATCAGTAATACCAATGTAGTTACCTAAAGATTTAGACATTTTTTGAACGCCGTCAGTACCTTCAAGTAATGGCATCATTAAAACAGTTTGTGGCTTTTGGCCTTCAACTTTTTGAAGCTCACGCCCCATAAGTAGATTAAAGCGCTGATCAGTACCACCAAGCTCTACATCTGACTCTAAAGCAACCGAATCCCAACCCTGTACTAGCGGATATAAAAATTCGTGTATTGCAATTGGCTGTCCGCCATTGTATCGCTTTTTAAAGTCATCACGCTCAAGCATACGCGCAACCGTTTGGTTAGCAGCTAGTTTAATCATGCCAGCTGCGCCTAACTTTTCCATCCACGTTGAATTGAAAGCAACGGTTGTTTTTGCAGGATCAAGAATTTTGAAAACCTGCTCTTTATACGTTTCAGCATTGGCAAGAACATCTTCACGGGTAAGCGGTTTACGTGTCACGTTTTTACCGGTTGGATCACCTATCATGCCCGTAAAATCACCAATTAAGAAAATAACTTCGTGACCTAAGTCTTGGAAAGTTTTCATTTTATTAATTAGTACTGTATGCCCTAAGTGTAAATCTGGCGCTGTTGGATCGAAACCCGCTTTGATTTTTAACTTTTTGCCCGACTTTAGTTTTTCAACTAACTCGTCTTCAATTAATATTTCTTCTGCACCGCGTTTTATCTCTGCAAGAGCGGTTTGTAAATCCACAGTCTATTACTCCAAAATTCTGCCAACAAAGAGGGCTACTAGTTGTTTTGTATAACCTCAGTTTAACAAGGGCTAAATCAAACTTATATGTGCAACTAACATAACAAATTTCTACCTAATTAAAACAACTTTTTAAGTGATTAATGCAACTAAATAAAATACGCACAGTCTGAGATAAATTAAGCGCTAAAAAGGCATATAAAGCCCGATTTTAGCGTAATTCAGCGCGATTTAAAATCTACAAAGCACTGGTATTCGCACAATATTAGGTATATCCTGCAATATTATGTATTTATTATCTTGACAGCAGAAAAAGGCACGTTATGGTTCACGTGGTTAATACCCTCCCCAAAAAACACAAATTGCTTATCTTATGTTTGGTTTCTGCTATTGCCGCCTTGACGTTTCTTCCATCTGAGAAAGCAACCGCGTCTAAAGACAACAATGCAAATGCATTAGAGATTGGCAAGCGCTACGAGCTTCAAGTTAAAGTTGATGACAACGAAAAATTAACCGAGTTAAATTCAGAGCAAACAGCCGAAAAACTTCCAGAATACGATTTAGTCGACCACCAAGTAAAAACGGGCGACAACTTAGCAATTATATTTAAACGCGCGGGCTTTTCAGCGCAAACGCTACATAAGCTAATTAACACTAACGCAGAAACTCGCAAGCTAACTAAAATTCACCCAGGCGAAGTACTGAGCTTTGCAACCGGCAAAGATGGCACACTTGCGCAATTGCGTTACGTTATTTCTAAAACAGATACGTTGTATGTAACTCTAGATGACGAAGGTAACTACAATACATCTATAGATAGCAAAGAAATAGAAACGCTGACCAAAACAGCTGGCGGTGAAATTTCTAGCAGCTTTTGGACTTCTGCAATTGCAGCGGGTTTAAGCGAGCGCCAAATCATGAACTTTGCTGATATTTTTGGTTGGGATGTGGACTTTGCTAACGACATTCGTAAAAACGATCAATTTGGTTTAATTTATGAATCTCACTATGTTGAAGGCGAATTTATTGGTACCGGTAAAATTATAGCAGCTGAGTTCATTAACCAAGGGCAACGCTTTACAGCAATTCGACACACCGACGGCAATTTTTATACCCCCGAAGGCCGTAGTATGAAAAAAGCATTTTTACGTGCCCCCGTTAATTTTAAATATATAAGCTCGAGTTTTAACCCGCGTCGCTTACACCCAGTTACAGGGCAGGTAAAAGCACACCGCGGTATTGATTACGCTGCACGTACTGGCACACCCGTTGTTGCATCGGGTAATGGTAAAGTGGTTAAGGCAGGTTACAGTAAGTACAATGGTAACTACGTATTTATTAGCCACGGTACACAGTATGTCACCAAGTATTTACACCTTAACAAAAAGCTTGTTAGAACAGGTCAAAAAGTAAAACAAGGTGACAAAATTGGTACTGTAGGTGCTACAGGTCGAGTGACTGGCGCGCATTTACATTATGAGTTTTTGGTTAACGGTGTTCACCGTAATCCTAAAACGGTTAAATTACCAAAGTCTGAGCCACTCCCCCGCTCTGAGCTTGCTAGATTTAAACCTATTGCCGAAAACTTTATTGCTCAATTAGAGCGTAATCGCGAATTACAACTAGCACTTAAGTAACCGCGTTATTAATTTATTAAAAAGCCCTTGCAGGTTTAGCCTGCAAGGGCTTTTTTAGTGTTTTTATTTTAAAAATAAGTTGGTTAGCTCACATAGAGCCGTTCTACATTAAAGGCTTTGCATCTTAATTTTATATTAATAGCTTTACACACCTAATTCATTAATACATAAATAAGTTGAATAACTAAAGAGCCCATCACTAATGGCCAAATATATTTACTGTATTTTGCCGCCCCCTCAAGCCCCATTTTGCTTTGGTACTTTTCAAGTAATGGGATCAGTATTACCAACGCTACAAATAAACACACTAAAATAATAATTACGTTCATTAAAAACCCTCTTTATGGCACTTCACAGCCTTTAGCGCTTTCATATAGGGCATACCAATGCTCTCGGCTTAAATGAACATTAATAGCCTCACACGATGCGTTTATACGCTTAGCGTTAGTGGTGCCAATAATGGGTTGAATCGATGCAGGGTGGCGCAGCAGCCACGCAAGTACAATTGCCTCAGCAGAGGTACCATAAATTGCAGCAAGTTTATTTACTAAAATACTTGTGTTGATATCGGCTTGCGACGCCTTTGATAAATCGCCACCGGTATATAAACCTTGGCACAAGCTACCCCAACTCTGTATTTGAATATCAAAGCTGCGGCAGTATTCAATGCTACCGGGCGTAAAGTTAATGTCTTTACCGTCGCTGTTACCAACATACAGACCTTCGTCTATAAATTGATGTTTTTGCAAACTGGCCTCTATTTGATTAGCAACAATCGGCATATCAAGGGCATGCTGTAAAAAGTTGATTTGGTGTTGCTGCATGTTTGATACGGCAAAATGTTTTACTTTGCCACTTTCTTTTAAACAGCTAAATACACGAGCAACTTCATCAACTTCCATTAATGGGTCTGGACGATGTAGCATTAGTACATCAAGGTATTGCGTATTTAATCGCTTAAGTGAGTTTTCTACCGACTGCTCAATCCAATCTGCTGAAAAGTCATAGCGCTTAGGGCCCTGGTCGTCAGCAAATTTTATTCCGCATTTTGACTGAATGTACATGTGCTCTCTAAGTTCTGGTCGCTCACTGAGTGCCTGACCAAATACCTGTTCTGCTTTACCAAAAGTGTATATATCTGCATGATCAAAAAAATTAATGCCGCCTTCAATCGCGTTATCAATGCATTCGTGGGTTTGTTTAAGATGTGCGCTGGTAATTGGGTCTTTATTCCAACCGCCTCCCAACCCCATACATCCAAATACAAGTTTACTAACATTAGGTAAATAGTGAGCCAATGGAGTGTGAAGCATAATGACTATCCTTAAAATTGCGAAGAACCACCACTTTAAACAAAAAACTTAAAACAAGAAACCATTAACGAACAGAAATTCAGGGCAAAAAAAAGCGCAGTAAACTGCGCTCAATGGTTGGTTGAAATCTAAAATCAATTTAGCCAACAAGTGCCAACAAAATACCTGCAGCAACCGCACTGCCTAACACGCCCGCCACATTAGGGCCCATTGCGTGCATAAGTAAAAAGTTATGTGGGTTATTTTCAAGTCCCACTTTATTTACTACGCGAGCAGCCATAGGAACAGCTGATACACCAGCGGCACCAATTAACGGGTTAATAGGTGTTTTAGATATTTTATTTAAGCCTTTAGCCATAAATACACCTGACGCTGTACCAATACCAAAAGCAAGGGCGCCCAACACTAAAATACCAATGGTTTCTAGCGTTAAGAAATCATCTGCTGCAAGCTTAGAACCAACCGCTAACCCTAAAAATATGGTCGTTATGTTGATAATTTCGTTTTGCGCACTGTTACTTAAACGGTCAACAACACCCGACTCACGCATTAAATTACCTAAACAGAACATACCTACTAGCGGAATTGCTGCTGGTAAAAACATCGCGGTTGCAGTGAGTACCATAAGTGGAAAAATAATTTTTTCCTTTTTAGATACTTTACGTAGCTCAGGCATTTTTATTTGGCGCTCTTCAGGCGTTGTAAGTGCACGCATAATAGGAGGCTGAATTATTGGTACTAGTGCCATGTAAGAGTAAGCAGCCACTGCAATTGCCCCTAATAAATCAGGCGCTAGCTTTGAGGCTAAAAATATTGCCGTTGGGCCATCAGCCCCGCCAATAATAGCAATAGCTGATGCATCTTGAAGCGAAAACTCAAAACCAGGTATGAAGTTAAGTAAAATTGCACCAAACAAGGTCGCAAAAATACCAAACTGAGCCGCAGCCCCCAGCAATAACATACGTGGGTTTGCTATTAGCGCACTAAAGTCAGTTAATGCACCAACCCCCATAAATATTAATAGCGGAAAAATCCCGGTATCTATACCCACATAGTAAACTGAGTACAAAAGCCCGCCTGGGTCAGACATACCAGCAACCGGAATATTAGTTAATATCGCGCCAAAGCCAATTGGTAATAAAAGCAGAGGCTCAAAGTTTTTAGATATCGCTAAAAACAATAACAAACAGCCTACTGCAATCATTATCAAGCCAGGAAACGTAAAGTTAGCAAGACCTGTTGCATGCCAAAGGTTTAAAAGACCTTCCATTTATACGACCTCCTTAAGCCAACGCAATAATTGCGTCACCGGTGGTCACTGAGTCACCTTCAGACACAAGCACTTCAGCAATTGTACCTGTATGCATTGCACGTACTTCAGTTTCCATTTTCATGGCTTCCATAATCACAACAACATCACCTTCGTTTACAACCTGACCCGCTTTCACTTTAACTTTAAAAATATTACCTGCTAAAGGTGCATTTAGCGTTTCACCCGAAGCCACTGAAGCAGACTGAGGTAAATGCTCTGAATCTTTTAATGTGACCTCTTTAAGTTCACCGCCTTGCGCTACGACAACGTCGTAAACTTTACCGTCTACCTTAACGCTGTATTGCTCAGCCTTAACACTGTTACTACTTGCTGATGACTTGGCTGGCGATTTACTTGTGTTATTTTCTTCGCTTGGTACCGGTTCAAATGCATCAGGATTATTACGGTTTTTGATGAATTTTAAACCAACCTGTGGGAATAACGCATAAGTAAGTACGTCGTCTATTTTATCCTCAGCAAGCGTTAAACCTTGCTCTTGTGCTTCTTTTAATAGCTCAGCTTCAAGTGTTTCCAGCTCAGGAGCAATGTTATCAGCAGGGCGACACGTAATAACGTCGCTGCCATTGAGTACGCGCTCTTGCAGCTCTTTATTCATTGGAGCTGGTGTTAAACCATATTCGCCTTTTAAAACGCCTGCGGTTTCTTTAGTGATAGTTTTATAACGCTCACCTGTCAGCACATTAAGTACAGCTTGAGTACCCACAATTTGTGATGTTGGTGTAACAAGAGGAATAAAGCCTAAGTCTTCGCGTACACGCGGTATTTCAAGTAGTACTTCGTTAAGCTTATCAGCGGCACCTTGCTCTTTAAGTTGGTTTTCCATGTTAGTTAACATGCCACCTGGTACTTGAGCGAGTAAAATACGTCCATCTACGCCTTTTAAACTCCCTTCAAACGCTGCATATTTTTTACGAACATCTCTAAAGTAAGCTGCAATTTCTTCAAGTTGGTTTAAGTCAAGCTCAGTATCTCGCGCTGTACCTTCAACAATTGCTACAATGGTTTCTGTTGCTGAGTGACCGTAAGTCATACTCATAGACGAGATAGCGGTATCAAGCATATCAATACCTGCATCAATCGCTTTTTGGTACGTAGCAGTACTTAAACCTGTTGTAGCATGGCATTGCATAGCAATTGGAATCGACACTGTTTCTTTCAGCGCTTTTATAAGCTCTTCTGCGTCATATGGCTTTAACAAACCCGCCATATCTTTAATACAAATTGAATGACAACCCAGCCCTTCTAATTGCTTGGCTAGCGTTAACCACATATCAAGTGTATGAACAGGGCTTACCGTATACGAAATAGTACCTTGAGCATGAGCACCTACCTTAACAGCCGCTTTAATGGCTGTTTCTAGGTTACGTACATCATTCATTGCATCAAAAATACGAAACACATCAACACCGTTTTTGTGTGCGCGCTCAACAAACTTTTCAACAACATCGTCAGCATAATGGCGGTAACCTAATAAGTTTTGACCGCGTAATAGCATTTGCTGCTTAGTATTTGGCATCGCTTTTTTAAGCGCACGAATACGTTCCCACGGATCTTCACCTAAATAACGAATACAAGAATCAAAGGTCGCACCGCCCCACGATTCAATTGACCAGTAACCTGCATCATCTAATTTACTTGCAATCGGTAGCATGTCATCTAAGCGCATACGCGTGGCAAGTAATGACTGATGCGCATCACGAAGAACCAATTCTGTTAATTTTAATTTAGCCATGTGTGCCCCTTATTTGTTATTTGATTTGTACTGAGCAATGGCAGCACTAATAGCAGCGATGTGCTCATTTGGCACACCTTGAGATTTAAACGATGGTGACTTAACTGGAGTCGCAACTTCAGCAGGGCTAAAACGCGCCACTAAGTTAGACATTATTGTAACTGCGCCAATTAATATCGAAAGAAAGACAAACACTCCAACCATACCTGTCAGCATTAAGCTACCAGCGGTTGTAAGTACAGCACCTATATCCATTTTTCTCCCCTTGAAACCCATATCGAAAATAAAAAGTCGATTTAGTTAAATATTTATTCACTAGATAATAACAAAACAAATATCTTTGTCTAGCCATTGTAAATTGGTAAAACCAATTAAAATAAAAATAACATATAACCAAATTTATTAACCAGAGTAAAAACCCTTACCCATCAACACCCCATAATACACACAAAAAATACTCACTATATTTATAAGCTATAGCTGAATTTTTAACAAAGCCGAATTCCCCGTACTTTACTGAACCTAAAATCACTCATAATGTGTAGAAAAAAACAAACTTGTTAATTGGTCTTACCAAGAGAGGCTTTTTTAAGCATCTTTAAATTGCAACCTATACTTGTGTGTGAATAAGTTACACAACCCAACGTAAAAGTTACCAATTTAACAAAGTCAAAAAACAAACAAAAACACGCAAGATACTGATATAAAACAAAAATACATTATGGCACAGTACTGGCATTAACTATTGTGTACAAATTTGATAACCAAGGAGAAAACAATGTTACGCTGGACAATCACATTTTTAGTTATTGCTTTAATCGCTGCAGTGTTGGGTTTTGGTGGCATAGCAGGTGCCGCAGCTGGTATAGCAAAAATTATATTCTTTATTTTTATAGTACTTTTAGTTATTTCGTTAGTTTCGGGTGCGCTACGTGGTAAATCGCCCAGGTAGGCATATACTCAACTAACACTACAATTTTATTTATTTACAAGGAATTACATTATGAACTCTACAACTTTAAAAGCAGCACTAATTGGTCTTTTCGCAAGTTTTTTCATCATGGGTTGTCAAGATAACAACGCAGAAGAAGCCGGTGAACGTATCGATGAAGTAGTAACAGATGTACAAAATTCTGTTGAAGATACGTGCGAAGAAGTGAAAGAAGGCGTAAACGCTGAAGAAACTAACTGTTAATCGTTAGTATATTATTAAAAAAACGGCTCTTAAGCCGTTTTTTTGTGCCTAAAATAAATGCACGCATTATAAAGCTGCTCATTTATAAGCGAACTTGCTAAAATATATAAAACGATTTTTAAAGCAAGGCACTATGTCATTTTCAACCACCTACACACTTGATAAACCCTACTTTTACGAATGCTTTGACGAGTCACTTCCTTACAGCAAACGCGCACAACCTAAGTACTTTTTACTGGTACTGTTAGTCTCGCTTGGTTTATTTAGCATTTACGGTTTAGCTGATCATTATTTAGGAACATTTTTGATCATGGTTGCTGTGCTTGAATGCGTTGCTTTTTATTACCGCAGGCCATGGTGGGTGACCAGACAAATGTTTAGCCGAGCATCAGGTTCTGAGGTTACACTCACTTTTGATGATGAAGGCATTAAATCGGCAAACCATTACAAAAGCTACCAACTAGCTTGGCAAGACATCGCTGAGGTAATTGAAACGCCACGGGGCGTGTTAATTAAAAATAAAAACAGCCTGCAATATATTTCAAAGCAAATACTCACAGATGAAATGCTCGATTTTATAAACAAAAAAGCCACTCAATGAGTGGCTTTTTGACTTAACTAAATAATTTATTTAGCTAGGTATACGTGTTGATTAAGCATTGCCCGGATTAGGGTTAGACTTTTCAGCTTGTATACGCATGTAAATTTCTTCACGATGCACTGATACGTCTTTTGGTGCGTTTACACCAATTCGAACTTGATTTCCTTTAACACCTAAAACGGTCACTGTTACTTCGTCACCGATCATAAGGGTTTCACCTACTCTACGAGTTAGTATTAGCATTCTCTTGCTCCCATGTTCCAATTAAAATTATAAGATTCCGCTTATCCATATTAATGAAAAATAGACTAAAAAGTAAGTAAAAACTCACTATCTATCTACTTTACGTTAAAAATGCTTTGTGTAATGCACGAACCGCCAACTCAAGGTACTTTTCATCTATTAAAACAGAGATTTTAATCTCTGAAGTAGACACTAAAACCACGTTAATATTTTCCTGCGCCAATGCATCAAAAAATAAACTAGCGACACCCCAGTGCGATTTCATGCCCATACCAACAGCAGATACTTTTGCTATGGTTGTTATCCCGCTTATATTTTCAGCACCTAAGGACACCTTTTTCTCGGTTAGTAATTCAAGTGCTTGCAGGTAGTCATTCGAGTGTACAGTAAAAGCATAGTCTATTTTTTCAAAGATATGATTAACTTGATTAATCATATCTATTTCGATGCCGTTATCAGCAAAAAGTTTCAATATTTTTACAAGATTTTGAGTGCCACTATGTACACCCTGTACCTTAATTAAGCACTCATCTGCGTTAAATGCAATACCCGAAACAACTTTACTTGGCATGTCGTTTTCCTCAAACGTAATCAATGTCCCTTCATCGGGATTAAAGCTCGAAAGCACCCTTAGTGGAACATTGTGTTTACCCGCCGCCTCAACAGAACGAATATGCAATACTTTAGCACCTAAGCTTGCCAAATCTAGCATTTCAGCAAAGGTCACTTTACTCATTCTTCGTGCGTTAGGTTCAATCCGAGGATCTGTAGTATATACGCCGTCAACATCGGTATAGATCTGACATTCGTCGGCTTTTATAGCCGCAGCTATTTCTACCGCCGACGTATCAGTACCGCCTCTGCCAAGGGTTGTTATATTGCCTTCAACATCACGCCCCTGAAACCCGGCAATAATAGCAATACGGTTATGCTCAAGCTCATGCTTTAAACGTGTAGCTGCAATGTCTGTAATGCGGGCTCTACCAAACATATTATCGGTTTGAATATTAACTTGATCGGCCAATAGGCTTACGGCTGAGTGGCCGCGTTTGATTATAGCCATAGCCAATAACGAAACCGATACTTGCTCGCCGGTACTAATTAGCACGTCGAGTTCTCGGTTGCTTGGACGGGAATCTATTTGTTTGGCAAGATTAATTAAGCGGTTGGTTTCTCCCGACATAGCCGAGAGAACCACAACCACTTGATGACCTTGTTGCCTAGTTTTAACAACAAGGTCGGCGACCGCTTCTATTCGCTCTATTGAACCAACCGACGTGCCGCCATACTTTTGTACAATTAACGCCACTTAGGCTTAAGTACGCTCAGTTAACCAAGCAGTAACGCTATCAAGTGCAGCAGCAAGGTTTTGTGGCTCAGAACCACCGGCTTGTGCCATATCAGGACGGCCGCCACCTTTACCGCCTACTTGGCCGGCCATGTGGTTAACTAAATCACCGGCTTTTACTTTACCAGTTAAGTCTTTAGTCACACCGGCAATTAGGCTTACTTTTTCGCCGCTGGCAACACCGAGGGCAATAACACCTGAGCCAATCTTGTTTTTAAGGTCATCAACCATACCACGAAGCGCTTTAGACTCAGTACCTTCAACGTTTGCAACCAATAGCTTAACGCCATTAATTTCTACAATCGAATCAAGTAAAGACGCACCTGCAGCGCTCGCTAACTTGTCGTTAAGCTGAGCAATTTGCTTTTCAAGGCCTTTAGACTTCTCAAGTAATGCTGTTACTTTTTCAAGTACTGATGCGCTATCGCCTTTCACAAGCGCTGCTACATCGCTAAGCTGTTGCTCTTGCTCACTTACATAAGCAACTGCATCTGCGCCAGTTACTGCCTCTATACGGCGAACACCGGCAGCAATACCGCTTTCAGATACAATTTTGAATAAGCCAATATCACCCGCACGCTCAACGTGTGTACCACCACAAAGCTCAATTGAGTAATCACCAATGGTTACTACGCGTACTTCGTCGTCATACTTTTCGCCAAACAGCGCCATAGCACCTTTCGCTTTAGCATCATCAATAGCCATAAGCTCAGTGTTAAGTGCAAAGTTACGGCGAATTTCGTCGTTAACTACACGCTCAATATCACGTAGCTCGTCTTTAGTAACGGCTTCAAAGTGCGAGAAATCAAATCGTAAACGATCCGCTTGAACTAACGAGCCTTTTTGGCTTACATGTTCACCTAATAACTGGCGTAATGCTTCATGTAAAATATGCGTAGCTGTATGGTTTTTCTTAATACGATCACGGCGTGCGTCATCAATAGTGGCATCCACTTTATCGTTAATACCAATACGGCCTTGTACTTTACCGTGGTGCGCAAATGCATTACCCAATTTAGTGGTGTTAGTCACATTAAACTCGCCACCAGCAACTATAATTGTACCGGTATCGCCCGTTTGGCCGCCAGATTCTGCGTAAAACGGTGTGCGGTCTAGTACAACAATACCTTCTTGGCCATCTTCTAATAACTGTACGGCCTCACCACCAGCAAACACTTCAACCACTGTCGCACTATAATGCGTGCTGTCGTAGCCTTTAAAGTCAGTGTGTTTATCTGATTTTAATTGCTCGTTGTAATCGGCACCAAATTTACCCGCTTGCTGTGCAGTTTTACGCTGTACAGCCATGCATTCTTCAAAGCCTTTATGATCAATCGTCATTTGGCGTTCACGCGCAACATCGGCTGTTAAATCGGCAGGGAAACCATAGGTATCGTAAAGTTTAAATACTAAATCGCCTGGGATCACATCGCCTTTAAGGTCACTTAAGCTTTCTTCTAAAATAGCTAAGCCACGCTCAAGTGTTTTACCAAATTGCTCTTCTTCAATGCGTAATACTTTTTCGATAATTTCTTGTTGCTTAGCAAGCTCAGGGTACGCTTGACCCATTTGCTCAATAAGTGCAGCAACTAATTTAAAGAAAAACGCGCCTTGTGCGCCAAGCTTATTACCATGGCGAACTGCACGGCGAATAATACGACGAAGCACGTAACCACGGCCTTCGTTAGATGGCATAACACCATCTGAAATTAAAAATGCACACGAACGAATATGATCGGCTACTACGCGAAGTGACTTATCGTCCATATCTTGCGCGTTAGTGACACTTGCAGCTGCTGCAATTAAGCCTTGGAATAAATCGATTTCGTAGTTTGAATGCACGCCCTGCAAAATAGCAGAAATACGCTCAAGCCCCATGCCCGTATCTACAGATTGCTTAGGTAGTGGCTCCATAGTACCGTCACTTTGACGGTTGTACTGCATAAATACTAGGTTCCAAATTTCGATAAAACGGTCACCGTCTTCCTCTGGAGAGCCTGGAGGACCACCCCAAATATGCTCACCATGATCGTAAAATATCTCAGAACACGGACCACACGGGCCTGTATCGCCCATTGACCAAAAGTTGTCTGAAGTAGCAATACGAATAATGCGATCTTCACTTAAACCAATATCTTTTGACCAGTACTCAAACGCTTCTTCATCATCATGATAAATAGTAACAAGCAGTTTTTCTTGAGGTAATTTAACAACCTCAGTTAAAAACTCCCACGCAAACTTAATAGCCTCTTGCTTAAAGTAGTCACCAAAACTGAAGTTACCTAACATTTCAAAAAATGTGTGGTGGCGCGCCGTGTAACCCACGTTTTCTAAATCGTTATGTTTACCACCAGCACGTACACAACGCTGTGAGCTTGTTGCACGTGTATATGGGCGAGATTCAGCGCCTAAAAATACATCTTTAAATTGCACCATACCGGCATTGTTAAACAATAACGTGGCATCGTTACCCGGAATAAGTGAGCTTGAAGGTACAACTTGGTGTTGTTTGCTGGCAAAAAAGTCTAAAAACTGTTGCCTAATTTGTGCGGTAGTCATGTGCTGCATGTGAAAATCTCACCTGTATTTACTGTGATTGCATTGCAAAATCGATTTGTTCATAGCTAAAACCTCGATACATTAAGTAGCGCACGCGCTTGGCCTTGTCTTTGTAGTCGAGGTTTGCCGGTGTATTTGAATATTTTTTGTTGTACGCATCCTGCGCAAGCTCAAACCAGTCTATTTCAAGCTCTTCAACTACCCTTTCGAGTAGCGAACGGTCAATCCCTTTGCCCATAGCCTCGCTTTGAATTCGCTTAAGCCCATGGCATTTAAAAATGTGTTTTCTTACAAAGCCTTCACAGTAACGTTGCTCGTTTATAAAATTGTGCTTTTCGCACCAATCAAGCAAGTTTTCGATAAACTCATCTGTGGCTTCTTTTTGCTGTAATTTAAAGGTTAACTCACGGCGCGAGTATTCTTGGCGTCCGAGTAACCAAAGTACATAATTTTTTAATTTTTGTTTTAACTTATCATCCATTAAGCGTCAAAGCGTCCGCTTGTTTCACTGCTAAGTGGCTTAACATTTTTGTCGTCACTTGGCGGGACAATCGGCATAAAAATCGCCTGATAAGAAACAAAAAAACTAATGTAGCAAATCGGCATTAAAATCAACAGTGGTAAGAACGATAAGAACATAGAAACCGCCATAAATAGTACGCAAATAACACCAAAAACACTTAGCGGAAACAAATTATGATAAAAAACCATAAGCGATTGCTTAAGCGCCGTTAAAATACGTTGCTCTTTATTAAAATAAACAAGCGGTACCGCATAGGCAAAAGCTGTTAAATAAATAAGCATGGCCATAAAAAATAAAATAACACTCGCACCCGAAATACTCGCAAGAGTTTGCTCAAGTGCAGCCTGAGGCTCAAGCCCTGGCTGGCTCATAATTGCTACGGCATCGGCAAATAAACCGTTTGCTAATAACGCCATTAAAATACCCGCCCCCATTTGGTATAACGCCAAACGTACCAAACCTAAACGGTTGCCTTTAGCTGAAAATGGCTTAAGGATGTCAGCCAACATAATTTTGCCGCCTTGCTGCTTGGTCAGCACCGCTTGGTAAAAGCCAGCAGTTAAAAAAGGCGTAGCCAGTGCAGCAACCACTTGGAGTAAAGGTAAAAACAACGACAGTAAGCCCACAATGCCAATAAATAAATGCATAAAAATAAACGTCATTGGCTGGGTTTTAAAAATAAGCCACCCCGCTTTTAACCACTTTAGCCCGGCATCTGCTTTAAATACTCGTAATTGTGTAGACATACTTGCTCTTAATTTATAACGAAACACGCCAAGTATAACTTGGCGTTGGGTGGGATCACAGGGGCAGATCAGTAATATTAAGGTTTTTTAATTTTTTTAATATCTAGCATATGTGCGCCATGCTTTATTTTGGTTTCTAAGTAGGCTTTATTACCTGCTACACCCGCTTTTATGTGTGCGTGTGTACCAATAACCGTATCAACTTCAATACCCGCATCTTTTAAGGCATTGAGCTTTTTAGGGTTGTTGGTCATTAATTTAACGTGCTTTAAGTTAAGCGCATTAAGCATTAATACCGCATCAGAAAAGTCGCGTAAGTCATCTGCAAAACCTAAATGATTATTGGCCTCATAGGTATTCATACCTTGCGATTGCAGTACATAAGCATCAATTTTATTGTATAAACCAATACCACGGCCTTCTTGGCGTAAATACAACAAAATACCGCCTTGCTCATGCATCATTTCAATACATTCGTTTAACTGTTCGCCGCAATCACAACGTGATGAATGAAATACATCCCCCGTTAAACACTCCGAATGCATACGAATAAGGGGTACATCTTGCTCGGTATCTGCGTTATTAAACACCATAGCAATATGTTCTTGACCATCTTTTAGGTCAGTAAATGACACTATTTCTGCAGGGATATCACTGTTTTTGCCAACATTTAGCTGGACTCTTGCTCTTACTTGCGCCACGACAAATCCAAATATTTAAATAACTACGACACGACAATAAAGTGATAATATCACAAAAGAGTAAAATTAGATCGTAGTACAACACTGTTTATCGCAATTATATGGCGACGACAGCCCCTGTTTTCAATGATTAAACCTAATTAACCTGAACTCTGAATAATAAACCTATCTTTAGCAGCTATTTTAGCGCTAACTGCGTTGAATTTACTTGCAATAGGCCTGCTATTTACGCGTAAATTCGCCTTGTTTCATTGAAAATCTCTGACTAGAAAAATAAAATTTAAATATCACCATTATTCAATACGTTAGTAAGTCTCTGTTCCAGCGTTCATGCTAATTAAAAAACACATTAAATCAGCATATAACAGTGGCTTTTGTACCTATACAATGACAACAGTTATCATGTGTAGTAAATTACTTTTAATTAGATTATTCGTAATTTTACATGCCTATTCAATTAAATTTAATGCAGCTAACGCTAAAATAGCGATTTAAAAATGCGTTACTATTCAACGTTCAGGTTCACAATTAATAAGGATCATTATGAAGCCACAACACCTTGCTCTACTTGTTGGATTAAGTTTATCTGCCTTTACAAATAATGTACTTGCTAGCCAAGCTGATAACGCTAAAGCCGCATTTTCAACTGCTTACCAGAGCTACCTAAACGCTGTAGAAACAAAACACAATATTGAGCAAGCCGCAAAACAGGCTTACATCACAGGGCTTAATTTTTACGGTGATAAAAGCGACAACACAGCAAACCTTGCTATTAATTATGCTAAAGCCATTACACCGCCAAGCACAACAAGCAGCAAAAAAAACATCAGGCAACAGCGTTACAGCCTTTACTCACAAGCCTATACAATTTTAGCTGATAACCACGGCAAAAATTCAATACAAACACTCGACGCACTTTTAGGGAAAGCCGAAAATGCTAAATCAGCGTCTTTGGCAGAAGATCATCTCGAACGCATAATAGACATTGCTAAAGCACAAAATAAACCAAAGTTTGTTGCCGATATGCAATTTGAAGCCGCGTCGTTGTTAGCAAGTAAGTTTGCACATAAAAAATTTCGTGCAGCCCAAAAATGGCTAACCGAAGCCGATGAGTACTACCGTGAAAATTTAGACGAAAACACGGTTGAGCGAATCAAAGCAGACTTTTTAGTCGCCTCGTTTGCGCAAAGTAAGAAAAAATATAAAAAAGCGATTGAGCGTCTAAACCATGTTGTTTCGGTATTCGATAGCAACCTAAGCTTTGATCATAACGCCGAACTTACCGCGCACTCAAAACTTGTAAACCTTTACGAAAAAACAGGTCAAAGCGAGCAAGCAACTAAACATTGTTTAGCCATTGCTGAAATGGTGCCATGGAAAGATTCACAAGAACAAACACCGGTTTATCGCCAACCACCTGAGTACCCAATAAACAAAGCCCGCCAAAATACAGATGGTATTGTTGTTCTTAAGTTTGATGTAGACACCGCGGGTTTTGTAAAAAACTCATCAGTAATAAGCTCAGAAGGTGGCCACGCATTTGAAAAGTCAGCACTAGAGGCACTTAAAAAATGGCGTTACGCACCCAAGTTTGAAAACGGAAGCCCTGTAGTAGCAAGCACTCAGGTGCAAATAGATTTTAAAATAAACCGCTAGCGGTTTTACAAATGCAAAAGGCGCTATTTAGCGCCTTTTATTTTTGTATTGTTTTAGTGTTGTTTTAGTTTACGGCGTCCTAAAATTCGTAACTGATACGAATAG
>NZ_LODI01000021.1:32421-45186 GCF_001468485.1 Pseudoalteromonas sp. H71
CCATCGGCTCTTTTTTCGTTGCTGTCGCTTGTTTTACCGTAGCCCGCATCAAGTATGAGTCTAAAACCACGACTATTTAAGCCGTTAAAGTTATAACTGTATGTAAGCCCAACACCATGTGTGGTTTCATCATCAAATATTTGCCCGAGCGCACAACCAAAAATATTACCCAGCTCACTAGCAATGTCGTCAGTGTTTGTGCTTTCACATGGTTGATCGGTATCACGTGCGCCAATAGCCCCAACTAATACACCAAATGCATGTTTATTGTTATTACTTACAGCTTGTTCAAAGCCCACTGAAAAGCCATCATCTAGGCCAATTTTATAGTTTGCATACCAGCGCTGGGTATTGTTGTCTGCCGATAAAGACGCTTCAGGAACAACCAAATAAGGGTAACCACCCCCAATCGAAAAGCTCACATCATTGGCAAAAGCAGAACCCGAACTAAGTGATAAAGCCAGTAGTAATATTTTTGTATTCATAACATTCCTTTTAAGTAAGCATAAATCGTACTTAATTAAGGAACAAAGGGCAATAAAACAAATGTTCGTTAATGTAACAAAGCTGATAAAAGGCGCTTACATTTTAGCAAGTATGTTATCGCTGGCCGCTTCTATTAAATCGAGCACGTTTTCAAAGCCGTCGTCACCACCGTAATATGGGTCGGGTATAGCGCTAATACTTTGATCGCCGTACTCTAAAAACAACGCTAATTTATAATGTAAATGCGGTGGGCACTGCTCTTGTAAATCAGCTAAATTTTGTTTGTCGGCCGCTAAAATTAAATCAAACTCGGTAAAGTCGCTGGTTCGAACTTTACGCGAGTGTATTCCTTTAAAGCTATAGCCGCGCTTTTCACCCGCCGCCATTGAGCGGCTATCTGGCGGATTACCTTCGTGATAGCCAATTGTACCTGCAGAATCGACCACCACCTTTACACCCAAGGTTTTTGCACGCGCTTTTAGTACCGCCTCGGCAGTAGGTGAACGGCAAATATTACCTAAACATACAATCAATACCTTTTTCATTGCGGCTCCTTAAATTGGGCTTTAAAACTGTTTTAGTATGCTCTCTTCGTAATCGTCAGCATTAAGCGTTAAATTAAACTGTGCAGCAACCGAATCTAACTCAGCTTGCTTAATGGCTAGGTCTTCCATTGTTATAAGGTTGTCGTCTAGCTGCCATAATAAACGCGAGCCCGCATAACTGTAATGAATGGCTAATAGCGCAGAAGGGTTACCCTCGCGCCCAGCCGCTTTTAACTTTGGCATTTTGCGGGTTATTTTATTAAGTGCCTGTTTTAGCTCCCATACATAAACCACTTCGGTCATGTAAGGATGAGTGCGGTATTTATTTAACAACCACCCTATGGCTAAACTTGTAATAACCACACCAGTTAAGTTCCAATGAAAATGGCTTCCGCTTTCATCCGGAAACAACGCAATCAGCGTTTGCGATATAGCTAAGCTCCCCGCCGCAAGCGAAGCCGCACAGCCTGCAATTACCCGGTTTAAATGCTTACGGTAACGCGCTTTATTTATTTCAATGAGTTGCATAACAGCCTAAAAAGTTAATAAGTAAAAGAATGCGAAACGCTATTGTAACTAAACCCCGCATTTTTTATAAAAATATTTCACCCCTTTTTGATTTGCCACCCGTTATAGCTCTGAAAACCACATAATGAGTTAACTAGGAGCGGCTTATGCACACACTTGAAACCCCAAAAAACCCAACATTTATAAAAACATCAACCGCCGTTATTGGGGGTGCAGCAATGACCTTTGCCGCCTTTGCATTTATGCAATACCTAATCAGTGGCGACCAACGCGCACCACTCGACCCAGGCAAAGAAATAACGGTTGAAATATTTAAAGTGCCCGAAGATTCAAAAGTAAGGCACATAGATAAAATGCCAGAACCACCTACACCAAAAGTCCCGCCTAAAGCGCCACCGCGGGTAACACCGAGTGCCGACCCCGTTATGGCAATCAACACGGCGCCGCCATTAATAATGGATAACTTTGGTGATGGCATTAACAATACCCTTAATCGCCCAACGGGAGATGCCTCACCCATAGTGCGCATAAACCCTAAGTACCCAACCACTGCTGCGCGTGATGGCATAGAAGGCTGGGTACAACTTAGCTTTAATATTTCGCCCACTGGCGAAGTAATAGACGCGGTAGTTTTAAACGCCGAACCAAAACGTATTTTTAACCGCGAAGCACTGCGCGCTATTAAACGTTGGAAATACCGCCCAAAAGTAATTGAAGGTGTGGCACAATTACAAACAGATCAAACGGTTCAACTTGATTTTAAATTAGATAACTCTATTTAACGGACTAAACGCCTATGCTAATGAGTATTAAAACCTGGTTATTTGAAACGCCCAGCAAAGACTGCATGGCGCGTTATGCAAAAAGTGGAGAAAACCGTCACTTAGAGCAGCTTATTGCCCTCTACAGTAACGATTTATACCACTACCTAGTTACGCAGTCTAATACTCACTTAGCATACGACGTAAGCCAGCAAACGTGGCTAAAAGTAATTGAAAAGCGCCACCTTTACCAAGCGCAAACCACGCCTAAAGCGTGGTTATTTAAACTCGCACGCAACACCCTAATAGACGAATACCGTAAACAAAAACACTTTGTAGAGCTGGACGAAAACAACCTACAACCTTTGCAAAGTGGCAATCAAAGCGAATTAACACATAGTGACTCGCACATAGGTGACACACACATAAGTTACGAAGCATTTAACACAGCGCTCAAGCAACTAAGCTTTGTGCAGCGCGAAGCCATCACCTTACAACAAGAAGGCTTTAGCCTCAACGACATAGAGCTTATAACGCAAAGCAACGCCCAAACCATAAAAACAAGGCTACGCTACGCCAAACAAAACCTAAAACAATTATTAGGAGATTATAATGAACAAGCCTGATGAGCAGTTTGATGAAAAGCTGTCAAACCACTTTAAAGCGCGTAAAGCACGTACCACCCTTTCGCATGCTCAACAACAGGCGTTAAAACACAGCGTAGCTCAAAAACAACCTAAAAAGTTAGGCTTTGCCCTGCAACTCACAAGCATTACCTGCGCTCTGGGCTTACTGGCCTTTATAGTGTTCGACAGCAACAACGTAATAAATACTGCCCCTAAAACCGTATTAAACACCATAGACATTCACGACTACTCGTTTATAACAACGCATGAAATAGATCAAACAGGCAGCTACGCAAGCGCCATAACGCAACAAAAACGCGCGCTCGACACCCAATTAGCTAACGATTTACGCCGCCACCAGCAACGCCACATAGAATACGGCACGCTCGTAAAGGTCGACAACGACTGGTACATAGCCAGCTGTAATGACGAGGTACTAGTACAAATTAAACAATCATTACTCAGCGATTTAAAAACTAAACATGCTGTTGAAAGTGGCATAAACACCGGCGACATGCTGGCCATGGCACATAACGGCAAAGGGCAGATTGTAGGGCTTAAACATGCGGGGGTTGAAGCGAAGCAGTGTGGGGCTTAGGTGGTTTGGGGGGTAAGCTCACTATTTAATTTACCGCTAACCACCTATGCTATATTAGGAAATGGATCAATAATTGATATTACATTATCCCGTAATCTAATTGAGATTTGAGTTTTTAATTCTTAAAAATAATTAGTTATAAGTACTCATCAACTAATACTTGTGGAGTAATACTACTTATACTTTTATCTTTGACTATCAAAATATTAGAAAAATATATAATGTTATTCACATTGATGGGGTAATCGAATTTTTTCTCATTAAATAATGAGATAATTTTGACTCTATCAATTCTGTAGAATTTTTTCGCCAAATTAACATTATCGTTTAAAATACTTATAATATCGTCATTCAGACTTGTTTTTGCTAAACGCAGTCTGAACTTTTGCCTTATCATTGCTTCCCAATTTTTTCTTTTATAATGCCCATAAGCAATCTCTTCTAAAATTTTTATCATGTTCCATTCGTTTGTTTCCAATGAAGCATAAACGCCATTTAACATTCTTGACTCAGTCGGAAATTGTGTCCAATCATCTTGATATTTGAATCTGAGGTCATGTTCAACTTCATGCCAACCTTCAGACAAAACAGTACGAATTTGTAGTTCAAAAGTTTTATCGACTTTCTTCTGTATATCAGGAGATAGTTCATAATCTTTCTCTTCAGGTACGTCGTAAATTAAATTGTATCTTACTGGTTTAAATGTTGTCGCGTTCATATTATCAATACTTTGATCTTTTTCTCGTTCATGAAATACACGACTAATTGCTTCATGAACAATTTTAATGTCATCAGCAAAATATAAAACGATACGAATACCTATAAGATCTTGAAGATATTTAGTAACTCCGTAATTAATATCTCTCGCTAGCTTCGATTTCAAAGAAACACTATCTTTAACTCGACCAAAAATACGATACATAATCCCCATTTGGTTCAATGTTTCAACTAACTCTGATTGTATTTCTTGAGATATTATTTCTACAGGATACTTCATTAAACTCTTCCAATAAGTTGTTTTATTTCGGCCATTTTCGTTATATTTATCGCGATATATGAACCTCCTGTTGCATCAATAAGTAACTCTTCTTTTTTTAGACGCTTTATTTCTTTTGTAATATCACGTTTGCTACAACCATCTACTTGTATTTTATAAATACTAGCTAGTGGTATATGTATTCGTTCACAACTACCAGAGCCAACAGGAAAGTATCTCCTAAAAATCTGTAATGTAAGTTCACTTGTTAAGTTAAGTTCTTCAACAACTTGGTGTTCTTCTAATTCATGAATAAAGTTATTGTTAGCTAAACAATTCAATAATTCTATTGAATTTTCCTCAAAATTTTCTGCGATAATAGAACAATCATAAAATTTACAATTAATAAATGTCGCATTCTTTATATTCTCGATGTAAAAGCCTATATTTGAAAAACTACAGTTACTAAATGAAATACCATCTACAGCTCTGCTTGCAAAGAATGTTGTGTTGTTAACATCTAATGAATTGATAGATGTACCGCAATAATCTTCATTTTCAATTGTACCCAACATTTTTATTTCATAAGACATTCGATCAGAATCAGATAAGAACACTTTCATATGCTCTAATCTATTCCATAAAGCTTTTCGCTCTTCTAACGTTCTAGCTCTATATGATGCTATTGCCGGCTCGACAAACCTCTCATCACTAGCAATCCATTCTCCTTCAAATTTTAGAATTGCTTCTGCGATGTAATTACCAAATACAAATTCGTTTATGAACTCAATTCTACCTTCACCTTGATTACTACGATCAAAAAACGCATGAGTGGCTAAAGTTGTAGCTAGTTCATCTATAGTCGGTCTATCTTTTATAGGATAAAGTTTACGAGTCGATTCAAGCATTTGAAAACATTTACTTTTAAATAACTCAACTATTTTATCTTTCCCATCAGACGTGTAATCCTTTTCACACATATGTTCAGCAATAGTAGCTAAAACTCTTGTCTGATTTTCAGGAGGCATAGGGAGATTCTGTCTTTCCATTTCTCGCTCTAACATAGCCGTGAAGTAGTGTGAAACAACTCTTTCTGGTGTATTGAGGAGACTGTGAAACTGTTCTAACTTTAAAGCTCGTAAATAAGCAAGCAACACCGGATTTGATAGTTTATCTAGTTCTAAACCTGCCGCGCTTAAAGAAACACGCCTTTCTTCATTAAGCCAATCTTCTATTCTAGGTTGATGAATACGAAATCTTTTGAAAATAAATTTATCAGAGTACCTTTCAAGCCACTCGTTAAAAACACTTCCATCAAATATCGCTGCCCTTCTTGAAGTAATGATAATTTTTGCATTTTTGACAAGAAGTTCACCTATAGTCTCAAGCATAGGCTCAGCATTTTCGTAATCATCTTCATGCTTTTCCTTAGAGTCCTCTCCTAATAGTTCGTCAAATCCATCAAGAACCATAACGATTCGTCCATTTTGCAATTCATCTATAACTACGTTTGACTTAACTTGGCTAAATGCTCGATCAACTTCTTTAACAAATACATGTCCAAATACTCTTGCTTGCCTATCCCGCGAAAACTCAGTAAAAAACGGAATTGGATTGTCTTCACGCTTAGCTAACTGATCAATTAGCTCATACGATGTGCATGTTTTACCAAAACCAGCTGGGGCCTCAATTAAAATTAATTGTGCACCTTTCTCGCTCATACTATTGGCTATATTTTCTACTATTGGTGTATCAACTTCCTGCACTGCACAAGAATTTTCACTCAGAGAATATGGTGCGTTAATATATTTATACTCAAGTTGGCCTGATTCTGGAAAGCTTTTTAATATCGACTGTGTGTATGTACTGTACTCATCTTGAATACGTGTTTTCCAATGTTCAACATCAAAAAAACCTTCAAAAAGGCCTTTTTCTATTTGATCTATTGTGTCGTATTTATTTCGCTTTATTGATACCCCAAGATTTTTTAAGTCTTCTATTTTCCTTGTTATATCGATTTCATCAGCTGGATTGCTAGCTAATTGAACAACCTCTGCATTATGAAAAAAACCTGATTTGAACGTAAAAGTCAAATAAGAAGAGTTTGAAGAATTTTTTTTATATTCGAACCCATATTTTCGAAATTTTTCTATAACCTGAGAACAATCAATATCCATAAGTATCCCAAAACAAGCTAAGCAACTGAAGTTTAAGATATTATGTTTATAATTATAAAACAACTAAAATAGGTAATATCGATATGAAAATAGCTATGCGCCTACAAAAACAGTAAATATATTTAACGTTAACCCTACAGAGTGCATTGGTGATAAGTTGGATTTCGTGTCACTCAACCCAACCTACGTCGCTAATATTTTATAAATCATCGGTAATGGCTGCTGCTTTAAAGTCGTTGTTCTGGATTGTGCAAGTATTTTAAGCCGATGGTCACTATACGCGTATGTACCATTGTTATAACGCGTAATTGAACATTACCAATAACCACAATTGAGCCTTTACTGATTTCTCCTGAGAGCTTTTGATTGATCACCTCTTCCAAGCTTATACCCTCTGGCGCGTCTATTTTCATGTGGTGTGAGTAAAATATATCGCCTACTAGCGTAACTCCCTTCACTTTAAGTTCGTTGCACGCTAAGTGGCTGTCTTGGTGGTTTGTTTTATCGGTTGCTGTAAAAACTAAATCAACAAAAGGTCTGTTAGCGGGTTTTAAAACAACAAATATATGATCGTTTGGTTTTAACTTAGTAGATCCGCGTGACGGTATGATTGAAGGCCCTCGTGTGATCATCGCTACAACTACACTTTCAGGCAGTGCAGCATGTGACAGCTTGCTCGAAATTACCCCAAGTAAAATTAAAATGGCACTAACAAGAATGATATTAGCTATTACAAACATAGTGTGGGTTTACAGCCTTGTATAAGTTAAAAAATAAGAATTTATAGCTATTAAAAAGCTTAAAGCTCACGCTATAAAATAACCTAAAAAATATAAATACGGGTACTTAAAATGCTTTAGATTAAATTAGTGAGTTATTAGAGTTGGCATTACTAAGTTAAATATTTGAATCATTTGTTTTAAAAAAAAGCCTGCAATTAAGCAGGCTTTTGAATGTTTGAAACTATAGCGTTTTAAAATGTGTTTACAACACAATAATACTAATAACCAAATAAGCAATAAAAGTCAGTGCGCCACCAAATAACGCGTACGGTAGCTGCGTTTTAACGTGGGTGAGTAAGTCACACCCCGATGCAAGTGCCGATACCGCGCTGGTGTCGGATATAGGCGAGCAGTGATCGCCAAATATGCCGCCACCTAAAATAGCGCCTACAACCAATGAAGGTGGTAAACCTAATGCTTGTATAAGCGGTACGCCAATAGGAATAAGTATGGCAAACGTGCCCCACGATGTCCCCGTAGTAAACGACATAACCGCCCCTGTTAAAAACAGCACGGGTACTATTAAATAAATAGGTAAGTAGTCGCCTACTAAGGAGGCAACAAAAACACCCGTTCCTAGATCCTTTAAGCTTGCGCCCAGTGTGAGTGAAAGCAAAACAATACTTACCAGCGGAAGTAACTCACCCATGCCTTTAAAGCCAGTATCAACTAGTTGATGGTGAGTGAATTGGCGCGAACTAATCATTAATAAGTAAGCAACCACAATAGCGAGCACGGTTGCGTATAATACCGATTTAGAGCCGCTACCCTCTGCTAAAACACCATTACCAGTGTAAAACATAAAGCCTACCATACTGGCAATTAGCGTGATGAGTGGCACTAGCATAAAGCGTGCTTTAGAACCTTTTACTTCTTCTTTTAGCTCGTTTGTTTGTAGTTCTAATTTTTGTTCGGCCTCTTTCATTGGGCCGTGTACTTTATCAAACGCAATGGTGTAAAAAACAATAACCAGGGTGATTATGGCGTAAAAGTTATAACCTACGCTGCCCCACAGTACCGATACGGCCGATTCGCCCAATTCGTAATTACCTAATAAACCCAGCACAAATGCGCCCCAGCCGTTAAGGAGTATTAAAATACACACAGGTGCGCTAGTACTATCAATAATGTAGGCAAGGCGTGCACGGCTCATTTTAAATTTGTCGAACAGGCCGCGTGACAAAATACCCGACGTAAGCACACTTAGGTTTGACTCTATAAACACCGCAACGCCGGTAAACATAGTTAAAAAGCCAACTTGGCGCTTACCTTTTGCAACCCCTTTGTTCATTAATAAGTTAACCGTTGCTGCTACGCCGCCAGATTCGCGTATGTAGGCAAGTAAGGCGCCTATTAAAATACTAAATATGAGTATGCGGCTATTACCCGGCGAGCTTGCCACCGAAATAATACGCTCTATGGTATTTAAAAACGTTGTAAATACGCTATTTCCTTCACCTTGTAAGGCAAGTAAAAACTCAGAAGACGCCACGGCAACTAACAGCGCCATAATGACTTCTTTGCGCCAAAACACGATAGCTATCGCAATTAGCGGCGGTAAAATAGAATACCAATGCATAAAAAGTTAACCTTAATTATTAACAACCCGCGCTTAAACGCTTATATGTTAAGCCCAATACTTAAAAAGTGGCTTAATGGACTAAACCGCCTAGCTTAATGGATTGATGTTGCCAAGTCACCTGCAAATAAGCCATTGGGTATAACTGTATTAGCCCATTTTAACCTATACGATAATTTATTGATTTAACAGCGCTTCGTAAATAAGCGATACCACAGATCCGTACTGAGCGGTTTCGAATTGTTTGCCTGTAAATTCATAACGTTTTTGTGTGCCTTTAATTGCAGTGTGGCGCGCGTTAGTAAGCAAAACAATCGCTAAGTCGTAAGCGGGATCGATCACCGTTACGGTGCCTGTCCAACCGGTATGGCCATAAGCTTGTGCGCTGGCATAAGGGCCAAAATGCCAACGCCGGGCTTGGTTATTACCTGCTAGCCTAAAACCTAGGCCATACGTTTCGTTAGTGCTTTGCGGCGTTAAAAACTGCGCCAAGGCACTTGCGCTAAATAACTGCTCGTTACCATAACCGCCATTATTTAGTAATAACTGACACAGCACAGCCAAATCGTGAGCGTTACTAAACAATCCTGCATGCCCTGCAACGCCGCCAAACGAGTAAAATGCGCGTTCGTCATGAACTTGACCTTGCAAAACATGAGTACGAATATTATCAAAAGTAATACGCCCATCGCGGGTGTTACCGCTAAGTTCGGTGGCTGCAAATTGACTGCGTTCAAAGCCTTTTTTAAGTGGGTTAAATAGCGTGCTACTCAGTTCAAGGGGCGCATAAATGTGCTGCTCTAAATACTCGTCTAGCGGCTGCCCTGTTATGCGCTCAACCAGTACACCTAAAATCATGTAATCAATATCAGAATAAACATGTTGCACTGGGCTTTTGTTGTTAAGCGGTACTTTTGTTAACAAAAGCTGTTTAGTGGTTTGGCTATTTTGAGAATAAAATGTATTGCCTTGCTGCGTATCTTTTCGGTGAAAATCAAACACGGGTGGGTAACCGGCGGTATGCGTAAGTAACTCTTTTACTGTGCGTTGCTCTCGCCCATCACCGGTGTATTCGGGCACATAGCTTTGCACAGGTTTGTTTATATTTAGTTGCCCTTCGCTTATTAATTTCATAAGTGCAAAATTAGTGGCAAATATTTTGGTGTTTGAGGCTAAATCAAACAGAGTGTGTGTTTGCATAGGCTCTGGGCGCAGTAGCATTAAATCGTTTTGTTGGTACTGCTTTGCATCGCCATAGGCACTGAGTTTTATTAACTCGCCACTTTTAACAACCGCCAGTACTGCACCAGGAAACCCCGCTTTAATATCGCGCTCAATGAGTTCATCAACGTCTGTAAAATCAATAGGCTTAGTTGGCGTTAAATTTAAAGTGGGAAATGCAAAGCGCAGCGTTAAGCTTGTGCCTTTAGGCTTAATATTTTCTATCTTAAATGTGTTTATACCATTATGGGTATGCGCCGCTAAACTGTAATTATAAAGCGTATTAGCGGTTAATGTATTGGTAGCAAGTTTTTGGTTGTTAATATAAATATCGGCGCTTTCGGCGCTGTGGTTTTGTATTAATAATTGGCCACGCCCTTTATACGCTTTAAATGTGCCGCGGTTGTTTACATAAAACCGGCTACTTGGGTTTGGATCAGGAAAGCGGGCTACAACTTGCGCATTTGGCAGCTGTATTAACTGGCTTTTAGTCAGCACCTGCTGCGATTTTAATGAGTTATGTGTACTACCACAGCCCACAATAATTAAACTCAAAGCAACTAACCACGTGTTTTGAATTAAGGAAATATTTTTTAAAGTAAATAGCATGGTTAGGCCTTACTTATATAGCAAATAAGGCGCTCGTTGCGCTTTAAATTGTGTAAGGCCGCTTTGCCAGCCTTGCTTTATTTGCTCAGCCGACTGCCCTGCTTCAATGGCTAAACGTAACTTATTAGTACCTGCTAGTTTATCCATAAAATCAGCGCGTTCAAAAAAGGTAATATTGTTTTTAGTTAATTTACTATAAGCCGTTATTAAGTAACTTAAATTAAGACCATGCGTATTTTCCGTGCGTAAATCGATCCCTTTTACAGGGGTATTTTTAAATTTAGGGTTTGCTGAGGCGCCTTTAATAGAGCGTGGTGTAAAACTAAACTCTCCAAGCGCAACGGGCGAGTAACCAATTACCTGAAACGCAAAGTCAGTACCTCTGCCAATACTTATAGGTGTAGCCTCAAAAAAGCAAAGCGACGGGTAAAGCGCGATTGATTGATCGTTTGGTAAATTAGGGCTGGGCTTTACAGGTAAACTATAACGGGTTGTGCGTGTATAACGATCAACGGGGATCACGGTGAGCTGTAGATCGGCCGCTTTATTGATCCAGCCCTTGCCTTTGATCATGTTAGCAAGTTCGCCTACCGTCATGCCGTGCAGCACGGGGATTGGGTGCATGCCTACAAACGACTTAAATTCGCGTTCAAGAACTGGCCCATCAACATAGGCAATATTCGGGTTTGGCCTATCAAGTACCATAAATTCAATACCTTGCTCGGCTGCGGCTTCCATCATGTAGTGCATAGAGCTTATGTAGGTATAAAAACGTACGCCCACATCTTGAATATCAAAAACAATAACATCTACATTGCTAAGTGCCTCGGCACTTGGTTTTTTGTTTTTGCCATAAATAGAAATAAGCGGGATACCGGTTTTGCTATCAACTGCATTTTTAACATGGGCACCAGCATCATGATCGCCCCTAAAGCCATGCTCAGGTGCAAAAATTTTGGTTATGTTTATATTTTTAGCCAGCAGGCTGTCGACTAAATGGATAGGCCCAACTAAAGAGGTTTGATTCACCACCAGCCCAACACGTTTATTTTTTAATTGCGGTAAGTATAAAGCAGGTTGCTCAGCCCCCACGGTTATTGAATGCTTTGCTTCAGTTGCGGGTGCGTTAACAGTAAAAAGTGCGCTTAAAATAAATAAGAATATAAAAAATACGGTTTTAAACATACAGCAAGATCCTTTTAAACAAGGCGTTTAAAATAACACAGCTTAGGTTAAAGAGCAGTGAATGGTTTTGAGTAGATACATAAGTAATTAGAAGCTGCGCTTCTCACGGGAGCAAGTTCTGCGTATACAATAATTTTACTCACAGTTTAAGGTTCACCGTAGGCGCTTAGCTTGCGAGACGAGCATCACTCTTAAATGGTTTTGGGTAGATACATAAGTAATTAGAAGCTGCGCTTCTCACGCGCACAAGTTCTGCGTCTACGCTGAAGTTTTTAACAGGTGTGTTTGTTGGGCTTAACTGAAATCTGATATCTGAAAGCTTTCTCAAATTTCAGGCACAAAAAAACCAACTTAGTGTCGGCTTATGTATGAAGGTGCTCGGCGCAGGACGTATCTTGTAAGAGTGAACCTCCGACTGCTTGGTTCGTAGCTTGCTACTTTCCTATATTTACTTTATTTCAGACACAAAAAAACCGACTTTCGTCGGTTTCTTTTCTATTAACTTTAGTAGTAATAGAAAGTGGTGGGCGCAGGAGGATTCGAACCTCCGACCGCCTGGTTCGTAGCCAGGTACTCTATCCAGCTGAGCTATGCGCCCACTTTTACTATTTGCTAGTTTATACTCTAAGCAGAGTGTGTGAAAAGTGCTGGAAGCAGGACGTATCTTGTAAGAATGAACCTCCGACAGATTT
>NZ_LODI01000022.1:0-37535 GCF_001468485.1 Pseudoalteromonas sp. H71
TTCAAATTCGAAAGAGCCGGGCTTTTTTACGTCTATAAAAAAGTATAATATTCAGCACTTTCTTCTCTAAAGCGCAGCGTCTCTTAAGCGAAGCGCCTCTTTGTGAACAGTGTTGTGGCTATCCAGTGCATTTACCATGATTCAACATATCTAAGTAATAAATATAATTTTGCTTTGTTACTGGCTTTGATTTAGGATCAAATCAGTTTAAAACCAAGAACTAACATACAGTGTATAGATTATTAATTACCGCAATATCCATTTTAATTTGTTTTTCTGTTTCAGCAGTTGAAGTCACTGATCTATATCAAGATATTTTAAAAGTTGATGATAAATCAAGAGATGCACGATTAACGGCAAGTCGTAAAGCTTTACTTAACGTATTAGTCAAAGTGAGCGGTGATGAAACAGCCGATCAAAATCGATTAGCTCAACAGCGAACTAAAGATATTTCTGATTACATGCTCAAATTTGAATACGATGAGCGTACAGAAGGTCAGTTAAAATTAGTTGTTAAATTTGAAGAACGTAAAATCAATACGCTTGTAAAAGAACTGAGTTTACCACTGTGGGGTTCACAACGCCCGTTAGTCGCTATTTGGTTGGGTATTGAAGATAACTGGCGCAGAGAGCTAGTTACACAGGAAAGTTATCCACAGTTGGAGCAATTAATTTACGACAGTGCACGAAGACGTGGCTTACCTGTTGTTGTGCCATTACTGGATTTACAAGATAGGCGTCTAGTAGGAATACCAGAGGTGTGGGGTAATTTTTCAGGGCCTATCGAGGAAGCGTCCCAGCGTTATAGTGCTGAAAGAAGCATCACAGCAAAAATGTACAAAGACAACAACAGCAATAACTGGGTTCTAGATTGGCGATTCACGAATGGTGACTTGTTTGACGAAAATCGCTTAGTTGGCGATAAACAACAAATTGTTAGTCAAATGATTGATACATTAGCAAGAGGGCTTGCCAGTGAGTACGCAATTGATCCTAATGCATACTATGAACAAGCTTCGGCTATTTTAACCTTAAAAGGGACTGACAATTTTGTAGATGTTGAGTTAGCGAAAAGACGTTTACAAAGTCTTAGTGTGGTTACCGATGTAATCATTATCCGTAAAACAACAGAATTTGTTGAATATAAACTGAGCCATACAGGAAATGTTACAGATTTAAAAAAAGCACTAGGTCTCGATTCTGCTTTTAAAGATTATATCGACCCGCGTGCTTTTTATCATGTAGTAGACAAAAGCAGCCTTGAGTATCAATGGGTAAAACCATAGTGCTAAATCAAGAACCAATGCAAATGGCTTTGCCTGTTACTTTACCAGATGACGAAACTTTCGCATCGTACTTCGGTGGCGAAGATTCATTAGAGGTAAATCACCTCAAAGCAAGTTTTTCTGAATTGGCGAATACATTTCAATATACGTATTTGTGTGGTTTAGGTGACTCAGGAAAATCTCACTTGTTGTACGCTACATGCATAAAGGCTCAAGAGCGTGGCCTTTCAAATATGCTGCTTTCTATGCGTGAGGTTATTAACTTTGGCCCTATGGTTTTAGATGGACTAGAAGCACTGGATATACTATGTATTGACGATGTTCATCTAGTCGCAGGCAACGATGCTTGGGAAAAAGCTTTATTTAATTTTTTTAATCGCTTTAATGAACCCGGTAAAATGTTGGTTGTAACAGCTGACCTATTACCAAATATGCTAAATATATCGCTTCCAGATCTAGAGTCACGTTTAACGTGGGGAACCACGTTTCAAATACGTTCAATGAGTGATGATGACAAAGCTCAAGCTTTAGTTAAACGTGCACACATGCGTGGGCTTGAATTAAGTGATGAATGTGCGCGGTTTTTATTAACCCGCCTGAGCCGCGATATGCGAGCATTATTAGATGTTCTAGACAAATTAGATCACGCATCTATGGCAGCACAAAGAAAATTAACAATTCCTTTTATAAAATCAACGTTAAAGCTGTAGTAGGTCTAGAATCTAGACCCTGCTTTCAGTTATCATAAGCCATTAGTTAACAGCAATCACCCTCTGTGAAAGATCAGGTACCCAATGAACTTAGAAAATATATTAGCGCAAGCACTTGAGGCTGTAGCCAGTGCCAGTGAAATCGCGCAACTAGAAGAAATCAGGGTTAATTACCTTGGAAAAAAAGGCGAAATCACCAGCTTACTTAAAACGTTAGGAAAAATTGCACCTGAGGAACGAAAAGAAGCAGGGCAAGTGATAAACCAAGCTAAACAAGATGTACAAGTTGCAATTAACGAAAAGCGTGAATTATTAGCGAGTAAAGCACTAGAAGAAAAACTAGCTGCAGAGACTATTGATGTAACTCTTCCCGGTCGTGTAATGCCAGCGGGTGGCTTGCATCCAGTAACACGTACTATTGAGCGTATTGAAAGTTTTTTTGGCGAGTTAGGGTTTGCTGTTAAATCAGGTCCAGAAATTGAAGATGACTTTCATAACTTTGACGCATTAAATATTCCAGAACATCACCCTGCGCGCGCTGATCACGATACCTTTTATTTTAATCCTAAGTTAGTACTGCGTACTCAAACCAGTGGTGTGCAAATACGAACTATGGAAACAGAGCAGCCGCCGCTTCGTATCATATCTCCTGGGCGCGTATACCGTAACGATTACGATCAAACGCACACTCCGATGTTTCATCAGGTAGAAGGTTTAATGGTAGATACTGACGTTAGCTTTACTGAGCTAAAAGGTATTTTACACGACTTTTTGCGTAACTTTTTTGAAGAAGACATGGAAATTCGTTTCCGTCCTTCATTTTTCCCATTCACAGAGCCTTCAGCTGAAGTCGATGTAATGGGCAAAGACGGCAAATGGCTAGAAGTATTAGGCTGTGGCATGGTACATCCAAATGTTCTTAAGTCTGTGGGTATTGATCCTGAGAAATACACGGGTTTTGCATTCGGCATGGGTGTAGAGCGCCTAACAATGTTGCGTTATGGCGTAAACGATTTACGTGCATTTTTCGAAAATGACTTAAAATTCCTAAACCAGTTCCGTTAAGAGTGAAGCAATAAAATGAAATTTAGTGAAAAGTGGTTAAGAGAGTGGGTAAACCCTGCTATTGATACGCAAGCTCTGTCGGAACAGCTTTCTATGGCCGGCCTTGAAGTTGACGGCGTTGAG
Organism: Pseudoalteromonas sp. H71; assembly: GCF_001468485.1. Classification (GTDB taxonomy): domain Bacteria; phylum Pseudomonadota; class Gammaproteobacteria; order Enterobacterales; family Alteromonadaceae; genus Pseudoalteromonas. The sequence goes on from NZ_LODI01000022.1 coordinate 3,185, forward strand.
CCAGCTGCAGCCAAGTTTAATGGTGTTGTTGTTGGTGAAGTTGTTGAATGTGGCCAGCACCCTGATGCAGATAAGCTACGTGTAACAAAAATTAATGTTGGTGGTGATGAACTGCTAGATATTGTATGTGGTGCACCAAACTGTCGCCAAGGCATAAAAGTTGCTGTAGCAACCGTAGGTGCTGTGTTACCTGGCGATTTCAAAATTAAAAAAGCGAAGCTACGCGGTCAGCCTTCTCATGGGATGTTATGTGCATTCGACGAGCTAGGTATTAGCGAAGAGGGTGAAGGCATCATGGAGTTACCAAGTGATGCACCAATTGGCACTGACTTACGTGAATATCTAAGCCTTGACGATAACATCATTGATGTTGATTTAACGCCAAATCGTGGTGACTGTTTAGGCATTAAAGGCCTTGCACGTGAGGTAGGCGTTTTAAATAGTACAGATGTAAATGTATTAGAAATACCAGCTGTAACACCAACAATTGACGATAAAGTATCAATTGAACTAGTTAATGAAGATGCTTGTCCTCGTTATTTAGGTCGTGTAATTAAGGGAATTAACCTTGATGCAGAAACACCACTTTGGATGGTTGAAAAACTACGCCGTAGTGGCGTGCGTTCAATCGATCCGGTTGTTGACATAACAAACTATGTACTACTAGAACTTGGTCACCCGATGCATGCTTTTGATTTAAATACAATTGAAGGCGGTATTAAAGTACGTAATGCTAATGTTGGTGAAGAGCTTGTATTACTTGATGGCAATGCCGCTAAATTAAAAGAATCAACACTTGTGATAGCCGATCATAATAAAGCACTCGCAATTGCTGGCATTTTTGGTGGTGAGCAATCTGGCGTTACTGAAAAAACAACAGACATACTGCTTGAAAGTGCGTTCTTTAACCCGGTAGCAATTGCTGGGCAAGCGCGTAGCTACGGTTTACATACCGATGCGTCACATCGTTATGAGCGTGGAGTAGACTTTGCACTACAACATGATGCAATGCAGCGTGCTACAGCGTTACTTTTAGAAATTGTTGGTGGTCAAGCAGGTCCTGTAGTTGAAGCTGTTGCAGCCGATAAACTACCAAAAGTGACTGAAGTACGTTTGCGTCGTTCTCGTTTAGACCGCGTAATAGGTCATCATATTGATGATGCTAAAGTAACTGATATTCTGACTCGTTTAGGCCTTGATGTTAAAGTTGAAAATGATAGCTGGAGTGCGGACATACCAAGCTACCGTTTTGATATTCGCATTGAAGAAGACTTAATTGAAGAAGTTGCGCGCGTATACGGTTATAACAGTATCCCAAATGTGGCACCAACTGCAAAACTTAAAATGACAACGCATAACGAAGCGAGTATTGCGCTAAGCAAATTCCGTAATACGTTAGTAACGCGTGGGTATCAAGAAGCGATTACTTACAGCTTCGTTGATCCTAAGGCTCAAGCTATTTTGCATCCACGAAGTGATGCACTTGTTCTACCGCATCCTATTTCAATTGAAATGTCAGCAATGCGTGTCAGTTTAATGCCGGGTTTATTAGCGTCTGTTGCATACAACCAAAATCGTCAACAACCTCGCATTAGGTTATTCGAGCATGGCCTTAAATTTATAAGCGATGAAAATGCTGAAAATGGTGTATGCCAAGTACCTGTGATTGGTGGTGTTATTACTGGTTTAGCACATGGAGAGCATTGGGTTGAAGAAAAACGAAACGTTGATTTCTACGATTTAAAAGGTGATGTTGAAGCATTACTTGCTATTACAAATGATGTGAGCCGTTTTGAAATTAAAGCTGAACAATCTGATGGACTTCATCCTGGCCAGTCAGCTGTTATTTATGTTGATGGGAAAAAGGTTGGCTTTTTTGGTGCATTACATCCTCAAGCGCAAAAGTCGTTAGATATCAATAACGCAACTTTTGTATTTGAAATTGAAATGTCAGCAATTGAAAAAAGAAATTTACCACAAGCTGAAAGCGTGTCTAAATTTCCTTCAAACCGTCGCGACATCGCGATTTTAGTGGCCGACAGCGTTAAATCTGGCGATATTTTAAACGCTATAGAAAAAGTTGGCGGAAATCAATTGGTTGACCTAAACTTATTCGATGTGTATAAGGGCAAAGGTATTGAGCCAAATTATAAGAGTTTGGCGATTGCTCTAACACTGCAAGCGGTTGATAGAACACTCGAAGAGAAAGATATCAATCTAGTAGTTGATAACGTGGTGGCCGAATTGGCCGAAAAGTTTAATGCATCGTTGAGGGACTAGATATGGCGCTTACTAAAGCCGACATAGCTGAACACCTATTTGAAAAGCTCGGGATCAATAAAAAAGATGCCAAAGATTTAGTTGAAGCGTTTTTTGAAGAAATCCGCTCAGCGCTAGAAAAAGGAGAGCAGGTTAAGCTTTCTGGATTTGGTAACTTTGATCTTCGAGACAAAAAAGAAAGACCAGGGCGTAATCCGAAAACAGGCGAAGACATTCCTATTTCGGCGCGTCGTGTTGTCACCTTTAGACCGGGCCAAAAATTAAAGACCCGTGTTGAAGTGGGTACCAGCAAAGCAAAATAAAAAAAGGCAGCGAAAGCTGCCTTTTTTATTACACAGCCGCTTAACGTTTAGGTAAGCGGATTGAGTATTTTGTTAAAATTCTCTAGGTGATACAAATTCACCTTCTAATACTTGTTGATAGGTTTGCTCAGCAAGTGAATCAAGGCCTGATAAGTTTTTACCTGTGCTTAACAGCTCTTGTTCTATTTCAAATAAATCTATATTTTCGATACCCGACATTTGTGCCACTTTTGAAAATATATAGGCATGTTTAAATTTATCATGTTTATAAAAAAGGCTAATTAATGAGGTGTATACTTCAGGGTTAGGTAGATTCCCTTTTTCATTCAGCTCTAATGTTTTATAGAGTAAATCAATGGTTTTATCGTCATCAAATTTAATATAGTAAGACGCTAAAAAGAACTGCATCTCTGCACTTTGGGTAACGCTTGGATCGTTTTCTATGGCTAAAAGCTTACTTAATGCACCTTGATTATTGTTTCTTGACCAATGGTAATAAAGTAAACCGGGGTGATTTGTATTTACAGTGTCTTGATAAAGGCGTGTCATTTCTTTAATGCTAGTAAGCTGCCCATCTATTCGAGACGTTTTTTTAGCTTTGAGCTTTATGTGCTCAATTTTGGCTGCCAATGTTATACATTGGTTGTATGTCTCAAATTCTTTTAATAATTGATATTTATTTTCATCCGTTGGCTCTTTGTATTCACTGTAACGCTTTAAAATAACTTCAGCACGCTCGTCCTTACAATGACTATCTTTGTTTAAATCTGCACAAAAACCGGGTGTTTCCTTACAAACTTGTGCCAACGTCACAGGGTCTTCACAACCCGCTAATGTTAGTAATCCAAGTAATATACTTGCTCTTTTTAGCATTCCTTAACCCCAAATAAATATCTACACAGCTATTCTAGCGCAATCATTTAACGCCTAACAGTAGAGAATAACTTCAGATTAAATTAGAATAGCCGTGCCTGAAGTGCATTACTCTCAAAATATAGTGCACTTTTAAAGGCTATCCGTTCAAAATGATAAATTTAGGTAAATAAAATGACCTCATCTCACGAGTTAGAATACACAAATAGTTGGCAAGAACGCCAAGATTACGCTGAAAGTATGCAACCTATTATTGGTAAGCTTTACCGTAATCGTGGTATTGAAATTGCTGTATATGGCCGTCCTCTCGTAAATGCCAGCACAATTGAAATTATTAAATCTCACAAAACTGTTGCACAATTTGAAGGCACAAAATTACGTTTACGCGAAAGCTTCCCGTTTTTAGAAGCAATCAGCAAAATGGAATTAAACTCTGCTCGTATTGATATTGGTAAGCTGGCATATAGCTACTTATACGGCGACGTTGCAAACGGCCGTTCAGTTGAAGAGTTTGTTAAAGATGAATTAGCAGAAATAGCCAATTCGACTGTAAAAGAGCCACGTGATGTAGTCCTTTATGGCTTTGGCCGTATTGGCCGTTTGCTTGCTCGCTTATTAATTGAAAAATCGGGCCCTTACGCCGATTTACGTCTACGTGCAATCGTTGTGCGTGGCGGTAAAGAGGGTGACCTCGAAAAACGTGCCAGTTTATTGCGTCGTGATTCAATTCATGGTCCATTTAATGGTTCAATCACTATTGATAAAGAACGTAATGCAATTAAAGCGAACGGCAGTTACATTCAGGTTATTTATGCAAATTCGCCTAGCGAAATCGATTACACACAATACGGTATCGAGAATGCGTTAATTGTTGATAACACAGGTATTTGGAAAGATGAAGCAGGTCTTGGTCAGCATTTAGAGTGTAAAGGTGCGGCTAAAGTATTACTAACGGCACCGGCTAAAGGTAATATTAAAAACATCGTATATGGTGTAAATAACCAAGATATTTTATCTGAAGATAAAATTGTGTGTGCAGCAAGTTGTACAACAAATGCGATTACGCCAACGTTAAAAGCATTAAACGACAAGTTTGGTATTAATAATGGCCATGTTGAAACGGTTCACTCGTACACAAACGATCAAAACCTAATCGATAACTATCACAAAGCAGAGCGTCGTGGTCGAGCTGCGGCCCTGAACATGGTAATTACTGAGACAGGTGCGGCAAAGGCGGTATCTAAAGCGTTACCAGAGCTAGAAGGCAAGTTAACAGGTAACGCGATTCGCGTTCCTACACCAAACGTTTCGCTTGCTATCTTGAACTTAAACTTAGCTACAAGTACGTCGGTTGAAGAGCTAAACGCATTTTTACGCGATACAGCGTTGCATTCAGACTTACGTGATCAAATTGATTACACAGCGTCTACAGAAATAGTGTCTACCGATTTAGTGGGTAGCCGTTATGCTGGTGTTGTTGACTCGCAAGCAACAATTGTTGACGATAACCGTATCGTTTTATACGTATGGTACGATAATGAATTTGGCTATAGCTGCCAAGTAGTTCGTTGTATGCGAGATATGGCTGAAGTGTCATTCCCAAGCCTACCACGCTAATGTATATTTAGTAGCCAAAAGCCAGCGTTTAGCTGGCTTTTTTAATGTGTCATTATTTTTAAAGTGCGTGCCTTATGCTACGCTTTAATCATTAAAATACAGCGAGCGTAGTTATTTCATAATACGCTGTGTTTAGTGCGAGTATTATTGCTCGCGATGTTAGTTCTGCTAGTTACAATGCAGATGAGCTTATTCAAATTAAAGGTTTTTTCATGAAAATCAGCAGTAATTTCGACAGTGGTAATATCAAGGTCATTGATGCAACCGATCCGCTTAATATTCAATTAGAGATCAATAACGATCACAATTCTGAATTTTACCAGTGGTTTCACTTTCGATTAGAAACAACGCCTTATCAATTACATAAGCTTAATATTAATCAGCTTGAAAAATCAGCATACCCAGATGGTTGGGAGGGCTACCAAGCAGTTGCTTCTTATGATCGCCAAACATGGTTTCGTGTTCCATCAAGCTATGAAAATGGCACGCTAAGCTTTGAAATAGAGCCAGAGTGCGGCAGTGTGTATTTTGCTTACTTCGCACCATACAGCTACGACCGCCATTTAGACTTACTTTCTTGGGCACAAGCTCAAGGTGCTTGCCAGCTTCAAACATTAGGTGAAACACTTGATGGGCGCGATATCAGCGTGCTAAGAATAGGTGAGCCAAGTGAAGATAAAAAAGTCATTTGGGTAACTGCACGTCAGCACCCAGGTGAAACAATGGCTGAATGGTTTGTAGAAGGTTTACTTCATAAATTACTTGATGACGAAGACCCGCATGCTGCAGCATTATTATCAAAAGCAGTATTCTATATTGTGCCAAACATGAACCCTGATGGCAGTGTGCGCGGACATTTACGTACTAATGCTAAAGGTGTTAACTTAAATCGTGAATGGCAAACACCATCGATTGAAAACAGCCCTGAAGTCTATTTTGTGCTTAATAAAATGCGCGAAACAGGTTTAGATATGCACCTTGATATTCATGGTGATGAAGCTATTCCTTATAACTTTGTTGCAGGCAGTGAAGGTATTCCAAGTTACGACGAGCGCCTTAAAAACTTAGAAGATAACTTTAAAGCGGCTTTACTAACAATAACACCTGAGTTTCAAGATGAGCACGGCTACCCGAAAGATGAGCCAGGTGAGGCTTTGTTAACCGTGGCTTCGTCGGCAACGGCTGAAGAGTTTAAAGCGCTTACATACACCATTGAAATGCCGTTTAAAGATAACAACGATTTACCTGATCCAGATTATGGCTGGTCAGATCGTCGTTCGTACCAGTTTGGTCAAGACACATTAGCAGCCATTGTAAATGTGGTTGATACGCTCAGATAGAGTATTTAGAAAAGGCATCAATTTTTGGTGCCTTTTTTTATTCAAATTTAAAACGAATTAATATAATACCAATCCGCAATAATACATAGTCATTTTACTAGGCTAAACGTGTCGCTACTTGCGTCAAAACTCTTATTAAGAGCAACTAAATAGCGAATTTTTTGCCTAGCTATTAACACGCTTTTCTAGCTTTAAAATAGATAACTTAATTAAGCGAATAGATATACAGCCCTTTGTATAAATCACTTCAATCAAAAATAGATTTTAATCACGCTGTATAAGTCCTTAGCATATTCATATAATTCAAATTACTGGTTAAATAACCCTCAAACACGACGCCAAAGCGCACGTTTTATCTCTAAATATGAAAATTAAGTGTTAACAAAGTTAGCCAACTTAAGTTAATATCAATAACAATCGAATTAAAGATAGGCGCATTGAGGCCTGATTTTTAATCGCTTTGTGTCGCGCATTCTGAGTAGCTAAAACAGAGTCTCGTAATTCATAATAAAAAATATAACTATAGAGGATATTCATGGAAGCTTTTGTAAGTGCTGTTAATGATGTTGTTTGGAGTAATGCCCTTATTTACTTATGCCTTGGCGCGGGCTTGTTTTATTCTGTATTAACTCGATTTGCCCAAGTTCGACATTTTAAAGAAATGTGTAAGTTATTATTTAGTCCTAACACATCTGAAAAAGGCATTTCTTCTTTCCAAGCACTGGCTGTGTCTTTATCGGGGCGAGTTGGTGTAGGTAACATTGCCGGTGTTGCTGCAGCTATTGGTTTTGGTGGTCCGGGGGCAATTTTTTGGATGTGGGTTGTTGCATTTTTAGGTGCAAGTACGGCCTATGCCGAGTCAACGCTGGGTCAAATTTATAAAGAAGAAGAAAACGGCCAGTACCGTGGTGGACCTGCGTTTTACTTTGACCGTTGTTTAAAGCAAAAGTGGCTAGCCATCCTATTTGCTATTTCTGCCGTTGTTGCGTGTGGTGTGTTCCTTCCTGGTGTACAAGCAAATGCAGTAGGTAATGCGTTTACTCAAGTATTTGGCGACGGGACTATGGTATCGACCAGCTTTGGCGATGTAGGCAGCTTTAAGTTAGTTGCGCTGGCTATTATTCTTATCGTTTTAGCTTTTATTATTTTCGGTGGCATAAAACGTATTGCGAACTTTACCCAAATTGTAGTGCCGTTTATGGCACTAGGTTACATTGTACTTGCCTTAATTGTTGTATTTTTACACATCGATAGAGTACCAGATATTTTCGCCATGATTATAAGCGACGCCTTTACAGCTCAAGCAGGATTTGGTGCTGCAATTGGTTGGGGCGTAAAACGTGGAATATACTCAAACGAAGCAGGCCAAGGTACTGGGCCGCATGCAGCCTCTGCTGCAGAGGTAGACCACCCAGCACAGCAAGGTTTAGTTCAGGCTTTTTCAGTTTACGTAGATACCATCTTTGTATGTACCGCAACTGCACTTATGATTTTATTAACACAACAATACAACATTGTTGGCGAGCTACCTGCAGGCCAATTTATTGTACAAAATGTTGATGCAGCAACAGAAGTCGGTTCTGCAGCATTTACACAAATGGCATTATTCAGCGTATTTGGCGGGTTTGGCGAAGCATTTGTAGGCATTGCACTGTTCTTCTTTGCGTTCACTACAATTTTAGCTTACTACTTCATTGCCGAAACTAACATTGCATACTTAAATCGTTATTTTAAAGGCAGTATTCCACTCGTTATTGTGAAGTTTGTGATAATGTTTATGGTTGCGTACGGTATGGTCAATAGCTCGGGTTATATTTGGACTATTGGCGACATAGGCGTAGGTTTAATGGCATGGATTAATATATTAGGCATTTTAGCTATATTTTTTGTCGCAAAACCAGCACTACTATGTTTAAGCGATTACGAAGATCAAAAGAAAAAAGGCGGCAAAATAACTTTCGACCCAGTTAAGTTAGGCATAAAAAATGCTACTTTTTGGGAAAAGCGCCTTGAAAAGCAATCTAAAGATCCTGAGTGATTCAATATACAACGTACTTGCTAGTTTGTGGGGAAGTGGATTTAAGCCAATAACAGAAAGTCATATTATCTATTGTTGGTTTAAATTGAAAAAAGACAACGACAAATAAAACAAGTACAATAAAGGCGCCGCAAGGCGCTTTTTTTATGCGTAGTATGGAGAGATGTATGGCGATAATTCGTTGCCCAAAATGTGCAAAATCAATTTCAGATAAATACAAGCAATGCCCGCATTGCGAAAGTAACATTTCAGAGCTAAATGACGAGCAGGTTCAACAACTTCAGCGCGAACAGCAAATTAAAAAAAAGCAGATGTTTATAAATCACTCCTTCTTAGCACTTATCATATTTTTGGGTGGTTTTTTCTGTTTGTATTTTTTACAACCGCAAAAAGAAACCCTTGAGTGGTATGCTTACACCATCGCCATTGGCGTAGGGTGTATTTGGTATCTTATTAACCGTATTGTTTTAGTGACTCTTAAAAAGAAAAGATGACATGAATATCGATAAACTTGTAGAAAATATAACTCCAGAATTATTTGAACGCTTGCAATATGGTGCATCAACAGGCAAATGGCCAGATGGCACTGTATTATCAGATGAGCAAAAGCAACAAACAGTGCAGTTGGTTATGTTGTATCAAGCAAAGGTGGCTCAATCGAACGAGCAATTTACGATTGGTGCTAATGGTGAAATGATCCAAAAGACAAAAGCGCAACTACAAAAAGAATTCAAATCAGACAACGAAATAGCTAGGTTTAGTGAACATGATCTTTAAGCACCTTTTTACGCCAAAATGGAAACACCCCAAGCAACAGGTTCGTCTTGATGCAATTGAAAAGCTAGACACGCAGCGCGATGCAAGTATTTTAAATACACTTGCATTAGAAGATAGCTCTGCAGAAATACGCCGTAAGGCGCTTCAAAAGGTAAATGATTTACCACTGTGGTGGAAAGCCTACAAACAAGATCAAGCGCTAAAAGATATTGCCGAGCAGCAAATATCAAATGCCGTTTTAAATAGCGAAAGCACACTGACACCGCAAATTAAAAGTGAATATATAGAGCGCTTTGCTCCTGTAAAAACATTAGAAAAACTGGCGTTTGCAGAGAAAGAACTAAATGTTCGCGTTAAATTACTTAAGCGTTTAGCAAATCCAAAATTAGTTGAAAAAGCTTTCAAAGAGGGCAGCGAAGAGTTACAAGCGCAGTTAATTGAGTTAGTTATTAACCATCGGCTTACCAAACCACTTGCTAAACACGCTAAAGGGGAAGCAAAAGCCACCCTTGATACGCATATTGAAAATGAACGTTTTGCTAAGGAAATGCCACAAGAAGTTGAAAATTCAACGCGTGTTATTTTAGCCAAACTTAATGCATTACGTGAAAAAACAGACTTTGCGATTGTAAACCCTGGGGCTACTGAATTAATGGCTCAATGGCAAGCATTAGAGCTTAAATGGCTAACAACGGAACGGATAAAAGCGCTAGATGAAAAGTACATCGCTATTACCAGCAAGCTTGACACACATATCGCTCAACTAAAAACCGAGCACGATAAAGAGCAGCAACTTTTAGCATTAAAACAGCGACAATTACTTGCATTAGCAACGCTTGAAGCATTAAGCGATGAAATTGAAAATGCACTTCAGGTTGGTTTAGAAACCCCTGAGCAAATTCAACAAGATTGGCTCGACGCTAAAGTAGCGCAAGCAAAACAAGCGATCACAGAGACTGAGCTTGAAAACAACGCACAGTCTAAAGCGGTAATCGTAAAGCTTGAGAGTTTATTTTCTCAAGTGGCCAAATTACCTGAACTAACAACTGCTATTGCGCAATACAAAGAGGCACTAACCGCTTTAAAACTAATTGAACCAGCACAAACCCTTGAGCAATATGACGAAACTCTTTCAGCTTTTAATCAAGCGTTTAAAGAGACTCGTGGGCATTTATCTATTTTAGATAGTACATTACAAGGTAAGTTTAAAGCGGAGTTAAATGCACATAAAAAGCAATTTTTAGCATTAATGAATGACTTAATTAAACCGCTTGAAAAAAATCAGAGTCAGGCAAAGCGTAAAGCTCGTGATGTTAAGCGCTTAATTGAAGAAGGCCGGTTTAATGTGGCATTTGGTGTATTTAAAGGTTTTGAAGAGCTATTTAATACATTAACAGCACGCTACCAGCAACCGCTTGAAAATATTAAAGCAGAGCTAGAGCAACAACTTGCCGATGCAAAAGATTGGCAAAAATACGCTGCTGCACCGAAGCGTGTTGCGTTACTAGAAGAAGTAACTCAGCTAACTGAGCAAGAATGCACCGACCCACAACAGCGTGCCGAACAAGTAAAAATGTTACGCACACGTTGGAATGAACTTGGGCGTTTAGATACAGACGAAGAAAAACAACAAGGTGTTCAGTTCGATGAACATATAGAAACATTGTTTGCACCTTGTCGTAGTTACTTTGCCGAGCAAGAAGAGAAACGCGATGCAGCGAAGTTGCAACGTGAAAGCATAATTACAGATATGCACACGCTTGGTTTAGAGCCAACCAGTGAAGATGGCTTTGATTGGAAACAGTTTGAAAGCCAATACAATAAGCTAAATAAAGCATGGCGCAGTGTAGTAAAAGTTGACCCTAAAACATATCGAGTATTAAACGATCGCTATAAAAGCGAGCAACAACAGGTGCTTGGTTTATTAAATGCGTTTCATAAAGGTAATGCTGCACTTAAAAATGATTTAGTTGAACAAGCCCAGAAACTATCGCAAAGTGACGATTTAGCAAGTGCTTGCCAAGCCTTAAAGCAAATGCAGCAGCAATGGCAAACTATTGGTTTTGCAGGTTTAAAAGCCGAAAATGCGCTGTGGCAAAAATTTCGTCAGTATAACGATGAAGCATTTAGTAAGCGCAGTACCGAATTTGAGCAACAAAAGCTTGAGCAAAATGAGTCTGATAAACAAGCCGCTGCAGAACTAGCTGAATTAGAAGCGGCATTAGAGGCGGTGGAGCAGCGTGCGCAACTTCATGATCTAGAAACTAAGGTTAAGGGCTATGCACAGTTTAGAACGCTTGCACCAAAGGTGGCTGCATTGCTAAAGGCTATTGATGAAAAAGTGTCAGTGCTTATGACTAAATCAGAGCAAGCTAATTTAGAAGCATTACTTAGTGCACTTCAAAATAATGAAGAAATACCGGCTCAGTATCAAGCAACTTTAAAAACATCACTAAATGTAGAGCAGCTCATAACGCGTATGGAAATTTTAGCGAATGTGAGTTCGCCAAATGCATCTCTTAGAATGGCAGAGCAAGTTGCTATGCTTGATGATAAACATCGTGGTGATCATGCTGATTTAAATTATTATTTAAAACAGTTACTCGCGCTCAGTAACGGTTCAGTTGAACCTGAGACACTAGCACGACTAAAATCGACACTTGCAGCTTAATCATCAACGTTACTCCAACTGTTGATAAAAACGTTAAAAGGCCGCTCAAATAGCGGCCTTTTATATACAATAAAATAAAGGGCTCACTATGAGAATTTTACTACTTATTACCACACTTTTTTTAACCGCCTGTAATAGCACACAAGGTGTATCTGTATATTCATTTACAAATGCTGAAGTAGAAAGCGCACTGGCTCAACAGCTCCCTAAACTTAGCGAGAAAGTAAAACTGATGGGGCTACCTGTTCAGCTCAACGTTAATGATTTAAGTGTTGATATTGGGCCTAATAATAGCGATGTTGTTGTACTCGGTGCCGACTCTAGCGCAGAAATTAACGCTTTTGCACTTAAATACCCAATTCGTTTAAAGCTTCAAATAGAAGGGAGCCCATACTACGACAGCGAGAAAAAAGCGGTGTTTTTACGTAATGTAAAATTATTGGGGTCAAGCGTTGATGCGGGTGGTTTTAGAGGCAACATTGGCGCGCTTGACGATCAAGCAATGGATGTAATTAATACATTTTTAGCAAATAACCCTGTATACACACTAAATATGAATGACCCTAAAATGATGCTATTGAGCAAATTACCACTCGATATGAAAGTAGCACAAGGCGCAATTAAACTGGTTCCTCGATTATAAATAACCAGACTAAGTAGATCGACCAGCCTCAATTAATCGTACTAATTAGCCTATTTACAGGCTAATCAGGTTATAAAAATTATGGCTGCACCGCGTAATGTGCCCACGTCTCGTCTTTCTCGATTTGCAAAATTAGGTTCGTTGGCAACAGGGGTTGCTAGCAATATGCTGGTTGATGGCGCAAAAAGTGCGTTAACAGGCAAAGGCTGGGATAACAAACGTTTACTTTTGCAGCCCAAAAACATTGAAAAACTTGCCGTCCAGTTATCACACCTTCGTGGTGCAGCAATGAAATTAGGTCAGCTGTTATCTATGGATGCCGGTGACTTGCTAAGCCCTGAGCTTGCCCAGTTGCTTGCGCTGCTGCGCTCAGATGCAAATCCAATGCCTCATAAACAGCTGGTTGAAGTACTTAAAATACAATGGGGGGATGACTGGCTTTCTCGTTTTTCTCACATTGAGCTCAGACCTTTTGCAGCCGCTTCTATAGGGCAAGTGCATTTAGCGTATCAAGAAAATGGCGATAAGCTCGCAGTTAAGGTTCAATATCCGGGTATAGCAAAAAGTGTTGTAAGCGACGTAGATAACGTTATTACGTTGTTAACGTTATCGCGCTTACTACCTAAAGAGCTCGACATAAAACCCCTAGTTAACGAGGCTAAAGCCCAGTTGCTTGCTGAGGCCGATTACCTGCGAGAAGCTGATTACTTAATACGTTATAAAACCGCGCTTAAAGGCACCACTAATTTTAAGGTGCCCAATGTTTACACTGCCCATAGTACGAAGCAAGTACTGACTATGGAATATGTAAACGCTGAACCAATAGAGCGCATCACAGCACTTCCACAAAGCCAGCAGAGTTTTGTTGCTGAGCAGCTAATTGATTTGTTTTTTAAAGAGATGTTTGAGTTTAAACTTATTCAAACCGATCCCAACTTTGCTAATTTTCATTATCAATCAGATACACAAAAAATCGTTTTATTTGATTTTGGTGCAACACGAGAAATATCAAATGAGTTGAGTTCTGCTTATTTGGCACTATTTAAGGCAGGAAGCGAAAATAACCGAGAGGGCGTATTAAACGCAGCATCGAAAATTGGTTATTTTAAAGATGACATATTGGATGACTATAAAAACAATGTCATAGATTTGTTTTTAATGGCATGCGAACCTCTTCGTTATAATGGTAATTTTGATTTTAAAAACAGCGAGCTGGCACTTAAAATTAAAAACGCAGGGCTTGAACTCAGCGCCCAATCACAGCAGTGGCACACTCCACCTGTCGATGCACTGTTCATACACCGAAAACTTGCAGGCTTGTATTTAATTGCGGCGCGTTTGGGCGCAAAAATAGATGTACGAGGACTTTTTAGCCACTACTCATAAAAATGGGTAAATAACTTTGGAAAGTTACAGGTGCAGTCATTTGTTAAAGTTGTCATAATACTCGTGATATTTCGCGAGGTGTGGTTATGATAAAGCAATTTTTAAACGATCCAGAGTTACTACTTAATGCTGTTGGCGAGGGAATATACGGATTTGATTTATCTGGAAACGCTGTATTTGTAAATCCAGCAGCAGAGCGTATGACTGGCTGGAAATCCGATGAGTTATTAGGAAAAAAAATACACCAATATCATCATCATACTCGCGTAGATGGCACACCTTACCCTGCCGATGAGTGCCAAATTTACTGCACTATGTTTGATGGTAAGCGCCGAGAAGTAAACAACGAAATATTTTGGCGCAAAGACGGTAGCTCATTTGCCGTTGAATATACATCCACCCCAGTGTATCGAAATAACCAACTTATTGGTGCTGTTGCAGTATTTCGTGACATATCGCAGCAGCAACAAACACAAAGTGACTTACAAAATGCACTTATAAAAATAAAGCAGTTAAGCGAGCAATTAAAAGACGAAAACAATTATTTGATTGCAGAGCTAAATCAAGACTGGCAAGACTCTGGACTTGTAGGGCAAAGTCACGTGTTTCAAAATATGCTGGAGCAAATAAAACTAGTCAGTGAAACCGACACTACGGTACTTATTTTGGGTGAGAATGGCACCGGTAAAGAGCTAGTAGCCCGTAACTTATACAGACTAAGCACCCGTAGCAAACACCCTTTTATTAAAGTAAATTGCGCTGCTTTTACACCAAGTTTATTGGAATCTGAGTTATTCGGGCACGAAAAAGGCGCATTCACAGGAGCAAACGAGCGCCGCAAAGGTCGATTTGAACTAGCCGATAAAGGCACGCTTTTTTTAGATGAAATTGCCGAGTTACCCCTTGAGGCACAAAGTAAACTACTCAGAGTACTGCAAGAGCAAGAGTTTGAACGAGTAGGCGGTAGTCAAACCTTAAACGTTAACATTCGGGTTATTGCGGCAACAAACCGCGATTTATGGCAGATGGTACAAAAGGGCAGTTTTAGAATAGATTTATATTATCGGCTTAATGTATTTAGAGAGCGAAAAGAAGATATCCCTTTTCTATGCAGCAACTTAATACAGCAATTAAATAAACGTTTAGGTAAGCAGCTAAAAGGCTTGACTCAAAAAGCTATTACTAAACTTCAAGCCTATGATTGGCCCGGTAATATTAGAGAGCTGCAAAATGTGTTAGAACGCGAAGCAATCTTATCTAAACAACCTGTACTACAGCTTAATCAACCACTTAGTGGTGAAAATACGCCTAGTATGGATTCATCTCTCACTCTCGATGAGGCGCAAAAACAGCACATAACACGTGTTTTAATACTGTGTAACTGGCAAATTTCAGGTAATAAAGGCGCTGCAATTAAGTTAGGTTTACCTGAAAGTACACTTCGCTCGAAAATGCGAAAGCTAGGTATTAGAAAATAATCGCGATATATAGCGATTTTCGCTTTATATCGCGAATATAAAATAAGGCTAAATTAATAAATAATTTAATATCAATAACATAAGTGAACTTTCAGCTTGGTCTGAAAGTTGCAAATACTTAATTAACATCCGTCATAATTAAGTAAGCAAAATGAAGTTTGATATTAAAGAAGAAGATATGATCATTAAGCCCTATAACTCAGGGCCTATTTATATTCGCGAGCAAAAAGGCTTTTTCCAACGAATACGCCGCAATTTAGGCTGGTTACTAATGCTAACGTTTATTGCCATTCCATGGATTCAATATAACGGGCAGCAGGCTGTACTGTTAGATGTAGCCACACAAACCTTTACTATATTCGGCTTAACACTTCTTCCTCAAGACTTTATGATTTTAGCGATGCTTTTTATGGTGGGAGCATTTGCATTATTCTTTGTCACTAACTGGCTAGGTCGAGTTTGGTGTGGTTATACTTGTCCGCAAACAATATGGATGTTGATGTTTACCTGGGTTGAGCAACGTATAGAAGGGACACGCAATCAACGTATAAAACTTGATAAGACACAATGGACATTAAGCACATGGCGTAAAAAAATAACTAAACACATCGCGTGGGTAGTTATTTCTGTTTTAACGGCGACCTCTTTTATGGCTTATTTCATTCCGGCTAAAAGTTTATATTTAGAGATGCTTACATTTGATTGGTCTGGCATTACCACCTTTTGGGTGCTTTTTTTCGCAGGGTGTACGTACGGCAATGCTGGGTTTTTAAGAGAAAAAATGTGCACAATAGCATGCCCGTATTCACGTTTTCAGTCAGTGATGTTTGATAAAGATACCCTAGTGGTTACTTATGATGCAGAGCGAGGAGAAAGCCGCGGGCCACGTAAGCGTAAAGCCGANCAAAGTCACTAAATTTAGGTGATTGTGTAGATTGTAATTTATGTGTTGAAGTGTGCCCAGCGGGTATTGATATTAGAAATGGTTTGCAATATGAATGTATAAATTGTGGTTTATGCATTGATGCTTGTGACGACACAATGACCAAGTTTGGATACGACAAAGGGTTAATTAAATACGCTAGCGAAAAACAAATGGAGGGTAAAAAAACCAACCCATTTAGGCTAAAACTGGTAGGTTATGGTGCTTTGACTACATTGCTTATTATATCTATGTTTGCATGGATGGTGCAGCGCACACCCATAGAGGCCTCTGTACTTCGTGATAGAAATGCACTTTACAGAGTAAACTATGAGGGCTTAGTCGAAAACCCATACACACTGACCATTATAAATAAAACACAGCAATCTATGCATTACACTATTGCTATTGAAGGATTACCAAGCGCAACACTTCAAAGTCCTGAGCTTACGCTTGTACAACCCGGTTTAATGAAAAGGATACCGGTAACAGTGACTGCAGATGGATACGACATTAAACAAAAAGTGAGTAAATTACGATTTGTAGTTACTGCGCAGGAGGATGCGAGTATTACCATTACCAAAGAGAGTCAGTTTTATAAAAACTAAGTAATTAATCGCCAAGTTGATTAAGTGATTAATCCGCTTGGCTGTTTTTAAGGTGTTCACTAACATATTGCTTTGCACTTGTAATATCACTAAAAATACATTTAGAGCTATCTCTGCCAACACTTTGCAGAACTCGTGACATTTGGCTTATAGCAATAGCAGATGTCATTACAAAAGCGCTAATAATGCAATTTGCAGATTGCATTTTTTGGCCAATTTTAGTGAGTAATAGCTCAGCTTCAGGCGTCGCTGCTAATACGTTCCTTGAATCACTAATGTAGCCCCAAGGCTTGCTATTAAACTGAGTTGTAGTGCTAATGAGTCTTTCACCAAAAGTGCTCAATAAATCTGTATCGATGCTTCCTGAAAACTCTGCAACAATGATGTTGTTATCAACAGAAAAATTAACGTTGCCATAGTCATTATTTAATGAAAAATCATGGTGTTTATTTTTATCCAATTTCAATGTGTGCTCTCTATTATTTTTTATTAAATTTTTGCTACGCTCAATAAATCACACATTTAATTAACGTAGCAACAAAAAACTAGCTCTACTTATTTAAATAGTTTAGCGCGCTGTTTATAACAGCCACTTGCGCTAAAATACATTGCTCACTGTTTGCGCTAGGGCTATCTGGGTATACTTCTGTTGTTGTTACAAAAGGTGCATCGGTAAAGCCCATACATAAACCTAATTCGCGCGCAGCATAGTTGATAACACCAAATTGTTCCTGCGGTACGCCAATTAATGCATTGTTTTCATCGCTTGGTGCAATATGCGTAACCTTTGCAACGCCCTCAATAATCACTTTTTGAAATTCTGGCTCTGGTTTTTTACTGTCGGCAACTAAATAAAACCCATCAGGAATATTCCAATTTGTATTAGTTGTGCCTTCACGTGCTGCAAGCGCTGGCCTAAATTCACTGTTGTCAGTATTGGTTGTCTCGTGTAAATCAATGTGTGCCAGTAAATCAAGATTTAATGATTTTACATAGGCCATTACCGCAGCCGACTCGTGTGCTGGGCTATTGTCATAAAACGAGCGGTTAGGATCTATTGCGTTTGGGTTCCAGCGGTTAATTGTTTCATACCCCCAAGGGCTAATACAGGGAGCAATAACTATATTAAAATGATGTGAGTGATTTAAAGCAGAGGTTTTTGCAAATCTAAGCGCGCCATGCACGCCACTAGTTTCGTAGCCATGCACGCCACCGGTAATTAAAACCGTTGGTTTGGCATCATCAAAATTAGGTGTTTGTAGTGCGTACAATGGATAACAGCCATCGTTGTAATTAAGCTCACCGTATTGCTCAACAGTTAATGTGCCTTTAAGCTCATTTATTAGCGTTAGCACTTCATCTTGATAGCTACGCTTTATAACTTGCCCTGCTAGCCATTGTGCTTTGTCGCTGTCGTTCCATTTAGTACCGGGTGTGCCAATTGGGTATGTGCTGTCAGTCATTATAAAGCCTTGGAATATCAATATTTAATTAAATAAAGCGCTAGCTTAACGCTGACTAAAATAGCCTGCAAGTTAATGCGATATATCGACATAATTGAGTTACGTCCTAAAAAACTTACCCAAAGCTGTAATAGAGAAAAGCGAATTAAATACACGATTAGTTATATTAACGAGGTATTTAGCCTAAGCCAATAAACTGATAAGCTTGCAGCGCTTTTTTGCCACTTTTAAGGTTATTACTATGAGCAACCAAATTTTATTGAATAAACACATGCTATTAACATCGCTTATTACACTAATAAGCGCTGTATTTTCGCTTAATTTAGCCGCTCAACAACAAAGTCAAACTCTAATATTATTGGGTTCAGAACCAAAAATGTGCGCAGGTGGTTCGTCTAATAGTTGTGAGCAGGTTAAAAATACAATTCGCAATATATACTCGCTCACGGTTAATAAAATAGAGCAGGTAGCACAACATTGGCCAACAAGTAATCTTAATAATAAAAAAGCAACACTGGAAGTGCTGAGCCAATTATACAAAAATGGAACCGAACATGTTTCAAAGCAAAACTTACTGTGGCAGTGGCGTGACGTAAATAACGAGCAATTACAACGATTGTCAGTGCATGAATACAATTATGTGTTCGATATGCTCGAAGTGTCAGAAGGTAAAAATGATAACAAAATAAATAGTAAAGCAATTAAGACTCCACGATATAAAAATAATGATATTTTACAATTTATTACGGGTAGCCTAAAAGTAAATAGCGCTAAACCGACCATGCTTGTCATTACTGCGGCGCGTCGTGATCCCTACGCGTATGCTGAACTGGCAACATCTTTTTTGGCAGAGTCAGAAATAAGTGCCAAGTGGCTTGCATTAACGCCTGCACTAGCAAAGGCAATAACCACAGGTCGGTGCGCTCAACTGCCTTTACTAAGAAACAGCACTATGCAAGTGTATAACCGAGAGTCAATGTATCCTTCGCAAACTCAAACCGAATACAGCTTGTGTAAAAGTGGAGTAGTTGCATTAACCACATTAATAAAAAACAGTACGGGGGTTATGTACCATAGCGGCGATGCTGCGTTATTGCATAGCGTTTTATTTAATGATGAAAACGATCCTTACCCATGGACAAATTCACTTATAACAAGCCCGGTTATTGTGGGAATAGGAGAGGGGAGCGCCATACAAGGTAATAGCTTAATTACAAATGAAAACGCAACGATTACAAACGTACTAAAAGGGGAAACCCTGACCACTAAAAAGGGCTTAGCAACGTTTAATTATGGTGTGTTAAGTACGCACTTTAGTGAGCAAAACAACACTTTTAAATTGGCCATGATGATTGACACTTTAAGCAACAGTAAAGCTACATCACAGTATGGTTTTGGTGTAGACGAGAATACCGCTTTGGTCGCCATAAAATCGCCTGAAGGTAATCTAATGACGGTCGTAGGTGAAAATGGTGTGGTCTATTTAACTCCCGAGACAACAAAGATTGCCGTGCATATCCCTGAGCAAAATACAAATTCAAAACTTCAGGAATACCGTTATTCATACTGGCCTGCTGGCAGTGTGATTGATGTTAGCAATAACTCATTTACTTTGAGCGAGCGCACATTGGGGAAAAAATTGCCCTCAATAAAAATACCGCCTTTACCAGTTCAGCGTTTTGGGAGCATATTAACGGATGCAAAATTACGGTCTCTTACCCAAGCCATGTGCCTTGCCCAAGAGCAAAGCGCAGTTGCTCAGCAAGATGAGTTCTTAATTAGCTTGAACGCAAATGCTGATACACGCTACGACCGAATAAGCACCAAACAGTTCGGCTGCGCTGTGAGTAATTTATTGCTGGTGGTCGAATCGTTTTAGTCTGAGTATTAAATATTTGGATTTTAAGTACCAGCTCTATAAAATAACCGATATAACGTATAACCACTTTGCTAAAAGCAAAGAGAGATAGAAAGAGTTTTAACATGAATAACGAAAGTGATGTAATCGACAACTTAGCAGACTTAGAAGCTTTTTTACTCGAAATAGAAAGTGGTGGCTATGGGTTAAAAGGGGTATCGGGTGTAGGTATGGCGACTAAAAACTCAGACGGTACCCGTTTTATTGCCGTATTTGATGATAAACAGCAACTACTATTGGCCCGCGGTATCACCGAAGATGTATTTACTAATGGGCAAGATATGGTACGTAACGGTGTAAAGCCCAAACACTAATCAAATATAAATCAATAAGCGCTGTACAGCGCTTTTTTTTGCCAAAATTAAAATGAGTTGAAACATCAAGCAAGGCTAAAAAATATAAAAATTAAGAAACCGACTTAGACGAAATAAATATAGACATTTACTGCATAACTTACATATCAACGTATTTCGTTAACTAATTTACCATTTTCATAAAGTGCCGAGTATTGGCGTTTATGCTCTTCAAATAGATAGGTTCTTAACTGCTCTTTTCCGCTATTAATACGCGTAATTTTTGCAGCCATTCCTGACTTATTTTGCCTAATAGGCTCTATATCAATTGAAATATACTCTTCGTTTGGCAGTGTAAACTGCACATTTTTCATACTACCTAAGCGACTGTTATCTTTCAGAGGTTTTAAAAATATGCCAGTGCTAGATATAGACTCAATATAAAAACCCTCGCTCTTTATATTGAGTTGGCTCCAACGCCAACTACGCTGTGTGCCTTTAGTATCAATGACTTCAGGCGCACTTAATACAGGGTTAATAACCCCAGAGGGATCTATTTTTAAATCAAGCGGAAACCATAATTGATAGTGCGCAACTTTTGCTAATAGCGTTAAGCTTGCGTTGCTCAATAGGTGCGCAATGCCTGCGGGTACACTACTTTGTAAAGTAAGCTTGTGATTTGGTTTTACTTCCTGATCTTCTGGCTTAAATAAGTCAGAGATAAAGTTTAATTCTTCAGCTGAAAAGTCCATGTTCAACACCGTAAAAATAAAACCCCATAATATGTTAATTAAACAAAATGCTCAATAAGTGTGCAGCGTTATTTGTTTTCTTTACTATAGTTAAAGGTTTTGTGTGGATTTTAGGTAAGGTAAATGTTTGGCATTAGCTGTGCTTGTTACATTTTTAAAATTGAGAGCGTTCATTGTCATTCAAATTAGTTAAAAGCGAATAGCAACTTATTTAAAGTAAGATTTAGTGCCTTCAATGCGCTTTTTAAATCAAGAAGAGGTTTATTATTTTGCAGGTTTATTAAGCTGGCAATTTGCGTCTAGCAAAATATCGATTTTTAAGGTGGCTTTTAAAATACTTTGACCTATCAAGCAGGCGAGGAAAGCATAAAGTCTGGGTTTTAGACGTAATAGGCCGTTTTTAAACTGTTGTTTAGAATGCCTTTTAACTAAATATATTTTTTAAAAAGTAGAGTGTGTGTTTAATCTTCAGGTGAATACCTGTTGGTGACTATTTTATAAACTAAAAGAGGGAGTTATGAATTGGTCGGTATGGAGAGATTCGAACTCTCGACCCCTGCCACCCCATGACAGTGCGCTACCAGGCTGCGCTACATACCGACGTTGAGTGCAATAGTACGTGTATTTTTTTAAAAATCAATAAGCGATTGTTTGTTTGAGTGTTTATTAGGCAAGTGAGCTAAAAAGCTCACTTAAGTTTGGTTATTTAAGCTAGTCTTTATTTAACCAAGTTTTGATCGAGTCGTACATCTCATCTCGTATCAACGGCTGAGCTTTTTTGTTAGGGTGTAGCCCATCGTTTTGCATTAGCTCTGGTTTATCGGCGATATTGAGCATAAAAAAGTTTAGTAAGTGCGTATTAGTTTCTTCGCTGATTTGGCTAAAACTATCTGTAAACATTTTACTGTAGCGGGGACCATAATTAGGTGGAATGTAAATTTCCATCAGTGCGGTCATTGCATTAGCTGCTTGGCTTTTTTGTATAAGTTCAGTTAAGTTAGCCTGCATTTTGTTTACCGGAAAGCCGCGAAGACCGTCGTTTGCACCAAGCTCTATAAGCACATGAGTTGGTTGGTATTGAGTAAGTAATGCATCTAAACGGCGCAATGCACCACCAGAGGTTTCGCCACTAATGCTGGCGTTTACAAGTGCAATGTCGGCTTGCTCGTCATTGTACTTATCTTGTAACAATTTTACCCAGCCTTGCTCTTGTTGAAGGCCATAGGCTGCGCTTAAACTGTCACCGAGTATTAAAATCGTGTTGTCGGCTGCCGCACTCTGCGGTTTGATAACTAAAAATAAAATGAATACTAAACGTAGGATTGAATGAGTCATATGTCAGCGCTTTCTCAATTAAATATAATTCAAGTTAATGGTTTGTCTAAAATAGTAACTACCTTTGAAGGTGAGTTGCCCATCCTCAGCGACATCAGCTTTAATGTCAAGCATGGTGAGTCTGTTGCTATTGTTGGTACGTCCGGGTCAGGTAAATCTACCTTATTAAGTTTACTGGCAGGCTTAGACACTGCGAGTAATGGCGAAATATTTTTAGACGGTGAGCCGCTACATAATTTAGATGAGGAAGCACGTGCAGCACTTCGTGCCGCTAAAATTGGTTTTGTATTTCAGTCTTTTATGTTGGTGCAAAGCTTAACCGCTCTCGAAAACGTAATGTTACCTGCTGAATTAGCGGGAAAAAGTGATGCTAAGGAGCAGGCACTTGCTTTGCTTGAAAAAGTAGGCCTAAGCCATCGAACAGATCATTACCCTTCTCAGCTTTCGGGTGGTGAGCAACAGCGTGTTGCTATTGCACGTGCTTTTATTGGGACACCCAAAATTTTATTTGCTGATGAGCCTTCAGCGAACCTAGACAGTAAAAACGGAAAAATGATTGAGTCGCTGTTGTTCGACTTAAATTCTCAACACGGTACAACGCTCATTTTAGTGACGCACGATGAAGGACTCGCTCAAAAATGTGAGCATATTATCCAGATAGAAGCAGGGTTGCTTGTTAAAAGCGAAGTCGAGGACGTTGCAGATGTGGGCTAAATTAGCGCTTAAATTATTTGCGCGAGAATTTCGCAGAGGTGAGCTAACAGTAATTAGTGCAGCGATTGCTTTGGCGGTATTAACAGTACTCACGTTGTCTATGGTTACAGAGCGAATAGCACAAAGCATCGCCCAAAAAAGCAGTGCATTTATTGCCGCCGACCGAGTTCTTGCAAGTAGCCATGCTATTGATACCGCTTTTATTGAGCAAGCCAAAAGTCAAAATTTACAAACCGCGCAAATGGTGTACTTCGACACCATGTTATTTGCTAACGACGAGATGCAATTTAGTTCAGTAAAAGCTGCGTCAAATGCATACCCGTTGAAAGGGCAGCTTAAGGTAAAAAATACATTAACGGGTGAAACGATTATTGCAAATGCTGGCCCAAGGCCAGGTAACGTATGGCTTAGTGAGTCTGTTTTTTACTCGCTCAATATTGATGTTGGTTCGCAAGTTGAGCTAGGTGCGGCGTTATTCAATGTTGAAAAAGTTATAGTAGAAGAGCCCGATGCGCCATTTAATGTGTTCTCAAGTAGCCGCCGTGTTTTAATAAATATTGCAGATGTGCCCAAAACTGAGGTCGTTCAACCTGGAAGTCGTGTTTTTTACCGCCAGCTTTATGCAGGTAGTGAAGACGACATAAACAGCTTTTATGACTGGTTAAAACCACAAATGAAAGAAAACCAACAATGGTATGGCGTAAAAGACCGCCAATCACCTATTTCTAATAGTTTAAATCGAGCAGAGAGCTTTTTATTGTTGGCGGGTTTACTCGGTATCATTTTAGCTGCAGTGGCTATTGCTGTATCAGCTAAACGTTATTGCGAGCGTCAATACGACCCTGTTGCAATGATGAAAACATTGGGCGGTAGCCGCTCAATGATCCGAAAAATTTATATGCTTCATTTATTGCTTGTCTGTGCAATGGCAGTAAGCATCGGTTTGCTAATTGGTTACGGCTTGCAAGAAATAGCGACGGGGTACTTATCAAAAAGTATGGGCACAGAATTACCCATGGGGGGGTTTAAACCTTGGCTTGTGGCAATTAGCACGGGTGTAATTTGCGCCGTTATGTTTTCTATTAAACCTTTGTTTGACTTGTTCGATATTCCGCCGCTTAGGGTGTTGCGCCGTAACTTAGGCGACAAATTAGCGGTAAGCCGTGTGCATTTGGGTATGAGTGCATTGACCGTGTTTTTGTTAATGTGGTTATTTAGTAACAATATAAAAATAACGCTTATCTTATTTATAACCACACTTACCTTAATTGGCGTGTTGTTTTTAATATCGAAGCTTATTTTTGGTGGTGGCCGAATACTGGGTTTAAAACCAGGTAATAGTTGGTCGTTGGCCATTGCGTCTATTCAAAAACGCGCCAATGTAAATGCTGTTCAACTTATTAGCTTTTCGTTAGCCATTAAACTGCTTCTGTTTTTAGTTGTGCTTAAAAATGACATGATTGCCGATTGGCAGTCGCAATTACCCAGCGATGCGCCAAATGCATTTTTAGTTAATATTACACAAAACGATCTTGAGCCAATTAATAACTACCTCGCTGAAAAAGACATTTTAGTGTCTGACTTCTACCCAACGATTCGAGGGCGGGTCAATGCGGTAAATGGCGAGTTGGTTGCTCGTGAGGTCTCTCTTCAAGACAATGAGAAAAAAGACGAGGAAGCGCGTTCAGGTATTGGCCGTGAGCTAAATTTAACATGGCTTAAAGATGTACCAGCTCAAAACGAAATAATACAAGGCGAGTGGTTTGGTGAAAACGCAGTGGCTGAAGCATCAATTGAAGAGTCAATGTTAGAGCGCCTTGATGTTGAAATAGGCGACACGCTTACCTTTTTAATTGGCGCGCAGTCGTTTGATGCTAAAATTACCAGCGTTCGTACTGTGAATTGGGCAACGCTTAAACCTAACTTCTTTATTATACTCAGCCCAGATGTACTTAAAGATTTTCCGGCAACGTATATTTCGTCGGTTAGGATAGAACCTGAGCAAAAGCGTGACTTTAGCCAACTATTACGTACCTACCCAACAATTACAGCAATCGATGTAGATAACTTTGTAAAGCAAATACAAACCACCATATCTCAAGTTTCACTCGCGATTGGTTTTGTACTTGCCATTGTTGTTTTATGTGGTGCGCTAGTACTTATTTCGCAAGTACAAGCGAGCTTGGGTGAACGGATGCAAGAAATTGTAATTCTGCGAACATTAGGCGCTAAAAGCCGTTTAATTAAAAATGCGACTTTGTACGAGTTTTTATTATTAGGCGGATTAGCTGGTTTAGTTGCTGCATTCTTTAGCGATTTAGCACTGTTAATTGTGCAGCAACAAATGTTTGAACTTTCGGGCAAGCTTCATCCACATATATGGATTATAGGCCCGCTTGCTGGTGGTTTATTTGTAGCAGGGTTAGGTTATTTAATGATTGCCCGTACCCTTAAACAAAATACCCAAGGACTAGTACGCGCTTTGGGGTAAAACTAGTTAATTTTGTTTTAAAAATGCTCGCTTTATATGCGAGCATTTTTGTTTTTGCTTGGTACTGGTATTTTATACAGTGCTCTGGCATTATTAGCCTAATTTACAATAAAAATAACGAGAATGTTACTTGGCCATTATTTTAGGGATCGACCCTGGATCGCGTTTGACTGGTTACGGTGTAGTTGCCCACCAAGGAGCTAAATTTACTTATTTGGGCAGTGGGTGTATAAAATTAGCCGATCATCCTTTTCCGGTTCGCCTTAAAATGATTTATCAGGGCATAACTCAGCTTGTAGAGCAGTTTTCGCCTGAAACGTTTGCTATCGAAAAAGTGTTTATGGCTCATAACCCCGATTCAGCGTTAAAACTTGGCCAAGCTCGTGGTGCGGCCATTGTAGGTGCTGCAATGGCAGATTTACCTGTGTTTGAATATTCAGCAAGGCAAATTAAACAAGCCGTGGTAGGTAACGGCGGTGCAGACAAAAGCCAAGTACAACATATGGTAAAAAATATCTTAAAATTACCGGGTACACCCCAAGCCGATGCTGCAGATGCATTAGCAATTGCTATTTGCCATGCACACTCAGAACAAAATTTAATCAAACTAGCGGGTAGCGCAAGCAAAACCGTTAGAGGACGCTTAAGGAAATAACAATGATCGGCCGCTTAAATGGTATTTTAGTTGAAAAACAACCTCCCGAAATCTTACTTGAAGTAAGCGGTGTGGGTTATGAAGTACAAATGCCAATGACCTGTTTTTACGACTTACCAAAAGTGGGTGAAAACGCGATTGTTTATACTCATTTTGTAGTTCGTGAAGATGCGCAGTTATTGTTTGGTTTTAACAATAAAACAGAACGCGCATTATTCAGAGAGCTTTTAAAAGCAAACGGGGTAGGGCCAAAACTCGGGCTCGCTATTTTATCGGGGATGTCGGCGCAGCAGTTCGTCAGTTGTGTAAATAATGAAGATGCCACATCGCTGGTGAAATTACCGGGCGTGGGTAAAAAAACCGCTGAGCGTTTAGTGCTTGAAATGAAAGACCGTTTAAAAGACTGGGGCAATGATTTATTTACACCGTTTAGCGACAGTGCAGTAATAGAACCCCATAGTGATACATTAGTCGCTAATAATGCAGCCGCGGCACTTGTTGCGTTAGGTTATAAATTGCCTCAGGCGCAAAAGGCGGTAAAATCGGTCAGTAAACCAGATATGTCTACAGAGGTTCTTATAAAAGAATCTTTAAAATCGATGTTGTGAGTAACCCATGATTGAAGCGGATCGCTTAATTGATGCGACTGAAAAAACAAACGAAGACTCGATTGACCGAGCAATTAGGCCAAAGCTGTTGGCTGATTACCGAGGTCAGCCGCATGTTAAGCAGCAAATGGAAATATTTATTGAAGCTGCACGCAGCCGCGACGAGGCGCTTGACCATTTATTAATATTTGGACCGCCGGGTTTAGGTAAAACCACCTTAGCTAATATTGTCGCAAACGAGTTAAACGTAAATATTAAAACCACCTCAGGGCCTGTACTTGAAAAAGCAGGCGATTTAGCGGCACTACTTACTAATCTTGAAGAAGGTGATGTGCTGTTTATCGATGAGATACATAGGCTAAGCCCGCAAGTTGAAGAAATACTTTACCCTGCAATGGAAGATTATCAACTTGATATAATGATAGGTGAAGGCCCTGCTGCGCGCTCTATAAAGTTAGATTTACCACCGTTTACGTTAATTGGGGCTACAACTCGTGCAGGGTCACTTACGTCGCCACTCCGTGACCGCTTTGGCATAGTGCAGCGCTTAGAATTTTATTCAGTCGAAGATTTATCCCACATTGTTGGCCGTTCAGCCCATTATCTTGATTTAGAAATGTGTGACGATGGCGCAAGTGAAATAGCGAAAAGATCGCGGGGCACCCCACGTATTGCTAACCGCTTATTACGCCGAGTGCGAGACTATACGCAAGTCAAATCCGACGGCACTGTAAACGCAGAGGTTGCGCAACAAGCGCTTGACATGATTGACGTAGATAAAAGCGGTTTTGATTACATGGACCGTAAATACCTACTTGCTATTATTGAAAAGTTTATGGGGGGTCCAGTAGGGCTCGATAATTTAGCTGCTGCAATTGGTGAGGAGCGTGAAACCATTGAAGATGTTATTGAACCGTTTTTAATTCAGCAAGGGTTTATTCAGCGAACACCGCGCGGTCGAATTGTGTCTGACAATGCGTACCATCATTTTGGCTTGTTACCTAAAAAAGACTAATTTTAAAAACCTCTCCTAAACTCTTGCTAAAAATTACTTTTAGCAAGAGAACTTCCTTTTATAACGTATTTTTAACTACCAGAAGTGCATTGCTTTATCATTAACTAGCCTGAACTTTGGTTAAGAGATTTGCTAACGTATTGAATCATCTTGATATTTAAATTTATTTTCTCTAGCCAGAGATTTTTAGTAAAAACAAGGCGGATTTACGCGTCAATAGCTAGGCTATTGCAAGTAACTTCAACTAAGTTTGCGCAGAAAATAGCTGCTTGAGATAGATTTATTATCCAGAGTTGAGGTTAACCAACAATTCACAGGGCGTTAAGGCTTATGTGGCTATTGTTCATTTCATAAAATTCAATATTGTTAACGCCGACTAAAAGCGCCTAATTTTAACGTGAAGTTGAGTGTTTAATGAACAACATTTCGCGAAGCAGTAAAATTTTTGGATTAAACCAAATTTCAGGTAAAAAAAAGCCCGCAAATAATGCGGGCTAACAACAAGTTAAAGGAAGTAATCTGGGGGAACCATGTTTTACACTGTTAGGTTTTATCCAAATAGAGTAAAACAATGTAATACGATTAAAAATCATATTACTTAGAACAGGACCTAATGAAACAATTTCATTTAGTGCGCTAGCTCGGTATGGGATAATAATACGGAATATCCAAAAATTGTTCAAACTAGAAAATTTGTTTTTTCGGATTAAAAAAAGTAATGCTTTTAGTTTTATTGTAGTTTGTAATTTGTTTGTTAAATAATCATTTATTTTATAAGTTAATGAAATATGGTACTTAAGTATATTTTTGTATTATTGTTCGGTATTAGTTTTAGTATTCTGGCTGGTAATATGAATGTGGTTTTGCGTGTTTATGCATTGATTTTGAATAAATGCCGTGTTTTATGATGTTTATTTATATAATTACTCAGTTCAATGTAGGCATTGATATTATTTAAATAAGTTTTTACATAACTAGGCGTAAAAAATGAACTACATCGCCGATTTTTAACGTTTTTTGTTGGCTATTCATAGCAATACCGTTGTTAGTTTTAAATTGACTCGATACACTAGATGCAACTAAATGACCTGTGTTGCGGTCATAATTGCACAAATCATTACAATTGACGTATTTTGATACTATTTAGGAGTTTAATGTGGGATCAGGGCTTAATTTTTTGGATCTAATTTTAGAAGCCAGTTTGCTTGTACAATTAGTAATGTTAGGGCTAGTAGCTATGTCAGTTATGTCGTGGGCTATTATTTTTCAACGTAAAAAAGCGATTTCTGATGCGCTTTCAAATGCTAAAAAGTTTGAGCAAAAGTTTTGGTCAGGCATTGATTTAAGTAAACTATACAACGAAATTTCATCTCGTAGTGCTCAGTCTCATGGTATTGAGGCGTTATTTACAGCTGGTTTTAAAGAGTTTGCTCGTCATAAAAAAAATACATTTCAAAGCGCCAGTATTGTTATGGAAGGTACACATCGTTCGATGCGTGTTGCGCTTTCACGTGAAATTGAAAAAATTGAAACAAGCTTGTCGTTTTTAGCAACAGTTGGCTCTATAAGTCCTTACATTGGTTTATTCGGCACTGTGTGGGGCATTATGAATGCTTTTATTGCATTGGGCGAAGTAAAACAAGCTACATTGCAAATGGTTGCTCCAGGTATCGCAGAGGCTCTAATTGCTACGGCAATGGGTTTGTTTGCTGCAATTCCTGCTGTAATCGCCTATAACCGTTTTTCTAATAGTGTTGAAAAACTTGAGTCTCATTACATTAACTTTATGGAAGAGTTTGCTAATATTTTGCACCGTCAAGCAGCTACACAAATAGAGGCACAAGCGAATGTATCATCGTAAAAAGCGTCGCCCCGTTGCAGAAATCAATGTAGTACCATACATAGATGTAATGTTGGTGCTGTTGATTATTTTCATGGCGACTGCGCCACTTATCACTCATGGTGTTAAAGTAGATTTACCAAAAATGGAAGAATCTGATTTAGTTGATACTAAAGACACGCCGCCGATTATTGCGTCAATTGATGCTGAAGGTAAGTATTACGTTAGCGTAGGTACCGACCCAGAAGAGCCAATGGAAGCGCTTGATGTAGCGGCAGTGATTAAATTGCAATTAATGAAAAACCCAGATGTACCGGTAATGATCAAAGGTTCTGGCAAGGTTTCGTATCAAGAAGTGCTATTACTAATGGATTTTTTGAAAAACGCAGGTGTGCCGTCAGTAGGATTGATGACTGAGTCCTTTGAGGGGAATTAACTGAATGAGTAGTGCATTAGTAAAGTCGGTGGTATTGCATTTAGGTTTGGGCGGTTTGTTGTATGCGTCAGCTAACATTCATGCACCAACCCCTAAAGTAATGGAAGTGACGTTAAATACGGCCATACCAGACCCCGAAAAAGCGGTTTCGGCGGTAACGGTTGATCAAAAAATGGTGGAGCAAAAAATTGCTGAGCTACAAAAAAAAGAAAAAGACAAAAAGCGTGCTGAAGATAAGCGTATACGAGATTTAGAACGCCGAGCTGCAGAGGCTCGCAAGCAACGTGAATCTGAGGCTCGAAATATCAAAAAGCTTGAACGTGAACGCAAGGCCAAAGAGAAAGAAAAGGCACAAGCCGAAGCACAAGCCAAAAAAGCGCGTGAGATAGAGCAAAAAGAGCGTGCTAAAGCTAAGCAAGCAGAAAAGCAAAAGCAAGAGGCCGAAAAAGCAGCTAAAGCGGCGGCAGATAAGCGCAAGCTTGAAGAAGAAGCACTTAAAAAGGCAGAAGCTGAACGTGTGAAGCGTGAGCAAGAGGCTAAAGAGCGCGCAGCCGAGGCTGAACGTAAGCGCCAGCAAGCATTACAAGAACAAATATTACAAGAACAACTTGCTAAAGAGCAGGCTGCACGTAGTAAAATACGCCAGCAACAAGTGGCAAGTGAAGTTGACAAATACCGAGCTTTGATTATGGCGCGCATTCAACAAAACTTGTTAATTGATGAAAAAATGAAAAACCAACAATGTCGAGTTAATATCCGCCTTGGCTTTAATGGTTTAGTTACGCAAGTTAAGTCTTTAGGTGGTGATAAGCTAGTATGTGAAGCAGCGCTCAGAGCGGTACGAATGGCTGACACATTACCTGTATCGAAAGATAGAGACGTGTTTGACCAACTAAAAAATATTAACCTAACAATCAAGCCAGAATTTTAAAGGAATGATATGTTCAATAAACTAAAAGTAGCCTGTGTAGTATTGCTACTAGGGTTTCAAGGCATCGCAAATGCTGCACTTGAAATAGTAATTACTGAAGGTGTAGACGGTGCCAGACCTATTGCTATTGTGCCATTTAAATACACCGGAATAGGCCCAATACCGCAAAAACTAAGCGATGTGATTGCAGCTGATTTAGTTCGAAGCGGTAAGTTTAAGCCGGTTGACGTTACGCAAATGCCACAACAACCAAGTGAAGACAAAGCAATTGATTACGCTGCATGGGTTAATAAAGGGGTTGAGGCCGTTCT
Source organism: Pseudoalteromonas sp. H71 (assembly GCF_001468485.1). Lineage (GTDB taxonomy): Bacteria > Pseudomonadota > Gammaproteobacteria > Enterobacterales > Alteromonadaceae > Pseudoalteromonas. The sequence goes on from NZ_LODI01000022.1 coordinate 34,882, forward strand.
AGTTGGGCAGGTTGAACAACAAACCGATGGTCGTTATTTGGTCCGTTATGAATTAGTGGATGTAATTCGTGGTCAAATAACGGGTGGCAATACACAAATGATGTCTAATGGGCAATTAGTAAAAAGCCAAGATCACATTTTAGAGGCCAGAGAAAGCGTCATTTCAGAAAGTGGGTTTCGCCGCTACTCACACCGCATAAGTGATGTGATTTACGAAAAGCTGACAGGCGAAAAAGGGGCATTTTTAACTAAAATTGCCTATGTAATCGTACGTGATGAAGACGATAAGCCTTACCAACTCGTTGTTGCTGATTACGATGGATTTAACGAACAAGTGCTTTTGCGCTCCAAAGAGCCGTTAATGTCGCCTGCGTGGTCGCCAGATGGTACAAAGCTTGCCTACGTAACGTTTGAAAATCGCCAAAGCCAAATATATATCCAAGATTTATATACAGGCAAGCGAGAAGTGGTAGCTAGCTATCCTGGGATTAACGGTGCACCGCAGTTTTCACCTGACGGTAAAGAGCTTTTACTGGTACTTTCAAAAGATAAAACAGGTGCAACAGAGATTTACTTGTTAAACCTAGCAACACGTAAAGAAACCCGCTTAACAAACCACCGTAGCATAGATACTGAACCATCTTGGTACCCAAATGGGCAAGATATAGTGTTTACCTCGGAAAGGGGTGGTAATGCTCAGATTTATAAGTTAAATTTAAAAACTGGCAGATCTAAACGCCTAACGTTTGATGGCGATATGAATCTTGCAGGGTCAGTTACGCCTGACAGTAAAGAATTAGTGATGGTTAATCGTACGAACGGTAGCTACCATCTTGCTAAAAAAGAGTTAGCTTCTGGCGCGTTTCAAGTTTTAACAAGAACTCGCCTAGATGAATCACCGAGTATAGCGCCAAACGGCTCGATGATAATATACAGCACGCTCCATAATAACAAACAGGTACTGGCGTTAGTATCGATGGACGGCCGCTTTAAAGCACGATTACCTGTGCTAGACGGACAAGTAAAGGCACCAGCTTGGTCGCCATATTTACAGTAATGTTACTGGTTTACTCAAAATAGGAATCTACTCAATGCAACTTAATAAAATACTTAAAGGCCTGCTAATTGCTGTGCCAGTAATGACATTAGCAGCTTGTAGCTCGTCTTCAGATATCGACGAAGGTGCTGCAAACCAATCTAATCAAACGGCTGTTGAGCAAACAACAAGCAACGATACAGTTGAAGTAGCAACTATTTCTCCTGAAGAACGTGCTGAAGAACAACTTCGTCAAAAATACGAAGCACTTCGTCAAGAGCAAGTAATCTACTTTGATTTTGATAAAGCGACAATTGAAAGCAAATATGCTGATTTACTTCGCGCACATGCTGACTTTTTAGTTAAAAATCCATCGGTAAAAGTATTAATTGAAGGTCATGCCGATGAGCGTGGCACGCCAGAGTACAATATTGCACTAGGTGAAAACCGTGGTCAGTCAGTTGAAAAATACCTTCTAAGCCTGGGTGTATCAGCAAGCCAAATGTCAGTAGTGAGCTACGGTGAAGAAAAGCCAATGGTTAAATCACGTACTGAATCAGCTTTCGCTAAAAACCGCCGTGCGGTATTAGTCTACTAAGATAAGAGATATTATGAAGCCGAAAATTATTTTGGCAGCAATGATATTGAGCGGGAGCACCCAGTTATGGGCTGCTCCCGCTCCTGTTTCAGAAGCTGCGAGTTCACAGTCAAGTATTGAGAAGCGCTTAGCGTCGTTAGAAAGTATGATGCAATCGCGTAATTTCTTGCAAGCCGAGTTACAACAGCAACTTAATTTACTTCAAGATGAAGTAAGTCAAATTCGTGGTGTGACGGAAGAGCAAAGCTATAAACTGGAAAAAGTACTTCAGCGCCAGCGTGAGCTTTATCAAGAGATTGAAAACCGCGTTAGCCAAGCTTACTCTCAACCTACTGCTGTGCCTGCGACCGACTACGCACAACCTAATGATTCACAAGCATACAGCAGTGATTTGTCTGAGAACGAGGCTTACGAGCGTGCTGTTGCGCTTATAATGAAAGATAAACGTTACGATCAAGCTATTCCAGAATTTCAAACGTTTTTAACAACCTACCCAGAGTCTGTATATGCGTCAAACGCACATTATTGGTTAGGTCAATTATTAACAATTAAAAACGATGGAGTTAAAGCGGTTGAGCACTTTAGAGTGGTTGTGAACGAATTTCCAAATTCAAACAAACGCCCAGACGCCATGTTAAAGTTAGGTACGCTTTTAAAAGAGCAAGGATCAACAGATGAATCGTTAAAAATACTTAACGAACTTGTTACACAGTATCCAAGTACAACGGCTGCAAAATTAGCCACAGATCGCCTATCTAATTAATTGAATCAGCTTGATTAGACTGCTTTTTGTCATAAGCGGTCTAAAATTGGTCAACTAGGCATAAAAACTTAAAAAAAGAGACAATTTCGGTTGCACTCATTTTATAAATAAGTATTATAAGCGCCCGCAGCAAACGAATGGTTACCCCACTCAAAATGTTGCAAAAAGAGCGGGTCATTAGCTCAGTTGGTAGAGCAGTTGACTTTTAATCAATTGGTCGATGGTTCGAATCCATCATGACCCACCATTTTTAAAAT
>NZ_LODI01000022.1:38050-43709 GCF_001468485.1 Pseudoalteromonas sp. H71
AGAGCGGGTCATTAGCTCAGTTGGTAGAGCAGTTGACTTTTAATCAATTGGTCGATGGTTCGAATCCATCATGACCCACCATTTGTTATATTCTTTTTTAAAATTCCACTCTCTTTTTTATAAACAGCTTAACCAGTTTGCTGTTATTTATGCTTTTATTCTCGTATAATTCGCCGTAATTTATACACTGTACATAAGTGGTCGAGAACATGAGTTTAGCGCAAACTATTATGCCTGAAGGCTATATTTTCCCTCCAAAGCCAGCACCGTTAACGAAAGACGAGCAGAGCGAATATAAAGCACGTATTAAGCAATTACTTAAAGATAAAAACGCGGTACTCGTAGCGCATTATTATACAGATCCTGAAATTCAAGCACTGGCTGAAGAAACTGGTGGCTGTGTTGCCGATTCTTTAGAAATGGCGCGTTTTGGTGCACGACATGACGCTGACATGATCATTGTTGCAGGCGTACGTTTTATGGGTGAAACAGCAAAAATATTAACCCCCAATAAAACGGTTGTTATGCCAACACTTGAAGCAACCTGCTCGTTAGACATTGGTTGTCCAATTGATGAGTTCTCAGCATTTTGTGATCAGCATCCAGACAGAAAAGTTGTAGTTTATGCAAACACATCAACGGCGGTTAAAGCACGTGCTGATTGGATTGTTACGTCGTCTTGTGCCCTTGAGATTGTTGAGCACTTAGACGAGCAAGGTGAAAAGATTATTTGGGGCCCAGATAAGCACCTAGGCAGCTATATTCAAAAAAATACTGGCGCAGACATGATCATGTGGAATGGCGCATGTATTGTTCACGATGAGTTTAAAACTAAAGCACTTAAAGACATGAAAACGCTGCACCCTGATGCTGGCGTGTTAGTTCACCCCGAATCACCTGCTGAAATTGTTGCACTTGCTGATGCGGTTGGCTCTACAAGCCAGCTTATAAAAGCGGCGCAAACAATGCCTAATAATAAGTTTATTGTAGCGACTGACCGAGGTATTTTTTATAAAATGCAGCAACTCTGCCCAGAGAAAGAGTTTTTTGCAGCTCCTACGGCTGGTGAAGGCGCCTCATGTAAAAGTTGTGCACATTGCCCGTGGATGGCAATGAATGGCTTAAAAGCGATTGAGGAGGCTTTAATAGACCCTCAAGGTAAAGAAGTATTTGTAGATATGGATTTGCGTGAAGGGGCACTTAAGTCACTTAATCGCATGCTAGATTTTACAGCTAACATGGCAAAATAATATAACGCACTATTAATAAAAAGGTTACTGAAGTTCAGTAGCCTTTTTTTGTGTCTAAAATAGTTATAGTCATTGAAACTCAACATGTTGATGCAATTGGTATGATTAGTGAGCAGTTAAAAGCCAGATACTAAAAATGCCTTGCACCTGAGTAACCTATTTCATACTATAACGCGCTGTTGCAGTGCAACACTGTGGAGGAATGGCTGAGTGGCTGAAGGCGCACGCCTGGAAAGTGTGTTTAGGTTAACCCCTAACGAGGGTTCGAATCCCTCTTCCTCCACCATTATTCTATATTAGGACGTCTCAGGACGTCCTTTTTTGTGCCTGTAACAAATATAAATCAATGACTTGGCGTTTCATGGCGTCCTATAGCATCCCACCAAAGCTTAAAGCTTTAGTATCTTTTATGGTATTCCTTTAATAAAATGCCATAATAAGGAATACTAAATTAGAGTGGAGTTAATTTATTATGGCAAGAGCAGCTAAGCAGCTTACCGATACAGCGTTAAAAAAAGCAAAAACAGAAGATAAAGATCTTATTTTATCGGATGGCAACGGTCTACAAGTAAAAGTTAGAAAGAGTGGTTCAAAGCTCTGGAACTTTAACTACTACCATCCAATTACAAAAAAGCGTATTAACATGGGGTTAGGCAAGTATCCCGATATATCTATTGTTAATGCTAGAAAGCTCGCGCAGGAAGCTCGAGAACTAGTTGCTTTAGGCACTGATCCTAAAGAATACCGAGATGCAACCATTGCCCATAAACGAGCAGAGGAAGAGCTAACACTCAAAAAAGTAGCTCTAGAGTGGTTTGAAGTGAAAAAGCCAGATTTTACCAAAGCCCATGGTGAAGATATTTGGCGTTCGTTAAATAATCATATTTTGCCAATAATAGGTAAATACCCCATAGGTAAAATCACAGCACCGCAAGTAATCAAAATATTAAGGCCTATTGAAGCAAAAGGGACTTTAGAAACAGTTAAGCGTTTAAGCCAACGATTAAACCAAGTTATGACCTACGCAGTTAATAGTGGTTATATTCAAGCTAATCCGCTTGCTGGAATAAAAGAAACATTTAAAAAGCCGCAAAAACAAAATATGCCTTCGTTAAAACCAGAAGAGCTGCCTGAATTGATGCAAACGCTTGCTACGGCGTCAATTAAACGAGTAACCCGCTTTTTGATTGAATGGCAGTTACATACTCTTACCCGCCCAGGTGAAGCGGCCGGTACGCGTTGGGATGAAATTGATTTTGAGAATAAACTATGGATTATCCCAGCTGAACGAATGAAAAAGCGCAGAGAGCATGCCATTCCTCTATCAAATCAAGCTATAGAGTTATTAGAGGCAATAAAACCAATTTCAGGGCACAGAGACTTTGTATTTCCGTCAGACAGAAACCCGAGAAATCATATCAACAATGAAACAGCTAATATGGCTCTAAAACGCATGGGGTTTGAAGGCCGTCTAGTAAGCCATGGCTTGCGCTCGCTTGGTAGCACCATATTAAACGAGCATGAGTTTAATCCAGATATAATAGAAGCGGCATTGGCGCATGTAGATAAAAACCAGGTTCGCTCTGCTTATAATAGAGCTGAATATATAGAAAAACGTAGAGAGTTGATGAACTGGTGGAGTGAGCATATAGAAAAGGCATCTCAAGGTACATTATCGGTAACTGGGCATAAGCATCTTTTAAAAGTTGGTTAGAAAATAAAATAAGGATATAAAATGGCTTTAACACAAATGCAAATCATTCAGTCGCTGGGTGAGGCAATGAGCTGGTTAGAAAGGGAGTTGAGTTGGGATGTACCTGCAACAGAGCTTAGACATTTAACAGGTAGAATTGGGGAGCTGTACGCCGCACTTATAACAAATGGACGCATGGCAACAGAGGTTAACCAGGCGGGGTACGATGTTGTATCAAGTAGTGGCGAGCGTATATCAGTCAAAACAACAGGTAGAATGCATACAGGCGGCCATATTAGCTTTAACACAAATACGTTAGCGTTGGTTGACTGTATATAATTATTTTAAGAATCAATACAGATGAAATGCAAGTTGAAACTTTGTTAGATATGCCAGTTGAGCAAGCTAGATTACTAATGAGTGATGTAGCAATGAGTAAAAGCTGTATTACAATGTAACTCATTAGGTGTCTAGCAAACTATAGGAAGACCAATAAATCCACCGACAAAACCACGTATATTACTAAATGTAAAAGAAACAACATGGAAGAACTACAAATTGCTGGATTTTGAAAACGAGAGCATAAGGAAAATTTAACGACCAAAAAGGTATTAACTAACAAAGTTACTAATACTAAAAAGAAGAACAAACCCAATACAAACAAGTGCATGTGCGGTTTTGGGCGGTGCAGTATCACAAAGGTATTTTTTAATTAAATATAAAATTAATTGTAGTCGTAAAACCCGCAAAAATAAGCAAATATCAACAAAGCGGTTTACCACTACAACCTAGCGATTGAACAGACATCTAAAGAATGAACGATGCCAATTAGATGTATTAGTTCAGATAAAATATGAGCTAGTACAAATTAGAAATCGGCCTCGAATCGATTTATGATGAACTCGAAGACCGGTTACAAGATGCTATTTAAACTGGGCAGTTACATAAAATGTGTCACGTGATCATTTTGTAGGCTCAATATCATACAACTTAATTAATTTCTTAACTATTTCTAGGCGTAAACCAACCATCAGCTCAATATTTGATGAGTAAGGAAGCAGTGCATTTAATAGAAATTGTTGCGGTCCATCTTTGCCATCAACAGCGCGGTAAGAAATATCCATTGCACCTTTATACTCTAAGGGATCAAACCCACTATTTTTAACAAAGTTAGTAGCGAGTTTATTTCCTTGTCTTGCTGCATCAAGCTCTTCCATTATTAGTTGTCTTGCTTCATTGGGGGATTTAATTCGTGCTGACACTCCTTTTAGAGTTTCATTGATAAATCTAACAACTTCAGGTGATAGCCCTAAAGTCTCTTGTTTAAATGCGTCAATCTTATTAATTAGTTTCTCAAAGGGAATTAAAGGATTATTTTCTGGTAAATACTCTATATTCTGATCAACATAAATTACTAGAATTCTAACATCCTCTTCTGTTAGTGAGTGGTCTGTAGTGGTCAACTAATTTTGGCCACAGTTTTAGAATCTTGGTATCTAACCTCAGATTCATTTGGCGCTAAACCAGCATTATAATGATGTGGCCTAACGTTGTTGTAATATCCGTTGATATAATCACTCACACTATATTTAGCATCTTTAAAGTTTTCGTATCCAACCTTTGGCATCCACTCCGTTTTAAAGCTTCTAAAAAATCGCTCCATTGGCGCATTATCCCAACAATTTCCGCGCCTGCTCATACTTTGTGTAATTTTATAGCGCCATAAACGTTGGCGATATTTTAAACTTGTATAATGACTCCCCTGGTCTGAATGAAACATCAGTCCTGTCGGTTTTCCTCTGCTTTCATAAGCGAGTTCAAGCGCTTTTAGCGTTAAATTAGTATCTGGCGACAACGACATGGCCCAGCCAACTACTTTACGTGCAAATAAATCAATAACAACGGCTAAATAAGCCCAGCGATTACCTACCCAAATATACGTCACATCACCGCACCACACTGTATCTGGCTCAACAACATCAAATTGTCTATCAAGCAGGTTTGGAATTTCAAGGTGTTCATTACCACCACGTTTATATGAATGTTGAGGTACTTGGCAGCTTTCAAGCTTTAATTTAACCATTAGCTTAGCAGCACGATAACGACTCAATTCAAAATCATTGTTCGTTGCTATTGCCGCGATTGTCCGCGCCCCAGCTGAGCCGCCGCTCATTGCATGTATGGCTTTAACTTCAGCTTCTAGCCTTACTTGCTCTGGTGTAGGCGTTGTATCCCGTATAGCCCAATATTTATAGCTGCTACGATGCACATTGAATACGTTACACAGCACGCTAATTGGGTAACGCTCTCGTTGATTTAGTTTCTCAATTAACGAGAATTGTTCAGGGAGTCGGACATCAAGAGAGCGGTAGCCTTTTTTAATATATCCTTTTCTAATTCAATGCGTTGGATTTGCTTTTTAAGTTCGCGGATTTCAATTTGTTCGGGCGTCATTGGCGAAGCAGATGGTGTCTGGCCACTCCGCTCTTGCTTTAATTGAGTAACCCACTTACTGACGGTTGATTTACCCACCCCCATCGCTTTGGCTGCTTCTTCTTGAGTATAACTTTGGTCAACTACAAGCTGAGCTGTTTCTAATTTGATTGCCGCAGAATACGTTGCGCGTTTTAATTTCGTCATTTTTTCACCCAAATTTGTATGCAAAGAGCATAACATTTCTTTCTTAATGGGTGGCCAAATTAACTATGCCACTACA
>NZ_LODI01000023.1:0-7635 GCF_001468485.1 Pseudoalteromonas sp. H71
GTTTAATGCTTGGAGTTTATACAGCGTTCTAACTTGTTACCGGTCTCTCAATAGAGGAGCCTACGCTCAATCGAACTACTGTATAAAAGGCTTTGGTTGCAGCCAAAGCTTGGGCCTCACATTACCCGAACTAGGTTAAAGTATTAATTAATTTATGGGTTTATTATCCATACAAGTCATTAAAGAAAGACTCGTCACGGCTTGCTCGAGTTCCTTCGTCACTTAGTTTAGCAAGCCTAAACTCGCTTCTTAATGAAGCGTTATATGGCACTGAGGTATTGAGTACGATGAGAGTTTTGTTTTTCATTATTATTATCTTTTATTCAAACTTGAGTATTGCCTCTAAGTGCTTCGTTAATGAAGACACTATTCTGGAGAATGATCAATTTACTAATGTATTTGTTGGGGTTGTAACGAAGGCATATTTTGAAGAGTTTGCTGATTTAAGGGGAGGCAAAAGAGCTGTCGTAGAATTTGATCTAGTTGAAACTCTTAAAGGTACTCCTGAAACATTGAAAATAGTTTATTTTGTTCATGATAGTCACTCCATCATGCTAGGTCAGCGCCACCTTTTTGTAACAGGCTCTAAAGGTTTTTCTCATATTTGTGGTGGTAGTGGGTATTTGGATCAATTTGGAGATAGTTCAAGTGCAGTTCGTAACCATATTTACTATCGCTTAAAAGAAAAACTTGGAAAGTAAATGCCATATAACAAGCTAATTAATAAGGACAAAAAACAGTTGGCTGTTTTCGTTCCTCAACATTTTAGCCAACAATTTTTTGCCCATTATTAGGGCGTTGAGATTGTAGAATTACTTCTTTTAATATAATTTGGCTATAGGAGTTATTCTACAGCCTCGTTTTATTACTAAAGGTTTATCGTGAAATACTCTAGGGTTTTACTTTTTTCAGTCGGCTTGTATTTATTACTAATTGCCTCATCAACAATAGCAACAAAGATTGTTGGCTTTGATGAGATGATTCAAAGCACATCATACATCTATACCAAATACGTCCTCGCTTTTGTAGCCTCTTTAATCGTTTATTTATATCTAGGATATAGGCAAACAGTGAGTCCGTATAAACAAGCCTTTTTAGTTGCGGCTGTTTATTGGTTTATTAACTTAAGTGTCGGTGCCTTACTTTATATATTGTTAGAAATAACAATGGAGCCTTTAATGTATTTAATTTCAGCTTTGCTGCATGTTATTGCAGTTTTATTAGGGACTCTACTTGGTATTAAATTACGTTATAAAATAAAGTTGGATGTGAATGCAACATGACAAATAGCAAAAGAGGGTGATGCCGTAAATACGCCGTTTAAATATGCAGTAACATTAAAGTTTAATATACAAAAGCAGGTACTCTAGTTCCTACTACTGTTTTAACTCACCTTGCTGGTATGCGAGTATAACCCCACAAAGTTAATCGTTAAATAGAGCAATACTTATATTTTAAACCTATGCATTATTTATTAGTTCACTCTTTTTGTAACGTTTGAGTAAAAAGCACAAGCGCGCTGTACATCACACATAGAGCCTTTGTTACATCGCTGTCGATAACGGCTTCTGCTGGGTGATGGCTTATGCCGCCAGGGCTGCGTATAAAGAGCATTCCAACAGGGCAAATAGGGGCTATGGCCATTGCATCGTGGCCTGCGCCTGAGGCAAGCGAAGGTGAGGCTTGGTTATTAAGTTTGCATGCACTAGTAAATAAATGCTGAATTTGAGTATCGCACGCTACGGCGTCGGCCGCATGTGTCCATTGCCAGTCGAGCGTTAAATTACGCGATGTTGCAATTTGATCTGCGCGTGTGCGAATTGCACTAAGTAATATGGCTAGGTCGTCATCGTTTTGAGCGCGTGCATCTAGGCTAATGGTGGTTTTACCAGCAATAACATTGGTAGCGCCTGGGCGAGCTTGAATTTGCCCAACGGTGGCTACTTCGCCATTACTCGCATTTTTTGCTAGTTGCTCTATGGCAAGCGTCAGTTCGGCGCAGCCTGCTAACGAATCCTGACGTAAATTCATAGGTGTGGTACCCGCGTGGCCGCTTTGACCTGTTAGGGTGATCATAGCGCGCTTTGCTCCTGCAATGGCAGTGACAATGCCTAACGCCTGATTTACCGACTCAAGCACGGGGCCTTGCTCTATGTGAGTTTCCCAGTAACCAAGTAACTCGTTTTTATTAAGCGCTGCTTTTGCGTAATCATTTGGGTTTAGGCCAAAATCCAGCATGGCTTGGCGCATAGTAACGCCGTTACTATCTTGTATATTTAACCACTGCGGGTCAAACTCTTTCGCCAGTGCTTTTGAGCCAATTAATGTGGTGGCAAAGCGAGTGCCTTCTTCATCACAAAAACCCACAACATCTAAATGAAACGGTAAATCAAGCTTAAGTGTATGCGCAAGGGCGGCTATTTCAATACCGAGTAATACTCCTAAAATGCCATCAAATGCACCGGCATTGGGTACGGTGTCTAGGTGTGAGCCTATAATTAAGCGTTTAGCGTTTGGGTTAGATGACGCTAAACGCCCCCATAAATTGCCTACTTCGTCTTGCCACGATTGCATGCCCGCCTCAGCCATCCACGCGGCAGTAACGTTATTACACTCTTTATGCTCTTTAGATAAATACACGCGGTGAATGCCGCCTTGCATTTGCGATAGGCCACTGAGTGTTTTACAACGCGCTAAGGCGCGCGCAGCATAGGTGTTAGCTAGCTCACTATTTAATAATGGCGCTAAAGAGGGGCTTGCAGTCGTCATGCTAAATCCTTTTTATTATTTATAATGAGCAAGAGCGGCAATAGCGGCTTCGCCTTTAGGGCCTTGGTAACCGTTGGCATGTAGGCAGGCATCTAGGCTTGCCAATGTTTGTAATACGGTATCTTTACGAGCGTTGTAACCCATGGTACCAATACGCCAAATTTTGCCATGCAGTGGCCCAAACGAGGTGCCAATTTCAATACCAAAGTCGGTTAGCATTTGTCCGCGTACATGGTCGGCGTTAATACCTTCGGGAATATACACACCCACTACGTTGTTCATTTTATTACTTATGTCGCCAAATACGTTTAAGCCCAGCGCTTGAATACCCGTTAGCATGGCATCGCCGTGTAATTTGTGGCGGGCAACGCAGTTATCAACGCCTTCTTCAATAACAATGCGGGCACATTCTGATGCGCAATACAGCATGCTGGTGGCTTCGGTATGATGGTTAAGGCGCTCCTCTCCCCAGTAATTCATGATCATACCTAAATCAAAGTAGTTTGAACGCACATAGTGCTCGGTGCCGTCTGTATGCTGTGCGGTACGAATACCCGCTTCTACTTTTTTACGTTTTTGGATCCAATCGGCGCATTTGTCGCTCAGTGTTAATGGCGCGGAGCCAGACGGTCCGCCTAAACATTTTTGCAAACCCACCGAAAGCGCATCGAGTTTCCACTCATCGGCGGGTAAATCGTTACCTACAATTGAGGCGGTGGCATCGCAGTAAAATAATACATCGTGCTTTTGGCAAATATCGCCAATGTGTTCAAGCGGTTGGTTCATGGTTGTTGAAGTATCGCCTTGTACCATGGCAAGTACATGGGGTTTTACATCAACTATGGCTTTTTCTATTTGTTCTGGGGTAAATACTTCGCCCCAGGGTACTTCTATGGTGTGCACTTTTGCGCCTACACGCTCGGCTATTTCAGCAAGCAAGTGGCCAAAGCGGCCCATAATTGGCACAAGCACTTTATCGCCTGGGCGTAAAATAGAGCATAAAACGGCTTCTATTCCTGCGCGTGATGTACCGTCAACTAACAGGGTCCATTCATTTTTGGTTTTAAATATTTCGCGATAGCGGGCCATGGTTTCGTTCATAAAACCGGTCATTACTGGGTCGTATTGGCCAATTAGCTGCGCCGACATAGCACGCAGCACACGTGGATCTGCGTTAATTGGGCCTGGCCCCATTAGTAAACGCTGCGGCGGATTTAAGGTTTGAATTTGCGTGTTGCTAAACATGTTTTAGGCTCCCAGAGTCTGAATAAGCATGCGAATACCCGTTATCATTAAGACAACGGCAAAAGCGCGTTTTAATTGTTTTTGATCCAGCTTGCTACCAATTTTTACGCCAATAGGCGCAAACAAAATAGTCAGCGGAATAATAAGTAAAAAGGCAGGGAGGTTAACTAACCCCCACGTACCTAGGGGAGCATCGGTTGGCGTGGTGCCAATACTTAATAAGGTAATTACGCCCGGTAGCGCAATCAATAAGCCAAATACGGCTGCAGTGCCTACGGCAACATGGGCACGTACGTTAAATGCGTTAAGCATGGGCACACCAATTGTGCCGCCGCCTATGCCGATCATGACAGATAAGCCACCGACAATACTTGCCATTATGCCTTGGCCAAATTTACCCGGTAATTGATTTACAAGGGCAGGGGCGCCGGCTCTAAATAACATGTTAAGGCTAACTAAAATAGCAATACAAGCAAACATAAGTACCAGTGCATTACCGCGTATTGAGTGCGCTAAGTAGCTGCCTACAACGGCCATAACTAAAATAAACGGCGCCCAGTATTTAATTAAAGCAAGGTCAATGTTGCCCTTTGCATGATGCGAGCGAATAGACGAAATAGAAGTAGGCACTATGGTGGCAAGCGATGTAGCAGTGGCTACCATCATGGCCGACTCTGGGCTTACGCCAAAACCTTGCAATAAAAAGTACAGCACAGGCACAATGACTATACCGCCGCCAACACCAAATAGGCCTGCTAAAATACCTGCAAAAATGCCGGTTGCTATTAAGGCCGCAATAATTGGCCATTGATTCATTATTTCTGTCATGTGTGTTCCTACTGCGTTGATGAAACAGTTGCACGGCCATCAGAGCGAGGGTCCGTTGCAGCTTCAAGGGTTGTGGGTGTATCTAAAATTGCACCTGCATGGCCCATCATTTCGTTGTTGTTTTCAACGCTTACCCAATCGTGGCCGCGTTGATTTAACTCATCTTGTATTTGCAAAGCGAGGTTGTGCTCTATTTTTAAGTTAGTGCTTGTATCGCCCCATGTGCGGCCAAGTAACCAGCGCGGGTCGCTCACCGCTTGGGTAATTGATTTATTACGCCACGCGTAGCCTGCAAATACAGCGGCTTGAGTTTGAGGTTGGCCTTCACCGCCCATCGTGCCGTAGGCAAGGCGTCTGCCATCTTCAAACTTTGCCATCGCTGGGTTAAGTGTATGTGCGGGGCGTTTGTTAGGTGCTAGTGCATTGGTATCTTGGTTGTTTAAGCTAAAGCTTAGCCCGCGGTTATTCCATACAAATCCGCCTTCGCTCATGAGTATTCCGCTGCCAAATTCCCAATAAATACTTTGAATAAAGCTCACTAGTTGGCCGTTTTTATCGCGTGCTGCCATCCAAACGGTATCGCCGGGCTCAGTATTGAACGGCCAGTTTTTGGCTTGGCTCATATCAATATTGTTGGCAAGCTCGTTTAGGCGATCATCGGTTAGTGCATTTTTGTAATCATCGCCGAGTGCTTCTGGGTCGGCCCAAAGTGTAGGGCGGTGAGTAAAGCTTTGTTTGGTTGCCTCTACAATTAAGTGGGTCCAGTCGGCTTCGGTGTTGGCGTTGTGTTTTAGTTTATTAACCGCACCAATTATTTGCAGCGAATGCACACCTTGTGTAGGTGCCGGTAAGTTATAGCAATTAATACCCGACAAATTAGCGCTCAGTGGGGCAACTACATCGGCTTGTGTATTGGCAATGTCGGCTGGAGTAATACTGCTACCAGCGCTTGCTAAATCTGCCGCAAATGAGTCAGCTAAAGGCCCTTCATAAAACGCATTTAAGCCATGTTTTGCCAAATGCTCAAAGGTATTGGCTAGTTTTGGGTTTTTAAAGTGTTGCCCTGCTTGTAACGGTTTACCGTTGGGGATGTATAGCGCTTTAAAGGCATCGTTAGTATTAGCAACCGTTGCTAGTTTTTCGCAACCTGCTTGAAGGCTTTTGGTAACAGTAAACCCTTCGCGGGCAAGCTTAATAGCGGGGCCTAAAATGGTACTTAATGGCAGGGCTGCGTGCTCATCTACCTCAAGGGCTTTTTGCCAGCCGCGGAGCGTAGCTGCTTGAGTAAGCGCACTTAAACCACCACGTTCAGGCATTTGGTTGGCATTTTTATAGGCATCTATGTTTTTAGGTGCGCGCCCGCAGGCATCAATTGCTGTGGGGGTATTTTGATTTGGGCTATCAATAAGCCAAAAGCTGTCGCCACCAATTGAGTTCATATGTGGGTAAACCACGCTAATAGCTGCGGCTGCCGCTACCATGGCCTCAACGGCTGTACCACCTTGTTTTAGTATTAGGGTGCCCGCCTCTGTTGCAGCAAAGTGCGGGGCAGTAAATGCAATGTTGTGTGCGTTCATGTGAGAGTTTCCTGTTTAAAATATGCAGCTAATTGTGTTGTGCAGGCAAGTAGGCTTTTATCGTTGTTATGGCTCATCATGAGTGAAAACCCATAAGGGTGGCCATTATCTAAATTAGCCAATGGTAAGTGAACTTGCGCCGAGCGGCTCAAGCCCGCAATAGCAGATAAAGTTATAATTTGCATGCGCAGTGCGCTTGTGTCGGCGCCCAATTTAGGTGCGGTTGTTGGCGTGGTTGGCAAAAATAAGCAGCTGTTTGAGTTTAAGTTCTTAGCGATTAATGTTTGCCACTGGGTTTGTATAGTAAGTGCTTCTTGTTCTTCTTGGGCAGTGAGTGCCAGTGCCATTTTAAAACGGGCAGCAATTGCCGGAGCAAACTGGGGAGGGTGCCCTGGCAATTGAAGCCAATCTTTATGCGCTTTAGCTATAGCACGACCTTGCAGTATTCTAAAGCTATCGGCAAGTTCGCTTAAAATGCTGCTTTTTGGCAGCGCAAATTCTTTGTGGTGTTTAAAATAAGGTTTGGTTTTTTCTAGTAGTTGCTTAATAGGTGCTTGCAAGTTTGGGCTTACTAGCTCAAATAACGGCTCGCAAATCACCAAGGTATTTACGCTACTCACCGTTTGATTTGGTAGCAATACGTCGCCTACTTGTTCTAATAGTTCTGCGCTTTGGGTAAGCCAACCAATAGTATCAAAAGGCGGTGCTAGCGGGATTAGGCCATCTTTTTCAATCACGTTATGGCTTGGCCTAATACCAAATAAACCGCAATAACTTGCGGGTATTCTAATTGAGCCTCCGGTATCGGTGCCCAACCCAACGTCAGCTAAATTGCCGGCTACCGCGGCGGCTGAGCCCATACTTGAACCCCCACACGCGTGCCCTTTTAATTTAGGGTTTTGTGCTGCGCCATAATGAATATTATTACCTTCTAAGCTGTAAGCAAGTTCGTCGGTGTGGGTAAAGCCTGTAAAAATACAACCCGCATCCATTAATTTGTTTACGCTACTTGCGGTTTGTTTAGCTGGTGGATGTGTTTTAAACCAGCGTGGGTTACCGGCACTGTTTTTATGCTCTTTAACAGCAAATACATCTTTTACGGCTAGGCGCTTAGTGTTTAGTGTGCCTGTTTGACTTGATTGCCAATTACTCGGTCCATGGTCACAAAATATGCCTGTGTTTTTAGTTTTTGATTGCGTGTTCATTTTGTAACCCA
>NZ_LODI01000023.1:7655-38542 GCF_001468485.1 Pseudoalteromonas sp. H71
TTATTTTTATTTACACGGCATTAATGCACTTTTAATTGGTGACTTTGGTTTTAGCAAACTTAGTATAAGCAAAACAGATGCCAAAACTTTATTCTTGTCCGATTGGTCAGGTTTCTGGGCGTTGCAGAGGGGTATTTGTAATTTTAACGTTTAAGAATGGGTGTTTTTAAGCGTAAAACAAACCAGTTTGGTGCAATGCTGCACCAAGTTGGTTTGTTTTTTACATGAACTTATTAAATAAGGGGGGTTTTACTAATTATTAGGCCATTAACGTCGGCGTACAACCAATCGTTTGGCGCTATTGCGGTGCCTAGCATATTAATAACTTGGTCTTGATCGCCAAAACCGCGCTTAAGTGTGCTGCGAGGGGTTGAACCAAGGGCCATGACCGGTAAATCCATTGTTGCAAGTATTTCTATATCGCGGCAACAACCATTTATTACAACACCTTCCCAGCCATTTTGTAGCGCGCGTTCGGCCATAATGTCGCCAATAAAAGCAAAGCGTTTGCTAGCAAATCCATCAATTACTAACACTTTACCTTTGCCATCTTTATGTAAAATATCGGCGGCAAACGAATTGTCTTCTGGGCAGGTAACGGTCACTGCTTGGCCACTAAAGGTGGTTTTGTTACCAAAGTGATGCAAGCCACTATCTGCTACTTGAACCGAGTTGCGGTGATCGTCGAATAGGTCGGGGGTTGTAAAGTTTTCCATGTGTTAGCTCTCATTTTGAACGGGTATTTTTAAGCCAATACCTTTTAAAATTATGTGGGCAATTGATTGTGTTATTTGTGCCACGTCGGTTTTGTCATATTCAAGTTTATTCATTACCAAAAGTACTTCTGCCTGAAAGTCAGCGTAGTATTGTGTTGTTGACCAAATAGTAAATAAAAGGTGATGGGGGTCTACTTGGTCTATTTTTTTTGCGTCCATCCAGGACTGAAACACATCAATTTTTTGTTTAACCCAAGGGCGGGTATTTGTTCTAAAGTAGTTTTGTAAATACGGTGCGCCCCGTAAAATTTCATTGGCAAATAAACGAGATTGTAGAGGTTGGTTTACAGCAAGTATCACTTTACTTTTTATGTAGTTATAAAGCACTGCAGCAGGATCGTCTTCAGCGGTGACGTTATCAAGGCCTAAGTTCCAGTTTGCTATTATGCGGTCTATCACGGCTTCGTAAAGGCCGTCCTTGCTTTTGAAATAATACAGTATGTTAGCTTTAGGCACGTTCGCTTCTTTTGCAACCATACTCATGCTTGCACCGTCATACCCATTAAGAGAAAACAATTGCTCGGCAGCATTTAAAATAAGCAGTTGGTTTTTTTCCCGAGTGACTTCTTTTTTATTTGGTTTTGTTTGTGTGGTCATTATTTATTATGCGAGTTTAACGTGTTGATTGATTGTAGCTTTACTGACCGAAAGGTCAATTACTAAAGTGGCTTCAACACTTAAATACACACATTAGCTAATGCTTCGGCTAATGACGTTTACTAATTTATTTTGAACTTTACTAAGTCCACTGGATTACAATTCTCGCGCCCTGATCAAATAACGGCCAGTTTATAATCGTGTTAATTCACAAAGATCAACAGCCCCTTGTTATTTCTTTTCATTATTTACCTGCGCTAACAAGTCGAGTACTTTTTGTTGGCCAAATGTTTGTGCAAATTGCTCGGCTGTTTGACCGGCTTTGTTTTGATGCGCGTTATCGCAATCAAGGCTAACGAGTGTTTTAGCTATGCTAAATTCGCCTCTAAATATTGCGGCCATTAGCGCTGTGTTACCGCGGTTGTCTTCAAGGCAGGCATTAGCGCCTAATTGCAGTAACGTATTTACGGTGTTTTTATTACCATGGTAGGTGGCAATCATAAGTGCGGTGTAACCTTTATTGTTGTAGCTATCAATTGGTATACCGGCATCAACAAATTGTTCTATTACTTGTGTGTCGTTTGTGCGTGCTGCGGCAAAATAGTAAGCAAATAAGCTGTTGTATTGGGTTTGTGCTGAGTCTTGGTTTTGAGCCGTTGAAGTAGGGGCATTTTGTGCCTGCAAGTGTGTGCTTATGCCCAGTAATATGACTGTTATGAATATGAGTTTACGCATAATTAGTTACCTTTGAAAAAGAGGAAGGAGAAGTCCTTCCTCTGGGTTGGGAAAATTATTAAAGTTTAGCGGCTAATTGTTTAACCATTTTAATATCGCCATTTACGGCTTTAGTTAAACGTGTGCCGTACTCGCTATCGGCTTTGTAAAAGTGGCTTAGCATTTTGTGTTTAACACTGCTGTTTTGCACTTTGCCTAAGTCGCCAGCTAAGTTATTGACTAAGTTAGTGCGTTCTTGTTTGCTAAAGCCGCGGTACAACACACCCGCTTGTGCAAAGTTGTGCTGCTTTTTAATAGCGGCTTGTTGTACAAAGCCTTTAAGCTCGGTGTTACTTCTGCGTGCAATTGGGTTTTCTACTACGTTTTCGTGACTTGGTTGGTAGTTCACGTTACTTGTTGTATTGCCGTAGTTCATTGCGCCGTCTTGGTTGTAGTTAACTACATCAACTTTTGCACGGTTAATTGGCAATTGCTGGTGATTAGCACCTAGGCGGTACATTTGTGTGTCAGAGTATGAAAACACTCGCCCTTGTAATAGTCTGTCTTCAGATGGCTCAATACCTGGAATTACATTTGCCGGCGCCATTGCAACTTGTTCTGTAGATTGGAAAAAGTTAGTTGGCATACGGTTTAGAGTCATTGTGCCTACTTTAGTTTCTTTAACGTCTAACCACATTTTTGTTGCATCCAGTGGGTTGTAGTCAAAGTCACCTAGTTGCGATGGGTCAAGCGTTTTAATGTACAGATCCCACTTAGGGAAGTTGCCTTTATTTATCTCTGCATAAAGGTCGCGTGTTAGGTGTTGAAAGTCTTTACCTTGTACTTCGGTTACTTCTTTTGCATCAAGGTTGTCGATTCCTTGTTGGCTTACCCAATGAAACTTAACGTATTTTACATCACCTGATTTATTAATCATTTTATAAGCATGCACACCCCAGCCGTCCATTTTACGTAGGCTTGCTGGTGTGCCGTAGTCGCTGTATACCCACGTTAACATGTGAGTAGAGCCTGGTTCGTACGAGAAAAATTCAAATAAACGATTAGGATCTTGAATGTTATCAACCGGCGATGGTTTTAACGAGTGAACCATATCTGGAAATTTAATTGCATCACGAATAAAAAATACTGGCAGGTTATTACCCACTAAATCCCAGTTTCCTTGGTCTGTATAAAACTTAGTTGCAAAACCACGTGGGTCACGGAGTGTTTCTGGGCTGCCTTTTGAGTGGATCACAGATGAAAAGCGAACAAATACCTCTGTTTCTTTACCTGCCTCAGTAAATGGCGCTGCAATAGTTAAGTCGTCTAGTTCTTTAGAAGCAACAAAAACGCCATGTGCGCCTGTACCACGGGCATGTACAACACGCTCAGGAATACGCTCACGTGCAAAGCGTTGTAATTTTTGAATTAGGTGCACGTCTTCGAGTAATACACTGCCACGCTCACCAGCAGTAATTGAGTTTTGGTTATCGCCAACAGCTGCGCCGTTATCTTTAGTAAGTGTCGTGGCAGCGCTTGCAGGTAATGCCATAGCGAGTGCTAATGCGCTTAAGGTTAATTTAGTTTTTGTTGTGTTTATTTGTGTTTTCATTGTCGACCTCGTTATTTAAATGTGCCGGCAGTGTTGCTGGCTGTTTAACTGTTAACGAGTGTATGGGTAAAATTAACTTCGGTAAAATTGATTGTTTAGATTGTATTAATCATAAAAGTAGATTGGCGTATGCAGTAAATACACTTGCTATGAATACGGCATGCGATTTTAGTCGTAACAGTTAAAATTAAAACTAATAAAAATCAACAGCTTTTTTATTGAGGTGTTGATTATTTAAGCTATGTAGCGAGCTTTTAAGTTCACAACGTGTTGACATATTATAATAATAAAGAGAATATGCTCACTTGCTGGGCTTATGCTCAGTTTTGTGTTTGCATAAAACTAAATGCAATAAGGTAGAAAAATGAACCCTAAAATTGAACTGGTTATTTTTGACTGTGATGGCGTTGTAATTGACAGTGAAGTTTTAAGTGCGCAAGTGCTCATCGATATGCTTGTTGATAAAGCTGTGTTTATTGACCGTGCTTATGTACAAGAACATTTTTTAGGATGCAACTTTAAAGCAGTTACTCAAAAGATAGCTGATGCATTTAATGTTGAATTGCCTGAGCGATTTGAAGCTGATTATAGAAATGCACTTTTACATGAGTTTGAAACAGCCCTAATGCCCACAAATGGCATTAAAGAGGTGTTAGCTAACTTAGCTATGCCTAAGTGTATTGCAACAAGTAGCAGCCCAGCAAGAACAGAGAAAGCGTTAAATGTTGTTAAGTTGAGCCATTATTTTGACGAGGTGTTTACTTCGAGTGAAGTAAAAAATGGAAAACCTGCGCCGGATTTATTTTTACACGCCGCTAAAAAAATGGGCGTTAACCCAGTTAATTGTTTGGTAATAGAAGATTCAAAAGCCGGTGTGAGTGCTGCGATCGCTGCAAATATGCAAGTACTGCATTACAGCGGTGGGGGGCATATGCAAGGTGCAATTAATTTTGTGCATAAGGCATACCCACATGTTGATCACCTAACACATTGGCACATGTTTTATGAAATGTATCCAACACTAAAAGTATAGAAAAACAGCGCCAATTTGTCCCACACTGACACGAATTGAGTTGTAAAAAATAACAGTGTGAGTGCTTAGCTGCTCACTCGACCAAATACACCGTATTTGGCAAGTTTTACTGTGTTTATAAATAGGAAGTACCATGGCAACGAGTCCACACACACACACATTTAAAGATGTAAACGAGGAGCAACTTCCGGTTGCTAATAATAAGCTTCATGGTTGGAAGCACTTTGCTGGCTTATATGCAGGCGAACATGTTGCAGCCACAGAGTTTGTTATTGGAGCAACGTTTGTTGCACTTGGCGCATCTACTATCGACATTTTATTAGGTTTATTAATTGGTAATTTATTAGCTATGTGTTCTTGGTGGCTAATTACCGCACCTATTGCAGTAGAAACGCGCTTAAGTTTATATAATTATCTAAATAAGATTGCCGGTAATTCAATGACTAAGCTTTACAACTGGGCTAACGTCATTATTTTTAGCGTTATATCGGCCGCAATGATTACTGTATCGTCTACGGCGGTGCGGTTTTTATTTGATATTCCAGCACAGTTAGATTGGTACCCAAATAGTTTAGCGTTTGTGGGTATTGTTTTAGCCGTTGGCTCTATTGTTGTGTTTGTGGCTATGTATGGGTTTTCTACTGTTGCCGACTTTTCTAAAATTTGTGCGCCTTGGCTATTTGTTATTTTTATAGCGGGTTCGTTTGCACTTTTTCCTGAACTTTCAAATCATGTAATTGGGTCAACCTCATTAACAAGCTTTAGTGACTTTATGACCATTGGCGACTCTTCTATATGGACGGGCACGAATGCCGAAGGAGAACCAGGAATAGGTTTACTTGAAGTTATTGGTTTTGCGTGGGCTGCAAACTCTATTACTCACTTTGGTTTAATAGATATGGCTATTTTTAGGTTTGCTAAGCGTAAAAGCTATGGTTTGTTCTCGGGCGTAGGCATGTTTTTTGGTCATTACTTGGCGTGGATCTCGGCCGGCATTATGGGCGCAGGTGTTGCTGTACTCCTTAAAACCACTATTTCATCACTTGATCCGGGTGATGTGGCCTACCACGCATTAGGCTGGACTGGTTTTGTTATTGTAATTATTGCCGGTTGGACTACAGCTAACGCCAATCTTTATCGTGCAGGATTGGCTGCACAATCTATTTTTGTAAATCATTCTCGTGAACGCACAACCGCTATTGTTGGAGTTGTCACAGTGATAATTGCATGCTTTCCGTTCGTATTTTCTCAAATGTTGCCACTGCTTACTTATGCCGGTTTGTTAGTTGTGCCTGTCGGGGCAATTGTATTTGCTGAGCATGTATTGTTTCCAAAAATTGGTTTAACCCGTTATTGGGCTAAGTATAAAAATATTACACGCAGCGTACCGGCTATAGCGTCTTGGGCATTAGCCTTGGTGTTCGGTTTTGGCTTAAATGCGATTGATGTAATGTCGTTTTATTATTTGTTTATACCTACTTGGTTTTTCACCATTGTAATTTACACGCTGTTAGCCAAAAAATACGGTGCTGGCGAAGATTACAAACAACACATTGCCGCTGAAGAGCAAGAGCAAAGTGACATAAAAGCGTACCAAGCGGCACAGGCGAAAGATATTCCAAAGCCTGTAATCGATAGCTCATTTTTTACCAAAATACTTAATACGGTTTCTACTATTTCACTTGTCATTATTTGTATATTTGCCAGCCAAGTCATGTTTTTTAGCGATACCATGAGCACATACGGCGCAAATAAATCACAGTTTGAGATAGCGTGTTTTATTTGTACGGTTATTTATTTTGTTACAGCCTACTGGTCGTTAAAGCGCCACAAAGCGCTTAATGCTGCATTGTAATTTACCTGTTTTTTAATTTTGTTTTAGTAAGGCCGCACCATGACACAACATCACACTGACGCTCTTGTTAAAGGGCTAAACCAACAAAGTTTGGCATACATGCCAAGCCATGTAGATGCACCCAATTACGACCGTAGTAACGTAAAAGCAGGCATAGTTCATATTGGTGTTGGCGGTTTTCACCGTGCTCACCAAGCTATGTATATTAATGAGTTATTAAAAACACCAGGTTCAGAGCAATGGGGTATTTGCGGTGTTGGCCTACTTGAAGCAAACCGTGGACTTCGCGATGTATTAAAGCAGCAAGACTACCTGTATACGTTAACGGTAAGACACCCTAATGGGAAAATAGACAATACCGTTATTGGCTCTATGATTGACTTTTTGTTCGCACCAGAAAATAAACAAGCAGTTATAAAAAAATTGGCGCATCCCGATACTAAAATTGTGTCGCTAACCATTACTGAAGGCGGTTACAACTTTAACCCAGTAACGGGTGAGTTTGATTATGAAAACCCGGATATAATTAACGACATTAATAATCCGAACGATCCTATTACCGCATTTGGATATGTAGCCGCTGCGTTAAAGCTACGTAAAGAGCAGGGTTTAAAAGCATTTACTGTACAGTCATGCGATAACATTCAACACAATGGCAATGTAACGCGCAAAATGTTACTTGCTTTTACAGCAGAGCAAGATGCAGAATTAAGCGAATGGATTGAAGAAAACGTTTCGTTTCCCAATGCAATGGTAGACCGCATTACACCTGTTTCTAAACAAAGTGATATTGACTACGTGTCAGATACATATGGTGTAAGTGATGCTTGGCCAATTACCTGTGAGTCGTTTTCGCAGTGGGTAATTGAAGATTCATTTTGTGACGGGCGCCCAAATTGGAATAACGCCGGTGCTCAATTTGTAAAAGATGTAACCCCTTTTGAAACCATGAAAATTCGTTTATTGAATGCAGGCCATTCGGTACTGGGTTTACTGGGTTCTGTACATGGCTATGGCACAATTGACGAAACAGTATCCGATCCTTTATTTGCAAAGTACCTACGTGCGTTTATGGATAAAGAAGTAACGCCTAACCTAGAGCAACTAGAAGGCATTGATATTGAAGTGTACAAAGACACGCTAATTGAGCGTTTTGCAAACCCTAACATTAAAGACAGCTTATCGCGTATTTGTTCAGAAAGTGCAGCTAAGCTACCTAAGTTTTTAATTGCCACTATTAACGAAAACCTGGCACAAGGGCGTGATGTATCACTTGCTACATTGGTTATTGCTGCATGGTGTTTTTACAGCGACAAAGAAACAGATGAGCAAGGCAATAGCCTTGAAGTAATTGATTCAATGCAAAGCGAGTTACATGAAGCCGCGGCTAAAACGGCTACTGATTCGCTGGCGTTTTTATCGCTAACAAGCTTATTTGGCGATTTAAATACGCAAAGCGCATTTACGTCTCACTACAAAAACAATGTAGACGCGTTATACGCACCTGCAAGTAAAATTAAAGCAATTATGAAAAACGTGCTTGAGCCTAAAGGTAACTAATAATGAGCATTTTAATTGATTCTAAACAAGGTAAAGACGTAAGCGTAAGTTGTTTTGGCGAAGTGCTATGGGATTGTTTTGCAACAGGTAAACGCTTAGGTGGTGCACCATTAAACATGTGTGTGCGCATTAATTCATTAGGTATTAAAGCCGATATGATAAGCGCAGTAGGTAACGATGAATTAGGTACTGAGCTTTTAAGCAAAATTAAAAGCAAAGGCGTTAGTTGCGATTATATTGCCGTTAATAAAGACAAAAAAACCAGCACCGTACAAGTTACTCTCGATAAAAGCGGTTCAGCCAGCTACGAAATAGAAGCCGACACTGCGTGGGATAACATTGAGCTTACTGACTCACTCATTGAAAAAGTACAAGCCAGTGATGTATTTGTATTTGGTAGCCTAATTGGCCGCAGTGAAGCCTCTCTTGCTACGTTAAACCAGTTGGTTGATGTGGCTAACTTTAAAGTGTTTGATGTAAATTTACGGGCACCACATTACACATTAAACACGCTAGTAGATTTAATGAATAAAGCCGACTTCATAAAATTAAACGATGAAGAGCTTTATGAGATTGCCAAAGCAATGGGCTGTAAGTTTCATTCACTTGAGCAAAACTTAGCGTTTATTGCAGAGCAAACTAACACCGAATACCTTTGTGTAACCAAAGGCAGCCACGGTGCGCTACTCACTATTAAAGGCGAGAATTACTATAACTCAGGCTATTTAATTAGTGTTGTAGACACAGTGGGCGCTGGGGATTCATTCTT
The DNA here is from genome assembly GCF_001468485.1 of Pseudoalteromonas sp. H71. GTDB lineage: Bacteria > Pseudomonadota > Gammaproteobacteria > Enterobacterales > Alteromonadaceae > Pseudoalteromonas. The sequence continues at coordinate 16,572 of NZ_LODI01000023.1, forward strand.
AGGTTCATTGATATATCAGTTATGTAGCAGCGATTGTGCTCAGCATGCGGTTGATTTTGCCTGTGCGGTAGGGGCTATGGTTGCAGAAAGTGCAGGTGCTACACCTACATTGACTCATCAACAAATTAACGAATTTATGCGTCCTCTTTAAAAATAATTGTGTGTTGAAAGCGGCTCAAGCAATATGCTTAGCCGCTTTTTTTTGCCGAAAAATTGTGTGGTAAACACACATTGTGAACGTTTAAATAGCTGCATTCGAGAGGTTTAAAAACGAGCTTTTAAATTACTTTATAAATTGAACAAATCATGAGCGATTACGACTATGGCATTAGCTAAACGTCTAATTGTTTGTCACAAACAGCTTTGATACTGTTCCAAGGTTATTAGGTCAACATAATGCGGAGCGATTCACACTGCGCTCCTAAATACACATACAAAAGAGAAACGTGCTTTATGATTATCTTTTTTATTTGCCTCACCATATTAATTTTGGGGTATAAGTTTTATAGCCCATTTGTAGAAAAACAAGCAGGCATGGATTCAACGGTTGACACACCACAAAAGCGCTTTAGCGAAGGTGTTGATTACGTGGCTATTCACCCTGTGCGTGCCTTTTTAATTCAATTTTTAAATATAGCCGGTGTAGGCCCTATATTTGGTCCAATATTAGGAGCATTGTACGGACCCATAGCGCTTGTATGGATTGTGCTAGGTAATGTTTTAGGTGGTGCCGTACATGACTTTTTTTCAGGTGTAATGAGTATAAAAGAAGACGGTAAAAGTTTACCTGAAATAGCTGGTCATTATTACAACGTTGTATTTAAAGGCTTTATGCTTATATTTACCGCTATGCTATTGTTCTTCGTTGGCGTTGTATTTATTATGAGCCCAGCAGGTCTATTAAGTAACCTAAACCTATTTGAAGGTACATTTTTAGCCAACAATACTTTTTGGGTTTTAGCTATATTAGCGTATTACTTTTTAGCAACGTTGTTACCAATTGATAAAATAATTACACGTTTTTACCCCATTTTTGGTTTGTTAATGATTGTAATGACTGTAGCTGTTGCCGTGTCGTTACTCATTAACGCGCCACATTTACCGGTTGCTGGCGATTTCTTGGCGTATTTTGAAGCCGACCACGCGCATGACTTTTTAGCCCCAAACCCCGACGGCTTACCAACTTGGCCTTTGTTATTTATAACTATTACCTGTGGTGCAATTAGTGGTTTCCATTCAACGCAAGCTCCTATTATTGCTCGTTGTTTAACAAACGAAAAATATGTGCGCCCGGTGTATTATGGTGCCATGATGTGTGAAGGTATTGTTGGTTGTGTTTGGGCGCTGGCTGGTATTGCGGCGTTCCCTGAAGGTTATGCTGGTTTAAAAGCAATGCTTGACCAAGGTGGTCCAGGCTTAGTTGTAAACCATATTGCAAACAGTTACCTAGGAGTATTTGGCGGTATTATGGCAATTATTGCGGTTGCTGTTTTCCCAATTACTTCAGGTGATACCGCGTTTCGTTCATTGCGCTTAACCGTGGTTGATGCCTTTAATATTCCGCAAAGTATACGCAATCGTTTATTACTCGCGCTCCCTATTTTGACTATCGCTTATTTTATGACGAAGTTAGATTTCTCATTAATTTGGCGTTACTTTGCGTTTTCAAACATGCTGCTGTCTACTAGCGTATTGTGGTTAGCGACCAAGTATTTGTTTGACCGTGGTACATTTCATTGGATTGCCAGTGTTCCTGCGGTAATTGCAACGGCTGTTACCTTGTCGTATATCACAACAGCTGCAATTGGTTTTAATTTATCAAGCGATTTAGGTAAACCTATTGGGGCAGTTGTAGCGGTCGTTGGCCTAATTATACTTGCTATAGTGCATGCTAAGCACAAACCGAGCCCAGCAGTTTAAATAATTTCCGTGTAAGACTAAAAAGCGAGCTATATAAGCTCGCTTTTTTTATGCGTTTAATCGTGTGGTTAATTACTGTCTCGCGTTGCTAAATCAAAGTAGCTATGATCGTCGAGAGTTTTACTTATCATCATTGCCCCTTCAAGCATACTTACTGTTTGAATAGCGGCTTTTTGTGGGTTTTCGTCACCATTAACTGAATGCGCAGCGCTTAGCCATGTTAAATTTTTAGTAAAAAAGCGTTTTACTTCTATACGTACTTTTTCTGGTAGGGTGTCGCTTTCGGCACCAAGTAAACCACATAAACACATTTTTTTATCGGTTACTAGCGCGCCCCTAAATAACGATGTGTAAAAATCGATGGGATCTTTACCTTGGGCTTTTAACTCAGCGGGTTCCCCTAATGAAAGCAGAAACGCATCGGTATATTGATGCGCAAGTTCTGCGCCCAAATCAGCTTTGGTAGGGAAGTGGTAATGTACACTTGCGCTTTTTATACCCACTTCGTTAGCAAGCTCTCTAAAGCTAAAATTGCTGTATCCGCCTAGGCGTACTTTATTTTCTGCCGCTTTGAGTAGGGCCTCTTTTTTGCTCATGTTTCGTTATCCTATTCTTGATACTAAAATTATCGACCAGTAGATAGTTATTATCAAGCCTTAATGTTTTTATAAATAAAAATATGAATTTTCAATCGTTTAAAAATTTTTGGCCTACATGGCTGTTTTAAAGTTTGACTTACTTTAGTTTAAGGAATATAAATACCTATCAGTAGATAGGTTAATTAGAAAAGGTCCCACAATGAAAATTTATGATGTAGAGAACTTCCCAAATCCGCTTCGCGTTCGTATTGCACTGGCAGAGAAAAATGCGACAGCTGATGTTGAATTTATTTCAGTAGATTTACTGAATGGTGAACACCGAACAGAGGCTTTTTTAGCCAAAAATCCATTAGCAGGTGTACCAGTATTAGAGCTTGATGACGGAACATTTATATCTGAATGCACGGCAATTACTGAATATATTGATACTGCTTTTACAGGACCATCATTGATGGGCATTTCGGCAAAAGAGCGCGCAGTAATAAATATGATGCAAAAACGTGCTGAGTCTATGGTACTTGATGCCGTTGCAACGTATTTTCATCATGCTACTGATGGTTTAGGCCCAGAACTTGAGACATATCAAAATGTTGAATGGGGCGAAAAGCAAGGTGAAAAGGCGCGTAGTAGCCTAAACTATTTTAACGATATACTTGCGCAAACAACGTTTGTTGCAGGTGACAGTTTTAGTATTGCCGACATAACCCTTTATGCTGGATTAGTGTTTGCTGGGTTCGCCAACATTGCATTACCGAGTAATTTAACCCATTTACTTGCGTGGCAAAAAGCAGTTGCAGCACGGCCGAGCGTAGCTGGCTTGTAAGTGAAAGTGTGTTCAATAGGCCAATTAAACTCGGTATATTGAGTTTAATTAGCAAAACATCAATGTAAGGAGCAAGTATGAAAATAGCAGCCGATTTCAGCCAGCGTGTGGTGGTGCACAGTAATACATTGCCGTGGGTAAAGTCGCCTATGGTTGGGGTTGATAGGCGACCACTTGATCGTATAGGTGACGAGGTTGCGCGCGCAACCAGTATTGTGCGTTATGCACCTGGTAGTGAGTTTTCGCCACATATTCATACCGGCGGGGAGGAGTTTGTTGTATTAGAAGGTGTTTTTCAGGATGAACATGGTGATTTTCCTGCCGGTTCGTACATCAGAAATCCACCGCAATCAAGGCACAAACCGGGATCTGAGAAGGGGTGTATTATTTTTGTAAAGCTTTGGCAGTTTCAGCCACAAGATAGAACGCATGTTCGGTTGCAGACTGATTTTATGGGCAGCGTTGCGCTCGCGACACAACCTGGGATCACAATAACACCTTTATACAAAGATGAGTTTGAGGAGGTTAGCTTAATTCATTTAGCGCCTAATGCGCAGTTTGTTCTAGATGCAGAGTGTGGGGCTGAAATGTTAGTTATTGAAGGCACCGTGACAGAAGGGACAGACTTGCTTGAAAAACATAGCTGGTTGCGCACACCAGTGAGCACTAAGCTTATGGCTAAAGCAGGCAAACTGGGTGCGAAGTTATGGGTTAAAGAAGGGCATTTAACCGATGTAGAAAACCAAATTGCGCGAGTGCAGCAAGCTTAACTAACCAAGGCTCAGGATAACTGCTGTTTTGTTGATTTGCTTCATGATTGATTAATATAAGGTGTTTTATGCTCAAAACTTAATATAAAAATGAGCAAATACCATGGCAAATTTAACTCCTAGTTTAACACTTGATATAGAAGGCGCAGGACGCGAATTTTTCTTAACTTTAAAAGCCGTTGGCAACTTAAAATACGACGATTACGAGTCAATTACCTCTGAGATTGATACAGCGCTTCGAAAGGTAAACAAGCCTATTATTAATGTATTAATAGACGGTATTGATATACAAGGCGTAGGGTTAAAAGCTGTGTTTGACGATTTTCACTTGGGTATAAAGCACAATTCGGCGCTAAATAAAGTGGCAATTTACGGTAATAAAAAATGGCAAGCGACTGTTGCAAAAATTGGTAACCGTATTATTTGTGGTGAAATGGTTTACTTTGAAAATGCCACTGCCGCTATTGAATGGCTTGAACAATAGTTTTAAATAGGTTGTATGATTTTAGGCTTAGGGCAGCGTTATTAGACTAAAGTCTATAAGTTAGATTTCTTCACGTATTAGTTTTGTTTTTATCGTTTGTCGGTTTTACAGGGATCCTCTAAAGTTCAGTTGTCGGCAACAAGCACGACTTAACTAAACAGGATTATGACCATGAAAACACTTATCAAAACTATCGCTCTTGGCTCACTATTAACATGTTCAGCTGCTGCTATGGCTGATCAAAGTGATTACAAATTAATGGTTATTGAAGCGCAAACCGCGCCGCAGCCACTTGAGCAATCTTTTAATAGCTGCGCACTTAATGTTAAGTCAAAAAATTACGCTGAAGCTGATGAAATTTGTACTAAAGCAATTGCACTTTTACAAGATGCAGATGCCCCTAAATTTAAAGTTCGTGAGCTTACATCATTCGCGCTAAGTAACCGTGGTATAGCTCGCTTAAAAGCTAAAAACGAAACGGCTGGCCTTGCTGATTTATACGAAGCAAAACAACTATCTAACAATGATATGGTATCGCACAACTTAACACGTGCTAAAGAAGAGCTTGCTTTATAAGCGCTTAAATTAGTAATTGTAAAAAAGCCCCTGTAGGTATTTACCTACAGGGGCTTTTTTAGACTAACTTTTAAACTACTTCTGAGTGTATTAGCTCAAAGTACATCGTCTAAAACGGGCAATGCAGGAAAAGCACCCTTTGATAAACAAGCTTTTGAGCCACAGCGAAGGCCAAAACTTAATGCGTCTCTAATTATTTGTTCGTTGTTGAGTTTGTCGCTTGGTAATAGCGTCTCGTGGTAGTGATTTAAGTGATATAAAACACCTGCAATAAACGCGTCTCCGGCACTGGTTGTATCTACTGCGTTAATAATTGGAGCGGCTTCACTTACGGTAAACGTTTTATGGTAAACGGTGGCAGGCTCAGGTCCATCGGTTAAGAAAACTAAACTAACACCCAGCTCTATAAGCGATTGTAAATATTCATCACCTGACTGATTGGATTGTTCTGCTAAAAAATTTAACTCATCACGAGATAATTTAATAACGTCGCAATGGGCATAGCAGGCACGTACATTAGGTTCAATATCACGAATGTTATGCCAAAGGCTGTATCGTAAATTTACGTCGAAGCTAACAAGTTTATTATGACTTTTTGCTTGTTTTAGAGCGCTTATTGTTGTGTTTGCAATGGCAATACTTGTAAGCGTATTTGAGCAAAAATGCAGGGTACTTATTTCATCCCACTGAATTTTTTGTAAATGTTCATGGGTAAGCAGTAGATCGGCGGTGTTATTGCGGTAAAAATTAAAGCTACGCTCGCCTGTTTCATCTAGGCTGACAATAACCATCGCTGTTTGCGCATTTTTTATAGTAAATAAATACTCTGTGCTGACATTATAGTGCTTTACTGCGTTAGTAAGTTGTTTTGCAAAGTAATCATCACCCATACCACCACAAAAAGCTGCGTTTCCGCCCAACTTTGCATAACCTACTGCTACGTTTGCAGGTGCGCCACCAGGAATAGGTAAATAAGCTGTGTTGTGTGAGTCTTGTGGCAACATATCAATAAGCAGCTCGCCAAGGCTAAGTAATTTGGTCATGTTATAAATCCTAAAAAACCTAGCCAGGCTAGGTTAAATTTACGGGAGAGTAATAAAGTTTGAGCTAAGCGAGGAATAAAGCGCTGAAATAAAACTGCATTTCAGCGCTTAACACACTCAGACTCGGTTAGTTAAACGCGTATTTAAGCGTTAATGATGTAGTACGGCCATTAATTGTACGTGCGCGAATAATCCCGTTTGCTGGTACTGAACCTTCCTCTGCTTCTGTAATACCGACTGTGTCAAATAGGTTATTTACATTAAGCGCAAGGCTAAGGTTTTCAGACAGGTCGTAGCTTACAAAGCCATTTACCTGCGTGTAACCATCAAATTTAAGGTCATTGTTATCTTGCGCGTAGGCATCAGTTGTACCAATAAAGCTTAAACCTGCTGCACCTTTTTCATAGCTGTAACGAGCCATTAGTGAGTAAATTAAATCAGCTTGACGGCGTGGCGTATTCCCTACAACGTCAGGTGTTAGGGCATCTTTAGCTATTTCGGCATCAGTCCACGTTAAGTTACCACGAAAATCCCATGCATCCATGAAGTATGTTGATTCAAGCTCAATACCTTTGGCTTCGTATTCACGGTCAAAAAACGTTTGTGATGTTGCTTCAAAGTTTTGTTCTTCAGTTTCTGCGTAGAACGCTGTTGCAAATACCGATAGCGAGTCAAAACGCTTTTTAACACCAAACTCAAACTGATTTACTTCATCAACTGCATCTTCATCAGCTACTGAGCCATCTGAGCGTACTTTACCAAATAAAAGACGATCAGCGTTTGCACGTCCGCCTTTACTGATACGTGCAAATGTTGCAAGGCTAGGGTCTATTTGGTAGTTAGCACCAATTGAGTAAGACGAATAGCTCCAGTCGTAATTTACTGGGCTTGCATTCGCATGATCAATACCTACAACGCTTTGCTCGGGTACTGAAATAACACCATCACGGTTCATGTCTACAGTAGAGGTTACTGCTCCTGCGTAATTACCGCGTGCTTCACCGCTGTCATAACGCGCACTTGCATCAATACTCAAGTCACCAAGTTTAGTTGAGAAAGCAACATAAGGTGCACGTGTGTCGTATTCAGTGTCGTAATCGCGTTGACAACAGTTGCCCCAAAATGGCGTGCCGTAAGCGTATAAACCGTTTTCAGAAAACTCAGTGCCGTCGGCTGCGGTTACGTTTAACAGTGCGGCATTGTCACCTTTAAGCTCCATAACGTAAGAGTTCCATAACCACGACATAGCTATGTTTTGTGTTGATGCGTAGTAACCAAACGTAAGGCTTGTGTCATCGTCAAACGATTTTGTTAGTTTAAAGTCGTTAACAATAGAGTCAAAGTCATTCATTGTTACGTCAAACGTATGGATGCGCATTGCTAAATCGCCATTGAATGCGTCACCTGTATTTGCGTTACTAAGTGTTGCGCCTGCTCCACCAATGCTTGCTGCCATTGCTGATGCATCACCTACTTCAGCAGGGATAATAGAATTAAAGTTTCCGCTAACTGATGACTTACGGAAACGGTTTTCAATACGCCAGTCGTTGTCTAGGTCAAATACAGCTTCAAAGCCAATAGAATCAACATTTGGGTTCATGCCATCGCGAATGTCACCATTGCTAATTTGATTTTGACCATTTAAGCGAACTGTTTTAGTAAATAAGGCTGAATGCGGTGTATCTGACTGAGAGTCAAACCCTGGAACTGAATCACCATTTGAGTACATTGGCATTGGAAGGTAGCCAACGCTTTTGTCGTCTAAGTGTTTGTAGTAAAGGCGCACATAGCCGTTCTCGAAATCTTTAGTCAAATTAGCTTTTATTTGACCACCTTTATTTGACGTGTAACCTGTTTCACGTGGGCCTTCACCTTGGCGTACAAAACCACCTACATGAAAGCGAACGCTGTCAGTTAAATAAGTACCGTATTCAAAATCAGTACGGACACTATCGAAATCTAGGCCAACAGTGGTTGCAACGCTGCCCGATTCGTTTTCGCCGTTTTTAGAGATAAAGTTGATGATACCGCCCGGTGCATTACTTGCTGCTGTAGACGCTGAACCACCACGAATTGACTCAACCGTTTGTACCGTATTGTCGAGGCGCATAAAAATATCAGCATTACCAAAAGCGATGTCACCGTATTGCAGTACAGGTAAACCGTCTTCTTGTAACTGTAGAAATTTAGCGCCACCTGATGCAACCGGTAGACCACGAACTGCAATGTTTGCGTTACCTTCACCGCCAGTAGATTCTGAACGGATACCCGGAATGATTCTAAATGCTTCAGCGGTAGAGCGAGGTGTTGAAACTTGAACTTGTTCAAGCGAAACACTGCTTACTGATACGCTTGAAGCCATAATAGTTGTACGGCGTGGAACACCGGTTACAACGATTGTTTCAAGTCCTTTGTTTTGTGATGCTTCTGGCTGAGTTGTTTCTGCTTCTTGAGCATTAATGCCTTGGCTTACTGCAAGTGCTAATGCACTGATTAAATATAAAGGAGTGTTGTGTGTTGTCATGTGAACGCCTCGTTATGTTGAACCTAAGTGGTTATTTATTTTTACTTAATCGATTAAGTAAAAATAACAAAATTTTTACAAGATGCAAATTATTTTATTGTTAATTTGCTCTTTTTTTACTCACCCATTGATTTTTAGGGTAATTTTTTTGTTAAATAATTATCAAATTAATTAGTAACTACGTTATTTTGTTCTAAAGCTGATGCTGATGGGTCGCGTAAATAATTAAAAAGCATAGCCAAAAATAAAATAACAGCAAAACCGGTTGCTAAATAAAAGCCATAACGTACGTGACCAAAGTAATCACTGATCATACCCATTAAAAGCGGTGCTAATGCTGCTGACAATGCGGTGAAAAATAATATAACGCCAGCTACGGCACCATGTTGTTGAACAGGGAAACAGGAAATGCCTTTAGAATTTAAAGTGGGGTAAACCATTGACATAAATAAACCAGAAAGTGGAAGCAATCCTACAGCCCAATCTACACCGCCGATTAATGTGCCTACATAGCACAGTGCTATGCCAAGGCTCAGGTAGGTCATTACGCTTTGCCAACTAAAGCGATTTAGTAACCATACCGCTATAAAACGACCCGCTGCGCGGAGTATAAAGAATATGGTTAGTGCGTATGTTGCAAGTAATGGCCATGAACCTGTGTAGTCTTGTAGTAGTGTTGGCATCCATACATAAATAGCCACTTCGGTAGCTACATATAATGCGATGGCCATTGAAAAGCCGAGTGCGTAAGGGTTTTTAATCATTTTCATGGTAGTGGCAAGTGAAGCGGGTTTTTCGGTTGTTTTTACAACTGGCGGATAATCTGCTCGCCATGCTAGAAGAGCAAGGATCAAACACATAACACCGGCAATAATGTAAAGGTATGTCCAGCTTACATTTTGAACGAGTAAAATACCTACCAGTGCAGGACCAACAATAGCACCTATTCCAAAAAAGCCTTCTACCTTGTTCATTGTTTTGGTGTGTTCTTCGTTACTGTGTGAAATATCACCCAATAATGCTAATGCACCTGTTTTAAATAAGCCGATTGCCAAACCAATACAGCAAAGGAGTACCAAGAAAAAATTAAAACTAGAACTCACTGAAAATAAAAAACAACTCGCAGAAAAAATGAGTAAGCCCAGCATAATGGTTTGCTTTCGGCCTAGGCTGTCGGCTAAAAATCCTAAAAATAGTCCACTAAAAGCAATTAAAGCCATTGGCGCATAATGAAAGGCACTGGCTTGGGTCATACTTAAACCAAAGTCTTTTATGAGCTCAGGGATGATCATGCCGACCGCATCAGAGGTCATGGCAAACATAAAAAACATCATGTATGTGAGCCAGCGTATTTGTCGCAACGGATCGCTGCTTGCTTGTGTGTGTGATTTTGTCATTTTATTTAATCCTCGTTAAATGCAGGCTAATATGCGTTAAGTCAGTTAGTTACTTAGTGAAGTATTATTCATGCAACGATAGTTGTATGTAAAATTTTTAAAAATTACTTGTAAATTCTTACTCTCTAGTTAAAGATATATCTTAATCGATTAAGTTTCAACATGGTAATCACTCAATGATGCAAAACAAAGTTCAATTGATCACATATGCTGATCGAATCACTGGTCAAGACATTAATGCACTCACTACACTTTTAAACGGTTTTTTAAAAGGCGTATTTGGCGGTGTGCATTTGTTGCCATTTTATAATCCAATTGACGGCAGTGATGCTGGCTTTGACCCTATCGACCATAGCGAAGTAGATTCAAGAATAGGTTCTTGGGAAGATATTAAAGCGCTAGGTAATAATCATGATTTAATGGCTGACTTAATTGTTAACCATGTATCGGCGCAGTCTTTTCAGTTTCAGGATGTGCTTGCAAAAGGTAAAGCCTCTGAGTTTTGGGATTTGTTTTTAACCAAAGAAGACGTATTTCCAAATGGCATGAGCGACGCAGATCAAAAAGCAATTTATCGTCCTCGCCCTGGTAGTTGTTTTACACCAATGAAATGTGGTGATGGCGAAACGTACGATTTTTGGACTACGTTTACCGATAATCAAATTGATATTAATGTAAAGGTAGAGGCAGGCGTTGCGTATTTAAATAACGTACTTACCAAGTTCTCGGCTAACAATGTAAATATTATTCGCTTAGATGCAGCGGGTTACGCTATTAAGCAAGCGGGTACTAACTGTTTTATGCTAGATGAAACGTTTGGTTACTTAGATAACTTATCTAAGCAAGCAAATGAATTAGGTATGGAAACAATTGCTGAAATACACAGCCATTATCAAACTCAGGTTGAGGTGGCTAAGCGCGTAAACATGGTTTACGACTTTGCACTGCCGCCGCTTATTTTACATAGCTTATTTAACAATGACGTTGATGCACTTTTGAAGTGGCTAAAAATATCACCACGTAACTGTTTAACTGTTCTCGATACACATGACGGTATTGGTATTATTGATGCAGGTCCAATGGGCGATAAACCGGGTTTATTAAACGCTGAGCAAATTGATAACCTTGTAGAAACTATGCATGCAAACAGCAATAATGAAAGTCGACAAGCAACAGGAGCTGCTGCAAGTAATGTTGACTTATATCAAGTTAACTGTACTTATTATAATGCGTTAGGCGCCAAAGATTTTGATTATTTATTGTCTCGTGCCATTCAGTTTTTTGCACCAGGTGTTCCACAAGTGTATTACGGAGGCCTATTTGCATGCGAAAACGATATGGAACTTTTAGCAAAAACAAACGTTGGCCGCGATATTAATCGCCCATATTTAAATGCAGATAAAATAAGTCAATCACTTGATAAGCCCGTGGTAAAAGGTTTAATTGAACTAATTAAACTTCGTAACGAGCACCCTGCGTTTTCGGGCGAATTTTCAGCGCAAGGTGAGGGCAGTATGTGTTGTTTAATGTGGCAACTTGGTGAGCAATCAATTTCATTAAGTGTAGATTTTGAAGCAAGAACCGCTCTCATAACACAAGTAAATGGCGAAGAAGAAACATCGATAAGTTTAGATTCTTTATTGTAACGAATAGAGTTTTGCTTAACAAAAAGCCAAGCTAGATAGCTTGGCTTTTTTATTAGCTGCTGGCACCAATGTCGAGCTCGTAGCTGACTTCTTGTAATTTGTTTTCTTTAGAAATAAATAAGTTTGCAGCAATTACGCCTTTTTCTTCACTGTTTTGATGAATAGTACTTAACCGAGGCACAAACCGTGCTGCTTCATCAATCCCATCAAATCCTACAATACGCAAGTCTTTACCAATTTTTATACCTTGCTTGATTGCTTCTCGCATTGTGGCCAGTGCAATTAAATCACTCATACAGATAATAACGTTAGGGCGAGGTGAGGCTGATAAAACTTCTTTTGCAGCTATATTAGCAAACCGTTCACTGCTTTCAGGTATGTTCCAAATACGATCGTCAGCAACATTAATATTTGCCTCAATTAATGCGCGCTGATAGCCACGTAAACGCTGGTGAGAAATTGACTCTCCGGTTTTAAACTCGTGATGTTCATAAACGCGGCATAATACATTTTCATCGAGAAGTCTCAGCCCTAAGATAGCGACTTTATCGCTTATATCATGCAAAACATGCTTGGCAATCTCGTAGCTAGCTTGTTCGTTATTGATGTTAACTGAAGCATTGCGATTAATGTCAAAATCTACAGTAACGACGTGTTTTGGTGTTGTTTTAAGTTGTTCTACTAATGCGTGGTTACGAGGACGACCGTAACAAATAAAACCATCTACAAAATCAACAACACTATTAAGGTTATTATTACTGCCAGAGAACAACAAAACGTTAATATTGTTTTTTTCGAGTACTGAGGTAACGCCACGCATAAAGCTGCTGGCGACTGGGTCCGACACCATGTATTCCACGCTGTCGGGTAACACTAAAGCGACAATGTTAAAGGTACCGTTTCTTAACGATTGCGCCGCTTTATTTGGACCAAAGTAACCAAGCTCTTTGCAGGCTTTGAGTATCGCTTCTCGGCGCTTTTCAGAAAGCTGATCTGGACGATTAAATGCATTAGATACCGTTGCATTAGACACACCTAGCTCTTTAGCAATACTTTTTAAGGTCCATCGAATTTGTTTACTCATTAATTACTCTTTGCCGAAAAACTACATTACATAAATTAACATATTGTGCTGTTTAACATAATAAAAAATTGGGTTTCTAACGTTAATCTTTTAGTTATTTGATAACCGTATTTAGATTTAACAAGCGATTAGTCATGTAATTAATTTACCCCTACACAAAAAAGGTGTTTTAATAATATTTGGCGGCTTAAATGAGTGGAAAAATTAAATTATTATTACCCGATAATAATATTTAAAAGTTGCAAACTCTAATTATGCGGTGAAACTTAGATATATATTATGGTTTTAAGTTATAAACAACGTCAGTATGTTCTTGTAATTATAAGCTTGATTTTTAAACAAACTGTTGTAATCTAAATCAGGTACACCAAAATCATTACCATGGAGAGAACAATGAGAATATCTAAAGCTTTACCTTTGATTATAGCGTCGGCTTTATCAGCTAATTTTGCTTATGCAAACACAGACCAAGGGGCAGATGCACTTCCTTTGTGTGAAACTGCTGAATGTACATCGGATTTCAAAAAGCTCAGAAATTTTGCCATTAACGGTAGTAGCGAAGCTGCTAGCTTACTTGCTATTGCTTATGCAAATGGTGAAGGCGTAAGCCAGGACGATGCATACGCAAGAAAGTTTATGTTAAGAGCTATTAAGTGGAAAGACCCTTTTGCTATACATCAGGCTTCGCGTTGGTATAGAACCGGGCATATCTTTGATAAAGATATAGCAAGAGCTGATGAGTTATTAAACCGAGTTGTTGATAGAGGTTTTCCGCCAGCTTTGGTAGATAAGGCAAAACAATTGTTTGCTGAAAATAATAAAAATTCAGACAAATTAGCATTCGACTTGCTAATAAAAGCAAAAGAGTCAACTTACTTACCTGCCTATGAGTTGTTAGCTGTTTTTTATGAACATGGTATAGGCACTGAAGCTAGTTTGTATCAGTCAGCTAAAATGCATAAAACGCTGGCTATTCGTGGTCATGAAGGTGCGCAAGAAAAATTAGATAAATTAGTTGCAATAATTGAACAGCAAAATATAAACATTGACGGTTTAAAGGTAAGTCAAGACATTGAGCGTTTAGATCCTGTTTTATTGGACGTCCATTCAGAAATTAAAGATTTGATTGCCAAACTAAAGACTACGGATTATGACGGTAGAAGCACTGTTTCTAGAATACAAGGTCAGGCATGTTCAGATGCGGGCAATGGTTGTTATATACAATTTAATAGAAACTCTCCAGGCATGATACCTTATGTTGTTACAGGTACATCGTTTTAGAAATTGATAGGCCTTGACCGTTTGAAAAAGGAGAGCGTATGCTCTCCTTTTTTTGTATTCAAGTAATTTCACTTAATTTTATTTTGCAATCTGCTTTAGGTTATATTTGCTGCTTGCTAGTGTTGTATTTTTTAAGTTTTCGTAGTCATTTTCACAACTAGCTTTTTTACTACCCAGTTTATTTTCAAGGATGTTGATTGTTATGAAAGTTGTATCAATGCTTACGCTGTTTAGCCTTTGTTATGCGAGTGATGCGTTAGCGTGCTCTGCAAGTAGCGACCCTGAACACGTTGTGCAAGCGCAACTAGAGGCTTATAACGCGCGAAATATAGCGCTATTTGCAAGCTGTCACTCGGCTGACATAAAAATTAAAAATAGCCAAAAAGGCGCTCCTGACATTATTGGCCAAGAAAGCTTGATAAAAGCGTATCAGTTTTTAAAAACGGCGCCAAAATCTTTTAAAGTGATTCTTGAAAACCGAATTGTGAATGGTCCTGTGGTCGTTGATTATGAGCGGTTAACTGGGCTTGGTAAAGGTAGAGATGATTTGTTTGCCGTTGCGGTGTACGAAGTGCGCAATGGCAAAATTGTTAACGTATGGTTCCCACCGACTAAATAAAAACGGTTTGATTCAAAACACCTTGAGCCGAAACCTACATCAAGGTGCTTTAATGTTACCACTTAAGCATATTTTCTATAACCTTTAGCTTATCGTTATAGCTTTTAATGCCAGAGGCATGCAGTAACGAAACCGCACTAAACGAGACAAGCTTAACTAACTGCTTATGTTGGCATTTCATTAATTGAGTGAAAATATGGCACACCTTAGCTGGTTTAAACTGCTTGGGCCGTTTAATTTGCCATTGATCAATCCCTTCTTTTGGTAATAAACATGGAACATGACCTGGGTATGCTTGCCAAGGCGAATCTAATGCTTCGGGGAATGCATAGCGTAAAAAATCATGATAAAAGCGATGTTTTCTTACCTGCGCTGTGGGCTGCGACAAAACATGACGAAGTACTTTCCAAGAGTAAAAGGGCAGGCAAAAATCCATTTGATATTCATCCACTTTATCAAATGGGATGGCTAAATGGTGATGCTGATCGTTAAGTAACAAAAATAAATAGTAAGCTTTTTCAAGAGGGATATCTCCAAACTCTTTTAATGAAGTCACGATATTAGCCTTTAAAGTGGCTTGCATTTTATCAGCATTATGGATTATTGAGTTAGCCCAGATGCACAATAAATTCCAAAAAATTTCGCCATAATCCGTACCTATAAGTCGTTTTGTTATTAATTAGGTATCAAGGTTTGTACCAAGATTAATTAATACTTTGCTAGAGAGTCGCGGTACAAACTGAATTTACCTTTTTAGGTACAAATTAATTGCCTTAAAACATAAGACTGTATAACTTCGTAAGGTGAAAAAGTTTTATAAAAGTAAATTTATGAATTAGCAGGAAAGCCGAATGAACAATAAAATACTTAAATCATCTACTGCTACGTACCAAAGTGGTGTGGCAAAAGTCGATGGTAAATTTTATGTAACGCAAGGTCAGGTACGTTTTGAGCCATACAATGAAAGTGCTGGTTTAGGGCCTTATACATTATCACGAAGCGCAATTATTAAAATTGAAAAATCAGTCGGTAAAGGGGCGGGGATTTTGCCACTTACACATGATGCAATAACAATTACTTTAAAAAATAATGATAGTTATGATTTTATTTTAGCTAACCCCGATGAATGGATTCGTTTACTCAAGCATTAAATGATTGGGGTCTGTTGACCTTTCAGGTTAAATCTTCAGCAGCCTGTTTAGTGTTTAGTGTTTAGTGTTTAGTGTTTAGTGTTTAGTGTTTAGTGTTTAGTGTTTAGTGTTTAGTGTTTAGTGTTTAGTGTTTAGTGTTNTTAGTGTTTAGTGTTTAGTGTTTAGTGTTTAGTGTTTAGTGTTTAGTGTTTAGTGTTTAGTGTTTAGTGTTTAGTGTTTAGTGTTTAGTGTTTAGGCAAGGCAGAGCCTATGTTGTGTAGCTATTCCCCATAAATTGGCGATAACGTTGTATATGGAGGTACGTTTAGCTGATTTACCTTAAGGCTTAGGTAAAGTGATTGTGCCAAATAAAGTCTATGTAAATAGAGCGCGTGGGGCAGGAGACTTTTACAAGCCAGATATTGCGTACAACGGCATCGACTGGACAACTAACATATTATTAGAGCACATAAAGCGCATACCATAGCTTACAAAATAAAAAACCGCTCTAAGAGCGGTTTTTATAGATTGTTTATTTATGTTTAGTTACCCATTGAGTATCTAAAACCAAAGGCATAACGTGGCCCATATTGTGCAGCGCTTAAGAACTGACTTTCAAAACGGCTGAACGAACGCTCTGTTTCGTTTGTTAAATTAACCCCTTCAAAAAACACGGTAGTGCTTTCGTTAACTTCGTAGTTAACGCTAATATCCCACTGTAAGTATTCTTCAGCATATTGTGGTGGAGCGGTAGCGCCTGAGTCCGGTAGGCCTTGCGCAATTAAGTATTCATCACGCCATGCACCAGTAATTTTAACTGATAAGCCATCTTTTTCGTAAAAACCTTGTAGGTTTGCAGAGTCACTCAGACCCGCTAACACAGCTTGAGATGCAAGGTAATAGTTGTCGTACTCTACATCACCATCAACAATAGTGGCATTAAAACCAGCACCAAAACCCGACTCGCCAAATAAATGCTGTATCGCAAACTCAACACCATTTACTTTGCGAGATCCTACGTTTTCTGGTGAGTTGATTGTCCACTCAATTAACGGATCAGTTGCTGGGTCAGGAAGTACGCGGTTGTTTTCGCCAATTCCTACACCATTTGCAACAATCTCATTATAGATAGCAGCGTCAGTTGCCTGATCGCCACGCCCTTCAATTGCGGCGACCGCGTTATTCCAGCGCTGACCTAAATAAACATCATGCAGGCCTTCAAACGTAGTAGTTACTTGCGTGTTATCAATCCAATTATCTACATCTTTCCAAAACATGCCTACTGCAGCGTAGCTACCTTCATTGTAGTAATATTCAAGGCTAAGATCGAAGTTGGTTGATTTAAACGGTTGTAGGTTTGGGTTACCACGACTACCGCTTCTTGAATTTAATTTAGGTGACGGTGTTAAGCTTAAGTTGCCAAGCATGTCGCCAAGAGTAGGGCGTGTGATTGTTTGACCCCATGATACGCGTGATACTAAGTTATCAGAAAGGTCAACTTTCACATCTATCATAGGTAGAAGAAGATCGTAATTACCTTTGTAATCAACCTCAACTAATTCACCACCACTGGCAAATTCTGTTAACCATTCAGAACCACCAGCCCAATATACCTGCTGAGCAACACGGCTTTTGGCTGGGCTAACAATGTCAGTTTCTTCGTAGCGAAGGCCTAAATTTACAAAAACATCGTAGTCGCTAACGTTAAATACCCAATTTGTAGATAGGTAAACACTGATTGTTTCTTCTTCTACTTTATTAGTTGGGAAGCCATCAAAAGTGCCTATTTGGTAAACATCACTGCCTATTACGTCTTCAGTTAAAAAAGCGCTTTGGCGAGCAAATGCTTCATCAAGATCATAAGTATAAGCATAGCCTGGCGCTACACCGTTAGGACCAAACGAAAATTCGTCAAGGAATCCACTTAAATCTACACGCTCAAACATACTGTCTGGGAATATCTCGGCAAATGTACCATTGTTAAAGCCTGGAGCATTCGCATTATTAGAGCCACCCCAACCACTAAGTGTTTGCTTAGTATATGCTGCACCAAATTTAACGGTTTCTAAACCAATATCAGTGTAAGTAAATAATTTACCGTCTAGTTGTACTTGAGATACTTCAGATTCACCGGGTGTTCTGGTAAATATACTAAAGTTAGAACCAATTTGGTTTGGATCAACTTCTTGTGTGCCATTATTCCAATTTACATTAAAACCAGGTACGTCACCCTCACGGAAAAAGTATTCTTTAGTTGAAATATCTGCCGAACCTAAAATGATTCGTGCATTAGCACCTAAACCAGGATCTTTACCATTATCAGTTGTTGTTTTAGATGTGTGGGCATCAAAGTTAAAGCTCAGATTTTCGGTTGCTAACCATTCAACGTTAATACCTGTCGCTTTTGAGTCAACTTCTGATGTTTCACGAAATGCAGTAAATGATGCATCGTCACCTGCAGAGTTGTAATAAACTGCTGTACCGTTTTCATCAAGCTCATAAGCATTGGCATTACCACCGAACGAGCCGTTCCAGATCCCCCAAGACAATGAGTTATTACCGGTTGTTGCTTGTGAAATTGTATGGTCAAGCGTAAATGTCAGGTTGTCTGTTGGTGCAAACTGAAATGTTGCTTGTGCATTTAAGCGTTCGCGCTGAATGTCATCTTTCGCAAAGCTAACTTCTTGCGGAAAGAAAGCGGCTGAAACAAATTCACCATTTTCCCCCGCGTTTGGGTCAAAGAATTGTTTATCCGGGTTACCTTCAGCATCCATTGGGCGGTTATCAACAATATTAGCCGCATCAACCGAGAGGTTAGGGTTAACTAACCAAGATCGAACATTTGCTGCTTGTCGTTGAAAATCACGACGATGGTATGAAAAGTTAGCCGACACACCAAAACGCTCGTCATCAAAGGTATTACTGTAGATACCTGCAATTTCAGGTGTTACTTTATCGCCTTCTTCTACAGATGTATCGTGAATACCTTTAGCCATGAAAGAAAAACGCTCACCTGGCTTTTGTAATGGTTTAGCGGTAACAATATTTACAGTTGCACCCAATCCACCCGTTGGTGAATCGGCGCGCGCAGTTTTCATTACTTCAAGCGAACTTACACCTTCTGATGATAAGTTTTCAAAGTTGAATGAGCGAGTAAAACCTGTGCCGGCCATTTGGCGACCATTTAGTGTTACCAAGTTAAACGATGGGCCAAAACCACGAACAGTAATTTGGCTACCTTCACCGTTTGAACGGCTGACAGACACACCAGTAATTCGCTGTAATGATTCTGCTAAGTTTGTATCTGGAAACTTACCCATTTCTTCAGCTGAAATGGCGTCAACTACACCAGAGGCATCTCGTTTTACATCCATTGAACGAATTAACGATCCGCGGATACCTTTTACTTCAATGACTTCTAGTTCAGGTTCAGCAGTATTTTCTTCTGCTGCATAGGCTAAATTGAATGTACTTGCAGCGATGATAAGTGACACAGAAGCTGCTAACTGGCTCTTTTTAAAAGTGAATGTGTTCATAATTGCTCTGCTTTTCTAAATTTATTACAGTTAGTGGGTGCCTATTTAAAGGCACCTACCATTCAATGGTTGTTCTACGGGTTTGCAATAATCACGTTATCGATGCGATAAACCGCGCCTTCACCCGTACCCCATGCTGGGAAAACCATTAACACGTTGATATCACTGATATCTAAACCGGCGTCAAAAAGTGATTGCAACGTAAATGTGTATGTTTGCCATTGACCAATAACTGGTGTTTGACCTTCAACACTTTCTGCAAGAGGCAGCTCCACAGCTGATGCTGCACCAGTTGACTCAATTTTAAATAACCATTGAGAATCCGTTGCGTTAGGTGGAGTCACCATTTTCATTTCAAATTGTACAACCCCATTTGCAAGGATAGACGAGGCATCAAAAGAAACACCTTCATCGGCTAAAAAGCCCATAACAGTTGGCGCTGAGCCAATTACAAACTCAGCAACGGTACCATGGTCGCTATCGTCTGTTTCTTCTGTTGGCGTTGAACCGCCACAACAGTCCCAGATGCTCCATTGCTCTGCGGCTGTATCTTGGAAGATTGTAATTTCACTTCCTGCTGCAGATGTTGCACTTGGGTCATAAATTTTAGCGTTATCTACACGATATACTGCACCTTCACCGGTGCCCCACGCTGGAAAAATCATAACAACATCAATTGCGCTAACATCCAGGCCTGCACCTGCTAAGTCAGCTAAGGTATAAGTGTAAGTTTTCCATTCACCGGCAACTGGTGCGTCACCTGCGTCTGTTAACGGAAGCTCTACTGCTGAGTCACCCTCATTTGATTCTATTTTCATTAACCAAGTTGAATCTGGGTTATTAGGATTTGACATTACTTTTAGTTCAAACTGAAGAACGCCATTTTCTAAAATGCTAGTCGCATCGAACGGTGTGCCGCTTCCACCCGCAGAAGTGCGTGTGTTAAAGCCCATTACTGTAGGCGCTTCACCAATGCTAAACTCTGCAGTTAAACCGTGTTCTTCGTCGTCTAATGCTTCAACTGGTGTTGAACCACCACAGCAATCCCACATAGGCCAATCTAAACTTTGTCCGTTGTCGAATAAAACAACCTCAGGAGAAGCACCCAAGTCACCTTCAATTGCTACATTAGTAATAAGGTACTCAGCACCTTCACCTGTTTGCCATGCAGGGAATACCATAAGCACATCAATTGCACTTAAATCTAAGCCTTTTTCTTGAAGTAATGACAATGGAAAAGTATATGTTTGCCATTGACCAGTTACAGGCGTTACGCCTTCATTGCTTTCACTTAATGGTACGTCGCCTGTATTTGGGCCACCATCACCTGCTTCTGCTTTTAGTATCCACGTAGTATCTGATGTTGGAGGCGTTACCACTTTCATATCAAACGTTAAACGGCCGTTTAAATCTAGTAATGGAGATGCATCAAATGGAGACGATGTCCCTGTGAAATCGTCTGCAAAGTGACCACCGCGTGTAGAGAAGCCAAGCACGGTGCCGTTGTTATCATTTATGTTAAATTTAACAACGTCACCTTTGTCTGCATCAGTGATAACTTCTGGTACAGTGCCGCCACAACAATCCCATGCAATCCAGTTGGCGTCTAGGCTACCGTTAAATATATCAAGGTTTCGGGCTACACCGTCGCTTGGTGGTGTAGGCACAGGTGCTGCACCTTCTACAAGTGCGTCTTCTAGGCTGTCGTAACCTGGACGAACTGTTTCACAGCCTTTGCCAGTGATTGGGTTTGATGCACATTCGTATACTCGAACGTAATCAATCTCAAAGCTTTGGCCTTGTGCAAACGCGTCTGCATCAATACCTAAATTGTTAACGTTTTCAGGCCAATCTCCACCAACTGCGTGATTCAATATCAGGTAAAAATCTTTGTCGAAAGGGGCGTTATCCCAATGCGTTGTAAGTTCGCCGCTTCCTTGTTCAAAGTATTCAGCAAACCAGCCTTTATGTTTAAGGCCAACAGCTTCGTCTTTTGAATTGTAACGAACTTCTGAGCGACGTTGTGTAGCGTATAAATAGTCATCTACATACCAGCGGATCTCACCTTCTTGCCACTCTATAGCGTAAGTATGAAAATCATCAGCTGGGTTCATGTCTTCAGGTAATAAATAAGCTTTACCTGAACTAGAGTTATTTGGCCATTCACGACCGTAATGAAGAGTACCGTGTACGTATGATTCAACAGTGCCATCTTCAGCGGCTACTTTTAGGTTTACAGCTTCTAAAATATCAATTTCACCAGAGCGTGGCCATGTGCCGTATTCTTCATCAGTTGGCATCATCCAAAATGCAGGCCAGCTACCTTGACCAGATGGTAATTTTGCACGCATTTCAAAACGGCCATAAGTAAAATCTGCGTTGTAACGGGTATTTAGGCGGGCTGATGTGTAAGGTTTTTGTGCGCCTTCTTCTGCGGGGAGAGCAACTATGTTAAGCATGCCGTCTTTGATGAAGGCATTTTCTTCGCTATCGGTATAACATTGCTTTTCGTTATTACCACCACCAGCACAATTTAATT
>NZ_LODI01000024.1:0-66475 GCF_001468485.1 Pseudoalteromonas sp. H71
TGGACCCACCTGACTCCATGCCGAACTCAGTAGTGAAACGAAACAGCGCCGATGATAGTGTAGCATTTGCTATGTGAAAGTAGGACATTACCAGGATTTAATTAAGAAAACCCGTTACAGTAATGTGACGGGTTTTTTGCTGTCTGGGGTTTAGTAAATAGCCAAGAACCCATGCCGAACTCAGTAGTGAAACAAAACAGCTCGAAGGCGAGCCCCGCGGAAGGCCGCCCCGACGCAAAGATAGTATCCCATTTGCTATGTGACTCTCCACCGCTGTGGGCACCACGACATTACTAGGATTTAATTAAGAGAAACCCGTTACATTAATGTAACGGGTTTTTTGCGTAAACGCACTAACTTAAAACGTCAACCCGTGCCTCACTAACGAGGTTAGCGTCTGCTTTTATCCCCAAAATTTAATAAATATTTTTCATTCAACTAAACTAGCTCGTTTAATCTGAGACATGGTAATATTTTCATTTACCTAAACCTATTTGAGGTGTTAATTGCCTACTACAGATTACCAACGTGTATTAAATGAAATCACTCAAGAAGTCGCCCCTTTATTGTCTAAGGGAAAAGTAGCCGATTATATTCCTGCACTTGCTGAAGTTGATCCTGAGCAGTTTTCTATTGCTATATATACTACTGAGGGTGACATAATTTGCGCAGGTGATTGTTCGCAGCGCTTTACTATTCAATCTGTATCTAAAGTGATGACATTAACTATGGCGTTACAGCGTTATGGTGATGAACTTTGGAGTAGAGTAGGTAAAGAGCCTTCAGGTACTGCTTTCAACTCGCTTACTCAGCTTGAATTTGAAAAAGGCATACCGCGTAACCCATTTATAAATGCTGGTGCTATTGTTACCTGTGATGCGCTTTATAGCCGTTTGTCTGCACCTATGCATTCTATGCTCGAAACATTCAGGTTGCTATCAGGTAACCGCGGTATTGTGATTGATAAAAAAGTGGCTAACTCTGAGTATGAATTTAGACACCGTAATGCTGCTATGGCACATTTAATGAAGTCATTTGGTAATTTTGAGAATGAAGTTGATGATGTGCTTTGGTCATACTTTAATTTTTGCTCTATTGAACTTAATTGTGTTGAACTAGCTAAGGCATATAATTTTTTGGCAAATAAAGGTATTGATCGACTCTCTGGTAAGCGTGTTTTAAGTAGTCGTCAAAATAAACAGCTTAATTCATTATTATTTACCAGTGGTCTGTATGATGCCGCAGGCGATTTTGGATATAGAGTGGGTATGCCCGGAAAGTCGGGGGTTTCAGGTACTATTCTTGCGGTATTACCGAATAAATTTACTGTTGCAGTTTACTCGCCAGGATTAAACTCGTTTGGTAATTCAGTCGCGGGGATAGCAGCATTAGAGCTGCTATCTAAAAAGCTCGATATTTCTATTTTTTAGAAAGGCATTGGGAGCTTATTGCTCCCAATAAACTTGCTCTAAACAATCTTCACGCTCAGGCAAACCACGCGATAACCTCGGCGAGTGTTGCACAAGTACCTCATAACTTGCTCTGTTTGCATATTTACTAATTTGTGCAAGAGATGAATATGTAATGGCTTGTTGATCGTGCTTCGCTGAGTTTGCCACATTAAGTTTGTGATAAACATTTGCTGATAAATCATGTAGTACAGCGGCTAGGGCGCAATCGCCTGCACCATTTGTATTTTTGATTGAGTCAGGTCCGCCCATAAAAGGGGCCGTGTGGCTGTAAGCTCTTATAGGTTTTTCGCAATCAGCTTTACGCATAGCGCGTGAAAATTCATAACGGTTAAAGTCTGCAATAGCGCCTGGCAGTAGTGGATATTCAGTTTCACGTTTAAAGCTGTCATCAACGTGGCCTGCCATAAATAACCCTTTCTCACCTGCGGTACATATAACAAGATCCACCCAGTCTAGTGCTTTGTCTGCAGCTAACAGCGGGTCTTCAAACCCTGTAATAGCAAAGCCTTCTTCTTCGTTCATAGCAAGAATGTCTACATGCTTTTCAACAAACTTTGCCCACCATGCAGGATCTTGCTCTATTAAAAACTTAGTGCCTAGTGTTAGAACAACAGGAACGCCAGCATCATTAGCATATTTAACAGCTTGCATAGTTGCATCTGTCATGGTTTCGTCATCTTGTGTACGCATAAGATATGCACTAATGACTAAAGCCGATGAGTTTTCTATTAACGATTTATCTATTGATTCTGGACGTAGGTAATTCATTAAACCCGCACTGATTGCAAAGGTGCGTTCGCCCGTTTCATCAATCAGGGTAAAGCAACGGCCAATCGGCCCGTCAACAGGCTGTAAATAATCTAAATCTACACGGCTTGAGGTATTACATAAAAAGCGATATGCGTAGCTTCCTATTTTAATGTTTTCGCTCATTACACCTAATAAAACAGAGCGATCATCGGCAAGCACAGAGTAGTTGTGCATTGTGTTACCAATGGTTCCACCTGCAAATTCATAATCAACCATGTCGTTTAATTTTAAACGATCGTACAGAGCATTTGTTATGTCACTGTCTATAACCTGTGACATGCCTCTGCGTAGTTGAAACTCATCAAGGAAAGCTTGATCAACTTTTGCTTCGATATCAACAACGATTTGATCGATACCCGTAATATAGCTACGTTGTAATCTATCTGTTGCGTTAAGTTGATTAGTTAGTGGATCTTTGGCTTCCACTGGAAAATAATGTTTATGCCTGCGGCGTCCAGGAAATTTCATTCGCTACCCGTGTTGTGAGCTAAATAAAAAAAGCGTGAGATTATAACGTAAATCAGCGGCAGTGAGCCATTATTAACAGCTAAATAGTGTTTTATTTTTGCAATAAAGTAATCAATGACACGCTTTAGGGTTTTAACTAGGTATAATTAAAGCATAAAAGGCAATTGAAGAAGAAATAATGAACAAGCCATTTGACGACGCTTATTGGATGGAGCAAGCGCTTTTATATGCAAAACAAGCAGAGTTGCTTAACGAAATTCCCGTTGGTGCTGTTTTAGTAAAAGATAATCAACTTATAGCGGCTGGATACAATCGTTCCATTACAGATAATGACCCTTCAGCTCATGCTGAAATGATTGCTGTGAGAGAAGCCGGTAAAGTGCTAAATAACTATCGGTTAATTGATTGCACCTTATATGTAACACTTGAGCCATGCTCAATGTGTGCAGGTCTGTTAGTACATAGCAGAATAAAGCGTTTAGTCTTCGGCGCCACAGATGCAAAAACCGGCTCAGCAGGTTCTATTATGAACTTACTGCAAGAACCAAGGCTTAACCATCAAGTTGAAGTTGTTAAAGGGGTATTAGCTGATGAATGCGGAAACACTATTTCTGAATTTTTTAAACGAAGAAGAGCACAAATTAAAGCAGCCAAAAAAGCTGCTCGTGAAGCTTAAAAATACGTTATCAATTGCCTACAGGTAGGGTGTCTGATGCTTCCATTTGTTGCATTGCAAACATTCTGCGACGCCATATTATTTTTTTATGTAAACCACGTAACATGATACGACGACGTGTTGCCGTTGAATAAATAACGTTTCTTTTTAATTTTTGCGTGCGTCTACGTTTTAGCATGTGTTCTCCTAATGCGTGAGAGTGAGAAAGGCACAAGGCATATCTTTGAAAATGTTAAGATATACAATTATCACACATTAGTGATCATTTCATGACAAGTAAACAGATATTTTAGTTACTCACTGCTTTAGAGTTGTAATCTTTTATAAATACTAAATTTACTACTAATTCATTGAACCGCTATGGCGATTCATTTTGTTTTATACTGCTGTCGCTATTATGCTCTGTAGTGGTATTTTCTTCTGTCATTGCATTGTTTTCATCAAGCCATACCAGTGCGTCGTAGTATCTGCGAATATTATCAACATAATGAACTGCAACGTCACCACGAGCATAGCCATAGCGTGTTTTACGGTAATAACGTTTCTTGATCAATAACGGTAAACGCTTTTTCACGTCGGCCCATTTATCAGGGCTTGCCCCTTGTTGCTGGGTGATAATACGCGCGTCATTTACATGACCCCAACCAACATTATAAGCCGCTAAAGCAAGCCAAGTTCTGTCTGGCTGAGGTATTCTATCAGGAATACGGGTTATTAATTTACTTAGATACTGAGCACCACCACGAATGTTTTGTTCTGGCTCAAGGCGATTAGTTACACCAACTTGTTTAGCTGTACTGCGTGTAAGCATCATAATACCACGAACCCCCGTTGGGGATTTAGCGCGAGGGTTCCACATCGACTCTTGGTAACTTAATGCTGCGAGTAAACGCCAGTCAAGATCCCTTGCGTATTGCTCAAACCATGGTTGATATGTAGGGAGCGTTTCTTTTATTGCTTCTATGTAAGCTAATGTATTCACATAGTTAAACTGGCGTACATGACCAAAATATTTTTCTTCGAGTACATAAAGTTGGTTGTTTTGTTTTACTTCACCAAAAAATGGCACGAGTAAGGCGTATAAAGAGTCATCTTTTGACTTGCGAAGTATCCACGCTATTGGATCATTACGGCTGACTGAAAAGCCAATACTTAAATTAGGATGATAGCGCCTAAAAAGCGATAATGTATGCGAATCGGCTAGGGTATAGTCTATTTCACCATCTATAACAGCTTGAAGTAGTTCCTCTTCATCAAACTCTTCACTCTCGGTCCAGGTGAGTGATGGGTTGTTTTTTTGCGCTTTTTGTAGAGTAAGAGAGTGACTGCTTTTGGCTATAACCGTAAAGTTACCTTCTAAATCGTCAAATTTACGAGGACGAACACGACCTTGTTTATATACTAATTTTTGGCTTATTGTTCTGTAGGTAGGGCCATAGCGGTATTGCTGTGCGCGCGTTTTATTGTATGTAAGGCCTGAAGCAATTAGGTCTAAGTCACCACTTTCTAAGCGCTCAAACATATCAGATAAATTAAAAAAAGGGACTATTTCCAGTTCAACACCTAAGTAATCGGCAAACGCTTGAGAAAGCTCATATTCAAAGCCTTGCTCGCCTTGCACTGCTTGATAATAATTACTCGCACTTGCCAACGTGCCCACACGTATTTTGTTTTGCTCTTTAATTTGGGCGAGTTGAGTTGGCTGTTCTTGCATATTACATGCACATAACAGCATAACTAAAGTAATGATTGTTATTAGCTTTTCTTTGAACATTGAGTGCCCCTTTAACACGCTAACACCCGTTATAACAAAACTTAACCATTTCGTCACTTTCCTATTTATTTTATTAGTAGGGAAGAGAATAAATAAAGCGTAAGAAGTTAATTTTATGAAAAGCGTAATTTGGAGTTAAATATGATGGCTAATTGGACTATAATGCGTGCCTAAAATATCGTTCAATCCCTAACCCCGGATGAAATTATCTATGTTGATCCTTCGTGGTGCACCAGCACTGTCAGAGTTCAGAGTTAATAAAATTTTAGCGCGTTGCCAGCAATCGCAACTTCCAGTCACTAACGTATATGCCGAATATGCTCATTTTGCCGATTTAACATCGCCTTTGAGTGTTGATGAGCAGACCAAGCTTGAAAAGCTATTAACTTACGGTCCAACTATTGCCGAGCATACCCCAGCTGGCACATTAGTACTTGTTACACCTCGCCCTGGTACCATTTCGCCTTGGGCATCTAAAGCAACCGATATAGCGCATAACTGTGGCCTTAAACAGGTCCACCGTGTAGAGCGCGGTATTGCTTATTATATAGAAGGTGAGCTAAGTGCAGAGCAACTTGGACAAGTAACGGCGTTATTACACGACCGTATGACCGAAGCTACACACACTGAGCTTGAAGCAGCAGCGCAGTTATTCCGTAATGATTCTCCTCGTGAAATGTCATCAGTTGATATTTTAGGTGGTGGTCGAGAAGCGTTAGCTGCCGCAAATGTTGATCAAGGTTTTGCTCTTGCCGATGACGAAATAGACTACTTAGTAGAGAACTTTAAAAAGCTAGGTCGTAATCCTAACGACATAGAATTATTTATGTTTGCCCAAGCAAACTCAGAGCATTGTCGTCATAAAATATTTAATGCTGATTGGACAATTGATGGCATTGAACAGCCAAAATCGCTGTTTAAAATGATCAAAAATACCTTTGAGCACAACCCTGAAAATGTACTGTCTGCTTATAAAGATAATGCGGCAGTAATGAAAGGCTCAAAAGCGGGTCGCTTCTTCCCGAATGCGCAAGGTGAATATGCGTATCATCAAGAAGACATTGAAATATTAATGAAAGTAGAAACGCATAACCATCCAACGGCTATTGCACCGTTTTCGGGTGCGGCTACCGGTTCAGGTGGTGAAATTCGTGATGAAGGCGCAACAGGGCGTGGTTCTAAGCCAAAAGCAGGTTTAGTTGGCTTTACGGTTTCTAACTTACGTATACCAGGTTACGAGCAACCGTGGGAAAGCGACTTTGGTAAGCCTGGTCGTATAGTCAATGCCCTTGATATTATGATGGATGGCCCACTGGGCGGTGCTGCATTTAATAATGAGTTTGGTCGTCCTAATTTATTAGGTTATTTCCGCACGTACGAAGAAAAAGTAACAAGCCACAATGGGGAAGAGGTACGTGGTTACCACAAACCAATTATGCTTGCCGGTGGTTTAGGAAATATTCGTGCTGATCATGTTCAAAAAGGCGATATTCCAGTAGGCGCAAAACTAATTGCGCTAGGCGGCCCTGCTATGAACATTGGTTTAGGCGGTGGTGCAGCATCAAGCATGGCATCGGGCCAATCAAACGAAGACTTAGATTTTGCTTCTGTTCAACGTGAAAACCCAGAAATGGAACGCCGTTGCCAAGAAGTGATCGATAAGTGTTGGCAGTTAGGCGACGAAAACCCAATTACATTTATTCATGATGTAGGCGCTGGTGGTTTATCAAATGCCTTTCCTGAACTGGTAAACGATGGTGGCCGTGGTGGTAAATTCCAACTACGCGATATTCCTAACGATGAGCCAGGCATGGCACCTCATGAAATTTGGTGTAATGAATCGCAAGAGCGCTATGTACTTGCTGTAGCTGTAGAAGACTTTGATCGTTTTGAAGCCATTTGTAAGCGCGAACGCGCACAGTACGCAGTAATTGGTGAAGCCACAGAAGAGCGCCATTTAACCGTAGCAGACAGCCACTTTGATAACAGCCCTGTTGATTTACCGCTAGATGTATTATTAGGTAAAGCGCCTAAAATGCACCGCAATGTAACATCACAGCAAGTAACAGGCACAGCCATTGATGCAAACGCTATTGACGTAGCAGATGCTGCGCAGCGCTTATTACGCTTACCTACCATTGCAGAAAAAACGTTCTTAATTACCATTGGCGACCGCTCAGTTACCGGTTTAGTTGCACGGGATCAAATGGTTGGCCCTTGGCAAGTCCCTGTTGCTAACTGTGCAGTGACCGCGGCAACGTACGATACTTATCACGGTGAAGCCATGTCACTGGGGGAACGAACTCCGGCGGCACTATTAAATTACGGTGCTTCGGCGCGTTTAGCGGTGGCTGAATCGTTAACTAATATTGCCTGTGCAAACATTGGTAGCCTTGAGAACATTAAGCTATCTGCTAACTGGATGGCCGCAGCGGGTCACCCAGGTGAAGACGCAGGCCTTTACGAAGCCGTAAAAGCGGTTGGCGAAGAGCTTTGCCCTGCACTTGGTTTAACTATACCTGTAGGTAAAGATTCTATGTCGATGAAAACGACATGGAAAAACGAAGACGATAGTGCTGAGCAATCAGTAACGTCGCCGTTATCGCTTATTATTACAGCCTTTGGCCGTGTTGACGATGTACGTAAAACAGTAACGCCACAGTTACGCACTGATAAAGGCGACACATCGCTTATTTTAGTTGATTTAGGTGCTGGCAAAAACCGCATGGGTGCATCAAGCCTTGCACAGGTTTATAAGCAGCTTGGTGATGTTACACCTGATGTAGATAGCCCTGAGTTACTTAAAGGCTTTTATAATGCTATGCAGGCACTTGTAGCAGATAGCAAACTACTTGCTTATCATGACCGTTCAGACGGTGGTTTATTTACTACCGTAACTGAAATGGCATTTGCAGGGCACACAGGTGTAACCGTTGATTTAGCTGGCCTAACAGGCTCAGACTTAGAAGCGCTTTATAACGAAGAGCTTGGTGCAGTAATTCAAGTGGCTAACAGCGACTTAGAGGCTGTAAATGCAGTGTTTGAACAACACGGTGTAGCTGCAATTAGTCACGTGATTGGCTCGCTTAACAGCGACGATAGCATTGTATTTAACCGCGGCGAACAAACGGTACTTAATCATACTCGAACTGAATTACGTACTATTTGGGCCGAAACAACGTACCAAATGCAAGCACGTCGTGATAACCCTGATTGTGCTAAGCAAGAGTTTGATGCCAAGTTTGATGCAAAAGATCCAGGCTTAAACGTAAAACTTAACTTTGACTTAAACGAAGATATAGCTGCGCCATACATTGCAACGGGCGCTAAACCACAAATGGCTATTTTACGTGAGCAAGGCGTTAACTCGCACCTAGAAATGGCTGCTGCGTTCAACCGTGCTGGTTTTGCCGCTGTTGATGTGCACATGAGCGATATACTCGAAGGGCGTTTAACTCTTGAGCAGTTTAAAGGCTTAGTGGCATGCGGTGGTTTCTCTTACGGTGACGTATTAGGCGCCGGTGAAGGTTGGGCTAAGTCTATATTGTTTAACGATATGGCACGCGATCAGTTCCAAAACTTCTTCCACCGTGAAGACTCCTTTAGTTTAGGTGTATGTAATGGTTGCCAAATGTTATCAACGCTTAAAGAGCTAATTCCAGGTACTGAGCATTGGCCTCGTTTTGTAACTAATAAATCTGAGCGTTTTGAAGCACGCTTTAGCTTAGTAGAAATACAAGAGAATCCGTCGGTGTTCTTCAGTGGTATGGCGGGATCGCGTATGCCGATTGCTGTATCTCATGGTGAAGGCCATGCTGAGTTTGCAAATGATGCTGCCACTCAAGTTGCGCTTGAAAGCGGCACTGTCGTGGTTAAATTTGTAGATAACTACGGTAACCCTACAACGCAATACCCGGCTAACCCGAATGGTTCACCAGAAGGTATTACCGGTATTACTTCTACTGATGGCCGCGCAACAGTAATGATGCCTCACCCAGAGCGTGTATTTCGCGCTGTAGCTAACTCTTGGCACCCTGATGAGTGGCAAGAAGATAGCCCGTGGATGCGCATGTTCCGCAATGCACGTAAAAATGTAGGCTAGTGATCACAATCACTCCCTATACAAGCTAGATTCATAATCTAGCTGTAAAATAAAAAAGGCTGCCTGTGCAGCCTTTTTTAATTGCGTAGATTTAAAATTACGATAGTTTGTAAGGTATGAATAAAAGCTTATAAGGATAGTATGTTAAAGCGCATTGGTTTAATTGTTGGGACTGTATTACTAAGCATAGTATTGCTTGGTTATGTATTTCGTTTGCCATTATTACAATGGGCTGTAGCGCCTCAGCTTGAAAAAGCGGGCGTTACTTTAAGTTGTTTAGACTTTTCGCTTACCAGCAAGCTAAATGTGCATGTACAAAAAGCGTGCTTGAGTTACCAAAACCAAGAGCTTGTTGCTACAGGCATTACCGCAAATACTCGCCATGTTGAAATTAAACATGCGGCGCTTAATATAAATCCACTTCCTCAAAGTGATAAAGCAAGTAGCCCTGCAACAATTTTAGATTTAGCCCTGCCCGAAAAAAGACCAACAATTACAGTTGGGCAACTAAGTATAAACAGTGAGTTTTTAAATCAGCCTTTAATGCTAAGCATTAACGAGCCTAAGCTTAACCAGTTTGTAGTTAGTGGTGATTTAAGTGCCAGCGCAACGCTTTACAATAACAAGGTACAAGGGCAGCTTAAAGTTAGTGATAAATTGCTTAAACAATTACTTAAAACCGATAACGCGTTATTAAGTGGACTTAGCTTTAATACATCGCAAGCATTTAGCTTTAATGGGATAGAGGGAAGCTCCACTGGTAGTTTGCAGGCGCGGTATGACTATAAATTTAAAAACTGCGACATTAGTAATAATACTGAAGGGGTGCTAAGCACTGCGTATAATTTAAATACCCAAAAGCTTTCACTTGACCCAAGCAAGCTTAAAAATAACGTAATGCTTAGTAATAATTATCAATCTCTTATTCCTGAAGGTGATTACAAGGCCTTTGCCGTTATGCAACTTCCCCTTAATTGGCAATGGGCTTTACCTAAAGAAATAAGCCTAGTAGATAATAACTTAACCTTGCCGTTAATAACGCTTACAAGCGATGAGCAAAGTGAGCAAGACATAGACATAACTTTTACAGATACGTTTATAAATATAGCTACACCGTTGCAAAGTGCGCGCACGCAGCTTAAAGCGCAGCTACATACTGATGATATAAAGGCTATAGTGCTAAATACGCAGCTTGAAAACGCACAACTAATTGGCAACTACGATATTGTGCTTACCGCTTTGCCTGAATTTTTACCGGCTGATGCTAATAATGTAAAAGCCCACGGCGACTTTACACTTACTCAACTTATTGACTCTAAACCCGTAGGTAAAGTAAGTACTACCTTTAGTTTTGATAAAGCCGTTGCTTATGGCACTACTATTAACGCTTACACAGGTAAACTAGTGGCAAATATGAGTGAAAAGCTCGATGCAAACGTGGTTTTAAAAAGTGAGTTTAAAAGCGCTCAATACGATGAGTATAAGCTCACTGGTATTAACAATACCCTCAGTGCAAAGGCAAACTTAGGCGTGGGTGAGTTATTTGCTCATTTATCAGCGAATACTCAAATAAGTAGACTGACAAGCCCGAGCATTGATTTAGAAAATATAAACGTAGATTCAAAGGGCTTGCAAAGCCGAGCGCTTAAAGCGTCTCATCATGTATTTGTAAACGGTATAGAGCTGGTGGCGAATCACCATATTTCTAAAGTAGAACACCCGTTTGAAGTAATAGTCCCGCAGCAAAATGTACTTTCGCTAAATTCAATTATTAGCCAATTTGAGCCGTTAGCTCAGCTCACTCAAGGCGAGTTTGGTGGGCGAATTAGTGGCGATGTTAACTTACAAAAAGCTAATTTTAATTTAACTATTGATGATACCAGCGCGCTTTATAACGATTACTTAGCTAATCAGTTTAGGGCGCAACTTAATGGGCAATATGATTCAGGACAGCTTAATGTTGAGCCTACTACCTTTAACGTTAATGAATTAAGAGCGGGCGCGGTAGTTAATAATATTAATGGCAAAATAAAAGTGGTAAATAACAGCGCGCAAGCATTTGATGTAAGTGGCAATGTGTTTGGTGGGGTATTTGAATTAGATAAATACTCGCTTTTAAAATCGCAGCAAACAGCCAATGTTACTTTTAAAGATATTGATGCGAGTAAGCTTATTACCCTTGATGACAAGTCGGGAATTACCTTAACGGGCCGATTAAAAGGGTGGCTGCCACTTCATTTTAGTGACAGTGGCGTAGAGGTTACAAACGGCAGCTTATTAAACCAAGGTGAAGGTAAGCTTATTATTAACAATAACGCAGCGTTTGACGCTGTTATTCAACAGCAACAAGAATTACAACCTGTACTGGGCTTACTTA
Source organism: Pseudoalteromonas sp. H71 (assembly GCF_001468485.1). Taxonomy (GTDB): domain Bacteria; phylum Pseudomonadota; class Gammaproteobacteria; order Enterobacterales; family Alteromonadaceae; genus Pseudoalteromonas. The sequence continues at coordinate 11,680 of NZ_LODI01000024.1, forward strand.
AAAACCTTGAGATACAAAAACTTAATAGTACAGTGGCACTTAAAAGTGATGGTTGGTTAAATTTAGGTGTTAACTTACAAGGCTTTAATGCGCCACAACAGCAGCAAGTTAATTTTAACTATAACCACGAAGAAAACGTGTTTACGCTACTTAGAGCGCTAAGATTAAGTGATGAAATAACACAAAAAGTTGAGCAGCAATATTCTCAAAAAGGAAACTAATGATGAAAAATTCGTTAAGCATTAAGGCAATCATAGCCTTTGCTGCTATTAGCGCTTTAAGCGCATGTACTCACAGAGTAGAGGTGGCAGCGAAAGAGCCAATAACTATCAATCTAAATGTAAAAGTAGATCACGAAATTCGAGTAAAAGTAGATAAAGAACTCGATACCCTATTCAGTGACGACAGTGAATTATTTTAGGAGCTAAATGATGACTATAAAAAATAAATTAAGTATTGCCACTTTAGTAAGTGCGGTATGTTTGTCGTTTTCGGCGTGGGCGATTAGTTTAGATGATGCTAAAAGCCAAGGGTTAGTGGGTGAGAACAGTTCGGGTTATTTAGGCTTAGTAGTACAAAATAGCGAAGCTAAAGCTGTTGTTGAAGAAATTAACGCAAAGCGTAAAGCTCAGTATTTAAAACTAGCTAAAAAGAACAATTTATCGCTCGCCCAAGTAGAAGCACTCGCTGCGGCTAAAACAATCGAAAAAACCCAAAGTGGTGATTATGTTGAAGTAAATGGCAGCTGGGTTAAAAAGTAATATTGAATTTGATACTTAAAAACCGAACGGTTATGCGCTCGGTTTTTTTATACCTTCTAAAAGCTGCTGCCAAAAGTCGATGCCTTTGCGCCTTGCAAGTTTTATATTGTGCTCAGGGATAGATTCTGGCTCGTTATAGTTATCAAGTGCTTCGCTCATACTTAGTTCGCGAATTAAATGCAGTGTAGGGTAGGGTGATCGGTTTGTGTAATTTGCGGCATCATCTTCATCGCTGTCGGCAAAAACGTAGTCAGGGTGGAAATTAGCAATTTGATATTTACCTTCAAAGCCCTGTGCAACCAGTAGCGCATTGGCTAAATCAACTAAATCTAAAAAGTCTTCAAAATCACTAAAGCCGTTATCAAACAATATTAATGTAGTTTCGCGCTCTGGATTTTGATCAAGCTGAGTACATTGCTCAAGCATATCCATTACCGCATCATCAATTTTTACTGCTGGGCTAAGCACATAATGAATGCAGTTGTTCTCAACTTCTTTGCGGGCAAATGGGCAAAAGTTATATTTTACAATAACCGACGATACCCACTCACGGGTTTGAGTAATAGCTAAATTGGTCATGCTTATGGCTCTAAATACTGATTAATTATGGTTAATGTTTTTTTAATGGCGCCTTGGTTTTTTAATACGCACTGCTGCGCTTTATTCCCTAAAGTTTGGCAGGCTTTAGTGTTTTGGCTTAAATTAATTAACTGTGTAGCAAGCTCATCAGTGTTTTCAACAACCACAGCCCCCTTTAACTTTATAAGTTCAGGGTAGATATGATCAAAGTTATACGTATATGGGCCAGTTATAACACCAACTGAAAAAGCTGCAGATTCAAGTGGGTTATGCCCGCCGCGGCGAATTAAACTACCTCCTACATAACTTACATTACCAGCGCCATATAAACATTGCAGTTCGCCAAGTGTATCGGCCAATAGTACGTGTTCGTTTTGATAGTTATTGTTGCTGCGACGACTAAAGCTAAGTGGGCTTTGAGCTAACGTGTCGGCTACTTTATCAAACTGTTCAGGGTGTCGCGGGGCAATGATTAAAAGTGCATTTGGGTACTTTTTTAATAGTTGCTGATGGGCGTTTAATATCATTTCGTGCTCAAGTGGGTGAGTCGAGCCTGCCACCCATACAAAACGCTCTTGAGTTTTATACACGAATTTAAGATTTGCCACTTTAGTCAGTTGTTCGTCGCTTGGCGTAATGTCGAACTTTATTGAGCCTGTAACATGGCTTTTTGAGGGGGGTAAACCTAGCTCAATAAACCGCTCGGCATCTTTTTTATTGTGACTTGCAAGTACCGTGATTGAACGCATAATTATTTGCGTTAACTTGGTAACCTTTTGATACCCTTGTTGCGATTTTTCGCTCAAGCGTGCATTAAGTACCAGTACCGGAATGTTCTTTTTATGGCTTATTGCCATTAAGTTTGGCCAAAGCTCGGTTTCTAATATGCATAGTGTTTGTGGGTTAATACGTTTTAAAAATCGGGCGGTCGAAAACGCAAAGTCCATAGGTAAATAACTACACGCCACGGTATTTTTAAACTGATTAATTATTTGCTCGCGCCCTGTAGGGGTATTGCAGGTAATAAGTATATTAAGCTGGGGATGTTGTTTTTGCAGCGCTTTAATAAGTGGTGCAGCTGCAAGTACTTCACCTACAGAGGCGCAGTGCACAACTAACGGTTTGCTTTTGCTTGTAAATAAGCTTTTGCTCACAAAGCCAAAGCGCTCTTTAAAGTGTGCGCGGTAGCCTTTGTTTTTTTTACCTCTTAATACATATAAGTAAAATACAATCAGCGGGCTAATTAAAATTAAAGCGAATGAGTAAAAAATGCGTGCCATACTGAACTTTTATTGAGGTAAGTGCCCTTAGTTTAACGCGAAAGTGATAATTTCTGAACATGTGAAGCACTAAATTATGTTCCAGTTCAGCTATATTCCTATAAAATACACACAACTAAATAAAACTGTGGAATAATGGATTTCATTTTTTCCTGCCATTTCAGTTCCTAGAGGAATTTTTCATGTCAATTATCGATTCTGTGGCAACAAGCTACGTTGAAAGTTTAAACCGTCATCAAGCCTTATTTGAAACGATGGAGGCTTATCATCAAGAGTCTATGCAGTTATTAGAAGCATGCCATAGTGCATTACAAGCTGGTGGTAAGGTTATTTGGTTTGGTAACGGCGGAAGTGCAGCGGATGCTCAGCATTTAGCGGCCGAATTTGTAGTACGTTATAAATTAGAGCGAGGACCGCTTGCGTCTATGGCGCTCACAACTGATACGTCAATTCTTACTGCGCACAGTAACGACTACCATTTTGATACCGTGTTTGAGCGCCAAGTTCAGGCGCTGTGTAAACCAGAAGATTTAGTGATTGGTTTAACAACCTCAGGTACCAGTGCAAATATTAATTTAGCACTTGAAGCTGCTAATAAAATTGGCGCGTATACTGTTGCATTAACAGGTCGTGATGGCGGAAAAGTAAAAAACATTGCCAAGCTGCCAATTATTATCAAAAACGATGAAACAGCACGTATTCAAGAAGCGCATATGTTTATTGGCCACTGGTTATGTGAAGCCATAGATATGGTTGTTGCGGAGCAGCAGTAATGGATTTATCGCTATTAAAAAACTTATCTAAAGCGCGTATTTTAGTGGTGGGCGATGTAATGCTTGATCGCTACTGGTACGGTGACACTGGGCGTATTTCGCCAGAAGCGCCAGTACCTGTAGTAAAAGTAAGCAAGTTTGAAGACAAAGCCGGTGGCGCTGCCAATGTTGCTAAAAACATTGCTAGGCTTGATGCCAAAGTAGGGTTACTTGGCTTAATTGGTGAAGATGAAAGTGGGCAAATTTTAGAAACAATTTTAAAAGGTGAAAAAATAAGCTCACAGCTTGTGAGTGTATGTGATTTACCGACTATTTCTAAAATGCGCGTTATTAGCCGCCATCAACAACTTGTGCGCCTTGATTTAGAAGAGACATTTACTGAGCAGCATAGCCAGCTGTTATTAAATCGCTTAGAGCTGGTGCTTGATGAATACGATTTTGTGGTGTTTTCTGATTACAGTAAAGGCTCGCTCAGCTTAATTAAAGAGATGGTGAGTATTGCAAAAGCGGCGGGTAAAACCGTACTTATCGATCCTAAATCGCCAGACTTACACTTATACGAGGGCGCAGACTACATTACGCCTAACTTACATGAGTTTAATTTAGCAGGCGGTAAAACAGGCTCTGAAGAGATTTTAGCGCAAAGTGCTCGTGAGCTTATTAGTAAAAATGGTATTAAAGCCATGCTACTTACACGCTCAGAGCAAGGTATGTCGTTAATTAATGCCGATGAAAAGCACGACTTTGCAGCTCAGCAGCTAGAAGTAAGCGATGTAACTGGCGCAGGTGATACCGTAATTGCAACTTTAGCTGTAATGCTTGGAGCAGGTATGCCCCCTAAAGATGCAGTAGAAATTGCTAATTTAGCTGCAGGCATTGTGGTAAGTAAATTGGGTGCAGCCACAGTGTCACCAGAAGAGCTAAGTCAAAAGTTAGGCCAGTACTTACACACAAATGGCGAGCACTACCAAACCCCATTTGATGATGTGCTACAGCATATTGAGTTTGCAAAACAAAACGGCGAAACCATTGTATTTACCAATGGTTGTTTTGATATTTTACATGCAGGCCATGTGCGCTATTTAGCACAAGCTAAAGCGCGCGGAGATAGACTCGTTGTTGGGTTAAATAATGATGAATCTATTACCCGTTTAAAAGGCCCTGAGCGCCCAATAAATCCACTTGATGAGCGCGCAATGGTATTAAGTGCACTTGCCTCTGTTGATTGGGTAATCCCCTTTGGCAGCGCTGAGGAAAACGATACACCCGCTAAATTAATTGAGCAAATAAGCCCTGACATTTTAGTAAAAGGTGGCGATTATACTGTAGAGCAAATAGCAGGGGCCGATCATGTACTGCGCCATGGCGGAAAAGTAGAAGTGCTAACATTTTTAGATGGTTGTTCTACATCAAAAGTGATTAGCAAAATAAAGCAGTAAGTATATTTTGCGTATAAAAAAGGGGATGAAAGCGTTGCTCTCATCCCCTTTTTTAAAGCCTGAATAAAGTGTATTTAAAATACTGGCTAAAAGTTATATTCGTATTTAGCAAAGGCAGATGTGTCATTTTCCGCATCGTCATTTTGAGATGCAAAAGCACCTAGTGTTAAACGCCCACCCATGGTGATTTTTCTGTAACGAAGTTCAAGCTGTTTTGAGTTATAACCCGTCTTAGTAATTGTATTACCTATATCAGGATTATCAGGGGCTTTATCACTATTATCACTATTGTAATCCACGCTACGTAATTTTACCTGCCAGTCATCACCATTCGAAAGTTGACCTAATAATGTTAATACTACAGATTGTGCGTCATTATCAAACGTTGAACCTATAGTTCTGCCGTGGTAGCGGTAACCTGATTTGTAATCAGTGTGTTCGTAATAACAGTTTTCATTGGTTGATTCCGCTGCGCACGAAACACCTGTATCTATGTATTCTACATTCACTAATACATTTTGATCATAAATGCGTTGGGTCGTTTGCACACCAAATAAGTAAGCTCTATCGGCTGGTTTAAATTGTGAGCTGGCATCTTCACCTATGGTGCTGGCATAAATAGCGTATGGGTGGCTAAATAATGTATCAGCCCAACGAACGTCAATACCTGCTAGCTGGTTACCAATTTTAGACTCTAATGAGCTATCGCAGCTTTCATTGCCATCTACACACTGGGTTTGCCCGGTAATTACATCAATAAAATCACCAGCAGAGCCAGGTTGTCCTTCGCCAGCCCATTGTGCAGACCAGCTTACCGCTATTTCCAACTGTTGAACTGGGCGAATATTTAAACGGCTGCTCCAAAGTAATGCATCAGGAATTACGCGGGTTGATTCGAGTTTTGCCATTTGAGCTGTAAAGCTCCATTGCCCTAACCAGCTTAACCATGGGGTTTCAAACGCAGTGCTTTGCTCACGCGTTACACTCAGAGCAGGTAGTGGCTTGGCATTACCTGATATAATTAAACTGTTATCAACACCAGGTCCCCAAAATTGCTCTACGGCGCCGGCTCTAAAAATCCAATTACCTAAGCGGTATGCTAAATAGCTATCGTCAAATGAAGTGTCGTTACAATCTTCAAGCGCTTGATCATCTAAGGCTATATCATCAGTTGTTTTACCTTCAATTAGACACTTTTTGCCATCGTTTCGGTAGTTAATAGCAATCTTTGCTGCAAAATTATCCCCAAGGTAAGCGTATGCTGCGCTTAATTCAGATTCTTGAGTGTTTGTAGCGCCAAAGCTCGTTGTATGTATTGGATCTGTGGCTGCATAAGCTGATAATTGCACACTATGTGAACTTGCGTTTTCAGATTTATAACGATGCTTAACACGCAGTAATGCGTCTTGCAAGCTTGGAGATAATTGCTCGATGGGCATACTGTTAACATCATTAATAAAGCTCTTCCACATTAACGGGTATGTTGTTACCGGCGCTAAAATAATACCGGCGTCGGCTAGCTGTTGTATATCAGCTTTTAGTCCGTAGTCATCTGGTTTAACCCATGGTTCAGCATTAACAGATAAACTGATAGCACTAAATAATGTTGAAAGAATAAAAATTCTGTGTCGCAAAGTTCAGGTCCTTGTGATTAAGATTGTTGGCAAGTTTACCAATCTAAGTATGTTATTGCAGTAAATATTCAAATTTATAGGGTCAATTAAATGTATAAAAATGTAACCTATCTATCGTAACAAAGGCCTGATTGATATACTAAAGATCAAATAGGAAATTGAGAATGCAATGAGCAACAAACGACTTTTATTTATTCCAGTATCGTCACCAGAAGGAATTGGTGAATATATGCGCTCGTTGTCGTTGGCTAATGGGTTACTCGCCGAATTTGCTGGGATGCTTGATATTCATTTTATTTTAAATAAGTATACAGCCTACGCTGATAATTGCCCCTTTGATACCACCTTACTTGAGACTTCAGCAACCAAAGAAGTTACATTAGTGTGCGACTTTATTACTGCATACAAACCAGACGTAGTTGTATTTGATTGTGCTGGGCGCGCAGCACACATGAAAGCGGCAAAAGAGGTTGGCGCTAAAGTTGTTTTTATCTCTCAACATGAAAAAAAGCGCGCAAAAGGGTTAAAGCTAAACCGTGCAAATTTAATTGATGCGCATTGGGTTGTACAGCCAGATTATTGCATTGCGCCTTTAAGTTGGGTGGAAAATACAAAGCTAGATATGTTTCCCCTTGCTCACCCGTATAATGTTGGCCCTTTCGTTGCACACGCTTCAGTTGAGCAAAAAAAGCAAGTTTTGAACAAATATGGGCTTGAAGAGAATAACTACTTATTAGTAAATGCAGGCTCTGGTGGACATACATTTAATAATTTAAATTGTGCAGACACCTACTTCGAGACCGCGCTTAAAGCGGGAAAAAAAACGGGTTTAAAAACAGTGGTCGTGTTTGGTTCTAATTATACAAAAAGAATACCAAAAACAAGCGAGATTATTTGTTTAACAAGTTTAGAGGGAACGGATTTTTTAGCCTTGTTGAGTCAGGCTAAGCTGGCTTTATTAAGTGCTGGTGATACTTTGTTGCAGGCCATTGCATTGCAAACCCCTGTAATAGCTTGCGCTATTTCAAAGGATCAACACGCTCGCCTAGAAAATTGTGTTAATACAGGTGTAGTTATTAAAGCAAGCCTTAATGCTGATGATATAGTCTCTAAAATTGAACACGCAATAGAAGACAGTCGCTACAAATCTCTCTTAATTAAATACCATAAATTAGAGAACCCTCAAAGCTATAGCGTAATTACCAGTGCTGTAAAAAATATGCTCGTAGGAAGCCATGCATGAACATTGTGATAGTAATTGACTCTCTTGTTGGCGGTGGCGCAGAAAAAGTGATGCTTACTTTGGCTGCGCAGCTTGTTGAACTTGAGCATCATGTTACTTTATTATCACTTGCAAGCTCCATTGAATACGATATTCCTGAATGCGTTAAGGTCGATAGTTTATTTTCTNATAGGGCTTCAAAAGTAGACCGTTTTTGGAACATAAATAAAAGCGTTGTAATGTTAGAAGCCTGGTTTAGCAATAAACAACAAGACATAGGCGCGATAGATTTAGTGCTTTCAAACCTTGATAGAAGTAATAATTTACTTGCTAAAAGTGCAGTTAAAAATGTACATTTTGTTGTACATAACTCAGTCAACGCAGAGCTGGCTAGGCAAAAAAAATTAGGCCCGTTTTCTTATCGCTATCTTAAAAAATCAAAACAAAACCTAAATGGTAAGTCACTAGTTTGTGTATCCAAAGGGGTAGAGCAAGAAATCATGGAAGGCGATTTAATTACGCCAAGCGCAATAACTACTATTTATAATCCATTTAACTTAGCTGAAATAAAACGCCAATCAGATGAAATTAATACGGCTATCCCGCAGTCTCCTTATTTAATTCATGTTGGTCGCTTAGCTAAGCAAAAGCGCCACGATATTTTATTTGCAGCATTTGCCAAACTTGATAAAAAATACAAATTAGTGCTTTTGTGTAATAAGCCAGCAAAAGCGTTTAAGCTTGCAAAAGAGTATGGTATTGCAGAGCGATTAGTTGTCCCCGGGTTTGAACAAAACCCGTATAATTGGATTAAACACGCGCAGGCATTAGTTTTAAGCTCTGACTTTGAGGGGTTGCCAACAGTGTTAATTGAAGCGTTAGCAGTGGGTACACCTGTAGTGAGTGCTGATTGTACCTTCGGGCCGAGTGAAATATTAACAGGCGAGCTGGCTAATTACTTAGTACCTGTAGGAAATAGCGAAGAGCTAGCGGCTAAAATAAAACACGTTTTAGCAAATAAGCCGAGCGTGGAAAGCGCCGATATTTTGCAAAAAGTGAGTGCAGAGCAAGTTTCTCAGCAGTATTTAGCGCTAAGCAGATAGCTTTTGCTTATAAATAGTATGCAAAGTTTTCCAGTCGTTACCTTGCCAACAAAAGCTATTGTTCCGGCCTTGTTCTTTTAAAAATGAACGTGCAAGGCGAGCCATATTAGCTTGCTGCCACTGTGCGTTTGGCTGCTTAATTTCACCCCGGTCAAAGTCGATAACATATACGTCGCCATCTTCATTAAATAAAATATTATTGATATTTAAATCAGCGTGGTACACCCCTTTAATATGAAATAACGCAAGAGTGCTGGCTATATTTTCAAGCTCATCATTATTTAAAGGGCGCTCAATTAAAATGTCGAGCAGGCTTTTAGCGCCGTTTACCGCTTGTGTAATTATATCGCCGCGGTAAATTAAACCATTGTGAAATACTTTAGCTGCAATGGGCTTAGGCACATTTAGGCCAAGTTCAATAAGCTTTATCATTAAGCTAAATTCTTTGTAAACGCGCGTATTTTCAAGGCCAGGGTAAAGGTATTGATCGCTTAATACCTTACCAACTAATCCACCGCGCCAATAATGCCTGAGCACAGCGGTTAAGTTATCGTGTTTAAAAAACCATGCCGTAGCACGGCCTTTTTTAGTACCCACTATTTTATTTTGCTGTTGCCAATAAGTTGCATCAAACCAGTTTATATCAACAAGGTTTAAATAATCTGGATGGCTTAAAATAGTGTGTTTGCCTTGCTTTAGTGTATTAAACATAGCTTGTTAAAATAATTCAATAATGCGCCTATATTAACGTGTTTTATGGCGCAGGATAAGTGCTTGCATTAACGCGAGTATAATTTAAGATCTTAACCTATTATTTAAAGCCTAACGGAATGCGTGACTCAAGTGCCTAATTACTCCTCTATTTGTATTTTAAGACTCTCTGCTATTGGTGATGTTTGCCATGCGGTTAGTGCTGTTCAAGCAATTCAAAAAGCGCACCCTAATGCAAAAATAACCTGGGTAATGGGTAAAGTAGAGGCTGTGTTACTTGCTGATTTACCAGGCGTAGAGCTGGTAATTTTTGATAAAAAAGAAGGTAACGCTGCGCTTAAGAAATTAAAAAATACCTTTAAAGGTAAGCCGTTTGACGTACTTCTTAATATGCAGGTGGCATTAAGAGCAGGCTTTGTAGCACGCTGTATACCTGCAAAAGTAAAAATAGGATTTGATTGGGCGCGCTCAAAAGAGCTACACAGCTTATTTATAGATAAACGCATAGCAGCGCAAAAAGAGTCGCATGTATTAGAGGGCTTTAAAGGTTTTGCTAATGCAATAGGTGTCGATGATTATACGCCTTCATGGCAAATGCCTTACAGCACACAAGATCAAAGCAAAGCAGACGAGTTATTAGGGCAAGAGTATTTAGCTAACAAGCTATTTGTTATCTCGCCAGCGGCTAGTAAAGCTCAGCGCAATTGGTTGCCTGAACGCTATGCTGCACTAGCTGATCACGCACACGCGGAAGGTTTTAACGTTGCTTTAACCGGCGGGCCTACCGAGCTTGAAGTAAACTTAGCGAATAATATTATTAAACATTGCAATAGCCCTATTTTAAATTTAGTTGGCAAAACTAAGCTTAAAGAGCTGTTATGTGTATTAAAAAGAGCTGATTTAGTACTTGCCCCTGATACCGGGCCTGCTCATATGGCAGTAACCGTTGGCACGCCTGTTATTGGTTTATATGCGCATTCAAACCCTGCACGCACAGGCCCCTATTTATACCAAAACTACGTCGTTGAGGTTTACCATCAAAACTTACTTAATCAAACCGGTAAAACGGCGCAGCAAGTACCGTGGGGCACCCGCGTTAAAGGCGATGATTTAATGAGCCAGATAAGCGTAGAAAGCGTAAAGGCAATGTTTGACCATGTTGTAAAAAAAGAGTCATTAAAATGAGCCTACAACAAAATAAAGCCCTTTTTTTAGACCGTGATGGAGTCGTTAATATTGATCATGGTTATGTATATAAAAGTGAAGATTTTGAATTTATTGACGGTGTATTTAGTACCTGTAAAGCATTTTACGATGCAGGCTATAAAATAATCATAGTGACCAACCAATCGGGGATTGGGCGAGGATATTACACACAACACGATTTCCTAATGCTTACAGGTTGGATGAAAAACCAATTTAGTGCGCATGACATCGAAGTGGCCGATGTATACTTTTGTCCTCACCACCCAAAAAAGGCATTACCTGAGTATTTAAAACAGTGTAATTGCAGAAAGCCCGCACCGGGTATGTTGCTTGAGGGTATTGATACCCATAGCATCGACCCAGAAAAAAGTATTATGGTGGGCGACAAGCTTAGTGATATGCAAGCGGCCAGTAACGCCTGTATTGGCGTAAAAGTATTAGTAAGGTCTGGTAAAGATTTACCGAGTGATGCACCTCAACATGCTGATTTAGTTATTGATTCAATCAATGAGTTAACTGCACTTTTAAGCAGGTAAGTAATCCTACCCTAATTGGCTGTAAACTGGCAGGAATTCCTGCCAGTTAGCCACTTTGCGACGAACTGCAAACCGTGCATTTTCTTCGCTAAACTTTTACAATACCCCCCATCTTAAACAGTAACTAAAATGTTGTTGTTTACCCGTTCAATTAAATGGAGAACACAGATGAGAGCATCTGCTTTTTTTAGCCAGCTACAACAGCAAATTGAAGACGTAAAATCAGAAGGTTTGTACAAAAACGAACGTATTATTAAGTCTCAGCAACAAGCTCAAATAGAAGTTGCCTCTGGTAGTGTTATTAACTTCTGTGCTAACAATTACTTAGGTTTAGCTAATAGCCCAGAGCTAATTGAAGCTGCCCAAAATGGCTTAAGTAAGCATGGTTTTGGTGTGGCTTCTGTGCGTTTTATTTGTGGTACGCAAGACATTCACAAAACACTGGAACAAAAAATTAGTGCATTTTTAGAAACCGAAGACACCATTTTATATTCTTCTTGTTTTGATGCGAACACAGGTTTATTTGAAACAATTTTGGGGCCAGATGATGCCATTATTTCAGATTCATTAAATCATGCGTCAATTATTGATGGCGTTCGTTTATGTAAAGCTAAGCGTTTTCGCTATGCGAATAACGACATGAGCGACCTTGAAAAGCAACTTATTGCTGCAGACGAAGCGGGTGCTAAAACTAAACTCATTGCTACCGACGGCGTGTTCTCTATGGACGGCGTAATTTGTAATTTAGAAGCCGTGTGCGATTTGGCCGATAAGTACGATGCTCTTGTTATGGTTGATGACTCTCACGCAGTTGGTTTTGTTGGCGAAAACGGTAAAGGTACACCAGAGTATTGTAATGTACTTGACCGAGTAGATATTATTACTGGTACATTAGGTAAAGCACTTGGCGGCGCATCAGGTGGTTACACCTCAGGTAAAAAAGAAATTGTTGAATGGCTACGCCAGCGCTCTCGTCCATACTTGTTTTCTAATTCACTAGCTCCTTCGATTGTTACAGCATCAATTAAAGTGCTAGAAATGCTTGAAAATGGCGGCGAACTTCGGGCTAAGCTTTGGTCAAATGCTAAGTACTTCCGTGAACAAATGGAAGCGGCGGGTTTTACCTGCGCAGGTAAAGACCATGCCATTATCCCCGTTATGTTGGGCGACGCTAAAGTGGCATCACTTATGGCAGACAAATTACTTGCAGAAGGCATTTATGTGACTGGCTTTTCATTCCCAGTAGTACCAAAAGGGCAAGCTCGGATTCGTACGCAAATTTCAGCAGCGCACAGTATCGAGCAGCTTGATATAGCGATCGCAGCTTTTACTCGTATTGGTAAAGAAATGGGCGTTATTTAATTTTTAATAAACCGAAGTCTTTTCGGTTTTTTGTTGAGTGTAATTCATGAAAGCATTATCTAAATTAAAAGCAGAGCCGGGCATTTGGATGACAGATGCGCCAAAACCAGAAGTTGGCCACAACGATCTGCTTATTAAAATTCGCAAAACGGCTATTTGTGGAACCGACGTTCATATTTATAAATGGGACGAGTGGGCAAGTAAAACGATTCCTACGCCTATGGTAGTTGGCCACGAATACGTTGGTGAAGTAGTTGATATGGGCCAAGAAGTTCGTGGTTTTGCTGTTGGTGACCGCGTCTCTGGCGAAGGTCATATTACCTGTGGGCATTGTCGAAACTGCCGTGCTGGGCGTGTTCATTTATGTCGTAATACCACAGGTGTTGGTGTTAACCGCGAAGGTGCGTTTGCTGAATATTTGGTGATCCCTGCATTTAACGCGTTTAAAATTCCAGATAACATTTCAGATGAACTAGCGTCTATTTTTGACCCGTTTGGCAATGCGGTACACACAGCGCTTTCGTTTGATTTAGTGGGTGAAGATGTCCTTATTACAGGCGCTGGTCCAATTGGTATTATGGCTGCAGCCGTTGCTAAACATGTAGGCGCGCGTCATGTAGTAATTACTGATGTAAATGAATATCGCTTAGAGCTTGCTCGTAAAATGGGTGCAACTCGCGCGGTAAATGTTGCCAACGAAAAGCTTGAAGAGGTTATGACCGATTTAGGCATGACAGAAGGCTTTGATATTGGCCTTGAAATGTCAGGCGTGCCAAGCGCATTCAATTCAATGCTTAATAACATGAATCACGGTGGTAAAATTGCCATGTTAGGTATTCCGCCATCAGATATGGCGGTAGATTGGAACCAAGTTATTTTTAAAGGTTTAGTGATTAAAGGTATTTATGGTCGCGAAATGTTTGAAACCTGGTACAAAATGGCAAGTTTGATTCAGTCAGGTCTTAATTTAAGCCCAATCATAACGCATCAGTATTCTGTAGATGACTTCCAAGCTGGCTTTGATATGATGATTTCAGGTCAGTCAGGAAAAGTAATTTTAAATTGGGATTAATTCCATAAAAAATTACAAGAAGGGCGGCTATGGCCGCCTTTTTTATTTTATTTATTAAAGAGAGTTCAATGGCATTTAAACATATATCGATTGCGCAAACGCATGAGTTATTAGACAAAGAAGACGTAGTAATTGCAGATATACGCGATCCTAACTCATATCAAGCGGGCCATATCCCAGGCTCTGAGGCATTATCAAATGCCAATATTGCACAGTTTATGATGGAAAAAGAGTTCGATCAGCCCATTATTATTGTGTGTTACCACGGTATGAGCTCGCAAGGTGCTGCAAGCTATTTAGTTGAGCAAGGTTTTGAGGATGTATATAGCATGGATGGCGGTTTTACAGCTTGGGAAGCAGCCTACAGCGAGAAAGTAGAACGATGATAGAACTTGGCAGTTTAAATAACCCGCGTGCCGCACAAGGCTTTATAGATTATTTAAAAAGCCAAGGTTTAGATGGGCGCCTACATTCAACCGATGGTAGCCATGTTGTTATTAGTGTATCTGAAGAGCATTTTCACCAGGTACAACAGCTTTGGATTGAGTTTACTCAAAATCCCTCTCATCCACGATATCAGCAAGCTTCTTGGCATGTAGGTAGTACGCAATCGCCCCTAAAGTATCAAGGGCAATCGCTAAATCTCATAGCGCGATTTAAAGCGCTGAGTTGGCTTAATCAGTCAGTCAGTGTATTTAGTATTGTTATTTATGTTGCGTTTTTATTGGGTGGGTTTGAGAGTATTTATTCTGCTTTACAATTTGATCCCTCGTCTCCTATAACTTGGTTAACGCCGGCCTTGGTTCACTTTAGCGCAATCCACATAGTGTTTAATTTAATATGGTGGGTATCGCTTGGAGACAATATTGAAAAGCAATGTGGAAAATTGAGTCTAATAGGGCTATTTTTTGTTACTGCTTTAATCAGTAGCTGGGCGCAATATTTAATTGTTGGGCCTAATTTTGGCGGTTTAAGTGGCGTGGTATACGGCTTGCTAGGTTATTGTTGGATTCATAGTTTTTTAAACCCGCATAAACCGGCATTAGTGAGTACCTCAATTGTAGGTTTTATGCTTGTTTGGTTAGTGCTTGGCTTTGCTGATGTGCTGTTTTTTGGAATGGCTAATTGGGCACACTTAGGTGGACTTTTGAGCGGAATGGCGTTTGCCTATACCGCCCAACTATTTACTAATGAGCCTAAAGGTGGTTGAACTTAGTGGTACAAATACTTAGTAAATAACACTTCACGAATAATTTCCTGGCCTGTTTCTTCTTTTAACAGGCTTTTTAATTTTTCTATGCATTTTGCGCGAATTTCTTCGCGACCAGTTAATGACTTTATTTTTTCTTCAGGCTCTTTCGATAAAATTTCTACAATAGCGTCTCTTAATAAAGGGGTGTGATGCTCAACAACAGCGATGTCTGAATTATCACTTAGCATTAAGTCAACGGTAACGCGCACATAACCCATCTTTTTACTTGATGCGCCAATATAATTAGTGATTATGTCAGGTTCAAAACCAAAGTAACCAACCGTTGACTCTGCTCGGGCACTCAGGCTCACTAAACTCATAATTAATGTAAAAAGACCCACATATACTATTTTTTTCATATTTAAAGCGTTTCCGAAAACCTGTTGTAAATAGTTTATACTTAATAATAGGTAATAAACAGCGCCAAGCAATTATTTATATTAGTTACTTGGGTTGGTGAATAGGCACTTTTTCAAATGCTTAGGCAATGTTATCATTTACTTGGATTATATTTTATTGAGTTATTGTGGCAACTTTTCCTTTATCTTTATCAGCTAACTGGCTATCGGCTTTACAAACCGATGACTTAACACCTACAGAGCGAGAATGGCTTTTTGAGCCGCGCTCTTTAACCGCTAAACTAAAAAGTAAAGCAACTTCTTTTAGTGTAAAAGTACTTAGCGAACAGACATTTAATTTAAACCATGAACAGCAGCAATTACTAGACTGCAAAACGTCATCGGCGTTAAACAGAGAAGTGCTTTTATTATGCGATAATCACCCCATGGTTTACGCTCAAAGTTGGCTGCCGAATAACCAAACTCACAACTCGCTTCATAATATGGGAGAACGTCCTTTAGGCGATGTTATTTTTCAACAGCCCGAGCTTGTTCGTCAAAATATTGAAATAGCCCGTTTCGATAACAAACATTCAATACAAAATTTAGTGGCACAGCAAAATTTGCCAATACAAACATTATTAGGTCGCCGCAGTGTGTTTTCGTTAAGTGAGTATCAATTTTTGGTGGCGGAAGTATTTTTACCCGGAGCGTATCTTTACTTATGAAATTAGCAGGTTTAAAAGCTAAGCATTTTTCTTATTATTTACAGCTTATGCGTGTTGATAAGCCAATAGGTACTTTATTGCTTTTATGGCCAACATATTGGGCTTTATGGCTTGCCAATAGCGGTACGCCGAGCTTAATTAATTTTATAGTGTTTACTTTGGGTGTTGTAGTAATGCGCAGTGCAGGCTGTGTGATAAATGATTTTGCAGATAGAAAAGTAGATGGCTCTGTAAAACGTACAGCTCAACGTCCTCTAGCATCTGGTACGGTAGCAAGCGCAGAAGCACTAAGTTTATTTTTATTACTGATCTTTGTAGCGTTTATTTTGGTTTTAATGCTGAATGTTAACACCATTTTATTGTCTTTTGGTGCGCTTGCGCTCGCGTTTTGCTATCCGTTTATGAAGCGCTATACCCAATTGCCGCAAGTCGTGCTTGGGGCCGCATTTGGTTGGGCAATTCCGATGGCTTATATGGCATCTATTGATGCATTACCCATACAGGCTTGGTTGCTGTTTACTGCTAATGTATGTTGGACGGTTGCGTACGATACTATGTATGCCATGGTTGATAGAGATGATGATGTAAAAATTGGTGTTAAATCGACCGCTATTTTATTTGGTCGCTTCGACCGCCATATCATTTTTATACTAAATGCTTTATTTATCGCACTTATAACTTATATAGGTTCGATTAATCATTTAGGTATGCCGTTTTGGGGCGGGCTACTAATTGCAGTTACGTTGCTTATTTATCAACACGTGTTAATTTTAAGGCGAGATAGAGACGCATGCTTTAAAGCATTTTTAAACAACCATTATGTTGGTATGGCTATTTTTGCTGGTTTACTATTCTCGTACCCCATTAACATTTAGTTATATTAACGAGGTGGATCAATAATTCCGCTAATTGATGCGTTTTTTCTAAACCAGCCAGCAATTGAATACCGATTATCTACAGCTGGTAATACTTCGTGGACAAAGCGCTCGCTTTCAAATAAAACTAACGTTCCTGCCTCTGGCGCAATAGTCATTTCAATATCTTTGCTTTTTGGCTTATAAATTACAAGTTCACCGCCCTCGCCTGGTGTATTTAAATAAAAAACGCTGGTAAATACTCTATTAGAACGTCCTTTAAAGGCATCGACATGCTTTTTATAAAAGTCACCGTGAGTGTATTTTGCATAGTGACATTCGTAATCAAATAGCCCCATAAAAAAAGTGCGATTGAGCGTTGTGCGAATACTCTCCATAACAGCTAGGTAGGTTAATTGTGCTTGGGATGACCCATCAAACCAATAAGTTTTATCTTTTCGAATATTATCGTCAATTTGTAAATGATTTAAACGACCAATACCAGCAAGGCTAAAGTGCGGATTTATACGATAACAATCAGCCATTAAATCAGCTATTAGTTCTTTGTTTATGGCATTGGGTATAACTGTATAACCGCGGTTTTCAATATCGTTATAAAACGCACCATCGGTTGAAAAGTTGATCATTTATGTGGTTCTTTTTTTGAAGGTGCGCCAGTTTAGCCGAAAAAGAGTAAAAAGCTATTGTTTTGTGCTGCACCTATTTCAAAAATAACAATGGATTAATTAATTGTTGTGGCTGCTTTTTTTATGAGTGAAAGTAAATGTGCCAAGTGTTCAGTAACAGCTGTTTGTTGATTTGTTTGAACAACTAACTGCTCATGGCTTAGGTCTTTATTTGTTTTTAACTGAACCAGGTCGGTGTGCTCTGCCACTGTGTTTGCATGTTCAATACTGGCGATTGCAAAACTATCTGATTTAGTAATGCCCGATATAACCAGTTCAATACTGCCCATTTTAATAGTTGATGATTTATTTAAAGAATCAATGGCTTCATTTAGCATGGTTTGAACTTGTTTTGACTGAGAGAAACAGCCAAAGGCTGAATAGGAGTCAAGTTCGTGTTTGCTTATGTCACTTTTTTGGGCAAGCGGGTGATGTTTAGATACAAATAAAATAAGCTGATCAGGCAGATGAATATCGCTACCAATACTATTTATAGCTTGAGAATAAACACTAATGTCTATTTCACCTTCTTGAAGCTTACGCGTTAATTCATGCTGTTCTTGTAATTGCATTTCAATTTTTACATGTGGGTACTGCGCTAAAAATTGCCCACATGAGATAGGCACAATATTACTCGCCTTATTTGTGTAACCAATAATAAGTTTTTCATCGGCATTGCCATGAACAGATTGAAACAGGCGCTTTTTGGTGTTTTCTAATTCGCTAAGTGTATTTTTGGCGTAATCAAGAAAAAGTTCGCCTTCAGGAGTCAGTTTTACTGAGCGGGTTGAGCGCGTAACTAGCTCATAGCCCATTTCATCTTCTAGGGTTTGAATACTACGGGTAAGCGCAGAAGTACTAATTTGCGTTTTTTCTGCGGCCTGTCTGAAGTGACGTAACACACCAAGTGCTACAAATTGTTCTAATTGCTCAAATCTCACTTTATAGTCCCTTTTTATAAGTAAGTTGTGATGTAATGATACATCAATATTCTGTTTGTTTTACCTGTCTAAACTATTAAAAAATATATGTAAATTTACAACCGATAGATCACACAATATATCTGTTTGCACAATAATAAAAGTGTAAAAATGTTAAAAAGTATTAACCTTTAGACTAAAGGCTAATAGTTTAGTATTCACCTAACATCCCTATCTGGCAAAGTTAAAATAAAAAGCAGGTATAAATCTATAAATAAAATATTAGATAACTTTATTATGCTAATTAATGAAAAAGTATGCCACAAAGTAGGGCATTGATTAAGCAATAATTAAAATATTTGCACGAATTTTAGTCTTTTAGCTTGTTTTATTGTCAAAGTTTTTGTTTGCTCTGTTACTCAATGGTTTGTTTTCAATATTTTGAAGCTCAATTTCTATTGCATCACATGAAATATGAATTTCAAATAAAGACGTTAATAAAGATAAACTTAAGCAGGTTAGGCTTACGCCAAACAAAATAATACCCGTGGTATTAAACTCAATAAAAAGAGCGAACATAGACAAAGTACACAATAAAAAGGAGCCTACACCGTAAACTTGCATCGTTCTTATTAGTTTTATACGTTTTCTTAAATTGGTAATTTGCGCAACAACGACAGGTCGAATTGACTCGCCTTCTCTGGCATTTAATTCTCTGATTAATTGCGCAAGCACTAAAAATCGGTTTGTATAAGCAAGAAGTAATAAAGATATCGCTGGAAAAAGTAGACCCGGGGTTGTAAGTGTCATGCTTGCGCCTTTTTTGAAAATTGTTTAATAACGTTCTCAATACCTTAAAGTATTGTACACACAAAATAATCGAGGTCGATATTGCAAACTCATAAAAACACAACAGATAGTGCATTTAATTGGATAACAATTTACCAAGCAGCCAACACCTTAGAGGCTAATATTGTTAAGGGGTTAATTCAAGCAGGCGGGATAGAGTGTAAAGTTGCAGGAGAAATGCTTCAAGGCGCACTTGGAGAAATTCCTTTCGATCAGGCACAAGTTAGAGTGCAGGTTTATGCGATAAAAGAGCGCCATGCGCGACAAATATTGGTAAACTATCAGCAAGTAAAACAATCCGCTCCAGATTGGGTATGTCCTAACTGTAATGAGCATAATGGATCAACATTTGATTTTTGTTGGTCATGTGAGACGTTAAAGAATGACTAAAGCAAATAATTTTCAGCGTATTAGAGAGCTAAACTATTTACAAAAAGCGGTATTAGCAAGTGCGCTAATTGAACGTATGTTGCCAAATTACGGCTTATTTAGTGAAGCTACGGGGTTTGGTGATGAAACGTTACTTCGTAATGCGCTTAATGTTTGTTGGGAAAAAATCTTGCTACCAAAAAGTAAGATCGATTTAGAAAAGCAAGTTGAAAAAGTGGAACCTAATGTTCCAGAGCTGGCTGATTTTGATATGTTTGGTACATAC
This sequence comes from Pseudoalteromonas sp. H71, assembly GCF_001468485.1. Classification (GTDB taxonomy): domain Bacteria; phylum Pseudomonadota; class Gammaproteobacteria; order Enterobacterales; family Alteromonadaceae; genus Pseudoalteromonas. The sequence continues at coordinate 31,640 of NZ_LODI01000024.1, forward strand.
CCGGCTATTGATGCGGCAACGTCATTACTGAGCTTGATGCATGGCTTAATGGCACAAGACGATAAAGAATTTGTAAGCGTTAGTAAAATTTCGCAAGCAACCGTTGCGCGCTTTATTGAATACCAAATGACAGTAGACGGTGAAATTGCAGACAATACCGCTGTTAGGGAACACCCTTTGATGCAGTATGAAATTGAAGTGTTAGCTGAGCTTATTGATTTTGTTGAAAATATGGGGCGTATTACTTCAGATAGTGTAAAAGCGCTGAAAAAATTTGCTGTTTTTGATGGTCAAACAAATATTGGTTTGACGTTATAAACAAATTAAGTAACTTGAACTTTGATTAAGTAGTGATAAAAAAGCGGGAGAAGTACAATGCGAATTTTAGGCATTGAATCGTCATGTGATGAGACTGGTATTGCAATTTATGATGATGAAAAAGGTTTATTAGCTCATCAATTATACAGCCAAGTAAAAGTGCATGCTGACTACGGTGGTGTGGTTCCTGAGCTTGCGTCACGCGATCATGTGCGTAAAACTCTACCTCTTATTGATGCCGCATTTGCTCAAGCGGGGTGTGGCCCTGAAGATTTAGATGGTATTGCTTATACCGCTGGCCCAGGCTTGGTTGGGGCGCTGTTAGTGGGTACTTCAATTGGTCGCTCTTTGGCTTATGGCTGGGATATTCCTGCTGTTGCGGTTCATCATATGGAGGGGCACTTACTTGCTCCTATGCTTGAAGAAAACGTACCTGAATTTCCGTTCATTGCGTTACTTGTTTCTGGTGGCCATACCATGATGGTAAAAGTTGAAGGCATTGGTCAATACGAAGTACTGGGCGAGTCTGTTGATGATGCTGCAGGTGAAGCGTTTGACAAAACAGCTAAGTTATTAGGTCTTGATTACCCAGGAGGCCCTCGCTTAGCTAAATTAGCAGAGCAGGGTGTGCCAAAACGATTTATCTTTCCTCGTCCAATGACTGATAAGCCAGGCCTTGATTTTAGCTTTAGTGGCTTAAAAACTGCGGCGTCGATTACCATTCGTGAAAATGATGAAGACGAGCAAACTAAAGCTGACATAGCTCATGCATTTCAAACCGCCGTTATTGATACGTTAGTTATTAAATGTAAGCGAGCGCTTAAGCAAACAGGCATCAAACGTTTAGTTATTGCAGGTGGAGTAAGCGCAAATACCCAGCTTAGGCTTCAGCTTGAGCGTGTGATGCAAGGGATGAAAGGTGAGGTTTATTATCCGCGTACAGAGTTTTGTACAGATAACGGCGCAATGATTGCTTATGCCGGAATGCAGCGTTTAAAAGCAGGTCAGTTTGCAACCCTCGATATGAAAACCAAGCCACGTTGGCCAATAGACAGCCTCGAGCCCATTTAATTTAACGGGTTATGTTGGTTTATTTTCATCGGTGGGGGCGTTTTTAGCCCCCACTTTTGGTTCTTCACCCGCAAATAACCTAACTATATTTGTTCTGTGGCGAAAAATAATGAGCACCGTGATAAAAACCACTGGCAATGTATATAGGGGCTTAATTAACCACGTATAAAGCGGTGCGAGTAAAACGGTAACGAGGGCGGCAAGTGAAGAGTAGCGACTTACCGCAACAATAATTAGCCAAGTAGCAATTAATAACCCTGCCAGGGATAAACCTATTGGAAGTAAAGCACCAAATGCGGTTGCAACGGCCTTGCCTCCTTTAAAATTAAAAAACACGGGGTACATGTGCCCTAAACAGGCGCCGACGGCAACAACGCCCAGAACTAAAGGCTCAAGTTGTAAAAAATAGGCCCCCCACACTGGAATTGTGCCTTTTAAAATATCAAAAACAAGAACTAAAACAGCAGGAAAAGCGCCACCTAAGCGGTAAACATTAGTTGCGCCAGGGTTATTTGAGCCATGTGTGCGGGGATCTTGGAGTTTAAATAGGCGCGACACTAAAATAGCCGACGAAATCGACCCAAGTAGGTACGCTAAAACAAACATCAAAATGGCTAACACATAGTTCCTTATTTTTTTATCGTTATACCCGTTACATTTAATGCAATTAACATCGTTTTTGGGCTATTATTGGCGGCAAAATTTATCGTTAAAAGTATTATACTTCTATCAATTTTAGCTCAACGCGTTATTTTGTTATTGTAGAAGGTATTTTTACATATTTAAACACTGATTAAAGCATATACAATATTAATTTTTAATTAGTTTATGTAGTTAGAACAGTTGTTGGTCTTTTGGAGTATCAATGGATAAGGTATTTATATCTCAATTGCACGTCGACACGATTATTGGAGTGTACGACTTTGAAAAAGAAAGTAAACAGAGCCTTTATTTTGATATTGAAATGCTAAGTGATATTAAACCCGCTGCCGCAAATGATGACATTAATTTAGCACTTGATTACGCAAAAGTAAGCGAACGCGTCATTGCACATAGTACTGCTAAGCCTGTTGAGTTACTTGAAACACTTGTTGAGCAATTGGCTGATATTATTTTAACGGAATTTAATACAACTCAAGTGAAAATTAGAGTGAGTAAACCTGCAGCAGTGCCGCAAGCACAAACTGTTGGAGTAGAAATAACTCGCAATAAGGCAAGCGTTTAAATGGCGCAAATATTTATTAGTCTTGGGTCAAATATTAACAAAGTGCACTATATGCAAAGTGCCTTAAAAGCGCTTAAAACGCATTTTAAAAATATAGAGCATTCGTCTGTTTTTGAAAGCGAAGCCGTAGGTTTCGTAGGTAATAACTTTTATAATTCGGTCGTTGGGGCAAAAACAGATAGGCCGCTAGCTGAAGTGTGTGCGTTACTAAAAGAAATAGAGCGCGATAATGGTCGTACACCTAATGATAAAAAGTTCAGTCCACGAACACTAGATTTAGATTTATTGTTTTACGACGATGTTATTTGTGACAGCCCTGCGCAATTGCCGCGCGATGAAATCACTAAAAATGCATTTGTACTACAGCCTCTCAGTGAGGTTGCCCCCGGTTTTTATCACCCTGTAGCTAAGCAAACAATTGCTCAATTATGGAATGAATATAATAACCCTCAACAAAAACTATGGAAGGTGGAGTTTTCTAACCCATGAGTATTTTAGAAATAATAATTTTAGCGCTAATTCAAGGTTTTACTGAGTTTTTACCCATATCTAGCTCGGCTCATTTAATTTTACCCTCGCAAATTTTAGGCTGGGAAGATCAAGGACTCGCTTTTGATGTTGCAGTGCATGTGGGCACTTTGATAGCGGTTGTCATTTATTTTCGTAAAGAAGTGGCTGATATTCTCAGTGCGTGGTTTAAATCGTTTGGCGCACAAGGTAAAACAGACGACAGTAAACTCGGCTGGTGGATTATTTTAGGGACAATACCTGCTGCAGTATTTGGTTTGTTACTTAAGGATTTTGTTGAGTTATACCTTCGAAGTGCATGGGTCATTGCTGCCACCACCATTATTTTTGGTTTGCTGCTCTGGTACGCTGATGCCAAAGGAAAACAAGTTAAAACAATTTATCAACTTAATTGGAAGTCGGCTTTAATGATTGGCTTGGCGCAAGCCGTTGCTATGATCCCGGGTACCTCTCGTTCAGGTATTACAATGACAGCGGGTTTAATGCTACGCATGAATAAGCAAAGCGCAGCGCGCTTTTCGTTTTTACTCGCCATTCCTGTTATATCAATGATGGGGCTTTATTACACAGTAGAGCTCGCATTGGGCGACCACGTTGTTGAATGGGGCACATTGTTACTAGGGGTGGTACTGTCCTTTTTATCTGCTTATGCGTGTATTTATTTATTTTTAAAAGTGATTGAACGAATGGGAATGTTACCTTTTGTCATTTACCGATTAGTTTTAGGCTTAGGTTTAATCGTTTTTTTAAGTATGTAGATTAATTTACTTTGCAAAAAAGCCTTCTAATTTAGAAGGCTTTTTTGTTTGTGATAATGACTTTAAGCATTAGTAAAATACCTACATATAATGGTAACTATGCGCGAAATTTGGCATTATAGCGCCATTAAACTTTGCACAGCTGCAAAGTGAGCATACGGTTTAAGGAAAGTATATGCATATTCATATTTTGGGCATTTGCGGTACGTTTATGGGCGGTATTGCAGCCATTGCTAAGTCACTTGGTCATCAAGTGACAGGTTCAGACCAAAACGTTTACCCACCTATGAGCACCCAGCTTGAAGATCTTGGTATTGAGCTCACTCAAGGTTACGACGTATCTCAATTGGAGCCAAAACCCGATATGGTGGTGATTGGTAATGCCATGAGCCGAGGTAACCCATGTGTTGAATATGTGTTAGATAACAGCTTACCTTATACCTCAGGCCCTGAGTGGTTAAAGCATAACTTATTGCAAAACTCTTGGGTACTTGCGGTAGCTGGTACGCATGGTAAAACCACCACAGCCAGTATGCTTGCGTGGATACTCGAATATGCGGGCCTTAAGCCTGGCTTTTTAATTGGCGGCGTAGTACAAAACTTTGGTGTGTCGGCTAAAGTGGGCGAAACCCCATTTTTTGTAATTGAAGCCGATGAGTACGATACCGCCTTTTTTGATAAGCGTAGTAAGTTTGTTCACTATTTACCGCGTACGCTAATTTTAAATAATCTTGAATTTGATCACGCAGATATTTTTGAAGATTTAAATGCAATTAAAAAACAATTTCACCACTTAATGCGTACACTACCTTACAGCGGTAAAGTCATTTGGCCAAAACAAGACAAAGCGCTTGAAGACGTTATATCGCAAGGTCTATGGAGTGAAAGCGAAACGTTAGATGGCGATTGGGGCTATAAACTAATTAAAGCCGATGGCAGCGAGTTTGATGTACTTTTGAATAATGAGCAGCAAGGCACGGTTAATTGGGGCGCAATTGGCGAGCATAATGTAAAAAATGCGATTATGGCAATTGCAGCTGCGCGCCATGTGGGAATTGCTGTGAGTCACAGTATTGATGCACTTGCCGAGTTTATTAGCCCAAAAAGGCGAATGGAACTCAAAGCCGACATAAATAGTATTAAGGTGTATGACGATTTTGCTCATCACCCAACAGCGATTAAAACAACCTTAGCGGGTTTACGCGCTAAAGTTGGCGATGAAAAAATTATTGCTATTTTAGAGCCCCGCTCAAACACCATGAAAATGGGTGTACATCAGCATACATTGCTTGATTCGTTACGCGATGCTGACGATGTACTGTTATTTGAGCCAGATAACTTAAGTTGGTCACTGAAAGAGCAAGCAGATAAAGCGGGTATGCAATGCTTTAACAGCACGCAGTCGATTATTAATACGGTGCTTGAAAATGTGCAGCCTAATCAACACATTCTAATCATGAGTAATGGCGGTTTTAATGGCCTCCATCAGCAGCTTGTTGATGGATTGGCTGATAAATACAGCGGAGAATAATTTGCAATTTAAAGATAAAATAACCTTAGCGTTTAGCGGTGCCTCTGGTGCGCCATATGGATTAAAATTGCTTGAAGTACTGCTTGAGCAGCAGTATCAAGTGTATGTACTTATTTCGAGTGCGGCTCGAGTTGTGCTTGATACTGAGTCAAACATAAAGCTCTCTGCAAATGAAGATAAAGCCACTGAGCAATTAAATGCGCTATTTGATGCAAAACCACAGCAATTACAAGTGTTTGGTAAAGATAACTGGTTTAGTCCTGTAGCCTCTGGCTCTGCAGCGCCCAAAAAAATGGTTGTTTGTCCATGCAGTGCAGGATCGGTATCAGCGATTGCGGTAGGCGCATCTGATAATTTACTAGAGCGTGCGGCTGATGTGGTGATTAAAGAACGTGGCCAGCTTATTTTAGTGCCGCGCGAAACGCCTTTTAGCGAGATCCATTTAGAGAATATGCTAAAGCTATCGCGATTGGGTGTAACCATTATGCCCGCAGCCCCTGGCTTTTATCATAAACCGCAAAGCATAGAAGATTTAGTCGATTTTATGGTGGCACGCATTTTAGATCATTTAAACATTGAGCATGCTCTAACAAAACGTTGGGGCTATGGTGAGGGTAAGTAATGAGTAAGCAAAGTATTGCATTAAATATCGAAGGCCTTACCAAGGTATACAAAAACGGCGTTGAGGCTGTTAAAGGTGTTGACTTACAAGTTAATGAGGGCGATTTTTTTGCTTTATTAGGCCCTAATGGCGCGGGTAAATCGACCACCATAGGTGTTATATCGTCTTTGGTTAATAAAACAAAAGGCAAGGTTGAAGTATTTGGGCACAATATTGATACAGACTTAGAGGCAGCTAAAGCGCATTTAGGGCTTGTTCCGCAAGAGTTTAACTTTAGCCAGTTTGAAACGTTAGGGCAAATACTGGTTAACCAAGCAGGTTATTATGGTGTTACTCGCAGCGAGGCGCACAAACGCGCTGATAAGTATTTAAAGCAACTAGGTTTACTTGAGAAAAAAGACAAGCAGGCACGCACGCTTTCTGGCGGTATGAAGCGCCGTTTAATGATTGCACGCGCACTGATGCACGAGCCAAAGCTGCTGATTTTAGATGAGCCAACAGCGGGAGTAGATATAGAGCTACGCCGCTCTATGTGGGAGTTTTTACGCAAAATTAATGAGCAAGGCGTCACAATTATTTTAACCACGCACTATCTTGAAGAAGCAGAGTTACTGTGTAAAAACATCGCTATTATCGATAGTGGGCGCATCGTAGAAAATACCACCATAAAAGCGTTATTAGCAAAGCTTGATAAAGAAACCTTTGTGCTTGATTTAAAAATGCCAGCAAAGCCCGTCACATTACCAGGGTATACCTACACCATGACGGACGATCATACCATTGAGGTTGAAGTGGCAAAATCGCAAGGATTAAATGCGGTATTTACTGAGCTCACAGCACAAGGTAATACAGTATTGAGTATGCGTAACAAAGCCAATAGATTAGAAGAGTTATTTGTAGGATTACTAGAGCAAGGGCGGGGCGAATAAATGTTAAAATATGGCGTAGCCTTAAAAAGTATATGGATTAAAGAGTGTATTCGTTTTTTACGTATTTGGGTGCAAACCTTAGTACCACCGGCTATTACAATGAGTTTGTATTTTGTTATTTTTGGTAACTTAATTGGCTCGCGTATTGGTGAAATGGGCGGATTTAGTTACATGGAGTTTATTGTACCCGGCTTAATTATGATGTCGGTTATAACTAATTCATACTCTAATGTCGCCTCTAGTTTTTATTCAACCAAGTTTCAAAAAAGTATTGAAGAGTTGCTCGTTGCTCCGGTGCCTAATTATATAATTGTATTAGGCTACATGGGAGGCGGTATGACGCGCGGTATGATGGTAGGCTTTATTGTTACCTGCGTGTCGCTACTGTTTGTTGATATTCAAATACATAATATTTTTGTAATAATGGCAACAGTTATCTTAACTTCTGCGGTGTTTGCATTAGGTGGTTTGATTAATGCTATTTACGCTAATAGTTTTGATGATATTAGTATTATTCCCACATTTATACTTACTCCGCTAACGTATCTAGGTGGTGTATTTTATTCAATTACGTTACTACCTGAGTTTTGGCAGAACGTATCGCAAATAAACCCAATCATTTATATGGTTAACGCATTTAGGTATGGATTTTTAGGTGTGTCGGATGTTGATTTAACGGTCGCATTGGGTGTTATTTTAGTGTTCATTACAGTGTTATTTTCTGTTGCGCTTACATTAATCAAAAAAGGTGTGGGGCTAAGACATTAATGAGTGATGCAAATTCTCGAAGTATTGTATCTAATCAGGCTGGTATTCATGAAAAGCTTGATGAAATAGTAAATAAGCATTTAAGCGCCGAGTTTAAAAAGCCCATTGCTGCTCACACGCAAGCGGCATTTGATGAGGTTAATGAAAAGGTGCAGGCATTTGATGGCCCACTTATTTTAGACTCATGCTGTGGTGTGGGTGAAAGCAGCGCGAACTTAGCTAAACGGCACCCCGATGCGTTGGTGATTGGTGTTGATAAATCATCTCATCGACTTGATAAGCACGACGTAGAATACAAGCAAACTGATAGCGGGCAGTATATTTTAGTGCAAGCCGATTTAAACGATTTTTGGCGTTTAGCAGTGGCTGCTAATTGGCAGCCTACGCATCATTATTTGCTTTACCCAAATCCATGGCCTAAATCAAAGCATATTCAGCGCAGATGGCATGGTGCGGCTATTTTTCCGTTTATTGTTAAATTAGGTGGGCAATTAGAGGTTCGCAGTAATTGGGATATTTACGTAAAGGAGTTTGCCAGAGCGCTTGCGCTTACAGGTAATCACTGCGAAGTGACACTTTATGAGTCAGATGATGCAATCACTCCGTTTGAGCGTAAGTATTGGGCTAGCGGTCAGCAAAGTCATCGGCTTATCATTAATTTAACCTAAGTATGGCTAGAATATTTAGTCGTTACAGTTTACTCAGCTGGCTAAATTAGTATCTTCAGATATAGCGAATTGTGGCGCGGGATAAGCAAAGTAATTACCTTGCATAAGCGTCACATTTGCTTTTTGTAGCGCATTAACTATGGCTGCGTTTTCTACAGATTCAGCAATGAGCTGTAAATCTAATTGGTTAGCAAATGCTGCTATATGCTCAATAAATAAGTAAATGTCTTTATCGTTTATTATTTGTTTTATCAATCCACCATCTAATTTAATTCCATCTACTTCTAGCTTAAGCACATTTGAAATATTTGAATAGCCACTTCCAAAATCATCAATAATGACTTTTACCCCTTTACTTTTTACCATAGAAATAAAGGCTTTCACTTCTGAATAATTAGCAATGGCTTGCGTTTCGATTAACTCTAAAGTGATATTGCTTGGGTGTGGGTAACGTTTAAGTTCGTTAGTAATATATTCGTTTAAACTTGGGTCTAACATATCTTGCGCTGTTATATTTAAGCTCCAGCAAATATTAGTCTTTCTAAAGCGACTAATACACTGCGAAAATATAGTGCGGGTTAATAACCCGTCCATTCTAGAGCGAGTAACTACATCTAAAAACGCATCGGGTTTTAAAATCTCTCCACTTGCGGTCACCATCCGAGCCAAGCATTCATACTGCACTACCTGATTAGTTTTGGTATCTATTATTGGTTGAAAGTAGGGCACAATTCGGTTGTTATCAAACGCATCGTGAACTTCTTTAGCCATTTCTACATTGTATTGATATTGAGTTTTAACATCATGTAGGGCTTTTGAATAATTAATAACCGTATGTCTGCCTTGTTTTGCTTGCAGGGCAGCAATATGAGCATTTTCAAGTAATAGTGACTTATTGCCAGTTGCAATGCCCGCACATAAAGTGATGTATATGAATGGGTCGGTTAATAAAGGCGTATTGGCATTATAGGTTTCAATTAAGTCGTTAAGTTCTTCATAAGGTGTTTCTTTGGGGGAAAGCAGTACCAGTTTATTCGTTGCTAAGCGATATAAATGACAGTGAGTAGAGCAACGGCTTTTAAAATGCATAAGTAGATTTTTCATTACTCGGTCGCCAATTTCAGTGCCGTAAAAACTATTTATATCCTCAATTTCGTTCACCCATACAACGGCTAGTTGCATATGGTGGTTATTACTTTTTTTGAGTAAATATTCCAAAGCAATGTGGTTATCAAAGCCGGTACTGGAGTCAGTTGCTAATGAACGCTTAAGTAAATAAACATAAATAGCGGCAACAAGCGCTGCTATAAAAAAGAAAAAGCTTGCCATAGCAGCTGCTTTAGAAACGCTTTCACTCAGCTTTTGGTTTAGGTCGTTAATCGTTATATCGGCACCGGTAAGGTAAGTGGTACCTGTTCGAGTATCTACGTAAGGAATAAATATCGTTTTAAAATGACCCCACTGATCCGCTGAAACTTCAAATACTGGTTCTGTGGAGTAAAAAGCACTTATGTTGAGATTGGTTGCTTCTGGGTATATATCTAAATATTGCGTTATTTTGCCATTGCTCATATCTTCTTGAGTATAGCTAGATGCCGTAAAGTATACGCGGTTGTTTTTTAATATCATCGCGTATACATATTCAACACCGAGTGCTTGTGCAAACTCTGAAAGCTGCCTGCTTTTGACTTCATAATCAATAAAATTAATTTGGCCGTTTTGATTCATGGTATTTAGGTAATCATCACCTAGTATATGCTTTACAGTGGCTGCGGCATTAAGTAGACGAGCATCGACAGACTCCATAATTTCAGCGCGGGTTGTTTGGTAGGTGTAATAGATGTAGACAACTAAGCTGACTAAAAATAAAGCAAAACCAGCTACTAACCAGCTCACTTTTACTCTTCCCTTAAGCATGTCTGTCCCTTTTTTATTGTTTTTTTTATTATACTTAAAATACAAAATTGCCCAATAAATAATTAGTATTTATTCGATTAAATAAAATTTTAATTAAATTAACACTTTTTTGTCATGCGTGTTGTTGCTTTTAAGGCTTTTAACGAGACATTTTACTTATATTGCAGTACAGTTAGCGCAATTATTTAGAAACACTATTGCTTAACTTACCGCCATATTTGGGCGTTTTCACTAGTTAAACAGGTGTTTTAGCAACACACACACTAGGTATTAAGATGGATCAAAAGCGTTGTGCCGTCGCCTCTAAAGAAAGCCTCAAGCGTATATTCACTGTACCTGAAGCACCAGACTCAACTTTAAGCAAAATTGAGCTTGAGATATCGAGTAATTTAGCAGGTTTTTTGAACGAAAATATAGCGGCAATTGAAAAACCCTTACATGAAATTGAAAAAGACTTTCAATCTGCGGTGATCCCGGAAGATCCAACATTTGTATCTGCTTATGCTCAAGACATAATGGAGCAGCTTGTTGCGCATTCTGTGCATACTGCTGCACCAAGTTTTATTGGCCATATGACCTCTGCACTGCCACATTTTTTATTACCTCTATCAAAATTGATGGTGGGACTAAATCAAAATTTAGTAAAAATAGAGACATCCAAGGCATTTACCCCCTTAGAGCGCCAAGTACTTGGTATGATGCATCATTTAGCCTATGGCCAAAATGATGCGTTCTACTCTAAATGGATGCACAGCGCTAAAACCTCACTTGGCGCATTTTGCTCAGGTGGCACGGTTGCAAATATTACTGCGCTTTGGATTGCTCGAAATCGTTTATTAAAACCAGATGGCGAGTTCACAGGTATTGCAGCCCAAGGGCTAGTGGCTGGTATGCTTCATTATGGGTATAAAGGGCTCGCGGTTTTAATTTCAGAGCGAGGCCATTACTCACTAGGGAAATCGGTTGATTTATTAGGGTTAGGGCGCGACAACTTAATTGGTATCAAAACAACGGATGACAATAAAGTCGATGTAAATGCCATGCGAGATAAAGCTCGCGAGCTAGAGTCTAAAGGCATTAAAGTGATGGCGATTATTGGTGTTGCTGGTACAACTGAAACCGGTAATATCGATCCCCTCAACGAAATGGCTGATTTAGCGCAAGAAATTAACTGTCATTTTCATGTTGATGCAGCATGGGGTGGGGCAACGTTGTTATCGAACACGTACCGTCCTTTGTTGAATGGCATTGAGCGAGCAGACTCAATTACAATTGATGCCCATAAACAAATGTATGTACCTATGGGGGCTGGTTTGGTGTTATTTAAAGACCCCGCTGCAACCGATGCAATAGAACATCATGCTGAGTATATATTGCGTAAGGGCTCTAAAGATTTAGGTAGTCACACACTCGAAGGTAGTCGCCCTGGTATGGCTATGTTAGTGCATGCTTGCTTACGTGTTATAGGCCGTAAAGGCTATGAAATGCTAATCGATAGAAGCATTAAAAAAGCAAAATACTTTGCTGATTTAATCAAAGCAGATGAAGATTTTGAGCTTATTTCAGAACCTGAACTGTGCTTGCTCACTTATCGTTATGTGCCAAAACAAATAAAACAAGCGATTGCTGAGGCTGATGAAAAAACACGGATTGATATTTTTGCCTCACTAAATCGTTTTACAGCCAGTATGCAAAAACGCCAGCGTGAGTCTGGACGATCGTTTGTATCGCGTACTCGTTTGACCCCAACTCAATACGATAATCAACCTACGGTTGTGTTTAGGGTTGTACTGGCTAACCCGCTTACCTCGGGTGTGATTTTAAAAGAGATATTAGCTGAGCAAAAAGAGCTTGCTAAAACAGACCCTGTATTTAAAAAGTATTTAAGCAAATACATGAAATAGTAAATACCGCATTTATAAAAAAGACGCTAACAAGCGTCTTTTTTATTGCTTAGTTAAAAGCAACAGGCTTTTATAATATTGCTAATGATGTGCTGTGAGGGCTTTATTTTTTCCATTGCTAAAAATTCGTCAGGTTGATGCGCTTGGTTAATTGAACCCGGCCCCATAACAATGGTTTCACAGCCTAATTGTTGAATAAACGGGGCTTCTGTACAGTAATTAACAGCAATGGCTTTTTGGCCAGCTATTTTTTCTGCAAGTTGAACTAGCGCACTGTCGGTATGGCCTGTAAATGCCGGTATTGGGTCGTGCAGGTCAATTACACTCACTGAGTTAGGATATTGTTCGTTAATCTCTTTTGTTGCATCTAGAAGCAAAGCTTGCAACTCTTGCACGCTAAGCCCTGGCAGTGGGCGCATATCAATATGCATTTCACAACAGCCACATATTCTATTTGCGTTGTCGCCACCATGAATATTACCTAAATTTAAAGTAGGGTAAGGTATTTCAAAGTGATTTAGTGAATACTTATTCTTTAATTGCTCTTTCAAGATCAGTAATTTTGAAGTCACTTTATGCATAACTTCAATGGCGTTTAGACCACGTTCGGGATCGGAGCTATGCCCTGAGCGACCAACGACCCTTATAGCTGTACTCATATGGCCTTTATGTGTAAATACCGGTGTCATATCAGTGGGTTCACCAATAATACAGCGCGCTGGTTTTAAATTTGGGTGCTGACAAATTTGTTGAGCACCTGCCATTGTTGTTTCTTCATCTGCAGTGGCAAGTATTAAAATTGGCTGTGTTTGTTGTTTTTCATCCAACTCGCTTATAGCTTGCAGCACGAAAGCAAAAAATCCTTTCATATCAATGCTGCCTAAACCATAAAGTTTGTTATTGAGTTCGGTTAATTTAAACGGATTATGATTCCAGCGGCTATCATCAAACGGTACTGTATCGGTATGCCCAGCAAGCATTAAACCGCCATCGCCAATGCCGCGTTTTGCTAATAAGTTATAACGCCCTTTTTTACCTTCAAGTTCTATTATTTCACACGTAAAGCCAAGAGTTTCACACCATTGTGCAAGTAACTCGATAACACTTTTATTGCTCATACATTGACTGTCTTCAATCGCACTAATAGAAGGGGCTGCAATTAATTGCTGATACATAGAAATAAACGAAGGTAGAGACATAAAAATTCCCAAAATAATTATTCAATTTAATTGCATAACAATATAAAAGTATTTATGATGAATATCAATTCACTTTTTAAGCATAAATATATTAAGTAACACCATGAAGATAATGCGACGATAATCAAAATTCATTAATAAATAAGACTTAATTAGCACCTAAGCTAGTGTAAGCGAAACATAAGTAAGTAGTAATAAATTTTAAGATAACGAGTAAATAATGAATGTAATGATTATTGGCGCAAGTGGTTACAGCGGCGCAGAACTAGCAAGCCTTATTGCTAAACACCCAAATTTAACTTTATCAGGTTGTTATGTATCTGAAGGTAGCCTAGACAAACATAAATTACTGAGTGATTTATACCCAGAACACTTAGGCTTACTTGATATTCCTTTACTTCCTCTTACCAAATCAGCGTTTGACGACATTAACGCGAATGCAGATTACGTATGCCTGTGTACCGACCATAAAGTCAGTGTAGATTTAGCGCCGCAATTTTTAGCGATGGGCAAAAAGGTGTTTGACCTATCGGGTGGTTACCGCCTAGCAAGTAATGACGATTACGTTACTTATTATGGCTTTGAACATAAGCACCCTGAGCTACTAAATGAATCGGCATACGGTTTAGCAGAGTGGAATAGCAATGCAATTGCAAATGCAAAGTTAGTGGCTGTTGCGGGTTGTTACCCTACTGCGGCACTGAATGCGTTAAAGCCATTACAGCTCGCAGGCTTACTGGGTGAACAATCGATTATTATTAATGCAGTATCGGGTGTTACCGGCGCAGGGCGTAAAGCCAGTGTAGGTACTCATTTTTGTGAAGTATCGCTAGCGCCATATGGTTTATTTAACCACCGTCACGGACCAGAAATAGAACAGCACCTGGGCCATAAGGTTTTATTTACACCTCATTTAGGTAACTTTGCTCGCGGTATTTTAGAAACGATTTACGTGCAACTAAAACCTGAGGTGACAAGTGAGCAAGTAGCAACGGCTTATGATGTGCTTTCAAAAGAGCCTTTAATTCGTTTGTTAGGCAATAAAATTCCATCAATCAAAGGGGTTGCAAAGCAGCCACACGTTGATATTGGGTGGCAACAGCAAGGCTCGCAATTAATTGTTGTTGCGGCAATCGATAACCTACTTAAAGGTGCTGCGGGGCAAGCTTTGCAATGTATTAATTTATCTATGGGTTTAAACCATACCACAGGCTTAAAAGGAGCGTTTTAATGAGTAAAAAAACGTGGGTTATTAAGCTTGGCGGTGCTGTACTTAATACTGAAAATGCAGCTCACGCGTTATTTGAAGTGTTATCTAATCAGCCAAACCATAACTTTGTAATTGTGCATGGTGGTGGGGCATTAGTCGATACATGGTTAAAAGAGGCAGGTTTTGTTAGTGCTAAACATCAAGGTTTACGTATTAGCCCTGCTGAACAAATGCCGCATATAGTCGGTGCACTTGCAGGGTGTGCAAACAAGCAGCTAATGGCTCAAGCTATTTCTGCTGGCCACAAGCCTGTTGGCTTAAGCCTTTATGAAGCAGGCGTAACCGCATCGCAAAAGCTCAAAGCATTGTGTTTAGTAGGTAAGTGCGAAAGCAACGATGACTCTATTATTAACGATTTACTAAACGTCGGGCGCCTACCTATTGTTAGCTCAATAGGATTTGATGAACAAGGACTTTGGTACAACGTTAATGCTGACGAGGCTGCGGCCGCTATTGCTAATAATTTAAATGCAGAGCTTATTTTTATGACCGATGTAGAGGCCGTACTTGACGCTAATAAGCAGCCGTTACATCACCTTGACACAAAACACATTGAGACTTTAATTGCAGAGGGAGTAATTGTGGGCGGGATGGAGGTCAAAGTTAAGACCAGTCTTCACGCTGCCCTACACTTACGACGCGGTGTGTATATTTCCAGCTGGCAAAAGCCAGAAAATTTAACTGCTTTGCTGCAAGGCGAGCATGTCGGAACAAAGATTACACCATAGGGTTACCATGTTAGATAATTTTTTAACCGGTCTAGAGTTAGACCAACAAGGCGCACTTAATTTATTAAAGCTAGCGCGTGATTTAAAAGCAAATCCCGAGAAATACAGCCAAGTACTAGCGGGTAAGTCAGTTGTTACACTATTTGAAAAGCAAAGCCTACGTACACGTTTATCGTTTGATATTGGTATTAATCGTTTAGGTGGCCACGCTGTTTATTTAGATCAGCAAAATGGCGCTATGGGCGCTCGCGAATCGGTAAAAGATTTTGCACTAAATATTTCTACATGGGCTGACGGTATTGTAGCGCGTGTTAATCAGCACAGTACATTAACAACGTTAGGTGAATACTCCTCTGTGCCTGTGGTTAATAGCTTATGTGACTTGTACCACCCGTGCCAAGCACTGGCAGATTTTTTAACCCTTCAAGAAGTGCATGGCGATGTGAGCGAACTTAAAGTGGCTTACCTCGGCGAGGGTAATAACGTTACCCATTCATTAATGCTATTAGCGGCAACGCTAGGTACTGATTTTGTTGCTGTTACACCAAAAGGCAGCTCGCCTGATTCGCAAATTCTTAAAAAGGCTGAGCAAATAGCTGCAATGAACGGCGCATCAGTCATGGTAAGTGACCGTGTAGAAGCGGCGGTTGGCGCAAACGTTGTTTACGCCGATACATGGGTTTCAATGGGGGACGATACCCCGCTTGAGCAAGTTAAAGAAAAATACATGCCTTATCAGCTAAACCAAGCATTGCTAGATCAAACAGGGGCGACTACGGTATTACATTGTCAACCGGCACACCGTGAGTTTGAAATTACTTCTGAGGTAATGGATGGCCCAGCATCTAAAATTATTCAACAAGCAGAAAATCGCATGCATGCGCAAAATGCTCTGCTAGTTACATTACTAAATCCAAATTTTGTTAAGGAACACCTATGAGTTCAATTAAAAAAGTCGTTTTAGCCTATTCGGGTGGTCTAGATACATCGGCTATCGTGCCATGGTTAAAAGAAAACTACGGTTGTGAGGTAATCGCGTTTGTTGCCGATGTAGGCCAAGGCGCAGAAGAGCTTGAAGGCGTAGAGGCAAAAGCAATTGCTTCGGGCGCATCTGAGTGTTACGTAGTTGACTTAAAAGACGAAATGGTAAGTGACTACATTTACCCAACGCTTAAAACGGGTTCTATTTACGAAGGTACGTATTTACTTGGTACGTCTATGGCGCGCCCAATTATTGCTAAGGCGCAAGTAGAGATTGCACGTAAAGTAGGGGCTGATGCACTTTCACATGGTTGTACGGGTAAAGGTAACGACCAAGTACGTTTTGAATCGTGTTTTGCAGCGCTTGCACCTGAGCTAAAAGTTATTGCGCCATGGCGTGAGTGGGACTTATCAAGCCGTGAATCACTATTAGATTACTTAGCCGAGCGTGATATTCCGTGTTCTGCTTCAGCAACAAAAATTTACAGCCGTGATGCAAACGCATGGCATATTTCGCACGAAGGTGGCGAGCTTGAAGATCCATGGTGTGAGCCTAGCGATCAAGTATGGACCTGGACTAACTCTCCAGAGCAAGCCCCAGATAAAGCCGAACTTGTAACATTAAAAGTAGTTGAAGGTGAAGTGGTTGCTGTAAATGGCGAAGAGCTTAAACCTTATGATTGTTTAGTTAAATTAAACGACATTGCATCACCGCATGGTGTTGGCCGTGTAGATATAGTCGAAAACCGTTTAGTCGGTATGAAATCACGCGGTTGTTACGAAACCCCAGGTGGTACTGTGATCATGGCGGCGCTTCAAGCAATAGACGAGCTGGTACTTGATAAATCAAGCCGTAAGTGGAAAGAAGTATTAGGCGGCGAATTTTCGCACTTAGTGTACGACGGACGTTGGTTTACGCCACTTAAAGATTCTATTTTAGCCGGTGCAGAAGCGCTGTCTACACTAGCAACGGGCGAAGTGGTACTTAAGCTTTATAAAGGCCAAGTGACTGCGGTTCAGAAAAAATCACCTAACAGCCTATACAGCGAAGACTTTGCAACCTTTGGCGAAGACGATGTGTATGACCAATCACATGCTGAAGGCTTTATTCGTTTGTTCTCGCTTTCAAGCAGAATTTCGGCGTTGTCTAAAAAGTAAATTTTACGCCCCTTATAAAAGGGGCATTACAGGGTTTGGAGATATTTCATGGCATTATGGGGCGGACGTTTTTCTACGGGTCCAGACGAGGCGTTTAAGCAATTTAACGACTCTCTTCCATTTGACTACCAATTAGCAGAGCAAGATATTATTGGCTCTGTGGCATGGGCTGGCGCACTTGAACAAGTGAACGTGTTATCAAGCGATGAGCACAAAGAATTAGTATCGGCATTATACGAGTTACTCGAAGAGGTAAAAGCAGATCCAACCGCTGTAGCTACCTCAGGTGCTGAAGATATTCATTCACATGTTGAAGCCGCTTTAATCGAAAAAGTGGGTGACCTAGCTAAAAAGTTACACACAGGCCGAAGTCGAAATGACCAAGTGGCCACCGACTTTAGATTATGGTGCCGTGATACTGCCGATCATATTTTAAAAGCCATTGCGCAATTAAAAGCTGAATTTGTTGCGTTAGCCGAACGTGAACTGGGGACTATTTTACCAGGTTATACCCATTTACAACGTGCACAACCCGTACTATTTAGCCACTGGTGTATGGCGTATGTTGAAATGCTAGAACGCGACGAAAGCCGTTTGCAAGACGCTAAAGCCCGTATGAACTATTGTCCGCTAGGCAGTGGCGCGTTGGCTGGCACTGCTTACCCAATTGACCGCCAAACACTTGCACAAGGGTTAGGTTTCACAGGAGCAACAAAAAATAGCTTGGATGGCGTTTCAGACCGTGATTTTGTTGTTGAGTTATTAAGTTGTGCTTCAATTTCAATGATTCATTTATCGCGTATGTCTGAAGATTTAATTTTTTATAACTCAGGTGAAGCGGGCTTTATTGAGCTTGCCGACAATGTTACGTCTGGCTCGTCTTTAATGCCGCAAAAAAAGAACCCAGATGCACTTGAGCTTATTCGTGGTAAAACAGGCCGTGTATTTGGTGCCTTTAGCGCCATGATGATGACCCTTAAAGCATTACCACTTGCTTATAACAAAGATATGCAAGAAGACAAAGAAGGCATTTTTGATGCGATGCCAACATGGCTTGCCTGTATTCATATGGCACAAGCGTGTATTAAAGGCGTAAAAGTAAAAGGTGAGCGTACATTGGCTGCGGCAAAAGGTGGCCATGCAAATGCAACCGAGCTGGCTGATTACTTAGTGGCTAAAGGGGTACCTTTTAGAGAAGGCCATCATATTGTGGGGGTGTTAGTACAGCTTGCAATAAGTGAGGATAAAACGCTTGAGGAGCTCTCACTTGAGCAATATAAATCAGTAAATGATGTATTTGAAGACGACGTTTATCCGGTACTTGAAATAGACGCCTGTATTAAAGCGCGTCAAGCAATTGGCGGTACCTCTATTGAGCAAGTCACTAGCGCAATTAAAGCAGCCAAAAAAAAACAGCAGATAACGGTTCGTGATGCCAACCTAGACGACGTTGAATCCATTGCAAAACTTATTCAACATTGGGCAACCGTCGGCGAAAATTTGCCGCGTGCAAAAAGTGATATGGTGCATTCAATTAATGAATTTGCTGTAACCGAAATAGACGGCAAGGTGTCGGGCTGTGCATCGCTGTATATATACGATACAGGCCTTGCAGAGATACGCTCTTTGGGTATTGACCCGCAAAGTGCGGTGACTGGGCAAGGGCGGCAATTAGTTGACCATTTGCTAATAAAAGCCAAAAAATTGGCACTTAATCGCGTAATTGTACTTACGCGCGTGCCAGACTTTTTTGAAAAACAAGATTTTGCTTTTTGCAGTAAAGACAGCCTGCCTGAAAAAGTAATGAAAGATTGTGAATTGTGCCTTCGTAAAGAAAACTGCGACGAAGTAGCAATGGAATATATTTTAAAGCCAAGTAATAAAGCGGCGATCCCGTGTAAATTCGTGGCTTAAACTCCCTGGATACAAAAAACGTACGGTTACCCCTGTGCGTTTTTTTATGCCTGAGTTTGTCTGGTCGGATGTGTTTTGGTTGTTTCAATTACTAGTAATTTACTTAAAAATAATATTTAAATAAAAGTTGGTATATAGCTTGCTAATAGTTACGTAGTTATAAAATAGCAACTACCACCATGAGTAGTGCATATACCTACACAATGGTGTGATTTAGTTTTACGCCAATTAAATTTAAACTTTTATAAGGATCAATTACATGCAAATTTCAGCTAATAACCAAGTGCAAATGCAAGCATACAACAAAACACAACAATTACAGCCTTTGGCTCAACAAACTGCTAGCACTAAAACCCTACAATCTGATACAGTAAGTTTCTCGCAAGAAGGTTTAAGTGCGGCAAGTGTTGATTTACAGCGTGCTGGTGTTTTGCCACCTGACATGATTAAACCAAAGTGATAATTTAAGGCGTTAGATGTTATTACAAGAGTTATTTGGGCTGTTTTCTCTCTCCGCATTTTTTATGTGGGGGTTTTTAATGGCTTTTTTTTTTAATGTATTTGTTTACTCACTGGATGTAAAAAGAGACACGACCCTTTTGGTCAGTTCTTTGGTTATGATGTGTTCATACACCTTATCAGATTACTTTTTTACTTGGCTTTCTTTTAAAAATTCATTCTACTTAAATTTCGCCTTATATGATATCGCTACAATTATCGCTCTTCTGTGCTTATACAAAATAGTAAAAAAAACCACGCCATCTTTTTTATATTTAGTATTAGGCTTAAGCATTAATACTATTTTATTTTTATTAATGCATTTAGACACTGACATTTATGAAAATAAACATCATTGGTGGTTTTGGGAGGTTTATATGTACGCTATGAACTCAATAGATTTTATTATGATTGTAGCTATAATAGTTGATAGAGATATTTTAGGGCTTCATAAACTTAAGAATACAATCAGCACATTACTAAACCCAAGCGCCAATTCAAATGTGCCCTAGCTTAAAATTCATTTTTATTTTTGCGATGAAAAAACGTCAAAGCATACATCAAAGTGCGGTAACTTTCCTCCAAGTGACTATGGTACGACTACCAGCCATTATAAAGTATTAATCCACTGTCACTCAGCTTTAGACTGTAAAATAAAAGCATACTCCTTAAATTTGGTAAACAACAAAATCATGAAACGCTTTAAAACTAGCCCCAACTATCTACGTAAATTAGCGCATTAGTACAATGGGGTATTTTTTAATGTCTTTTTTGTCCTACTTGGTTTTAAGCATATATAAACCCATCCAATTAAATATGTACTTACCGGCCAGAACTGTCGGCTCTTACTATGTAAGCGATTGCCATGTTAGATGACCTAGTATTAAGTCCAGATGTAAGTTTTTATATTGGGGCATTGGTGCAGTGGGGTTTTTTAATGGCTTTTTTGTACTCATTCGTTTCTAGCATTAATAAGCCTGACAAAAAGCGTGTTTGGTTATCGCTAGTGATGACTGTTTCATATCTATCAAGCCTTTTTATAGATATTCAAACAGTACTGTACCTCGATTTTTTTTATTTTGATATGGCCACTATTTTTGCCCTAGTGGTACTTAATTTAATTATTAAAGAGAGGCTTATATTTGCCTATTTATTAGTGGGACTCTCAGTGAATGCCATCCTATTTTTAGGAATGCATTTAGATACTGTGGTTTATAACAACTACGAGCCTTGGCTTTTTACAATAGTTTATTCTTGGCTAGTTAACTTTAACGACTTTGCTATGGTTGCTGTTTTTTTCATTAAAAAAGATTTCTTAGGTTTAGTTAAAGCAAAATTATGCATATATAAAAAATTGAGTCGAAGTGTATAAATGCTTGAACATGCAACATTAATACTTGGTTCAATCAACGCCCATTTGAGTATTTTTATCACATGGCTTTTTGCTTTTGCATTTCTTTATAATTTAACAATAAGCATAAATGTTAAAAACAGAAGCGTTATGTTCCTGTCTTTAATAATGATGGTGTCTTATACGCTGACCTTAATAATGGGAAAAGCGCAAGTAATTATTACGACTTCGTTTTATTTAGATTTTGCTCTATCTGACGTGGTTGCTATTTTTGCAATCGTGACCTTTTCACACTTTTACAAAGCGCCTTACTCAATTGCATATTATTATCTTACTCTTGGTTTGAGTCTTAACGCTATGCTGTTTTTGGTTATGCATTACGATTATGCTGTTTTGGCTAATTATGATTATTGGTGGGTTTGGGGGTTGTATGCTATTGGACAGGTTTCTAGTGATATAATAATGGCTTTAGTTCTCATTATGAACAAAGATATTTTAGGTTTGGTTAAATTGAAAAATGTTGTGTTGAATCTAAAAGCACCGGTGGCTAGGTAATGGGGAGTTTTTTGGAGGACTTCTTTTGGAGTCTCGCTGAAATTAGCGAGCTCTTAGGCATACTTATTACATGGTTATTTGTTTTTACATTTTTATATAACTTGTCTGCTGCTATTAATAAACCTGACAATAGCCGCACTCAACTGTCATTCATTATGATGGTTTCTTATACGTTGAGTTTGTACATAGACATGTATACTCCATTACTGTATCTACAATTATTTGCCTTTGATGTGGTCACTATTGCCGTTATTTTTATCTGGCGGTTGTGCTTAGGTAAAGTAATCCCTATTGGCTTTTATTATTTAATCGTTGGGCTGTGCATTAACGCATCGCTTTTTATGGCCATGCATATTGATATAATGGTAAATCTAAATTACGAATTTTGGTGGTTGTGGATGCTTTATGGCTTTTCAACACTTATTGTTGACTTCATAATGGCTGTAGTACTTATTGCTAATAAAGATATTTTAGGGTTGGTCAAATTAAAAAATATTTTACTGAATCGTAAAATACCGGTGGCTAGGTAATGGGTAGTGTTTTGGAAAACATTTTTTTTAGCCTCGCTGAAATTGCTGAGCCCTTTGGCATACTCATTACATGGCTATTTGTTTTTACATTTTTGTATAACTTGTCTGCGGCTATTAATAAACCTGATAATAGCCGCACTCAACTGTCATTCATTATGATGATTTCGTATTCGTTGAATTTGTACATAGATGCATATACGCCATCAGTTCATTTACAGTTATTTGCCTTTGATGTTGTCACTATTGTCGTTATTTTTATTTGGCGACTGTACTTTGGTAAGGTTATCCCTATTGGCTTTTATTATTTGATAGTAGGTCTCACTATAAATGCGACTCTCTTTATGGCGCTATATATTGAATCAATTGTAAAGCTATATGATGGATATTGGTGGTTATGGGGAGTTTACGGATCAGTTATGCCACTTGTCGATTTAATTATGGCTGTAGTACTTATTGCCAATAAAGATTTTTTAGGGGTAGTTAAATTAAAAAATAGTATGTTAAATCGTAAAACACAGGCAGTTATGTAATGGGGAATAGATTGGAAGACTTCTTCTGGTTTATGGTCTCTATCGGTGAGCTTTATGGAATTTTTATTGCTTGGCTGTTTGTTTTCACTTTTTTATATAACTTGTCTGCGGCTATTAATAAAACCGATAATAGCCGAACTCAACTTTCATTCATTATGATGGTTTCTTATACGTTGAGTTTATATATAGATATAAGCCAATACTCTGTCCACCTTCAGGTGTTAGCTTTTGATGTAGTTACCATTGCCGTTATTTTTATTTGGCGTTTTTGTTTTGTCAAAGTACCTCCCATTGCTTTTTACTATTTAATTGCAGGGCTATGCATTAACGCATCGCTTTTTTTGGCCATGCATATCGATAATGGAATCAATCAGAATTACAAATTTTGGTGGTTATGGGGGGTATACTGTTTATTGATGCCTTTTGACGAATTAGTCATGGCTTTAGTACTCATTATTAATAAAGATATTTTAGGCTTGGTTAAATTAAAAAACAGTCTATTCAATCGTAAAAAACAGGTTTCTGTTTAATGGGTAGTTTTTTGGAAGACTTCTTTTGGCTAATGGTTTCAATTGGTCAACCTTTTGGTATTTTTACTACGTGGCTATTTATTTTCACCTTTTTATATCATTTGTCTGCGGCTATTAATAAAACCGATAATAGTCAAACTTACCTGTCATTCATTATGATGGTTTCTTACACCTTATGTTTATACATAGATATGTATACACCGCTAAAGCATTTACAGTTATATATTTTTGATGCGGTTACTATCGCAGCTATTATCATTTGGCGTTACAGCCTAGGCAGAATGATCCCTGTTAGCTTTTACTATTTGGTAGGGGGGTTATCTGTTAACGCAACGCTTTTTTTGGCAATACATATTGATACAATGCTAGATCCGTATAGTGAATATTGGTGGCTATGGGGAGTATACGCGTTAGTGATGCCGCTTGTTGATATAACAATGGCCGTTGTACTTGTTACAAATAAAGATTTATTAAAACTGGTGTGGTTAACTAAAAAACTAACCACACGTAGTTAATGTATCGCTAGAGGCTGCATACCTCTAAATTTTTTGCTTTGGTAAAGCACTTCACTAGGCTTAATTAGTACTGCAGCCTACTTTATCTTTGAGTGCTTTTACAATAATAGGGTCTACAAATTCGCTTACATCACCCTGATGACGCGCCACTTCTTTAACTAAAGTAGATGAAATAAAAGAATTTTTTTCAGCAGGTGTTAAAAATACACTTTCAAGATCGGGGTTTAGGCGGCGATTCATGTTTGCTAATTGAAATTCATAATCAAAGTCAGACACCGCTCTTATACCGCGAATAAGTACGTGAGCATTGTGATCGCGTGCTAAATCAGCCAGTAATCCAGAAAAACCAATAACTTTTACGTTATCTAGATGGCTTAATATTGTGTTTGCTAGCGCCACACGCTCTTCAAGGTTAAAACATGGCTGTTTACTTGGGTTATTAGCAACGGCAACCAAAACAGTATCAAACATTTTAGCAGCACGTTGTATAAGGTCTGTGTGCCCATTAGTAAGTGGATCAAAAGTGCCGGGGTAAATTGCTGTAACGTTCATAAGGTTCACAAATTATAATTTTAGCGTAGTTTAACAGTGTTTACAGTACAAAGCAGCCCAGTCGCATGTGCAGCTAGTAGGTATTATTTTAGTGACTATTAAGGGTGAGAATATGCCGTAAAAGCATGACGCTATTTATAGCTCGCTTTTTTGGTTTCAAACTAATCGCTGTGGTTAAGTCGTCTTTTATGTTGAATAACTTTCAATCCATTAAGGTCAACACGATCTAGTTGTAAGGGGAGTGTTTTAATTGTTAATTTTGTTTATACTGCCTATCCAAATTTGAGTGTAATGTAGCCAGTAGACTATTTGAGTATTAGCATATGAATACCAAGGAAAAAATAATACACACCAGTATTTCGTTGTTTAATGAAAATGGTGAACGTGCAATAACAACTAATCATATTGCATCGAGCTTAGGGATGAGTCCGGGTAATCTTTATTATCATTTTAAAAATAAAGAAGACATTATTCGCCATATTTTTGCGCTTTACCGTGATCATTTAAGTACACATTTTAAGCCTATTGATAAAGACGACGATGCATTTAGTCATTTAACTGCTTATCTCGACTCGCTATTTGAACTTATGTGGCGTTTTCACTTTTTTTACGACAACCTTGGCGATATCCTCTCTAGAGATACCGACTTAAAACAAGCGTATATTGATTTTCAGCTTGAGTTACTAGAGCAAGTTCGTAACGTTATTTTGGGGTTGCGAGATAAAGGCATGATCGCCATTGACGAACAAGACGTGACCGAATTAGCACACACACTTAAATTAACCGTTAGCTTTTGGACACCTTACATAAAAGCACGAAGACCCAGTGGTTCGTTGGCTGAGCAAGATATTTATTATGGTATTTTAAAAGTATTGGCTTTATTTAGAGCTTACAGTACAGAAAAAAGCAGCGTACAGATGAACCAACTTCGCGAAAAGTACACGGCACTTGCACAGCAAGCACCGGCAGTAGCATAACGCCTCATTTATTGGCTGTTTCCTAGACGTTAAAATTTTTGCTATAATCGCGCGCCAAATGCCTGGGAGCGCGAATTCCCGCAGTCTAAGAGTGAACTATGCTTAAATTTATCGTCAAACTACACCCCGAAATAGCTATCAAAAGCCGCTCGGTTCGTAAACGCTTTACTAAAGTGTTAGAAAATAACATTAAAATTGTATTGCGTCGTATTGACGAAAAAGTACAAGTAAGAAACAACTGGGATAACATTTCAGTTGTTACCAAATTAACTGATGCGCAAACTCGGTTAGACTTTATTGATGGTTTGCAACGCATTCCAGGTATAGTGCAATTTATTGAAGTGACCGAAGTCGAATTTAGTACTTTGGACGAAATTTATCAAAAAACCTTTGAATTAATTGGCCACACAATTGCGGGTAAAACATTTTGCGTACGTGCAAAACGTATAGGCCAACACGACTTTACATCAACCGATTTAGAGCGTTACGTTGGTGGTGGTTTAAACCAACACGTTGAAGGTGCCCGCGTAAAACTTAGCCGCCCAGAGGTGACTATTCGCCTAGAAGTCAAAGACGACAAAGCCTACATTGTAACGCAAACACATTTGGGTATGGCGGGCTTCCCTTTGCCAACTCAAGAAGATGTACTGTCGTTAATGTCGGGTGGGTTTGACTCAGGTGTTGCTAGCTACCAAATGATACGAAAAGGTGCGCGTACGCACTTTTTGTTCTTCAACTTAGGTGGTGCTGCCCATGAAATTGGCGTTAAACAAGCCAGTTACTTTTTATGGAAAAAGTACAGCTCTACCCACAAAGTCAAATTTATAACGGTAGACTTTGAACCTGTTGTTGCCGAAATTTTAGAAAACGTTGAGAACAGCCAAATGGGCGTTGTCCTTAAACGTATGATGATGCGTGCCGGTAGCGCAGTGGCCGAAAAGCTAAATATTCAAGCACTTGTAACGGGTGAGAGTATTGGGCAGGTGTCTAGCCAAACGTTGGCTAACTTAAGTGTTATTGACCGCGTAACCGAAACGCTTATTTTACGTCCGCTTATTCAGCACGATAAGCAAGAGATTATTAATATTGCGCGCCAAATTGGTACCGCTGAAATGGCTGAAACTATGCCAGAATACTGTGGTGTTATATCTAAAAAGCCAACGGTAAAAGCAAAAATAGACGTGATTAAAGGCGAAGAAGAAAAGTTCGACTTTGATGTACTTGATACCGTTATAGATAACGCGCGTGTTATGGATGTTCGTGATATCGACGTAGCAGCCAAGCAAGAGCTAAAAGAGGCTGAATCGGTTGCCGATTTACCGCCTGGCTCTGTGGTTGTTGATATTCGTTCACCAGAAGAAGAAGATGCCGCGCCGCTTGAAATTGAAGGTATTGAAGTAATCCACTTACCGTTTTTCCGTTTAGCTACTAAATTTGGCGATCTACCAAAAGATAAAGACTATTACCTGTATTGCGATAGAGGTGTAATGAGCCAGTTGCAAGCGCTTATTTTGCACGAGCAAGGGTTTACAACAGTTAAAGTGTATCGCCCTTAAGAAATAAGTTAGTAAGTTACGGGTTAATAGTTTATGAAAGCGTGGTTTATACCACGCTTTTTTTTGCCTGAATTTTAGCAAGTAGCTCATTATTTGTAGGGGTATTAATGTTGTAGCGTTTGCCTTGCTCGCTAATATACCCACAAATGGCCATTATTTCTGTTGGCTTGTTATTAGCAATATCTTGTTGCATTGACGAATAATTTTCAGCGGTAAGTGCCATTACGGTGTAAGCATTATTCAATGCATCAGCTAAAGCGATATTCAATCCTTGCGCATTAGCAACTCTGCAGCCCTCATAGAGCAAGCTCATTATAGTTGCGCTAAATATAGGAACGCGTAATTGGCCATTTTTTATATTATGAAGCGCAGTTAGCGGGTTAATAGCCACATTAACCAGTAGCTTTTCAAAGCGAAGCTGCTCAATGTTATTAACTACTTTTAAGTTTGGGATTGCTTGGAGTAGTGGTGATATACATTGTGGGTTTTTAACTGCGAGGTTGTTACAGCCACCAATCACGCTTTGTCCTTCACCGGTATGTTGCACAATGTACGGATTAGACTTAAATCCGGCCATGCTGGTGGTTAAAAAGTAAAGTGCTTGCTGAGTGTGTAACTGAGGCATTAGTTCTTCAATATTTCCCATTCCATTATGAGAAATTACCAGTGTTGAATTATTAGCTAGGTAAGGTTTTACTTGTGCAAACGCGTCTTGAACCTGAAAAGCTTTAACCGTAAAAATAACAATATCATAACTAGGTTGCTGCGCCAGTTCACCTAAATTAATAAAGCGTGCATTAATTTTATGTGACGGGGCATTTTTACGGCTATAAAAACGGGTATTGCAGGTTGGCTTGCGTGTTAAAACATGTACCGTATTTTCTTTACTTAAAAAGTGACTCATTAATAGGCCTATAGCGCCATCACCTATAATTAAAATGTTAGTCATAGGGATTCTTTTTGCGAGGAGTAAAAATTACTCTTAGTAAAAAGTAGCTAGCAGCACCCGCAAAATCAGCGATAAAATCGCCAATAGAGGCTTGCCTATAGGGAAGTGCATCTTGCATTATTTCAATTGATGCACCGTAACCGGCTAATAATAAAACTTGTGCGTATAAAGGAAGCTTAAACGCTTTATCCATAATAACGGCAAGCACAAAAAAAATCCCAAAATGGGCTACTTTATCAATGTGTGGAAATAGGTTAGCTGCGCCTTTTATTTCTTTGGCAAATAAAAAAGTAAACGCCACGATGCTGAGCAAAAAAACTGCTTGGTAAACACGCCTTGTCACGTAAAATCCTAGAGTCGCTTAAAAAAGAAACTTGAGTATATCAAACTAAATGAGTATCGCACCTGAACAAGATGCAGAAAAATGTAAAGATTTATAGTTTTAGCGTTATAATTGCGTCATAAAAATTAAGATTGAATAGTTAGGAGAAAACCAATGCCTTCATTTGATATTGTATCTGAAGTAGAAATGAACGAAGCACAAAATGCGGTTGATAACGCAAACCGTGAACTTGAGACTCGCTTTGACTTTAGAGGTGTTGATGCATCTATTGAGCTAAACGACAAAACAATTAAACTTAAAGCTGAAGCTGATTCACAGGTTATGCAGTTGTTTGATATTTTAGCCGGTAAAGTTTCTAAGCGTGGTATGGATGTAGCTAGCCTAGAGCTTCAAGACATTAGCCGTGCGGGTAAAAATGTTTTTCGTAACGTTGCGCTTAAGCAAGGTATTGAAAAAGACATGGCTAAAAAAGTAGTTAAAGCTATTAAAGATTCAAAAGTAAAAGTGCAAGCGGCTATTCAAGGCGAAGAAGTGCGCGTAACGGGTAAAAAGCGTGATGACTTACAAGCTGCTATGCAAGTTGTGCGTACTGCCGATTTAGGTCAGCCATTTCAGTTTAAAAACTTCCGCGATTAATTATAGGGGGCTTTTTGAGCGCCCTTTAAATAATAAGCCAAATAGCCGCGATAGTTATTTGGCTTTTTTATGAGCTGTTTAAATTCGTTTAAGTATGCTAAATCTTTTTTAGCTGTATAGACGTCCGTTGACATTTTTTATTAAACTCCTCACAATAGCGGCCTATTTTCAAGGTGCTTATTAATTTTTTCAATGGTTTGATTTTTTTAATAAGATAATCGGGAAGTTGGTGCGTTTTCATGATGACTACAATCCCAACACTGCCCCCGCAACGGTAAAGTAATACATAAAGCTATGTACTTGCTGAGTCCGGAGACCGGCCTTGATGTAATCTTACTTAGTTCTTTGCGGTGGGCAAAGAAGGGGAACATCATGTTAAATAAAACAACTCTTGGCGTTGCAATTACTGCTGCGCTGTCACTATCTGTATCTGCTGCAGAGCAATCAATCGAAACCATTACGGTAACCGCTAATAAGTTTGAACAATCAATTACTAATGTATTAGCGAGCGTAAATGTTATAACTCGTGATGACATAGAAGCCAGTAATGTTCGCGACTTACCAACGCTATTAACGTCTCAAGTTGGCTTTCAGGTAAACCCTAATGGCGGTTTTGGTCAAAATGCCGGTGTTTCACTGCGCGGTACGGGATCAGGTGATACGCTAATTTTAATAGACGGTGTGCGCACAGGTTCGGCAACGCTTGGTCAAAAAGCATTAAGCAATGTGCCATTAAATAGTATTGAGCGCATTGAAATAATAAAAGGTTCACGTGCTGCAGTGTATGGCTCTGATGCGCTAGCGGGTGTTATTAATATTATAACGCGCGAGTCAGATAACCTTTCTGTTAGTGCTATGTTTGGGTCTGATTCATATCAAGACTACCAGCTTGCTGGCTCTGTAAAAACAGGTGATCTGACAACGGCTTTTAATGCTGGGTTTGAAAAAACAGATAACTTTGATGTACTGCAAGGTGTTGCCCCCGATGAAGACGGCTTTGAAAACAAAAACCTTGGCTTTAAAGTAAATTATACCGATGCGCACTACGGCGACTTTAAGTTACTAGGGCAATACAGTGAAGGCTTTGCTGATTACGACAGTCGTTTTAGTCCTGCCGATAGTACGATTGAGCGAGGTGATTTTAAAAATTACCAGCTTTCGGCTGGTTGGAATAAAGACTATAACAATCAAACACACAGCATTGATATTGCATTTGCAACGGATGATTCAGACAACCGTTATGTTGATTTTTCTCAAGGGCCTACAACGAGTACCTTTATTACTAAGCGCTCACAAATTGACTATAACGGTCAATACCGTTTAAACGATTCGTTAAACATTAGTGGTGGTATTAATTGGTACAACGATGACGTGTCACAAAGCTCCACCACGTTTGAAGTGCAAGAGCGCGATGTATTAGCGGTATTTGTTGGCGCATATTACGATGCGGATGAGTTGCTTGCTAATTTAACCATTCGTCAAGATGACGATGAGCAATTTGGTAATGAAACAACGTATACCGCGGCGGCAGGTTATCACTTATCCGAAAACGCTACATTTAGAATAAGCCAAAGCACGGGCTTTAAAGCGCCTACTTTTAATGATTTATATTTTCCACTTTACGGCAATGCTAATCTTCAACCCGAAACGTCAGTAAATCGCGAGCTTGGCTTAAACATTGACTTTGAAACTGCACGTGTTGATGTCGCTATTTTTAGAAATGAAATTGAAGATAAAATTGCTTACGACACTAATTTTGCACTCACCAATATTAATGAGGCTCAATATGAAGGTGTTGAGTTTAGCCTGATTAATCAAATTTTTGGCTTTGATAGTAATGTGAATTTTGCTTACTTAAGTGCAGAAGATAAAGAAACTGGCGAAGCGCTTAGAAACGTTGCTAAACGAACCTTTAATTGGGAGCTTGCAAAACAGTTTGGTGCATTTGATACAAGCCTAGCAATGCAATATCGCGGTGAGCGAGCAGGGGCTGTTTCACAATTAGGGTCTTATACGCTTTGGAATTTAGCGGGTAATTACCAAGTAAACGATGAGGTTACGGTGTCCCTTCGTGTTGAAAACTTATTTGATAAAGAGTACAACGCAGTCGATTCTAACGCTGATTTTACAACAGGGCAGGTGTACTACTACAACACGCCAGAGCGCCGCTTTTTTGCTGGTATAGATTACCAGTTTTAAATAATCTAAACAGAAAGCCCGGTTTTACCGGGCTTTTTAGTGTTTTACTCAGCTAAAAACTCTTTAAATACGGTTTCAAACTTGTGTAATTTTGGCGCGATTAACATACTGCAATAGCCCTGTTGCGGGTTTTCGTTGTAGTAATCTTGATGATAGTGCTCAGCAGGATAGTAAGTTGTTACCGGGCTTACTTCGGTTACAATTGGCTCACTAACATGAGTTTGTAACTGTTCAATCATAGTATTAGTAAGCGCAAGTTGTTCGTCATTATGGTAATAAACAACACTGCGATATTGTGTGCCAATATCGTTACCTTGGCGATTTAACTGCGTGGCATCGTGCAAAGTAAAAAACATAGCGAGCAAGGTTTCAAAGCTTACAATGGTGCTATCAAATTCAACTTTTACTACTTCGGCATGGCCCGTTGTACCAGTGCATACTGATTTGTATGTTGGATCGTCAGTATTGCCACCGGTATAACCCGAGCTTACATCCGACACGCCATTTACACGCCTAAATGCTGCGTCAATACACCAAAAACAGCCACCACCAAAGGTTGCTACTTGCGTTGTTGAACTCATAATTATTCCTAATATTAGACAAAGGTCACGCAAAACATAAAGCCTAGCGTCGTAACAAGGTTACGACGCGTTAGCTTGCTTAGATCTCTTCAAGCGGTTTTTCGGCTGCTTGCTTATTAAGTTTTTGTTGTAAATACTCAGGTGACTGTGTGTTGCGTGCAAGCGCATAATACGCTGCTGGTACAACAAATAAGGTAAGTAGCGTTGAAACAATAACCCCGGTGAATACCACAACACCAATTACCATACGGCTTTCAGCACCAGGGCCTGATGCTAATACTAATGGCACTGAGCTCATAACCGTAGTTAACGATGTCATTATTATTGGACGTAAACGTTGTGTAGCCGCTTGTAATATTGCTTCGCTAAATTCTACACCTTTGTCGCGTAATTGGTTGGTAAATTCAACAATGAGTATCCCGTTTTTAGCACTTAACCCTATGAGCATAACAATACCTATTTGGCTGTAAATATTAAGCGTCAGTCCGGTAGACCAAAGGCCAAACATCGCGCCCATTAAACCAAGCGGTACTGTAAGCATAATTACAAATGGGTGCATAAAGCTTTCAAATTGCGCGGCCAGTACCAAAAAGGTGACTGTTAGCGCTAAAACAAATACGTAGGTCATTGCTGATGCGCCTTCGTAATAAAGCTGAGATTCCCCTTTGTAGTCAACGGCACCATCAATGTCGTTTTCTTGCGCGGCTACTTCATTTAAAAAGTTAAGTGCTTGTTCAAGTGTGTAACCATCGGCTAAGTTTGCGCTCAATGTTATTGAACGCATACGGTTGTATCGGTTTAAACGCGAGGCTGTAGCCTCTTCTTTTAAGCTTATTAGGCTATCTAGCGGAACCAGCTCGCCACTGCGTGATTTAAGGTATATGTTTGAAATATCGGTTGGGTTGTTAAAGTCTTCTTTTGTACCTTTCAAAATCACATCGTATTCTTCACCTCTATCTATAAAGGTTGTTACACGACGCTGACCCAGCATGGTTTCGAGTGTACGGCCAACATCAGACACAGACACCCCTAAATCTGCTGCTTTATTTTTATCGATGCTAACTAAAAACTGTGGGAATGTTTCTTTGTAATCGTGATCGATTCTGACAAGGCCCGGGTTTTGTTCAGCACGTTTAATAATGCGGTCACGCCAATCGGCAAGTTGAGCATAATCATTACCTTGCAGAACAAATTCAATAGGGCGAGATGAACCGCCGCCGCCAATGCCTCGGCGCATAATTGCAAACGCACGTACATCGGTGACTTCGCGCATTTTACCGCTAATTTCATCCATCACTTCCCACGTAGAGCGCTTGCGTTTATCCCAATCAGCCATACCAACAATAGCAACACCGCCGCTTCCGCCCCAGCCTGGAACACGAACAAGCACGCGGCTTAGCTCGCCAGACTCAGAGTAAGGCATAAGGCGTTCTTCAATTTTTGCCATATTGGCGGCATTATTTTCGTAGCTAGCTCCTTCAGGCCCGCTCATCATAATAAAAAAGGTGCCGCGATCTTCTTTAGGTGTTAGCTCTGAAGGTACTTGCAGTAATAATGAATAACTCACAAAACCCGCTAATACTAGGCTGACTAACAAGCCCCACTTTTTTGTCATGTTGGTTGAAAGTGAATTACGGTAACTGCGCTCTAATTTAGTAAACTGGCGGTCCATCCATTGGCTAAATTTATTAGGTTTGTCGGCACTTTTTAGAACTTTTGAACACAATGCAGGTGCAAGCGTAAGCGCGGTAACACTTGAGAAAAATACAGCGGCGCTGACAGCCATCGCAAATTCGGTGAATAACGCGCCTATTCGGCCATCCATAAATACTAAAGGAACAAACACCGAAATAAGCACCAATGTTGTTGCAACAATTGCAAAGCCTACTTCTCGTGCGCCTCTGTACGCTGCCAGTAATGGTGGCTCGCCAAGCTCTATGCGGCGGTGAATGTTTTCAAGCATTACTATGGCGTCATCAACAACCAAGCCAATGGCAAGTACTAACGCAAGTAGGGTTAATAAGTTGATTGAATACCCCATAGCGAGCAAACACATAAAGCTACCTACCAAGGCTACGGGTACGGTAACAGCAGGAATAAGCGTTGCACGAATATTGCCTAAAAACAAAAATATAACTAAAACAACTAAGCCCATAGAAATGGCAAGCGTACTGTATACTTCGCTAATCGACTCTTTAATGAATACAGACGAGTCGTAACTGTCTTGAATT
This sequence comes from Pseudoalteromonas sp. H71, assembly GCF_001468485.1. GTDB lineage: Bacteria > Pseudomonadota > Gammaproteobacteria > Enterobacterales > Alteromonadaceae > Pseudoalteromonas. Next base: position 65,662 of record NZ_LODI01000024.1, read on the forward strand.
GTTGTGCCTTCTGGTAGGTTACGTTTGATTTTTTCAAGCTCACTACGTGCGTTATCTACCACGGTTAAAGTATTTGCCTTGGCTTGTTTTACAATACCCAAGCCAATCATGTTGCGGCCGTTACCACGGAATAAACTTTCGTCGTCGGCGGCCTCTAGTTGAACGTCGGCCACTTCACCAAGGCGAACTAAATAGCCATCTTCGCCGCGTTTAATAACTAAATTTTTAAAGTCGCGCTGATCTTTGTAGCTTCGAGCTGTGCGTACCGTAAAGTCGCGATCAATTGATTCAATTTCACCGGCAGGTAACTCAACATTTTCTGTACGCAGGGTGTTTTCTATATCGCTTGAGGTAATTCCGCGTGCAGCCATTGCTTGGCGGTTGAGCCAAATTTTCATCGCGTATTGGCGCTCTCCGCCAATTCGAACATTAGAGACCCCATCTACAACTGCTAAGCGATCAACAATAAAACGCTGTGCATAATCAGAAAGCTGTAACGAGTCCATGGTTTCGCTATTAAGTACAAACCATGCAATAGGGCTTTCATCACTGTTCGACTTAGATACCTCAGGCGGACGAACTTGTTCAGGTAAGCTGTCGAGTGCACGTGCAACACGTTCACGTACATCGTTAGATGCTGCATCTATATCGCGACTTATATTAAACTCAATAGTAATGTTTGAGCGGCCATTACGGCTTGATGAGTTTATACTTTTAATACCTTCAATACCGGATATTCGGTTTTCGATAACTTGGGTTATTTTAGTTTCGATTATCTCCGCTGATGCCCCGGTATATGTGGTGCTAATATTTA
>NZ_LODI01000024.1:66500-100990 GCF_001468485.1 Pseudoalteromonas sp. H71
TGTCTCTATATCGGGGTATTCGCGAAGCGGTAACATGCTAAATGCCACTAAACCAAAGGTTAGTAGCAATAAGTTAATTACAATCGCAAAAACGGGGCGTTTAACGCTAGTGTCGGTAATTTTCACGTATTACCCCTTAACGCTAACTTTACTGCCCGAGCGAATTTTAATCAGCCCTTCAGTAATAATTTGCTGGCCATCAGTTAAGCCCTCATCAATAGCTACCCAACCGTTATTTCTGCTTGCAACGTGTACTTCTATTTTATTTGCTACGCCATCTGTAATTTTAAACACGTAGTGTTTATCTTGCAGTGGTATAACGGCCTTTTCTGGCACCATAAGTGCTTGGCTTGTACTTAACTCAAGTGCGGTATTTAGCAGCATGCCTGGACGTAATAAGCCAGATTTGTTGGCAAAACTAGCGGTTACTTCAATGCTGCGTGTAACGGCGTCAATACGTGAGCTAATATGAGTGACTTTGCCTGTAAATGTTTGGCCAGGGTAAGCGTCATTTTGCGTTAATACTTTCATGCCAATGGCCAGTTGCGCTAAATATTTTTCAGGGACTTTAAAGTCTACTTTTATAATACTAATATCATCAAGGGTGGTGAGTATGGTTGCATTATTAACATAAGCGCCTGTAGATATTTCGCGTTTTCCTAATAAGCCAGAAAAAGGTGCACGAATGGTCATTTCGCTTAACGTTGTTTTAGCACTTTCTAATTGTGACTTGGTCGCGTCTACGACAGATAATTGCTCTTCGAGCAACGATTTAGCTGTAGACTGTGTACGTGAAAGTTCTGTAAGGCGGTTAAGCTGACGCTTTTCTTCTTGTAAATTAATGCTGAGTTCTTCAACGGCTAACTCTTCTTGTCTGCTTTGCAATTGCACAAGTTTTTGGCCCTTACTCACTAAATCACCATCTTTAAAAAATATGTCGGTAACATAGTCGTTTTGTGCGCTTTTAATGTAAATAGCTTGATTTGCGCGTGCGCTACCAATTGCTTCTATCATTACAGCGTTTTCTTGCGAAGTTACTGTATGTGCAGAAACCTGTGTAGACATGTTAGAGAAATTAGCCTGTTCGCCATGGCTTGAGGGTAAATATAAGTAAACACTAAATATTAAAAGTAGTGTAATAATGAATGGAAAAAGAGCTTTACCTGATTGTCTAGAGTACATCGTTTTCATACCTGAAAATTAATTATAAGTATTGTACGAAATAAGACCGGATAAAGTCTGTTATGTGTCTCATAATTTTGTGCGTTAGGCGTAAAAGTAAGTAATATTAAAGGTGTGTACCGGTTTTTGTTTAATTAAAGCGATAAATATATGAATTTTAAAACATCTTGTAAGGCCTGCATGACAGCCAGAAAAGTAATTTTATGGGCTATTATTATGTTTATATTTTATATGGTTTTTTATCAGTATGGATAAACACACTAAAAAACCCATTAAATACCGTGCGCAAGGTTCACGAAATGGAATTGAAATCCTCATTGTGGGCGCTATTGGTTTAGTCTTTATTATGGCATTTAATTTACTAAGATCAGGCACTATTAGCATTGTTGAAATTTTTTTAGTCAGTGCCTGCCTTGGGGCTATTTTTGTGGGTTTTTTAAAAACTCAAGAACCTTATTACAGCTTAATTTTGAGCGAATCTGCTATAGAGTATAGGCATAAATATGGCCGTTGGTGCCTATCTCATAAAAACTTTCATTCTTGCGGTGTTCCAAAAGTAGAAAAAGGCTTAAAGCATTTAGAGCTAAACGCGGTTGGGCTAAAACTAAATGATATTGATGAGTTTTTAATGAGTATAACCCCTAGAATTGCGGGTAAATTACTTATAGAACAACGACATTTTTTTATGCAGGTTGTTCAAAATCATTGCAAAAATGGCAATTGCCCATCAGAATGGTTAGTAGAAGATACACAGCATCGATCTGCGCGCGGAATTAGCTATAATGGTTTAATAGCTATGTTTGCAAACAGAACCAAGCACCTTAAGTTGCTAACGGGGTATGATTTATTACTACCTGCCAGTGTACTAGACACCGATATTTGGGCTTTTAGCGCTAATTTAAATAAATGGAAGCGCGAGCCACATCAGTTTATAGCGTCGCAGCTTAAAGATTAAACTGCGGTTGTAGGAAAAGACAATGAGCCAAGAAAGAGCCTTTTTAAAAAGTGGTCGAAATACCATAATACATAAAGACAAAAAACTTGATTTAGTGGTTGTTAACTCTGACATACACCCACGAATTAAAGTAACTCAAAACGGCTTAGAGCCCTTTAAAGAAGAGTTACCAAAAAATAGACGCGATGCAAAAGACCGTTACCTAGAAATGGTATATATAAGTAGTGCCGAAGTATTTGGTGAAGAAAAGCAGTTACTTTTTATTCAGTCGTTAGATGGGCGTGAATATAAAGTTGATTACAGTAAAATTGGCACTAAATTGTTTGTTCGTATTCATCAAGATGCTTATATGTAAAGCTTAGTGGCACCTTTATTGCTTACGATTGCGTTATAGTAATTATTTGACACAAGGTGCTACGAATGAAAGCGTTAGCGTTAATCCCTCTTTTTTCCTGCATTTTTATCACGGCCTGCGGCGGTGGTGGCGGTAGTGACAGCACCACAAATATTGAAGCCTCAGTGAATGCGGGTTCAGATGTACAAGTTATTGAAAAAATTGATTTTACAATCACTGCACAAGGCTCTCCAGCGGATGGAACTTTTACTTGGCAACAAGTTAGCGGACCAAGTATAGATGGTTTTCCACTTGAAGGCGCTGAGCAAACACTGACTGCACCTGATGTAAAAGCAGATAGCGAAATTGTATTAAGGGTCAGTTATCAAAGCACTGGCAATAGCGCAGTAAGTGACGACGTTTTAATTTCGGTTAGTTCTAACAATCAACTGCCTCTAGCTGTAATAACCCAAACAGCGCCAGCTACGCTTCCTTCTGTATACCAAGATACCATTATATTAAGTGCTCTAGACTCAAGTGATCCTGATGAAAATGGAATAGTAAATGGCTATTTTTGGGAACTTATATCAGGCCCTGACTTAGATATTTCTGGCTTTGATGATTCGACATTAAGCTTTACTCATCCTTTGTTAGAAGCAAACACAACATTACTTTGGCGCTTAACAGTTACTGACGATGAGGGTGGTGAAGCCAGTACTCAATTCACAATGAGCCTTAATAAAACCAATGAATTAGTTGCCGCAAATGCAGGGGATGATCAAAATGTTGAAGAATTTGACCAGGTAACACTAGACGCAAGCAATAGCGAAACAGTCACGGATACATATCAGTGCGATTGGCAACAATTAACCGGGAATGCCGAAACACTGAGCGATAGCCAACAGTGTGTATCTACCTTTTTTGCCTCCGATGTAGACACCAATACTACGCTTAGCTTTGAAGTAACCGTTACCGATTCGAAAGGACGCAACGATACCGATACGGTGTTTATTGATATAACGCCAAAAGCGCTTGGCCTGATAAACGACAGTGGTATGGGAGAATGCTACAACAATACGCAGCGTATAAATTGCGACAGTGATGATTTTCCTGAGCAGGATGCAGAACTCGGTCGTGACAGCTATGCTAACCGCATAGATAAAGCAGGCATAGGGAATCTCGCATTTGATTATACCAAGCTTAATCAGTTTGCCGACGAGGTTGATGACTCCAGTGAAGTATTTAGCTGTATTCGTGACAATGTAACTGGGCTTGTTTGGGAAGTTAAATCCCCTTCCTCTGGTACTTTACCAAATACAACGTTACGGGATGCGCAAAACAGCTATTATTGGGACATTGGCGACACAACTACCGATGCAGATAGTACAGCAAATACAACATGCCCTAACGACACAAGTTGTGGCCTACAAACCTATGTAAATGCAGTTAATGCCATCGATTTTTGTGGGGGAACAAATTGGCGAGTCCCTACTTATACAGAGCTTCTTGGTTTAATTGATTATGGTAAGCAAGGGCAAAGCGTATTAATTGACACGGCTTTTTTCCCAAATATGCCAGAAGCGGGTGCTATTGATAATGTTAATTTACCTTATTGGACATCTCAAACTGCTGCGGATGGCACCAGTTTATCGCAGGCTTATATTATTGATATGAGTAACGGTAATGATCTTGCCTATCCAAAAGAGAACAACGCGTATGTTCGTTTAGTCAGAAGCCGATNGGACAGTATCTGACACTGAAACCGGCTTAATGTGGCAGCGTTGTAGTTATTCTCAAACCTATAATACAGAAACACTTCTGTGCGAAGGATCCACTCCTGCAGTGACGTGGCAGGAAGCTTTACGAGGAGCGACTAACGATACAACTGCAAACTATGATGATTGGCAGGTGCCTAATATTAAAGAGCTAGCCAGTATTCTAGAGCACAGCTGTACAGAGCCAAGTATAAATGAGGTTGTTTTTTTAGGCACTAAATCTCAAAACTATTGGTCTAGCACATCGGGTGTTAGTAGTATGAGTTCGGCCTGGGTTTATCAGTTTGACAGTGGGTTAAATAGTTTACGCCCTAAAACCAGTGATGTTTATTTGCGCCTCGTTCGCTACGAAAAATAAATACTAAATAAGTTTGATTAAAAAGCGCCGTTATTGGAAGTAAATTCCGAATCTGCGCTTTTTTTTGTTTTTACATAAATTTACTTTATTTCAACAATAAAGCGCTCACAACGATGTTACTGGGCGCGTTTTTTTGCCATTATAGACGGTGATTTAATTTCGAAGGAACATCGCGGTGTATTTAAGCTATTTTGGCCTGAACGAAAAACCTTTTTCGATTTCGCCTAACCCTCATTATTTATTTTTAAGCGAGCGCCATAAAGAAGCCTTAGCACACTTAACCTATGGATTGGGAGAAGACGGTGGTTTTGTATTACTGACGGGTGAAGTAGGCACCGGGAAAACAACAATCACCCGCAGCATGCTAGAGCAATTACCTGAAAATACACAAGTAGCGATGATTCATAATCCTGCGCTATCAGAACTAGAGCTGTTAGCTAGTATTTGTGATGAATTGAAGATTAGTTATGACGCACAAAATGCGACACTTAAAAGTTTAACAGACATAATAAAAAAGCATTTAGAGAGTAATAACAAAGCGGGTGGCCATACTATTTTAATTATTGACGAGGCGCAGCTACTTGCCCCCAATGTGCTAGAGCAACTTCGTTTATTAACTAATATAGAAACCGACCATAAAAAACTGTTGCAAATCGTGCTAGTAGGTCAGCCTGAACTTCAAGATTTACTAAAGCGTAATGAGTTGAGGCAGCTTGCTCAGAGGATCACAGCACGTTATCACTTATTACCTTTAACACAAGGCCAAACAGTCGCGTATATCAAGCACCGGTTACACATTGCGGGGTGTGACAAAGGTTTATTTTCAATGGACGCAATGCAGATGGTTCATAAAATGACAGGCGGTGTACCACGGTTAATGAATTTAGTATGTGAACGTGCTTTAGTGGGAACGTTCTCTAAGCAGCAACTCGTTGTAAATGCCGATATAGTAAAACAATCTGCACAAGAGTCATTACCTACCGACTTTGTTGCGACAACGAATAAGCCTGAAAAATCGTCATCCATTTTAATCTATTGCTTTGCCTTTTGCGCTCTATTTGCCTCAGGTATTGGGCTTTCTTTTATTTTATAGTTAGGTGATTTATGTCTTATTTACTAGATGCATTAAAGCAATCTCAACAAGCTGATATGAGTGCCGAGCAGTACGATTTACAGTCAGAGCAGTTAAAACAGCAACAAGCACTGGCTCGTTACCGCCGTATCGCTTTTATTTTGGGAGGCAGCTTAGCAGCCTTTGTTACGATAACAGCCGGATTTACTTTTGGTAAGTGGATGCAATCATCAGGCTCTGTTGAACCCTCTAATGTAGTTAGCAGTCAAAGTAATGAACAAGTAACGACCCAATTAGAAACAGAAGCATTACCCGTCACTCAACAAGCTAAAGTGAATGAAAAGCCTAAACCTGAACAGCTACCAAGCAACACCGCAACTATTGAAGGGCAATTAGTGCACGTGCAAACACCCACGGGTATTCAGCAAATGTTATTAACGCCTACGGGGCAGTATATTCCTATGCCATCAACAGGTGCAGCTAACGGCATTCAACAAGTTTATAATCAGCCTCAGCTTTTAAATACGCAAAATTATAATCAGCTAAACCAAGGTCAACCGAATCCACCCCCACAGTTTACGTATAACCAAGGCAATGTTAAGCAAACTCAAAATACGTCTTCGACAAGTATTGATATGAGTAAGTATAAAGTGTTGGGTAAGCCAATTAGTGGTGCAGCGCGAGCTGAACCTAAAAGCGATCCTGAGCTTAATGCTGTGCCAACTACACTTAAAAATGCGTTTGCGCAGGCAGTGCAAGATGTCGATAAAAACCAAGATTATGAGGTAACTCAAGCCTCAAAATCGTCATCTCGGGTAGAGCCTATCGAATTGTTACCAGACGGCCTTCAAGCAATGCTACCAAGTATTAAATACCAAGCACATATTTATTCATCAAGTGCAGATAAACGCTGGATAAAGCTAAATGGGCGAGAGCTTCACGAAGGTGATAGCATAGGTGCATTAATGGTTAAAGAAATTACACCAGAGCAAAGCGTGATTGATTTTGACGGTTACGAGTTTAGCTTAAAAGCCCTGCAAGACTGGCCGGAGTAACAAACAAGTATAAGCTCAGTGAGTAATACTGGGCTTATACTGACAATTTAAGGTAATACAGAGTTTTTGTAAAAGCGCTCTAAATCAATATTGAAATCGCCGGCCTTTACGGTTGATTCGAGTGAGTCCACAATTTTTTTGTTTGATAAATCAATATCAAGCACTTCGGTGTAACGGCTGTGTTTTGCACTATAAAACGTTTTAACAATCGGCTTTAATGGCATCGCTGGATTACTTTCTGTCACAAGCCCAACTTTTTGGCTTGAAAGCTTTACTAATGTGCCCACTGGGTGAATTCCAATACACTGAATAAACTTAGTTAGTAAAGCGCCGTCAAAGCTATCTGGGCAGCCATCTTTTAATATTTTAAATGCCTTGATGGGTTCCATGCCCGATTTATAAACTCGCTCTGCAGTAAGGGCGTCATATACATCAACAATAGAGGCCATGCGAACATACTGGCTTATTTCATTTCCTTTTTTACCAAAAGGGTAACCAGTACCGTCTATACGTTCATGGTGCATACCCGCAATATCTACTGCAATACCCGTTAAACCTGACTCTTCTAAAATTTGTTTTGAGTAAACCGCATGCTGCTTCATTATTTCAAATTCTGCTTCGGTTAAACGCCCAGGTTTATTGAGGACTTCATCTGGCGTTTTTATTTTACCAATATCATGCAGTAGCGCACCGGTAGTAAGCTCTACAATAATGTCTTTTTCAATATTAAGGTGTTTTGCAAAAATACCCATTAAAATAGATACGTTTATAGAATGCTCTAGCAAGTAGGCATCTTTTTGGCGCATTTGCGTCAGGCAGGCTAGGGCATCTTGGTTTCTAAAAACTGAATCCATAAACCCACTAGCAAGCTCTCTAAATGGGGCTATATCGATATTCAAGCCTGACTTTATATCTTTAAATGCTTTTACTTGCAGTGTTTTAGCTTCGTCATAAAGCTTTTTAGCTTTATTCATTTCTTGTGCTGCGCTATGCGTTTTTTGCCAGGGGTCGCGTTCTATTTTTGCAGAAGGAGCTTTGATTGGTTCTTTTTTAGGGACTTCTTGGGTCAGTGTTTTGTCTGGGTCGATTTCAATTTCTAAAATCCCCGCTTTAATTAGCTTATCAATACTGGTTTGGGTTTTTACCCAACCTTGGCTTTTAATTTTTACTCTGCCCGTTTGTTTTGTAACGCTTTGCACAAACATTCCAGGGAGTAATTTAGAAACTGGGAGCTTTTTCAATTTCACTGCTTAACTAATAAATCTGTATTAAATGTAACAAACTTTACGCGTTTTAAATAGAAAAAAGGCACTTAACAGTGCCTTTTATATATTTATTAAGTAATTAGTATTAGCTCAATTAATCATCATCTTCAACTAACGTCATCAATGATGTATTTCCACCCGATGCCGTTGTATCTACACTAATTGTTTTTTCAGTGATAAGACGTTTGATTAATGTGTCGTAATACTCAGAACTGATCACCGGTAATATAGCGCCTTTACGCTGCGCAAGTTGTTGGCTGAAGTAACCTAAACGAGACGAACGCGCTGCAACAACTGCGCCGGCTAAATGAGGATGCCCCAAAATCGCTTGTAACTGATTAGGTTTAGCTACTTGGAATACCCCTTCGGCAACACCTGTAGCAATAAACTTCTCTCTGAATGCTTCGGCTTCTTCGTAAAACATTTCAGAGGCAACTGTAATTACTGTATTACCCGCGGCCAAGGCAGTAATGATAGATAACGCCCAAAAGTTAAAAGACGTGCTCTTATCGGCATAACAAACAACACAGCCGCGTGCTTCTAAATGAAGAGTATTAGACTCACCCGTTGGCCCAGGCAGCGTTGTAAATTTACGCATGTGCTTCTCAAGGCGGTTTAGCTGCGCACGCGCATCGGCTAGCGTTAATGCTAAATCGTCAGCTAAGTCATCAATAATCTCTACCGTAGCAATTTTGGCAAGAAGCTGGCGAACAGCAGATACACGGTCATTAAGCGGGGTTGCTCGCCAAATTTTTTCATCGCGCATTGAGTTAGCCATTAGCTTTTCTACTTGGGCATTTGCACCGCTGTAGTGGTGTAAATCAAGCTCATCAGGCGTTAGGTTCGTCATTTGCACGTTTTCTGGTGATGCTTTTTCTTTCACCAAACGCTGTAGGTAGTTTGGACCACCGGCTTTAGGGCCCGTGCCAGATAAACCTCGGCCACCAAATGGTTGCACACCAACAATTGCGCCAATCATATTGCGGTTTACGTATACATTGCCAGCACGAGACATTTTAGCAAGGTACTCGCAACGCTCTTCAATACGTGAATGGACACCCATTGTTAAGCCGTAGCCTGTATTGTTTATCTGATCGATTACGTCATCAAGTTGATTCGCTTTAAACCGAACAATATGAACACATGGGCCAAATACTTCGCGCTTAAGTACAGAAAGATCTTTTATTTCGTATAAACGAGGAGCAAAGAAGTACGCACCATTTTCACTGTTGTCCGGAATCTTACATTCATAATGAAGTGTTGCATTGCCTTTTAAATACTCAACATGTTCAGTTAAGTTTTTAAGTGCTTTTTCATCGATTACAGGCCCTACATCGGTAGATAACAATGACGGATCACCAATATGTAATTCAGCCAAAGCACCTTTAAGCATTTCAATGATGCCGTCGGCCACGTCTTCTTGAATAAACAATACACGTAGAGCTGAACAGCGTTGACCAGCGCTTTGGAAACCAGAACTTATAACATCATCAACGACCTGCTCAGGCAGTGCTGTTGAGTCAACAATCATACAGTTTTGGCCACCTGTTTCGGCGATTAATGGCACTTGTATATCGTTTCGTGCTGCAAGCGTTTGAGAAATTAATGTGCCGGTTTCAGTTGAACCTGTAAACATAACTGCTTGAATACGTTCATCAGGAACAATTGTTTTACCCACTTCACTACCGCGTGCAATAACAGGCTGTACAACGTGCTCAGGTAAGCCAACCGATAGCATAAGTTCAATGGTACGTAGAGCAATTAAGCTTGTTTGTTCAGCCGGTTTGGCAATAACGGTGTTACCCGTCACAATAGCAGCAGCCACTTGGCCTAAAAATATAGCGAGTGGGAAATTCCATGGGCTAATACACAGGATTACACCTCGTGCTTCAAAGCGCTCATCTTCTGAGAGTTCTTCGGCTCGTGCAGCGTAGTAACGACAAAAGTCGACTGCTTCACGTACTTCATCTATGCCATCCTGTGCTACTTTACCCGCTTCTTTGATACAAATAGCAACGAGTTCGTCGTGATGACGTTCCAAAATATCAGCAATGCGGCGTAATAAATTAGCACGGTCTTTTACAGGGGTTTGCGACCATGATTCAAACGCTGCTTCTGCATTAGCAAGTAGTGTTTTCATTTCATCGCCACTTTGTAGTTTTACATGGCCGATGATTTCTTTATGGTTTGCTGGGTTTTTAACAGCAAGTGACCCATCAGGGACTTGGCTTTGATCTATTCGATGTTCGTTAAACCAGTTGTCTAGGTTTTCTTTAAACGGGGTAATCACGTTTATATCGGTCAAGTCCATGCCTTTAGAGTTGGCGCGTTCTTCGCCGTATAAATCAATTGGCATTTTAATTTGCGTATTGTATTTGTTACGAAGTCCTTGCAGCGTTTCTACCGGATCTGGCAGCAATGTTTCTACCGGTTTAGAGGTATCAACTATGGCATTTACAAACGACGAATTTGCACCATTTTCTAGCAAACGTCTAACAAGATACGCCAGTAGGTCTTCGTGTTGGCCAACCGGGGCATACACGCGACATTGAATTTTTTCTTCACTTACAATTTGGTCAAATAGTGACTCACCCATACCGTGTAAACGCTGGAATTCAAACCCTGTGTTATCGCCTTTAGCCACTTCTAAAATAGTTGCTGCAGTGTATGCATTGTGCGTTGCAAATTGTGGGTATAGCACATCACGTGCTTCTAGCATTTTAATTGCACAGGCTTTGTATGATACGTCTGTTGTGGCTTTGCGGGTAAATACAGGGTAGTGATCCAAACCATCTTGTTGTGTAGTTTTAATCTCAGTATCCCAGTATGCGCCTTTAACTAAGCGCACCATTAGTTTACGACCTACACGCGTAGCAAGCTCTGTTAGCCATTCAATAACAAAAATCGCACGTTTTTGATACGCTTGAACAGCTAAGCCAAACCCTTGCCAGCCATCCAACTCTTTATCGCTAAATACGGCTTCGATAATATCCAGTGAAATATCTAAACGGTCAGCTTCTTCAGCATCTACCGTAAAACCAATATCATACTGTTTTGCAGCTAGAGCAAGCTCTTTTAGCTTAGGTACAATTTCTGCCATTACTCGATCTTTATGAGTGAACTCATAACGCGGATGAATAGCAGAAAGCTTTACAGAGATACCCGGGCTTTTAATCGGACCACGGCCATTTGCCGCTTTACCAATTGAGTGGATGGCATTCATGTAGCTGTCAAAGTAGCGTTTAGCATCTTTACTTGTACGCGCGCCTTCACCAAGCATATCGTAAGAATATACATAGCCTTTTTGCTCTGTGTCGGCAGCACGTTCAATTGCTTCGTTTATGGTACGACCCATAACGAATTGCTTGCCCATAATTTTCATTGCAAAGTTTACAGACTTGCGAATAACTGGCTCACCTAAACGACCAATGGTCTTTTTAAGCATACCAAACTGTTGGTCTTTGGTTTTATCTGTGTAGTTAACCATTTTACCGGTTACTAATAAGCCCCAAGATGATGCATTTACAAATAAAGAGTCGCTACTGCCTAAATGAGAGCTCCAATCACCTTTTGCTAACTTGTCGCGAATAAGGGCTTCTTGGGTTTCTTTGTCTGGTACACGAAGCAGCGCTTCGGCTAAACACATTAACACTACGCCTTCTTCACTTGAAAGCGAAAACTCATTGAGTAGCGCATCTACACCGCCTTGACCATCTTGTTCTTTACGGATGTTTAAAACAATCTGGCGGGCTCTTTCCCAGGCACGGCTTCGTGCTTTAACGCCTACTTCTGCAAGCGGTAAAATATGATCGATAACCGCATTTTCGTCTATGCGGTAAAAGTCACGGATTTTTTGTCTTATAGGACAGTCAGTTGTTAAATCGCCGTTGAATAACATAAGCAACCCTTAGCAGTGTTAAGATTTAAAGTAAATTTAATTACCAATAAAATACCAGTGATATTGAGAGTGCATTCTAAATAAAATTCAGCAGAATATGCTGGTTAAATTTGTCGATTTACGATAATTTACAGGGCATAAATTTAACTTATCCGCATAAAATTCTGTATGACAAATCCAAATAGATTACGCATGCTAGATCGCATTGATTTAGCAATTTTAGACGTTTTGCAAAAAAACGGCAGAATTTCTAACGTTAACTTAGCAAAACAAGTTAATTTAAGCCCAAGCCCATGCCTTGATCGCGTAAAGCGATTAGAGCAAGAAGGCTATATTGAGGGTTATTATGCTAAATTAAGCGAAGCTAAGTTAAACCAAAGCTTAGTGGCTCATGTTCAAGTGTCGTTGGTCACTTCAAATACTGCTGTATTTAAAGTATTTAAAGAACACATATTAAGAATGGAACAAGTTGTAGAATGTGACATGGTTGCAGGCGGTTACGACTACTTATTAAAAATACGTGTATCTAACATGGAAGAGTACAGGCAAGTGTTGGGAGACTTAGTTGATATCCCCGGTGTAGGCACACATCATACTTATATGGTTATTGAAAAAGTAAAAAAAGATAAAGGGTTATTAATCGAAATTTAATCCCACACATTTAAAGCATACATAATAATGCTTGTATGCTTTAGCATTCATAGTTGCCCAGCTTCCTTCCCTTATTGTTTTCTAATACCTTAATTTCATATTTTTAATTTATAAAGAAATAATTAGTACTGCCTTTGTTTTGCCCATACAATGCGAAAAATAGCATGCACATCTTTAATAAAATACCGTTTTTTCTGCAATTTTTAATTGAGAAGGTAAACTGTCAATAATGTGCTTTTTAATTTTAAGGTTTTTTTAATGATTGAGTATCCGGTAGATCAACTCCCACAACTCATAAACGACTTACTGCAATGCGATACCACAGAACGTAAGAATAAACTGTTGATCGACGCACAAAGCACACTTTCTACAGAGCATCTATCGTTATTGTTTGAAGCAATACCCAAAGAGCAGCGGCTCGAAATTTGGCAATTACTCGACGAAGATACACAGCATGAAATTTTTGTAAATTTAAGCCCTGACAGTTGTTTATGGTTACTGCAAACACTTGATGACAGTGATGCATTTAAATTACTTGATGAAGTAAATGTAGAAGAGCTACTTGAATTAGAAGAAGTGATACCAGAGCGGTTTGTCGACTATGCAAAAAAGCAATTAGATGAAGCGCAAACCAAGCAGTACGAGCTAGCACAACAATACCCACCAGAACAACTAGGTCACTGGCTAGGTTTTGATATTTTAAAGGTGTCTGACAAGTTAACTGCGGGTGGTGCAAAAAAACTTTTATTTAAAGGTGTACCGCAATACAGCGAAGTTATTTATTTAGTGACCCGAAAAGGCAGTTTAATTGGTGAAGTGGCCATTAACGATGTTATTAAAGCACACGATAACGATAATTTAATGACACTAGCAAATCATGATTTTTCATCGTTGCATGCAGACGATGATTTATATGAAGCTGCTGAAGTCGTAATTCACTCTGAGCAAATGGCTATGCCTGTTGTAAATTCAGATAATAAATTATTAGGGCGATTAACAATTGCCTCTGCTTACGAACTTCGCCAAGAAATAACCGATGAAGCCACCGCAAAGGCCGGTGGTTTACGAGAAGACGAAGATTTATTTGCCAGTGTACGAAAAAGTGCTAAAAACCGTGGTATTTGGCTAGGTATAAACTTGGCCACTGCATTTTTAGCATCATGGTTTATTGGTTTATTTGGCGCCACTATAGAGCAAGTGGTTGCTTTAGCTGTACTTATGCCGGTTGTAGCCTCAATGGGAGGAATTGCGGGTAGCCAAACATTAACCGTTATCGTGCGTGGTTTGGCTTTGGGGCAGGTGACTGATTCAAACCGCAATGCGTTACTTAAAAAAGAACTAAGAGTCGGGGCTGTTAACGGTTTAGTGTGGGCATTTGTAATTGGTTTACTTACCTACTTATGGTTTAACGATTTGATGTTAAGTGTAACGATTACAGTCGCTATTTTATTAAACTTAGTAGCGGCCTCGCTCGCGGGCGTTGTAATACCATCAATTTTAGACAAAATGAAAATAGATCCAGCGTTATCTGGCTCTGTTATTTTAACAACGGTTACCGACATTGTTGGGTTTGTGACCTTTTTAGGTTTAGGCAGTTTGTTGCTGCTATAAACTTTTTAATAGGAAAATAAAATGACGTTTGATGTCATGATTTGGTGTGCTATTGCTCTGTGTATTTCGCAATCGGCAATATTTTCGGGGTTGAATTTGGCGTTCTTTTCGTTAAGCCGATTACAGCTTGAAATGGAAAGTTCAAAAAGAAACGAAGCGGCAATTAAGGTTATGGCACTTCGTAACGACTCTAACTTTTTACTAGCAACCATTTTGTGGGGTAACGTGGGTATTAACGTTTTACTCACGTTGCTCTCTGATTCTGTGTTAATGGGCGCTAGCTCGTTTTTATTCTCAACGATTGCGATTACGATAATCGGTGAGATAACACCTCAAGCTTATTTTTCTCGTAATGCATTAAAAATGGCGAGTATGCTTTCACCATTAATAAAGTTTTATCAAGTTTTGTTTTATGTTGTTGCTAAACCAACGGCCTTGGTACTTGATGCATGGCTGGGCAAAGAAGGTATTACCTATTTTGCTGAAAGCGAGCTTAGAGGAATAATACGAAAACACATTGAGGCGGAAGAAGCTGATGTGCAACATGTTGAAGGTATTGGTGCACTTAACTTTTTTAGCTTAGACGAAATCAGTGTAACTAAAGAAGGGGAAATAATTGATCCAGATTCTATAATCTCTTTACCTACTAAACTTGATTTACCTATTTTTCCTGAACTGACATTATCAGCCGATAATGACTTTTTACGTAAATTACACAAATCGGGCTATAACTGGGTAATTTTGACTAACAACGATGGGTGGCCGTTATTAGTGGTTGATGCCGATGGTTTTTTACGAGCAGCATTATTTGAGCCAGATACTTTTGACCCTTACCATTTTTGCCACAGACCTATTATTGTAACGGATGAAACACTGCGTTTAAGTGAAGTTATTTTAAAAATACGCGCAAATCATTCGCTCGATAAATCGTTTGATGGTGCTATTGATCACGACGTTGTGTTGGTATGGGGTGATGAGAAGCGCATTATTACTGGTGCTGATATATTCGGTCGTTTATTAAAGGGAATGAATGCGCCAAAGTTAGAGATGAACGAAAATAAAGAAGTACAGCCGCTGGCAAAATAGTAAGTTAATCTATTTTTTATAGTTAAGCCAGTGCTATATATGCATAGCTCAATATTTGATATGCGAATAAAAAAGCCGCTAATAGCGGCTTTTTTATTGAACAACATTCATTCAATTCATTTATGCCCAACCTTCGTAACGCTTACGGCGCGACAAAACAATGGTTAAAATAATTCCCAAAAATAACCCTAAAAATGCAATCGCACCGCCGTAGGTAAGTAGTTGTCGTTTTTCTTTTGAACTAGCGGCTTCTTTTTGCGTGCGCTCTTGCGCGAGTGTTGTTTGCAGGCTTGTAATTTGCGCGGATAATTGCAGGTTTTGATCGGTTAAGGTTTGATTTTGCTTTTGTAGCTGCGGTAGTTCTATTTGAGCAAGGCGTAAATTTTCCTGCATGGTGCTCATTTCGCTGCTTAAGGTTTGGTATTGTTGATGTAACCCAGGCGTAGTAGAAATAAATTTAGTTTCAATCCAACCTTCGCGGTCTTTGTCGTCCTTTATTTTAATAAAGCCGTTTTCTTCGCCAGACAGTACGGTTATTTTTGTTCCTGCGTCTACAGAGCCTAGTAGTCGATAATTTTTACTCGCCCCTGAACGCATAAATGTATATAAATTGTCGATGATATAAGCGGTATTTGCATCTGATGAACTCGCTGTTGTTGCTTCATCTTGTGCGTAGCTTATAAACGTAGTGGCTGTTAAAAGTAGCCCGAATAAACAATATTTTAGCATTTATCTACCTTGTTGTTCTTACTGAGTCCGTTATGAACATGGTTTTTTAATTCACATATAAAGCAAGATAGTAGGGATTTAGCCTTTTAAAAGCAAGGCTGATATTGTAACCCTGCCATGATTAAACCACTCAAAAAAGCTAAAAAATTTGCATTGTTAGAGCGCTTTGTTTATTTTGACCACTTATTTATTTTAAAGGTAATCCGCAAACCGAATGGATACTGAGATAGAACTGAAATTTTTGGTATCAGATGCCGTTGTCCCACTGATCCCCTCATTAATTACTCAATTTGCAAAAACGGTTATTAATAAGCCTTCACGTAGTTTGCAAAATGCTTATTACGATACGCCTAGCCGTGAATTAAGAGCCCTTGATATTGGTTTTAGAACCCGTTGTTCTGACAATCAGTGCGAACAAACTATTAAGCTTGCTGGCGAAGTGGTAGGTGGCCTTCATCAGCGCCCAGAATATAACTTACCTATTGATTCCAGCCGCCCAAACTTGATGGCGTTTAGTGCTGACATTTGGCCTCATGGAATGCAGGTAGATGCGATTTCACAAAATTTATTTCCTATTTTTAGCACTAATTTTATTCGTCGTACGTGGTTAATTGAAACGCAAGGCGGTGCAAAAATAGAGGTCGTGCTTGATAAGGGCGAGATTGCTGCTTCTGGGCAAGTTGAGATGATCAGCGAGCTGGAAATAGAATTAATCGAAGGCAGCCGCAATGAACTGTTTGCTTTGGCCGATATTTTAGTTAGCCAAAACTGTATTCGACTTGGTTTGTATTCAAAAGCAGCGCGTGGCTATCGTTTAGCCGACGATAATCCACTTAAGCCTAGT
The DNA here is from genome assembly GCF_001468485.1 of Pseudoalteromonas sp. H71. Lineage (GTDB taxonomy): Bacteria > Pseudomonadota > Gammaproteobacteria > Enterobacterales > Alteromonadaceae > Pseudoalteromonas. The sequence continues at coordinate 83,316 of NZ_LODI01000024.1, forward strand.
AAGTCGATTGGATTTGTTAAGCTTCCTCGCTCTGCAACCCAAGAAAACGCTTTAAAAGAAGCAATGAACTTTGGTATTCGGTTTGTGCAAAAGCATGAGCAGTGTTACTTCGATAAACCGAGTTTAAAAACCTTAAAAAGGGTGACTGACGGTATTAGTTTAATTCGTCATACCTTTTGGTTGTTTGACGATATAGTCTCTAAAGACAGCACCGAACAATTACGCACCGAGCTTAAGTGGCTTTTGAGCGAGTTAGCATGGGTAGAAAATGCAATTCAGTTAAAAACTTATACGTCAAAACGTCATGCCTTTTATAAAAAAATAAATGCAGCGCCCGCTTTGGCGCAAGTTATTAACGACTTAAAAGAGCTGCAGCCAAGTATTGATGACATTAATGCGCTGTTTCATAGTGCCCGGTATAATCGTTTATTGCTCTCGTTAACAACATGGTTGATTGACAAGCAATGGCGAAAAGATTGGGGGCAGGTAGAGCTCCAAGCTGCAGAAAATCCAGTGTCTTCAATTGCTGAAAGATTGTTTAATAAAGACTGGAAAAACCTGCACCAGTTATTGCCAAAAGAGCAAACGCTAGGCGTAGCTGACTACCTTAATTTACGAATGCAGCTTGAAAACAGTTTGCTAAGCGGTAATTGCTTAGGATCGATGTTCGATAAAGAAGAGCGTCTTGAGTTTAGATTGCCGTGGTTAGATATTTCGCATGGTGTTTATGAACTCAGTACCCTTGAGTATTTAAAGCAATTATGTGCTGGCCAAGAAGATGAGCAACTAGCCAAAATTCAATCTTGGTTAGAGCAAAAATCGGAATACTTAGTCAGTGCAATGGAGCAAAGTCGGCTTGCTTCGTTTGACATAGCGCCTTATTGGCAAAAATGATGATCAAGCACTTTTGCAATTTAATCCCAATGCAAAAGTGCATTTGCTTCCTAATTATTTTGTTAAGCTTTAACGTTTACTCTGAGCCTCGTTGGCTATTATACAAAAACGAGCAAGGAGTAAGCATTGAGTATCAGCAATTTTCTGATGATACGTTTGTTGTAAAAGGCCAGCTTAATATTGAAGATGTAACAGCAAATGACTTCTTAGATTTATTAAGTGATACGCGTATTGCGTCAAGTTGGCTTGAAAACACGTCTAAAGTACTTTTAATTAAAGCACTTAGCCCTTCAGAAAACCTCGTTTATAGCTATATCGACTCTCCTTGGCCTGTTGCAAACCGAGATGCTGTTACCTATTCGTGTTATTCAAGATTATCTCCGCAGCAAACTAAGCTTTCTATTGAATCGCGTCCAGAAGAATTGCCATTAACTAAGCGTGTAGTAAGAATTAAAACGCTTAATGCACATTGGTTTCTGACACAAAAAGACGAAGATTTAAATATTGAATATCAGGTTTACGCCTTACCTGGAGGAAATATTCCAACCTGGCTATACAATAAGGTGGGACTTAAAAGTACCTTTAAAACGCTGGTGAATTTACGGACAATGCTAGAAACTAAAAGCTACAACGCACGCGAACCGGTTATTAAAGCTGGCGCTTGTAATTTACGCGAAATGACAGCTAAATAAGTCATTACAAAACAGCAAGGGATTACACCTATAAATGACTCAGTTAAGCCATTTATAGGTGATTGCTCAGTATTTTAATATTTGGCTGATTTAGACTCTTTAGGTAGTGAGTTTTGAATAAACTCTCTTAAGTCGTTATTTGAACTTTCTAAGTCAGCATGGCGAAGGTACATCATGTGCCCACTTCTGTAGCCCTTAAAACTCAAACGATCTTTCATTTTTCCACTTGGATCTAATTGCCACATTGTGTACTTGGCATCAAAGTAATTGGTTGCACCATCGAAATAACCCGCCTGTACCATTACATTTAAGTAAGGGTTTTGAGCCATTGCTAAGCGAAGGTTTTCACCGGTATTATTGCCACTTCTATCCCAAGGATGAACGTTACCAAATAAGTTATATTTTATGTCGGTTTTATAGTTTAACTCTTCGCGCAGGTAGTAATTGATTGCAGGTGTAAACGAGTGTAACCATGAAGTCAGCTCTGCCCAGTAGTCAGGTGAATCTCCTGCATCGCGTTTGTCTATGCCTAGGTAGCGAGAGTCTAAACGGCCGACTGTTTGGCCTCTATCACGTAATAATTCTTTCCAGAAGTATTGCGTAGGGATATCAAGGTTGTTTTGATCGACAAACGTGTCTGAAAGGCCAGCATACGCAGCCATTTTTTTAATGATACGACGCTTTTCGTCTTGCGCTAAAAAGCCACCTTTTGCTAAAGCTGGTATTAATTCGTTTAAAGTAAATTGCTCAACTTCAGGAAGGAGTTCGTCTAAATCTTTTGCTTGTAAATCGGCATTTAGTGCTTTGTGATACCACGCGGTGGCTGCAAAGTATGGCAAACGATTTGCCGCTTTAACTGGGCCTTCGCGTTTAATTCCAATGTCTGTTGGTGACACTAATACAACACCGTTAATATACATCCATTGGCTATTTTGTAGCTCATGTGCAAGGCCCGATACGCGTGTTGTGCCATAGCTTTCGCCAATTAAAAACTTTGGAGATCGCCAACGCTCTGTTCTATTTACAAAGGTATTTAGCCACTCGCCAAGGTATTTAATGTCGGCGTTAACGCCAAAAAACATCTCTTTTTGTTGAGCTTTAGAAAGCCTTTCGCCTTTTTCGTTTTCAATAACTCGCGAATAACCTGTATTCACAGGGTTTACATAAACAATGTCGGCAACATCAAGTACAGAGTATGGGTTGTCTTTAACACCATAGGGTTGAATAGGGTAGCCTTCATCATCAATTTTTAATACACGTGGGCCGGTGTAGGCTAAGTGCATCCAAACTGAGGCTGAGCCAGGGCCACCATTAAAAGAAATGAGCAATGGACGTTTGGTTCTATCATCAACTTTATCGCGTGTGTAATAGGTGTATTGCAGTGTAGCAACGGCATCGCCTTTGTCGTCCCATACGGGTTGAGTGCCTGTTGCAACCGTATAATTAAAGCGTTGACCATTAATTTTAGCTTTGTGTTGGGTGATAACTTTACTATCTACATCAATACGGCGTTGATTATCAGCATTAGCATGGGTACTGAGCATTAATGCAAAAACCGTGATTGGTAAAATACGACTAAGCTTCATGAGGTATCCTTATTATATTTAATAACTCATTAAAGATAAAAATGAGTGAAATAACAAAGGTAATGAGACTAGCTGCCGATATAAGTGGTTAAGTTAATTAAAATTAGCTGGTAAGTAGATAAAACGATTATTAATGGTTTAAATATTTGTTTAATTATTTAGCTAATAATTAAAATCAGGTATATTTGCTTGTAGGTTTGTTTTTTTATTATATCTGTCGATTTACAAGCTACTTAATGGAATGTGCTTTAATATTTAAAGCGTTCAATAACAATGACTCTGGATGTTTTTTACTTATTTTTACTTATTTTTGCTGCGTAAAGCGTAGTACCGGTAAGTTTTATTATTTTGCATTTGCAGCAAATGTTGCAAAAATAATGAGAACAAAGAGAAGGTCTATGCAAAGAGTATTAGTGGTTGAAGACAGCAAAGTAGTGCAGCAGGTTTTACGCCACTTAACCGCCCAGTATTTAGATGTTGCCGTTGATTTTGCTTGGTCTTTAGCTGAGTGCAAGGCTTACGTAGAAAAGTACGACTATTCCCTAGCGCTTGTTGACTTAACACTTCCAGATGCCCCAAGTGGCGAAGTTGCCAAATACACACTTTCTAAAGCAATTCCAACGGTTGTGCTTACATCAAAGATAGACGAGTACAAACGCCAGCAAATGCTAGAAGATGGTGTGGTTGATTACGTTATAAAAGATAACCGTGATTCTTATCATTATGCTGTTAAGTTAGTATCACAACTTCTCAGAAACCAAGGCTGTAAAGCGTTAATTGCCGATGATTCTATGTTGAGCCGTTCATTAATGAAACAAATGCTCGAAAAGCAATTATTTGATGTGACAACCGCGAATGATGGACAGCAGGCACTTGAAATACTAAAAGCTGATGCAGATATAAAGTTACTTATGACTGATTACGCTATGCCTACAATGGATGGCTTTGAGCTAGTTAAAGCCGTTCGTAATTTTAGAGGGCGAGACGATTTAGCCGTCATTGGATTGTCTGGCGCAGGTAAACATGGTTTATCAGCACGTTTTATAAAATATGGTGCAAACGATTTTTTAACTAAACCGTTTATGAATGAGGAGTTTCATTGTCGTGTACTGCAAACTATGGAGCAGTTATCGCTGATTGCAGATATAAAAGAAAGTGCATTTAGAGATCATTTAACGGGTTTATATAATCGACGTTACTTTTATCAATATGCTGAAAAGCTATTAAAAAACAAAGATCAAAACAATACGCTTGCGTTACTTGATGTGGATTTTTTCAAAAATATAAACGATACATTTGGTCACGAAGGCGGCGATCAGGCGCTTAAACAGGTTGGCTCACTTATTCGCTCAACCTTTGCAAAATTTACGGTAGCAAGAGTCGGTGGAGAGGAGTTTGCCATTGTGTTACCAGACATAGGTTTAGCGAGAGCTCGCGAGTACCTTGAAGCATTTAGAAAAAAAATGGCGAGTTACGATTTTTCTATTAGTGACAAGCCATGCACGATAACGGCGAGCATTGGGCTTGCAGAGTTTCAAAATACGAATTTAAAAGATGCGATGCGCGTTGCCGATAAAGCGTTATATGAAGCAAAAAGTAAAGGTAGAAATTGCATAGGATAAAAACGTGTTAAGTTTTGGTGCAGTGTTACATGTGCACCAATGTAGCTAAGTTGTTAAAAAAGCGCACCTAAATGGTGCGTTTTTTTTGTGGTAAAGCAAAGTATTTTAATTAAGTTATTGTTTTTAAATTAGATTAAATAGTGGCACAAAGGTTGGATTATGTAACTCAACAGGATAACAATAAAGAGTCCGAGGGGGCCGCTATGAAAATGATTAGTGCAATCATAAAACCATTTAAATTAGACGATGTGCGTGAAGCGCTCGCTGATTTAGGAATTGAGGGGATGACTGTAGTTGACGTTAAAGGTTTTGGACGTCAACGAGGTCATACAGAGTTATACCGTGGTGCAGAGTACCAAGTCGATTTTATTCCAAAGATCAAACTTGAAATTGCAACTCGTACAGAAAATTGCCAACGCGTAGTTGAAGCTATCACTAAAATTGCATCAACAGGCAAAATTGGTGACGGCAAAATTTTTGTGTACGACTTAGATCAAATTGTTCGTATCCGTACTGGCGAACTTGACGAAGAAGCAATTTAAGAGGGGCTTATGGAAAATACAATTGTAGAACTTAAATTTTCACTCGATACATTTTACTTTTTGATATCGGGTATATTGGTAATGTGGATGGCAGCAGGTTTTGCCATGTTAGAAGCAGGCTTAGTTCGCTCTAAAAACACCACTGAAATTTTAACTAAAAACATCGCGCTTTATTCAATCGCATGTACCATGTTTTTGTTAGTTGGCTACAACATCATGTATGTAGACAACGCTGAGGGCGGAATCATGCCATCACTGGGTGCGTTAATTGGTACGCAAGCTGCTGATGCCGATCACTCTTTAGAGTCTGACTTTTTCTTCCAAGTGGTTTTCGTTGCAACAGCTATGTCAATTGTATCGGGTGCGGTTGCTGAGCGAATGAAGCTATGGGCTTTCTTAGCATTTACTGTTGTTTTAACTGGCTTTATCTACCCAACGGAAGGTTACTGGACATGGGGCGGTGGTTTCTTGTCTGAAATGGGATTTGTTGATTTTGCAGGTTCTGCCATTGTTCATGGTGCAGGTGCAGCAGCAGCACTAGCAGGTGTTATTTTGTTAGGCGCTCGTAAAGGTAAATACGGTAAAAACGGTGAAGTTTACCCAATTCCAGGTTCTAACTTGCCACTTGCAACTTTAGGCACATTTATTTTGTGGATGGGCTGGTTTGGTTTTAACGGTGGTTCGCAGTTATTACTATCAGATAAAGAAAACGCAACGGCTGTAGGTCAAATCTTACTTAACACTAACGCGGCTGCGGCAATGGGTGCAATTGCAGCACTATTTGTATGTAAAGTATTATGGGGCAAAGCAGATTTAACAATGGTACTTAACGGTGCGTTAGCGGGCTTGGTTGTTATTACTGCAGACCCTCTTTCACCTTCTCCATTAATGGCTTGTTTACTTGGTTTATTAGGCGGTTCATTAGTTGTATTTAGCATTATAGCTTTAGACAAGATTAAGATTGATGATCCAGTAGGTGCTATTTCTGTACACGGTGTGTGTGGTGCATTAGGTATAATGCTAGTTCCGCTTTCAAACGGTGATGCGAGCATTGTTAACCAGTTAATCGGTTTAGTAACTATCTTGGCATTTGTTTTTGTAGCATCGTTCATTGTGTGGGCTATATTAAAATACACAATGGGTATACGTGTTACAGAAGAAGAAGAGCTAAACGGTATGGATCAACACGACTGTGGTGTAGAAGCTTACCCTGAGTTTGTATCTGTTCGTAATAACTAAATTTATATAGTGTGTTCATCAAAGCTCTACTTTAGGTAGAGCTTTTTTCGTTTCAGGGAAGGTTAATTTTTCAGGTGTTAGGGTTATGACCAATATGCTAAGCTCTCCTTTGTAAATAAACCGTTGGAACACATTACACTTACATGGCTGATAATAAAAAAACACCCAGTAGTAAACCCCCTTCTAAGCGTGCATCGAAAGCAAGCAGTTCGCCACGTAAAACTAAACCCAAATCAACAAAAAAAGCGGCAAAAACTGTGGTTAAACGCTCATTTATGAGAAAAACATGGTCAGTTTTTTGGAAGCTAAGCTTGGCGGTTTTTATTGCTATGGCCATGTACCTTATTTATTTAGACTCAAAAACAACACGTGTATTTGAGGGCAATAAATGGCAACTACCAGCACAAGTGTATGCGCGTGCAATGCAGTTTTACCCAGGGCAATTTTTATCAAGTCAAGAGGTGGAATTTGAACTTGAACGTCTAAATTACTCGTCGGTTAATCGACTTAGCCGCACCGGCCAATACGTTAAAACGGCCGATAGCATTAAAATTTATCGACGTGAGTTTGAGTTTTATGATGGGCTGGAGGAGTCTAGGATTGTTGAGCTGCGTTTTGCAGGACAAAAGGTAGCCTCTGTAAAAGATAAATTTGGTAGGCGCTTGAATAATGCTCGCTTAGAGCCTGTTCAAATAGCCCGCATTGGTAACGATTCTAAGCAAGATAGGGAATTTGTGCCCCTTGATAAGTTTCCTGCTATGTTAAAAGACACTTTGCTAGTGGTGGAAGACCGTAATTTTTATGAGCACCACGGTGTATCTGTTTTTTCTATTTTACGCGCTTTGTATACCAATATTAGAGCAGGGCGAACAGTACAAGGCGGTAGTACATTAACGCAGCAACTCGCTAAAAATATATATTTAACCCGTGAACGTTCGCTATTGCGAAAAATAAATGAGGCGTTTATAGCGCTTATTCTGGATTATCGTTACTCAAAAGACCAAATATTAGAGGCCTACTTAAACGAGGTTTATTTAGGGCAATCCTATAACCAAGGCGTGCATGGAATGGGCTTGGCGTCTGAGTTTTATTTTTCAAAACCCGTTGATGAGCTTGAATACGACCAAATAGCGCTGCTAGTGGCGATGGTAAAGGGCCCGTCTTATTACAATCCTCGCCGTTATAAAGAGCGCACTATGGAGCGTCGCGATTTAGTGCTTCGCCTTATGGTAGAAAACAAATTAATAAGTACAAAAGAATACCGAGCATCGCTTAAGCGCTCAATAGACATTGCGCCAATGAAAGAAAGTTTACAAAAATCATACCCAGGGTATTTAGAATTGGTGAACCGTGAATTAAATAAATTACTACCCGATCAGCAAACATTAGATGCTGGTGTTAGGGTTTTTACTTACTTTGATTTACAAAAACAAACAGCAATGGAAAATTCGGTTGAGAAAAGCTTACCGTATTTAGAGAGACGCCCTAAAACAGATAAACTTGAAGTGGCTATGATCTCTGTAAACTCAGATAAGGGTGGTGTATCGGCCCTTGTAGCAGGGCGCGACGTTCGATATTCAGGCTTTAATAGAGTGCTGGATACAAAGAGGAATATAGGATCTTTAGTTAAGCCCGCCGTTTATTTAACAGCGCTGCAATCACCAAATTATAATTTGGCCACATTACTTGATGATTCGCCGTTACAGGTAACCAATGAAGAAGGTAATGTATGGCAGCCTGAAAATTTTGATCGTCAATACCGTGGTGCGATACCGCTTTATCAAGCATTTAGTAATAGTATTAATATACCTGCTGTTAACTTAGGCTTAGATATAGGAGTGGATAAAGTTGCAAATACACTTAAATCACTCGGTGTGGATGATCAAATAGATGAATACCCATCTTTACTCTTAGGAGCTTTGGAGTTATCGAGTTTTGATGTAGCTCAGCTTTACACCACTATCGCAAATGACGGTGAGTATAAGAAGTTGACGTCTATTTCAGCACTAACCGACTCTGTAGGTAACGTACTATATCAACATCAGGTGAGTGCAGAGCCTCGTTTCGATAAAGCGTCTGTATACATGACTAAGTATGCAATGAAACGCGTAACAAAAGACGGCACAGCCAAGCGTTTAAATTTACACTTTCCGTCTATTCAATTAGCTGGCAAAACAGGCACCAGCAACGATTTGCGCGATAGCTGGTTTGCTGGATTTGATCAAAATACGGTAACTGTTGCATGGCTTGGCCGCGATGATAATAAAAGCACAGGTTTAACTGGCAGCGTAGGGGCGCTAGAGGCTTATATTCGTTATTTAAAACCACTTAACCCACAAGCTATTGCTGATACTCGCCCATCTTCAATTCGTTGGGCTTTTGTAAACGAACACACAGGTAAACAAGCTCCGCCAGGATGTGGCAAAGTGATCCAACTTCCATTAAGAGTGAGTGAGTTTGAGCCAAGGCCGCGCTGTATAAAATGACAACCCAAACAACACAGCCGGTATTTAGCGGCTGTGTTGTTTATAGATATTAATAACTAAGATTTAAAAAAGCGCACTGACGTTGTTAAGTCGTTCGATAAGCGTGAGAGCTCCTCTGCGTCTTGCAGCGTTGATTGTGCTGAGACGAGTGTATGGTCAGCCAAGTTATTTACTTCTTGCGAGTCATTTAGAGCCTGAGTTGTCGCATTGGCTTGTTGTTTAACTCGTTCAGCGATTACCTCGCCTTGATGCTTTATATCACCCATACTACTTTCCGCACTTTGCAGTACCGTATTTGTTTGGTTTGCGGCTTCAACAGATAACTCCATTTTTTCAACGCTTGAACGCATTTTCACTTGTGTATCGTCAGATGCTTTTTGCAAAGAGCTGATAATTTGGTGAATTTCTTGTGTTTGTGTTTGAGTACGTAACGCAAGTGTTCTTACCTCATCTGCGACTACCGCAAAACCTCGTCCGTGTTCACCGGCTCTGGCCGCTTCAATTGCTGCATTTAGCGCTAATAAGTTTGTTTGGTCGGCAATTTCACTGATCCCTTTACTGACTTTGCTTATTTCTTGGCTATCTTGGGCTAGTCGGTCGAGTGCTTGTTGGCTTTCGGTAAACTCCATTTTTAAGTCTTGCATATATTGAGCAAGCTCCATGGTATTACTCGACCCTTGTTTTACATGCTCTGCGGCATTTTGAGCGGTGAGGGTTGCTTGATGAGCCGATTCTTCAATTGCATGTGCAGTTTGCGCCATATCGCTTAATGCATGGCTAATTGCATTTACCCGCGTTTGCTGTTTTATTACGTCGTCGCTAGTTTGGCTACTGGCATGCGAAAGAGACTTAGTGGCATCGCAGAGTGCTTTTGTGCTGGTTTTAACATCTGAAAGTAAATGTGAAAAGGCACTAAGTAGGGCGTTGTACTGCTCAGCAATAACACTCATTTCGTCATTACCATGTAAGTTAAGAGTTGAATTTAGATCACCGTTAGCGGCCTTAGTGGCTGCTTTGGAGAATCGACTGATGGTATCAACGACTGCAAAATAAAATCCAACCATTAAATAAAGTGCAAATAATAAACTCATTATTGAGGCAACTAATACGGTGTTTCGGGTCCACTGCTGACCTTTTATTTTATTGCTAATTAACGACTCTAAAGTTGGGATACTTGTGTTGATTAAAGCGCTAATATTTTTTTGAACATTGTCAGTGAGTGCTGAAAATTCACGCTGAGTTAACTCTATGTCGTCGGGTTCAAGTAGTTTTTTATCTATCGCGTTCTTAAATGCTGAGACTGATTTTTGTAGTTCATTTAAAGTGGGAGAAAGCACTTTATTTACCGATTTATCCGCTGACGTTGCAATAGCGAGTGTTTTCAAAAGTTGCTGCTCAAATTGGGGTAACGATTTACTTAGGTTTGAAAGTGCAATAAAGGTATCTGGGGTAAATTGGTTATTGTTCATTACTGTATTTGCGCTCGCGGCGGTTAGGTTTATTTGAGTGATAAAAGCAGGGACACGGGTTACCAACGCGCGATTTAAATAGGCACTGGCCAGTTGACTATCAAGCGCTAAATTAGATTGAATTGACACAAGCTCAAGAACATCTTCGGCTTTATTGTCATTTATTTTGAAGCCTAGTGCTCTTGCTATATTGATGTTTTTGTCCGTTTCACCCTTTATTTGGTTAGTGAGTATTGCCTGATAGCCTTTTAAGCCTTGTTGTTCCATTTTTGATACATGAATACTTTTGCTCAACAACGACACAAGAAAAAACATGCTCAGTGCAAGTGGGATCAAGAGAATACCAAATGTAATACTTATTTTTGCTTTGTATTTTAGGTTCGCCATTAATCGCGTTGCAGGCGCAGCAAACTGCCGTAATCCAGACATAAGATTCTCTTGTAATTAATAAAGTAGGGTGAAGACAACTAGACCTTGTTACGCTTAATTATCATTCAATTATGTTACTTTACAAATAAAAAAAAGCCCTTAGTGGGCTTTTTTCAATCTTTAGCTTGAACAACCAATTTTAAATATGAATAAATAAAATATTTTTGGCAGCGTTAACGATTAAAGTTTAGCAAAACAACGCTCAGCTGCGGCTATAGTATTTTGTACTTCCTGCTCTGTGTGTGCAGCACATACAAATCCAGCCTCAAATGCTGACGGTGCAAGGTATACACCTTCTTCAAGCATTAAATGGAAAAAGCGTTTAAAACGCTCTAGGTCACACTCAGTCGCTTGTTTGTAAGTGGTTACTTTTTCTGCGTCAGTAAAGAAAAAGCCATACATCCCGCCCGCGTAGTTTGTTGTAAGAGCGATACCCGCTTTTTTAGCGCCTGCTTCAAAGCCTTCGCATATGGCTTTTGAAATCGCTTCCAGTTTATCGTGTAAACCCGGTTCACTTAATAGCTCTAATGATTTTAAACCTGCAGCCATAGCAATTGGATTACCCGACAGTGTGCCTGCTTGATATACTGGGCCAACAGGCGCAATGTAATCCATAATCTCGGTTTTACCGCCAAATGCGCCGACCGGCATGCCGCCGCCAATAACTTTACCTAAACAGGTTAAGTCTGGCTTTATGTTGTAATATGCTTGCGCGCCACCTAATGCTACGCGAAAACCTGTCATTACTTCATCAAAAATAAGTACCGACTTGTATTCATCACATACTGCACGTAGACCTTCTAAAAAGCCTTCAACAGGTGGAATGCAGTTCATGTTACCCGCTACAGGTTCAACGATAATACAGGCAATTTCGTCTGCGTATTTTTCAAAAATTGCTTTTACTTCTTCAATATTATTAAACGATACTGTTAATGTATGTTTAGCAAAATCTTCAGGAATACCTGGTGAATTAGGCACGCCCATAGTTAAAGCACCCGAGCCCGCTTTAACCAAAAGCGAATCGGCATGGCCATGGTAACAGCCTTCAAATTTTAGGATTTTATCGCGGTTTGTAAATCCACGTGCTAAGCGAATTGCGCTCATTGTTGCTTCGGTACCAGAACTAACCATGCGTACTTTTTCAATTGACGGTACAAGTGCTTTTACTTTCTCAGCCATTAAAATTTCAGCTTCAGTTGGCGCGCCATAGCTTAGGCCGTTTTCAACTGCTTCATGAACCGCTTGCTTTATAGCAGGGTGATTGTGGCCCATGATCATAGGCCCCCACGAACCAACGTAATCAATATAACGATTACCATCGGCATCAAACGTAAATGCACCTTCTGCTTTTGTAATAAATAGTGGTGTGCCACCTACGCCATTAAAAGCGCGCACTGGTGAGTTTACGCCACCAGGAATAGAGGTTTGAGCGCGTTCAAATAAGTCTTGGCTAATTGTCATGAAAAATCCTATAAATTGTCACTTAAAAAAAGGTTAGCTGTCGCGTTTGCGGCTAAACCAAGGCACGTCTACTTCATATTGCTCAACTTTATTTTCTACGCCGAGCGTTAAAGCAAACAATGCCATACGAATTAATACGCCGTTTTGTACTTGGCGAAATATAGCTAAATTGTCGTTGCTGTTTAAGTCGTTATCAAGCTCGTTAGCTTCAGTTCGACTATCACGAGGAAGCGGATGCATAAGCACCGAATTAGGCTTACAGTGTGCGTTGTAAATTGACTGGCTAATTCTAAATCCGCCACGGTATTTGTTTGCTTCTTCTTGAGATGGAAAGCGTTCTTCTTGAATACGTGTTTGATACACAATATCAGCCGCTAAATTCCCTTCCATTTTGTTAACTAGTTCAATTTTATGGCCAGCGTTTTCTACTGCATCTAAAATACTGGTTGGCATTTGCAAGCCATCGGGTGCCACCATTGAAAATTTAACGTTTTTGTAATGACACAATAGTTTTGATAACGAATGAACAGTACGGCCATATTTCAAATCGCCAACCAAAGCGATGTGCATGCCATCAATGTTTTGATCAAATCGATGTAACTCACGTTCAATCGTTAGTAGGTCGAGCAGTGCTTGAGTAGGGTGTTCATTTGGGCCGTCACCGCCATTGATAACTGGGACGGTACAGCCTTCGGCAAATTCACTAACCGAACCTGCATCTGGGTGGCGCATTGCCACTGCATCTGCATAAGCTGATATAACACGCGCTGTATCGTACAAAGACTCACCTTTAGCAAGGGCTGAACTTTGCATGCCGGTTGTTTCACGCACGCCTCCACCGAGCAGGTTAAACGCAGTACCAAAGCTAACGCGTGTACGTGTGCTAGGTTCAAAAAACAAATTAGCTAAAATAGCGCCTTCAAGTACCGTTGTTTGCTTTTGCTTTTTAGCGTAAGGCTCCATCTTTTTTGCTACTGCAAAAATACGTTCAATGCAGTCTCTGTCTAACTGATTAACAGACAGAATATGTTCACCTTGGAAACTTAACATGGGGTTATTCCTAGTTTTTCAAAAGGGCGCGATAATCCATAAAATGGGGCACGCAATCGCGCATATTAGATTTCAAATAGTATGTAATTAATATGGTATTTTGTTATACCAAAGCGCTTAAAGGCTCGGTTTAATTACTGCCAGTGCAACTATAATAAGCAGCGCGATAACAGGTAATTCATTAAAAATTCGGTAAAAACGATCTGTTTTAGTATTTCTGTCGTGTTTAAAGTCGGCTAATAATTTAAAACAGTACGCATGATACAAATATAAAATAATGACCAGTACAAGCTTGTAGTGCAGCCACATGCTGTATTTAAACCATTCACGACCATATTCAACAATTGTCAGTACACCAAAAAGGGCCGTTAAAATAGCAAATGGCGTTACAAAATAAAGGAGCCTGCGTTCCATTACTTTTAGCATAGAGTTACATGCACGCTCTTGGCTCATTGCGTGGTAAACAAATAATCGTGGTAAGTAAAAAATGCCTGCAAACCATGCAATCATAAAAAATATATGCAGCGTTTTATAAATCAGTAATGCGCTCATAGTAACCCTTATTATTTATAGTAAGCTGTTACGAATGGTCAAAATATGATGAATTTGATCCCAACGTAATAAGCCCATTATTTGTTGATTATCTAGTAGATTATGCACGTACAAAGCGCCACTTCGCTTGTCTTTTAGCATATCAAAGGCATCAGCTAACGTTGCTTGACTGCTAATACCTTGTAAATTTACATAGTTAAGATTTATTGCTTGGTCAGACATTAAGCTTAAATCGTATTCCGCGAGGCGATAACCGTTTTCTTCGTCAAACACAATGAGCGGTGTTTGGCTATCCATAGCGTCGAGCGTATTTTTTATTTGCTCTTTGTCGTTTGAAAAAAGCAATTTAAAGTTTTCATCCATATCATCCATTATCCCCACTTTTTGTAGTGCCTCAGTGGCGGGCGAAACATGATAGGGAAGGCCCTGAAAATCTAGTTGCTGCAAAAATATAGAGCGATTACCAAATACTTGTAATGCGGTTACATAAGCCGTTGTTATAACAAGCATGGCCGGTACAATTATTTCAGGCGACGATGTAAGCTCCATCACTGTTGTTAACGCGGCAAGTGGTGCATGTAATGTCGCGGCCATTAATCCTGCCATGCCCAATACACCGTAGGTACCAGCGATATCAGTACCTGGGCTAATAAACTGGGCAAAAAATGCCATCATCGTTCCTACTAAAACGCCTAGACCAATAACGGGACCAATTAAACCACCCGGAATACCTAAACCTATCGCAAATAGCGTGGCTAGTAATTTTGCAATCAAGATAGTGGTAAGTAGCTGAACGTTATCAGGAGACTCCACCGCTATAGCGATTGCACTCATACCTGAGCCCATAGCTTGAGGAACGGCATAAGCAATCAAACTTGCAATACAACCTGCAATGAGTAAACGAGGGAACATGCTTAAAGGTTTAAAGGTTTTAATAATTAACATTAAGTTTTGATTAAAACTGTATGCTATCGCACCCAGTGCCATGCCGCATAAAATTAAATATGGATAGTGCCAGCCACTCAAAGGAGCAATTGTTATGAGTGCAAGCTCTGACCCTTCGCCAAAGACGAACTGAGTAGCAAGCGCGCCTGTTACTGCAGCAAGCATAATAGGCACAAAAATATGAACTTTATATTCTCTTAACACCACTTCCATAACAAAAATAACGGCGGCAAGAGGTGTATTAAAGGATGCTGCAATACCCGCAGCAACACCACAGCCGCTTAATGTACGCATGGCATTGTGAGGCAGGTGGAGTTTATCGGCTAAAATACTGGCTCCAGTCGCTCCCATATGAACAGATGGACCTTCACGTCCAACCGAAAAGCCACTGATTAATGCCAGAGCACCCCCAACAAATTGGTTGAGCGTATTGTATAAAGGCATTTGTCCGTAGTGACGTTTAATGCGATGAATTACGAATGGGATACCTAACCGATAATGTTTGAAACCAGTAAAAGCTGCAAATGAAGCAATTAAAAATGCGGCAATTAAAGGCATTAAAACGCGTTCAAGTGTAGGTAAGGTTGTGAAGTCGTCTGGTGTTTCTAAAAATAAGCTTTGAAAAAAAAGAATTGTAAGGCGGAATAAAATAATAAAAAATGCAGCAATTAACCCAGCAACTACGCCTAATAGGCATAATTGTACAGATGTTTTAGGTTGTGCGAGTCGACGCCTGAGCTGCTCCAGCCACATGCATTATTTCCTCAGTGCATTTTTCAGCTGTATTTTAGCAAAAGCCAACCACTAAGTCCTTGTGATTTTATAAAATTATTAGCTTAAATTAACTATTTAGGGAAAATAGTAAAACTAAGGCTTTTTAGTTAAAATAATTACTCATTTAATATGCCACTCGTTGCATATTAAAGTGCTGTATTTTTTAGTACACATAACTGATATTCAGACATTTTTTTAATGTATTTATGGATATAACTTAGAGCAAAGCGTTAATTGACTATACTTGATTAAAACACTCGGGTATTGGATAATCACACCATTACGATATTGAGGGTTTTAAAATGTCAGAAGAATTACCAATTCAGTTTAGCGATGCCGCTGCTGTTCGTGTTAAACAATTAATCGACGAAGAAGAAAACCCGGAACTGAAACTGCGTGTTTACGTAACCGGTGGTGGGTGTTCTGGCTTTCAGTACGGTTTTACTTTTGATGAAAAAGCAAACCCAGGCGATTTAGAAATTGTTAAAAATGGCGTAACTTTAGTGGTTGATCCCATGAGCATTCAATATTTAGTTGATGGTGTGGTTGACTATACTGAGGGCTTAGAAGGCGCGCGCTTTTTTGTATCTAACCCGAACGCAACCACGACGTGTGGGTGTGGCGCAAGCTTCAGTGTATAAATACAGAACAATATATAAAAAGCCGCATTAGCGGCTTTTTTAATGCCTATAAATTAGTGGGAGCGTACTCTGTTATTTGCATTATTAATACAAAAAAACCTAATACAAATGCCGACAGCGCTAAAATATATAGAAAGCCTTTCTTACCTTGCTTAATAGGAACCCCATTGTGACGCAAGAAAAAGTACCACCCTGCGCATAAAATAATAGGTAATAAAAAAAGAAGCCTGAACATTATGTAACCTTTTCTGCGTTGATTATTGTCTAATATTAAACATAAAACGTTAATATGAAATAAATTTGTTATAAAAATTGTGTGCTAATATTTTAAGAATATTAAATTTATTTTTAATGATTTTGATAACTTAGCTGAAATATTCAGTGTTTGTAAATGTTTGCCTAGGTTGATTTTGAGTTGAAAAGACAATTAACTATTTAACCAAAGTGTTAATAGTATATAATGTATCCAAGAATGAGACGGGCAAAATTTCATTCTAATAACAAAAATCTTTTACCACATTTTAAGCGTCATTTTTTAGCTATGTGGGTGGGAGTGAGTAGCAACAAGTGCTTTAAGAAGCGATAGATTGCTATTTAAAACATAAGTTACTGCTTACTTGCCTACAGCTATGATAACGACTGCTGCTTTTGTGGGGTTGTCTAATCGTCTAGTAGGAGATGTAAAATGATGGGGAAAACTGTTTCTTCAGAAGAGAACGCTAAGTTAACAACATGGCTTAAAAGTAAACGCCATGAAAAAGGCCACACAATGAGAAGCCTTGCACAAGTGCTTGGAACACCTCACTCATTTATCGGCAAAATTGAAAATCAAGAACGCCGTTTAGATGTGGTTGAGTTTGTTCGTTATTGTACTGCGCTTGAAGTTGACCCACATGAAGCACTAAGCCTGCTTAAAGTAGATTAATAGTGTATTGCTTAGTTCATTTAGGGCATATTAAATGTGCTAAGCAAAATATTAATGCATGGATGCATTAAGCCTAATAATTACTATGGTAGTTTTTCTCAAGCTCATAAAGTTTATGTCTTATTGCATACAAAAACAGTAAAGAAGGGATCACCATTAAAGCGGTTAAAACAAAAAATAACGACCAATTTCCCATCAGCCAATCATCAATCACTACACCGCTGTAGCTCGAAAGTAATGTTCTACCCAAGTTCCCCAGCGATGCCAATAACGCATAATGTGTTGCGCTAAACGCTCTGTCACATAGCATAGATATAAATGCCACCATAGCAACTAAAGACCACGCTTGAGTAAAGCCATCAATTACG
>NZ_LODI01000024.1:101000-113537 GCF_001468485.1 Pseudoalteromonas sp. H71
GCAAAAGCATATAAACCTAAGTTAGGACCTACTAATGCAATAGCAGAGAATGCTAAATTAGAAGCTGCCATGGCTACACCACTAACAAACAACCCTTTTACAATGCCATACTTTTGGTTAAACAAGCTGCCTACAAAGGTAAAGGCAATGGTAAGTACTGCGGTGCCTACTTTTGAAAAGGTTGCAATATCACTGTTACTGAAGCCAATTTCTTTATAAAAAACAATCGACATTCTTCCTAAAAAGGCCTCACCAATTTTAAATAAAAATATAAAAGCAAGTAATGCGAGTGCCGTTTTAACGCCGTTTTTTGCAAAAAAAGTTCTAAAAGGATCAATAACAGTGACCACCAACCAGGCAACTACTTTATTAATTGGGGTTTTATTAATAGTGGCAAGTTTTGCGATATATATACGCTCTAGTTCTTCGTGAACGGCTTCTCGGTTAGAGGCCGGCTCTTTGGCAAATAGAGCTCCACTCATGAGTAGCAGCATTACTGCGGCTAAAAAGTAATAAATTTGCGGCCAATCGAGCGAGGGAATATCCGCCAGATAAAATGGAATTGCGCCTAGTAACGCGTATCCAGTCCACCACCCGGAGGTGGCCATTGCCGCTGCTGCTGTGGCTTTGTGAGATTCATTCTCACTTAGTGTGTCTATTCTAAAGGCGTCTATTGCAATGTCTTGTGTTGCAGAGGCTACCGCTATTAGTAAGCAAATTGCAGCTACTAATGCTAAATTTTCTTTTAAATCAAGCCCTGCGAGTAATAATACACCAATAAATATAAAGCTTTGGCAAAAAAGAATCCAGCTACGGCGTTGGCCTAGCCACTTATATAAAATAGGCAGCTTTGTACGGTCGATTAAGGGCGACCACAGAAAGTTGATGCTGTAAGCGCCAAATACAATACCAAATAAGCCAATCATGCTTCGGCTCAGACCTTCATCTTTTAGCCATGCCGACATTACAGAGCCAATCAATACCCACGGAAAACCACTGCTAATACCGAAAATAAACACATTAATTAAACGTTTATCTTTAAAATACGAAAAGTATTCGCTGAAAGAGAGAGTATTGCTCATAGGGCCTTCATTGGCGAGTGGGCGCAGCTTTACTGCACCTCATTAATTATAATGGTGTTGGTTCAATCATTTTAATATTTAAAATAACCACCGGTGTTTCTGGTACAAAGTCATAACCAATTTTTTCATTATAAACTGTTTTAACAGCCATAATTTTATCTAGGGTTTCGTATCCTTCCATTACAGTTCCAAATACCGCAAACCCCCAATCTCTTCCTGGGTTTAAATGGTCATTGTTATCCATGTTAAAGAAAAACTGGCGAGTACCTGAGTGCGGTTGTCTGTCTTGGTATGCCATGGCAATGCTGTACATATCATTCTTTAGGCCGTTCCCGCTTTCATTAAAAATAGGGTCATTTTGATGTAAACCTTCCATGTCTTTGTCATATCCACCACCTTGAATAACAAAGTCGCGCTCGTTTTCTTCGTCGCGTTCCACGCGATGAAAAATACTACCCTGATAACTTTTATCTGAAATATAAGTTAAAAAGTTATTGACTGTAATAGGGGCCCGAGAACGGTCTAGCTCAACAATAATGCTGCCTAGCGATGTTACTATTTCAACACGTGGAAACATATTGTCTTTTTGTACAAATCTGCCCTCTTGAGCTGCTAGACTTGCGGCGCTCAAACACAGGGCTAAACAAAGTATAAAAAATCGTTTCATGGTTAACCTTCTAAAAACTGTATTAATTCAGGGTCAGACACAATGCGGGTTATCATTTGTTCAGTCAACTTATTGAGTTGACCTTCTATTTTTGCTCTGTCATGTCCAAGCGGGCCTTCTAGCGCTGCATTACCGCTATACTGTTTAGTAAAATTACTTGTAGCACGAACTACACGAACACTCAGTTCAATTTTAGCTTCACTTTTATGGCTTACTAAGGTTTCAGTAACCACTGCTTGTAAGGCATTTATATCTAGCTCAAATCGAGTAGTTGCTAAATTTGAAATACTTGCACCATTGCGGCTAAGAGCACTGTCAAGAGCACTTTTAATTGACTCAGTAATACCTTGGCTGGCAAATGTTTTTGTTTTGTCCGAGTCAACTAGAGTGAGGGTCGATGTATTGCCACGTACATCAATAACACTCGTGCTCAGGCTGCTATTTATAGTGCTTACTTGGCCATTTTGGTAAACTGGGTTAAGTATTACTTGGCTAGGTTGGTTTGCACAGCCTGCTAAAATAAAAAATGCAGCACAGCCAAATATACGGTTTATTATTGTCATTGTTACAACACCCCACTATTTTTAGTTGAACTTAAAACCACAAACTTTTTGTTTGAACCTAATAGCTTACAGTTACCAAACATACGGTTTAACTTGTCATGATAGTCAAGATGGCGATTACCAATAATACGTAGCTCTCCGCCTTCTTTTAATGTGTCCTTAGCTTGTTTAAACATTTGCCAAGCAATGTGATCGGTAACCGCTTGTGCTTGGTGAAAAGGGGGATTACATAGCACCATATCTACACTGTTTTTTTCAAAGCCGGTTAGGCAGTCATTTTCGATAAATTCGCAATCATCAAATCGTTCTGCCATGTTTTGCTCTACGTTAAGTCGTGCAGACTCAACCGCCATGTATGACTCATCAACAAACGTTACTGAGGCTTTAGGGCAGCGTGCCAAGGTCATAACACCTACCACGCCATTACCACAACCCAAATCAACAATGTGCTTAGCTTTTGGTGTTTGCGGCAAGTAGTTAAAAAAGAATCGAGCACCAATATCTAATGAATCACGCGAAAACACATTTGCATGATTTGTAATGGTAAACTCGGTGCCTTCAAGTTGCCACGAAACAGGATAATCAGCGGCTTTATAACCGCCTTTTGCACTGCTCAATATAAGACGTGACTTTTTCACAGCTAAGCTTGTTTTAGTTTCACCAATAAACTGTTCAAAAGCCTTAATTGTCGAGTTATGAATATCTTTAGTTTTACCTGCAGCAATAACCGGTGTGCCTGGTGCAAGCACTTCGCTTAACTCACTTAGTTGAAATTGTAAAAAGCCAACATTACGAGGTATTTTTATTAATACTAAATCAATATCCTCCGGTAACGCTGATAAGCTATCCAATTGCGTAAATTGAGTTGTAGATAGCTTGTTTTCTTGTAGGTTATACGCCGCCGCTTGATGGCTAATATAAGAGTCGTTAACTGAACAAACCGTTAACTGATTAAAACTACAGGCAAGGGCACCAAAGCTATCGTTTAAAATAAGCAATGAGCGACAATCAGGATGATGTTCGTTAACATAATTGATAAGGTACTCATCGCCCGAATCCCACGCTTGTAAGCTGCGGTTTTTTTGATCCAAAGGGAAGCGTTCAAGAGTAAAAGTTTTATCGCCTAGCTGGGCTTGGGTCGTCATAGTGGTTTTGTATCAGTAAACTAATGTAGGTAAATTCTAACATGCAACGGCAAAACGCCAACCCCCAACAGTTACCAAATGGCTTTTCTTATCAAACAAAGGCGCTTAGCGCGCAAAAAAGCCTCGATTTATTTTACTATCTACAAAAAAACCTTAACTGGCAGCAGCCAGAAGTCACTGTTTACTCTAAAACAAGGCCGATCCCACGACTACAATGTTTTATTAGCGACCATGAAATTGAATACGGCTATTCAAATAGTAAGTTAATAACTGAACCTTGGCCAAGTATATTAATGGCAATGCGAAAACGATTAGAGGCACATTTAAACCAGCCTTTTAATTCGTTGTTAGTTAATTATTATCGTGATGGCAACGACACCATGGGGTGGCACAGTGATGATGAGATAGAGTTGGGTCAGCAACCCACAATTGTGTGCATATCACTTGGGGCAGAGCGAGTATTAAAGCTTAAAGATAAGGCCAGTAATAAAATAACGGATCTAAAATTACACAGTGGTAGTTGTTTGGTTATGAGTGGCAATAGTCAGCGAGATTTTCAGCATGCTATTTTAAAGCAAACAACCTTAGCTCATCCACGCATAAGTTTAACCTTTAGGTATATAAAACAAGGTTAGTTGAGTAATTTAGTTAGCCAACGGGCAGGGCAGCTTGCTATGATAAGTTCATAAATTAGCTATAAATAATGGTTTGATATGTCAATGCAGCAACAAATCCAAGAAAAAATCAGCAATGCTATAGCGTGTAAGCATTTAAACGTAATTAACGAAAGTCATATGCATAGCAAGGGTACTGACTCACATTTTAAAGTTATAGTGGTCAGCGAAGAGTTTTTAGGTAAGCGCCTTCTGCAACGTCATCGTCAAATTAATGAAATTTTAAAAGATGAACTTGCAAATGACATACATGCATTGGCTATTCATACTTACACTCCTGATGAATACGCTGAGCATGATAGTGAAGTACCTGCGTCGCCAAACTGTTTAGGTGGGTCTAAATTAGATTGATTAATTGAGGTTTGACAGCTATTTACCCCGGTATTTAACTGATCAGATCAGTGTTTTAAGTATTAGCCTTTAAACTAGCGCTAATTTTTTAGTAAAGATATAGGATCATCAATGGTCATTAAGCCAAAAATTCGTGGATTTATTTGTACAAACGCTCACCCAGTAGGTTGTAGTGAACATGTGCAAGAGCAAATTAACTATGTAAAACAACAAGGCGCATTAAAAAATGCGCCAAAAAATGTGTTAGTTATTGGTGCATCTACAGGCTACGGCTTGGCATCGCGTATTACGGCAGCATTTGGTGGCGGTGCTAAAACATTGGGTATCTTCTTTGAAAAAGAAGGCACCGAGCGTAAAACAGGATCGGCGGGTTGGTATAATACAGCTGCTTTTCAAAATGCAGCAGACGAAGCCAGTTTGTGGTCTAAAAATATCAACGGTGATGCGTTTTCAAACGAAATAAAACAAAAAACAATTGATACAATTAAAGCAGATTTAGGCAAGGTTGATCTGGTTATTTATAGCTTAGCGTCGCCTCGTCGTACCGATCCAAATACTGGTGAAGTTTACTCTTCAACGTTAAAGCCAATTGGCAATGCAGTTACAACAAAAAATCTAAATACGTCAAAGCGTGAAATTGACGAAATTACTGTAGAAGCTGCCACACAAGACGATATCGATAACACGATTAAAGTAATGGGTGGTGAAGATTGGGAAATGTGGATTGACGCTTTAAAAGAAGCCGACGTACTTGCTGATAACTTTAAAACGACTGCTTATACTTACATCGGTAAAGAGTTAACGTGGCCAATTTACGGGCACGCGACTATTGGCAAAGCAAAAGAAGACTTAGACCGCGCAACGGCTGCGATTAAAGAATCAACTAAAGCGTTAAACGGTCAAGCGTATGTTTCGTCACTTAATGCGGTTGTAACACAAGCAAGTTCTGCTATACCAATTATGCCATTGTATATTTCTGCTTTATTTAAAGTTATGAAAGCGGACGGAACATACGAAGGCACCATTGAGCAAATTCATGGCTTATTTACCGAAAACCTGTACGGTGAAACGCCGCGTTTTGATGATGGCGGACACTTATTTCAAAACTACAAAGAACTTGAAGACGATGTTCAAGCACGTATCCAAGCTGTATGGGATAAAGTAGATACCATCACGATTGATGAACTGACAGATTACGCTGGTTACCATAATGAATTTTTACGCTTATTTGGTTTTGGCATTGAGTCAGTTGATTACGAGCAAGACGTAGAGCCAGTTCAAACAATTGCAAATCTGATTGATTAGTCAATTAATTGAATAGTCAGGGCTTGTTGTCTTTCTTGGTAAAATGTTGAGTAACCAGTTTGGCATTTCGGTAATGCAGAGCAGATGTTTTGTGGTAATTGCCCATAAATAAGTATTATTGCTAAACAGGTACCGCCTTAAGATTCAGCAAGCTTTAATCCTATAAAGTCATCATACCCTAATTTAAAAGTCGCATCATGCGACTTTTTTCAATCAAAAAACCTCATTCTTTGCTTAAGCTACCACTTTGGTCTAACTTAAATTTTATTAAATCTAGCTAACAAAACCAAATAAGCGTTTCAGTCGTATAATTTTCATAAATACACTCGCATAGTCACCCACAATGGTGTTAAAATTAAGGCAATATGTGAAGAGTTTTTACCGCGTTGCCTGTTTAATAACCAAAGCGAGTTTTTCTTTTATACATTGAAATAACTTGGGGTAGCTTAAATGGCGACGTGGTTGGTACGATTTTTCAGTTTCTTTCCGTTAATGTAGTGCAAGTGCGTATGATCAACATAAAAAAAGGTCTGGATTTACCATTAGATGGCGCACCTCAGCAAGTTATTCACGACGGTTCACCCGTCAAAAGAGTAGCCGTGCTAGGTGAAGAGTTTATAGGTATGCGTCCAACCATGCATATTCGTATGGATGACCAAGTTAAAAAAGGCCAGGTACTTTTTGAAGATAAAAAGAACCCAGGCGTCCTATTTACCGCACCAGCTTCTGGTGTTGTAAAAGAAATAAATCGTGGTGCTAAACGTGTGCTGCAATCTGTTGTTATTGAAGTAAACGGCAGTGAGCAAATCACCTTTGACTCTTTCTCTGAGGCTGAGCTTACAAGCTTAGACCGTGAAAAAGCCAAAGAAGTACTAATTCAGTCAGGTCAATGGACAGCTCTACGTGCTCGCCCATTCAGCAAAGTAGCGGCTGTGGATTCAAATCCTAGCTCTATATTTGTAACCGCTATAGACACTAACCCTCTTGCTGCAGATCCTGCAGTGATTATTGCTGAAAATGCGCAAGCGTTTGAAGCGGGTTTAGCTGTTGTATCGCGTTTGACCGACGGAAAAGTATTTGTTTGTAAGCAAGCTGGTAGCCAAATTCCTAGCTCATCTATTGCTCAAGTAGAAGTACATGAGTTTGGTGGTGTGCATCCGGCTGGCCTTGTAGGCACTCATATTCACAACCTTGACCCTGTATCTGCTAGCAAGCAAGTTTGGCATATCGGTTACCAAGACGTTATTGCGTATGGTCACCTTTTCCTTACTGGTGAAATTTACACAGATCGTGTTGTTTCTCTTGCAGGTCCGCGCGTTAAAAATCCACGTTTAGTGAAAACACAATTAGGTGCTTCATTAGATGACTTAGTGGCAGGTGAATTAGAAGACGGTGATAACCGTGTTATTTCTGGTTCTGTACTTGCCGGTGCTACGTCGTCTGGTGTTCATGCATTCTTAGGTCGTTACCATGTTCAAGTATCTGTTTTACTTGAAGGTCGCGAAAAGGAATTGTTTGGCTGGATTGCACCAGGTAGTGATAAATTCTCTGTAACGCGTACATTCTTGTCTCACCTTACACCGAGTCGTTTATTTAAAATGACAACGTCTACGGGTGGTTCAAAACGTGCCATGGTTCCACTTGGAAGTTATGAGCGTGTTATGCCACTAGATATTTTGCCAACACTATTATTACGTGACTTACTGTCTCGTGATTTAGACAGTGCAATTTCATTAGGTGCGCTTGAATTAGATGAAGAAGATTTAGCGTTATGCACCTTCGTTTGTCCTGGCAAATACGAGTACGGCGCAGCCCTACGCGATTGCTTAACTACGATCGAGAAGGAAGGCTAAAATGGGTTTAAAAACTTTCTTAGAAGATATCGAGCCGCATTTTGAACCAGGTGGAAAACACGAAAAATGGTACGCACTGTATGAAGCAGCAGCGACTATTTTTTACACTCCGGGTTATGTAAATAAAGGCTCAACTCACGTTCGCGATAACATCGACCTAAAACGTATGATGATTTTAGTGTGGATGGCGACGTTCCCTGCCATGTTTTTTGGTATGTTCAATATTGGTCATCAAGCGGCTATGGCACTTGGTAATGGCTTTGAACTAGCTAACATTTGGCAAGTAGGTTTATTCCAGCTACTAGGCGGTGATTTAACTGCTGATGCCGGTTGGGGCGCAAAAATGTTCTACGGAGCCTGTTTCTTCCTACCTATCTATGCAACAACGTTTGTTGTTGGTGGTTTTTGGGAAGTGTTGTTTGCTTCTGTGCGTAAGCATGAAGTAAATGAAGGTTTCTTCGTAACATCAGTGCTATTTGCACTAATTTTGCCTGCAACAATTCCTTTATGGCAAGTTGCACTAGGTATTACTTTCGGTGTTGTAATCGCAAAAGAAATATTTGGTGGTACTGGTCGTAACTTCTTAAACCCTGCACTTGCAGGTCGTGCGTTTTTATTCTTCGCATACCCAGCGCAAATTTCAGGTGACACCGTATGGACAGCAGTAGATTCATTCTCTGGTGCAACTATGCTAGGTCAAGCATTTGCAGGTACGTTAGGTGGTGACTTAGGTTACGCTAACATGCAAATGTGGTGGAATGCGTTCTACGGCTTTATCCAAGGTTCTATGGGTGAAACGTCAACGCTTGCTGTGCTTATTGGTGGTTTGTTCTTAATCTACGTTCGTATAGCTTCGTGGCGTATTGTACTAGGTGTATTCCTAGGTATGGTGATCACTTCATCAATACTAAATACAATTGGCTCAGAAACTAACGCAATGTTTGCTATGCCTTGGTACTGGCACATGGTGCTAGGTGGTTTTGCATTTGGTATGTTCTTTATGGCTACAGACCCTGTATCTGCTGCATTTACTGATAAAGGTAAATTGGCATACGGCGCGCTTATTGGCTTTATGGTTATCATGATCCGTGTTGTTAACCCTGCATACCCTGAAGGCATCATGCTGGCAATCTTGTTTGCTAACTTGTTTGCACCATTATTCGATCACTTTGTAGTGCAAGCTAATATCAAGCGGAGGTTGGCACGTAATGTCTAGTAATAACGAATCAATTGGCAAAACGCTAGCTGTTGTTGTCTCATTATGTTTGGTGTGTGCAGTCATTGTATCGCTAACATCTGTACAACTTCGTCCTTTGCAAAAAGCAAATAAGGCAAAAGATATTCAAAGCAATATTTTAGCTGCTGCAGGCATTAGCAAAGTTGATAACGTTGCTGAAACGTTTGAAGCTAAAATCGAAACACGCTTTATAGATATGCAAAGCGGTGATTTTGCAGACCCTGTAGAAGACTTTGACTTTGAAAAAAGTAAATATGATGCAGAGCTAAGCAAATCTTTAAAAGAGAATGGTATTAAGGACATCGCTGGTATTCAACGTATTACCAAACGTGCGCCTGTTTATATCTCTAAAAAAGACGATGGCTCTACTGATGCAATTATCCTTCCTATCCAGGGTTATGGTTTATGGGGTTTGATGTACGGTTTTATCTCGCTTGAAAGCGATGGCGAAACAATTAAGGACATCATCTTCTACAAGCATAATGAAACACCTGGTTTAGGTGGTGAAATTCAAAACCCACAGTGGACTGCAACGTGGGAAGGTAAAGAGTTACCAATCCAGATCGTTAAAGGAACTGCGGGCGGTGATGAGCATAAAATCGATGGTCTTTCAGGTGCTACATTAACATCTAACGGTGTTGATCACGCGGTTGATTTTTGGACCGGCGAAAACGGCTTTGGCCCTTTCCTTGCTAAAGTACGTAATGGAGCATTGAAATAATGGCTGATACTAAAGAAATGAAGGCGGTCCTGTTTGGGCCAGTTTTCGCTAACAACCCAATTGCACTTCAAGTACTCGGTATTTGTTCTGCGCTGGCTGTAACGTCTAGTTTAAAAAATGCATTAATCATGTCAATAGCTTTGACATTGGTAACCGCGTTTTCAAGCCTTTTTATCTCGACTATTCGTAACCACATCCCATCGTCAGTACGTATTATCGTACAAATGACAATTATTGCGTCATTAGTAATCGTAGTTGACCAAGTACTGCAGGCTTTCTCTTACGCTACGGCAAAAGAGCTGTCTGTATTTGTTGGTCTAATTATTACTAACTGTATCGTGATGGGTCGTGCTGAAGCTTATGCGATGAAGTCGCCACCATTAATGTCTTTCCTTGATGGTATTGGTAACGGATTAGGTTACTCTGTAGTACTTCTTACTGTTGGTTTCATTCGTGAGCTATTTGGTAAGGGTTCACTATTCGGTGTTGATATTATTCCATTAGTACAAAATGGTGGTTGGTACCAACCTATGGGTCTATTGATCTTACCACCGAGTGCATTCTTCATCATTGGTTTATTCATTTGGGTACTTCGTACTTATAAGAAAGACCAAGTAGAAGCTAAAGCGTAAGGGGCGATAAGTGGAACATTATATTAGTTTATTTGTAAAAGCCGTTTTTATTGAAAACTTAGCTTTAGCGTTCTTCCTAGGTATGTGTACTTTCTTAGCCGTGTCTAAAAAAGTAACTACATCAATTGGCCTAGGTGTAGCGGTTATTGTTGTTTTAGGTATTTCTGTACCAGTTAACAACTTGGTTTACCATGCGGTATTAGCACCAGGTTCACTTGAGTGGCTTGGTTACCCAGAAGCAGATCTTAGCTTTTTACGTTTCTTAACTTTCATTGGTGTTATTGCAGCACTAGTGCAAATTCTTGAAATGGCATTAGATAAGTTCTTCCCGCCACTATACAACGCATTAGGTATTTTCTTACCATTGATCACAGTTAACTGTGCAATCTTTGGTGCGGTAGCTTTCATGGTTGAGCGTAACTATAACTTCGGCGAGTCTGTTGTATATGGTATTGGCGCTGGTGTGGGCTGGGCGCTTGCAATTACATTACTTGCAGGTATCCGTGAGAAAATGAAGTATTCAGACGTACCAGATGGTTTACGTGGTTTAGGTATTACCTTTATCACTGTTGGCTTAATGGGTCTTGGCTTTATGTCATTCTCTGGTATTTCACTGTAATAATAGCGAGGTCAATCATGGATATTTTCTTAGGCGTTGGTGTTTTTATCGCTATCGTTGTAATACTAGTTTTAATCATCATTGGTGCTAAGTCTAAACTAGTTGCAAGCGGTGATATCATCATCGGTATTAATGGCGATGCAGATAAAGTCATTAAAACATCAGCAGGTAGTAAGCTATTAGGTGCACTATCTGAGTCGGGTATTTTCGTATCTTCTGCTTGTGGTGGCGGTGGCTCTTGTGGCCAGTGTCGTGTTCACATAAAAGAAGGTGGCGGCGATATTCTACCAACTGAACTTGATCACATTTCTAAAGGTGAAGCCCGCGAAGGTTGTCGTTTAGCGTGTCAGGTAAATGTTAAAAATGACATGGAAATTGAACTTGAAGAGTCAATTTTCGGTGTTAAAAAATGGGATTGTGAAGTTATCTCTAACGATAACAAAGCAACGTTCATTAAAGAACTGAAGCTACAAATTCCAGATGGCGAATCAGTGCCTTTCCGTGCGGGTGGTTACATCCAAATAGAAGCACCAGCTCACCATGTTAAATACGCAGATTTCGATGTTCCTGAAGAGTATCGTGGCGACTGGAATCATTTTGGTTTCTTTGACCTGGAGTCAAAAGTAGACGAAGAAACAATTCGTGCTTACTCAATGGCTAACTACCCAGAAGAAGAAGGCATCATCATGCTTAACGTGCGTATTGCTACGCCGCCGCCAAGAAACCTAAGCCTACCTTGTGGTAAAATGTCATCGTACATTTGGTCACTTAAAGAAGGTGATAAAGTTACTATTTCAGGTCCATTTGGTGAGTTCTTCGCTAAAGAAACTGACGCTGAAATGGTGTTTGTAGGTGGTGGTGCAGGTATGGCACCAATGCGTTCACATATCTTTGACCAACTTAAACGTTTAAATTCTAAGCGTAAGATGAGTTTTTGGTATGGTGCGCGTTCTAAGCGTGAAATGTTCTACGTTGAAGATTTTGACGGCCTAGCTGCTGAAAACGATAACTTCGTTTGGCACACAGCGCTTTCAGATCCACAACCTGAAGATAACTGGGAAGGCTATACTGGCTTTATCCATAACGTGTTATTTGAGAACTATCTTAAAGAGCACGAAGCGCCGGAAGATTGTGAGTTCTACATGTGTGGTCCTCCAATGATGAACGCGGCAGTTATCAATATGCTTAAAGATTTAGGTGTTGAAGACGAAAATATCTTATTAGATGATTTCGGTGGCTAACACGCATATCAAAACAGATTAGTTTTGGTTAAAATATCAGCCTCGTAGCACTGTGTGTTACGAGGCTTTTTTATTATTATTTATTAATTTTTAACCTATTAAGTAGGGTTGTTATGAACAAAGTAAATACTCCCCAGGGCATAATCGCCTTATTTATTATTACGCTGACTTTACTGTTATCTGGATGCGCAGAATCGGTTCCAAAGGAAACCTATTTAGAAGGTAAAACCATGGGGACTACCTATCATATTAAATACTATGACGAGCAAGAGGAAATATCTGCTCTTCAAATACAAGAACAAATAGATGCTGTATTAGTCAACGTAAACCAGTCTATGTCTACATACATTAAAGACTCGGAGATAAATACATTTAATCGCTTGCCAGCAAATCAATTTATGCCAATAAGTGAAGACTTCAGGGCTGTTATAAGCGAATCAATTCGGA
>NZ_LODI01000024.1:113592-141811 GCF_001468485.1 Pseudoalteromonas sp. H71
AGTGAGCTTCAGGCAATGATTGCAAACATTGGTGTAGATAAGCTTGTTTTAAATGAACAAGGCTTAGCAAAAACAGTTGATGGGCTTGAATTGTCATTTTCTGCAACAGCAAAAGGATACGGCATAGATAAAGTTGCGCAATTATTAGAAAGCCGCGGTATTACTAGCTACATGGTTGAAATTGGTGGTGAGCTTCGTATATCTGGTGAAAAGCCGAATGGACAAGGATGGGTAATAGCAATAGAGCAACCTGATGCAGAGCCTGGTAAGCGTGAAGTGCACCGTATTTTGTTACCAGGCAGCATGGGAATTGCAACCTCTGGTGATTACCGCATCTTTTATATTATGGATGGCGAAACTTACACGCACTTGATTGATCCGCTTACGGGAATGCCAATAAAGCACGACCTAGTTTCTGTAACGGTATTACACCCAAGTGCAATGACCGCAGATGGCTTAGCAACTGCATTAACCGTTATGGGGATGGAAAAAGCGCAAGCTTATGCACAAGATAATAATTTGGCTGTGTATTTGATTGCTAAATCGCCTGATGGCTTAGTTACGTATTCAAGTCCTGCATTTGAACCCTACTTGTAAGTGTTTAAAGCTGGTTTATTTCCATAGAGGTTGGGTATATAATATCAACTGCTCAAAAATAGTTTGAGCTTAATTTATTGCTGATCAATAGGGGCTAAGCAATGTCACTTTTTTTTCTTACTTTTGGCTTACTAATTTTAATTGTTACAGCAATGGCTGTAGGTATGATCGTGCAAAAAAAATCAATGGCGAGTAGCTGTGGTGGATTAGGTTCGGTGGGTATAGACAAAGCCTGTGATTGCGATGATCCTTGTGACAAGCGTAAAAAGCGCTTAGCTAAAGAGCAAGCTTGGAAAGAAAACCAAATAATTTAAATATTTTTTTAGAACAAAAAGCGCTTTTATAGCGCTTTTTTTGTGCCTGTTTTTCAGAGGGCTAATACAAGTTCAATTTGAAAAAGTTCATTTTATTTAATAAGAAACAGACTAGCTTATTTATAAATAATACCTATAAAACAATAATTTAATTTGTTCTTTACTAGGGCGTTGTGTTGTTCTATGCCAATAAAGTAAAGACTTCTCTAGTACCTTACAGGCAGATATTTAGTTACTAAAAAGCATGGCTATTAGACTAAGGTCTATAGTTTAGTTTTTTTCATCTATCAGGTTTATTTTTATCGCTTGTGAAATTTGAGTAATAACTCTAAAGTTAACCCATAGACATAGTTAAGGGCTTAATTAGTAGCTCTAGTGTAGTAAAAGCGTGTTTATAGGCAATGGCCAGAATTCGTTAGTGTATTACTAACACAAAGAATCTTTATATTGTGTGTGAAGATGTTGTCAGTGTGAAAGGCAACTCAAGTTCGGTGGTGACTTAACTTGGGTTGTTTTTATTTCCCTACAATTGCCACGCAGTNTAAAACNANAATCTTTATATTGTGTGTGAAGATGTTGTCAGTGTGNAAGGCAACTCAAGTTCGGTGGTGACTTAGCTTGGGTTGTTTTTATTTCCCTACAACTGCCACGCAGTCTAAAACCAGAATCTTTATATTGTGTGTGAAGATATTATTAGTGTGTAAACGGTCTAAATTCAATTTTGTTGAGTTTGGGCCGTTTTTATTTTTACTTTACTTATGCTTATTTCATCATTAAAAAGATGCAATACGTGTAAATAATAAAGTAAATTAAATCATCTCAGCAATAGAATGCTTATTAGCATTGACTAAATTTTTCTTAATTTCCATTCTTATACCCTCCGGCTTATTTTGGCTTAGTTTAAAATTACCGCTCCAATGAATAGGTTTAAAATTTATAAAGCATAGTCGCTGGTAAAGCTGTTCACGCGACTGGATTGGTATTTTATTGAGTTGCCATTTTGGCTCAAAACTTTCTTCGAAATGCGATGTTAGTCTCTGCATAATATGATGTTTTTGATTATTACACTCAACTATTTCAACCTTTGCTAGTACCTCTAACGAGCAGTAAAGCCAGCTTGGCAGTGTTTTATTATTACTATACGAGGGAGATAGATAACAGTTGTCACCATTAAAGTGTAATTTTACAGAGCGTTTATCACATTGCGTTAACGGATTATTTTTTGCTACGTGCGCAATAAATACATTACGTGATGGCTCATATAATACAGGTACTTGGCATATATTATTTAAGTCACTGTGCAAGCAGGACGTTAAAATACTCGCTAGAGGAAATTGCTCAACTAAAGCCTGCAAACGTTCACTATTATGCTCTTGAAAATGCATCGTTGGGTACATTAAAGTCTCCCCTCTAGTTGTGATTTTATATCCGGCCACTGCTCATCGACTATGCTAAATTTTGCTGTGCTTCTAAAGCTACCATCACTTAGTAATCTATCTTTATGGGCCACACCCTCAAAACGAGCGCCTAGACGCGTTATTGCATTACGTGATTTTTTATTATTCTCGTGAGTATTAAATGAAATACGCACTAAACCTAGCTTTTCAAATGCGTAATTAAGTAATAAGTATTTAGCATGTGAATTTATGTAAGTACGCTGCCAATCATTACTAATAAATGTATGACCAATTTCAGCGCTTAAATTATGTGTATCTAACTTAAATAACCGTGTTGTGCCCACTACTTGCTGTGTATTTTTATCAATAATGGCAAAAACAACTTGCTCGTTTTTATTAAATTGCGCCTGAGTTAAAAACCATTCCTTTAGTATTTCAGGGCTTTTAGTGTAATTGCTTAATACCCATTGCCATACATTAGGGTGCTGGCCCGCCTTATATAATCCATTTAGGTGCTTATGGTTTAATGGCTCTAAAATGACCTTGTTTGTTTTATGTGTTTGCAGATTAAACATTAATGGCTCCATTTTTGCTATTTGTGAGCAACAAATGTACGCTTATTTGGGTTGGTAAAAACAACCAGAATGTAACTTTTACCTATACCAGATTAAGGGGGCGTATGCAGCCGATTAATATTGAGTTTAATGAGCAGCGCAAAGCAAAGTATTTGCAGCTAGCGCAAGCACTTCGTAACGCAATTATAAAAGGCGATATTGCGGTAGGCACTAAGCTCAGTTCAGCCAGAGAAATGGCGCAAACTTACCAGTTAAACCGTCATACAATAATGAATGCTTTACAACTATTAGTAGCTGAAGGCTGGGTTGAGTCTCATGAGCGCTCAGGATATAAGGTGACTCAAACCCTACCAATTCAAAGCAGTGCTAATACTAAGCAAGTACCTGTTGTAACGCCTAACCCCTATAAATTTGCCAAGGAGTTAGCAGTGCCTGCGCCTGCTATGAACCTCAATGATTTCAAATATAACTTTGCAGGGGGGCTTCCTGATCTTAATTGCTTCCCATATAAACAATTTAAACGCTCTTTAAGTTATGTCTTTAATCATGTAGATACCAGTAAGTTTCACTATGGTGATATAAGCGGAGTAAGTGAGTTAAAGCAGCAAGTAAGCAGCTATTTACACAAAGCACGTAACCTTCAAGTAACTGATTTACTTATATGTAATGGCTCTCAGGAGGCGTTGTTTTTAATTTCAAAAGCTTTTATAAATCAAGATGACTTTGTTGCGGTTGAGACGTTAGGTTATCCGCCTGCTCGTAAGGCTTTTGCGGCATGCGGTGCACAATTAGTAGATATAAAACAAGATGAGCATGGTCTTTGTGTTGACGATTTAAAAGCACAACTTAGTCGCTACTCAATTAAAATGCTGTACTTAACTCCACTACATCAATACCCGACAACCGTAACTTTATCGCCTACACGGCGTATGCAAATTTATCAGCTGTGTTATAAATATGGCGTGATGATCATAGAAGATGACTACGATCATGAGTTTCACTATAAATGTCAGCCACTACAGCCTATGGCGGCAGATGACCCAGCCGGTATTGTTATTTACCTTTCTACGTTTTCTAAAATTATGTTTTCGGCAGCCCGCATAGGCTACATATGTGCACCGCCAGAAGTTATTGCGCAGCTAAGTGCCTGGAAACAATTAATGAATCATAAAAACGATGTGGTTATGCAATTAGCTGTAGCGCACTTTATGAAGGAAGGGAGTTTTGAGACGCACTTAAAGCGAATGACCAAGCTCTACAAGCAAAGAGCCGAGGCAATGGACAGTGAGTTAAGTCTTATGCAATCAAAGGGCTTACCAATCGAATATGTAAAACCTGATGGTGGTATGGCTATGTGGGTTAATTTAAACAAACCAGTGTATGGCTTAAAAAGCGCTTTGCAAATGCAGGGAGTTTATATACAAGCAGAGCCTGAATTTTATTATCAAGAAGCCGCGCGTAGCCTAATTCCAAAACAGCAAAGTTATATACGGTTGGGATTTGCAGGGCAATCAACTCATGCCGCGCGAGAAGGGCTTGAGTTAATTGCTAAACATGTTTACGAACTTATTTAAGTAAACTTTCACCATCATAAAAAAGAGGCTTTAAGGTTCCACAGTTTATAAATTTGTAGGTGAGTTCGTTTTCAGGAGGAACACGTTTTGATGTGCGAACCTTTTGCATACAAGCATTAACTAAGTCCACAAATATTAAGTGGTTAAAGCTTGGAGCTTTTTGAATTTTATGTACATAAATACGCTCTGTACCGTTTAACTCAATCATATCGTACTCGTGCCATTGTGAAGATTCGCTTAGCTCATCGAGTTCTCTGGCGTACAGTTGCTTATCAAGCTCAAGCTGCTTGGCTTCATAAATTAAACTACCGCCTTGACGATAATCACCTTCGTATACGTCGGCTGTAATTGTTATTTCGTCCCCGCGCATTAAATGTTGAATATTAAACTTTTGCGGTTTTATAGTGATCATATCGGCATTTTTCACAAAGCTTAAAAAAGCAACATTTGAGTTTTTTACTTCGTAAACAACTTGCAGGTCGTGTGGTGATCTATAAGATGGAAGATTAATAGCAAAGATGGAAGACCCTCTATTAACTAGGGCCATGGGGTGAACTGCATTGTAGCTAGGGTCTAGCGGTGGAAGTTCTACCTTTTCTTCTTCAGCAAACGCTGTTGCACTGAACACAAGCAACAATAAAGTAAATATTAAACGCATAATAACCCCAATTAATTTATAGGCTTAAATTGTAGTATAAAGTTTATATAACTCATATTTTAATAGGCATTATACCGGCCAAATTATTCACCTATTTTGAGTTGATTGAGTTTATTAAAGTGCGAGCATTTAAATATAGGTTTGTATTATCGGGGTTTGAAGAATGAGTAACCCAAACAACATGGCCATTTTCATTTATAAACAATGTAGTTGGTGTGCCGCGTATTCCTAGTTGTGTCGCAATTTCATCGGCTTGTATTGCGGTTTTAAATGTATAGCCCCTATTGGTTAATGCTTTGGCGGGGAAGGCGTTATCATCTTCTTTAAAACTTACAGCTAATACGTTTAAGCCCATGTTGTGTATTTTTTGAAGGGCTGGTTGTAACTTTTTACAATAAGGACACCATGTAGCCCAAAAATGTAAAACATAAGGTTGGCCTAATAATTCCTGAGTTTTTATATTTGTACCATCGGCCATGTTTAATGTTAAAGGTGGTAGTTTAGAGTGGTTTGAGTCGAGAGCAGGCTGCTCCGCAAAGACTGCTAAACTTAAAAGGATAAGTGTTATAGCTGCAAAAATGTGTTTCATAAACGTGTCGCTTTTATTTTGTTAGCCAATAAGAACGACAATATTGGGTTTTTATTTCATTTTAAAAACGTGCTGCTTGTTCAATCACTATGCCATGGCGCTGCGCAAGGCGAAGGTGGTCTTTATCGTAACCGCCACCAATAACAGTTGCCACAGGTATGTTGTGCTGAAGGCAGCGTTTTAAAACCAGATGATCACGTTTAGCAATCCCATCCCAGCTTATGTCTAATTTACCTAAGCCATCGTTTTGCCAAATATCTACACCGGCATCGTACAGCACTAAGCTTGGGTTTAGTTCTTTAAGTAGGTAGCTTAAGGTATCGTCAACAATAGCTAAGTATTCTGCATCTTGCATATGATTTGCTAAGCCAATATCCAAATCGCTGGCCGACTTCCTAAACGGGAAGTTTTTTTCACAGTGTATTGAACAGGTATAGGCATAGGGCTGATGTGCAAGCATAGCGGCTGTGCCATCACCTTGATGTACGTCTAAATCAAAAATAAGCACATTAGTTACTTCACCGCTATCAATCAAGGTTTGGGTGGTAAAGGCAAGATCGTTCACCATGCAATACCCAGAGCCAAAATCAAAGTGCGCATGATGCGTGCCCCCTGCTAGGTGACAGGCTATGCCGTGTTTTAGCGCTAAACGTGCGGTTTGTAATGTACCTTGCGGTGCAGTAAAAGTGCGCGCCATTAACTGGGGGGACCAAGGTAATCCTATGCGGCGCATGGCTTTATCGTCTAAGCGGTTGTTCCATAAATCGTGAATATAGTTGTCGCAATGTACTCGCTCTAAAGGCTCGGGAGAGCCTAAAATAGGCTGTGTGAGGTTATTGCCAATTAAGCCTAGTTTTTTAACGTGTGCGTATAAATTTGCAAACTTACTCATTGCAAAACGATGCTTAGGATCAAAACTAAACGAGTAGTTTGGATGGTACACTAACGGTAAATGAGGATTTAAGTTCATGTTCACATAGGCTATAAAGTTTGCCTTATGGTAATCAACTCACTTTAAAGAGTCTATTGTGAGTCGTGAATAAGCATCTCTAATTCACGATGAAGTAACTCATCGTCCGCTAAGTTTAGCTCTATCAGTCGTTTTAGGTAGGAAATACTATCAATATCAATATGCTTACACTTTAAACCAATGTGATTGGCTTCTATATGGCAAATAGTTGTCTCCATTTTTATTTCAATTTCGCTGTCGGGTAAAATAAAACGCAGTATTGCATCGTTCTCTGTTTGATCATTTAACACATCACATTTGCTGATCAATGCGCCGTGCAATGAAATATCAAGCAGGGTACATGGGTACTCATTTTCTTGAAAAATTATGCGTGCATCGGTTGAAAATAAAATACGAGAAAATTGACGACGTTCTTGCATGACTTTGCCTTATTGTTTTTTATTAATCATAGCCTGTAATTAAATAGATGCTAGCACGAAATTAACGGATGTTTTTCAGTTATAAAAAACCCTGCGCAAAAGCAGGGTTTTAAGAGTATTTTAGTTAATTTAGCGATTAACCAATCTTTTTGTATTTAATACGTTTTGGTTGAGCTGCTTCTGCACCATAGGTTTTTTTAAGCCACTCTTCGTATTCAGTATAGTTACCATCGAAAAAGTTAATTTGCCCTTCGTCGCGGTAATCTAAAATGTGCGTAGCAATACGGTCAAGGAACCAACGGTCATGCGATATACACATTACACAGCCTGGGAATTCTAAAATAGCATTCTCAAGTGCACGTAATGTTTCAACGTCTAAATCATTGGTTGGCTCATCCAGTAGCACTACGTTGCCACCCGCTTTTAACAGCTTAGCAAGGTGTAAACGGTTACGCTCACCGCCCGATAAGTCTTTTACAAACTTTTGCTGATCGTTACCTTTAAAGTTAAAACGGCTAACGTATGCACGGCTTGGGAATTCAAAGTTACCAATTTTTAGTACGTCTTGTCCGTCAGATATTTCTTGGAATACTGTTTTGCTTTCGTCCATATCGTCGCGGAACTGATCAACCGTTGCTAGTTGTACTGTTTCACCAACGTTAACACTACCGCTATCTGGCTGCTCTTCGCCACTTAACATTTTAAATAGTGTCGATTTACCTGCACCGTTGGCGCCAATAATGCCCACAATAGCGCCTTTTGGCATGGTAAAGCTTAAGTCGTCTATTAATACGCGGTCGCCAAAGCTTTTACGTAAGTTAGTCACTTCTAATACTTGGTCACCTAAACGTGGACCAGGTGGAATAAATAGCTCGTTTGTTTCGTTACGTTTTTGGTAATCAGATTGCTGTAGTTCGCTAAACTGT
Source organism: Pseudoalteromonas sp. H71 (assembly GCF_001468485.1). Lineage (GTDB taxonomy): Bacteria > Pseudomonadota > Gammaproteobacteria > Enterobacterales > Alteromonadaceae > Pseudoalteromonas. The sequence continues at coordinate 121,612 of NZ_LODI01000024.1, forward strand.
GCCATACGTGCTTTTGACTTAGCTTGGCGGCCTTTAGGATTTGAACGCACCCATTCAAGTTCTTGAGCAATTGATTTTTGACGTGCTTTTTCAGATTTTTGTTCTTGCTGTAAGCGCGCGTCTTTTTGTTCAAGCCAAGAAGAGTAGTTACCTTCCCACGGAATACCTTCACCACGGTCAAGCTCTAATATCCAGCCAGCAACATTATCAAGGAAGTAACGGTCATGCGTTACTGCCACTACAGTGCCTTCGTAGTCATGTAAGAAGCGCTCTAGCCATGCAACCGACTCAGCATCTAAGTGGTTAGTTGGCTCATCAAGAATAAGCATGTCTGGCTTTTCTAGTAACAAACGACAAATAGCAACACGGCGGCGTTCACCACCTGACAGGTGCTCAATTTTAGCATCCCACTCAGGTAAACGAAGTGCATCAGCAGCGCGCTCTAGTACGTTATCGATATTATGGCCATCATGAGCTTGAATAACCGCTTCTAATTCACCTTGCTCTTTAGCCAGTGCGTCAAAGTCAGCACCTTCCATTGCGTACTCGTTGTACACTTCGTCAAGGCGATTAAGGGCGTGTTTTACTTCGCCAACAGCTTCTTCAACTATTTCTCGTACTGTTTTGCTTTCGTCTAGTACAGGCTCTTGCGGTAAGTAACCAATTTTAGTACCAGGCTGAGGACGCGCCTCACCTTCAAAGTCTTGGTCAACACCGGCCATAATGCGTAGCAATGACGATTTACCAGAACCATTTAAACCAAGCACACCAATTTTGGCGCCAGGGAAAAAGTGCAACGAAATATCTTTTAAAATTGTGCGCTTAGGCGGCACAACTTTAGATACTCGACTCATCGAGAAAATAAACTTATCAGGTAAAACCATGGAGGAAAGCCTTCAAATAATAATAAAAATTTCAATGTTGTATTGTAGTTGTTGAGAGGTGAAACAGTCAACGAATGGCGGGTGGGAATATCTGTTTATCGTTTTACCTTGTTAAATGTATAGTTTTATTTGGGTGTGCTAACGTATTTACACCATAGTAAAAATAAGAAAAACTCATGACCATACAAAAAATAATAATACTGGCTTTGCTAATATTATTTACAATAAATTCCAAAGCAAATGCAGCAGACTCACCTTGGCCCGAAATAAGAAAACAAAGAATAACCCAGCTCCTGCCAAACGCTTTAAAAGCGGCTAATGTAGACGCTTGGCTTATTGTTTGTAGAGAAAATAACAACGACCCATTGGCCGACCATATTGGCTGTGAAAACGCAGGGTCACCAGCGGCGTACTTATTTTACTTCAATAAAGGGACGTTTCATTCAGTTGCTTACTCACCTTCAAGCGAAGCAAAAGCACTCGACGAGCTAAATATACATGAAAAAGTGATCTCAGTGCCACGCAGTGTGTCTGCGTTAAAATACGCCGCTGAGTTTATAAAAAAGCAGCCTTTTGAGCGCATTGCAATAAATGTCTCTGACCTTAACGCGCAGGCTGATGGCTTATCGCACTCACAATACAAGCAACTAGCGAGCTTATTAGGCGCAAAGCACACAGCAAAACTCGTATCTTCTGAAGAAGTCGTTTATCAATGGCTTTCAATTAAATTACCTGCGGAGGTTGAAATAATGAAAGAGGCTGCAATGCTTTCAGCAACGTGGCAACTAGAGGCTTATAAAACCATTGTTCCAGGTAAAACCACCGATGCCGATGTAGCCAAATTTTTAAAAGCTAAAATGAAAGCACGAGGCGTAACTGACGCGTGGGCTGCCGACCAAAATCCTAATGTAAACTCAGGCCCAGACCGCGGACATTCGCATTCTACAAATAAAGTGATTATGCCGGGTGACGTAATTCAAATTGATTTTGGTGTAAAGCTCTACAATCGCTGGGTAAGTGATATTCAGCGTTTTGCTTATGTACTTAAAGAAGGGGAAACCTCTGCACCGGCCAACATTCAGCAATATTGGGTTAACGCCAGAGACAGTGGTTTTGCCGCATTTAATGCCATGAAACCCGGCGTAAAAGGCATAGACGTGGATCAAGCTCAAACCGTATTAATGAATAAATACAACTCAGAGCCTGTGCCATGGAGCACCGGTCACCCAGTAGGGTATGTTGCGCACGACACGGGCCCAAATTTAGGGGGTTCTCGCAGTGCGCAAGTAAGGCCTGCAGCACATCGTAAACTAAAAGAAGGAATGGTGTTTGCCTTTGATGGTTTTTTTAGTTGGCCTTTAAACAACACCGAGTTTAAAACCATTTCAGTTGAAGAAATGGCTGTGATTACCAAAAACGGCGCTGAGTATTTAATTCCTCCTCAACAAAATTTAGTCCTAGTAGGTAATAACGAGTAGTTTAAAAAGTAAGTATTTTAAATGCAGTGAGTTAAGCCTATTTTTAGGGGGTAACTCATTGCTTGCCACAGACTTAATTAATAATGAATAAATTTCATTTAGACATCTATACATCTAGAGGTTGATATTTTTTGCTTTCAGTTCATAATTAGCACGAGTTTTTATGAGTAGGAGTTAAAAATATGCCAATCACTGTAAAGGATGAGCTTCCGGCCATTGCACGTTTACGCCAAGAAAACGTATTTGTCATGCCAAAAAGCCGTGCAAAAACGCAAGAAATCCGCCCAATGCGTTTGGCTATATTAAATTTAATGCCTAATAAAGTAGAAACCGAAGTACAGTTTATTCGTTTGCTTGCCAATTCTCCTTTGCAAGTAAACGTAGAGCTGCTGCGCCTAGACACCCACCGCAGCAGTAATAATTCAGAAGAACACCTCGATACGTTTTATCGCTATTTTTCAGAGGTAAAAAACAACAACTACGATGCGCTTATTGTTACAGGTGCACCACTAGCACATTTAGAGTATGAAGATGTTGCCTACTGGGAAGAGCTAAAAATCATTATTGATTGGGCAGAGCAACACGTTACCTCTACGTTGTTTTCGTGTTGGGCGGCCCATGCCGCGTTATTTCACAGCTACAACTTAAAGCGCGACTTAAAACCCAATAAGCTGTGTGGTGTATTTACCCACCAATGTCATTTTAAACATGGTGCATTAACCCGTGGCTTCGACGATACCTTTTTAGTGCCACACTCACGTTATGGGCACATTGATATAAATAAAATAAACGCATGTGATGATTTAGTTATATTAGCAGGCTCTGAGCGAGTAGGTGCTTACTTACTGAAAAACAAATCGGGTAGCCAAGTATTTATAACCGGCCACCCGGAATACGATGCCGACACCCTAAAAGGGGAGTACGAGCGCGATTTACAAAAAAGCCCAGATGCCCCAAAACCTGAAAACTATTTTCCCGATGATGATGCAAGCAAACAACCTTCAAAAACATGGCAAAGCCATGCTTTTTTACTTTTTTCGAACTGGTTAAATTACTACGTGTATCAAACCACACCGTATGATATTAATTTAGTTAGCCAAGATGTGAGGACTAACAACTATGCCGAATAATAAAGCCGCCAACAAACAAGCCCAACTAAGTGAAGCGCTAAAACAGCGTATTTTAATTTTAGATGGTGCAATGGGCACCATGATCCAAACTCACAAGCTTGAAGAAGAAGACTACCGTGGCGAGCGCTTTAAAGACTGGCACGTGCTAATTAAAGGTAATAACGATTTATTAAGCCTCACTAAGCCAGAGTTAATAACAGAAATACACCGCAGCTTTTTAGCTGCCGGTGCAGATATTATTGAAACCAATACTTTTAACTCAACCACCATTTCGATGGAAGATTACGACATGGCAAGCATAAGCCGTGAGGTAAACTTAGAGTCGGCTAAACTCGCGCGCGCAATATGTGACGAGTTCACCGCTAAAAATCCAGAAAAACCTCGCTATGTAGCAGGTGTGTTAGGGCCAACATCGAAAACCTGTTCTATCTCGCCAGATGTAAACGACCCAGGTTACCGTAACGTAACGTTTGATAAGCTAGTTACTGCCTATGTTGAGTCTACTCTTGCATTAATGGAAGGCGGCGCTGATTTAATACTTATCGAAACCATATTCGACACCCTCAATGCAAAAGCAGCCTCATTCGCAGTAGAAGAAGCATTTGAGCAAGCTGGGCGTACATTACCCGTTATGATCTCGGGCACTATTACCGATGCCTCTGGCCGTACGCTTTCGGGGCAAACAACCGAAGCATTTTATAACTCTATTCGCCATATTAAGCCTATTTCGATTGGTTTAAACTGCGCACTTGGTCCTGATTTACTGCGCCAATACGTAGAAGAGCTGTCGCGCGTATGCGAAACCTTTACGTCGGTACACCCTAATGCGGGCTTGCCTAATGAGTTTGGTGAATACGACCTAGAAGCGGGCGATATGGCAGCCGAAATTATCGATTGGGGTAAATCGGGCTTTATTAATATAGTAGGCGGGTGCTGCGGTACCACGCCTGCGCATATTCGCGCGTTTGCAAAAGGGCTTGAAGGCGTTAAGCCTCGCCAATTGCCAGAGCTTGAAGTACGCATGCGTTTATCGGGCCTCGAAGCCTGTAACTTAAATTAAGGAGCCAACATGACACAGCAAATAGCAGTATTTACCAATGTTGGCGAGCGTACCAACGTAACTGGCTCTGCCATGTTTAAACGCCTAATCATGGAAGAAGACTATGAAGCAGCGCTTACCGTAGCCCGCGAGCAAGTAGAAAATGGCGCCCAAGTTATTGATATAAACATGGACGAAGCCATGTTGGACTCAAAAGCGGCCATGGTTAAGTTTTTAAACTTAATTGCCTCAGAGCCTGATATTTCTAAAGTACCTATTATGGTCGACTCCTCTAAATGGGAAGTGATAGAAGCAGGCTTAAAGTGTATTCAAGGCAAGGCTATTGTTAACTCAATATCGCTTAAAGAGGGCGAAGAGCCGTTTAAACGCCAAGCTAAAATTATTAAACGCTTTGGCGCAGCTGCTGTTGTTATGGCGTTTGATACCGACGGACAAGCCGACACCGCAGATAGAAAATACGAAATATGTGCGCGCAGCTACAAAATATTAGTAGAAGAGATTGGCTTCCCGCCGGAAGATATTATATTTGACCCTAATATATTTGCCGTAGCCACCGGTATAGAAGAGCACGACAACTATGCTGTAGAATTTATTGAAGGCACACGCCGCATTAAACAAAACTTACCGCACTGTAAAGTGTCGGGCGGGGTGTCTAATGTATCGTTTTCGTTTAGGGGCAATAACCCCGTGCGTGAAGCCATTCACTCGGTGTTTTTATACCACGCGATAAAAGCGGGTATGGATATGGGGATTGTAAACGCAGGCCAGCTTGCTGTTTACGACGATATCCCTGAGGAACTCCGTAAAGCCGTAGAAGACGTAATACTAAACACCGACCCAGGTGCAGGTGAACGCCTTGTAGAAATAGCCCCTAAGTTTTCGGGCATGGCACAAGCTGAGCGGGTAGAAGACTTAGAATGGCGCACATGGCCTGTTGAAAAACGCTTAGAGCACGCCCTTGTTAAAGGTATAACCACCTTTATAGATGAAGACACGGAAGAGTGCCGCGCTGCTGCCGATAAACCTATCCACGTGATTGAAGGGCCATTAATGGATGGCATGAACGTGGTAGGGGATTTATTTGGCGCAGGTAAAATGTTTTTACCGCAAGTTGTTAAATCAGCCCGTGTAATGAAGCGAGCAGTGGCCTACCTAGACCCATACATAGAAGCTGAAAAAGAAGAAGGCGCCACTAATGGTAAAGTAGTTATGGCCACCGTAAAGGGCGATGTGCACGACATAGGTAAAAACATTGTAGGCGTAGTACTGCAATGTAATAACTACGAAGTAATCGACCTAGGCGTAATGGTACCTGCCGAAAAAATACTGCAAACCGCTATTGACGAAAAAGCCGACATAATCGGCCTTTCGGGTTTAATTACCCCATCGCTTGACGAAATGGTACACGTAGCCAAAGAAATGACTCGTAGAGGTTTTGAGCTCCCACTAATGATTGGCGGCGCAACGACCTCTAAAGCGCATACTGCCGTTAAAATTGAGCCACAGTACGACAAAGGCGTCGTGTACGTAAATAACGCCAGCCGTGCGGTAGGCGTGGTATCGAGCTTGTTATCTAAAGAGCTAAAACCAGCCTTTTTAGAAAAAACAAAAGCCGAGTACGTAAAAGTACGCGAGCAACAAGCGCGCAAAAAGCCACGTTCAAAACCAGTTACCATACAGCGTGCCCGCGATAACGCAGCCAAGCTTGATTGGGATAACTACACGCCACCCGTGCCTAAAAAGCTGGGCGTGACTGAGTTTAAAAATGTATCAATCGCCACGTTGCGTAAATATATAGATTGGACCCCATACTTTATGACGTGGTCAATCGCTGGTAAATACCCGCGCATAATGGATGATGAAGTTGTTGGCGAGCAAGCACGCAGCTTATTTAAAGACGCTAACGAGATGCTCGACGACCTTGAAAAAGCAGGCAGTTTGCAACCATTGGGTGTAATTGGTTTATTCCCTGCAAACCGCGTGGGCGATGACATAGAAATTTACACCGACGAAACCCGTAAAGAACTGTTAAACACCTCGTGCCATTTACGCCAGCAAACCGAAAAAACCGACTTTGCTAACTATTGTTTGGCTGACTACATTGCGCCAAAAGGCACACCTGATTACTTTGGTGCGTTTGCAGTAACGGGCGGTTTAGAAGAAGACGATTTAGCCAATGCGTTTGACGCACAGCAAGACGACTACAATAAAATAATGGTAAAAGCGGTTGCCGATAGGCTCGCAGAAGCCTTTGCCGAATACCTGCACGAACAAGTGCGTAAAGAGTATTGGGGTTATGCACCCGATGAAAACCTGGGTAACGATGAGCTAATTCGCGAAAACTACCAAGGTATCCGTCCAGCGCCAGGTTACCCTGCGTGCCCAGAGCACACCGAGAAAAAGAAAATTTGGCAATTGCTCGATACCGAAAAGCGCATTGGCATGCAGCTCACTAGCTCATACGCCATGTGGCCAGGAGCTGCGGTTTCGGGCTGGTACTTCTCACACCCAGAGGCAAAATACTACGCTGTAGCCGCTGTACAAAAGGATCAGGTAGAAGACTACGCCAAGCGAACTAATATGACGCTCGCAGAGGCCGAAAGGTGGCTATCGCCTAATTTGGGGTATGAGCCGGAATCATAGCGAAGCGGTCAGTTTTTAGCGGTCAGCTATCAGTAAAACAAAAACGAGCCAAAATAGGCTCGTTTTTTAGTGCTAGGCTACAGGTTTTATTGTTTATAAGTAATTGTTCGCTTTACTTTTTGTACCTTATTTATGTTATTATGTTTCTTTTTTGTATACAGAGAGTAAGTGTGAAGATTAAAGTTTTAATAGTATGTTTATTTTTATTGTTTTATGCAGAAGGGGCTAAGGCCAGTGGGGTTTTTAATTTACCACCCTATACAGGCGGGCCAGTATATCCACCAGATCCTATTCCTATAACCCCTACACCTCCAAGCCAAGGGGTAACAGCTCCGACTAATTTTAAATATGTACAAGACAATGATGCCTTAAAGATTTCATGGGATTGGGCATTAGAAGGAGAAATCACGGTACCATCTCCTATACTCCCACCTCAAGGAAGTCTGTACTCGTACGATATGCGTAGCCGTGGTCATTTTAGTTTTAGTATTGATGTTGAAGTATCTGAACTGAACAATAATTCATACAGGTTAATAAGTAACTCACCACATAATTACTATACCTACAGTTCTTTTCCGTTTTCGACAATTAAATTTAGAGTAAGGGCTAAAAGGGTTAATAATTCTACAGATCAAACTACTTATTCACCCTATTTATATAGTCCAGAAATTAAACGTAAAGTGAAGTTAGGTTCGCCGTATTTTAAGCCAAATGGTGGAGATTTAGTAAAAGGCTCATCATTTGAAATAGCTCACAGCTCAGGACAAGTATGGTTTAGGCTAGTTGAGAAAGAAAAGAGTTGTTACTCATCAGAGCCATGGCTTTTATATTTTGATCCAATATACATCAATAAAAGCAAAAAGGTATGTACTTACGCAACCAAAAGTGGCGACTTAGATAGTGATATACGCTCAGTAATATTTAACGTTATTGAGCCAGGTAAAAGAATAATTTATGTTCACACGGATCTATTAGGTAGCCCTGTGGCTGAGACAAAATAAAGGATTTAAGTAGAAATGAATAATTTGATATGTGGAATACCACTACTTGTCATACTCTTTTTTTCAAGCTCTGTTGAGAGCTTAACAGCAAAAGATTACAAAGGGTTTACTGAACAATACTCTATTGAAAATGGGTATCAAAGTGTAGGCGAGAATATTAATCCTATAAATGGTCAGCTGAGTTACGAATCTATAGACATGCACATTCCTGGTGGAAATGGTATGGACATTTTGATTTCAAGAAGTTTTGGGCAAAGTGAGAGAGTCTGGGGTTTTAACGGTCAAATTGGCAGTATGAGCAACTGGCGCCTGGAGATTCCAAGGATAATAATACCAACTGTACCTTATGGCATAACTAGAGGATGGAGTGCGACCCCTGATAAAGCTGAATACGATAAGCTGATAGATCATGTTAGTACAACTAGAACGGGAATCTGTAACGATCCATACCCTGGTGATGGCCGTGCTTCTACATTAAATAGCGGTGGAATACAGATCGCTAAGAAATATTGGTCAGGCATGACTTTAAAAATACCGGGCCAGTCAGCTCAGCAATTATTCAAAAATACAGACGATGCTCGCTATCCATCAGCTAAATGGGTTACAACTAATGACTGGATAGCAACATGTACGAGTGATGGTAACGGCTTTGTTGTAAAGTCACCAAAAGGTCTTACATATAGAATAGACGTTGTTCAAGCTATTTATAGTCATATTGGCTTAAGTCATCAATTTAATCATACAGGAAATACAACTCTATTTGCTTCAGAAGTAAATAACATTTTTGGGACAGCCATTACCTATGATTATGAATCTCATGGCAACTTTTTTATGCCAAAGAATGATATAGGACATAATGCATCGCATATAAGAGTTCCTTATATAGAGCAAAGGTTGACCAAAATAAATCGTAGTGACGGTACAAATATAGATGTAAATTACTTCTCATCAACACCTAGCAGATATAATGAGAGAATCAAAAATATAGCAGTTGATGGTGGTCAGTCTATTGAATATGGCTATTATGATAATCCGATGGATGGAAGGTATTATTTAAGCGAAGTTACATCTGGAGAAAAAGTCTGGCGTTATAAATATGGCGAAGTTTCATTGGATGATAAGAAATCATATCGAGATGAAGGTAACCCTCATTACTTCGAATATAATGGTCCTAGACTCCTTACTATGGTTACCCTTCCAAGCGGGGGAACAATATCTTACTCGTATAAAGTATTTAATCGTATGAGGAACGATCCATATAGAGAAAATAGAAAGTTACATTCAAAAGTAGTGAATGATGGTGTTGATAATACTAATACATGGTTTTTTGATTATAAAGATAGCAGCCTTAATTCAAAGAACGTGGTCCAGTTTACAGCAACTCGAGATTTGGACACTTCGATTAAATATTTTTCTGATGATAAATCATTTCAACATGGTAAGTTATTGAGAGAAGTTGTCACCAACTATGACTCGGAGAATGAAGATTCTATTACAAAAGAAATAAACTATACCTATGAATTAATAGCAGACATAGGCGAATTTACTTTCTTGGATTTCCCAGAAGATATAGCTAAATCTTTAACTTCAAAAGTAAGATTAAAAGGACGTATTATTTCGCAAGATGGCGGTATATATAGTACAAGTTTTGAATCTGATGACTTGTATGGGAAGCCAACAAAGATAGAAGAAAGCTTTAGCGGTAAAACAAAATTTACACTGTTATCCTACCAACATGAAACCGGTGATAACTGGTTATTGGGTTTGCCAACATCAGTAATGGTATCTGAAGATGATAGTGAAAACAGCTATCAAACTATTTCAGAGATCACCTACCATGATGATGTAACAGCTAAAGGGCAATATGATGGGTTAGGCTTACCGTTTGAGAAGAAACAGTTTGGGAGATGGGTAAATCGTTATCCTGAATATGATTCGGAAGGAAATATAATAAAAGAGGAATATAATGCGGTTAATGACCAAGGAAATCGATTTGTTTTATTTTCAGATTATAAGTTTGGTATAGCAAAAACGATAAGAAAAATAGCCAGGTATGGCGATGATCATATTACTATGTCAAAGGAGTTGGACGCTAATGGTTGGGAAATAGGAACAACTGATTTAAATGGAAACCAAACGAGTTTTTCATACCACTCTAGTGGTGCTATTCAAGCTGTAAGTTATTCTAATGACGAAAAGTTTGGTAATGATTGGTATGGTAAATTTTTCACTTGGGACTATTCAGATGGTACAAGCCCTAAACGGATTGTCAAATATTGTAATTTAGATCTTGAACTAAGTAGCTGCGAGAGTGAGCCTGTTTACTCTGTAACCGAGATATTTGATGGTTTGATGAGGTTAAAACAACTTGTTCAAACAGATGGTACAGATACGCGTTATAAAAACTTTAACTACGATTATAATAACCAGAAGATTTTTGAATCATTTTGGTCATCTTCAAAAATAAATTTAAATGGTATAGAGACTATTTACGATGGGTTTGGTCGTATTAAAGAAGTTTCTACTAGTGGTTTAGGTCAAGTCACCTATGCATATTTAGCCGGTAATAGAATTCAAGTTACCGACGCAAAAGGAAACGCTACCACTACTTCGTTTCAAGCATTTGGCTCTCCTAATTATGATGTAATAACTAGAATTGAATCACCGGAAAATGTCACAACAACAATTGATGTTGATGTTTATGGACACGTAAATTCAATTTCTCAAAATGGTTATACTAGCGATGCTAACTTGAAAACTTTTCATGAAAATCGTTACTATGATGATTATAAACAATTATGCCTAGTAACTCGTGAGGATGTTGGTAACGTACTTTATAAACACAATGCTTTAGGTGAATTAGTTTGGAGTAAACCTGGAGTTGATGATACTGAATGTCGTATTTCAGAACCAGAAAATAGTACCACCTTTAGTTATGATGGTCACGGCGAATTACATAAAATTGACTACCCAGATAACTCGGGAGACGTGATTTACGAACTGGATAACAATGGTAACATTTTGACTTTAGAAGCTGGCAGCGTAGTTCATCGTTACGAATACAATAATCAAAACCTTCTTGAAGAAGAACAATTATTTGTTGAGGATGAATCACCTCTAATGCTTGATTATAAATACAATGATTTACAACAGCTAGAACACTTAGGTTACCCCGATGGAACTATTGTAAATTACCAGCCCAATAGTTTTGGTGAGCCAACAGAAGCGCAAAGTTATGATGGTGGAACTGTTGCTTTAAGCTTTGCTAAAAGTGCTACATATTATGCAAATGGTTTGTTGAAATCATTTACATATGGCAACGGTGTAAAACATGAAACAACAATACATACAGATAGTTTACTGCCAAAACGCTTAAAAGATACTGGCGCCGGTGGCAGTAATCTACCTAGTACGGTTATGTCATTGACTTATGATTACGATAATAATGCGAATGTTACCTCAATCATTGATGACCAAAACCCTAAATATAGTTTGACGAATTTAGAATATGATGGCCTAGACCGCCTAACAAGCACCACTGGAGGCTCTGAAATCGGCTCGAGTGAAATGCATTACGATGGGTTTGGTAACATCACATACTATAAAAGTAAAAATAAAACACTCACCTATGAATATGATTATGCTAAAAATCGCTTATTTAAAGTAAATGGCGTAAATGGCCAATACGGCTCAATAGGTTATGATGATCGAGGTAACATCAATGATAATGGCGCATATACACTTGACTTTAACCATGCTAACCAACTTACCACTGCAAAAGGAAATAGCTACCTATATGACGGGCATAATCGCCGAGTAAAACAAACTGACATCAACGGTACAAGTTATTCAATGTACAGCCAAGGAGGTACATTACTTTACAGAGAAAAAGGTGACACCATAACCGGTGAAGGTACTAACTATATTTACTTAGGTAAAAAACTCATAGCTAAATATGGTGATGTAACATCGCAAAGCATAGATGAAAGCCGACAGCATGCTCGTCCATTTGGTGAAACGATAGAAGCCCCCAAAGATGATGTGGGGTACACAGGGCATAAATTCGACACCGACTTAGGGTTGAGTTATATGCAGGCACGATACTATGATCCAGTCATAGGTCGTTTTTATTCGAATGATCCTGTTGGATTCCGTGATGTACATAGTTTTAACCGTTATGCTTATGCTAATAATAACCCTTATAAGTATACTGATCCTAGTGGAGCAATAGCAGAATCTGTTTGGGATGCTGCGAGTCTTAGTGTAGGCTTAACTTCACTAGGTGGTAATCTGTGGAATGGTAATTGGGGTGCTGCTGGTATAGATGCGCTTGGGGTGATTGCTGATGGGGCTGCTTTGGCGATACCTGTTGTACCGGGTGGTGCTGGTATAGCTATTAAAGCTTCACGAGAAGCTTCTGAAGCATTAGCTACTAGAGGAAATAGCGCTCAATACTCCGTATCATTCGAAACAAAATTATCTAACAATATGTATCCAGGAAAGTCTGATAAAGCTCACTTTCAAGAAGCAAATCAAAATTTACATCAACAAATGCAGAGTGACCCAGTATTTGGTAATATGATGGAAGCTTTGCACCCAGGAATAACGAAAGGGGTTCAACCGGGGGCAAGAGGGGCATATCCAAGGAAAGCACCAACTAAAAATGTTACCTGGCATCATGGAGTTGAGCCTGGAGTGATGCAGCTTGTACCTAGAAGTCATCATAATGCCCCAGGCGCAGTACAGTCAACTCTGCATCCCGGAGGTGTTGGTGGTATGAGCACATGGGGAGGAGGAAGAAATTGAGTACAGATATTTTAATTACGTTAGATAAAGTGTTACTAAAGATCGAGACATTACCATGGGACTACGCATTATACATACCTGCCGTGGATACGGTTTGGGATGAACGAATGATGTGCATGATATTAGATCCTGAAGAAACCGAAGATCCAGATGATGATCCTGAAATTGCAAAAAGAAATGGCCTTAAATATGCTCTTTCAATAAGTGATGTACAGGATGTTTCTGAGAATTTGAATGCTCAAATTAAGGATGTAGAACAAGAGTTTCTTATTGCAGCTGTCAAATATTATTACGATAAAGGCGCTTTTATAACGCTAAGTTGAACCATTTTAAAGCCCCGCAAGGGGCTTTATTTTTGGCTGCTTTTGAAGCCAAAGTTCCAAGTTCATAGAATAAAAGTAAAAGAATGGGGTCGCGTCTTGCTTTTTGCCTGTCAACTATCTGGACTTTACTAATTCTTGCTTCTGGGATGGTATTTATTGTTCTTAAAAAGGGAAGTGTGCATGCCTTAGCTTTTGCAGTGGGTGGCCTTTACCGTTATGCTTTTTGGCATTTATGGGCTGTATATAAGAGAAAAGTTAATCAAATAACTATTTTAGCCATACCCAACTTATTAATAGGTGGGAATATTGCAGGCTGCGTAATAATGTTTTTTATTCGCCAATCTGCAGTTAAAGAAAGAGCTTTAATAAACAAAGAAAAGCTTTAAATACTGGTTTTTTATCCCAACCTCAATTAACGTAATTTGGTTAATTACCTGTTTAAGTTTAAATAATTTAAAGGAATAAAATGAAATTTATACTCTGCATTATGATATGGGTTGCAAGCTCATTATTGGCATACGCTCAGCCTATAGAAACAGTCACTGCACAAAATGAGCAAAGTGAAAAAATTATGCTATTAACTAAAAAGGTCAACGAGTTAGAAAGTAAGTTATCGAGCTTGTCTTACGACACAGAAAAGTTAGAAGAGGAATTTAATCGTAGTGCATTGGCTGTATTATTTTTTGCTTTTTTCAGTGCTTGGTGGGCTAAATCTACAGGCCGAAGTGCTTTACTTTGGTTTGTTCTTGGTATTTTCTTTAATTTTATTACCGCTATTGTAATCGTTTGTAAAACCGAAAGAGGCATTAAAAAATAGCTATAGCTTACTCCCTCAGCTAATTAAGATATCTTGGGATAACTGCTTAGTTTTTTTAGTAAACTAAAAGGCAATTTTATGAAAACGATTGGTATGCTTGGTGGTATGAGTTGGGAGTCAACTACTATTTATTACAAAGCGTTAAACCTGGGCGTAAAAGATGCGCTGGGCGGGCTGCATAGTGCCAAAATTTGTATGGTGAGTGTTGATTTTGCAGAAATTGAAACGCTGCAGCACCAAGGTGATTGGCCACAAACAGCTAAGTTACTTACCGAGGCGGCTAAATCAGTAGAGGCAGCTGGTGCTGATTTTTTACTTATTTGCACCAACACCATGCACAAAGTGGCTGACCATATCGCCAGTAATCTTAGTATTTCTATTTTACATATCGCTGACGCAACCGCAGATCAGTTAAAACACGATAAAATAACGCGAGTATGGTTGTTGGGCACGCAATTTACAATGGAGCAAAACTTTTACAAAGGGCGGTTAACCGATAAGCATAACATTGAAGTGTTAATACCCGAGCCTAATGAGCGAGCGCGTGTACACGACATAATTTATAATCAGTTATGCCAAGGCATTATTAATGAAGAAGCGCGAACTGAGTTTATAAATATTATTGAGCGGATGTTTGAAAAAGGCGCACAGGCCATTGTTTTAGGCTGTACTGAAATTGCTTTATTGGTAGAGCCGCAACATACAACCGTGCCGCTTTACGATACCACGCAAATTCATGCGCAGGCCGCGGTTAAGTTAGCACTAACTAAATAACGAGCATTTAGTTTATGCATAAAACCGCCATAGGGCGGTTTTTGCGTTTAGCGACTTGCCAAAGCTTATTACAGCCACTTACCGATAAAAATTTCAATAAACCAATGCTAAGTGGTAGGCTAAAAAAGTAGCAAGTATTCAAACCGTTCTCGCGCAACAAGGCATTCCTTTAAAGCGCTTTGCCAAGGAGTTAAATATGATCACGCTTACCGTTAATGGTAATAAACATGAGTTTACAGGCGATCCGTCAACGCCTGTGCTTTGGTATCTTCGAGATGAATTAAATTTAACCGGGCCTAAGTTTGGTTGTGGTATGGCGCAGTGTGGTGCGTGCACTATACATATTGATGGCGTAGCGCAGCGCTCGTGTGTATTACCGGTATCGGCTGTAGTAGGGCGCAATATTACCTCTATTGAAGGATTAAGCGAGCAAGGCGACCATCCTGTGCAAAAAGCCTGGGTTGAGCATAAAGTGCCGCAGTGTGGGTTTTGTCAGTGCGGGCAAATAATGCAAGCGGCAAGCTTGTTAGCAGCTAACCCCAATCCAACTGATGATGAAATAGTGAGTAATATGTCGGGCAATATTTGTCGTTGTGGTACATACCCACGTATTCATAAAGCGATTAAGTCGGCGGCTAAAACTATTGCGGGCGTTGAATATTTTGACCCAAATGAGCAAGGGGAAGAAGTATGAAAAACGACAATACGTACTTTGACCTAAACCGCCGCCAATTTTTAAAAACCAGCGCAATAGGTGCATTAGTATTAGGCACTTACTTTGTAGGCAGTGCTCCAAGAGCGTTTGCAGGCGTGTTAGAACAACCCTCTGAGCAAGCAAAGCGTGCCAACTTATTCATAGCACTGCGCCCCGATGGCATGGTTGAAATAACCTGTCACCGCTCTGAAATGGGCCAACAAATTCGTACCGCCATTGCTCAAATTGTGGCAGACGAAATGGAAGCTGCGTGGGATAAAGTAGTGGTTATTCAAGGTAAAGGCGACCCTAAATACGGGGATCAAAATACCGATGGCTCGCGCAGTATTCGCTACAACATGCAGCGCCTGCGCGAAATGGGCGCAAGCGTACGTTATATGATGCAGCACGCAGCTGCTAAATATTGGAAAGTTGAGCCGCAAACCTGTACAGCTAATCAGCACGTGGTTACCCACAGCTCAGGCAAAACGCTTGCCTACAAAGACTTAATAGATCTCGCGCTTGGCATTACTCCGCCTGAGCCTGACAAGCTATCACTTAAAACACGTAAAGAATGGCGTTATATAAATACCGGTATGGCGCACATAGATTTAACCGATTTAGTAACCGGTAAAGCCACATTTGCTGCCGATGTACGCGAACCAAAAGCGCTGGTGGCTATTATTGAGCGCCCGCCGGTAGTAGGTGGTGTGGTTAAATCGTTTGATGCTAGCGCCGCTAAAGCAATTAATGGCGTAGTTGATGTTATTGAAATGCCTGCACCAAAAGGTGCACCGCAATTTCAGCCAAAAGGCGGCATTGCTATTGTTGCTAAAAACACCTGGGCTGCATGGCAGGCGCGTAAAGCACTAAAAGTGGTGTGGGATGATGGTAAAAACGGCGATTATAATTCAGAGAGCTTTAAAAAGTCGTTACTGCAAACAGTGAGTGAGCCGCAAGCGCATGTGCGCGAAAAAGGCGATACCATGGGCGTGTTGGCTAAATCGAGCAATAAATTAGTTGCCGACTATTACGCGCCGCATTTAACTCAAGCACCTATGGAGCCACCTTGCGCCACGGCAATGTACAATAAAGACAGTGTAGATATTTGGGCTGCAACGCAAAACCCGCAAGCCGATATGAAAACTGTGGCCGCACTACTGGGTATGGACGAGAGTAAAATTAACGTACATGTCACCATGTTAGGTGGCGGGTTTGGGCGTAAATCAAAACCTGATTTTTCGGCAGAGGCCGCCTACATTTCAATGAAAGTAGGGCAACCTATACGCGTACAATGGACGCGAGAGGATGATATTCAACACAGTTTTTATCATGCGGTATCGGCTCAACATATTGAAGCGTCACTCAATGAAAAAGGTAATATTGAGGCTTACTTGCATCGCACGGCGTTTTCGCCAATTATGTCTACCTTTCAAGAAGGGGCATCTGCACCTGGTGGCTTTGAGCTAGACCTAGGTTTTACTGATAATCCAATTTTAACACCCAATATGAAACTGGAACGAGGTGAAGCACCAGCAAAAGCCCGAATAGGCTGGATGCGCTCGGTCACAAATATTTTCCATGCGTTTGCCGTGCAGTCATTTATAAATGAGGCTGCCCACAAGGCGGGTAAAGACTCAAAAGATTATTTATTGGAAACCATTGGGCCAGCGCGTACTATCGATTTCGCAAGCCAGAACGCAAACTATAATAACTACGGTGGCGATAAAGCGGTTTATCCACTTGAAATAAGCCGTTTGCGTCATGTTATTGAAAAAGCAGCGAGTATGGCAAATTGGGGGAGAACACTGGCAAAAGGGCGCGGGTTAGGCATTGCAGCGCACCGCAGCTTTCTAACGTATGTGGCAACGGTTGTAGAGGTAGAAGTATCTGATGCTGGCGACTTAAACGTGATTAAATCGTGGGTGGCTATTGATGCGGGTACGGTTGTAAATACCGATACCGTTAAAAACCAAACGCAAGGTGGCTCTATTTACGGGATTACCACTGCAATTAGCGATGGTATTACTTTTGATAAAGGCCGCGTGCAGCAAAGTAATTTTCATGATTACCGCGTACCGCGTATGAGCGATTCACCACTAGAGGTAGAAGTAGAAATAATACAAAGCGATGCACCACCAGCAGGCGTAGGCGAGCCCGCAACGCCGGTTTATGCTCCTGCATTGTGTAACGCTATTTTTGCAGCTTGTGGTAAGCGCATTAGGCAACTGCCTATAGGTAACCAATTAAAAGCGTAAATAACGTCCTTTTTAGCCGTTAAACAAAAAAACCGCCATAAGGCGGTTTTTTGCTGGCTCATTTAAATTAATTTTTTGTTATTCAACCTTTAACTTCTAGCTCTAATTGTACAAAAATTATTTCTTTGTCTAAGCTAAAAATCTAGTTAATAAATGCTTGGCTTGTTTGAGGAAATTACACTATGCGTATATTTTTGCTCTTTTTAATCTTTTTGTTGAATGGCTGCGGTAGCGATACATCGGATAACCCAGTAGACGGTGGTACTAATGCAGGTACAGATGCCGTTATACCCATTGCAAATGCAGGCCATTCTGTGCAATTGCAAAAAGGAGCAACGGTAGTTCTAAATGGCGGTGGTTCATATGACCCTGATGGCGCTGCTTTGACCTACAGCTGGAGCATTGTTAGCGCGCCGCCAAGTAGTACGAGCGAATTAAGTGATACAGCATCTCCATTTCCAAGCCTTTTTCTTGATGAAGCAGGAAGTTATGAAGTAGCGCTTGTTGTAAATAATGGAACAATTGATAGTGCTCCCAGTACAGTTATTATTAGTGATACCGATTCAATGCCAGTAGCGAATGCGGGTCCTGACCGTCGGGTATCTGGCAGTCAACCAGTTATGTTAGATGGTAGCCGAAGCTCAGATAGTGATGGTGACCAACTATCTTATGAGTGGTCAGTTATTAGTAGCCCTGCAGGTAGTAATGCCGCTATTACAAATGCTACTAGCCCTTTTGCTCTATTAACACCAGATATTGCAGGTGACTATCAGGTACAACTTATTGTTAGTGATGGTGTTTTACAGAGCGCTGCCGATACTGTTTTAATAAGCGATACCAACGTCGCACCTGTAGCAAATGCAGGAGCTCACCAGACCTATGAGGTTGGAAAAACCATCCGATTTGATGGTTCGGGTTCTAGCGATGCTGATGGAAACGCATTGAGTTATCAATGGCGAATAGTATCAGCTCCAGTTGGAAGTACAGTTGAAATCCAGAATGCAACGTCTGTTATTTCAACATTAAGCCCAGATGTAGCCGGTGATTATGTTGTCTCTTTAACAGTAAATGATGGCGTTTATGATAGTAGTCCAAGTAGTGTCATTTTACATCGCACAAATCAAGCGCCTATTGCAGACGCAGGTCGTCATTTAAGTGGTCAAATTGGTCAAGTTATACACCTTGATGGTTCTGCATCGATAGATGGTGATGGCGATAGCATTCAACCTCGTTGGTCTATTATTTCCAAACCAAAGGCGTCTTTGGCGCAATTATCAGATATTGATTCTTTTCATCCTGTTATAACGCCAGACGTAAGTGGCGACTACGTCGTTCAGCTTATAGTTTACGATGGGCAATATTTAAGTACCGCAAGTACAGTGACTATCTCAACGTCTAACCTTCCGCCAACTGCGAATGCCGGTCCTTCGCAACTTGCTTCTACAGGTCAAATTATTCACCTGGATGGCTCACGTTCTAGTGATCCTGAAGAGAGTGGGTTAGGTTATCAATGGAGTATTATTTCGATACCAACAGGTAGTGCAGTCACGCTGTCTGACTCCAACGTTGTTGCCCCGTCATTTACACCAGACTTAGCGGGGGACTTTATTTTTCAGCTTGTTGTTTCCGATGGTGTACTAACGAGTTCACCTGCGACCGTGATTGTTACTGATAAGGATTTACCACCGACTGCTAATGCCGGAAATGACCAATCCGCCGGCACGGGGTCATCAGTCAAACTAGATGGTTCTTTATCGAGTGATCCTGAGTTACAAGCACTCAGTTACCAATGGGTTTTATTGTCTAGCCCGGCAGGTAGTGGTAGCACTATTATGGATGCGAACCGTCCTATTGCTTCGCTTACCCCAGATCGCTCAGGTGATTATGTTGCGCAATTAACCGTAACGGATGCATTGGGCCAGCGTGATAGTGATGTGGTTATTGTTCGTGATGCTGCAAAAAATACATTACCAGTGGCGGATGCAGGGCGCGATATACAAGTTGATTTAGGTGCTAAGTTTGTACTCGATGGGTCAGGGTCGAGTGATGCTGATGGCGACATATTATCGTATAGCTGGGCAATTGTAAGCAGACCCGCAGGGAGCGTTGCACAACTGAACAATGCAACTTCTGCCAACCCTGACTTAACGCCTGATGTTGAAGGTGATTTCATTATTCAGTTAGTGGTTAGCGACGCTAAAAGTGTGAGTATTCCTGATGTTATTATTATTCACGATAAAGAGCGAAATTTAGCGCCTAATGCTTATATTAGTATTACACCACAGGGATTTGTAGGCACGCTTTATAACCTTGACGGTAACCAAAGCTCTGA
>NZ_LODI01000024.1:141836-147509 GCF_001468485.1 Pseudoalteromonas sp. H71
CGAATGGCGATAGCTTAAGTTACCTCTGGAGTTTAATTCCGACACAAGGAAGCGCAGCTACGCTTTCAGATAAAACTAGTTCAACCCCAACGTTTATGCCTGATGCAGTTGGCAGCTATATAATTACGCTGACAGTATCAGATGGCTCACTTTGGTCTGCCATTTACTCTCGAGCAATCACGATAGAAAATCCTCCTAAGGGGGCTGCTATCTCACTTCCTGCAGGACATAACCTAATGATGCTAAGTGGTACAGGGGGAGATAGTCGTACGGGTGCTGTTTATTCTATCTCTGAAAGCGACTTATCTAAGTCGACTGAGCTATTTAGTTTTCATGGCTTACCTGGAATCAATTCATCATCTTTTAGTCAGAGTTTAGTTGCTCACCCTAATGATGGCCACTTATATACAGTGTTAGGATCAACAGGGTTATACGGACGAGGGGCTTTGTTAAAATATAACCCAGCGAGTCATCACGTTGAACTGCTAATGAGTATTCCTCGACTGTTTCCATCTGGCAATGAAATAAGAAATGTAAAGGGCACACTCCTATTTCACCCTGATGGCAAAACAGCCTATGTTAAAGCTGATGCAGGAGGTTTAAACCAGTCTGGTGGCGTGCTGCAATTTAACATGGATGCAAGCAGTGACGATTACCTTACCGTACAGGTTATTGGTGAATTTGGTGCTACAGGTACAGACTACGCAGGATATCCTATTGCTCCTGTCACTAATTTAATGTGGAATGGTGATAATCGCTTATTATCAGTGTTCGTTGCTCCTCGCGGGTCTTTATACTGGCCTGGTTTTGAATTAACGGCAAGTGATTCAAATGACTTAAGTAAACCATGGGTTATATCTGGTTTTGGTGCCTTGGGGGCTCGCGGACGCCATATTGCTGTGAATAATGATACGGTTGTTCATTTTGTTAGTTCTAACTCCCCCATAATGGAATCTTCAGGGCGCAGCGGTGGGGTTGGTGAAGTCGCTTCTGATTGCAGAAACCCTATCGGTGCTTTCTTTTGGCGGGCGCCTCTGGTATTTAGTGTTTGTGAAGGAGTCACCTCAGAAACGCCTGCGGTATTATACGAAACAACGATATCAGGTGGACCTCTTTCATTAAGGCACTCTTTTAGTAACTGGAAAAATATCTCTATTGCTGGGTTAGTACCCTCTAAAGTTGCTGATAATATGTATATGACAGTCACTGATTATTTGGCAAAATTTTTAGTTGACTCAGTTGCTGACACAGGCTTAACAGTTGCGCCACCTTTTGTAAGCGAAATCACAAAGCCAAATTATAGTACTAAAACCATCATACAAGGCGGGGGTGATAAAGGGATATTATTTATTGGTGACCCCGCAATCCTAAATGACCCAGATGACTCAATTAATGACCGCTATGTATCGGTGCTTAGTTATGATGGTGGGGAGAATAAACGAGGTGCGATACTCACCTACGATCGCGCAGATAGTTCGGTTAGTATGACTTCGCTGGGCTTTAGCAAAGGTGGATTTCCTTTTGGTAAAGTCACTAAAAATTCAGCTGGGGATTACTTTTTTGCTGTGAGCGATGGCGAGCGTGGGCGAGATGGAGGTAAGGTGCTTCGATATGATTCTGCGCTTGGCGAGCTTGCAGAAGTTGTTTTACCACGTACCAAAAGACCTGGATTAAATCATGTTGAATCGGCCTCAGGTAAATTATATAGCTTAGGAATAGATCTTTTTGCTGATACTTACGAGCTGTATTCGATTGATACTGACTCCTTAGGTTACCAAAAAGAAGGATCTATTGGCCAAACAAGCGACGAGATATCTCGATATGCATTAGCGATAGATAATAACAATGCGTGGTTCTTTACCGGAGATGCACTTAATTGTGTCGACTTATTTACTAATCAACTTAATAAAGTGCAAGTAAGTTTATCTGGCAGTGATGAGCCTGTGCGAGCAGTTGAATTTGCAACGCCAAGTGCTGATGGCTACTTTGCAACACGTTCAACCAGCGGTGCAAATGCTGCTATTCATCGTGTAGTCAATGACTGTGCAGCGCCAATAATTAGCTCTGTAATAACTGGGTTAAGTGATGCCCCTTCTACGGCTTTATTAGCAAGTTCTGATGGTAACTTTTACTACGGCACAGAAGGTGGAAAGCTCATGCAGTTTGATGGTGTAAGTCAGCCTGTTATTGTCGCTTCATTTGACAATACAGGTGTTGTTGGGTTTTTAACTGAGGATGCTGAAGGCGCTATAGTTGGGGTATTGTCAAACGGTAATGCTCTAGAAGATAAAGTTTTCTCTTACACTATTGCTGATGGTACTACGTCAAGTCAAATAGTGCCCGAAGATAGACCCATTGATACATTTTATCCTGGTTTTACAGAGATAAACTAGCTATAGCTTTAATATAGCCAATTAAAAACCGCCAAATGGCGGTTTTTTTAGAAGTTAGCGATTAGTGAGTTTTTTCAAACTCATCTACTTCACGCTCTGCTTCTTCTTTTGATTTACCATACTGCTGCTGGATTTTACCGACTAGCTCTGTACGGCTACCTTCAATTTTGTCTAAATCGTCGTCAGTAAGATCGCCCCATTTTTGTTGCGCCTTACCTTTAAGTTCGTTCCAATTACCTTTCATACGATCGCTGTTCATAAGTTTCTCCTTACTTAGATTTAATTAACGTTCAGTATAAAAGGAGCAAGGCGTGTACCAATAAGTTAAGTTTAAATTTTGTATTTATAATCATAATGTTATGTTTTTATTGGCACAGTAGGAATTAATATAGCGCGCATGTCCTTAAAAAATGTACAGAGCGGTCTGTAATTATTTCTGATTATGGTGCCCTTTATAACCACACGGCTTTAGCGGCGCGTTTATTTTTGGTTTTTGTTACAATGCATACAAAGCAATTTTGGGTAAATAGCAGTGCTGCCGGTTCAAAACATATATCAACAACTCGTAACTACATTACAAAGTAACCCTATAACGTTATTACAAGCACCGCCTGGCGCAGGTAAATCAACCTGGTTGCCGCTACAGCTTATGCGCGACGGCCATTTTAAACGTATTGTAATGCTGGAGCCGCGCCGCTTAGCTGCACGTAATATTGCCAATTACCTAGCACAGTGCCAAAACGAAAATGTGGGGCAAAGTGTTGGCCTTCGTGTACGCGGTGAGAGTAAAGTAAGTAACAATACGCGCCTTGAAATAGTTACTGAGGGCATGCTTACTCGCATGCTACAAAACGATCCAGAGCTTAGCGACATTGATTTACTGATATTTGATGAGTTTCATGAACGCTCAATTGCAGCCGATACCTCACTGGCCTTTGCTTTAGAGACCCAAAGTGCACTGCGTGACGACTTAACCATACTCCTTATGTCGGCGACTCTTGATACAGAGCGCTATACGCAATTTTTTGATTGCCCCGTTATTCAATCAAGTGGGCGCAGCTACCCCATAGACGAAGTATATATACCCATAAAAGATGAAAGCCGTTGGCTTGATGCCATTCCCTCTTTAATAAAACAAGCACTTAACGAGCAAAGCGGCAGTGCGCTGGTGTTTTTGCCTGGGCAATTTGAAATATCACGCGTACAACAGGCCCTTAATGATTTGCCAAGTAATTACCTAGTTGCCACGTTATTTGGCGAGCAAGATAAAGCCAATCAGCAGGCTGCGATTGCTCCTGCGCCTGAGGGCATGCGCAAAATAGTGCTTACCACCAATGTAGCCGAAACCAGCTTAACCATTGAAGGTATACGCATTGTTATTGATAGCGGAAAACGCCGCGTGGCCAGTTATAACTTAAAAACAGGTGTAACGGAGCTTACAACACAAAGTATATCGCGCTCCTCTGCCGTGCAGCGAGCAGGGCGTGCAGGGCGAATAGAACCAGGTGTAGTTTATAGGCTTGGTTCAAAGCAAACCTTTGAGCGACGCAATAGCCACGATAAACCCGAAATACTCACCTCAGATATAAGCCAACTTATGCTTGAAGCAAAGCAGTGGGGCGCAAATATTAGCGAACTCACCTTGCTTGATACGCCAACAACGCAGCAATGCACACAAGCAAGGAGCTTACTAACTATGCTTGAAGCCATCGATGGCAAAGGCAAACTAACCAAGTTGGGCAGCAAAATGCTGGGTTTTGGGGCGGATATTCGCTTAGCGCATATGCTTTTAAAAGCGCAGGCGCTTGAGGCAGAACTCCCTGGTATTTATCGCTTAGCACTTTATTTAGTAGCGCTGCTTGAGAGCCGAATAAACACCGCCAACGAGCTAAGCTTAGCGCTACATAGCCAGCAGCAAAGGCCACACCCAGTATTTAAACAGCAGTTAAAATACTGGCAAAACCGCTTAAAAGTAACCGACAGTAACAGCGAGCTGAACACAAAGTATTTAGGTTTGCTAGTGGCATTAGCTTACCCCGACCGCATTGCAAAAAAGCGCGGCAATGGCTACTTACTTGCCAATGGGGCGGGCGCTGATTTAAACACCGATTACTGGCACAGCGATGACTACCTTGCTATTGCTACCATGGGCGGCCATAAAGGCGCACGTATATTTGCAGCGACAGCGCTTAGCCCATTTGAGCTACAAGAGTACCTACCGCATTTATTTACTTCGCTCACCCGCTGTGAATTTGATGAAAAAACCGCGCGCTTTATTCATCAAGACGAAGTAAAGCTCGGCGCTATTACGCTTACAAGCCAGCCGAGCAAGCAAAAGCTCGATAAAAGCGAGCGCGCCAAAGCGTGGCTTAATTTATTTGCTAAGCATGGTTTTGCATTATTTAATGAACAGCCCGATGCACAGCAATTATTAATACGCATGAGTTTAGCTAGTCAGTTTATGCCTGATAAATTCCCAACTATTAGCGAGCAACACCTTATAGAAACGGCTGGTGATTGGTTAGGCGTGTACTTACAAGATATAAAAACACTCGATCAGCTTAAAAAGTTTAACTACTTTGAAGCGCTGCAAAATTGTTTTGACTGGCCACAGCAAACAGCGTTAAAGGCGTTATTACCACTTAGATTAACGGTACCGAGTGGCTCAAATATAAAAATTAATTACCAGCTAGATGGCCCCGCAAAGTTAAGCGTGCGCATGCAAGAAGTGTATGGCTTAACCAGTACGCCTATGCTTGCTAATGGAAAGCTGCCACTGCTTATGGAATTACTATCGCCAGGTAAGCGCTCATTACAACTTACTCAAGATCTTGCGCACTTTTGGGCTACCAGTTATCGCGATGTGCAAAAAGAAATGAAGGGGCGTTACCCCAAGCATTTTTGGCCAGACGACCCAGCCAACAGCGTGGCAACGAATAGAGTTAAAAGCAAAATGTAGATTTATTAGCTTAAAAGTATATGTTTTATTTTTAAGCATATGAGTATAGTGTACCTATAAATAAATCAATACTTTTACCACAAGGAAGAAGTGATGAAACTACTTTTTACATTAGTCTTGCTATTAGTGACTCCCTTTTCGGTTTATGCTGAAAAGGCACTGGACTTAAGCAAATTTGCACAGCACTACTACGAAACAATGACTGCCACGCAGGCCCCTGGCGCCGGTACTAAAGAGCTTGAAGCTTACCTTGCATTGTTAACTGATGATGTTGGTAATCAGCACATACCGTATCAAGTAGATGACTCTCGCACTGCCGAT
>NZ_LODI01000024.1:147514-183765 GCF_001468485.1 Pseudoalteromonas sp. H71
GGGAAAGAATTAATGCGCAAAGGCATGAGCTTTTATTTAGGCGCGCATACCCACTATGAAAGTGAGCTACTCAATACCTTTATATTTAATGATAGCGGTTTTGCGATTCGTTATAAAAACCACGCTAAAGGCATTCACCCACAAAACAAACAGCCAATAGAGTACACCTCAATAATGATGGAAGTAATAGAGGTTGAAAACGGTAAAGTGGCGATGATCCGTAAATATCATGAATAAAACCATGTGTTTACTTTTTACTAATTAGCGCCTTTGAAACTAGGGGTATTGATAAATTTATACTACGCTTTAGCTATAAACTAGTACGTTATAGCTTTAGGTGTAGTAGATGCATGATTTAAAAATCAATATTCTCATTATTGATGACGACGAACTGCTGTTACGTGCGTTAAAACGCACACTTAACCGTTTATGCCCCAGCGCAGACGTGTCGAGTGTTCAAGTTGCCACTCAATTTGAACAGCAAATAAATAACAACGCCTTACCTGATATCATTTTTTGCGATTCGATGATGCAGCTTCCAACAGGCAAAAATGTGCTCGAACAAGCCAAAGAACTCTGTCCTTCTGCGCTTAGGTGCCTACTTACAGGTGATATGAGCGGTAATTATCAGCTCCAGTTAAATAACGTAATTCATTTTCATCTTGTTAAGCCGTTTACTCAGTCTCACTTAGAAAGTGTTATAAATAGTGCCACGGTGTTAAAAACACTTTGTATTAGCAGTGAACATCGCGTTGTTTTAGGCCAACTTTCAAAGCTGCCATTTTTAGGCGGTGTAACGCAAAACCTCTTCAATGAACTTAACAAAGGTGAGCCTAATATTTCTATTTTAGAAAAAGATGTTAGGCATGATCCTTTACTTGCCGGTAAAGTTTTACAAATTGCCAACTCGGCCTTCATGGGGTTTGATTCCCACACATCGAGTGTAAAAGAAGCCATTGTACGTATTGGCTTAATAAACCTCAGAGCTATTGTGGTTTTTTCAGAGTTATCTCATCAATTACTCAGTAAAAATAAACAAAAAGCGATTAACCAATTAATAGAAAAAGGTTATAAAAAAGCAGAGTTATCGCAATCGTTAGCGAAATTTATAAAACAAGATCGCCAAGTTCAATTACTTGCATGCGCTGTCGGGTTATTAAGTGTTTTAGGTGAGCTAATTATAACGAGCAAAACCAATGCCGATTTAAATACACAAGCAGTACCTAAATTTGTTTTAAGTGCCTACTTATTATCACTTTGGGGGTTTGATCAAAACATAGTAGAAGCACAATTAATTGATGAATTACCCTCAGAAAAAAACATATCATTAACGGTGATCCACATTATTATTGAACATGTGTTTTGCAACAAGGCTTTGAACTTTAACCTTGAACAATTCGATTTTATAGACGACCTAAAACTACTCCCCGATTTACAACAGTGGTGGTCAATTAATAAGGATAAAGCATGAAAGGTATTATTTTTAGAGGCTTGGAGGCACTAGTTATTGAAAAATGTGGAATGGCTGCATGGGATGATTTACTTGAAAAAAACGCCCCAGATGCTCGCGTTTATATTTCGGCGCAAAGTTATCCCGATGAAGAAATAATTGGCCTAGCCCAAGATGTTGCAGCAGCGTTATCTATGACCATGCCTGAAGTGTTAAAAGCATTTGGTGAGTATTTGTTTGGTCATTTAAATAGGAGTCACCCAACAGTTGCTGAAGGCTTTGAAAGTTTTGCAGAGTTAATAATGGGGATTGATAAGGTTATTCATGTTGAAGTCGCTAAGTTATACCACGAGCCAAATTTGCCAGAGATAGAAGCAAAGCTGGTTGAAGAAGGATTTATTTTAATGCATTACCGTTCTAAGCGGCAGCTATGTATGTGTGCTGAAGGGCTGATTTATGGTGCAGCTTCACATTTTGGAGTTAATGTAGTTTTAGACCATGTTGAGTGTATGCACGATGGCTGCGAAAAGTGCGTTATTGAAGTCAGATACGAGGCTTCAAATGGTTGAAGATAACTATAACTATAACTATAAAAAAGCGTATCTACGTGAAAAAGCAGCGAGAGATAAGCTAGAGGTATTACTGGAAGATAAAACTCGTAAGTTATTTTGCGCCAATCAAGAGTTAAAAGAAAAGCTGAGCATGCTTAAAAGTCAGCAAGTGACCATAATGCAAACCGATAAAATGGCAACACTCGGTACGTTATCGGCAGGCGTTGCTCATGAAATAAATAATCCACTTGCCTACGTGATGAGTAATCTCGACAGTATTAAGTACTTCAAACCTACACTGCATTCGTTAATGCAGGTTGCTAAGCAATTTATAGACAAATCTATATCCGCATCAGAATTAGAAGCGCAACTCGTTAAACTCGATAATGAAGCTAACATTGATTTTATTTTAGAAGATTTAGATGAGCTGTTAGACGACACGCATGAAGGGCTGCATCGCATTGCGGCAATAGTAAATAATTTACTTAATTTTGCCAGACCTAAAAATAACTTACTTGCTATGGCTGATATTACTGAATCTTTAAAGGGGGCGATTAAGTTACTAGCTAATCAATTAAAAAGTTGTGACGTTGAATGTACTTATGACGAGCTGCCATTAAGTTATTGTAATTTATCGGCAATTAATCAAGTGTTTGTGAATATATTACTAAATGCGAAGTATGCGTGTGATTTAGTTGATGGTAAGCAAGGCAAAATAGTCATCAAGTTATTTTCAGACGAAAAAAATATTTACATTGAAATTGCTGATAATGGCTGCGGCATGGATGAGCAAACGAAAAGTCATATATTTGAGCCCTTTTATACTACAAAACCAGTTGGAAAAGGCACAGGAATGGGGATGGCCATCGTTTACAACGTGTTAAAAGAGCACAATGGTTCAATTGAGGTAGAAAGCGAACTGGGCGCTGGTACGCTAATGCGCTGTACTATGCCAATTACATTAATGCCAGAATCATCTTTAAATTAATAACGGCACCATTTAAAACTTAAGCACATTTAAACAACTATACATAAGGGCTATGCGGCAAATGCGTTTAGCTACTTACATTTTAGGCACTAATAATGACATTAAGATTTTTTGTAATAATAGGTACCCTAATTTTGATGTGCTTTGTAACTAGCTTATTGGTTAGTTACCGATACTTTTTTACGTTACCAACCATAAATGAAAACATTAAAGACTACCAGAATAGAGAGTTATTGAGCCTAGAAATAGCATTAAACAGAGAGTTTGTTTTTTTAAAAACCCTAAATTACGATTATTCGGTGTGGGATGACTCTTACGATTACATGACGAGCTTTAATAAAGACTATATTGAGTCAAATTATGTGGACGATACCTTTAAATCACTCAAAATAGATGGTGTATTTATTTACGACATGAACTTTAAACAAGTTTATGCGCATACTTTTGATTACATTCAAGAGCAACCCTATGAGCTGCCAGAATTTGATTTAAATACTCATTTACCTAACCGTACTATTCTCCCTTATGGAACAAATACGTCAGAACGCTACGGTTTTTTGAGTACAGAGCATGGTCCTGTTATGTTTGCATCACACGCAATTCAACGAACAAACAAAACAGGAGAGTCTGTTGGTAGCATTGTTTTTATTAAAAAAGTAAGGGAGTCACAATTCGCTAAAATGGCCGAGATGGCACAAGTAAAGCTAAGCTACACTTTAATAAACAAAGACAGCGCACCACAAAGAACGGCAGCTCTCAGTGATGGAATTCAAAATGAGGGAATAGCCACAGAGCGCCAAAGAACATTATTAGATATAAATGGAAACCCAATTTTGCTTATGAATATTAAGCATCATCATCAGCGTATCCCCATTTTATTTGATAATTACTTAATAATTATTTTATTAATGTTTTTTATTGTCTCATTAATTGGCTTTTATATAGTTAACCGCTTTTTTATTACACCGTTAATTAATGGCGCATCTGCAATCAATTTAATGTTGCTTAAAAACGATCTTCAACCGCTTCACTTTAGAAATCAGTTTCTAGAAATGCGTGTGCTTATAAATGGTTTTAATTCATTAATAAAAGAGGTTAAAAAGCAAAACGAACAACTAGAAAATATTAGTAAAATAGACGAGTTAACACAAATTTATAACCGACGTGCTTTTGAAGAGATTTACACAACGCAGTGGCAAGAGGCCCACAGACAAAAAACAACACTGGGGTTAATGCTAATTGATGTAGATTACTTTAAGTTTTATAACGACTTTTATGGTCACCAAAAGGGTGATAGTGCTTTGCAAGCAGTTTGCCGTGTTTTAAAAGAGACCGCCCAATCAAATAATGGTGCGGCGGCGCGCTATGGAGGTGAGGAGTTTATAATACTGTTTAATCAGTTATCGGTTGAGCAATTTGAAGCAATATCTCAACAACTGCTGCTAAATGTAAAGGCGCTAAACCTAGCTCATAAAGGCTCTAAAGTCAGTAACGTTTTAACTGTTAGTGTAGGTTGTGCTTTTGCAACTGCAAAAGCTATGGATAATGAAAAAGTAACCGCTAAGCTATTAATTAAAAACGCAGACGTTATGCTGTACGAAGCCAAAAATACCGGACGAAATAGAGCTTTAATTAAATCAATTTAATCAAATCGCTACTGATAAGTTGTTACTATTAACGCAAAGAGGTTTAATACACATTGCTTTACTCTAAACTTCTTTTCCTCCAAGTTGCTCGGCTAAATCATCAAGCTCGGCAATGGTATAATCGAAGCCAGTTTCGTCGTAATCGTAGCTTACTTTTACGCTATCTCCCCCATTAAAAAGACGTGTTTTTACATCGTTCACGGACCAGTTTTTTAATTCATGTAAAAAACGGTTGGCAACTTGCGAAGATTCAAACTGATAGCTAATTTCTGTTTTCATATGCGGTCTCTGGCTGTTTAACCCACGTAGTTTGTGCATTTTTGAACGTTAGTCAAGTTTCGATTACAAAAAATAAAAGGAAAAAATGTAAATTTTGTGTTTCAATTAATGCAATAAACTAAGTCGGTAATTACCTACTTAAACCAAAATATCATGGCGATTTAACATGCATTATAAATTAGTTTTGATAGCAAGCTCAGTCTTTTTTCTTAGTGCCTGCGGCGGTTCAGGCTCAAGCGATACACCTACGGTTAATGGTAATAAGCTCCCCATACTAACGTTGTCTGATGTGCCAAGGGATATCAAAAAAAGCCAAACCATTGATCTAACAGCAACAGCCAGCGATGCTGACGGCAGTATCGCCAGTGTAATTTGGCAGCAAGTTTCGGGGCCTGTTGTATTAAATGAGCCAGTAAACGCAAGCTCAGTTAGCGTTAAATTGGCTGATGCATCAACTTACACCCCTTTAGAATACGCGTTTAATGTTACCGCGACCGATAACGAAGGCGCCACCACCGTTAAAACGGTTAACTTTTTTGCCCGCAATAGTATGGATACATTTTCTGCAGCGCGGTTGTTGCATCAAGGAAGCATGGGGCCAACGCTTTCAGAAATACAACGTGCGCAAGGGCAAAGTGAGCTGCAATGGCTCGATGCTCAACTAGCACTGCCCATTAACTATCATCGTGACTATATGGTGTTTACTAATGACGATGAAGATTTTAGATATATAAGCCGAATAGACGCGTGGTGGAAAGCTGTCATGCAAAGCGACGACCAATTGCGCCAGCGCGTCGCTTTTGCGCTGAGTGAAATACTCGTTGTGTCTGATCTTAATAACGATTTACGCTCTCAGCCTGAGGGCATGGTGACATATTACGATTTACTGATAACGCATGCATTTGGTAATTTTCGTGATTTACTTGAGGCGATAACGTTATCGCCAATTATGGGAACTTACCTTAGTCATTTGGGCAACGAAAAGGCCGATGAGACCCTAAATATTCGTCCAGATGAAAACTATGCCCGTGAGGTTATGCAGTTATTTACTANCGGGCTTGATGAGCTAAACCAAGATGGCACTGTAAAATTAGACGCTAACGGTAATACCATTGCAACGTATGGCCAAGCAGAAATAGAAGGCTTTGCTCGTGTATTTACAGGGTGGACATTTGCAGGCAGCGAAACATTTAAGCGCAAAAGTCGCGATTATGTTGCGCCCATGCAAGCATTTGAAGAGTACCATTCACAAAAGCAAAAAACGCTATTAAACGGCGACGTTATTCCCCAAGGATATGGAGCGCAAGAGTCCTTACAACTAGCGCTTGATAATTTATTTAATCATCAAAATGTAGCGCCGTTTATTAGTAAGCAGCTAATACAACGACTTATTACATCAAACCCTACACCGCAATATGTAGAGCGAATTGCCAGCGTGTTTAATGATAATGGCGAAGGCGTAAGAGGGGATTTAGCTGCAGTAGTCAAAGCTATTTATTTAGATGATGAAGCTCGCCATTATGGCAGCGTATTAAACTACCAAGGGAAAATAAAAGAACCGCTTCTTAAAACAGTCCAATTTTGGCGAAACTTAAACGCGAAGTCACCCGAAGGTTTTTACAAAACATGGAATTTAGTTGACCGATATGGGCAAGGGCCTATGCAGTCGAGTTCGGTGTTTAACTTTTTTAGACCTGACTACCAGCCTGCTCAGTTGCGAGCAGATGCATTAGTGGCTCCTGAGCTACAAATAGCGGGTGACGCCACCCTTATTGGCACCATGAATGAGCACTTTGCCGATTTAGTGTGGAGTACCGCAGAGGCGCACACCGATTTAAATCCAAATGGCATTTATGTTTACATCATTAACGATATGAATACCTTGCAAAGCAATGGGATTAACTACTTACTCGATCAATACAACGTACTGTATTTTGCAGGCTCTATGAGTAGTGACACACGCAAAGCATTATTAGATTTAGATGCCTATTTTGATGACGATCAATATCGGGAACGGGTATCGTATTTACTTTATATGATTGCTATTTCACCTGAATTTAATTTGCAGTATTAGGAGAGGCATAATGAGCATTAATAGAAGGCAATTTTTATCGTTATGTTTAAAAGGCGGTGTATCGGCAGCCGCACTGACTAGTTTGCAATTACAAGCGCTTACCGGGTCTGTTAATGCGGTAGAACTAGGCGACTACAAAGCATTGGTATGCATTTTTTTATATGGCGGTAATGACTCACTCAACATGTTGGTGCCCCTTGAGGGTGAGCAGCGCAGCTTGTATGAGCAAAGCCGACAAAATTTAGCTGTTGCATCGCCAATTACATTAAATACTGCCACCCAGTTTGCTGGTGGTGTGGGTTTGCATCCATCACTGTCGCCTATTCAAAATGTGTTTAATGAGTCTAATTTAGCTTTTGTTGGTGGGGTAGGTACCTTACTTGCGCCAACAACTTACAACGATTACAAAAATAATGCAGTGGCGTTGCCTAAACACTTATTTTCTCATAATGATCAACAAGCTTCTTGGATGTATGGCCGTGAAAAACAGTCGCTCAATAGCGGCTGGGGTGCACGTTTGTTAGAGCGTTTAAATCAGCAAGACCAGTTTGCTGCCAATGTGTCGTTAGATGGAACCAACCTGTGGCAAACCGGCAGCCAAACAAAAGCGTTTGCATTAAATAAAAGTGGGATTAGCCGTATAAATGCATTTGGTGGTTATCAACCTCGCACAGACCATGTAACTAATATTATGAACCGCATAATGGACAATACTAAGCATCCACTTAGTGACGCCTATGCAAAAAGTTTCAATTCGGCCATTAACAATACTCAAACCATGAACAACGCGTTAGAAACTGCCCCTGAGCTAGTAACAACATTTAGCGATTCAAGTGTTTCTCAGCAATTGGCTGCAGTGGCAAAAGCCATTAGTGTGCAGTCTACGTTAGCAACACAGCGCCAAGTGTTCTTTGTTTCAATGGGCGGGTTTGACACTCACGATAACCAATTAGATATGCATCCGTTATTACTAAACTCATTAGCGCAAAGCTTGAATGAGTTCAATAATGCGATGCAAGAGCTAAATATGGCAGACAAAGTAACGACCTTTACAATGTCTGATTTTGGCAGAACGTTGACCTCAAATGGAGATGGCACCGATCATGGTTGGGCGGGTAATCAACTAGTAATGGGAGGGGCTGTTAAAGGAGGGGATATCTATGGTGATTTTTTAACTCAGCATTTAGATGGACCGCAAGACGTTGGCGGTGGCCGACTTATTCCAAGCGTATCTAACGAGCAATACTTTGCTTCGTTAGCGCAATGGTTTGGTGTTGCACCCTCTGAATTGAGTGATATTTTTCCTAATCTGACCAACTTTGATCGCACAACATTGGACTTTTTTGTGTAATTAGTTGCTAATGGTAAACCAAAATCAAGCACAAGCAGTATAAGTGCTGTTTACAAAATAACAATTACACACAAAATGGAGCACACAAATGAAAGTTTTAGTCAGCTTGGTGAGTTTAATCGCCTTTTTACTCGTTGTATTACCTGGCCCTTTATACAAGTTTGGCGTTGTTGATTTAGGTCTTGCCTTTACCGGCTTCAGATACGGCGTATATGTAGGGGGTGCAGCGCTTGTATTGTTACTCGTGCAGCTAATATTTATGCGTAAAACCGCTTCATTCGGTAGTGCTATTATTGCCGTTATATTTTCTGTGGTTGCTATTGCTATGCCGCTTAACATGATGAACAAAGCGAAAAGTGTTCCGCCAATCCATGATATTTCAACCGATTTAGTTAATCCGCCTAAATTTGTTGCTATTGCACCGCTTCGTGCTGATGCACCAAACCCAGTTGAATATGCAGGGGAAGAAACCGCGGTACAACAACGAAAAGCGTACCCAGAACTAACAACACTTAACTTTGCACAAACGAAAAATGATTTAATGGCAGCAACCGAGCAAGCAGTTAAAAATTTAGGCTGGGAGTTAGTTAGCGCTAATAAATCACTTGGTTTAATAGAAGCAACAGACACCACAACCTGGTTTGGCTTTAAAGACGATGTTGTCGTTCGTATTGTCGATGAAGGCAGTGAACGTTTTGTTGATATAAGAAGTAAATCACGCGTTGGTCGAAGCGATTTAGGAAAAAATGCGGAACGTATTAATACCTTAATTGATGAAATAAACGCAGAACTTACTAAGTAGCATTTTTTAAACATTGCTATGTTATTGAGCCCAAATACTATTTGGGCTTTTTTGTGGCTGTTTTTCAGTTTGTATTCACCCCATAGAGTGAATACTCAATGCGTTTTAAATTTTTAAACAACTATGGAGTTATTATGAAAACAGTAGGATATGCAGCACAAAGCCAAGGTTCTGAGCTTACAGAGTTTGCGTTTGAACGCCGCGATTTACGAAATAACGATGTAGAAATTGAAATTTTATACTGCGGTGTGTGCCATTCAGATTTACACGCGGTAAGAAATGATTGGGGCGGTGTAAAATACCCACTGATCCCTGGCCATGAAATTGTTGGTAAAGTTATTTCGGTCGGCAACGACGTAAAAAAATATAAACAAGGTGATACTGTTGGCGTAGGCTGCATGGTTGATTCGTGTAAAAGCTGCGATCAGTGCGACAACAATGAAGAGCAATTTTGCCGTGAGGGCATGGTTGGCACTTATGCAGGTAAAGACAGAGAAACCGGTGAAATGACCCAAGGCGGGTACTCTAAGCATGTTGTAGTTCGTGAAGAGTTTGTGCTTTCAATACCAAAAAGTTTAGATCTTTCGCGCGTTGCACCACTGTTATGTGCAGGTATTACTACGTATTCACCTCTTCATAAGTGGGGCATTAAAAGAGGTAGCCGTGTTGCAGTTGTAGGGCTTGGTGGCTTAGGGCATATGGCGGTTAAAAATGCCGTAGCAATGGGTGCCGATGTTACTGTTATTGGTCGAAGCGAATCTAAACAAGAGGATGCCGTTGAACTTGGTGCCCAGCATTACTTAGTTTCAACAAATGATGACGAAATGAAAGAATCACAGTCGGCTTTTGATGTGATCATCGATACAGTGCCTGTGAAACACGACCTATCAATTTATACACCGCTATTAGACATAGATGGTGCATTAATTATTGTTGGTCAGGTTGGGCCCGTTGACGAGCTAAATACGGTGCCTTTATTAATGGGGCGACGTCAGGTTGCAGGTTCACTCATTGGTGGCATAGCAGAAACACAGAAAATGCTCGACTTTTGTGGCGAGAACAATGTATTGCCTGAGTGTGAAATGATCAATATTGACGAAATTAACACCGCTTACGAACGTATGGAAAAATCAGACGTACGTTATCGTTTTGTCATTGATATGGCATCGTTAGATTCGTAAACTTTTTTTTGTGTAAATGTAAAAGGGCGGCTTACAAGCCGCTCTTTTGGTATAGTGATTAGTTAACCGTTTTGATAGCTGGCGACTTATTCAGTTGTAAATAGCTAAGTAACCACATTCCTAAGCCACCTAAAAATAATACCGCAGCGACATAGCCAGTTTGATTGGGTGCAGCGCCTTTGGCAATCGCAATTCCACCCACCCACGGGCCAATTGCATTTGCTGTATTAAATGCACATTGAACTAATGCGCCTATCATTGCATGCCCCTCAGGTGCAACATCCATTAAAAGGCTTTGAATTAACGTAGCTAAACCGACACTGCACCCTATGAAAAAAATAACCACATAAAGCACCCAAATATTATAACTTGCCGTAACATAGGCAAATGCAAAAATAATGGTACACACAAGCGCAAAGCCTGTGGTTTTTATTGCCGACTTGTCAGCGGCTTTTCCTAATACGTAGTTACCCAGTGTACAGCCAATGCCAAACATCACCATTGCCACCGAAATAGTATAAGGCGCTGTTTTTGTTACATCTAAAATTGTGTCGGCAATATAAGTGTATATGCAAAATACACCACCAAAACCAATAATGACAATACCTAAAATTGACCAAACAAGTTTGTTTTTTAGCACGCCAAATTCATTTAATAAGTTAGAGGGCTTAGCGTTATCTATGTTTGGCACGACTTTATAAACTAAAATAAATGCGATAAAAGCTATCACTGCAGCACCTGCTAAACAGTAACGCCAACTTAAATTTTGGCCTACCAGCGTAACAATGGGCACACCAACAATAGTGGCAATGGTTAGTCCCATAAATACTTTTGACATAAAACTGGCTCGTTTACCTTGCGGCGCAATATCTGATGCAAGCAAAATGGCAGCGCCAAAATAGGCACCATGGGGCAGTCCACTCAAAAACCTAAATATGATTAACTGCTCTAACGACGTTGCCAATGCACTAAGCCCATTAGAAATACACATTAAACTTAAAAAAATCAGTAGTGCTTTTCGTTTTCGCATATTAGCCGTTGTTAGCATTAACACTGGCGCGCCAACCACTACGCCCATAGCATAAGCGCTTATAGCATAACCACTTTGAGAAGGCGTTGTGCCAAATGTTTCACTTATAAGAGGTAACATTGGCATCATCGAAAATTCAGACAACCCTAAAATAAAGGTGCCTAGCGCCAACACAATTAAAATAGCTGTTTTATTGAGCTGGTTAGATATAGACGTAACATCAGGCTTCATAAATCCCCTTTGAATTAGATGTTTAAATATAAAAAGTAACGCCAAAGCCAAAAATGCAATGGGTTATAAATGCAAAAATTTTATGAGATGAATATAGAAAAACGAGAAGTAATTAGTTTAAGTGAAGCGAGAGGTTAAGTCATTAGGTAACATTAAATAAATACGATTTATATTATTTAATGTCAAAAGGTATTATTTTTGAATGTAATAAAAAATGGTGGAGGAATAATAAAAACAGTGGAGGTCATATAAAAAATTTCTTAGTAGGGAGAGGGAAATGAGTGCCAGCATTTATGCTGGCACAATTTTATTAGCGTATTATTTTAGACTTTCTGCAAAAAATTCAGCCATTTTAGTGTAGAAATCAGTGATGTTTTTAGGTTGATGAAATCCATGTCCTTCATCTCTCACCATTGACTCATATGGATAGCCTATTTTATCAAGCGCTGATGTTAATGCTTCATATTGTTCCATAGGAACCCTTACATCGTCCTCGCCATGGGCAATAAACAGTTTAGCCTTAATCTTATCAACATTAAATGAAGGAGAGCGAGCTTGCATATCTTGCATGTCGGTCCCATGAACCATGTCTAGAAATTTTCTACCTGATTTACTTTTTGGTGTATCGCCACTCTCTTTCATTTCTGGTAGTGAGTATACGCCTACATAACCAATTGCACACTTGTACAGATCTGGCTCCCTAATAACGCCCATTAATGTAGCGTAACCACCGTAACTAGCGCCGTAGATACATATTCTATCTTTATCTATTATTCCCTCATTAATAGCCCAATGAGTGGCATCGGTGACGTCGTCTTGCATTTCGCGCCCCCATTTTTTATAACCACTCTTCTGAAATTCGCTGCCATAGCCACCAGATCCTCTAAAGTTTACTTGAAGCACAGCGTAACCTAATGAAGCCATGTACTGAGTTTCAGGGTTGTACTCCCATAAATCTCTAGGTCCATGCGGGCCGCCATGCAAGTATACAATTGCAGGTAAGTTTTTATCAGCAGCCCCTTTTGGTATGGTTAAATAGCCGTTTAGGTCAACGCCATCTCTTGCTTTTATTCTAAAAGGTTCCGTCATAGAAAGACTTTTTTTATCTATCTGAGGAGCGCTTGAGGCAATAAAAGTCGCTTTTTTATTTTTAGTATCGTACAAGTAAAAGGTAGTTGGCGAATTGTCTGCTTCTACAGAAAACACAGAAAGGCCTTTTTCTTTAGAGTGGCTTGTAAATTGTAATCGATAATTTTTAAATGTATCACTTAGCTCTTTAAATATTGCATTTTCACCCTTTGCATCAAAGTATTGATATTGAGGGTAATCAGGGTCAAACGTAGCCCCTATAACATCTCCGTTAGGGCCAAATATTGCCGTTGAAATATCAACATTGTCATTTGCCGCTAAAAGGGTCAGTTCTTCATTTTCAAAGTTAAGGCTGTAAATAGCAGTAGTTTTTCTGCCCGAGTCACTCATTAAAAAGGCCTCGTTACCCTCTAGGTTCATACCTAAAAAACCTAGCGCATCTCCTTTCTCGTAGCTTAGTTTATTAAGGTTTAAAGACAGCCAATTACTGTTCGCTTTTTTCTTAAAATAAACACTTAAATCGCCTTTGCCAAGCTCTTGAACTTCATCTTCTTCATAACGAAATGCCAATCTAGGGTTACCCGAAATATCGGTAGTTATACCAAATACGTCGTCTTTGGGTTGGCCGGCTACATAATCCACTTTTCCGTTATAAATATTTAATTTATGAACATTAACAGCAAAATCATCATTAAAGTGACCTTTGGTGATTAAAATGTTTTCTTTATCATTTGGAAGGGTGCTAATGACTTTTAAAATGGACGTGTTTGAAAATAAAATTTCACGCCTTTTAGAGCCATCGTAATTTGCAACAACATAATATGGGCGCCCACCTTTGGTATCTAAAAAGCCGACTGTTTTAGCTACTGACATCATAAATCTTTCGTCATTTAACCAAGTAACATTACGTATTTTTTGATTTTCGCCAAATGCAAATGCGGCCGTTGTTTTTCCTGATTCCCTTTCAAGAATAACCAGCTTTACTTCAGTATCTTCTCTGTAAGTGATTGAATAATATTTACCACTAGGTGAGATTTTAACCTGAACGTATCCGCTTTTATCAAAAAAATCTTCTAACGTATTTTTACTATATGAGTTAAAGCTTAATAACAATAAGCATAAAACTATAAGCCTTGTAATTAACATTTTATATCCTTAATTTTTAGAGTATTTATTAAATACCATAGCTACTTGTTACTTAATATTTAATAACGTTATTCTATTGTTATTTTTATCTTTTTAGAAGTACTGCTGGAAACATTTCACTAGAGATTTGTAACACATTGTAATGTCATTAAAACCAATCTTTATGTAAAGCTTGTTTGACTTGGGGCTGTTTTTGTACAAATATAGTAAAGTGAACTTTACTTTTTAAGAGGGTTAAAAAATGCAAACACAATTAACGTTAAAACAGCGCCAAAAAATAAACACCACTAATTTAGCTAAATGGACGCTTATCTGGTTACTGTCGTTGGCGCTATGTTCGTTTGGACCTGTTTTAATTTGGGAGCATAATAACGTGGTGAGTGGCTTTTTTATTGTCGTAAATGTTGTAGTGGGTATTGCTATGATTATAGCCAATAAGCGCAATTTACAAGGGCTTGATGAGTTACAACAAAAAATACATTTAAGCGCAATGGGCTTTACGCTTGGGGCGGTTGTGGTTGGCGGGCTTGCATATAGTAATTTGCA
The DNA here is from genome assembly GCF_001468485.1 of Pseudoalteromonas sp. H71. Lineage (GTDB taxonomy): Bacteria > Pseudomonadota > Gammaproteobacteria > Enterobacterales > Alteromonadaceae > Pseudoalteromonas. Next base: position 161,879 of record NZ_LODI01000024.1, read on the forward strand.
GCTAAGTGGCATTATCGAAGTGCGAGCTGACATACCAGACATAATGTTTTTAATGGGCGCGGTTTATTTAATTAGTACCTACATACTTAACAAACGCTACAGCTGTGATGAGGGCGACGAATGAAAAACCGCTTAAAAGTACTCAGGGCTGAACGAAATTTAACACAAGCCAAACTAGCAGAATTATTAGATGTATCACGCCAAACTATTAACGCAATAGAAAAAGGCAAGTTTGATCCCAGTTTACCTTTGGCGTTTAAAGCAGCGCGGTTATTTGAATTAAAAATAGAAGATATTTTTGATGATGAATAACGCCGTCGTATTTAATATAAAATGAGTAAAGTGCGACAATTTGTCGCGCTTTTAATATGGCTACACGAATTATAATTAGTTCAACTATTACAGTGGCATAATTATAAAATGGCAGATTTAAGCACGACTCCAAACACACATTTATTAACTCCCTTGGCTTTATTTATAAGCAGTATATTTTCTCCTGTAGTTTTTGCAGACGACACCTCCTTAGAAGTTATTGAGGTTCAGGGACATTCGCAAAATAAACATCTTGCACTTGGCTCAGCAGAGTCATTATTAACCAACTTAGGGGTAGACTTTTCTGCTTCGGGTGGGGTGTCAAACTTACCTATTTTAAATGGCCTGATGGGCGATAGAGTAAAAGTATTAGTAGATGGCGCAGATGTAACCGCTGCATGTGCTAATCATATGAACCCACCACTTTCGTATGTTTCTGCTAATCAAATTACCGCTTATCATGTTATTGCGGGTATATCTGCGGTGAGTGCCGGTGGCGATAATATTGCTGGTGTAATAAGCGTTAATTCTATTTCACCACAGTACAGCGACAGTAGTGACCTAGGGTGGCATTCGGGTTATGTATCGGCTCAATACAACAGCGTAAATAATGCACGAAAAGTGGGCGTTGGGGCACGTATAACAAGTGATAACTTGAGCTTTAATTACCAAGGTGCATTTAGTGATGCTAAAAGTTATGAAGACGGAAATGGAAATTTAGTATTTGATACTTTATATCGCGTTCAAAACCATGCGCTTTCTGCAGCGATACGAGATAAAAATCAACAGCTTGTTGTTAAGTTAACCCACCAAAAAATACCTTATCAGGGCTTCGCCAATCAGTATATGGATATGACTGATAACACAAGTTTTGGCGCTATTGCACAGTATAAACATGTATTTATAAGCAGTGAGTTGGAGGCGCAGCTTAACTGGCATGATGTAAAACACGATATGGGTTTTTTTAGCCCAGAAAAAACCGGCATGATGCCAATGAGCACTGATGCGCGAGATATAAGCTCACAATTAAAATGGCGTTTAAACTTAAATAGTAATAGTAGTCTATTACTAGGACAGGCATTTTATGATAACCGAATTGATGATTGGTGGTCTGCTGTTGAAGGTTCCGCCATGATGGGGCCTAACGATTACATTAATATAAATAATGGTCAGCGTAAGCGTATTGCAGCATTTGCAGAGTATGAGAGCCAAATAAATACTAAGTTGTGGTTAAATTCAGGTATACGTGTTGAACATGTAAAGACACGTGCTGACGATGTTCAGCCTTACAATGAAGGCATGGCAATGATGAATATGAACGCCATGACAATGCAGCCGAATAACGCAAATGCCGCTGCTGCTTTTAATGCCATTGAGCACAATAAATCAGATACGGTGGTTGATATAAGTGTTTTACTTAATTACCAACTTACCCCCAATGAAGAGTTACAACTGGGTCTTGCTCGTAAAAATAGAGCGCCTAATTTGTATGAGCGATACAGTTGGGGGGGAAGCAATATGGCAACTACCATGATTGGTTGGTACGGCGATGGCAATGGCTATATAGGTAATCCAAATTTAGCGGTGGAAACTGCGCATACAGTAAGCTCTACTTATATTAAATCGGCTCAAAACGACGACTGGCGGGTTAGTGCTAACATTTGGTATACCGATACAACCGACTACATTGATGCAGACATCGTCAGGTCGTTTAATCGATTTGGCTTAGAAAATACGACACGCAATATACTTAAATTTACAAATACAGATGCGGTATTGTATGGCGTTAAATTAGATTTAACCGCGAATATACATGAATCTAAAGCACTCGGTAATTGGCAATTAAATGCCAATATTACCAATACGCGCGCAAAGCGAAATGATACAAACCAGCCGCTTTATCAAATAAAACCACTGCACACTAAGCTTGAAATAAGCCAACAACTGGGCCGCTTTGAAAATACCTTATCGTGGCTATGGAATGATACTAAAACACGCGTAGATACCACTCGATTCGAAAACCAAACCGACAGCTATAATATTGTCAATTTAGGCTCAAAAGCGTCATGGGGCGACTTAACGTTAAGTGCACATGTGAATAATATATTTGATGAATACTATCAGCTACCGCTTGGTGGTGTGAGCATTGCGCAGCTTAAAAAAGGCGAAAGTACTGGTTTTGAACAGCTCGCAGGGCAGGGGCGCTCGTTTAATATTGGGATGAGTGTCGCATTTTAATGTGATTTTATATCTATAACCAAGAGTCGGTTATTCCTGCTCTTGGTTATCATCGCTTTGAGTTACTGAATTTTGCTGCTCAAGCTTTTCTCGATCAGCTTTTGACACATACGCAGGCTTATTACTTTTATGTAATTTAGCGTTAGCGCGTTTGTCTTTCTTTTGAAATTTAGTGACTATTTTTTTACGACGATTCACACAAATCTACCCTAGTTATTTTAAGCCATCTATTATACCGCTATCCAACTTAAAGCTGCCATATAAATATTGCCCTCAATAGTGTGTTAAATTACCGCAAAGCGCTATTTGTAATGTATTTCGCACGTTATAATTAAAACTCGTAGTGACTCATTAAATGGATATTGTTTTGAAAAAGTTAGTTCTAGCCAGCCTTGCTTTATACATGTTTAACGCCCAAGCACAGTTAAATAAAGAGATAGATAACATTGCCGATTACGCAGTAAATACCTACCAAAATGCCCAAGTTCATACGCTAACTAACTTAGTGGCCTTTCCTACGGTAAATAAAGACTCAATACCCACACCACAAAACCCAGACTTTATAGCCTTTAAATCGCTGTTAAAAATAAAAGCTGCAGAGCTTGGTTTTGATTACCAAGATTTAGGACATACCGTGTTAATAGGTATGGGTGAGCAAAGCGAAAAAGTCACCGTAGTGACTCATGGTGACGTGCAACCTGCAAACGCGAGTAAATGGAAGCAAAGCCCATTTATTATTGATACCTCAGAACCAGGCAAGTTAGTTGGTCGCGGTACCGAAGACGATAAAGGGGCAATAGCTACTGCGCTTTACGCCATGAAAGCGATTAAAGACAAAGGCATAGAGCTTGATAACCGCATTGAGCTGATGATTTACTTAGCTGAAGAGTCTGATTGGGGCCCATTGACTGAATTCATGAAAACATACGAGCAACCAAAGTATGCAGTAACCATTGATGCATCATACCCAGTAGTGGTTGCTGAAAAAGGGTGGAGCTTAATTTCTCCTACATTTAATGCCATATCTGATCAAAAAGCAGTGTATGTAAGCGACCTTGCTGGTGGTGCTTTCAAAAGCCAAATACCAGAAGACGCAAGCTTAGTACTGCATAATGCAAACAACGCACTAGTAAACCAATTAAAAACAAAAGCCAAGCAACTAGATAAAGTTGAATTTAACTTTACTGAACAAAATAACGCCATGGTCATTAGTGTAAAGGGCATGTCTGCCCATTCTTCTGAGCCCGAATCTGGCGTGAATGCCATTGCACATTTAGCTGAGCTATTTAATGGAGTCGCGCTTGAAAACAACAGCGATGGACAGCTCATTAAATTTGTAAATCAACTGATAGGGTTAGATCTTCACGGTAAGCAGTTTGGCGATATTGCCTATAAACATGACTTTATGGGCCCAATGACTGTTTCTCCAACCGTCATTGAGCGCAGCGGAAATAAATTAACGTTAGCCGTTAATGCTCGTCGCCCTGTTGGTAAAAATGAAGATGTTTTAAGGCAGCAAATAGAGACAGCCGTTAATCAATGGCAAGCTAACAATAACGTTACACTCGAGAGTATAGATACAGTGATAGGCAACCCTATGCTGTTAGATAATGCGCCGCACGCACAAAAGCTACTCGATATTTTTAAACATTTTACAGGTGACGAACAAGCCGATTTTGTATCAATTGGCGGAGGTACTAACGCAAAACTATTTGATAATGCCGTATCGTTTGGCCCATCAATGCCGGGTAAACGTTATACAGGCCACTCAGAGCATGAATTTATTACGCTTGAGCAATTGGAGCTTAATTTACGCATGTATACCGCAATGATGATTGAGCTAGGTAATATGTAAGCTAAATTTAAATACTCATAAAATAGGTGTTGGTATTAATTAGCACCTATTTTTCAAAATTAACTTTGGGGAGATTTTCAAAACTGGGCTTTGCAAATAAATAGCCTTGCATTAACTCAACGCCAGCCTGTTTAAGCCACATGTATTCTTCTACTGTTTCAATTCCTTCAGCTAGGGCTGTAATATTTAAATCGCGAAACATGTTTAAGCAATGAGTTACTATTAATTGGCGTTTCGCATCGTGGTTAATATCGCGTATTAGTGCCATATCTAGCTTAATAATATCTGTTTGAAAGTCAGCAAGTAGATTTAAACCAGAGTAACCTGCGCCGAAGTCATCGGTCGCGGTTTTAAAGCCAAGCGATTGGTAATAACCAACCACGCGTTTTATATGTGCAGTGTCTTCTACTTTCTCTACCTCGGTAAACTCAAACATGATGTTTTTAATTGGGAAATTATACTTTTTTGCCGCTTCTAATGTGGTGCGTATACAACGTTCTGGTTTATAAATAGCGTTTGGTAAAAAGTTGATGCTAAGCATTGATGTAATGCCTAGTTCTGAGGCTAGCTTAATGGCTTTAATACGGCAAAGCTGGTCAAACGTATAACGGTTTTCCTCGTTCACTCTTGAAATAATAGAATAAGCAGATTCGCCGTTTAGCCCCCTCACTAATGCCTCGTAGCCAAAAATATGGTTGGTTTGGCAATTTATTATAGGTTGGAAGGCCATTGAAAAATCAAATTCAAGTGTGTTTGCATCCTCACAGTTACTGCAGGTAACTTTTGCGCAATTTGTTGATTTTTCATTCATTTAATTCAGCCTTTGTAACATATACATCAAGGTTAGTTTAAATCCGATTTTAACACAAACAAGTTAAAGTATGAGTTTTTATATTTTAACTAGTTATAAGTAATTAATAAGTAAGCCCTAATTGATGACACTTGTCATAATATTGAGTGACTTTTAACAGCTGTATTTGCTGTGTTTATGTTTAAAAATAACCTCATACATAAAGAGGAGAGTAAACATGAATACAACTACATTTTTTGAAAATCTAAAGCGTTATTTAGCTGTATTAACACTATTAACAGTCATTAATTTAATTACCTCGCCAAATTATTTATGGGTGATATGGCCGGCGTTAGGTATGGGTATTGCACTACTTAACGATTTATTAAATTTAAACAACTCAAAAAGGGTTGGGTAATGAATGCAAAGCCAAGTAAAAACTTACTTGGCTTAGATTACCTACTATTGAGCATGGGTAATAGTCGGTTATGAGACGCTCTCGAGTGTTGCGTTAAGTGATATTTCGGTATTAAGCAGCTTTGAAATAGGGCAGCCTTTTTTAGTTTGCTCACACAATGCTTGAAATTGCTCATTAGCAATATCTTTAATACGTGCGTTTACTTCAAGAGTTATATGCGTCACTGCAAAGCCATCGTCTACTTCATCAAGGCTTACCGTTGCTTTGGTATCAATTTTATCGGCCGTAAAACCAGCATCACCTAATGCAAGCGACAACGCCATGCTAAAACAGGCACTGTGCGCCGCACCTACTAGCTCCTCAGGATTTGACCCTGGCTCATCCTCAAAGCGGGTATTAAAGCCGTATGGCTGTTTATCAAGTGCGCCACTTTGCGTTGAAATACTGCCTTTGCCTGTTTTAATGTCACCAGACCACGTTGAGTTTGCTGTTTTTTTAATCGTCATCATCTTCTCCTTGCGTTGCATGTAAGCTTTTCAGACTCATTAAGCGTTATTTACAAAAAAGCTTAAATAACGGCTGAAAAAGCACTAATTTCTGATGATGTTGCAAAATAGACGCCAGTAAATTTCAATTACTCTTTATTGCGCTTACACCGCTCTGAGCAATAAATTACATTATCCCAGTCACGCTGCCACTTTTTACGCCACGAAAATGGCTTGTCGCATACTGGGCATATTTTGTGAGGTAGGTTTAGTTTTTTATGCGCCATAATTACTTAATCTTAGTGTTATTTTTAGTGGTACTTTTATTTTTTACTTTGCTTGTTTTAGGTGTGATTGCAACATGCTTTCTAAGAATTTTGCCTATGGCACGTTTAACGTCTGGACGCTCTCGGTATTGCCATAATCGCTCGCGGGCGTCTTTAGATGCGACCGTCAAATCAAGCATCGGCTCTGGGTAATCTTCACCGAGTTTAAAATCGTTAAACAATGCCTCCATTGGGGTTTGTTCCCATGGTTCGTGTAAATACTCAATAGGAAGCTTTTCAAGCTCGGGGCACCACTTTTTAATAAATGCGCCGGTAGGATCTTGATCTTCTGATTGTTTAATCGGGTTGTAATGACGAATAGTATTAATGCCCGTAACCGATGCCTGCATTTGAATTTGCGGGTAGTGAATACTGGGTTCAAAATCTAAAAAGTAATTCGCCAGTGGCAAACTTGCTTGCTGCCAACTTATATTTAAATGATGCGTTACAAAGCTCACAAGCATAGCGCGCATTCTAAAGTTAATATAACCGGTGGCTTTTAAACAGCGCATGCATGCATCTATTATTGGTATGCCTGTTTGCCCCTGTGCCCAGCGCTCAATGTCGCGTTCTACATGCTCATCGGTACGATATGGAAATGAGTGATATCCCGGATTTAATGCTTTAAATTCCATGGTGCATTCACTTTCAAATTTTTGCATAAAGTGGCAATGCCAATGCAAACGAGATACAAAAGCAGCAAGCGGGCGTTTCCAACCTTTCTTATCTGGGTGTGATGAATGATAAGCGTCTATCGCCATTTGATAAACTTGCCTAAGGCTTATATTTCCCCACGCTAAATATGGCGAGAGCCTAGAGCAATGTGTACGGCTTAAGCTTGGGCTAGAAATCCCTTTTTGATAGCCTTTACCGCGCTGGTCAAAAAAACTTTGCATAACTTCTCTTGCGTGAAGCGATCCTCCTTGTTGAAAGTTATCATCATCTTGCGTGTAGGTTTTAGGTAACGCTGGAGTTTCATAATCTTTAAGTTTTACGGTATTAACATTTTTCCAATTGGGTATAGCAAGCGGGGACTGCATTGTTTTTTGCCAGCGCTCATTCCAGTTATCACGATTTTTTTTACCACGAATAACAGCGCCTGTTGGCGATTCTAGCCAGTCTATATGGTTATGACGGCACCAAGCTTTAATTGCTAGGTCGCGCTCAAATGTATTGTTTAGCCCGATTTCTTGGTGGCTAAAAATACGTGATATTTCAAACTGGTTATTGAGCCTATCAAGCAGTGTTTGCATATTTTCATTAAATATATAAACCTTTGCATTAAAGCGCGCTAACTGAGAATTTAAATTAACAATAGATTGATATACAAAGCGCCAATGCCGCTCATTGTAATGAGCATCTTCAAGTAGAAGTGGTTCAAAGTTATAAAGTAGTAAGGTCGCTATGTCAGTATCGAACGCACTTTTTAAGGGCTGATGATCGCTTAAGCGTAAATCGCGTTTGAACCACACTATGTTTATTTTTTCACGCATTTAATTTACGACTCGTCGCTTAAAGTTAGTATATTAGTGTTCACGTTATTTGTGTTTTTTGTTTGCGTATTTACTAGTTGGTACTGGTTGCTAGATAAAAGCATTGAAATATAAAACAGTTAAAGTTGTTAATACGTAAAGGTTTTAAATTGCGATTTAGTTTTAATAATAAAAAGGAAAAACATGTTTTTAGATTTAACTACTAATGCCAATCACAATGTGTATTCATATTTAGTGGGAGGTATAAGCCCGCGACCTATTGCATGGATCAGCACGTTAAGTGAGAAGGGAATTGCGAACATTGCCCCGTACTCATTTTTTACCGTAGCAAGCTGTAACCCTCCTGTATTAAGTGTTACTCAGGTAAACCCGCGAGATCAAGCCAACAAAGACACCTTAACTAACTTACTGGCAACTAAAGAGTGTGTAGTCAATATTGTTAGCCATAACTTAGTTGAACAAATGAATCAAAGCTGTGCTAATTATCCAAATGACGTGAGCGAGTTTGATGAAGCAAATATACAACAGGCGCCAAGTTTGTTAGTGAGCCCGCCAAGTGTCGAGGCTTCTAAAGTACGCTATGAATGCACACTACGTGAGGTCATTACTATTTCTGAACAGGCAAGTGGCGGTATAATGATGTTATTAGATGTAGTAGGTATTTGCGTTGATGATGCAATATTAGTAAACGGTTATATAGATCCTACTCGCTTAGATGCTGTAGGAAAAATGGGTGGCGATTACTTTAGTACAACAAAAGATAAATTTGTTCTGAAGCGCCCTCAGTTGTAGAATACGGACCTGATTTAAAAACATAAAAATAAAAGGATTTTTGATGCGTAAATTCATTGCTGCTGCATTAATTACTCTTCTGAGCTTTAACACCCTTAGCGCGCAAGATAAAAAACTACCAATCGAAGCCTTTGCTGGCTTAAAAGACTTTAGCCAAGTAAAGCTTTCGCCTAATGGTGAAAATCTTGCTTTTGTAAGAAACAACAAAGGCACTTTAATTTTAATGGTAAAAAACTTTAAAACAGGTGTTATTACCCCTGTTTTACAGTCTGACAACCAAACTGTATTTTTTGACTGGTATAGTTGGGCGAATGATGATGTGCTGTTGCTTGGTGCACGCCATATAAAGTACCAATTTGGTGGTGCTAAATATACTTCAACACTTATGTATGCTTATAACTTAACTGACGATAAAGGCATTAAGTTGGCTATGAGGGGCAATGCAGCCCGTGGCGAAAGACAACCACAGTTTGCCGATAAAATTGTTAGTTTTTTACCTAAACAAAAAAATAAAATTTTAGTGCAGGGTGACTTTAAAATAGCTAATACCCCAGCGGTATACGAGTTAGACCTAACCACATTGCGCAGAACGCAAATACAAAGGCCTCGTAATAATGTTACAGCGTGGTTTGCCGACAGACAAGGCAATGTGCGAATCGCTAAAATAATGGATGATACCCAATTTACTTATGAATTACTTAACGCTGAGACCGGAGACTGGGACACGTTATTTGATTACGAAGTATTTAGTGAGCAAAGTATTTCTATATTAGGGTTTGATAAAAGCCCTAACCTTTTATATATCTCGGCTTTGCACAACGGGCGAGATGCATTGTTTAGACTTAACCTAACTACCAAAGAGCGCGAGTTAATTTACAGTAATGATAAATACGACTTTGATGGTTCTATTTTTTATTCTAGCAAAACAGGTGAGGTTGCAGGCTTTACTGATTCTCATTTAGAGGACGGGGTAAACTACTGGGATGCAGATTTAGATAAATTGTACCGTTCGCTACGTGCATCGCTCGCTAAAGATGAGTACGATCTTGACATTGTAAGCACCACCGAAGACCAACAAAAGTATATTGTTTACTTTACCTCAGACAGCACCTCTGGCATGTACCTTCTTGGCGATAGAACTAAGAATGAATTGGCTTTACTTGCTCATGCTTACCCAAAAATAGATGAGACAGTATACGGCGGTAAAGAGCGCATTAGTTATAAAGCGCGAGATGGATTAACCATTGAAGGTTATTTAACGTTGCCTGTAGGGTATGAAAAGGGCGATAAATTACCCACTATAATATTCCCGCATGGTGGTCCAATGGCGCGAGATTACGCTAACTTTGATTATTGGACGGCACTGCTTGCTTATAACGGATACGCTGTTTTACAACCTAATTTTAGGGGCTCAAGTGGTTATGGTTACGAGTTTTTAATGGAGTCGATTCAGGGTTTTGGTTTAGCCATGCAAGACGATTTACAAGATGGTGCTAATTGGCTAATTGAACAAGGCATAGCACAGCCTGAAAAAATCTGTATTGGTGGCGCAAGTTATGGGGGGTATGCTGCGTTAATGGCGGTTGTTAAGCACCCTGAAACATTTAAATGTGCTGCCAGTTTTGCAGGCGTAAGTGATTTAGAGCACCTTGTTTTTAAAGCGCGTTACTTTACTAATAAAGAAATAGTAAGAAAGCAGTTTGGTACAGATGACGATATGTTAGAGGCTAACTCACCTGTAACGTACGCAAAGCAAATCAACCGACCTATATTATTAGTACATGGCAGCGATGACAGTGTGGTGCCTGTTTACCATAGCCGTGAAATGGAAGATGAACTCGATGATGAAGGAAAAGATGTAACCTATATTGAGCTGGACGATGGCGACCATTACTTATCGCATCAAGCACATCGCGTTAAAACGCTGCAGGCCTTTTTAGACTTTTTTGATAAACACTTAAAAAGTGAATAATACAAAGGCGACTTAGGTCGCCTTTTTTGTATAAAAATTTAGGAAAATACACATTGTTTGCACGTTTGGTTGTTAAGCTATTTATTTAAATGTGGCCAAGTTATAAGTGGCGGTTTTATTTTAAGGTCAACACTCCCTTATGAAAATTCATAATAAACTTTTTTTAATTTTGTTTAGCTTTACCTTCAGTATCATTGCAGGGCTGGTGGTGCTTATACAATGGAGTATAGGTCAGGGGGTTATTGATTATGTGAATGCTAAAGAAATAAAAGCACTTGAGCCACTCGTTATAAAGCTCGCCACGCAATATGAAAGCAGTGCCTCATGGGACGAAGTCATCCGTGATAATAAAAGCTTTAGGCGCCTTATCGAAACCGAGCTACAAAGTAGTCAATTTTCTGAACGCCCGGGGCCAAGAAGTCGCTCAATGAGACCGCCCCCGCCAGAACGCGCCCGCTTTGAAATGAAAGGCCCACCTAAGCCCAATAATATAGCTCATTACGCGTTGCTTGATAAAAATAAACAGCCAATAAGAGGGCGTTACCTTGATGAGCTTACCTATATAAATACGCCAATTATTGTTAATAATATAGCCGTTGGTTATATAGCTGTTTCTAAAAGAGATGGTTTAGTTGATGGCTACGAGCTTGACTTTTTAGAGCAGCAAACCAACTACTTATGGCTTATTGCTATAGCCGCTGCTTTATTTACCTTGTTGTTAACTTTTTTATTATCACGACACTTAGTCAGCCCCGTAAAACAAATTGCAACAGGTATGCACCAGCTGACCCAAGGTAACTTCACCACTAAGCTTACCCTTGATCGAAAAGACGAATTAGGTCAGTTAAGTGAAGACTTTAACGTGCTTGCCTTAACGCTCGCTAAAGATGAAAAAGTGCGTAAACGTTGGCTGGCAAATATTTCTCACGAATTAAGAACACCCATGAGCATTTTACTTGGTGAACTTGAAGCAATGTTACTTGGCGTACGTGAGCCCAACACCCAAAACATTAGCTCTGCTAACGATGAGGCAATGCATTTAAAACGGTTGATTGATGATTTACACATGCTAAATAGTGCTGAATTAGGGGGGATGCATTACACCATGCAGCCAACCGATTTAACATTACTGTTAAATACAATTGAGCAAAAATATCAGGTACTTTTTGAACAACATGCAATTAATATTTACGTACTTAACAGTGCCAAACAAGCTATTGTTCAGGCTGATAAAACACGGCTATTGCAGCTATTTGACAATATTTTAATGAATGCTGTGCACTATGCTAAGTGCACTACTATTTCAATAACCGCTGAGAACATAAGCAAAAAAGGGCAATCATTTATTGAGCTGACCATCGAGGATAATGGCGTTGGGGTAGAGCCTTCTCATTTAGCGCATTTGTTTGAATACCTTTATCGGGTTGATGGTGCGCGTAACCGCCAAAAAGGTGGAGCGGGCCTTGGTTTATCAATATGTAAACACATAGTCGAAGGCCATCATGGTGAAATAGTCGCAGAGAAAGCAAGCATAGGCGGCCTTGCTGTTGTGATTAGCTTACCCACAATGTAAAGCGCAGAAGTGTCACTTTTTAATTTACCTACTTTAGTAAGTGGCTAGGACTTATATGACAAAGCGAGATGCCAATGAGTGAACAAATATTAATAGTTGAAGATGAAAAAAAATTGGCTAATTTAATGAGTGATTTTTTAATGAATCATCATTTTAATACTCATCAAATACACCATGGGAATGACGTACTTCCATGGCTTGAAATTAATAGGCCCAACCTTGTGTTACTTGATGTAATGTTACCAGGTCAAAGCGGAATTGAATTATGCAAAGCGATTAGGCGCTTTTCCACAGTACCGATTATTATGGTGTCGGCTAAAGTAGAAGAGATAGACCGTCTGTTAGGGCTTGAGTTAGGCGCTGACGATTATATTTGTAAGCCATTTAGTTACGCAGAGCTGGTTGCCCGCGTTAAAGCTATTTTAAGGCGTATTAATACGTCACAGGCTCAAGCGTCGGCAATGCAATTAGATGAAACCACCTACAAAGTGAACTATAAAAATAACAACATTGAGCTTACAAACGTTGAATTTCAGTTATTTAAACCGTTGTTTAATAACCCGAGTAGAATTTATTCACGTGATAGCCTAATGGATACCATGTATACCGATCAGCGCATTGTGAGCCACAGAACAATTGACAGCCACATAAAAAAATTACGCAAAAAGCTTGATGAATTAACTAAAACTGAGAGTGTGATTCAATCTGTTTATGGGGTGGGGTATCGCTTTGTACACCCGCAATAAGTGAGCAAAGCGATTACCATAAAAATGAGTGTTATTACTCGTCGTCAGAGAAGTTGATACGCGCTAAACGTTCTTGTTCTTCATCGGCAGCGGCTTGGATTTCGTCAAGTACAGAATCAACATCAGCCTCTTCGCTGTTATCTTCAAACTCACCTGTAAGTATAGAGTTAGGTGTTAGGTTTGCTTCTTCAAATAGTGCCCACATTTCTTTGGCATACTGAGTATTTAACAGCTCAGGCGCAAACTCGCTGTAATATCGACGCATATTGTTTACATCACGGGCAAACATGGCTTCAGCGCTATTGTTTGCTGACGCATTAACAGCTTGTGGTAAGTCAATAATCACAGGCCCTTTGTCATCCACAAGCACATTAAACTCTGATAAATCACCATGAATTATACCCGCGCACAGCATAAGCATAATATAGTGCATCATTTGTTTATGTTGTTTTATAGCTTCTTCTTTGCTCATGCTTACGTGGCCTAACTGCGGGGCTACATCGCCATCGCTATCAGACACAAGTTCCATAAGTAATACACCATCAACACAGCAGTATGTGTCGGGTACGCGCACACCGGCCCTAGCTAATCGAGAAAGTGCATCAACCTCAGCGTTTTGCCAAATTTCTTCTTCTAACTGGCGCCCATAACTTGAGCGCTTCCCCATGGCACGTGCTTGACGACCACCGCGAACTTTACGGCCTTCTTGGTATTGTGCGGCTTTTTTAAAGCTGCGTTTAACGGCATCTTTATAAACCTTGGCACACCGGATGTGTTCACCACAGCGAACTACAAATACATCGGCTTCTTTGCCGCTCATTAGTCGGCTAAGTACTTCATCAACTAAACCGTCATCGATAAGGGGTTGTAAGCGTTTTGGTGTTTTCACAGCTTGCCTGCTAAGTAGAGTTGGTTATTAATCATTATTTATAAAAGTGCTCTGTAATTAGTTGTTTTATATGCTCAAGCAGTATATCAGCTTTGAGAATTAAGGGCAGTATTAAGCGCATTTGCACATGTTTGCGTTAGCTTATCTGCTGATTGTAAATTGGGCAACCAGAACGCCCTAGAACACATCAATTTTTAAATTATTTAATGCTTCCTTATTGTTTACACATTTTTTGCGTTTTTAAGGTGTAAGTTTACGGTATCAACATGTCCTGAATATAAGGTTATTACTATGAAGCATTTAACATCAACGGCAATAATTGTATTACTTAGCATTGTTTTTTCGGCCAATATTGCTGCAAAAGGAAGTAATAACAAACCGCCTAAGCCAGACTTTTCAACTCTCGACAGCGATGGCAATGGTGCAATTAGTTTTGATGAATTTAATACTAAAAAACCACCTCACGGTGACGCACAGACTATTTTTGATGAAATTGATGCTGACGGTAATGGGGAAATCAGCGAGCAAGAATTAAGTGAATATAAACCACCTCGTCGTGAACGTTGAAAGGAAACTAACATGATCAACTCCATAAACAACAACGCTACTAGTTTTATCCCGCAGCAAAAAAGCCAAGCTGCATCGTTAACGTCAGAACAAAGTGATTTTGTAAAAGAAACGCTAGCGCAGTTTGATCCCGAAAACTTAACCTCTGAAGATGCAAAAAGCATTCAAGCTGCGTTTGAAGAGCAGGGTATTTCACCCACTAAAGAGCTGGCAGAATTAATGAGCGAGCTTGAATTTGACGCTAAAAGTATTGGTGATGCTGGCCGCCCTGAAGGGCAAAGGCCGCCTCCACCACCACAAAATTCACTAGAGCAAGTTAATACAGAAGAGGTAGTAAGTTACCTCGATGAATTACTAGAGCAGTATTCAAGCCAAATAAATGATGAAGATAAAGACGCTATACTCTCGGCTGTTCAAGAAAAGTTTGGTTTGTCTAAATTTGATTCGCTACTCAGTATTAAAGCGTAACCATATGTTAAAGCCTATGCAAAAAGCCCAGTAATTCTGGGCTTTTTGTGTAGGTGGTTAGTTTAAGCGGGTTGATATTTTACTGGTGCCATCTTCTTCGGTAAATTTAAACACAAAGTCTTTTTTACCGTCTTGGTTAATATCAACTAACAAAATATCTTTACTTTTTTTAGGTAAAGTTAACTTTATTTTTTTACGCTTTTTGCTCAGCAAATTGTTCTCATCGCCGTAGTAAACATAGAGCGTTTTTTTGCTGTACTTATAGACTGCATCGGTTTTGTTATCGCCGTTTATATCGCCTATGTATAAAGGCGGGGTTGCATCGCCATTACTCATATTTATTTCCATCTCAAGATCAATTTCTATACTTGATTTGCTGGCAAATGAGCCATCTGCTTGTTGCTTATAAATATTCATTTCTACATCTACGTCAGTTTTACCACCGCCCATAGCCATAGAAGCAATAGTGCCAAGGCCAATGTCCAAGTCCATTGTTTGAAGATCTATTAAGCCATCGTTATTAAAATCTGTTTCAAATACAAGCTGACTAGGGCCGCTGGTATTTAACAATTTAATAGGTGTTTCACTAAAACCTGTTTTATTACCCAAATAAAGGTTATGCGCTATTTCAATATCGAGCGAATCCATACCTTTCACTGGCTTATATTGCTTGGTAATAAAGTCTAAATAGCCATCGTTGTTTATATCAATAAGCTGTTTTATTTTGCGTTTTTCACCGTTACTGAGCTCGCCCAGCTCAATATTAAAATTAACGTCAGCCATGGTTTTATTGTAACCATTAGCATTCGCGTAAAGTACATGGGCGCCTTGCTTATTTAAAAATACTAAGTCGTTTAGGCCGTCGTGGTTAAAGTCGGTAATAGTAGGCTGGTTATTAATATCAACCTCAAGAGTGAGCCCTTCTTTTGAAAAATCACCGGTAAATAGCGCTGTTTTTTCAAAAGTATGAGGAGTAAATTGGCCGTTGGTGTTTTGAACATACAGAGTTGTTTGTTTTAAGTCAGGGAGCAAAATATCACTCAGTCCATCTTTGTTTGCATCAATAATAAAGTTTATTTTTTCAAACTCGGTGACTTCTAGCTGGTTTATTACTGATGTGTATGTAAATAACAGTGAAGGTGTATCTTTGCCTGCTTTGTAAATGCCATCGCTTGCTACAACAAGCGCTTGTTTACCACTCGAATTAGCAAGTGTTGCCACGTCAAAGCCAATGGCATTATCAGGCAAAATTAGCTGAGTACTTTGTACCGATAGCAAATCAATATGTTCTAGCTGTTTAAGCTCTTTGTTGAATGCAAATAACGTTGTTGAGTCGGTGGTTACTAACTCTTCGGTAGTTTTAATCGACATAGTTTGTGCCGATAAAACACTAGGCGAAAGCAATATAAGTAATGCACTAAACGGTTTCAACATGGTAAGTCCCTTTGTGTAGTTTTAAGTAGGCAAGTATTTAACTCTCTTCAGCCTACGGCAAAAACTAACGTTAGGGTGTAAGTAATTGTAATAAAATGTTTATACTAAATGGATTAATAAAGTAAGTGCTTTTGGGTGTTAGTGCGAATTGTTATGGCGATGTTTATTCTATTTTAGGTAAAAATAATGCACTAATAGCGCCACAAAACCCAAGCATGCTGTAGAGCAAAATAAGTTCAGCGGTAGACAAAAAGCTCTCAAGTAATCCAAGACTGCCTAACATGAGTAAAAGCACACCAATAACCGTATTACTTACCGCAACATAATCGGTACGTTTGTTTCCTTGTGCCATATCGACTAAATACGTTTTACGGCCAAGGCGAACCCCCTGGTGAGCAACAGAGAGTAAAAAGTAAAGCGTAGGCAGTAGCCACCATGCACTCAACAGATGGTTAAACCACGTTGCAATAACAAATACCGCTAAGCCATTTAAAGTGACTAGCATAGCACTAAGCACTAAAACTCGCTGGCTTGATAGGTCACTTAATCGCCCCCAAATTGGCGCCGACACTAAACTAGCTAACCCCGATACGGCAATAAACGTTGCAAGTAATGAAAAGTCAAACGACTGGCGACTTGCTAAAATAATATAAAATGGTGCGCTTAAGGCTGAGCACAACAAAAAAGCCCGTGTGACAACAAAGTGGGCAAATTGCTTATCGTGGTAAAGGAGTTTAAGCTTTGTAAATGCGTGCAGTAAACCGTTTTTTCCTCCCTCAGTGGCCCCTTTGTATTCATTTATGCGGCTATAAAAAAAGGCCGCCACAATCCACATGATTGCGCCTAATACCAAAGCAATTAATACCGTGTTTTGTTCTTTTTGCTGAGAAAAAAACCACATCAACAGCCCAAAGGTCAGAGTTGCCAAACCTGCAATACTTGCCGCTAAGCCGCTAATGTTTCCTCGCTGTTTTTTTGGAATCACTTTTCCCAGTACATCTTTTGCTGCTACTGAATTAAAGCCCCGCGCTAAACTAAATAAAATTAATAAACCTAAAATAGCGTAGCCCGCTTGTTTTTCCTCTAATGCAAAAGCAACGCCTACCATCGCAAATATACATAGCGATTGCGCAATAGCGCCAATTACCCATACCCATTTTCGAACAGATAGTTTGCGGATCACATCGGCAATGGCCAACTGCGGAAGTAAAGAGCCAGATTCCCTTATTGGTACAAGCCACGCTATAAAGCTGCCAGGCACATTTAGGCTTTGCATTAACCAAGGGAGCGTTACTTTAGGGTTGAGTAGTGCATCTGCAAATTTACTAAACAGCTGGCTCAGTAATAAAATAATGAAGTTACCGGGTACCTCTTTACATGCAGATTCATCAATTTCTTTGCAGGCTTTAGCATCTTCTTCATTATTAAGGCGTTTATAAATTTGCTCTTTTGTTAGTTTGACCACGGTGTTTTCACAAATTTTGAAGTAAGTAAATTTATACTAGGTTGATATGATTAAATATTCTACTCTCAGTTAGGGGAGTGTGATCACTTTAGCAGCGCCATATTAAAATTGAACATAAAAAACCAGCATTTAAGCTGGTTTTTTGAAGCGTTAGCAACAGTTTACTTAAAGTCGTCTGCGCTATGTCGTTCGGCTAACTGGTCTTCTTCGGGGCCCCATGTGCGATTAACACGACGACCTCTTTTAACCGCGGGACGCTCAGCGATTTGTTTAGCCCATTTAACAACATGCGTATAAGAGGCAACGTCTAAAAACTCTGCAGCATCGTACAAGTCGCCTAAAACAAGCGAGCCATACCAAGGCCAAATAGCCATGTCGGCAATTGAATATTCATCGCCCGCCATATAGTCATTGTTACTTAAATGCTGGTTAAGTACATCGAGTTGGCGTTTGGTTTCCATAGTAAAGCGGTCAATAGGGTATTGCATTTTACTTGGCGCATAACTATAAAAATGGCCAAACCCGCCGCCTAAGTAAGGTGCAGAACCCATTTGCCAAAATAACCAGTTACGACACTCGGTTTTTGCTACAAGGCCTTTAGGTATAAATGCGTTAAATTTTTCACCTAAATATTGCAAAATAGAGCCCGACTCAAATACACGTGTTGGCGGTGTTGTTGAGTGATCAAGTAGCGCAGGAATTTTTGAATTTGGATTAATATTAACAAAGTCAGAACCAAACTGATCTCCCTCGCCAATATTAATTAGATAAGCATCGTATTGCGCATCATTAAGGCCAAGCTCTAAAAGTTCTTCAAACATAATAGCGGCTTTTTGGCCGTTCGGTGTTGCTAGCGAGTAAAGCTGAAATGAATGTTCACCAATAGGTAAGGTTTTGTCATGAGTTGCCCCAGCTATGGGCCTATTAATACTGGCAAACTTACCGCCACTTTCACTTTCCCAAGTCCATACTTTGGGTGGTGTGTAATCGTTTTTATTGCTCATAAATAACCTCACTGTTAGATTGATTTACTTAAAATAGTTTTTTCACAAACCTTTTTGTCTATCTGCTTTTGCTAATTTATAACCCAAAAACAAACCACTTAAGGCTCCGAATAAGTGGCTTTCAAACGAAATATGAAAACGTTGCGGCAATACGCCCCAAATAAAACCGCTATAAAGTATGGCAACGATTACAGCGATTACGATTGATTTTAGCGAGCGCCTAACCACGCCATAGCAGAGAATAAAACCCCATAAACCATATATTACGCCGCTCAAACCAACATGAAAATTACTGCGACCAAATGCCCATACAAGCAAACCACCTACAAGCGCAGTAAAAACAAACACGGTGTAAAATCGTTTAACACTGTATTGGCAAATAAGCCAACTGAGCACCGCAAATGGCAGCATATTACTGGCAAAGTGCCACCAACTACCATGTAAAAAGGGAGCGCAAAGTATGCCAATTAAACCTTGAATGCTACGCGGATAAATACCTAAACCATTGAGGTTTATTCCAGGGAGGCTATTAATAACTTGAAGTACAAAGCAAACAGCAACAATACTAAATATTGCAAATCGTGAAGTAGTAACTAATGACAGAGACTGGGTTGTCATATATTTTCCCTAATGAACTTAAGCAGTTGCTAGTATAGGAATTGTATTGAGTAATGAAAAGCAAATAAAAAGCACAGTTCAAATGCTGTGCTTAATCAAGGCCGTATTGGCCTTTAGTGTATAATTACTATTAACCTAATTTAGTTAATAGTTTTTTAGCAGCAAGCTCTGAACTTGCAGGGTTTTGACCTGTGATCAATAAACCATCTTCTAAAGCAAGCACACCCCAGTCCTCAGTTTTTTGGTAGTCGCCACCTTTTTTGATCAGCTCGTCTTCTACTAAAAATGGGACTATGTCGGTTAGTTGTACTGCTTCTTCTTCGCTATTAGTAAAGCCGGTTACTTTTTTACCAGCTACCAATGCGTTGCCGTCTGCATCTTTGGCATTTAAAAACACAGCACTTGCATGACATACGCCAGCGACGGGTTTTTCTTCTTTAATAAAATTTTCAATTAGCGATACAGAATCGGTGTTATCTACTAAATCCCATAATGGGCCGTGGCCACCAGGGTAAAATACTGCGTCGTAATCACTTGAATTTACTTCGCTTAGTGCATGGGTATTAGCCATTAGCGCTTGCGCTGCGCTGTCTGCATCGTAACGTTTAGTTGCATCGGTTTGAAAATCAGCAAGCGTGCTTGTAGGGTCAATTGGCGGTTGGCCGCCAGCCGGAGACGCAAGTGTTACTTCAGCGCCTGCATCAACAAATGCATAGTAAGGTGCTGCAAATTCTTCAACCCAAAAACCGGTTTTTTCACCTGTGTTACCAAGGTCCGAATGTGAAGTAAGTACCATAAGTATTTTTTTAGCCATAACAATATTCCTTCGATAATTGAGTTAATCAGTATTTGGTATTCACCAAACTCGTGTATTTACTATATGCATTTAAACTGCTTTAAACAACGATGATAAATTTGACTTTATTGGTTTAATAATTGATACAATGTGCGGGTTGAATTTTAAACTAGGCGGAAACAGCCATGAAAGTGTCGTTCGAACAATTAAAAAGTATGGTGGTATTTGCACAAATTGTAGAGCAGGGAAGTTTAACTGCCGCCGCCAAGCAACTAGGTTTAACGCGTGCTGTGGCAAGCTATCACTTAAAAAAGCTAGAAACCCAGCTTGAAGTTACGCTTTTAAATCGCTCAACTCGCACAATGACACTCACTGAGGCCGGTATAGCGTATTACGAACGCTGTCGCGTTATTACTGAGCAAGCCAATGCCGCGAATCAGCAAATAGAAAATATAAAAAGCGAGCCGCAAGGTTTACTTAAAGTGAGTTGCCCTGTTAATGTAGGCATGCAATTAATTGTACCCGCTATAAATACGTTTAAGCGTCAATATCCAAAAATTGACATCGACCTACAACTGACAGACGACGTAGTAGATATAATAAAAAATGGCTTTGATATTGCCATTCGTGGTGTTGCGTTAAGTGACTCAAACTTACAAGCGACAAAACTAACCACAATGAGCACCTGTATTTGTGGCTCTTCAGATTACTTTGATTATTTTGGTAAACCTAAAAGCCCAGCGGAGTTAAAAGCGCACAAGTGGGTCGTGTATCAATTAGGAAGTAAAACATTAACACTTCAAAAAGAGGGCAAAAAACACGACATTACAATGCAAGGTGGTTTAAGTACTAATAATGCGGCAGCTCGAACGGCATTTGTAGAGGCGGGGCATGGCCTTGGTCGTATTCCTCTTTATGATGCGTGGCCTAAAGTCCAAGCAGGGCTACTAGAGATCATACTAGACGATTACAAAACTAAAGATATTGAGCTTTATGGGGTGTTTCCGCCAGGTGCCACTGGCTCTAAAAAACTTAGGTTATTTATTGATTATTTAAAAGCGTACTTTGTAAAGCAGCATACCGCGCTGGGTATGCTGAAAAGCGTTTAAACAACTCAATGGCTTGCATTAAAGCGTGCGGTTAAATAGCGCCACCGCTTGTTGGTACATAGTGATTGCGAGTGCACCGTCGTATCGCTCACCTTCGTCGCGCATAAAGGCATGTTGTGCGTTAACTTCTTGCCACTGGTAATTAATACCGCTTCTAATACATTGCTGATAAATTTTACTGCGACCCTCCTGTGGTACATGAGGATCTTGTTTACCCCAAATAAAATGTATTTCACCTTGTATGTCGGCCATGCGCTCAAATGAATTGTTTCCTTTTTGAGCTGGTAGTGTGTCGCTATGAATATCGGTTGCGTATAAACAAAACGCCGCTTTTATTTGGGGATTAAGTGCAGCTCTGTAAGCTAAATGCCCGCCAATACATACGCCCATTGCCCCCACTGTACCTGAACAGTATTGTTGCGATTTTACAAAATCGATTAATGCTTGTGTGTCGCTATCGTGATGCTCAAGCGGTTTTTCCCACTTATCAGCATTACCTTTATCTTTACCTGCATCGTCGTAGGCAAGTACAGTTCC
>NZ_LODI01000024.1:183905-200315 GCF_001468485.1 Pseudoalteromonas sp. H71
TCGGCTTGTGGGCGATACACTGTGGTTCGCATTAGGCCTGTTGGTGTTGGTAAATCAGCATTATGGTGTTGGATGATCATAAAAGCGCTCAGTTAAAAAGGTTTAGATTCTCTCTTTATGGTAACTGAGCGCAGCAGAATAAACGACCGCTGAAATGCGTTTTTTAAATACTGGCTGGCATTTTATTACAGCTTGCGTAGTAACTTACCGTGGCCGGCCAATCAGAAAATATACCAATAACGCCTACTTGCTTTGCTAAAACATCCACGACTGTCATCATATCGCCATCGTTATTGATTACGTCAGCAATTGATTGATAATAATAACCACCGCCTTCATTTAGCGGCCCTGAGCGCTCAAGGCTCCACGCGATGAGCTTCAAACCTGCTGCTTTTGCTTCAATGGCGTATTGTGAAGGAACTATATTATTATCGTTATCGATAGTTAACATCATCCAAATGGGAGGCGCGAGTATTTTAACGTCGTCAGCAACCAGCTCGGCCATGCTTGGTTGCCATGTTGCTGGATTGCTCGGATCAAACCCTGCTTCGCTATCGCGGCCATCTAAGTAAACACTTTGTTCTGCAAATTCAGGGTTGGTGTTAATCCAATATTTTACATCGTTTAAGTTAAATGATTGTGGATAAACCTGATTTGCTGGTACATCTAATTGCGTGTATTCATCCAACATTTTTTGTGCATATTGTTCTTGGCTCATACCATCAAAAGGCATACTAACTTGAGGCGACTTAAGCTCTGGGGTCATTTTTACATCCAGTGCTTTAAATAATTCAATACTTTGCTTATGGGTTAAAAGCGTACCTGTTGTTGCGTATAAATCGGTGCGCCAATTTGGGGTGCCGTTGAGGTATTCAGTTACCGTGGTGGCGTTTGTGTTGGCGCCATCCATCTTTCCTTCAAGGGTTAAAAATTCGCTCAGGCTAATATCGCTTGTACAGCATTTTGCTGAAGCAGAAACCCCAGTATTTGGATTGGCAGGGGTAAATGGCACACTGCATTTTGCAGCAAGTTCTGGAATTGCTAAAATATTGGTGGTGGTATGTAAGTCACATTGTGAGTGCCTGCATACGAGTTCTTTATCGTTTGTAAACGTTACATCGCACTCTACTATACCTGCCCCCATACGCGCTGCTGCAACGTAAGACTCTTTAGTATGTTCAGGGTATTGCATTGGCGCACCACGATGCCCAATTGAAAAGTCTGTCGTATAAAATGGGCCATCTTGGCAAGAGGCTAATTGTGTTTTTAGTTCGCTTGGCGCCATGTCGTTTATTAAATAATCTGGGCGTGTACCTAGTTGAATATTGCTTCCTTGTGCAACTTCTACAACCACTGGGGTCGGCACTTCTACAATTTCAACGTGTGTGTTCGTTACTACCACGTCTTTTTCGACTACTTTAACTTCGTCGTCACAGCCAACAAGTGCAACAAATAGAAGGCAGCTGGCAGATAAGGTAATGCGTTTCATTGTTTATCCTTAAAAAATAAAAGTTGCACTACCTTAGTCACACTTAATGACATTTAAACGACAGGAAAGTGAACTTATTTTTTCGCCATTATTTGATTAACCACTAAAGCTAAAAGCATTATTGCAGCACCAACACTTAGCCTAAAAATATCGGCATCTCTATTCCAAATAATAATATTAACAATAATACCGGCTGGAATAAGTAAGTTATTCATAACTGCCAACGCCCCAACATTGACAAGCGTTGCGCCTTTATTCCATAAAAAATAACCTAGGCCTGAGGCCACAATTCCTAAATAAATTAAAATTCCCCATTGTGTATTCGTGCTTGGTAACTTACTTGGATTACCAAATAAAGCGTAACATAAGCCGGCAATAATAAGCGCACCAATAAAAAACCAGCTAAATGCCGCTTTGCCGTCAAGCTGCTTGCCTTGCATTAGTCGTTTGTAAGTGACTTGACCAGTGGCAAAACTTAAATTAGCTCCTTGCACAAGCAACAGCCCTAACCAAAAGTTATTGTCGAGATTTTCATAACGAATTGCGACAGCACCCAATACGGCAATTAAAGCGACAATAAAAAATTGCGGATTAAACTGTTTGTTAAGGGCGTCGTTCAATAAAGTGATATAGAGCGGCGTCATTACGGTAAAAAGCAATACTTCAGGGACGCTTAAAAACAAAAATGAGTGGTAATAAAAACTGTACATAACACCAAGTTGCATAGCGCCTATTAACATAAGCTTGATTGCGGTGGCGGGAGGAAGGCGTTTAATAAAAGGTAAAAATACCAATGTGGCTAGCGCAACACGTATTAATACGCTAAACCATGCATCAACCTGCCCAGCTAAATATACGCCAATTAAACTAAACGAAAATGCCCAAAGTAGGGTCACTGTAAATAAATAGCCCATAACCATCATTTTGTAATAACTAATTGGCTAAGTTTATCTGTTATAAATAAAGGTATAAACAATAAAAGCCCGCAAGCGGGCTTTTATATTAAAAATAATAAGTTAAGTTATTATTCTACTAAACCACGGCGCTTAAGTAGTGCGTCGGTTGTTGGTTTTTGACCTCTAAACTCAATGTAGCTTTGCATTAAGTCGCGGCTATTACCTTTTGATAGGATTTCTTTACGGAAGTTATCACCGTTTTCACGTGTTAAACCGCCGTTGTTTTCCATATGTGCAAACGCATCGGCTGCAAATACTTCAGTCCAAAGGTAGGCGTAGTAACCCGCAGAGTAACCGCCAGCAAAAGTATGGCTAAAGTAGTTTGATTTATAACGCGGTGGTACAGGGTAGTAATCAATGCCGTGAGCTTTTAGTGCTGCGTTTTCAAACTCTTGAACATCATTGATTTTTTTATCTGAACCAAATGAATGCCATTCCATATCCAGTAAAGCAGCCGCTAAATATTCAGTCGTACCAAAACCTTGGTTGAATTTTTGCGATGCTAATACTTTATCAAGTAATGCTTGTGGAATTGGCTCACCGGTTTTGTAATGCTTAGCGTAATTAGCAAGTACGCTAGGTTCAATCATCCAATCTTCATGTGCTTGAGATGGAAATTCAACAAAGTCACGCGCCGTTGCAGTACCAGCAAGGCTTGGGTATTTAACATCTGAGAATAAACCGTGAGCCGCATGACCAAATTCATGGAACATAGTCGACACTTCGTCAAAGGTCATAAGCGTTGGCTCGCCTTCAGCAGGTTTTGGAATATTTTGCGCGTTATAAATAACCGGTTTAGTGCCTTTTAAGCCGCTTTGGCTTACGTATGCACTCATCCATGCGCCGCCACGCTTGCCTTCACGTGCGTATGGGTCCATGTAAAATAAACCAATTGCACTGCCGTCAGCGTTGAATACTTCGTAAACGGTTACATCTTCGTGGTAAACCGGTAAGTCTTGACGTTCTTTGAACGTAATACCGTATAGTTTATTCATCGCAAAGAATAAACCATCGTTAATTACTGAGCTCATTTCAAAGTAAGGTTTAACTAACGCAGGGTCTAGGTCGTATTTTTCAGCACGTACTTTTTCAGCGTAAAATGCCCAATCCCAAGGTTTAAGTTCGAAGCTTTCGCCCGAATCATTAATTACTTTTTGAATAGCAGCGGCTTCAATTTTTGCTTTTTCAACTGCTTTAGGGGCAAGGTCATCTAAAATGCCATATACATTTTCAGTTGTTTGCGCCATACGCGACGTCATTACATACGAAGCCCAGTCTTTGTAGCCTAAGAGCTCTGCTTTTTGTGCACGTAAGTTAGTTTCTTCAATGATGATAGGGCCATTTGTTTGTGCTGCACGGTTTGCTGATGCAGTAAAAATTTGCTCACGTAACTCGCGGTTTTCAAGGCTTGATAAAATAGGCTGTTGCGTGGTGTTCACAAGCGTGATCATGTAGCCATCTTTACCTGCTTTTTTAGCTGCAGCGGCAAGGCCTGCAATTTCACCTTCAGAAAGGCCAGCAAGTTTAGCTTTGTCAGTAACAACAATGACATCTTCTTTAAACGATTTTAAAACGTTTTGCGAAAACGCAGTAGATAAGTTAGCAAGCTGTGCGTTAATTTCACGCATTTTTGCTTTTTCTTCGTCGCTTAATTTAGCGCCGGCTTTTACAAATTGCTTGTAGTAAAAATCAACAAGGCGTTGGTCTTCAGCGCTTAGTGTTGCTTGGTTGTCGTATATTGTTTGAACGCGCTCAAATAAAGCGCCGTTTAAATAAATGTCATCAGAGTGAGCCGATAATACAGGCGCCATTTTTTTACTAATACGCTGGTATTCATCGTCTGAGATTAAGCCCGATAAGTTATAAAATGCCGTTGATACACGGTTCAATAACTCTCCAGATAGTTCCATTTCAACTAACGTGTTTTTGAATGTTGCTGGCTCTGGGTTATTAGCAATTGCTTGTATTTGAGCTGTATGCTCTGCAATACCTGCATCAAATACGGCTTCGTAATCTTTAGTACCAAATTTATCAAACTCAGGTGCCATGTATTGTAAAGGACTTGGTTTGAATAACACATTGCTTGCGTTCACGTCTTGCACTTGTGCTGCGCTTTCTTTTGCCATTGTTTGTGTTTCTGATTTATTCTCTGAACAGGCAGATAGTAATAATGCACTAGCAATTGTAGTGGCGATTAGGGTTTTACGCATAATAACTCCATAGAAAGATTAGCCGGAATAGGCTTTTCGAGTCGAAAAACCCACTTAACTTACCAAATTTTGATTTATATACAATAAAGTTTATCGAGATTAAGCTGGATTTAAACGCAAATTAGCTAAAAATAGGAGATTAGGTAGGTAAAAGTAGCTTGAGCTGTTTATTTTGATGCCCTTTTTGGAGTCATAAGTGCTATAAAATAACAAAACGCAATTTTTAAAGTCAGTTAAATTGCATTGTGGCGTGCTAAGGTTAGTTAATTAAAACACATTCACCTTATAATAAAGTCAAAGACTCCCTGATTGGAAAATAAATGAATTTAGAACAAATAAACGAAATCCTTTCTTTTGTTGTATTTAGTTACAACGACATCCAACTTACAGTGGCAAAAATAATTCAGGTGCCGCTTATTTTGATTGCAATGTGGTTTGTGGTAACCCACATTGGTAAGTTAATAAAAAGAACCTTACTTGCCAAAAAAATAAGCCAAGATGCTGTTCATTTATTTACGCGTATTTATTTTATTTTAAGTATCGCCATTTTAGTTTTCACCTCGCTGGAAGTATTAAACATCCCATTAACGGCTTTTGCATTTGTATCTGGCGCCATTGCAATAGGCGTGGGGTTTGGTGCGCAAAATATAATTAATAACTTTATAAGCGGTTGGATATTAATGTGGGAACGCCCCATTCGAATAGGTGACTTTTTAGAAGTAGGCAGTGCCAAAGGTGTCGTCGAAACTATAAATACTCGTTCAACGCGTATACGTCGAAATGACGGGGTGCATATGCTAATACCCAACAGTCAATTATTAGAGAACACAGTAACCAACTGGACGCTAATAGATGGTAATGCACGTTCATCGGTGAGTGTTGGGGTGGCGTATGGATCAGATGTGGTATTAGTTAAAAAGCTCATTCAGCAGGTGTTAGATGAACATGACGCAATTTTAAAAACACCAAAATCGGCAGTGTTGTTTGATGACTTTGCCGATAGCTCGCTAGTTTTTAACGCTGTTTTTTGGGTATGTGCTGAATCTGAAACCATGCTTAGAACTGTGCGCAGTGATATTCGCTTTAGTCTGTATGACATATTTGAGCAACATAATGTGGTGATTGCGTTCCCTCAACGAGACATTCATATCGATGGTGAAATAGCCATAAAGCGAACATGATAAAACATTGAAAAAAACCGCCTTGTGCGGTTTTTTCTTCGCTAGCAAAAAGCGTACCTAAGTTAGGTTTTTAAGTTAAAACTTTAAAATTGCTACTTTATTTGCAGTTTTATTGATAAGGACATATGTCCTTATAATTGGGTTTTTACATCTAAAAAGTAATAAAAAGCCGCTATCTTGTGGTTAAATGTTGCAAAAAAGTTTCAAAATTACAAAGATTTTATGCAGTAAATTTATCACACAGTGGTATAATCTCACTCGTTCGTTCAGCCTCATTATTTCGTTTTTGTACTCTCGATAATAAGGTCCGCGCGCATATAGCCAAGTCGCGAAAAATTGTACGAACCCGCAATGAATACATTGCGCAACACAAAAAACCGTTGAACAAGAGTGCATACAAAAGGTTAATACCCGACATGAAAGCAATTAAAAAATCTGCAATAGCGACAATCATCAATGCCGCACTACTCTCTGCTGCTGGCACTTCTGTTTCTTCATTTGCTGCTGAAGAAGAAACGGCTAAAAAAAGTAATCAACTAGAAGTTATCCAAGTTACTGCACGTAAACGTGTAGAAAATGCTCAAGAGGTGCCTGTAGCTGTATCTGCATTGCAAGGTGATAACCTTGATGCCTACAGCTCTGCGGGTATGGACATTCGTTTTATGAATGCGAAAATTCCAAGCTTGTCTATCGAATCTTCATTTGGCCGTTCTTTCCCTCGTTTTTACGTACGTGGTTTAGGAAACACCGATTTCGATTTGAATGCGTCTCAACCTGTATCGTTAGTTGTTGATGAAGTTGTTCAAGAAAATGCGATTTTAAAAGGCTTTCCAGTATTTGATATTGAGCGCGTAGAAGTATTACGTGGTCCGCAAGGTACTTTATTTGGCCGTAATACGCCTGCAGGCCTTGTTAAGTTTGATTCAGTTAAACCTAGCCAAGAGTTTGACGGTTACGGTGCGGTTTCATACGGTAGCCGTGGCGCAGTAGACACTGAAGGTGCTGTAGGTGGTGCGCTAACAGATCGTTTATCTGCTCGCGTTTCATTATTATGGCAAGATAAAGATGATTACATTGATAACCAAGCACCTAATTTTGAAGCTAAAGATCAACAGGGCGGTTATACTGAAAAAGCTGCACGTATTCAGTTTTTATATGAAGGCGATGATTTTTCTGCGCTTTTAAACTATCACACACGTGATTTAGATGGTTCGCCTATTGCGTTTCGTGCAAACGTAATTGAATCTGGCTCTAACGAATTGGTTGATAACTACGAGCATGATGTTGTTTACCAAGATGCCGGTGCTCGTTCTACTCAACAAGTAGAATCTGAAGGTATGAGCCTAAGACTTGAGTGGGAACTTAAAAACCACACTATAACGTCTATCTCTGCATGGGAAAGCGCTGAAATTTACTCTCGTGGTGATATTGACGGTGGTTACGGTGCTGTTTTCCTTCCTGATTACATGGGCCCTGGCTTTATTCCATTCCCTTCAGAAAGTGCCGATGGTATTCCTGAGCAAGATCAAATTACTCAAGAACTTCGTTTATCAAGTAACTTTGACGGCGACTTAAATTATCAAGTGGGCGTTTTTTACTTTGATGAAGAACTAACAATTGAAAACTTTAGCTATGACACATTTTCATCACCAAATGCTGGCGCCTTAAACGGGTATGTAAAACAGCAGCAAGACACAACAGCATGGGCAGTATTTGGCTCTGTTGATTATGTTGTATCTGATGATTTAAAAGTAACAGCGGGTCTTCGTTACTCTGATGATGAAAAAGATTTCTCTGCAGATCGTACACTTAGCCCTGTTGGCGGTGGTGCTTTATTTATCGAGCAAGATGTTAGCGATAGCCATGTAAGCTGGGATTTATCTGCAAACTACAAAGTAAACGAAGACGTAAACTGGTACAGCCGCGTAGCTAATACATTCCGCGCACCAAGCTTGCAAGGTCGTATTTTATTTGGTGATGAAGTAACAACAGCTGATTCTGAAACCGTAACTTCATTTGAAACAGGTATTAAATCAGACGTGTTAGACGGACAAGGTCGCGTAAACGCAACTGTGTTCTACTACACAATGAGCGATCAGCAATTGACTGCTGTAGGTGGTGGTGCAAACTTTAACCGCTTAATCAATGCAGATAAAACGACGGGCTACGGTTTTGAGTTAGACACTGAGTGGGTATTAAGCGATGAGCTTAATGCAACATTTAACTTAAGCTATAACAAAACTGAGCTTAAAGATAATGACCTAGCTGTAGCTGTGTGTGGCCAGTGTACTGTGACAGATCCAACTTTCCAAGTTGCAGGTCCTTTTGGTCCTGAAGCTCGTGCAATTTTAGACGGTAACAGCTTACCGCATGCACCAGAGTGGATTTCTAACTTTACACTTCGTTACACTAAAGAGCTTGAAGATGGTGATTTCTTTGCAAATGGTGACATTTCTTACCGCAGCAAAATCAACATGTTCTTATATGAATCTGTAGAGTTTGAAGGCAAGCCTTTAACTGAAGTTGGTCTTCGTGCAGGTTACAGATGGGCACAAGGTGACTACGAATACGAAGTTGCTGGTTTTGTTCGTAACTTATTTGATGAGCAACAAGCAATAGGCGCAATCGACTTTAACAATAACACGGGTATTGTTAATGAAGAGCGTTATGTTGGTGCTGAATTTAAAGTTAAATTTTTCTAATAAATAGATTAGAAATATGCATTTAAAAGCCTGCCATGTGCAGGCTTTTTATTTTGTGATCCCTTTTAGAGCTGTTAAAGTAGCGCATAATTGGTTTATTGATAGAGAAATAGAATGGCTGGATTTTGGAATTACCGTGTAATTTTTTGTGAAGCAACAAAAGATGAAGCAGCGCAATATCAAATACACGAAGTAGAATATAACCTTAATGGTAAAGTAACTAATTGGTCTGAAACAGGTGCAGCACCGTTCGGTACAACGCTTGATGAATTAAAAGATGACTCGGCGCGCTTAAAAACCGCTTTTGAAAAACCTGTACTTAAGGTGGTTCGTAAAGCGCGTGGCTATGAGTTAGTTGATATTGAAACTGGTGAAGAGGCTTTTGGTGAGCCGCCTGCTGGTTTAACGCAATAATCATGTAATAACAAAAAAGGTGCTGAAGCACCTTTTTTTAGCACTATAATTTAAGGAGAAATCATGAGTTTACAGGCCGTTTTATTTGATATGGATGGCACGCTAGTCGATTCAGAAGCAATGCACTTTGTATGTTGGAGCAGACTGTTAGCGCCATTTGGAGTAAGTTATTTAGAAGATGAATTTTGTCAGCGATTTTCAGGGCGCCCTACACTTGAAGCGGCAATTGAAATTAAAAGTGAGAATAACTTATCAGTCGGTGCTGAGTTTTTAGCCGCAGAGAAATACCGATTATTTGGTGAATACGTAAAAACGAATTTACCGCCTCTTATGCCTTTTGTGGTGCAAACATTAAAAGCGGTTAAAAATAGCGGCTTAAAAATGGCACTCGTAACAGGAAGTGCAACAAGTGAAGCGATGCCAATTCTAAAAGGGTTGGGGTTTTATGAGCTGTTTGATAGCGTTGTTACCAAAGATGATGTGATTAACCCCAAACCTGCAGGCGACCCATATTTACTCGCTTTAAAGCAAATAAACATAAAGGCAGAAAATGCGATAGCTGTAGAAGATACGTTTACAGGCGTAAGCGCTGCAAATAATGCGAGCTTAAGAGTGGTTGCTATTGCAAATAGCCACACCAAAGAGCATGACTTTAGCAAAGCGACCTATTGCATGGGTAACCTTGAGGAGTTTTGGCAATGGGTGCAATCTCAACTATAGTTTAAGTCACTATTACCTAGCTTGGATGCGCTAATGATTGCTCTAAAATGGATGTTATTAATTACGGTTATTTTGTTTAGCTGCTCGGCTTATACTTCTCAGCCTTCTGTATTATTAGCCAAAGTGTATGATGAAGAAAAGCACGACGATATTAGCGCCTACTTAGTCAGCGAGAAATTTGACGGTGTAAGAGCCATATGGACCGGCACACAGTTTGTTACTCGCAAAGGTAATGTGATTAATGCACCACCTTGGTTTAGCGCATCACTGCCTAACATATGGTTAGACGGCGAGCTTTGGACTGAACGGGCACATTTTGCTGCATTAAGCGGTATAGTAAGAACTAAAATACCAAATAACCAAGACTGGCAAACTGTCACTTACAAAATATTTGATATGCCAGATAAAACCCTACCTTTCAGTGAGCGTTATAAAAATTACTCTCAACTTGTTATACATATTAATCAGCCCCATATCCAAGCAGTTAAGCAGGTTCAATTTAAAGATAACAAACAGCTCTCTGATTACTTCAATAGCATAACGGCACAGGGTGCAGAAGGCGTTATGCTGCACCTAGCTGATGCAAAACATAAAAGTGGGCGAAGTGGTGTTTTGTTAAAGCTAAAGCCTTACCTTGATGCTGAGGCGGTTGTTATTGCTCATTTGCCGGGTAAAGGTAAATACACGGGGATGCTTGGTGCGCTGCGCGTTAAGTCAGCCTCTGGGCAGTTGTTTTCAATTGGTACAGGGTTTAGTGATGCCCAACGGCAAAACCCACCGGCCATTGGTAGCACAGTAACCTATCGTTTTCACGGGTTAACTAAGAATGGTCTTCCACGCTTTGCTAGTTTTTTGAGAGTAAGAGAAAGCATATAGCAATTTAAAAGTAATCTTAAGTATGCTAAATTGCGCGGCCTTTTTGGTAATGTGTGGTGGTATATGTTTGTAGGTTTTGATTACGGTAGTTCTAATTGTGCTATGGGTGTAATGAACGATAATAATGTTCAGTTAGTGCCTTTAGAGCATGGCAAACATTACTTACCTTCTACACTTTATACGCATCATAGTGCTTTGGTAGTTGATTTTGTGGCTAAGCATTTAAAAGCCACCGCACACGAGCAAGATTTTAATTCTCAGCGCCAAGCCCTCTTAAATTCATTACCTCGAATTAAATCAGACCTTGATTTACAACCTTCAGATGAGACCTTATTTATTGGCCGAGAAGCAATTAGTGAATACGTTCAATTCCCTGAAGAAGGGTACTTTGTTAAGTCACCCAAATCGTTTTTTGGCGCAACCGGTTTAAAGCAAGGGCAGATCAACTTTTTTGAAGACATTGCAACGGCAATGATTTTAAAAATAAAACAACGTGCAGAGCAATCTTTAGAAAAAGAACTTACTCAAACTGTTATTGGCCGCCCTGTAAATTTTCAGGCGGTGGGTGGTGAGCAGTCTAACCAGCAAGCTATTGGTATTTTAGAGCGAGCAGCAAAACGAGCTGGTTTTAAAGACGTTGATTTTTTATATGAGCCGCTTGCAGCCGGTATCGACTATGAAAGTGATTTAACACACGATCAGAAAGTGTTGGTTATAGATATTGGTGGAGGCACCAGTGACTGTTCATTTGTGCAAATGGGCCCCAGTTTTAGAGGAAATAGTCAGCGTGATAACGACTTTTTAGCTCACAGTGGTAAGCGTGTTGGTGGAAACGATTTAGATATTGCATTGAGCTTTCATGGTTTAATGCCTTTATTGGGGCTGGGTAGTACATTTAAATCAGGATTGCCCTTGCCAAATCAGCCGTTTTGGCAAGCCTGTAAAATTAACGATGTTAATTTACAAAGCCAATTTTACAGTGAAAGTCAGGCGCGAGAGCTTAATGCACAATTACGCGATGTAAGTGCACCAGCGCTTTATAAGCGCTTAATTCATTTACAGCAAAATAAGCAAGGACATCAACTTGTTCAGCAAGGTGAAGCCGCAAAAATAGCACTATCGTCAACAAATGATTTTAACTGTGACTTGCGCTTTTTAGATACCGAACTTAGTAAAAGTTTATCAGTTCATGACTTATCGTTAGCTGTAGAAAGTAGTATTAGCCAAATAGTCACGTTGGCAAAACAAGCAATAAGTGACGCGCAAACAACTCCAGACGTTATTTATTTAACGGGGGGCAGTGCGCAATCTCCACTAATTAAAGCAGCACTTAGCGAGCACTTAGGTAATATTAATATGGTTAATGGTGACCACTTTGGTAGCGTAACTGCTGGCCTGACTAAATGGGCCAGCATGCTTTATAAGTAGCTTATAAGGCTTTATAGACTTATTTGTCGGGTTGCGAGGTATTTTTCGTAATCTGGCAAAGTGCGCTCAAGCTCGGTGTCCATTAAAGGAGAGCTTAGTAGCATATCAGCACTTACCTCATTACACGCCACGGGAATATTCCAAACAGCGGCTAAACGCAGTAATGCTTTTACATCAGGATCATGAGGCTGTGAGGCTAAAGGGTCCCAAAAAAATATTAAAACATGAATTTCATGTTCTGCTATTTTTGCGCCTAATTGCTGGTCGCCACCCATTGGGCCACTCAAAAGCTGAACAACATCAAGCCCTGTACTTTTTTGAATTAAATGCCCCGTTGTACCTGTGCCATATAAGGTGTGTTTACTCAGTGTGCTTTTATGTTTGTCACACCACCGCTTTAGCGCGGCTTTTTTGCCATCGTGAGCAACAAGGGCAATATTTTTTTTTGCAGGAAGCGATTGTGTTTTTTGTTCCATATTAATTCTTTTTATTTGTGCCTAAATGCTCATAGTTACACCAACTGTTAGCAAAATTAGGAAAGTTATAATAGTAGATTAATAGCTAGGGCAATAAATATTATTCCCGTTACTCTATCAATCCAAAGTTGACTATTTGGATGCTGCCTAAAAAACTGAGCGATTTTGTCGCCAAAATAAATATACGTGCAGTCTATTGGAAAAGCAAAAATAGGGTATAGCAGGCCAAAAAATGCGAGTTGAAAAGTGGCTGATGATAAGTTGGGGTCTACAAACTGTGGAATAAAAGCAATAAAAAATAAAGCGACTTTGGGGTTAAGCACTTCGGTCATCATGGCTTGAAACATCACATTAGACTTTTTAGCTGTGCTTATGTGTGGCTTATCTTCACTTTGGGGTTGTGTGGCAGCTGTCGTGCTTTTTATCATCATAAAGCCCAAATAACACAAATAAGCGGCACCAGCATATTGAACAGCACTATAGGCCGTAGGGGATGCTTTTAAAATAGCACTTAAACCTATTACGGCAAAAAAGGTATGCACAACACCACCTAATGCAAAACCAAATGCACTTTGCATACCTGCGGTGCGGCCATTTGCAAATGTTTGTGCCATTAAAAATGCATTCGAAGGGCCAGGAGCAACTGCCATTAAAAAACTAGCAATTAAAAATGAGAAAAGAAAATCGGGGTTAATCATCATTAGAACTGGTTACTAAAGGATGGGTGAGTTTACCAAGCAACTAAGTAAATAAAAAGCGGGCTTTTGCCCGCTTTTGTAGGTTACGTTTTTATTAAAAAGTAACGGTTGAGTTGTTAGAGCACGCGATTGTGCTTTGTGCTTCACATACTTGGTAAGTGTATGTGCCGCCACCTTTGGTCGATATTCTATCAGTGAAGCTATTAGTATTAGCTGTACTTGTTACTTTGCTACCGTTACGGTAAACATCCACTTGGCTTGTTGTTGCACCAGCCCAATTAAGGTCAACATACTTAGTGCCCTTTGATTTATAACCTGATGCAGAAAGCGTTATGTCACCCACAGGTTCTGGGTCAGTACCACCGCCACCATTATCGCCACCCGCACAGCCATTGGCTATTAGATAGGCATCGGCGTCGGCTGCTTTTACAATGCCGTACCCAAAGTAATCATCGCGACCTGTTGCGCCTTGATCTTGTGCAGTTGCTTTTAGAGCGTCACGAATCTCCGTACCTGTACATTCACTATGGTTTGACCATACAAGTGCAGCAATACCCGATACCGCTGGCGTTGCCATTGATGTACCACTCATGAACCCATAGTCAGATGCGCCAATATCTATGGTTACAGTTGTACTACCAAGCAGTGCAGTGCGATCTTCAAATGCGGCACCCACAGCCGGGATTGTTGTATTGTTAGTATCGCCAAGTGTTGCGTAAAGCATACCCGCTTCGTTGTTAATGATAACAGCGCCTATTCCACCTGAATTTTCACAATTGGCCACTTTGTCATAAAAAGAAACTACACCACGGTCGATTAAACACACTTTCCCAGCAGCACCATTGTCAATATTTTCCGCAGTTCCCATAAAGTACGCAGATGCTGATGCTTGACCAGTATTTTCCATTGCAGATGATGCGTATGGTGTGCCGTCAGCAGACATATTTGCAGCGGATGCCATGCCAGCAGGGTAGGTTGAAAGCGTATCTACACCACCCGCAGTCACTTCAACACATACTGTTTCGTCAGTTGTAACACGTCTGCCCTTACCTGATGAGCAACTCGGAAATTGTGAAAAGTCAGCAATTTGATTATCTGCATCATTTGCGCCCACCATCATAACTGATGGGTAGCCAGCTGGGTATGAACGAACGTTGTTGCCATCGTTACCGGCTGCAGCAACTACGAGGCCTCCAGAATTAGTAAAGTTAGCAAAAGCATTCGATTCAGTGCTGTTTGAGCCACCGCCGCCTAAGCTCATGCTGATAATATTTGCACCTGCCTGAGAACATAAATTAGCAGCTTGTGCTAGGTCTGATGAATAACCCCAGCCAGATTCGTTAAATACTTTTATTATGTGCATAGCAACACCCGGTGCCATACCTACAACACCTGAGTTGTTATCAGCTGCACCTATGGTACCCGCAACATGAGTCCCATGTGGCCCACCATTATCGAACCAGTTACCTGTGCCGCTGTCGTTATCACCTGTGATGTTTCCCCAAATAAAATCAGGGTTTGAGCTGTCCAAGCCAGAATCAATAACACATACTTTCATACCCGCATTAGCGTCAAATGTTACCTGGTCAGCTTGAGATTGATAAACAGCATACGGTGTAATTTGTTGTTGCATTGCGTTGCCAGCGTCATCATTAAATAATGATAAAGGAACACGTTTTTGGTCTTCTTCAATAAGGTTTATGTGAGGGTTATTCAGTAAACCTTTTAAGCTTGTTAAATCGTGGCCGGTAAATTCAGCGGCAATAAACCCGTTACCGTCAACTTTTATATCACCACCGAGCTTTTTAGTAAGCGCTTTTACGACACCTTTTTTGTTGTTATCGACTTGAATTATGAAACGATCGTTTTGTGCACTTGCATTACCTGCAGCACATAAACCAGATAAAATTAATGCTAAGGCAAGTTTATTTTTTTTCATTTTTACATCCTAGAATTATATTGTTAACCCTTTGTTAACTTAAATTAACGATAGAGGAGTTGTACCTAGATTGCAATGGTAGATTGTTAATAAAAATGAAATAATATTGATTGGGTTATTAGGGTCTGTTGATCTTTGCGGATTAAAGTTTTTTAAACTAGGGGTTATTTAATCGCGGCATGAGGTTTGTAACCTGGTGGGCAGTCGATAACCGTTCCTGCGTTATTCAACTGGCTTACATCCTTGTAAGAATAAGCTTTACTGAGTAAAGCTTCCGCATCCTACTCACGCCCCTTACCTACATCCATGTAGGCAACAAAGAGTAGATAGCCTCTAGGAAGACCCCCTTGGGCAACGCTTGTTTGGCATTAATGCTGCGTTATCGCCAATTTATGGGTAATAACCACACTACATAGGCTGCTGAAAATTTGACTTTGAAAGGTCAACAGATCCCAGTTAACAGTGGGTAAATATAAGTAACTTACCCACTAATGATTAATTTTTGTTAAGTAGGTTATGAAAACTGTGCTTTGCGAAACAACAAATAGCTAAAAGGCACCAATAATAAAAAGTGGACGCCAATTAATATCGGGGTCGATAATTGTAAAAATTGAGTAATGAACACCAGCAAACTTGCTCCACTCATTTGCATTGCACCAAGCAGCGCTGAAGCTGTTCCTGCTTGCTTAGGAAAGAGGCTTAATGCTCTTCCTGCTGCAGAGCCAAGGGTAAGTGCAAAGCCAAATGCAGCAACAAACATGGGGATCATTAACGCGAGTGCCGATTTATATTGGCTAAACACGAGCATCAATAAACCAGAGCTAACCAATAGGAGTAACCCTATTTTCAAAGCACGTTTGGGGTGGCGCTTTATGTATAGCGGCATAACAAAGCTGGCAATAATGCTTAAAACAGCATTAAGTGAAAACCAAAATGTAAAGTTAGCCACGCTGCCGCCAAGTTCAGTAATGATCCACCCTGGCGCTAAAGTGACAAATACTAAAATAACCGACATTGTGACCATACAAAGTAAGCTATTAAATAAAAATAGTGGCGTAGAAATAATGGGTATAAAGCGTCTTAAGTCGAGAATATGCCCCTGATACACGCTATCGGCTGGTCGTGTTTCTCTAAAAAAGAACAGCGTTACAATAAAGCCTACTAATGCAAACCCAGTTAAAAATAAGAAGTTCATTTCCCAGCCAAACTTAACCGTTAACCAAGCACCTAAAATGGGCGCCAACGCAGGAATAAAGCACACAATGCCATTTAAGTAGGTAATAATTTGGCCGCTGCGCTCGCTACCAAATTTATCTCTTAC